>UBXV01000025.1 GCA_900469625.1 Hyphomicrobiales bacterium
TCAGGTTTGTGCCCGTCAGCGTCACGGACGTTCCGCCGGTCGTCGTCCCCGTTGCTGGGCTCGCTCCGGTCAACATCGGCACTGCAGGGGGGCGGGTGACGATTACCGTATAGGTCTTGGTCGTCACGCCGTCGGCCGCCCGGCCGATGATCGTGACGGTATTGTTGCCATAAACCAGGCTGTTACCCCAGGACGAACCCGACGAGCGCCAGGATCCACCCGCATAATACCTCGCATCAGCATCAGAAGTGTCGGCGTTCATCCAGATGGTCGTCGTCGAGGAAGGGACAGAAACCGAATATTCCGTGACCTGCCGGTCAAAAGACGGCGTCAGTGTGCCCGTCCCCACCCAGATGTTGGAGAGCGTCGCATCATTCGAAGGGGGCTCGGCTGCCTGGGCGCCGCCACCGATTGAAGCGCCAAAAAGTACGGACAACGCCAACACGATAAACAAGGTGAATTGGACAGCCAGGTTGGAACCCTTGCCGCAGACGTTTCTTTGCATAATGCCCCCACGCATTTCATCTGATGCCAAGTGTTTCGCCAGGAGGCGCGACAAGACGCAGTCCATCGTGGTGAGACCCTCAGCCCTCGTTCCCCCGCCACATGACCGGCCTGTTGCCCAAGGCCACTCACGTTTTGGTCGTGTTCTCCATCGCTGCTGCTTCAAGCAAAGTGATTTTGGCAAAACACATGAATCTTCAGTCACCTATGCAATGGCATGACGGGTGATCAAGGCCGACAATTTGTGATGGAAGGAACAAGATGGAACGCCATGTAACGCCAGGGAACGAAATGCGTATCTTCCCTGCAACAGCAGGCAGAAATCGAAGATCGCCACGTCGGGCTCGAGAACACCGGGCCTGCGTTGTCCACTGCCCGCACCCTAGCGGGCGAGCTGCTCGCGCATTCACGCGGTGACATCGACCGCAGAACCTGCATCTGCGCATGGAAACCGACTCGGCTGCCGCTACGCGCAGGAAGATGGAGAAAAGGTCCCTAACAGTGTCGGCATGGCAAAGATCATTCGCGCAGGCGGTTAGCAACCCTACCCCTCTCGCTCCTCCGGCTTCATACGACTACCGCGAATGGCCAAATTGCTCAAACCGTCACCAGACCACATGCTGAGCCAGGTCATTGCCGCGTGAGGTGAAGTGCCCATGGCAACACAAGTTGATGGCGCAACCGCACTTTGCGCAGAGCTCAGCAAGCGTTTACGCGAGGTGCGACTCGAGCGAAGATGCTCCGCAGCGAAGCTGGCCGCCGCCCTTGGCATCACCACGCAGGACGTCCAGCGGTACGAAGATGGCAAGCACCAGATAACGGTGCCTGCGCTCATCTTGATGTGCGAAGCGCTTGGCGTGCATCCCATGGAGGTCATCGGCCCATCGGTGGAGTCCCACATACCTGAACGGCGACCACCAAACGTCATTGATGAGCAGCTGCTCGTCGCGCAACGGAGACTGGAAGACATTTGCACCGAGATCGCCGGGGCAAGGTAAGCCTCACGCGACCACATTTCCGAAGTCACATCTGGACGAGTGTCCGGGCAAGACCTGATGGTACTGACGCAGATATTTGCGCCGGAAACCACGAGGTTCGCTGGCCGGTTGATCATGCTAAGGGTTTCAACGCGTGGCCCAGATGGTTAGTGAAAGTTCCGGCTCTTCACTTTCAGGGTATCGATATGCAGGTCGGGAATGAATATGTCGCGTGGCTTGGCCGGTATTGGTCTCTCACGCGAGTCCGGGCTGCCAGGCGATCCGTGCGCGAACTCATCGCCACGGCCGGTCGGCAGCCTAAAAGCCTCATCCCGCTCGGAAAGGGAGGAGAGATCGCCGGTCAGGTCGAACAGCTGCTGCCCGATCAAATGAACGACCTCCCCTTCGCGCTGGATGCGGCCATTGATCGCCATCATGCTCGATCCGAGCACCACACGACGGCTGCGTTCAAACAGTTTCGGCCAGACGACCACGTTGGCCGCGGCCGATGGTTCTGCGCAAGGGTTAAGCTCGCGTCCCCGGAGCATCAGCGTCCCACGCTTTGAGGCAAGTTATGCGATTCTAAACTTTAAACCGCAGCGATCAGACTCGCTACCGGCCGAAAACAGCGCACAACAGGCCATCTGCGGGTCTCTACACGGGTGCCATTACCCCCAAGATGCTACGCGCTTTCGCCTCCGACAGGATTACGCGCCATGGCCATCTCCGCAGAGCGGAGTATCAACATCGAGCCGGGCCAGATGCAGATTATACGACGCCTGGCCAACGATAGCGACGAAGCCCTCATATCCCGATTGGTTTCACCTTTTCCGAGCGGCATAGAGGACCGGGAAGCGCTTTAGAAAATGGCCGAGTATCTCTAGCTACGGAACATAGCGAGAGACGCCGCGTTTATCCGTTGTCCCCCGACAAACACTTCATCGGCCCCTTTCCACAGGGGCCGACTTTTTTGCACCTTTCCAACGATTACAACGCGGCCCGTCGCTTCCGCGGGTTGACGCCCATTACCCCAAGCCAACACGCTGAGTATTTCAGACCCCTGGTCGCGGGAACCGGCACCCTTAAAGCTCGTTATCATGTTGAAGTCACAGGAGCTTGCCATCGCCAATTCAGCAGACGTCCCTCTTTTTGCAGATGATATCGAAACAGGGCTAGCGGCCTACATGACCGATCCCGACCTGTTGCCTCCGCCAGACGGCCGAGCCACCGCGATTGAGACTATTCTGCGCGACTGGCTTGCCGCCCATCGTTACATGGCAGACAAGCCGGAGCCTGCTCCAATTCGATTGGATTCCAAGGGCGTGAATCGTGAAGAGGTGCAATACCCAGGTTTTATCAAATAGCATGTAAGGTTCCGTAAAACGGGCGCTCTGGAGAGCATCGGCGCTTGAAGGCGGAAACGCCAGCCGCTGTTATTGCCAGCAGCATTACGCTCATCGTCTGGTTGTCGGACTACGCTGCAACGTCGATCGTCCTCGATGAGCCCCACGCAACCGATTTGCTTGAAGGAAAGACCCTCGTTCAACTCACGTCAGGCACGCCGAAGCAAGCTCGCCATCGCGAGCAGTGGGTGGAGGCCCGTAGAGGAAGCTATCTCGACGGCGCAATTTCGGCCGGGCAAAGATTCTCTTCAATGCGGTCCGTTGTACGCGGCATCACAGCACGCTGCGAGCTTCCTTTCGCGTGGTGGTGCCTCCATGCGAACGATCCGATCCAACGCATTCATCTTGAGTGTGCAGTCAATGCCCATCGACAGATGAGAACGCCCTTTGTGCGGTCCCAGCAATATTTCGGATCTGAACCTCTTCTGCACTTACACGATCAAGCGCGTCGCCGGCGAAGGCAAAAGAAATGATGGGGAGGCTCTATGGAAGCGTGGCATACTGCGCGGCATTGTAACCGCATAAGGCTGGCACATGGCCAAAGCAGTCCACACACACGCTACCGGAGATCTGGTGCAACAAGTTCTTGAACGTCCGCGCGCGCTCAAGAAGAAACCGGCGCCTCCGCAAGGATCCGCAACGAAGATCACGCTCAGTATTGATAGGGACGTTGTCGACTGGTTCAAGGCATCAGGTCCGCATTGGCGAGCTCGGATGCTGGACGCAATTCGAAATGCCACGGACCTCGACAAAGATGGTTGACGTCGAGACATCCGTTTTACGTTTCAAGGTCCAGCGAACAGGATAGCGCGTAGAACGCGCTATCCCCGTTGATGAAACCGAGGAACCTGGCGACACCTCCTCGGGTGGAAATCCCTAGTCGGTCGGATAGCTCGTGCGTGAATGCTCGCTCGCCTCTGGCTTAAAGTTCACTTCTTCTTCTATGGCGCTCAGCCTTACGTTTGTGGCATCCGCGATAGCCGTCGGGAATTCAGCCGGGGTCCACCCTAAAAGGCAGGCTTCCTCGACCAGAACCTGGATTGCATATTCGACGGTCTGCTCAAGTTCCACCTTGCGCTCAAGCGTGCCTGGGAGCTGATTTGGAGGGTCAATCATTGTTTTTTCTTTCGTGGATACGAAGTTACTCGCCCGGACAGCAGAACGATGCCAGGGCCTCAAAACAAACCCTGTGATCAGACGATCGTTCCCTGCTTGAAGAATGGGAACGGCGGCGTTCAGGCACGTCGACTCGGGAAAGGTGGAGGAAGTTGCCGAGCCGGACGACGCTAGCACAGGCTATCGAACACTACGAAATATCACGCTACGGACATAGGCGCTGAAGCTGGGCATGAAATATGCCGCCAAGCTGCTTCAGGCTAAGCTCGACGAAGAACAGGCAACCGACATCGCTCTGACGGCGATCGCCACTAAGGTCGTCAACCAGGCCGCAGAAAAAGCAGCATAGTCAAAACCAACCGCTCGGCCCTACCAGCGAAACGTATGCGATCTCAGTGGAAGTCTGCTTCCAAGCCGGGATCAGATAGCGAGGGCGGCCCGAGGGCCGCCCTTCTTCAATAGAGCCAATGTTGCACTGGAATTTACTTGGCGCGGCGCCAGACACCGTTGACGCCGTCACCCTTGACGTCTCCGGCCTTCTTATCTTCGGCATACGTATAAAGCGGCTTGCCGTCGTAGGCCCACATCTCCTTGCCGGCCGCGTCCTTTACCAGCGACCACTCGCCTTCAACCTTCGATTTCGCAGCGGCATGAAACGCCGGCCACATCTTCAGGCAATCTGTGTCGCAGTTCGACTTGCCTTTAGTGTCTTTGTCGAACGTGTAGAGGGTCATGCCGTTTCCCGTGGTCATGACCTTGCCCACCTTCGTGTCGACCATCTTGGCCGGTTCGGCGGCATAAGCGGACCATGACGTAGCAGCGGCTACGCCCAATGCGATTAGAAGCGTTTTCATGATTTTTTCCCATCGGGGATGCCAGCGGAATGCCGGTAGTGCCCGAAGTCTAACGCACAGGAACGCGTAGCTTCAGTGGCGGTTCCATGACGACAGAAACGTGACGGTCTGAAAAAACCCCGCATCTCTGTCAGAGACGGGCAGAACCAGTCGAACTGCAGGTCGGCAACGTTCAAGGATGTTCACTGTGTCAGGCTGTCAGACTGCGTTGCCAGCGCAGCCCCTGTAAACACATAAGGCGCGGGCCTGAATGCCCAGACCAGTAGGATAGGCATGGTAACGATGAGCAGAGAGGAACGACGAGTTGATATGGTGCCTTCCTCCGTACTCGGAGCGCTGTGAATGCAGATTGCAGCATTCGTCGCCGTTGTCAGGCCGAACATTTCTGGCAAGGAGACGCGCGGGTGCCCTCCTTATGGCCTCTCGGTCCGTGCGGTTCAGGAGCATTTTCAGGTATCCGGTCGCCGCATAGCTATGGAAGAAAGTGTACCACATTTCTTGCTTACAGGCGGCGGCGGATTGCTGGGTCAAACGACCAATCGCGCGATGTGGGAGAACGGCGTCATTGACCGCCGGCCGTTATCGTTCTTGGCTGTGCTGTAAATCATGAAATCACGGCCGATGGGTAATTTCCCATGTATGGTGATCTCGTTAGCTGTTGAGAGCACAGCTCGAAGCTTGGTTACATGGCGTTTCTCAATTTGATCGCTGATCAGATGACCCATCTGATTACCGCGAGAATGAGATGATTGTCTCATCAGGTCCGCGCTGTCGATCCAATCGCATTCGGACGGCCGCCACTTTAAGACTGCCTTAAGGTAACGGCCCGATCGCTCCGCCCTCGAGACAAGACGAGGACGCAAGATTGATGCGGAAAACACGCCTCCTGGCACTGATTTGGGTACTGTTTGCGGCAATTCTGCCCGCCCGGGCGCTCGAAGCGCCACTGCCGATGGACGGGGCCTTCGTGCCTGCGATCGCCAGGCAAGACGACGGCCGGCTGACGATCACATGGTCAATCGCCGACGGGTACTATCTCTACAGGGACTTTATGGCAGCGGAAGATGGCGGCAACCGGCCGGTCCCCCTGCAAACCGAGCCGGGCACGGTCAAGGACGATCCGGGCTTCGGGAGAACCGAGGTCTATTACCAGAAGGCTTCAGCCTGGATCGCCAACGCGCCTCAGACCATCCGCCTCACCTATCAGGGTTGCCAGGATGGCGGACTGTGCTATCCGCCGACGACGCGGACGATCGATACCGTTGCCATGACCATCAGCAAGCCAGACGGCGGCTTTGCATTTACGCTGCCTAAGGACGCACGCACGGCGATAAAGGCAGACGCAGGGTTTTCCATCACAGCAGACAACGGCGATACGGCAGTCGACCGGCTCGTGAGCGGTGGCGGCCTTGCGCTGCTTCTTGCCGGCTTTCTCGGCTTCGGCCTGCTGCTCGCCTTCACGCCCTGCGTCTTCCCGATGTATCCGATCGTCGCGGCCATGCTCACGCGCGAGGGAGAGGGCCTGACTGCAGGACGCGGTTTCGCGCTCGCATCCGCCTATGTGCTGGCTCTGGCATCCGCCTTCGGTCTCCTTGGCATCGCGGCCGCATGGTCGGGGCAGAACCTGCAAATTGTGCTGCAATCGCCCTTCGCAATCGGCGTGGTCGCGGCACTGTTCTTGCTGCTGGCGCTATCCAGCTTCGGGCTCTTCCATGTCAAGCTGCCGGCAGCGATCGGCAACCGCCTGAGCGGCGGCAGGCGGAAGGGCGGTTCGGTCGGCGCGGCCGCCCTGCTCGGCTTTTCCTCTGCGTTCCTCATTGGCCCTTGCGTGACCGCACCGCTTGCCGGTGCCCTTCTCTACATTGCCCGGACGGGTGACGTCGCCGTCGGTGCACTCGCGCTCTTCGCCCTTGGCCTTGGCAAAGGCATCCCGCTGATCATCATGGCGACGATCGGCGGCAAGGCGCTGCCGCGCGCCGGCGAGTGGATGGAACGTGTTCGGCACGTCTTCGGTTTCTCTTTCCTGGGTACCGCGGTTTGGTTCGCGACGCCGCTAGTGCCGGAGCGGTTTCTTCTTTTGCCCTGGGCCGTGCTGGCCTTAGCCTTCGCCGTCTATGCGGGCGCGTTCGACGGGCTCCGACCGACACGCGGCTATGGCGTGCTGACGCGCGTAAGCGCCCTCGTCTCCCTGCTTTGGGGCAGTCTTCTGCTGGCGGGGTTCGGCCTTGGCGCGAGCGATCCGCTCACTCCGCTCGGCCCGCTCAAGGGGGCGGTGGACGTTGGCCGGACAGTCACCATCCAGAAGTCGGATTTCACCAAGGTCGGCTCCGACGGCGCGCTCTCCAGCTTCCTTGACACCGCGGCTACGGACAAACAGCCCACCCTCGTCTATGTCACCGCGGACTGGTGCGTCACCTGCCGCACGATCGAGCGTTCCGTGCTGACTGCGCCTGATGTCATCGCCCAACTCGACGGGATCAAGCTGGCAAGCCTCGACGTCAGCACCCTTGATTCGGAGAATGGCGAGCTCATGCGTTCGCTTGCCGTCGTCGGCCCGCCGACGATGATCTTCTTCGACCGCGAAAAACGGGAGACGCCCGGTACGCGCCTCGTCGGAGAAATCACGCCCGCCTCGCTTGCGGATGCGGCACGGCTCGTGAAGGACGCTGCGCGATGAATGCCGTCGCCATAGGTCCTTTCGCCTTTTCCGCCGATCGCTTTTCAGTAATCGCGGGCTTCATCGTCTTCATGATCGTCGGCTCCCTGCTTGCCGCCCGCATCGACAACCGGCTGGGCACCTTTACCACGGCCGCGACGCTTCTCGGCGTTGCCGGCGCACGGGCCGGGCATGTGATTGCCCATGCCGAGAGCTTCCTGCAGGAGCCGTTGCGTGTCTTCGCCATCTGGCAGGGCGGCTTTTCTCCGACAGGCGGCCTCATCGGAGTTTTCGTTGCCGCCATAATACTCTGGCGGAATGCGCCAAAAGCTGCCGCTTGGGCAATCCTGCCGCTCGCGGCCGGCCTCTTCGTATGGGTGGTCGTTACCACTCTCACCGATAGCGGCGCAGCACCCCGTGCCCCGGAAACCACATTTGCCGTTCTCTCAACGGACGATAGCCTTGCCATCGCAAACCGCAGGGGCCGCCCGGCAGTTCTCAATCTCTGGGCCAGCTGGTGTCCGCCCTGCCGGCGGGAAATGCCGATGATGGCGAAGATGGCGGCAAGCAATCCCGAGGCCGACTTTCTTTTCGCCAACCAGGGCGAAAGCCGCGCAGTGATAGAATCCTATCTGCACCAAACAGGCGTCGACCTGGAAACCATCCTTCTCGACCCTTTCTCGGACCTATCCCGGCACTACGGCGCGATCGGCCTTCCCGCCACACTTTTCATCAACCCGGACGGTACGCTCGCAGCCACCCATCTTGGCGAAATCTCCCGCGAGGCAATCGCCGAACGGCTCGCCGCCTTTCCATCTGAGGACAGGAAGCAGACGAAATGACAGCCCCGGCCTTTCCGACTTTCGCAGTTTGCCTGCGCGGGATGATCCTCACCATCGCCGCACGCGCCGTCGCTGTCGGCCCCAATCCATTCGCATAAGGAGAAATCTGATGTTCACCCGCAGAACCGTTCTGGCCGCCACGGTCGCGACCTCCGCCGCCGTCCTCGTGGGGGGCCGATCGTCCTTCGCTCAGCAACTGACCAAGGAGGAGGTGTTTTTCGACAAGGACGCGCCCGTTCTCGGCAACCCCAAGGGCGATGTCACCATCGTCGAGTTCTTCGACTATCAGTGCCCCTACTGCAAGAAAGTGCATCCGACGGTCGAGAAGGTGGTCAAGGCCGACGGCAACGTGCGGCTTGTGCTGAAGGACTGGCCGATCCTGGGCGAGGCCTCCGTCTTCGCCGCACAGGCGGTGCTCGGAGCTGCCCAGATCGGCAAATACCAGCCGGCGATGGAGGCATTGATGAAAACCAAGGCGAGGCTGTCGCAGGACGATATCGAGAAAGCACTGGCCGGGGCGGGTCTTTCGATGAAAGAGCTGACAGCAGCCGTGAACACGCACAATGCCAAGATTTCCGGACTGCTCGATCGCAACTACAATCAGGCGCTCGCCTTCAATTTCGCCGGAACACCGTCTTTCGTCATCGGCTCGGCGATTATTCCCGGTGTTCTGGATGAAAAAGGACTAAAGAACGCGATCGCAAAAGCGCGCGGCTGAGGCACTGACCTCCTCACTGGTTCCGTCGCCCATTCGGCGGATGGTCGGAACGATACGCACCGTTTCAGGAAGTTGATCGGCAGCTGCAGCGGCACCCGCCGAACAGTGGGACGAATTCTAAACTCGATAAGGGACCGCACCATCCGCCGCCATGGCGGGTGGTGACCGGCATGGGATCGATCGGTCGATGGCCAAAGCCGCAGCCCCCGGACCAGTGTAAATTGCAGGCACCGGATCATCCATGTCCTTGCACGCCGATGCCTGGGATAAGATGCGCGAACCGCTAGGCGTTCGCTGAAGCGTGCCCAACGAACTTAGCGCCGAGTTCTCCGTCACCTGCCCACCGTGACCAGCGACCGCGCAACGTCGATGATGTCGTCGCGGGCAACCGTCGGATCGTCCTTCGACCAGGCGACACCAAGCCCGATCCTGAAGTCCCCTCACCTTCCGAAGTTCGAAATTGCGATTGGGCAGATCCAGCATCCATTCCGGGGCAAAGCCAAAGCCTTTCCTTCCCGCTGTCAGGGTGTTGGCAAACCCTCGTCAGTTGCTCAAGGCCGTGGCTGAATGCCCGACCGGTGGCATCCGGTTCTCCAGCTCCTCCAGAATGGTATCCATGCGGTAGGGCTTCGCAAGAAAAGTGACGCGGTGTCCGTCGATCTCCGCTGTGGTATGGCCACCCGAAGTGACGATCACGGCGGCCCCTGCTGTGTAGCTCTGAACCAATTTCACCAGATCAAAGCCGTTCAACGCGCCGGGCATGTCCACATCGGTGATCAGCGCGTCGATCCGATGCAGACCCAGCACCGCGACGGCCTCCAGGACATTCGATGCCTCTAACACTGCAAATCCTTCGTCTGCGAGGAAATCCGCCAATGTCATCCGGATCAACGGCTCATCGTCTACGATTAGGATGGTACGCTGAAACATTATCGCCTCCGAGGTTCGTTGGCTATCAACGCGCACCCTACGAATAAGGTCTCCCGTGAATTGAACTGTTTGCCAACAAACTTAATAAAATGCCTACGATCGTCGCTCGCCCGGGCTATCGACTCCACGCGCAGGCATCGTACGTGCCTCACGTGCTCACACGGAAGAAAGGGAGAGTCCCTGGAGCGGTCGTAGGTTTTGCTGCGTTGAACTCTCTGGGCGAGAACCCATCTAAGACCCATGCCGAAACAACAGAAGAATGATATCGAGCTCCTCAGGACGTGGACCCTGCCGCCAGCTGCTACACTTGGGTCATCCGTGCGGGCTCACGGCATCCTGTTAGAAATGCGTTCGCGGCTTCCCATATCGTCAAAGAAATCGCTCGTTCTGGAGGCGGGTGAACTCATGCTGTCGATGTCAGCGGATGACAAGACGCAATTCGACGCCGCAGCGACCATCGTTTCCTCCGCAATGAAGGACATCGAAAACCTCCCGGTGATTCCCCGCGAGATACAGGACATCCTGACAATCAAGCCGGGCGAGAGGCATCGTTGGCTCGCCGACGGTCGTCTCCCGAGCGCCGGGACGCGGACGGTGCGACTAGCAGGACGGGCACGGCAGATCACCTTCCATGTCTTTGATCCGCGGGTCGTCGAAGACCTTCTCGACCGCGGGCTGGTTGATCAGTGGCGGGACGAAGATATGGAGGCTGCAGCCGAAAACCGACGGAAAGCGGCTTACAAAGCCAAGTTGACGCGGTCGTTGAAGAACGCCCCGAAGTCAGCGGCGACGGCCAATCAGGCTTCCGACGAGGCCGACGTGGCTTTGGCGGGTTGGGAAGAATTCGGACGGGACGGCTTTCTGCGTTGATCAACCTTCGCGGAAACATCGGGGCTGCGGCCATTGGGCCTGAACTGGAACTCTAGAACTGGATCACCGAAGAACCAACAACAGTCCGATCTGAATTACTGGCCGACTGGGACCGCGGCCCCGGGCACGGCTTCCTTCCCCCCGAAAACGGTTGATAGCTGTTGTCCTCGATCCGATACGAACTGTACCGCTCCCTGCACCACCGCGCGTTCACGTCAGGCTCGTTCGCGCTGCCGCCATCTGCGACTTGGCGACCAGGAGCCATCGGCATCTCGATCGGGGTTGCGCATGTACGCCTCGGCCCTCCACCGTAGGGCTGGTAGCTATTGTCGTCAGGATCGTAAGATCGATACCGCGTGCTGCACCATTCCCGCGTCTTTGCTGCTTGCAGATCAGCGAGTATGTCCGGCTTAGCGTTCGGCCGGTTTGAAGCATGTGCCCTGTCGGGAAATCCGCCGACCGTTATCTTTACGCGCGCCGTAAGATTGCCTTCGCCCACCATGTTGTTCGTGAGGTCTGTGGCAGGAAGCCGCTCGTATGCCTGTTGGCTTGGGTCTACCCGCCTCACCCCGGACGACCAGAGGGGTTCATCGTTAAGATCGACGAACGAGCCAGGAACACCGGATTCGGCAAAGTCCGATGATAGCTGCATGCCGCCAGCGGCAATCGGTAGCATGCAGGAAGCTAGGAGAAGGCTGGTGAGAAGTTCGCGCATGGAGACAATAACCTGATGATTTCGCCACCTAAAATGCCGACAATATGGGTTTTGTTCCCCAGCAAATCCCTGATGGTGATCACCTCCTAAGAATACGTCACTTCCGCAAGTTGCGCCGGCGTCGGAGTTAATTGCAGATTCAGAGGGAACTCACGTGATTTAAGTTTGGCTTTGACTTGGCCCGGGCAACTCACGCGGTTTTACTGCCCATAACCTGTAGCCGTCCCGGTGCAAATCTATTCTTCAGTTAAGCGCGCACCCAGGAAAGAAGCACGAGCGACCGGAAAACTCGGGTGTCTTCGGGCGAATAGCGGTGGTTCTCAAGAAACTGTTGGGGGAAAAGCCACCTTGTGTGCCCATCACCGTCACCGATAGCGATGGGCACACAGGCGCCATCTGTCTAACGCCATCACAGACCAAATACAGAGATCACCGCCGTGAATCACTCGCTTTCAAAACGCCTTGTTGCCGAGGCCTTCGGGACGGGCCTGCTCGCGGTATCCGCTGTTGGAAGCGCGGCAATGGCCGGTGCTATGACGGATGTTCCGGCGTTGGTTGTGCTGTGTGTCGCTATATCCTGCGGCGCGGCGCTATACGTCCTTCTCGAGCTCCTCGGACCGATCTCCGGCGGCCACCTCAATCCGGCGGTGAGTCTGGCAATGCTCCTTCAGGGCCAGATACCGCGGAAGGAGGCGGCCGCCTATGTGTCCATGCAGACGATCGGCGGTGTACTCGGCGTTGTCTTCGTCCATGTCACTTTCGGTTTGCCGCTGCTCTCTGTCGGCGTTCACGTACGAACCGGATTTCCCGTCTGGATCGCCGAGGCAGCGTCCACGTTTGGCCTCATATTCACGATCTTCCTTGGGCTCAGGTTTCGCCCCAACACTGTATCCGCCTTCGTCGGTTTCTACGTCCTGTCAGTTACGCTTGTTGCGTCGAGCTCCTTCGCAAACCCGGCGACCACGATAGCCAGGGCATTCACAGACAGCCTTGCGGGTATTCGCCCCGTAGACGTCCTGGCCTTCGTTGTTTCCCAATGTCTGGGCAGTTTGCTCGCTGTCGGATTTGCACGGTGGTTGACTGCTGCTTCCGTTGTTACGTCAGAGCGCCGCTAACGCCAGTGGGGCATTCAACGGCCCCCAATGTCATCTACCTGACACAGGCAAAGGAGAGCAGCCTGAGCCCGCACGCCGGCTGAAGATGCGACGACCAAGGGTCGGCATCCTGCAGTGGCTCCGCTTTGCGGAGAATGTGCAGACGTCACGTTGCAAATCCGCCTTTCACTTTCACGTCCAGCCCCACCTTAAGTTCACGCATCACCTGCCCACCCTGACCAGCGACCGCGCAATGTCGATAATGTCGTCACGGGCGGCCGTCGGATCGTCCTTGGACCAGGCAACGCCGAGGCCAATCCTGAAGTCCACTCTCACCTTTCGAAGCTAGAAATTGCGGTTGGGCAAATCCAGCGTCCATTCCGGCGCAAAGCCGATGCCAAGTCCGGCTGAGACCAGTGATACCAGCGAGAACGTGTCGTCACAGGTATAGGCGACGCTGCGAATACGAACGGGATACTTCGGCGGCGCAAAATGGCGGCCACAGGGGAGGATAGATCTCCTCCCAAGGTAGTCGCGGTCCCGTCGCGAACGAAGAACTGCATTGGTCACATCGCCGGCACCTTTCGGCCCTCAAAGAGCAACGGCGCGAATGGGCAACATAGCCATTGGGATGGTGGCTAGCAGTCTCGTGCGAGGCACTCCATCGCGCG
>UBXV01000026.1 GCA_900469625.1 Hyphomicrobiales bacterium
CCGCGGGCTTTTTGGCGTTTCGGGGCTCGACATCAAGCGTCGACGGCAGAAGCAGCAAACACGCCGGGCACAAAGTCAAAAAAAACATGCATCTGAACCACCTGGCGAAAAAAGACCCGCCCCCCGTCGGTCAGGGACAGGCGTCTGGTGGTGCGATGGATCAAACGGCAGGAGGGGGCTGCTCGAGTTCGGCGATGTTCTTGCTGGCCGTCGCCGGAGACAGAACGTGCCGCTGGCCAGCCACAGCAAAGCTTTGCAGTTCGGAGACGTTGCGGAACACCCCAAGCGCCGTCCATCTGTTCATTATTCTTCACCTAAAGTAAACAATATACTGCGTAATCCGTGCATTACCGCCTCTGAGTAAATCGACTAGCTTCATCTCACAGCCAAGCGCGGGCCGTCCCGGCCGTGCGAGTGACCAAAGGAGATCAAGCCATGACCATGCACTTCGTCGACATGATCGAAAACCGGGTATCAACGAACGCCTTCGATCCGAACAAGGACGTTCCGGCGGATCAGATCCGGCAACTGGTGCGGCTGGCGACGCATGCGCCAACGGCCTACAACCTGCAGAACTGGCGCTTCGTCGCTGTTCATTCGCAGGAGGCCCGGGCGCGGTTGCGGGCCGTTGCCAATGACCAGTCAAAGATCACCGACGCGGCAGTGACATTCATCATCGCCGGTTCGCTGCCCGACCACGCAGATGTGGCTCCAAGGTTGCGGCCCGCCGTCGAAGCAGGCTTCATGCCGCAACGCATGGCGGACGGATGGGTGGATGCCGTCAGGCAGGCCTATGAGCACCATCCCGGTCGGCAGCGGGACGAAGCCTTTCGGACTGCGACCTTTGCCGGTGCGACGCTGATGTTCGCCGCGCAGGCCTTCGGCCTCGCATCATGCCCGATGGGTGGTTTCGATCCGGATGGGGTCGCGCGGGCGTTCGGCCTTGCGCCCACCGAGATCCCGGTCATGCTGTTGGCTGTTGGACATGCCGCCGAGGGTAACTGGCCGGCAAAGCCGCGGCGCCCGGTGGCCGAAGTGCTCAGCCTTGTCTGAAGCAAGCATTCGTCATCAGGGACCGCTCCAATAATTTCGTCGACCCACCCGCGTCCGTTCGAACGCGCGTGGGTCGATCGACGATCCCGGAGCAGGCGGTACGATTGCGACCCCGCAACCAATCGGTGCTCGGTGGTCGCGGCTTCGAATGCAGGGGCTGATTCGTGAAAACGGCCCGGCCAGGTGCAATGCCAACAACCCCGCCACGGCGGAAAGATCCGCAGCTTTCTCCGCATGGAGCGGTGCTGCCGGGAATTTTCGGGACGGCAGGGGGCTAGCCTATTTCCGCAGCGTCACTTGAGGCGGAAGCGGCGTCGCGCGGTGGACGGAGAAAACGGGTCAGCAACAGGTGCATCGTCGCGCCTTCCTGGTCCGGCTTGAAACCCGGATCGACGGCGATCCGGCCAAAAATGCCGTCGATCAGCGCTGCAATCCACCGGGCGCCCGCTTCCGGATCGATCGCCGTGTCGATCTGTCCACGCGCATGCGCTGCCCTGATCAGGGCAGAAAGGGCGGCGCGCATTTCCGCGTCATTGGCGGCAACCAGTGCGCCGATGCGCTCGTCGCGCATGGCCTCGGCGGCGATTTCCAGCGCAAGGCTGGAGTAGACCGGATCGGCTGCCAACCCCATCGCAGCGTCCATGAATCCCAACAGGGCTGCAAAAAGGTCCGGCGCTTCATGAAGCTCGCGGAAAAAGTCCGCCGTTTCTTGACGCTCCTCCTCCACGATCGCGGCGATGATAGCGTGCTTGGTCGGAAAATAATGAAAGAGATTGCCCGGGCTCATTCCTGCCTCGGCGCAGATTTCCGCGGTCGACGTGCCGTGAAAACCCTTGCGGGCAAAACAGGCGATGGCAGCATCGAGGATCACCTGCCGCCTTGCAGCATGTTTCTCCGGGTCGATCTTGCGCATCGTGCTTCTCCCAAACCGCTTGGCTCTTTAATAGACTGATTGATCGATATGCGATGCCGGGAGATGTGGAGTCAAGAGAAGAGGGTGCTATCGGGCCCTTCGCCATGCTCCCGCAATGATTGCATGCGATTGCCACGCTCTTGACGCGTTCATCGGATGTAATTATTAGATTGACTACTCTAACAAATAAATAAGCGTCGAATACAAACAGGGACTGCGACTGCGGCCAGCGTCCAATTGGTCCGCGCCGTGGTCCCGCCAGCGAAAGCCAACCAGAATGAGACGTTCTCCAATCCTGAACGCCGCCATCGTCGCCACCTTCGCGCTTGCCGCCACCGCGGGCCAGGTTCGCGCCAACGAGGCGGCCGCGTCGGTCGATACCGGTGCGGCGGCAAGCCGCACCGTTTCGACGCTTGTCACCGACAGGCAACCGCAGACATGGCTGCGCTCCTTTGCCGGCATCTTCGTGGCGCGCGAAGAGATCGCGGTCGGTACGACATTGACCGAGCAGCGGATCGCCGAAGTCAACGTCGAAATCGGTGACAGGGTGGCCGCTGGCCAGGTTCTCGCCCGGCTCGAAACCGAGATGCTGGAGAACCTGTTGCGGGAAGCCGAAGGCCGTGTCGCGCGCGCCAGCGCAGCGGTCGCCCAGCAGGAAGAGACGGTCCGGCAAGAACAAAAGAAGCTCGATCGTGCCCGCCAGCTGCGCCATCTGAAGGCAGAAACGTTTCTCGAGGAACGGGTCTCGGCCGTGGCCATTGCGCTGGAGGCGGTGAAGGTCGCACGCGCCGACGACGCCCAGGCGCAGGCGCTCCTGGCCGAGGCGCGCCGCAAGTTCGAGCGCGCGGTGATCGTTGCGCCGGCCGCCGGCATCGTTTCGGAGCGCCTGGCTCGCGCCGGTGCGCTCGCCGGTTCGGAGCCGCTGATGCGGCTGATCCGTGACGGCGAGATCGAGCTTGCTGCCGAAGTGCCCGAGAGCGAGCTTCCGCTCCTTGCCGTCGGCCAGAAGGTGAAGGTCAGGCTCTCCGGCCGCCCGGATACGATCGATGGCCATGTCAGGGTGATCAACCCGAAGATCGACAGCGAGACACGGCTGGGCACAGTCAAGATCGCGCTGAACACGAACAGGCCGCCCTATGCAGGAACGTTCGGACGCGCGCAGATCGTTGTCGCCGAACGCGCAGCGATCATGATCGACGATTCAGCGCTGCTTTACGGCACGCCGGACGGAAAGCCGTCGGTGTTCATCGTCGAGGACGGCGCGGTCAAGCGCAAGACGGTCGAGGCCGGCATGCGCCAGAATGGCAAGGTGGAGATCGTCTCGGGCCTCGGTGAAGGCGAGCGCGTGGTTGCCAAGGCCGGCGTGTCGCTGCGTGAAGGCGAAACGGTTGCCACCAAGGATGTCGAACCCGTTCAGACAGGCGCCACGAAATGACCAGCAACATATCTGCCTGGGCGATCCGAAAGCCCGTCCCGACGATCGTGCTGTTCGTCGTTTTGACCCTCGTCGGCATCGCGTCGTTCATGCGGCTGCCGGTCAATGCCAATCCGAGCGTTTCGTTTCCCGTGGTCACGGTGACGATCACCCAGCCGAGCGCCCAGCCGGCGGAAATGGAAACGCAGGTGACCCGCCGGGTCGAAGGGGTGGCGGCCGGCCTGGTTGCCGTCAACCACATTCGCTCGACGGTCGCCAACGGCATCTCGACGACGACGGTCGAGTTCAAGATCGGCACCGATCCGGATCGCGCCGCCAACGACGTGCGTGAAGCCGTCGCTCAGATCCGCTCAGATCTGCCGCAATCAATCCAGGATCCGGTGGTGTCGCGCGTCGACGTCGACGGCAGCGCCATCGTGTATTACACGGTGCGCGCGCCGAACATGTCCGCGGTCGAGCTCTCCTGGTTCGTGGACGACACGTTGAACGGTGAGCTTCTGACGCTTCCCGGCGTCCAGAAGGTTCAGCGCCTCGGTGGCGTCAACCGCGAGGTTCGCGTTTCGCTCGATCCGGAACGCCTTCTGGCGCTCGGCGTCACCGCCGACCAGGTCAACACGGCGATGCGCGAACTCAACACCAACGTCCCGAGCGGGCGCGGCGAGATCGGTGGGCGGGAGCAGTCGATCCGCACGATCGGTAGTGCCACCTCCGTCGAAGAGCTTTCACGGCTGTCGATCCCGATTTCCGGCAGCCGCTGGGTCCAGCTTTCCGATCTGGCAAAGATCGAGGACACCTCGTCCGAACCCCGCAATTTTGCCCGGCTCGACGGCGAGCCGGTGGTCAGCTTCTCGATCTCGCGCAGCAAGGGGGCGAGCGACACGGTGGTTGCCGACCGCGTTGCGGCCCGTCTCGCCGAAATCCAGGCGCGCACGCCGGGTGTCGAGATCAAGGAAATGATCTCGCTGGTCGAATACACCAAGGACAGCTACGACGCGGCGGTGACGGCGCTGCTCGAAGGGGCGGGGCTCACCATTGTGGTCGTCTTCGCGTTTCTGCGGAACTGGCGTGCGACGCTGATCTCGGCGTTGGCCATGCCCCTATCGATCCTGCCGACCTTCATGGTCATGGATCTTCTCGGCTTCACCTTGAACAGCATCAGTCTGCTGGCACTGACGCTTGTCATCGGCATCCTCGTCGACGACGCGATCGTCGAGATCGAGAATATCGAGCGGCACGTGGACATGGGCAAGCGGCCGTACCTGGCTGCGATCGATGCTGCCGATGCGATCGGCCTTGCGATCGTTGCCACGACACTGACGATCGTTGCGGTGTTCGCGCCCGTCAGCTTCATCGGCGGCGCCGTCGGGCAATATTTCAAACAGTTCGGCCTGACGGTCGCCATCGCCGTGCTGTTTTCGCTGGCGGTTGCGCGCCTGCTGACGCCGCTGATGGCCGCCTATCTGCTTCGTCCGCGGGCCGGGCATGGCCATGAGGCCAGGCGCTCGCGCATCGGCGATGTTTATGTCCGGATGCTCGGCTGGACGCTCGATCATCGCAAGACGGCGCTGTCCATCGTCGCTCTGATCTTTGTCGGTTCACTCGCGCTGCTGACGATGCTGCCCACCGGTTTCCTGCCGGCGGGCGACAGCAACCTCTCCACCCTGAAAGTCACGCTGCCGCCGGGAACCCGGCTCGAGGAAACGGCCCGGATCTCGGATGAGCTGAGCCGCAAGATCAAGGAGCGATCGGAGGTCGACAGCGTGCTTGCCACCGCCGACAATCTCAACCGCGTCGACCTGCTGATCAAGCTTCGCCCACGCAAGGAGCGCGAGATCAGCCGCAAGGAATTCGAGTTGTCCCTGCGCCCGTTGCTTGCGGAAACACCGGATATTCAGGCGACCTTCGCATCCGAACAGGGCGCCAAGGATCTGTCGATCTATCTGACCAGCGATGATGCCGAGGCTTTGACCCGCGCGGTGCGACAGCTGGAAAAGGAGATGCGGGCGATGCCGGGCCTCGTCAATGTGCAATCGACGGAGCCGCTGCTGTCGCCGGAGCTGCTGGTCAGGCCACGCCTCGATGAGGCGGCGCGTCTCGGTGTCTCGGTGACGTCGATCGGAACTGTGGCGCGCATCGCCACCATGGGTGACAGCGAAAGCAATTCGGCGCGCTTCAATCTCGGCAACCGGCAAGTGCCGATCCGGGTCATGCTGGCTGAAACGGCCCGGGCCGATTTCGACACGCTGCGCAACCTTCGGGTCGGCACCAATTCGGGAAAGCTGGTGCCGCTGACGTCGGTGGCCGACATCTCCTTCGGCGCGGAGGAGGGCAGCGTCGAGCGTCTAAACCGCAAGCGCCTGATGGCAGTCGAGGCCAACCTCAACGGCATCACGCTCGGCACCGCATTCGAGGCGGTGTCTGCGCTGCCGGCGATGACCGACATGCCGGCAGGCGTGTCACAGGCAAATTACGGCGAAGCCGAGTACATGTCGGAAATGTTCCGCAACTTCGCACTCGCCTTGCTCGCGGGCATCCTGATGGTCGCCGCGGTGCTGGTGCTGCTGTTCAAGGACTTTCTGCAGCCGATTACCATCCTGATCGCCCTGCCGTTGTCGATCGGGGGCGCGGCATTGGCGCTCATCCTCTTTGGCGCGGCGCTCGACCTCTCATCGACCATTGGCATCCTGATGCTGATGGGCATCGTCTGCAAGAACTCGATCCTGCTGGTCGATCATGCGATCGTCTGCCGCAACGAGGGGGCGGACCGGCGCACCGCGCTCCTGACTGCGGGTACCACCCGCGCGCGGCCGATCATCATGACGACGATCGCCATGGTTGCCGGCATGGTGCCGGCGGCGATCGGCGTCGGCGCGGATGCAGCCTTCCGCGCACCGATGGCGATTGCCGTCATCGGCGGATTGATCACCTCGACGATGCTGAGCCTCGTCTTCGTGCCGGTGATGTTCACGGTGATGGATGATGTCAGCATTCGCCTCGGGCGCCGCCTGAAGCGCCTGTCATCGGTGACCGACGAGGACAAGGCAGCCGATGCTGCGCGCAGCGGCAACCCGGTCCTGTCCGGCACGTCCCACTGACGGGACGCGACTATTCGAAATAGTTGACAAGCCGCGTGTCGCCAACGGCGTGCACGCGGCAGTCGACGTCGAAGATCGCCTGCAGGCGCGATGGCTCGATCATGTCGCTCGGTACGCCCTCGAAGGCAAGCCTGCCATCGCGCATGGCGACGATATGGTCGGAATAGGCGGAGGCGAAGTTGATGTCGTGCAGCACGACCACGACCGTCTTTCCGAAATCGTCGGCCAGCCGCCGCAGCAGCTTCATTGTTTCCACCGCGTGCTTCATGTCGAGATTGTTGAGCGGCTCGTCGAACAGCATGTAGTCGGTGTCCTGGCAGAGCACCATGGCGATGAAGGCGCGCTGACGCTGGCCGCCCGAGAGTTCGTCGAGGAACCGATGCTCGAAGGCATTGAGGCCGACATAGGCGATCGAGCGCTCCACATGTTCGACGTCGTCGGCCGTCAGGCGCCCTTTCGAATAGGGATAGCGGCCGAAGGCAACGAGATCGCGCACCGAGAGACGCGCGGTGATATGGTTGTCCTGCCGCATGATCGACAGGCGACGGGCAAGGATGTCGCCGGCGGTGCGGCTGACATCGAGGCCGTCGACCAGCACCTGCCCTTTATCCATCGGCATCAGGCGGCTGACGATCGACAGTAGCGTCGATTTGCCGGCGCCGTTCGGTCCGATGATCGAGGTCAGGCCCCTGGCCGGCAGCGTCATCGACACCCGGTCGACGACCGCATTGCTGCCGTAGGATTTGGTGACGTCGCGAATTTCGATCATCGGGCGGAGCCTCGAACAAGCAGGAAGATGAATACAAGCCCGCCAACGAACTCGATGACGATGCTCAGCGCGGTGTTGAAGGCAAAGAGCCGCTCGAGGATCACCTGGCCGCCGACGAGCGTGACGATCGCAAGGCACACGGCGATCGGCAGCACGAAGCGATGGCTTGCCGTTGGAGTGATCTGCCAGGCGAGGCTTGCGACCAGCAGGCCGAAGAACGTCACCGGTCCGACCAGCGCGGTCGAGACCGAGACGAGGACGGCGATGAGCACGAGCAGGATGGTGACCGTGCGGTGATGATCGACACCGAGCCCGATGGCACTTTCGCGCCCGAGAGACAGCACGTCGAAGGTCGGAAACAGCCGCCAGAGGACGAAGGTGACGCCGGCAACGGCAACCGCCGAGATGCCGAGAAGGTCGACGTTGACCGTGTTGAAGCTGGCAAACAACCGGTCCTGCAGCACAATGAACTCGTTGGGATCGAGGATCCGCTGCAGGAAGGACGAAAGGCTGCGGAACAAGCCGCCGAGGATGATGCCGACCAGCATCAGCAGGTGCAGGCTGCGGGTGGCTCCGGAAAACAGCGCCCGGAACAGAAGGACGGAAAAACCGACCATGGCTGCCGTCTCGATGAGGAACTGAAGCCGCGGGTCGGCGGCGGTGGCGCCGGCCGCTCCGAGGAAAAACACCATGACGGTCTGCAGCAGCGCGTACATGGCATCGAAGCCGATGATCGATGGCGTCAGGATGCGGTTGCCGGAGATCGTCTGGAAAAGGATGGTCGATACGGCGATCGCATAGGCGACCAGGATCATGCCCGCGAGCTTGGTGCCACGGAAGGAGAGGATGAAGGCCCAGCTTCCCTTGGCGCCGAGCGTCATGAACGCCAGCATCGAGACGAGTGCGAGGATTGCCGTTACGAGCAGCATGCCGGCGGGCGAGATCCGTTTGAGATCAGCCTGCATGGGCGCGCCTAGACAGCAGCAGATAGAGGAAGACGACGCTGCCGATGACGCCCATGACGGTTCCGACCGGGATCTCGTAGGGCGCGATGATGATCCGGCCGAGGATGTCGCAGGCGAGCACCAGCCCGGCGCCGGTCGCGGCGATCAGCGGCAGGGTGCGCCGGAGATTGTCGCCGACGATAAGGCTGATGACATTCGGCACCACCAGGCCCAGGAATGGCACCATGCCGACGGTGGCAACCACCGTGGCCGTGACCATCGAAACGATGCAAAGCCCGAGCGTGACCACCTTGTTGTAGTCGAGCCCTACATTGCGGGCGATGTCCTCGCCCATACCGATGACGGTGAAGCGGGCGGCCGTGACATAGGCGATCAGCGTCAGGGCAAAGGCAATCCACAAAAGCTCGTAGCGCCCACGAAGCACGCCGGAGAAGTCGCCAGACATCCACGTCCCCATCGACTGCATCATGTCGTAGCGATAGGCGACGAACGTCGTGACCGCGCTGATGACGCCGCCGAGCATGATGCCGACGAGCGGCACCATCAGTGCCGAGCGTAGCGGAATCTGTCGCAGGATCTTGAGAAACAGCGCCGTGCCGGCAAGTGCGGTGAGTGCGGCGATCGCCATCTTCCCGGCGACCGGCAACGCCGGCGCGAAGATCATCGTCATCAGCATGCCGAGCGCGGCCGATTCGGCGGTGCCAGCGGTCGACGGCTCGACGAAGCGGTTGCGCGCCAGCATCTGCATGATCGTGCCGCCGACGGCGAGGCCGGTTCCCGCCAGCATCAACGCCAGCGTGCGCGGCACCCGACTTTCGACGATCAGCAGCCAGCCGCGCCCGTCACCGTCGGGCCCGGATGCGAGGCTTCCGACACCGGTCATGACGCTGACGACGGCAAGCAGCAGGATGACGGGCAAGGCAAAAAGGAAAGGTTTCATCGATCGCTCTTAACGCGCCGGCGTTATGGTGAAGGACAGCGCGATTGCCGCCGGGTTGCCGTTCATTCTTCCGTCGCCTCCGAGCAACTTGAGACAGGTTTCGTTTGCGCGCTTCCGGCGCCGCCAGGACGCGCGTACGCGCGTGCGACTGATGCTGAGCTTCCTTCATATATATGAGGTCTGTAGTCAAGTTTCGTCGTGCCCTGCATGGATGTCCGGCTATGCTGGGCGCGTCGCATGAAGCGCTCGCCAGTCTGCAAGGTGTTGCCGGTACCTGACCGTGGCCGGACAGCCGCTTCGGCAGGACCGGACACCGGCTTGTTGCCCTCATCGGAAAATCGCGCTAGGAGGACCTAAAACATGAGGAAATAAGTCATGAATGTATCTCTATTTTCTAATGCTCTCCGTGGCGCCGCCATCGCGGCGGTCCTGGCTATCGCGCCTGGCGCGAGCGCTGAAACGTTGAAGATCGAGCACAGCAGCGGCACGACGGACGTCGAAAAGAATCCGAAGACCGTGCTGGTTTATGACTTCGGCATGCTCGAAACCCTGGATATGCTGGGCATTGCCGTGGCGGGCGTTCCCGGTTCGGCCATTCCGCCGTCCCTCGCAAAATACAAGGACGATAGCTATCCGAAGGTCGGCACGCTGTTCGAGCCGGACTACGAGGCTGTCAATGCGGCCGAACCCGACCTGATCATCGTCGGCGGACGCTCACAGTCGAAATATGCCGATCTGGCCAAGCTTGCGCCGACCATCGACCTGACCAACGATGACAAGGACCTGATCGGCAGCGTCAAGAAGAATGCCGCGATTCTCGGCCAGATCTTCGGCAAGGAGGCTGAAATCAAGGCAGCGTCCGATAAGCTCGACGCCTCGATCGTCAAGCTGCAGGACGTCGCCAAGGGCTCCGGCAAGGGCCTCATCCTGCTGACGACGGGCGGCAAGATCAGCGCCTACGGCAAGGGTTCGCGTTTTGGAGAGATCCATGACGTCTTCGGCGTCGAGGCGGCCGATCCGAAACTCGATGTCGCAACCCACGGCCAGGCTGTTTCCTACGAATACATCCTCGAGACCAATCCGGACTGGATCTTCGTTGTCGACCGTGATGCGGCGATCGGTCAGGAGGGGCAGCCGGCGGCAGCGCTCCTCGACAACGAACTTGTTCGCCAGACAAAGGCCTGGAAGAGCGAGCAGGTCGTCTATCTCGATTCTGCCAAGCTCTACCTGACGAGCTCGGGCATCAAGTCCGAGCAGGATATCGTCGACCAGCTCACGCAAGCGCTGAGCAAGAAATAAACCGAACTTCGCACAAAGGGCGGCAGGAGCGATCGTGCCGCCCTTCTTCGTGGGCCTTGCAGCCGCATTTCCAGCGGTCGCGCCGCGGCCCTATCGTTCCCATGCCATGTGGAGAAGACCATGTTGAAGGCCACAAGCAGTTTTACCACCGAGCGCGCCTCGCAATACCTGCAACAGTTGTCCAAGCATTTCGCGCACAAGACGACCGTCGAATACACCGAGACGGATTCCGTTGCGGCGATCGGGGCGAGCACCGCACGCATGACGGCGCGTGGTGATCAGCTCTCATTCGTTGCGGAATCGCCCGATGAAGAGGCGCTGGCGGAATGCAAGGACGTGATCGAGCGCCACCTCGTCCGCTTCGCGTTTCGCGAAGAACTGAAGGCGCTCGACTGGACAGAAACTGCCGCGTGAGCCGTCGGCCAGTCGCCGTTCCCTGCCGTTCCGGGTAATTGAGCGGAAGCCCTTAAGCCGGATCGCAGGTGCTGCCGTCAGTGCTTGCTGCGAGAGCCGGTGTCGCCCCGCCTGCTCGTGCGGGCCTGCAAATGCGCCGATATGCCCGAAGGCAGGGATGGCTGGAGCAGGGGCGGCACGGTTGGCAGGCAAACGGATACGTCGAGTGGCCGTTTCGGTAACACCAGCACGGCCGGTGGTGGTGCGATCGAGACCATGCCCTGCTCCGGTTCGGCAACCTCGTCAGGCTCCAGACTTCGCATGGCAGCTGTCAGGCGTGTCGCAGCCTCCTGCGCCTTCACCTTGCAGCGCATATGATCCGGATCGTCGGACAGGATGTCTTCGAAGCTGGTGAAGATCGCGAGGGCCTCTTCAAGGCGCCCGGTTGCGCAGAGTGTCACGCCGAGTTTGTAGCGCACGAGACTGACGAGAGGATGGCGGGCGAGGAGCGCCTCGAAGGTCTCTGCCGCCTCACCGTAGTGTCCCTGCGCCATCTGGCTATCGCCGAGCCGATGCTGGATCTTGCCGGCACCAGGCATCGTCGCAAGCAATCCCTTGTAGAGATATTCGGCCTCGTCATGCTCGCCCTTGTCGTCAAAAAGCTGGGCAAGGCTATAACGTGCACGCGCATGGGTCGGCACGGTGTGGATGACTTGCCGGTAGCCCGGCTCCGCCTTGTCCAGCTGACCTTTGCGGTGTAATTCCACGGCACGATCATAGACATGCTCGATGCTGCGCGGGTTGAGGCAATTGCGCAGGTTGCGACCTGACAGCGTCGTGACGCGCATGCTGCGAATGCGCCGCTCCTCGACGCCGAAGGAATATTTGTAGGCCTCGTTGCCGCGCAGAAAATCGTAGACCCGATACCCCTGGGCGATCGCATCGCGGATCGCAAATCCGTGCAGCAGCAGCCCCGGGGAGGGGGTGGTCCATTCCTCGTCGCGGCCGGTAATGTAGAACAGAATTGTCTTCTTCTGCCGGTCGAGCAGATTAGCGAGCACACCGAGCGGCCGACCCTGAAACCAGAGGACTGGAACGTCGAGCGCGCCCTGGTTGAAGGCGTCGAGCAGCATTTCCCGCGTCAAGGCGATCAGCCGCTCGATCTTGTTGCCCTTGCGTGCGGCCCATTTGATCCGCCACAGCCGGAACAGCGTATCGAGGTCCCGCTCAATCGTCTCGGGCGTCGCGTGGGTGATGCTATAGTCGGGCGACGACTCGACCATGCGCATGAAGCGTCGAAGCTTCTGCCGGGTCTGCGCGCTCAAGTGGGTCGCGAGATAGTCCTCCCAGCATGCCGGCAGGTTTACATAGGGGCAGATCGTATTGTCGATGTTATCGGGATTGCCGTGCTCGGTGCTGGCCTGGACGAACTGGTCTTTCGGAAAGCCCGCGAGCAGGCGGTCGAGCCTCGATGAGGCGGTGTAGAAATAGTCGAAGGTGACGGTCGTCCAGTTCTCGCGGCCGATATGGGCGGCGAAAGCATCGGCTGCCGCGTCCTCGAGGCCGGGCCGACACAGAAAGCCGGTGTAGTCGGCGCCGTAATTGCCGGCCATGCGGATCTCGTCACAGAAGAGCCCGGTCTTTTCGTCCTGGTAGGTCGACACCTTCAAGGGCAGGAAGGCGCAATAATGCGCATCGCCGTCCTGTCTGAGTGCGAGAATGAACCAGCGGTGGCGATGCGACAGGTATTTTTGCAGCCACTCCCAGGACAGAAACAGATGCGCTTCCGGATCTTCGAGATAAAGAAGATCCCAATTTTCGCGAATTCTCGAAAAATCATCAATATTATCAATAATATCTATTTTCATAACGCCCTCATACGCAACAGATAAAATATTATGTTTTACGAAAAGGAGTTCTGTGTATTTCTGTAAATATATTATGATGTGTAATTTTAAGAATTCATTGTTGTTTGTATGTAGTACGCACTCTATGCTTGATGGCAGGCCATCGCGACCTCTGCGCCGCTAGATCAAACGTTCATCGAAATTCGGCCGCGAGCGGATGAAGGTCCAAAGACTCTTGCTGATTTCGGTAATCTCCTGGATGGCGGCTTCGAGCCGCTCCAGCTCGCGCGCATCGAGCTGCTCGACCTTGCCGTAGCGAATGTCCTTGTCGCCCTCCACCAGCCGCATCAGCTGCGTGCTGGAGATTTCGCCCTGTTCGTCGAAGGAATAGATGCAGTGATTGTACTTGTTGCGCATCTTCGACTGCTGTTTCAGCCGGTCCATCAGCGACAGCACGTCGTCGCGCGTGTCCGTGGGCGTGGCCGGCAGCTTTGCCAGCCGCTCGGTCAGGTCGATGCGGGCGCGCGTCGTGTTCAGCGTCAGGAAAACCACGATCGCCTTTTCCTTGTCGACACTCAGTAGGTGGGCGATGACGTAGATCAGCAGGCTTTCGGTATTGGTCCAGACATAGTTGAGGCGACCGACAAGCAGTAGCACCTCGTGTATCGCGGCCATCAAACGTCTCCCCTGTCCGCCATCGGCGGCTTGTTGGCATCGCTGCAGCGGGCCATTGTGAAGGAAGTGCCCCCCACTTCAAAGCGGTGGCGGATGGCCGGGCCATCGTCAGCGTCCGCTGCTCCTTGCTGTTTCGTCCTGTCGCCATCGCCCGTCTCCCCGGATCGCCTCAGGTTTCCTTGAAGGCACGGGACATGCTGTCGGTGATCGGCTTGGTCAGGTATTCGAAGAACGTGCGCTCCGAGGTGGTGATCAGAACCTCGGCCGGCATGCCGGGCACCGGGTGGAAGCCGTGGATGCGGTGGATCTCGCTCACCGGAACCTCGACGCGCACGATATAGACATCGCGTTGCTGGCCGCCGCTCACCTCTTCGACGGAATCGGCCGACACGTAGAAGACCTTGCCGCTGAGGACGGGTGTGGTGCGGCGGTTGAGCGCCGACAGCCGGATCGTGGCATCTTCACCCACCCGCAACTGGTCGATCGAGGTGCGCAGCACTTGCGCCTCGATGATCAGCGGCACGTTGGCCGGCAGGATTTCCATGATCGGCTTGCCGGTGGCGATCACGCCGCCGGCGGTGTGGAAGTAGCTGCGCACCACGGTGCCGTCGACCGGCGAGCGGATGGTGGCGCGGCCAAGCACTTCGCTTGCCTCGCGCAATTGTTCGCGCACCCCATCGAGATCGGCCTCGGCCGCCTCAAGCCCGTCGAGGGCTGCCTGCTTGTTGGCGTTGACGGCGATGACCGCTTCCTGGCGATAGCGGTCGATCTGCGACAGACTCTCCTTGACCTCGGCGTCGAGCCGGCCGATCTCGCCCATGGCGTCGGCGGCCGCGCGGTCGAGCGCCATCAGTTCGGATTTCTTGATCAGCCCGCCTTCGGCAAGCTTGCTCTTGGCCGCGCGCTCCTCGTTGAGGATATCGAGCTGCTTGTTGAACGATTCCTGCTGGCGTTCGTAGCCCTTGGCGCGGAATTCCAGTGACTTGATGTTCTGGTCGATGAGGTTCAGCTGGTCGTCGAGCTTGATCTTCTTGCTATGGAAGTTGACGTTCTGGCTCTCGATGATCGCGTGGATATCCGGGTCGCTTGCCTCTTGCTTGACGATGTCGGGGATCTTGAACGTGTCGCTGCCCATCGCTTCGGCACGCAGCCGCGCGACAACCGCCTCGAGACGCAGGCGCTTCAGGTTCAGCGCGCGCTCGTTGGCCCGCGACGGCGTCTGGTCCAGCTTGACCAGGATATCGCCGGTCTTGACCTTGTCGCCTTCGGCCACAAGCATCTGCTCGATGATCCCGCCTTCCAGATGCTGGATGATCTTGTTGTTGCCATTGGCGACGAAGCTGCCCTGCGCGATGATCGCCGCGGCGAGGGGCGCCGCGAAGGCCCAGTAGCCGAAACCGCCGAAGGAGGCGAGGATCAGGGCAAGCCCGGCCATGCTGTGCAGCTTGATCGATCGCGGCACCTCCGAATACCACTCGACGGCATGTTCTTCGGCTGCGTTCTTCTTTTCGCGGCTCATGGTCATTCTCCGGCGATACGGGGTGCGGACTTTTCGTCCTTGGGCTTGGCGCCGATGGCTGCCAGCACGTCGTTGCGCGCCCCGAACATGGCAACGGTTCCTTCGTTCAGAACCATGATCTTGTCGACGCATTGCAACAGCGCCGGGCGCTGGGTGATGGTGACGGTGGTGATGCCCTGCTTCTTGGCGTGCACCAGCGCCCGGGCAAGGGCTGCCTCGCCATTGCTGTCGAGATTGGAGTTGGGTTCGTCCAGAACGACGAATTTGGGATTGCCGAAGAAGGCGCGCGCCAGAGCGATGCGCTGTTTCTGGCCACCGGAAAGCGGTGCGCCGTCAGCCGCAACGATCGTCTCGTAGCCCTGCGGGAACGAGGCGATCAGTTCGTGCACGTCGGCAAGCACGGCGGCCTCGAAGATGGCGCTGTCCTCGACGTCGTCGCGCATGCGCGAGATGTTGGCCTTGATCGTGCCGGGAAAGAGCTGCACGTCCTGCGGCAGATAGCCGATGCTTTCGCCGAACTGGCGCTGGTCCCAGTTTCTCAGGTCCATGAGGTCGAGGCGGACATTGCCGGAGGTCGGCACGATCGATCCGACGAGCATCTTGCCGAGCGTCGTCTTGCCCGAGCCGGAATTGCCGATGACCGCCAGCGATTCCCCCTTGCTCAGCGAGAAGGAGATACCGTTGAGGATCACCCGCTTCTGCGGGGGCGGCACGAACAGGATGCGCTCGACGTCGAGGCGCCCTTCCGGGTTGGGCAGCCGCAGGCGCGGGAAGTTCAAGGGAGAGTTGACCAGCAACTGCTTGATCCGGCCATAGGCGGCGCGGGAATGATTGAGCTGGTTCCAACCCTCGATCGCGCCTTCGACCGGAGCAAGCGCGCGGCCCGAAATGATCGAGGCGGCGATCACCATGCCACCGGTCAGGTGTCCGTCCATCGACAGGTGCGCGCCCCAGCCGAGCAGGGCGACCTGGGTGAACATGCGCACCGCTTTGGATGCGCCGGTAAAGATGATGCTGCGATCCTGCGCATAGACCTGCGATTTCAGCGATCCGGCGATTTCTCGGCCCCACATCTTCACGGCCTCCGGGATCATCGCCAATGCGTTGATGATCTGCGAATTGCGCGACATCGAATCCAGGTGGAAGTTGGCGCGGCTGAGGAAGGCGTTTGCCTCGCCGAACGGCTGTGCCGTTGCCTTCTGGTTGAGATAGGCGATGAAGAACAGCACGACGCAGCACATGATGACGATCAGGCCGAGCTGCGGCTGGATGATGTAGACCACGACCACGAAGAACGGCATCAGCGGCGCATCGAGGAAGGAAATCAGCGTGCCGGAGACGATGAAGGCCCGCAACTGCTGCAGGTCGCTCAATACCTGATAGTCGCGGCCGTTGCCGTGCAGCGATGCACGCGCTGCGGCACTCAGGATCGGCGCGCCGAGCTGAACCTCCATTTCGACAGCCGTGCGCATCAGGATGAAGCGACGGATGGAATCGAGCACGACCTGCAGGATGATGGCGCCGAGCACGGCGATGGTCAGCATCACCAGAGTATCCTGCGAGCGGCTGGTCAGGACGCGGTCGGAGATCTGGAACAGATAGATCGGAATGGCGAGAACCAGCACGTTGATCGCGATGGTAAAGGCGATGACGATCATCATGTTGCGGCGAACGACCGCCATGCCCGTGCGCAGGCTGGCGGCAAAATTGACCGGCCCCATGCGCTTGTGGAAGGTCTGCTTGCCCCCATCGCCGCCGCCGCCGCCACCGCCGCCATCCGTCGGGGTGCCGTTGCCGCCGCCGCCGTCACGGGCAGTCGGGCGACGATCGTTCTCTTTCAGCGGGCCGTTGTCGTTGTCGATCGTCTGCGGCAGCGGGCGACCCGGCCGGCTCTTCATTTCCTCGGCCGGGTCGACGTCGTTGCCACGACGCGCAATGGTTTCGGGTTGTGGCGGTTCGGGCCGCACCTCGACCGGCTGCACGATGACGGCTTCCACGGGCAGCACGGTGGCGGCTTCGGCCGGCAGCACCTTGACGGGTGCGATCTCTTCGATCGGCCGTTCAGCAACCGTGGTCTCTACCGGCACTGCTTCGGGAGCCACTTGCTCCAGCGGCGCGCTTTGCCGGCTCTGCCAGAGCGCGCCCTGGCGCTTCGGACCGAAGTGATAGCTGGTTTGTGCCTTCTCGTCGTGGCGGACCGGATTTGCCAGCGACTGTGTGACGGCAAGAAATTCGGCATCGGAATCGTCGTGACCGGCGCAGTGCGTGGTGTCGGCGACTTTCTCTCGGTCCGTGATCGTGTCCTGTCCGGCCATATCCGCGTCCCGTGTCGTGCGGATATCAAGGCCGACCTTGCGCAAGCCCTCGACGGCCTCGTTGATCGCGGCAATGCATCGGTTGGTCAACGCCGCTTCGAGTTCGTCGACCACTTCCGGAACCGGCTCTTCCTGTGCAGGCGTTCTGCCAAAACCGCCACGCCACTTCGAAAGATCGTTCATGCGTTTCCCCCATTGGGTTTTTATGGTTCTTGTTACGTCAGCACCGTGTGCATCACGTCGTTCCACTGGCCGTTCGACCAGGACATGTCATGGCCGGCGTCGATTACTGTTTCGGTCGGATGGGAAGGCGCGTCGTCGTCGCCGATGAAGGCGATGACTTCGTTGGCGAGACGGTCGCCCTTGGGCGTCACGTCATGGTTGTTGGTATCGTGATCGACGAGCCCGGCCTGGATCAGGATGGCATCGGAATAGACCTGACCGCCGACATAGGTCGTGTGGCCGAAAGTGTCGTAATCGATGATCTGGGCACTGTTGATGACGGCGTTTGCGCCGGTGTGAATGGTAATGTCGGCGCCCTGATTGTCGGCGAGGATCTTGCTGGCGACGTAACTGACGGAATCGGCATCGCCCAGGATGCTGACCTGCTTGATGACGTTGACGTCGAAGAGGTTGCCGGTGATGTAGAGAACGTTCAGGCCCGCATAGCCCTGGAAATTGAGGTCGTGCGAAAAGCCCGTAGGCAGTTCGTTGACACGATCGTTGATGTTGTCGACGGCCTTCTGGATGTAATCCGGCATGGCTTCGAAGCGATCGTTCGATCCGACATTCTGGATCGATGCCTGGTTCCAGATGAGGTTCCCGCTCGCATTCACGGTCATGCCGTTGCCGGCCGCGATGCCGCTGATATGGTCGTTGTCGTAGAACACCGCGACCTGGGTGATCATGTTGACGTCAAGCACCTTGCCGCCGACGATCACCAGATCGTACTGATCGCCAAGGCCGAGGAACGAAGCGAGATTGATCGCCACGTTGCCGCCGGTCAGCGCCGTTGTCTGGACGCCGCTGGTGGTCACGGTCACCGTGTCGTTGTCGTTCAGGAAATTGTACTGCTCGACCCAGTGGACGAATGAAACGTCACCCTCGATCGTGCTGACCCGCCAGGCGTTAGGGAAGATCGAGGATTTCGCCGCGTCGCCATCGCCGTCGGAAGACGAGGAGTGAAAGGTCTCGCGACCGAAATTGGCGATGTTCATCGCCACAGTGCGCGAGGCGGCTTCAGCCGAGTTTTCGCTCAAGACCCGGTCCAGCCTGTCGTTGTCGGCATAGGCGTAGGATTGGGAGATGACGTCGATCTGGTGGTAGCTGCCCATCACGGCCGTGACCGGCGCGATAATGCCGGTTTCGACGATGCTGACGATATTGGCGACGATGTTGGCGCCGGCTTCGACGTAGACGGAGTTGCCGCTCTTGCTGTCTTGCTCCTGCAAGGGGCCGTCGCTGCCCTCGGGCTCTGCGACCGGTTGTGCCAGGCCGCGATCGGGCAAGAAGTCGGCGAGAACCGGCGCTTCGTCGACACGGCTGCCGTTGACATAGACCCCCTCGATGCTGTCGGCGGACAAGGCGAAATTGCCTTTGTCATCCATCGGCAGGGTGTCGGGAGATACGGTTTCGGGAAGAACGATCACGTCATCGGCAGAAACCGGTTCGACCGCCTGCGTGGCTGGCGTTGCTGCTGCTGGATCCTGTGCCGCATTCTCGACGAGGTCGCCTGTGGCAACCGGATCCGGTGCCGGCGGCTGCCGGGTCGCCGCAGCGTAATCGGACACTTCGGCGGCAATCTTCGACAGCCCCTCGAAAGTATCGACGCGGGTGTAATGCGCAAAGGGGGTGGCTTCGGTCGCTTCCTCGGCAAATTCGGCGAGCTTGTAGGTGACGTAGCTCGTGTCGCGCAGGACCAGGTCGGAATCGGTCGTGTTCAACGTGTCGTCGTCGCGCACCATATTGGCCTGCACGACATGGGCGATCACGGAACCGGGCCCGTCATGGACGACCAGCTTGTCCTCGACAGGTGCGCTCAACGGTTGTGCGGAACCGGCAAACAGCTTCACCGCCGCGGCATGGCCGAACTGGGCGACGGCATCGGCAAAATGATCGCCGAAACCGCGGATCCGTCCGAAGAGGTCGACGTCGGCGATATCGTTGGCGGGCGCCCGGTAAAGCACCTCGGGATCGTAGTCGGTCAACTGGAAGGGGGACGTGAAATCGGCCGACCTGGTTTCGCCGTCTTCGACCTGGTGCGCCGCTTCCTTGATCTCGCCGCCCTCGAGCAGCTTCTGCCTCAGCCGTGCTTCATCGATATCGGCATCGAACATGCCGATGAAATGGGCGACAATCTCGTTGATCTTTTCCGAATGCATTGTGCCGATCCTTCCCTTTTTTCCGCATCAAAGGGAGACTTCGGTGGGCCTGGGCGGTCATGCCCAGGTAAAAGAAACGAACCGATCCGAAATCAAGTTTCCGCGACTGCACCGGCCGTGCGGGGCCGGTGCAGGCTTTGCTCTTGACGTCGATCGATCAGCCGTCGCTGTCGTGCCCAACATCGGTGGTGTGCGAATTGCCGCCGATGACGCTCACATCGACCGCATTGCTGACCAGGTTTGCGCCCTGGACGATTTCCTGATGGAAGCCGGAATTTGCCAGGATTGCAGACGAGTCCGATGTGGTCGTGCCATGAATGCCTTCGCCGGATCTCAGGTCCCAATCCGACTTGGTGTCGAAGTTCAGGCCGTCGCCGCCATCCGAGTGCCCGCCATCGGCGCGCAGGTCGTTGTTTGCGTCAGCGTTGTTCATCTTGAAGTCGTAGGCGGAGTCCTGATCGGCAAGATTGTTGGCCTGGACTACGCTGAAGCCGGTGTTGTTGCCAGCGCCCCCGAGTGCGCCGTTCAGGATGTTGTCGACGTTCAGGTTGAACGAGAAGTCGTCGCCGAGATTGAAGGTGAGGTCACCGCCGGCGATGCCGAGATTGTCGAAATCCTTGACGTCCTTGAGCGTGGCGAAATCGTCGTCCGATTTGCTGATGATGTCGTTGTCGGAGGACGAATAGTTGTTGCGGTTGTCGCCGTTCTCGTTGGCTTCGGTCTTGATGTCCGTATCGACATCCGTCTTGGTGATAACCTTGCTGTCGTAATCCCACGAATAGGAGTTATCGCGGTTGTCGCCATTTTCCTTCTGGTCGATATCGGTGTCGACCCGGCTGTTGTCCTTGTAATTGTAGTCGTAATCGTAGTCGGTCGAGCTGTCGGTGTAGTTGTTGCGGTTGTCGCCGTTTTCGTTGGCTTCCGTCTTGATGTCGGTGTCGACATCCGTCTTGATGTGGGTGTCGTTGTCCTGCGAACTGTCGGTGTAGTTGTTGCGATCGTTGCCGTTGGCAATGCCAACGTTGCTTGTCGAGCCGTCGTCAACGTTGAGGTCATTGGCGGCACTGGTTGCCAGCCCATCGGCGAGAGCGCCGACTTTGAGATCATCATCGGCCTTGATGCTATCGTCGAGAAGTGCGGACATTTGGTTCTCCTCCTGAGAAGGAGCCAGCACCGAAACCCCTACATCTATATGGGGTTTTTATCCGGAGCTGGCTCTTTTTGAAGTTCAGATGATGGTCCCGCGGGATATTCATCTGTCGGGTTTCGATATATTTCAGTGTTATTTTAAATATGTCATGGTGGCAGGTTAAATCCTGCGCTCAATCATTACGTGTGATATTGGCGTTGTTTTAATACTGAAGTACGCTTTGTTACCCTTACGCATTCACACGGTCCCCGGGCCAGAACGCACACACAGTTTCCAGGCACGGATCGCACGAAACTCAAGTGCGATAGGGGGAGTGTGGCGCTGAACAGGTTGAGGCGATAGACATCAATTGGAGCTAGTAAGCCCTTTTCTGGGCGGATTATTCGCAGTTTTGGCTGGTTTTTCCGAAGGTAAGATTTTGTTAATCTTTGGAAAAACCCAGATGCCAGGCCGCTTGTTCGAGCTGCGAACTTTGCCTGCAAGAGCCAGCGGGCTCTTGCCACGCCGGCCGTGCAATGGGATGCTTACTCCCAGAAGGTAGCTATTAGGAAGTATTGTTAGGTATTCTGGCGATGGGCAGCGCGACGCCAAGCTAGTTGTCGGGTGCGCACAGCGTGCCGGATAGGCGTCCGGATCAAGGTCACGCCGAAAATATGCGGCCTGTAGCGGGCTGAGGAGAGCGGGGTTAGGCCTCGCTCGGCGCTTTGGATACGGTCTTGTTATACATTTGATTAAGGAATAGCCCAAAGATGGTTCTAATTAGAACGATTTAAGGGGGATTCTGGAGGGGCTCTAATCCTTTTGGGTTGTTCCACCCCTTCTGGCTTTGAGATACATTAGCTAGTGCGAATTTTCTGTCTGTGGGGAAGGTTCGCGCTTTTAATGGTCATGAATACATTTGCTGAGGTGGGCGTAACTCCGAGTCAGGCTGGCGCACCCATAAAAATAAATGGGAAAACCCGAGGAGGGCGTAATGCATCCTGAAGGCCATAACGTGGGCGATTTTGAAGATAACAACAAGTCTTTGTCTCAAAAGAAAAAGATTGTCATGCTTGCCAAGATCGATCTGTTCGCCGAGTGCCTGATGCAGGCGGTCGGTGCCCGGTTCCCTGGACATGACGTCGTTAGTCTATCCGACCCCGACAATTTGCTCGACGGTAATCTCGTCGATGTCAGTTTGATCATGCTGTACCGCATGTCCGCAAAGACATTCCCAACAATTCTGCGGACGATTCACGAATTTCATCCCAAGGCCTCGATCGGGCTGGTTGTGGATCACGCCGAAGAGCTCGACCCGTCGATCGCCGGGTTCGTCGAAGAGCGGCTGATCCATGGCGTCCTTCCTCTCAATCTGCATCTCGATGTCTGCCTTGCGGCGATCGATCTGCTGATGAAGGGCGGCGAGCATTTTCCGGCGGCACTGTTACGGCGACTGTCGGTGGACCCCTTCGAGCAGAGCAAGCCTTACGGCCGCCAGGCCGAGGCGCCCGATGCCGCTGCATACGCCAATGGCGGAAAGCGCCGGCGCGAGGCCAGTCTGGGCGGGCTGACAACCCGCGAAGTGCAGATCCTCGATCTGATCTGCATGGGCACCCAGAACAAGATCATCGCCGATCGCCTCGGGCTGTCGGAAAACACCGTGAAGGTTCATGTTCGCAACATTTACAAGAAGATGAACGTGCGAAACCGGACCGAAGCTGCATCGCGATATTTTACCACCGATGCGGATTCCGACCACGCGGCAGGAGCATTTTCGCCGCGCTGGAAGAATTGACCCGGCGAGGGGCTGGCTGCCATTTGCAAGTGCTCGCCGCCGGCCGTCAGGCTTGAGCGGCGGCGGTCTGGTGCGTCCAGTGGTTTCGGGCGCTTCTGATCAGTGCTGCATGTCCGGAGACGGCTTGCCTTGGCGCAAGTTGCTAGCGTTGAAGCGTCTGTCGCCCGCCATGTCTGACGCGCGGCGCTGAACGGGATTTACGTCGATGCGCACCTCAGGTGTGGTGCTGGATGTCGGTGGCTGTCGCCGCCGACAGGCGGCTTTCTGTCGCTCTCGATCCGGCTGGTTTGCCAGGGTGCCAGTATTGGCGACGGCTTTGCAGGTGATACTTCGGTAATGTCACCTTGTAATTAACTATGTCTAATCTTTGTTTTGTAGTTCGCCGTCATTTGTTTTGAGTGCTAGTTGTTATTATCAATATCCAGAAGTGGTACACGTGTTTATATTGACTACTAATTAATTATTTGCTAATCAGTAGTGCATATTTCCTGAAGAAGAATTCGTGGTTCTTCTTGTTTATATTTTTCAAATGTCGGGTTGTGTTTTGAATTCTTGATAAAGAAGATTTTTTTATTTTAGTTTTTCAATCATGGCTCGTCTCCAATCACCAGATGCAATGGTGTGTATAATAATTGGAGGTGTGTAATGCGTAAGGTTGGTCGTGGTGACCTGGCGGTTGTCGGCAGCCGGGATTTTCTGAAGAAAGTATCGGGCATTCCCAAGCGGATACTGGTGACCGGCGGCGGCGGATTTCTCGGGTCACATCTTTGCGAAAGACTTCTTTCTCTGGGGCACAGCGTTGTTTGCCTCGACAACTTCTCGACCGGTCGGCGAGAAAACCTTTCCCACCTGATGGAGATGAGCCGCTTCCACATCGTCGAGCACGACGTGCGCAAGCCCTTTCTCTTCGACGTGGATGTGATCTTCAATTTTGCCTCACCCGCGTCGCCGCCGGATTACCAGGCCGATCCGGTGGGAACGTTGATGACCAATGTGCTCGGCGCCATGAACGTGCTGGAAAACGCTCGCGCCACCGGCGCGACTGTGGTGCAGTCCTCGACCTCGGAAGTATACGGCGATCCCCTGCATAGTCCGCAGCGCGAAAACTACTTCGGCAACGTCAATCCCATCGGGCCGCGCGCCTGCTACGATGAGGGCAAGCGCTCCGCCGAAACGCTGTTCTTCGATTATCACCGCACCTATGGGGTGAAGATCAAGGTCGCCCGGATCTTCAACACCTATGGTCCGCGCATGCGCCCGGACGATGGTCGGGTCATTTCCAACTTCGTGGTGCAGGCGCTGCTCGGCAAGGACCTGACGATATATGGCGACGGTCAGCAGACGCGCTCCTTCTGCTATGTCGACGATCTGATCGAGGGGTTCCTGCGGCTGTCGATTGCGGACGATGGCTGCATCGGACCGATCAATCTCGGAAATCCCGGCGAGTTCACGGTTCTGGAGCTTGCGGAGATGATCCGTGCGATGACCGGCTCGCGGTCACGGATCGTGCATCGCGCAGCGGCCGTCGACGATCCGCGCCAACGGCGGCCCGATATTTCCCAGGCGATGACCGAGCTTGGCTGGGCGCCAAGGGTCGCGCTTCGCGAAGGTCTGCAACGCGCCATCGCCTACTTCGATCATCGCCTCGGCACGCCCGATCTCGCCGTGGCGGGAGAGGCGGTATGATATGTCGCGTGTCGTTCTCGTCACCGGCGGAGCTGGCTTCATAGGCAGCCACACCTGCAAGCGCCTGGCTCAGGCCGGCATCCTTCCCGTTGTCTACGATAATCTTTCAACGGGGCATCGCACCAATGTCCGCTGGGGACCGCTGGTCGAGGCGGGTCTTGAAGACACAGGCCGGATCGTCGAGGCGATCCGGACCTTCAGGCCGGAATGCCTGATCCATTTCGCTGCATCCGCCTATGTCGGAGAATCCGTCGAGGATCCCGGAAAATACTACCGGAACAATGTCGCCGGCAGCGTTTCGTTGCTGGAGGCGTGCCGCGAGGCGGGGCTGGACCGCATCGTCTTTTCCAGCACCTGCGCCACCTACGGCGTGCCGCCGAACCTGCCGATCACCGAGGACACGGTCCAGCTTCCGGTCAATCCCTATGGACGCACGAAGCTGATGATCGAGTTGATGCTGGCGGATTACGCGCGGGCATACGGCTTGCGCTCCGTCGCACTTCGTTACTTCAATGCCGCCGGTGCCGATCCCGAGGGGCAGTTGACCGAGCGGCACGATCCCGAAACCCATCTGATCCCGAGGGCATTGATGGCCGCGGCCGGCCTGGTCGATCGCCTCGATGTCTTCGGCGACGATTACGACACGCCAGACGGCACATGCATCCGCGACTACATCCACGTCATGGATCTGGCCGAGGCCCATGTCGCCGCCGTCACCTATCTCGGCAACGGCGGCGCGCCGCTTAAGGCCAATCTGGGCTCGGGCCATGGCACCTCCGTTCGCCAGGTGATCGACGCTGTCCACCAGGTAACCCGCAGGCGCGTTCCCGTGCAGCTGCTGGCAAGGCGGGCCGGCGATCCGCCGGTGCTATACGCCGACACCGCCCGTGCCCGCCAGATCCTCGGGTTCCGGCCGGCGCTGTCCGACATCGCAACCATCATCAGAACGGCAGCCCCCGGCTTCGGGCTGGAGGTGCGGTCATGATCGGCAAAACGCCCGCCCCCTCGTCGCCCACCAGCAGCGCCGCAATGCCAGGCGCCCCGGAGACCCGGCTGGTCTCGCTGTTTTCGACCCGCATGAGAATGGTCAACGGCCTGGGCATCCTGTCCTGGCTTTCGGCGTTCCTCTATTTCTGGGCATGGTGGCTCGATCCGGCCCACGTCATCCATTGGCCGTCCTACGTCATGATCACGATCGTGATGGGCTGGATCACGCTTTTGCCGGCCTATTTCATCTTCATCTTCGCAGGCGCCAAGGTGGCAGCGAAAACCGATCGGGGCATCCCCGAAGGCCGGGTCGCCATGGTCGTGACCAAGGCGCCGTCGGAACCCTTTGCCGTCGTGCGCAAGACGCTGTTTGCGATGCTCGACCAGATCGGCTGCGACTACGACGTGTGGCTTGCGGACGAGGATCCGACGCCCGAAACAATCGACTGGTGCGCGGCCCAGGGCGTGTTCATTTCGACGCGAAAGGGCGTTTCGGACTATCACCGCGCCATGTGGCCGCGACGGACCCGCTGCAAGGAGGGGAACCTTGCCTATTTCTACGATCACTACGGTTATGATCGCTACGATTTCGTCGCGCAGTTCGATGCCGATCACGTGCCCGAGCCGACCTACCTGGTCGAAGTGCTGCGGCCGTTCAACGACCCTGATGTCGGCTACGTCTCGGCGCCGAGCATCTGCGATGCCAATGCGAAACGCAGCTGGTCCGCACGCGGTCGGCTTCATGCCGAGGCCAGCCTGCACGGCTCGTTGCAGGCCGGCTACAACAACGGCTGGGCGCCGCTGTGCATCGGTTCGCACTATGCGGTGCGCACCAGGGCGCTGAGGGAAATCGGCGGACTGGGGCCGGAGCTTGCCGAAGATCATTCGACGACGCTTCTGATGAACGCCGGCGGCTGGAAGGGCGTGCACGCGCTTCACGCGATCGCGCATGGCGACGGTCCCGCAACCTTTGCCGATCTCGTCATCCAGGAGTTCCAATGGTCACGCAGCCTGGTGACGATCCTGCTCAAGTATTCGCCGATTTACGTGCCACGGTTGCCGATGCGGCTGAAGCTGCAGTTCGTGTTCTCGCAGCTCTGGTATCCGCTGTTCTCGCTGTTCATGGCGCTGATGTTCGCGCTGCCGATCATGGCGCTGGCTATGGGGCGCAGCTTCGTTGCCGCCACCTATCCGGATTTCGTGCTGCACTTCGCGCCGCTGTCGCTTATTCTGATCGGGCTTGCCTATTTCTGGCGCTCGACCGGCACTTTCCGCCCCTATGATGCCCGCGTGCTGAGCTGGGAGGGCATGCTGTTTCTCTTCGCCCGCTGGCCGTGGTCGCTGCTCGGGTGCCTGGCGGCCGTGCGCGATCATATCAGTGGCTCCTTTGTCGATTTCCGCATCACGCCCAAGGGCACGGGGCCGGCGGCACCGCTGCCGCTGCGCGTGATGATGCCCTATCTCGTGCTGGCGCTCGCTTCCGCGCTTGCGCTGTGGCTTGTCACCGACGCCGGGACGGCGCGGGGCTTCTACATCTTCGCCGGCATCAACGCGCTCACCTACGCCGGGCTTGCCGCAACCATCCATGTCCAGCATGCGCGCGAAAACCGGTTGGCCCTGGTGCCGCGCACGGCGATGACAGCGCTGACCGGCTGCTGCCTCGTGGTCATCTCGGTCCTGTCGGGACAGTCGGCCGTGCGCCACGGTGCAGAGGCGACCGAGGCGCTGTCGCAGGGGCTCGGCTTCGTCGGATTGACCGAAGCGAAGTTTTCGGTTGCCGGTGCCGGGCAGGGTGGCTCGGACCTCAGGATCGTAAGGTTCCAGTTGAAATGGAAAGGGTTTTCGCCGTCCGGGGCAAACGGACAGCGGAAAGGCTCCGGCGTGCCGGAGGTGAAGGAGACGAGGGTAGCAACCAAGGTCGGGCGCCTTCAGGCATCGCTGTAACCGCAGCGCTTCCAGCCCCGCCACGGCATCGGCCCTCAAGCGAGGAGAAAAAGAGATGAAACGGTCCATGAATGTATTGCTTCTGCCGCTTCTGCTGCCTCTCGCAGCCTTTGCGGCCTACACCGGCGCCCAGCCTGCGAGGGCGAAAATGGAGATCAAGCCGATCCCCTTAAGCGCCTACGAGGTCTATTCGCTCTACCGCAACAAGACCTGGCAATGGCCCACGGGCGGCGCCCGCTTTACCGCGCATGATCGCAAGCTGGTCGCCTTCGTCGACGACAAGGGCAAGCGCTCGTTCGCCGAGGGCAACTGGTATGTCAGCGATCTCGGCATGTTGTGCATGCAGGCACGATGGACGGCGGCCGACGGCTCCGGTCCGGCGCGCACCTGCTTCGGCCACAGCCGGATCGGAGACACGATCTACCAGCGGCGCGTGCCGAACGGCGAGTGGTATGTCTTCAAGCATGCCAAACCGAAACCTGATGACGAATACGGGAAACTCGTCGCTTCCGACGGGATCACGGAAAAGGCGTTGCGCTTGAAAGATCAGTTCCTGGTCAAGAAAAGCAGCCGCAACGCCACTGGAGGATGACATGAAACGCAAACTGGCATTCGCCCTCTGCGCGGCACTTGCCCTTCATCTGGGGACTGGCGCCGCTCCGGTCTCGGCGCTGGCACAGGAGAAAGCCGATCTTGTTACCAACGCCAAGGCAGGTCAGGAACAGACGCTCGCCGACAAGCGCCCGGTCATCCACCCCGGAGGACCGCGGTTCGGAGCCTATGACCCGCATGGCGATTTCGGCGACCAGACCGATGTGGCAACCGAGCATCTGTTCCTGCCATGGGAAGACGTCGACCTGGAATCGCTGCGCATGGCTGACGCCTATGCGCTGCAGCGCAAGCGCAAGCTGCTCGTCACCATCGAGCCCTGGTCGTGGTCGCTCGACTGGAAACTGTCTCCGACGCAGTTACGAGATCGCATGCTCAGAGGCGAATACGATGCCAACATGGAAGCGATTGCTGACATGCTGGCGGAAATGAAGAGCCCGGTGATCGTGCGGTGGGGCCAGGAAATGGAAGACACGTCCGGACGCTTCTCCTGGGCCGGGTGGGCGCCGAAGGATTATGTCCAGGCCTACAAGCATGCGATGGATATCGTGCGCAAGCGCGTGCCCAACGTGCAGCTCATGTGGTCGCCCAAGGGGCTCCCAAACCTTGGCGAATACTATCCCGGCGACGATTATGTCGACCTGGTCGGTCTTTCCGTCTTCGGTCTCGAGCCATATGATGCCATCGAATATGGCGGGCCGCACACCTTCAAACAGGCTCTGAAACCCGGCTACGATCTCGTCGCCAAATACCACAAACCGATCTGGGTCGCGGAAATGGGGTGGCAGGGCAGCACGACCTACATGCAGCCATGGATCGACGCTGCGACGCAGCCCGACCCGGATTTCCCGAACCTTGCCGAAGTGGTCTACTTCAACGATCGGGACGTGCATGACTGGCCGCACGATCTCGGCCGGCCGAACTGGCGCGTGGTCACCGACGCCACCAACTGAACCGGGTGTGACGGTGCCCCAATGAAAAAAGCCCCTCGCCGTCGGCGAGAGGCTTTTGTCTGGTCGAAGCGCCCACCGCGGTCACGCGGAGACGCTGGCCGGGCTACTCGGCCGCCTGCGGCCCGAGTTCACCGCGACGGATCTGGTCGGCCTCGATCGATTCGAACAGGGCGCGGAAATTGCCTTCGCCGAAGCCTTCGTCGCCCTTGCGCTGGATGAACTCGAAGAAGATCGGCCCGATGACCGTCTTGGAGAAGATCTGCAGCAGGATCTTCGTCATGCCGCCGTTCACCACGCCTTCGCCGTCGATCAGGATGCCATGCTTCTTCATCCGCTCGATCGGCTCGTCATGGCCGTGCACGCGGTCGTGCGACATGGCGTAGTAGGTTTCCGGCGGGCCGGGCATGAACTTCAGGCCGTTTTCCGACAGCTTGTCGGTGGCGTCGTAGATGCCATCGCTGCCAACCGCGATGTGCTGGATGCCTTCGCCCTTGTACTTGCGCAGATATTCCTCGATCTGGCTCGTATCGTCCTTGGATTCGTTCAAGGGAATGCGGATCTTGCCGCAGGGCGAGGTGATTGCGCGGCTGACGAGACCGGTGATGCGGCCGTCAATGTCGAAGAAGTGGATCTGGGTGAAGTTGAACAGTTCGCGGTAGAAGGCCCACCACTTGTCCATGTTGCCGCGATAGACGTTGTGCGTCAGGTGGTCGAGATAATAGAAACCGACACCTTCCGGCTTGGGGTTGCGTTCGCCGGTCCATTCGAATTCGGCATCGTAGGCCGATCCCTTGGCGCCGTAGGTCTCGACGAAATAGAGCAGCGATCCGCCGATGCCGACGATCGCCGGGACATCGAGACACTTGTCGGTGCCGGTGTAGGGGATGGCGCCCTTGGAGACCGCGTGGTCGAAAGCGTGCCTGGCGTCGACGACGCGCCAGGCCATCGACGGCGCGCAGGGCCCGTGCTCATCGACGAAGCGCATGGCATGCGAGCCCGGTTCGGCATTCAGGATGTAATTGATGTCGCCCTGTCGCCAGACCGTGATGTTCTTGCTTCTGTGCCTCGCGACAGGGCTGTAGCCCATGCGGGTAAAAAGCTCGGCGAGCTTTTCCGGCTCCGGATGGGCGAATTCTACGAACTCGAAGCCATCCGTACCGGCCGGGTTCTCCACCGTGATCGTTGCGGGCGGGGCGTCATGGGGAAAAGGGCCCATCGGAAGTCTCCTCTTTTAAGTTCTCCAGATCGCTCTGGCCTCCAAACTTTGCTGGAGTATGACGCAAATCCGATGCATGATGCTTGTATTCTTGCGTGTTTTGCGCAGGATGCCGCACGAAACGTGCGAAATGCTTTATAAGGATGCATGAATGGAGCAGCTTGACGGGTTTGATCTCAAGATCCTCAGCGAACTGCAGCGCGACGGGCATCTGACCAACAACGAGTTATCGGAGCGCATCGCGCTTTCGCCCTCGCAATGCTCGCGCCGGCGCACCCGGCTGGAAGCGGAGGGCTTCATTACCGGCTATCAGGCACAGATCGACCGGCAGAAGCTGGGTCTCGACCTGATGGTGGTGATTTCGGTGACGCTCGCCACCCACAACCGCGACAACGCCAAGCGTTTCGGCAAGCTGATCTCCAGCCTGCCGGAGGTGCTGGAGGCCTACGCGCTGACCGGCGAAATGGACTATCACCTGCGGGTGGTGACACCAGACCTCGCCGGCCTTTCGCGCTTCGTCAACGATGTGTTGTTGCCGCATGACAGCGTGCAGCACGTCAAGACATCGATCGTGCTCGATACGCTGAAGAGTTTTCAGGGCGTGCCGATCCCCGAGCGGATGAAAGGCTGAGGCCTACGGGCGGGCAACGTGCTTTCCGGCCTTGTCGATTGCCCGCTCGACCGCGTCGAGGCCGACACTGAGGGCCTGCAGGCCCTCCGCGCCGATCAGGTCTTCGAGCTGCTTCTGGTAGGCGCTCGCGAGATCCGTGAGGTCGCCATAGGCAAGTCTGCCGGCCTTCGTCAGCTCCAGATGTTCCAGCCGGCGGTCGGCCTCGTCCTCGCTGCGCTTCAGCCAGCGCCGATCCTCGAGCGCGGCGACCGCGCGGCTGACCTTGGTCTTGTGCATGGCCGAATGGGCGCCGACCTCCGTTGCCGTCATCGCGCCGGTCGAGCTTCCGAGCGCCGCCAGCGTGCGCCACTCCGGGCGCGTCAACTGATAGCGCGCCTTGTACTCGGCGGCGAAGCGCACCGCGACAAACTCGGCTGCGCGGTTCAGTCTGTAGGGCAGGAACGCATTGAGCTCGAAGCCATCGGCGGCCATGTGTGGCATCCTTGATAGTTACAAAATCGATAGTTACGATTGCAACTAATAGGCCGGCAGCGCGCCACCGTCCATGGAGAGCCGTGGCAGTGCCGAGACATATTGGACGTGCCTTGGCCATCCGGGATCGGTCGTGATCGGCGGTGGGCAGGCACCTGAGGAGGAGGTTCAGGCCATGTTGGACAAGGCGCAGAAGCAGGCAGGCACCGGGGCATCCGCCCACCAGACGCTTGATTACATGCCGGGTTTCGGCAACGATTTCGAGACCGAAAGCTTGCCTGGGGCCCTGCCACAGGGCCAGAACAGTCCGCAGAAATGCGCCTACGGCCTTTATGCCGAACAGCTGTCCGGCTCGCCGTTTACAGCGCCGCGCGGCACCAACGAGCGCTCATGGCTCTACCGCATTCGCCCGAGCGTGCGCCATACCGGGCGCTTCCGGAAGATCGACTATCCGCACTGGAAGACCGCGCCGCACGTGGCCGATCATTCGCTGGCACTTGGGCAATTGCGCTGGGGACCGTTGCCGGAGCCTTCGGAAAAGCTCAATTTCCTCGACGGCATCCGCACGATGACGACGGCCGGCGACGCGCTGACGCAAGGCGGCATGGCGGCGCATGCCTATGCCTTCAACGCCGACATGGTCGACGACTACTTCTTCAACGCCGACGGCGAGCTTCTGATCGTGCCGGAAATGGGCGCCATCCAGGTGTTCACCGAACTCGGCAGGATGGACGTCGAGCCCTCGGAGATCTGCCTTGTGCCGCGCGGCACGATGTTCAAGGTGACGCGTCTCGGCGAGGAAAAGGTCTGGCGCGGCTATATCTGCGAAAACTACGGCGCCAAGTTCACGCTGCCGGACCGGGGCCCGATCGGCGCCAATTGCCTGGCCAACCCGCGCGACTTCAAGACGCCGGTTGCCGCCTACGAGGAAAAGGAAACGCCTTGCCGCGTGCACGTGAAGTGGTGCGGCGCCTTCCACGTCACCGACATCGGCCACTCGCCGCTCGACGTCATTGCCTGGCACGGCAATTACGCGCCCTACAAATACGATCTGAGGACCTTTTCGCCCGTCGGCGCGATCCTGTTCGACCATCCCGACCCGTCGATCTTCACGGTGCTGACTGCACCATCAGGCGAGGAGGGCACGGCGAATGTCGACTTCGTCATCTTCCCGCCGCGCTGGCTGGTGGCCGAACACAGCTTCCGGCCACCCTGGTATCACCGCAACATCATGAGCGAATTCATGGGGCTGATCTATGGCCGCTATGACGCCAAGGAGGAGGGGTTCGTGCCCGGCGGCATGAGCCTTCACAACATGATGCTGGCGCATGGACCCGATGCAACCGGCTTCGAAAAGGCGACAAATAGTGAGTTGAAACCGGTGAAGCTCGACCATACGATGGCCTTCATGTTCGAGACCCGCTTCCCGCAGCAGCTGACCCGCTTCGCCGCCGAACTGGAGACGTTGCAGGACAATTATATCGACTGCTGGACCGATCTGAAAAAGCGCTTCAACGGCACGCCGGAAGGCGATTGGTCTTGAGGGCACGGCTGGTTCTGCTCGGCAGTAAGGGTGGCCCGGCGATCCGTCCGGGCGGCCCTTCGCCAACCTCTTCGCTGCTTGAAATCGGCGACCGCACCATCGTCGTCGACTGCGGCCTCGGTGTGACCCGCGGCCTGACCGACGCGGGCGTCAGCCTGAAGGCGCTGGATCTCGTCTTCATCACCCATCTGCATTCCGATCATGTGCTCGAACTCGGGCCACTGATCCATACGGCCTGGACCGCAGGCCTTGCCACCACGGTTACCGTTTTCGGGCCGCCGGGCACGCGCGATTACTGGCACGGCTTCCTGCAGGCGATGCGGTTCGACATCGATATCCGCATCGTCGACGAGGGCCGGCCCGATCTGCGCCAGCTCGTCGACATCGTCGAGTTTCAGCAAGGCGAGGTTCTGCGCGAAGGTGGCCTGACGGTATCCGCCTTGCGGGTGGATCATCCCCCGGTTACCGAGTGTTTTGCGCTGCGTTTCGATCATGCGGGGGTAAGTGTCGTGTTTTCCGCAGATACGGCCTATTTCCCGCCGCTTGCCGATTTCGCGCGCGGTGCCGACATTCTCGTGCACGAGGCGATGCTCGCCGAAGGCGTCGACCGGCTGGTGGCGCGCACCGGCAATGGTGCGCGACTGAAGGAGCACCTGCTGGCAAGCCACAGTTTTGCCGGGGATGCGGGCAGGATTGCGACGGCCGCCGGCGTCGGGCGACTGGTGCTCAATCATCTTATTCCGGCCGACGACCCCGCGATCGGCGCGGCGGATTGGGTGGCGGCCACGCGCAAAAGCTGGGCTGGTGCCTTGACGATCGCGTCCGACGGCCTTGTTGTGGAAATCGCGGACGATTCGTCTGCGTAGAGGGAGGATTGCATGAAACTGGCGACACTCAAGGATGGCTCGCGTGATGGAAAACTCGCGGTTGTCTCCCGCGATCTCACCCGCTGCTCGGAAGTCGGGCATATCGCCCGCACGCTGCAGGCCGCACTCGACGACTGGGCCCACACCGGCCCGCGGCTCGAGCGCGTGGCCGAAGGCATCGAGACCGGCGCACAGCCGACGATCCGCTTCCATGAGCACGACGCGCTTTCGCCGCTGCCGCGCGCTTACCAATGGGCCGATGGTTCGGCCTACGTCAATCACGTCGAGCTGGTACGAAAAGCCCGCAACGCCGAGATGCCGGCGAGCTTCTGGACCGACCCGCTGATCTATCAGGGCGGCTCCGACAGCTTCATCGCGCCGCGCGACCCGATCCTGATGGCGGACGAAAGCTGGGGCGTGGACATGGAGGGCGAAATCGCCGTCGTCGTCGACGATGTCGCGATGGGCGCGACGCTGGAGGAGGCACGCGCCGCAATCCGGCTGGTGATGCTCGTCAACGACGTGTCGCTGCGCGGCCTGATCCCGGCCGAGCTCGCCAAGGGCTTCGGCTTCTACCAATCGAAGCCATCGTCGGCCTTCTCGCCCGTTGCGGTGACGCCGGACGAACTGGGCGAGGCCTGGGACGGCGGCAAGCTGCACCTGCCGCTTCACGTCGACCTAAACGGCAAGCCGTTCGGCCGGGCAAACGCCGGCGTCGACATGACCTTCGATTTCGGCCAGCTGATTGCGCACGCAGCAAAGACCAGGCCGCTTGCCGCGGGCACGATCATCGGCTCGGGCACGGTCTCCAACAAGCTGAACGGCGGCCCCGGCAAGCCGGTCTCCGAAGGCGGCGCCGGCTACTCCTGCATCGCCGAGCTGCGCATGATCGAGACGATCGTCGGCGGCGCGCCGAAGACGCATTTCCTGCGCTTCGGCGACGCCGTGCGCATCGAGATGAAGGACAAGGCCGGCCATTCGATCTTCGGGGCGATCGAGCAGTCGGTCGGGCCTTACGAAAAGGCTTAAAGCCAAAGGCGCAAGCGGCATGAGGGAGCAGGACGTGAGCGAGACCGTACTTTTCGACTATTGGCGGTCTTCAGCCAGCTACCGCGTCCGCATCGCGCTCAACAGTCTTGGCGAGCCTTACCGCTCCGTGCCGGTGGACCTGCTGGCCAAGGCCCACCGCCAGGCCGAGCACCTCGACCGCAATCCGCAGGGGCTCTTGCCCGTGCTCGACATCGATGGCGAGCGTTTCACGCAATCGCTCGCCATCATCGAATATCTGGCGGAAACGCGTGGGAAGACCGGCTTCCTTCCTGACGATGCCGCCGGACGCCAGCGCGTGCGCGCGCTTGCCTACGCGATCGCCATGGACATTCATCCCGTCTGCAATCTCGGCGTCGTGTCCTACGTGATGACCAATGCGGCCGATGGCGAGGCTGCGCGCCGCGACTGGATGCGCAAATTCATCGGCGAGGGCTTGATCGCCTTCGAGCGCCTGCTCGACCACCCGTCGACGGGCAGGTTCTGTCACGGCGATACGCCGGGCATGGCCGATTTCTGCCTGGTGCCGCAGGTCTATAATGCCCGCCGTTGGGAGGTCGATCTTTCCGCCTGCCCGAAGCTCGTCGCCATCGATCAGCGCTGCGCCGAGGTCGAGGCTTTCGCCCGCGCCCATCCCGACCGCACTCCCCGCTAGAGTTCAAAGCCCCCCGTTGCAACGCGCTCGCGCGATCGGCTGGCCGGTTCCGTCCAGCCGATGTCGCGAATGGATCGACAGCCGGCCGAAGGCCGCGCTAGTTTTCGCCGTGACTGGCCGTATAAGGGGGGCCGGAAAAACCTCTGGAGCGAGAGACAGATACCGATGAAAAGCTATGTGCTGACCGTCACCTGCAAGTCCACCCGCGGCATCGTTGCCGCCATCACCGGTTATCTCGCGGAAAAAGGCTGTTACATCACCGACAGTTCGCAGTTCGACGATCTGCAGACCGGTCTGTTCTTCATGCGGCTGACCTTCATCAGCCAGGAGGGTGCGAAGCTGGAAGAGCTTCGGGAAGGTTTTACCCCTGTCATCAAGCGCTTCGACATGACCTGCGAGATCCGCGACAGCGAAGAGCGCATGAAGGTGGTGCTGATGGTGTCGCGTTTCGGCCATTGCCTCAACGACCTGCTCTATCGCTGGAAGATCGGCGCGCTGCCGATCGACATCGTCGCCGTCATCTCCAACCACTTCGATTACCAGAAGGTGGTCGTCAACCACGACATCCCCTTCCATCACATCAAGGTCACCAAGGACAACAAGCCGCAGGCGGAAGCCCGCATGCTGGAGATCGTCGAGCAGACGGATGCCGATCTGGTCGTACTCGCGCGCTACATGCAGGTTCTGTCCGACCAGCTCTGCAAGAAAATGTCGGGCCGGATCATCAACATCCACCACTCCTTCCTGCCGTCGTTCAAGGGCGCCAACCCCTACAAGCAGGCCTATGAGCGCGGCGTGAAGCTGATCGGCGCGACGGCGCACTACGTCACCGAGGATCTCGACGAGGGTCCGATCATCGAGCAGGACATCGCCCGCATCACCCACGCCCAGAGCGCCGAGGACTACGTGTCGATCGGCCGCGACGTGGAAAGCCAGGTGCTCGCGCGCGCCGTCCACGCCCATATCCACCACCGCTGCTTCATCAACGGCAACCGCGTCGTCGTCTTCCCGGCGAGCCCTGGCTCCTACGCGTCCGAGCGCATGGGCTAAGGGGCGCGGCAACAGCCACTCGCGAAATTGAAAAGCGCCGTCGGTCGAACCGGCGGCGCTTTTCACATGTTGGCGCGGGACGAGGGTGGATCCCACCCTTTCGTTACTGCAACAGCTCCAGCCCGACTGCCGTCGCCTCACCGCCGCCAATGCAGAGCGAGGCAATGCCGCGCTTGATGCCCTTGGCGCGCATGGCGTGCAGCAGCGTCACGACGATGCGGGCGCCGGATGCGCCGATCGGGTGGCCGAGTGCGCAGGCGCCGCCGTTGATGTTGACGATATCGTCGGACAGGCCGAGGTCGCGGATCGCTGCCATCGCCACCACGGCAAAGGCCTCGTTGATCTCGTAGAGCCCGACGCTGCCCTTCTCCCAGGCAAGCTTCGCCATCAGCTTGTCGATCGCGCCGATCGGCGCGGTGGTAAACCAGGCCGGTTCCTGGGCATGGCCGGCATGGCCGGCAACGATGGCAAGCGGCGTCAGCCCGCGCTTTTCCGCCTCGCTTGCCCGCATCAGGATCAGCGCCGCCGCCCCGTCCGATATCGACGAGGAGTTGGCGGCCGTCACGCTGCCGCCGTCGCGGAAGGCGGCTTTCAGCTTCGGGATCTTTGCCGGATCGGATTTGGTCGGCTGCTCGTCGCGATCGAGATTGGCGCTCTGCCGCTTGCCGGCGCCGCTGACCGCCACCAGTTCGTCGGCAAAGGAGCCATCCTCAGCTGCGCGGGTTGCGCGTTCCAGCGAGCGCAGCGCGAAATCATCCTGATCGGTGCGCGAGAACTGGTAGTGTTCGGCGGTGTCCTCGGCATAGGTGCCCATCAGTCGGCCGGAATAGGCGTCTTCGAGACCGTCGAGGAACATATGGTCCTTGACCTCGCCGTGCCCGAGCCGGAAACCGCCGCGCGCCTTCGGCAGAAGATAGGGGGCATTGGTCATCGACTCCATGCCGCCGACGGCCAACACCGTGGCGCTGCCGGAAAGTAGGGCATCGTGGCCGAGCATCAGCGCCTTCATGCCGGAGCCGCAGACCTTGGAGATGGTCGTCGATGGCGTCTCCTTGCCGAGGCCCGCGCCAAGGGCTGCCTGGCGCGCCGGGTTCTGGCCCACGCCGGCCGGAAGCACATTGCCCATCAGCACCTCGTCGACCGTATCGAGGCCAGCACGGCCGAGCGCGGCCCTGAGCGCTATGGCGCCGATTTCCGGCGCGGCGAGATCCTTGAGGCCGCCTTGAAATGCGCCCATCGGGGTGCGGGCCGCCGAAACGATGACGATCGGGTCAGGTCTGCTCATTTCTTTCTCCCATTCGGTAAAAGGCAATGTTGGCGCGGGGCGATCTCCGCATGTCCTTCTCCCCGCATGCGGGGAGAAGGTGGCCGGCAGGCCGGATGAGGCGTGTTGCGCTCGGGCCTGCCAGCGACGTCAGATATGCAGCGCGTGCCCCAGCGCCTTGAGTGCGGCTTCCTGGAATGCTTCCGACTGGGTCGGATGGGCGTGGATCGTGCCGGCGATGTCTTCGAGCCGCGCACCCATCTCGATCGCAAGACCGAAGCTTGCCGAAAGCTCGGACACCCCGTGGCCGACGGCCTGGATGCCAAGAACGAGATGGTTGTCGGCGCGCGCGACGACGCGCACGAAACCGTCTTCCGACAGCGTCGTCATGGCGCGGCCGTTCGCCTGGAAGGGAAACTGGCCGATCTTGATCTCGATGCCTGTCGCGCGGGCCTCGTCCGGCGAAAGGCCAGCGGTGACGATCTCGGGATCGGTGAAGCAGACGGCGGGAATGCAGCGCTTGTCCCAGGCGCGCTTGTTGCCGGCGACGATTTCGGCGACCATTTCGCCCTGCGCCATGGCACGGTGCGCCAGCATCGGCTCGCCGGTGACGTCGCCGATCGCGTAGATGCCGCGCATCGAGGTGCGGCATTGGTCGTCGATGCGGATGAATTTTCCGGCACGATCGAGATCGATCTCCTCGAGCCCGAAACCGTCGGTCACCGGTCGGCGACCGACCGTGACCAGCACCTTTTCGGCCGGCACCTCGATGGGGCGGCCGTTGTGTTCTGCAAGCAGGCTCTTTCCGTTGGCGGAAAGCCCCTTGGCGACGGTCTGGGTAAACACCTCGATGCCGAGTTCACCAAGGCGCCTGGCGATCGGCTTCGACAGGTCGGCGTCATATTGCGGCAGGATGCGCGCCTGCGCCTCGAGCACCGTCACATGGGCGCCGAGCTTTGCAAAGGCGGTGCCGAGCTCGAGCCCGATGTAGCCGCCGCCGATGACGGCGACGCTCGCCGGCACGCTTTTGAGCGACAGCGCCTCGGTCGACGAAATGATCGATCCACCGAAGGGCATGTCCGAAAGCTCGATCGGGGCGGAGCCGGTGGCGATCACGATCGCTTCGGCGCGGATGCGCTGCAGGCCGGTTTCGGTCTCGACGTCGACCGTCTTGCCGTCGACGAAACGGGCAACGCCGATGACGGCCTTGACGCCGGCTTTCTTCAAAAGGCCGGTGACGCCGCCGTTCAGGCGTCCGACGATGCCATCCTTCCAGGCGACGGTGCGGACGAGATCGATCGTCGGGTTGGCGAGCGACAGGCCGAGCGGGCTGCGGCCCGACGCAGCCGAGCGCAGCTTATGAAATTCGTCGGCGGCGTGGATCAGCGCCTTCGAAGGAATGCAGCCGACATTGAGACAGGTGCCACCGGCTTTCGCCTTCTCGACGATGACGGTGTCGACGCCGAGCTGGCCGGCGCGGATGGCGCAGATATAGCCGCCGGGGCCAGCGCCGATGACGAGCAGCTTGCAGGAGATTTCCTTCATGTTCGCCTCAAGCCTCCACGAAAATGAGCGCAGGCGTTTCGAGCAGCGTCTTCAGCCGCTGCACGAAGGTGGCCGCATCCCAGCCGTCGATGACACGATGATCGAAGCTCGACGACAGGTTCATGATCTTGCGCGGCACGAACTGCGTGCCGTCCCAGACCGGGCGGATTGCCAGCTTGTTGACACCGACGATCGCCACCTCCGGATGGTTGATGACGGGGGTCGAGACGATGCCGCCGAGCGCGCCGAGCGAGGAGATGGTGATGGTCGAGCCGGTGAGCTCGTCGCGCGTCGCAGTGCCGGTGCGGGCGGCTTCCGCCAGCCGGTTGAGCTCGACGGCGCAATCCCAGATGCCGCGCGCTTCGGCATGGCGCACCACCGGCACGGTCAGGCCCGCCGGCGTCTGCGTGGCGATGCCGATGTGCACGGCATGGTGTCGGCTGATGATGCCGGCGCCGTCGTCGAAGGTGGAATTGACACCCGGCAGATCGGCAATAGCTCTCACCAGTGCGCGCATCAGATAGGGCAGGATCGTCAGCTTCGGCTGATCGGGCTTGCGATCACGGTTCATCATGGTGCGCAGGTCTTCGAGCGCCGTCATGTCGACCTCCTCCACATAGGTGATGTGGGGGATGCGCGAGGTCGACAGCGTCATCTTCTCGGCGATGCGGCGGCGAAGGCCGGTCACCTTGATCTCGTCGACGGCGGTCTTGCGCGCAAGTCCCGCCGGCGCTGCGGCCGGTTGCGCGCCGCGGGCAAGAAACTGGTCGAGATCGTCGTGGCTGATACGGCCGGCGGGGCCGCTGCCGGTGACCTGGCGCAGGTCGACGCCGCTGTCTCGGGCGCGTTGCCGCACGGCCGGCGAGGCCAGTGCCTTTTCCAGACGTTCAGGGGAGACGTGCACGCCATTGGCGGCGGGCGCCGGCGTCTTCAACTCCACTTTTGCAGGCTGCGCCGGTTTTGCGACCGGCGCTACGGTCTCGGCTTTCCCTGCCGGTTTCTCTTCTTTCTTGGCGACTGGCTTTTCGTCCAGCGCAGCCGTTGCTTCGCCTTCGCCGGCGATTTCGATGCGCACCAGCGGCGCCTTGACCGCGACGGTGTCGCCGATCTCGGCGCCGAGCCAGAGCACCGTGCCGTTGACCGGCGAGGGGATTTCCACCGTTGCCTTGTCTGTCATCACGGCGGCGAGGATCATGTCCTCGCGCACGGGATCGCCGGGCTTAATATGCCATTCGACCAGCTCGGCCTCGGCCACGCCTTCGCCGACATCCGGCATCTTGATTACGAATTCGCCCATGCTCAGGCCTCCATCACTTCGACGAGCGCGCGTCCGACGCGCGCGGGGCCGGGGAAATAGTCCCACTCCTGGGCATGCGGGTAAGGTGTGTCCCAGCCGGCGACGCGCACGACGGGCGCCTCGAGATGGTAGAAGCAATGCTCCTGGACGAGGGAGGCGATTTCGCCGCCGAAGCCCGAGGTCAGCGTCGCCTCATGCACGACGACGCAGCGCCCGGTTTTTTCGACCGATTGCACGATGGCGTCGAGATCGAGCGGCAGCAGGCTGCGAAGGTCGATCACCTCGGCGTCGATGCCGGTCTCTTCGGCAGCAGCCAGCGCCACATGTACCATGGTACCATAGGCAACGACCGTGACGGCCGAGCCCTTGCGGCGCACTTCCGCCTTGCCGATCGGGATGGTGTAGTGGCCCTCCGGCACTTCGCCGAGATCGTGTTTCGACCAGGGGATGACGGGCCGGTCGTGATGGCCGTCGAAGGGGCCGTTGTAGAGCCGCTTGGGCTCCAGGAACATCACCGGATCCGGGTCTTCGATCGAGGCGATCAGCAGGCCCTTGGCGTCATAGGGATTGGACGGCACGACGACCTTGAGGCCGCAGACATGGGTGAACAGCGCTTCCGGGCTCTGGCTGTGGGTCTGGCCACCGAAGATGCCGCCGCCGGTCGGCATGCGCAGCACGATCGGGCAGGTGAAGTCGCCGTTGGAGCGATAGCGGATGCGGGCGGCTTCCTGGGTGATCTGGTCGTAGGCCGGGTACATGTAGTCGGCAAACTGGATCTCGACGCAAGGCTTCAGCCCGTAGGCGGCCATGCCGATCGCCGTGCCGACGATGCCGCTTTCGCTGATCGGCGCGTCGAAACAGCGGGTCTTGCCGTACTTCGCCTGGAGCCCTTGCGTGCAGCGGAAAACGCCACCGAAATAGCCGACATCCTCGCCGAAGACGACGACATCGTCGTCGCGCCCCATGGAGACGTCCATGGCGCTGCGCACGGCCTCGATCATTGTCATTCTGGCCATATCAGTATCCTGCCTTCTGCCGCTGGCGGCGAATATGCGGCGGCATTTCGGCATAGACGCCCTCGAAGATGTCGCGCACCGAGGGCTTACCGCCGGCGTGCAAGGTGCCGTGGCCTTCGGCCTGTTTCTGTGCCTGGATCACCGCATCGACGATCTCGGCCTCCGCCTGGGTGTGGCGCTCTTCCGACCAGGCGCCGCGCAGGATCAGGTGTTTCTTCAATCTCAGGACGGGATCGCCGAGTGGCCAGGCCTCCGATTCCGTCTTCGGCCGATAGGCGCTCGGATCGTCGGAGGTGGAGTGCGCGCCGACGCGGTAGGTGACGTATTCGATCACCGTCGGGCCGAGATTGCGCCGGGCGCGTTCCGCCGCCCATTTGGCAACGGCGTAGACGGCGAGATAATCGTTGCCGTCGACCCGCAAGGCGGGAATGCCGAAGCCGAGGCCGCGGGCGGCAAAGGTGCCGGAGCCGCCGCGGGCGATGCCCTGGAAGGTCGAGATCGCCCACTGGTTGTTGACGATGTTGAGAATGACCGGCGCCTTGTAGGTGGAGGCGAAGACGAGGGCCGAATGAAAGTCCGATTCCGCCGTCGAGCCGTCGCCGATCCAGGCGGCGGCGATCTTGGTGTCGTTCTTGATGGCAGATGCCATCGCCCAGCCGACCGCCTGAACATATTGCGTGGCGAGGTTGCCGGAGATGGTGAAGAAGCCATGCTCCTTGGAGGAATACATGATGGGCAGCTGCCGGCCGCGCAGCGGATCGCTTTCGTTCGAGAAGATCTGGTTCATCATCTCGACCATCGGATATTCGTCGGCGATCAGAAGCCCGGCCTGGCGGTAGGTCGGGAAGTTCATGTCGCCCTTCACCAGCGCCTTGCGGAAGGCGCAGCTGACGGCCTCCTCGCCCAGATGCTGCATGTAGAACGAGGTCTTGCCCTGGCGCTGCGCCATCACCATGCGCGCGTCGAAGGCGCGCAGCGTCATCATGTGCTTGAGGCCGGCCAGCAGTTCGTCATCGGACAGAAGTCCGGCCCAGGGGCCGACGGCTTCACCATCGCGGTTGAGCACGCGGATGATCGAGTAGGCAAGGTCGCGGATATCTTCGGGCGCGACGTCGATTTCGGGACGCGGCACGGAGCCGGCCTTCGGGATCTTGACGTTGGAGAAGTCCGGCTGGCCGCCCGGGCGGACAGCCGGTTCGGGGACATGCAGGCTCAGTCGATCGGGGTCGCTCATGCGGTTTCCGGCCTCCCACCGGCGTGCGCGATGCGCACCAATCAGCATGGGGAAAACGGGTTGTCGCCAAATGGCAAAAGCGGGCGGGACCACCTTGAGGCTCCTCCGCCCCGGTTTGTCACGCCTCCTCCTCACCCCCGTTCTCCCGACGGGAATATGCACAGACTGACACGAGTTCAGGGGCTTATGAAGGCCCTTTGGCCGCTCGCGATGCTTGCAGCGGAAGAAAGACAGAATCCTGCGGTGGCGACGGCGGCAGCTGCTGTCGGTGCGATTCCCGCTTGGCCTGCCGCGTAATTTTCTTGCGTGACGGCCTGCCGCTCGACCGGTCAGACCGGCGGGGCGATGGTGATCGGCGTGCCGTCTGTGAAACGCGACAGGCGAAAGGGCCTGGGATCGACGATCGGGTTCTCGCCGGTCACGAGGTCGGCGACGAGATGCCCGGCGCCAGGGCCGATGCCGAAGCCATGGCCGGAAAAACCGGTCGCGACGATCAGTCCGGGCACGCTTTCGACCGCAGAAATCACCGGCACGGCATCGGGCGTCACGTCGATCAGACCCGCCCAGACCTGCTGCACCCGCGCGCCGCGAAGGGAGGGTAAGGCTTTCCTCGCTTCATCGAGAGCCCGCAGCGCCGAGTGCTGGTCCGACTGCGGATCCAGCACCCGGTGGCGCTCGAATGCGCCCGGACGGTCGAGCGCAACAGCGCCGATCTCGAACAATTCGCGCCAGCTCTGGGCACTGAGGCCGACCTGGACGGCTTCGCCCTCGGCCTTTCGCGCCGGCTGGAAATCCCGGAAGAAGGCGAAGCTGTCGGGCACCAGGGGATGCAGGTTCGCGCCACCGTCGGCAATGGTATAGCCGCCGTCGAGCCGCTTGCGGTAGGCATAGGTGCCCGTTGCACCGGCACCCTCCGGACCACCCGAAACCGCACTGGTTCTGAGCACGGTGTTGCGCACCTTCAGTTGCGGCAGACGGATGCCAAGCCCCTTGAGGAAGAGCCGGGACCAGGCGCCACCGGCGACGACCACGCTTGCGGTTTCGATCCGGCCCTTTTCGGTGACGACGGCGCTGATGCGCCCGCCCTTTTTCTCGATGCCGCGCACCGCGCAGCCCGAAAGAATACGGGCGCCCGCCCGCCGTGCTCCGGCAACGATCGCGGGGACTGCCTTTTGCGGTTCGGCCCGGCCGTCGCTCGGCGTGTAGAGCGCACCCTTGTAGCGGATGCCTGCGCCCGGCATCAGGGCTTCCGTTTCTTCCGCTCCGATTTGACGGCTGTCGACACCATAGGGCCGCGCCATCGCCAGCCAGGCATCGCGGTTGGCGATATCGGTCTCGTTCTCGGAAATATAGAGGATGCCGCTGCGGTGGAAGCCGGTCTCGCCGCCGATGCGGGCATCGAGCGTATCCCAGAGTTTCAGCGCCTCGATCGCCAGCGGTATTTCCCGCTCGTCACGGCCCATGACACGCACCCAGCCCCAGTTGCGGCTCGATTGTTCGCCTCCCGGCACGCCCTTTTCGCAGACGACCACGTCGATGCCGCGTTCTGCGAGAAACAGAGCGGTGCTGACGCCGATGATGCCGCCGCCGACGATGACGACATCGGCTTTCGTGGGCAGGTTCTGATCGGTTTCGACAATATCGAGGGTGGGGCCGGGCATGGGGACAGGGCTTTCAGGCGAGGTTTGCGAACACGCCATCGGTGCATGTCGTCTCCTTGAGATCAAGGCCCGGATTCTTGCTTTCTGATCAGCCCGACGCCCGCCGGCAACGGGCAAGGGGAAATCGGTTCGGCCCGCAGCCGTCAGTCTTTCGATTTGGCGCGCAAGCTTCTATGGTTCGCGCATGAACGACCGTCCCGACGACCTCCGTCCCATCCTGCGTATCGATTTTCCGCCCCAGGACCGGCTGGGGCGCGGCAAGATCATGCTTCTGGAGCACATCCGCGAGACGGGATCGATCTCGGCCGCTGGCCGAGCGATGGACATGTCCTACCGCCGGGCCTGGCTGCTGGTCGATGCCTTGAACCGTATGTTCAAGGAGCCGTCGGTCGAAAGCCAGCGCGGCGGCAAACAGGGCGGCGGCGCGGCGCTGACGCCGTTCGGCGAGACGCTGATCCGCCGCTATCGCGAGATGGAGGCGAAGGCGAGGGCGGCGATTGCCGAGGATCTCGCCTGGCTGGACGACGCGCGCGCTCCCGACCAGGCGCCGATCAGCGATCGATCGCCACGGACTTGATGATGACGTGCACGGGCTTGCCGGGTGCGAGCTGAAGCGCATCGCGCGAAAAGGTGGTGATGCGCGAGGCGATCGTCGCGCCGCCGCAATCGACCCGGATGTCGAGGCTGCCGTTTTCGCCATCCGTCAGATCGATGATCCGTCCTGCCAGCACGTTGAGGGCGCTGATGCCTTCAGGGCGAACCGTCGCCAGCATGACGTCGCGCGCGGCAATATGCAGCCGCAAGCCATGGCCGTCTGCGACGTCGATCTTCGGCACCCGCAGGAGACAGTCGCCGACGCGCACCGTCGTCAGGTCATGGGTGCTGTCGTGCATCTCGACCACGCCTTCGAGCAGCACGCCCGCTTCGCGCCGACCGGTGGCAACTGTCGCTGCCGGCGCGCTCAGCACGTCGGCGGCAGCGCCCGATGCCTTCACCCGGCCATCCTCCAGCACCACGACGCGCTGGGCGAGACGCGCGACTTCGCTGACGGAATGGCTGACATAGACGATCGGAATGCCGGCATCGTCGCGCAGGCGTTCGAGATAGGGCAGGATCTCGGCCTTGCGTGCCTCGTCGAGGGCGGCAAGCGGTTCGTCCATCAACAGCAGTCGCGGGGCGGCCAGCAGAGCGCGGCCGATGGCGACGCGCTGCCGTTCGCCGCCCGATAGCGCCGACGGATTGCGCTCCAGCAAATGGCCGATACCGAGCATCTCGACGACGCGTCCCGTGTCGGCTGCCTTGCCCGATTTGCCGGCGAACCAGCGGCCATAGGCAAGGTTGCTGGCAACGCTTAAGTGCGGAAACAGGCGGGCTTCCTGGAAGACGTAACCGAAGCGGCGGCGATGCACGGATGTGAAGATCCGCCGCTCGCTGTCGGCGATGATGTCGCCGTCGAGGACCACGCGGCCGCTCTCGGGCTTCAGGAGGCCGGCGATGATGTTGATCAGCGAGGTCTTGCCCGAGCCCGAGCGGCCGAACAGCGCGGTGACGCCGCCATTCGACGTGAAGGCGGCGTCGACGGTAAAATCGCCGAGCCGATGGCGTGCTTCGACGACAAGGCTCATGCGGCAATCGTCCGCTTGGCGGCAGCGTTTGCCAGCAGTTCCGAGAGCATCAATGCCGCCATGGAGATGATGACCGAGATGATAGTCAGGCGCATGGCGCCGGCGTCGCCGCCCGGCACCTGGGTAAAGGTGTAGATCGCGGCCGACAGTGTTTGCGTTTCACCGGGAATGTTGGAGACGAAGGTGATCGTCGCGCCGAATTCGCCCATCGCCTTGGCAAAGGCGAGAACCATGCCGGCGATGATGCCCGGCAGGATCAGCGGCAGGGTGACGGTGAAGAACACCCAGAGGGGGCCGGCGCCGAGCGTTGTGGCCGCGTCCTCAAGCTTGCGATCGACCGCCTCGATCGACAGCCGGATGCTGCGCACCATCAGAGGAAAGGCCATGACTGCGCAGGCAAGGGCGGCACCGGTCCAGCGGAAGGAAAACACCAGGCCGAAATTCTCCGCCAGAAAGGCGCCGATCGGTCCGCGCCGACCAAACAGCAGCAGTAGCAGGAAGCCGGTCACGACCGGCGGCAGGATCAGTGGCATGTGCACGAGGCCGTTCAGCGCCGTCTTGCCCCAGAAGCGGCCACGCGCGAGCAGCATGGCGACGCCAAGCGCAAAGGGCAGGCTCGCGACCATCGCGACGGTTGCCACGCGCAGGCTCAAAAGGATCGCCGTCCACTCCGCGTCGCTCAACTCCAGCCAATCCAATGTCGTGCCACCCCCGGTCGAAATATCGAGCGCCGCGCGATGTGCGCGGCGCTCGGGAACGATAGATGCTTCGCCTGCTTCTGCACAGGCGAGGCAGCGGTTATTTCAGGATGGTGAAGCCCTGCTTTTCGAAGAGCGGCGCTGCCTTGTCCGACTTGATGAAGTCGACATAGGCGGCCGCGTCGGCGCTCTTGCTCTCCGCGGTGATCGCGATCGGATAGATGATCGGCGGGTGGCTGTCTTCCGGGAAGGTGCCCACGACCTTGACGCCCGGATCGGCCGCAGCGTCGGTCTGGTAGACGATGCCGTAGGGCGCTTCGCCGCGCGAAACGAGCAGCAATGCGGCGCGCACGCTTTCTGCGCCGGCAACCTTCTGTTCGACGCTCGACCAGACGCCGAGCTTTTCAAGGGCGGCCTTGCCGTATTTGCCGGCCGGCACGGAATCGACAGCGCCCATTGCCAGGCGGCCATCGCCGATCAGCGTTGCCAGGTCAAAGCCCTGCTTGATCTCGACCGGCTGCGCGTCGGTCTTGCCCGAGACCAGAACGATGCGGTTGCCGAGCAGGTTGGCGCGGGTGTCGTCCTTGATCAGCTTCTTCTCCGCCAGATAATCCATCCAGGCGAGGTCGGCAGAAATGAAGACATCGGCCGGTGCGCCCTGTTCCACCTGCTTGGCAAGAGCGGAGCTTGCCGCATAGGACACGGTCGTTTCCTTGCCGCTTTCCTTCTGCCACTCGGCGTTGATGGCATCGAGCGCGTTTTTCAGGCTCGCGGCGGCAAAGACGGTGACCTTGTCTTCGGCCATCGCGGCGCCGGGCGCGTATGTCGCGCCGGCAAAGGCGACGCCAAGGGCCAGCACCAGTCCCTTTAGCCATTGTCTGCGTTGCATCATCATTCTTGCCTCCATCAAGTTCGTGATATTTTTCAGGATATAACGATATCTCCTCCTGATTAGCGTTGTATCTGTTGAAATACAATGCTGTTGGACGGCGCTAGTAAAAGCCGTGAAACAAGCGGCCCGTCGCGCAATTGGTGCTTGCGGCGACGGGCGATCGGCCTAAGTTCCGGGGCGTCCAAGCGCATGAAACGAACCGGAGGCGGCATGGAAACGGCAGTCAAGCTCGAAGAGAGCTGGAAGGCGGCACTGGAGCCGGAATTTTCGAGCCCCTATATGGGCGATCTCAAGCAGTTTCTTGTCAGTGCGCGAAACGAAGGACGGCAGATCTTTCCGCGAGGATCGGAGTATTTCCGTGCCCTCGATCTGACGCCGCTCGACAAGGTGCGCGTCGTCATCCTCGGTCAGGATCCATACCACGGCGACGGCCAGGCGCACGGGCTCTGCTTCAGCGTGCTGCCCGGCGTTCGCACGCCGCCATCGCTCGTCAACATCTACAAGGAACTGAAGAGCGACCTCGGCATTGCGCCGGCCCGCCACGGCTTTCTCGAAAGCTGGGCCAAGCAAGGCGTGTTGCTCCTCAACAGCGTGCTGACGGTCGAGCGCGGGCAGGCGGCCTCCCATCAGGGGCGCGGCTGGGAGCGCTTCACCGACGCGATCATTCGCGCCGTCAACGAGGCGGATCACCCGGTGGTGTTCCTGCTCTGGGGTTCCTACGCGCAGAAGAAGGCCGCCTTTGTCGATCGCTCGCGCCATCTGGTGCTGCGGGCGCCGCACCCCTCGCCGCTCTCGGCCCATTCCGGCTTTCTCGGTTGCCGGCATTTCTCCCAGGCCAATGAATTCCTGGTCTCCAAGGGTTTCGAGCCGATCGACTGGACGCTGCCCGAAAATCCCGAAGCGTCCTAGTTGCCCGCGCGGCGCCATGGCGCCCGCAGCCGGGATGCTGTCGCGGGTGGATCTTGCCTCTCGACCGCCGATCCGCCAAAGACAAGGGCAGGTAGGCCGGCGCGCCGGTTCGAGCGCGCAACGGCGCTGCAACACTTTGGTCAACGGCAGGGGCGCCCGTGCGAAAACTTCTGATCATCGGCATCGGCTCCGGTAATCCCGAGCACATGACCATCCAGGCGATCAACGCGCTCAACCGCGCCGACGTGCTGTTCATCCCGACCAAGGGCGAGACAAAGACCGAGCTTGCCGAGGTGCGCCGCGAAATCTGCGCGCGCTACGTCACGCGCGAAGGCAGCCGCACGGTCGAATTCGCCGTGCCGGTCCGCCGCACCGAAGGTGTCAGCTACGACGGCAGCGTCGACGACTGGCACGCCCGCATCGCTGAAATCTACGAGCGCCTGATCGGCAGCGAACTCGGCGAAGACGGCACCGGCGCGTTTCTCGTCTGGGGCGATCCGATGCTCTACGACAGCACCATCCGCATCGTCGAGCGGGTGAAGGCGCGCGGCAAAGTCGTCTTCGACTATGACGTTCTTCCGGGGATCACCAGCCTGCAGGCGCTCTGCGCCAGTCACCGCATTCCCTTGAACCTCGTCGGCAAGCCGGTCGAGATCACCACGGGGCGCCGGCTTGCGGAAAGCTTTCCCGCACGCAGCCAGACCTCGGTCGTGATGCTCGACGGCGAGCAGGCCTTCCGGCGGATCGAGGATCCCGATGCCGAGATCTATTGGGGCGCCTATCTCGGGACGCCGGACGAGATCGTCATTTCCGGTCGGCTTGCCGACGTGAAAGACGAGATCCTGGCGACACGGGTCGAGGCGCGGGCGCGTATGGGGTGGATCATGGATATCTACCTCCTGCGCAAGGGCGCCGACTTCGACGAATAGGCCGTGAGCCCTTGCTGTCGTCCCGGCTTTTCCTGTCGCCTTTGATCTCTCTCAACGTCGGTCACTGTGTTATAGCGTCAGGTGAAGACGAAGCCCTCCTGCGAGGGTGATGCCAGGAGCAACCGAAACCTTCAGATGACCCTTTGCGCCGTGCCGAAACCGCCGACGACTGACGCTGCCGCCTCGATGCGTCGTGGTGCCTGCCCGTCGCTTGCAGCCCCGATGTTGACCGGCGATGGCTTGCTGGTGCGCCTGCGGCCGCTCGATAGCAGTCTGACGCTTGCGCAATTCTGCGCCATCGCTGAAGCGGCGAACCGTTTCGGCAACGGCATCCTGGAAATTACCGCGCGCGGCAACCTGCAGGTTCGCGGGCTGTCAGCGTCGACGGTTCCCGGCCTTGCCGAGGCGATCGGCGCAGCGGAGATCGCGGTGCCGGATGGCGTGGCAATCGAGACGCCGCCGCTTGCCGGCTTCGCCCCGGAAGAGATCGCCGATCCCAGGCCCCTTGCCGCTGCCTTGCGGGAGGAGATCGCGGCGCGGCGGGCGGTTCTCACGCTGGCGCCGAAGCTCACCATCATCGTCGACGGCTGCGGCCGTTTCCACCTCGGCGACACTGTCGCCGATCTTCGCCTGCAGGCTTTCCGGTGTGGTGAAGATATCCGATGGACCCTCTGCCTTGCCGGTACGGCGGCGACGGCGAAGCCCGTCTCGTCGCTTCGAACCGAGGCCGTCGTGCCGGTCGTTATCCGGATTCTCGAGGCCCTGAGCGCCATCGGGCCGGCGGCGCGCGGCCGGGATCTCGACATCGAAGCGATGCGCGCGCTCTGTTTGCCCGACGGCGAGGATATCGGGGTTGCTCCGGCTCCGGCGCCGATGGTTTCGGCGGTCGGCGTGCATCATCTTGGCTCTGGCAGCACCGTTCTCGGCCTCGGGCTTGCCTATGCCCAGATCGACGCCGCCAGCCTCGCCGCCTTTTTGCGACAAGCGGGCGAGCTTGGGGCCCGCGAAATCCGGCTTTCGCCCGGGCACGGCTTTTTCCTGCTGGGACTTGAGGGGGAGGCGGCCGCGATCGTCCAGCGCCTGGCGCTTTCGCATGGCTTGCGGATCGCAGCCGACGACCCGCGAAACCACATTGCCACCTGCGCCGGCAGCACCGGTTGCGCATCCGCCTGGATGGACACAAAGGCGATGGCGCGGCTATGGGTGGAAACGGTGCCGGATCTCCTCGACGGTTCGCTGACGCTGCATCTGTCCGGATGTCTCAAGGGCTGCGCCCGACCGAAGGCGTCGGCGCTGACGCTTGTGGGTGCGCCATCAGGATATGCGCTTGTCGTAAATGGGGCGGCGAAGGACGGCGCGAATGCCTACACCGATGAAAATGGAATGAAATCCGCGCTGGAACGGCTGGCCGGCCTGCTGCGGCAAAACAAAGACGCTGGCGAATCGGCGCGGTCCTGTCTTACACGGCTGGGTGCCGCGCGCGTCTCGGCTGCGTTCGAACAGGGATAGAAATGCCTGAGTATGATTATATCCGGGATGGCAACGCCATCTATGAGCGTTCCTTCGCCATCATCAGGGCAGAAGCCGACCTTTCCGCCTTTTCCGAGGAAGAGGCCGACCTCGCGGTGCGCATGGTGCATGCCTGCGGCCTGGTCGAGGCGTCGAAGCAGTTCGTGTTCTCTCCCGACTTCGTCGCTGCCGCCCGCGGTGCGCTCAAGAACGGCGCACCGATTCTTTGCGATGCGGAGATGGTGGCGCGCGGTGTCACGCGTGCGCGCCTTCCTGCCGGCAACGAGGTGATCTGCACGCTGCGCGATCCGCGCACGCCGGAGCTAGCCGCCGAGATCGGCAATACGCGCTCGGCCGCGGCGCTGAAGCTCTGGGCCGAGCACATGGCCGGCTCGGTCGTTGCCATCGGCAACGCGCCGACGGCGCTGTTCTATCTCCTGGAAATGCTGCGCGACGGCGCGCCGAAGCCGGCGGCGATCATCGGCATGCCGGTCGGCTTCGTCGGCGCGGCGGAATCGAAGGATGCGCTCGCCGAAAACTCCTATGGGGTGCCTTTCGCCATCGTGCGTGGTCGCCTCGGCGGTAGCGCCATGACGGCAGCAGCCCTCAATTCGCTCGCGAGGCCGGGCCTGTGAGCGGGCCGGGGTTGGGCCGGTTGATCGGCGTCGGCACAGGCCCCGGCGATCCGGAGTTGCTGACGGTCAAGGCGGTCAAGGCGCTGGGCGAGGCGGACGTGCTTGCCTATTTCGCCAAGGCGGGACGCAGCGGCAATGGCCGCGCCGTCGTCGAGGGCCTGTTGAAGCCTGGTCTTGTCGAGCTGCCGCTCTATTATCCCGTCACCACCGAGATCGACAAGGACGACGGCGCCTACAAGAGCCAGATCACCGATTTCTACAACGCCTCCGCCGAGGCGGTGGCCGAACACCTTGGCGCCGGCCGCACTGTCGCGGTTCTGAGCGAAGGTGATCCGCTGTTCTACGGCTCCTACATGCACCTGCATGTGCGGCTTGCAGGGCGCTTCCCGGTCGACGTCATTCCGGGCATCACCGCCATGTCCGGCTGCTGGTCGCTCGCCGGCTTGCCGCTGGTGCAGGGCGACGACGTCTTGTCGGTGCTGCCAGGCACCATGGCGGAAGGCGAGCTCGCACGACGCCTCGCCGATACTGAGGCCGCCGTGATCATGAAGGTCGGGCGCAACCTGCCGAAGATCCGCCGGGCGCTTGCCGCCTCCGGCCGGCTCGACCGCGCCGTCTATGTCGAGCGCGGCACGATGAAGAACGCGGCGATGACCGCACTTGCGGAAAAGCCTGACGACGAGGCACCGTACTTTTCGCTCGTGCTTGTTCCCGGATGGGACGATAGGCCCGGATGGAAGGACAAGCCATGAGCGGCACGCTCTATGTGGTCGGCACCGGCCCCGGTAGTCCCGCGCAGATGACGCCGGAGACGGCCGAGGCCGTCTCGCAGGCGCAGGAATTCTTCGGCTATTTCCCCTACCTCGACCGCCTGAACCTCAGGCCCGACCAGCTCCGAATCGCCTCCGACAATCGCGAGGAACTCGACCGCGCCCAGGCGGCGCTGACGCGCGCTGCGGCCGGCGCCAGGGTCTGCATGGTCTCGGGCGGCGATCCCGGCGTGTTTGCGATGGCGGCTGCCGTCTGCGAGGCGATCGACAAGGGGCCGGCGGAGTGGAAGACGGTCGATCTGGTGGTGACGCCGGGCGTGACCGCCATGCTCGCGGTCGCCGCACGCATCGGCGCGCCGCTCGGCCATGATTTCTGCGCCATCTCGCTGTCCGACAATCTGAAGCCCTGGGATGTCATCACCAAGCGGTTGAAGCTCGTGGCGGAAGCCGGTCTGGTGATCGCGCTCTATAATCCGATCAGCAAGGCGCGGCCCTGGCAACTCGGCGAAGCCTTCGAGATCCTGCGTGGCGTGCTGCCGGCGTCGGTACCGGTGATCTTCGGTCGCGCCGCAGGCCGGCCGGACGAGCGCATCGCCGTGATGCCGCTCGGTGTGGCCGACGCCAACCGCGCCGACATGGCGACCTGCGTCATCATCGGTTCTCCGGAAACGCGCATCGTCCCCCGCGACGGAAAGCCGGACCTGGTCTACACGCCGCGCTTCTACGCCGGAGACAACCAGTGATCGATGCGTTGGAGTGCTGCGTTGCAGTCGCTGACCGACGGTACGTCGGCGGGCTTGCGGCGCTCGACCATGATCACCGTGATCCCGAGTTTGCGGGCAGCGGCAATCTTTCCATAGGTTGCGGCTCCGCCGCTGTTCTTGGCGACGATCGCGTCGATACGATGCGCCTTCAGCAGGTCGATCTCGTCCGTTTCAGCGAAGGGGCCGGTGGCAAGGATCGCCGTCGCATCGGGCAGTTTCAAAGGCGGCGTCACCGGATCGACGCTGCGGATGACGTAGATGTGCTGCGGGGCTGCCTCGAAATGAAAGGCTTCCTGCCGGCCGATGGCGAGAAAGACGCGGCGCGGCATTTCGCCAAGCGCGGTCACCGCCTCGGCGACGCTGCCGACATCGGTCCAGTTGTCGCCGGCTTGCGCCTGCCACTCCGGGCGTCGAAGGGCGAGAAGGCGTACGTGCGCGGCCATTGCCGCGGCGGCAGCGTTGTGCGAAATCCGGGCGGCGAAGGGATGCGTCGCGTCGACGACCAGCGCAACCTTTTCAGCAATGAGGAAGTCCGCAAGTCCCTCGGCTCCGCCAAAACCGCCGACCCGGGCCTCGACCGGTTGCGGGCGCGGGTCGGCCGTTCGGCCGGCAAGCGAGATCACGGTGTTGTAACGCGTGTCGCCGGCAAGGCGGGATGCCAGTTCGCGGGCCTCGGTCGTCCCGCCCAGAATGAGAATGCGAGGTTTTTCCATGGCTGAGGTGTCGAACAGCGATTCGGCCATCGTCTCCCCCTGGTTGACCATCATCGGCATAGGCGAGGATGGTGTAGCCGGTCTCGGCGACGAGGCCAAGCGGCTGATTGCGGCTGCGCCTGTCGTCTATGGCGGCGCTCGCCACATGGAGTTGACCCAATCGCTGATCAAGGGCGAGGGCCGCGTGTGGCAGAGCCCCTTCGGCCGGTCGGTCGAGGAGATCGTTGCACGCCGTGGCACGCCTGTCGTCGTGCTCGCCTCGGGCGACCCGTTCTTCTTCGGCGTCGGCGCCACGCTGGCACGCCGCGTTGCTGCGGCAGAGATCCGCACCCTTCCGGCCCCTTCCTCCTTCAGCCTTGCCGCCTCGCGGCTCGGATGGGCGCTGCAGGAGGCGACGCTCGTTTCGCTCCATGGCCGGCCGCTCGATCTGGTGCGCCCGCATCTTCAGCCGGGCAACCGGGTGCTGGCGCTGACCTCTGACGGGACCGGACCGAAGGCGCTCGCCGAGCTGTTGACGGAAAGCGGGTTCGGTCAGTCGCGGCTGACGGTTCTGGAGGCGCTGGGCGGTGCCGGCGAACGGGTGACCACGCAGATTGCCTCGCTCTTCATGCTCGGTGTCGTGCACCCGCTCAACGTCTGTGCCATCGAGGTGGCCGCCGACCGGGGAGGGCGGGTGCTGCCACTTTCGGCCGGGCGCGACGATCTGCTGTTCGAGCACGACGGGCAGATCACCAAGCGGGAGGTGCGGGCGCTGACGCTGTCGGCGCTTTCGCCGCGCAAGGGCGAGCTGCTCTGGGATATCGGTGCGGGCTCCGGCTCGATCGGTATCGAATGGATGCTCGCCGATCCGGCCATGCGGGCGATCGCCATCGAGGCTTCGCCCGAGCGCGCGGTCCGCGTCGGCCGCAATGCCGAGGCCTTCGGCGTGCCCGGCCTGATGGTCGTTCAGGGCAAGGCGCCGGCGGCACTCACAGGTCTTTCGCGCCCCGACGCGATCTTCATCGGCGGCGGCGGCAGCGAGCCGGGCGTCATGGATGCGGCGGTCGCTGCACTCGGCGAGGGTGGCCGGCTGGTCGCCAATGCCGTGACGACAGAGATGGAAGCGGTGCTGCTGCAACGCCATGCGCAGCTCGGCGGATCGCTCATCCGCATCGATATCGCCCGCGCGCTGCCGATCGGCGGCATGACGGGCTGGCGGCCGGCGATGCCGGTCACGCAATGGTCCTGGACGAAGAGCTAGCGCTGTTCTGCATTCGGACTTGCAAGGGACAGAAGATTGGCGCGGTTGACGCATTTGCGTGAACGGCACCTGGAACGTGCGGAGAAACACATGACGGTACATTTCATCGGCGCTGGCCCGGGGGCTGCGGATCTGATCACGGTTCGCGGTCGCGACCTGATCGGGCGTTGCCCGGTCTGCCTCTACGCCGGATCGATCGTCTCGCCGGAACTCCTGCAATATTGCCCGCCCGGCGCGCGCATCGTCGATACCGCGCCGATGTCGCTGGACGAGATCGAGGCCGAATATCTGCGCGCTCATGAAGCCGGCGAGGACGTCGCTCGCCTGCATTCCGGCGATCTATCCGTTTGGAGCGCGGTTGCCGAGCAGATCCGTCGGCTGGAGAAACACGGCATCGGCTACACCATGACGCCGGGCGTTCCGTCCTTCGCGGCAGCTGCCGCAGCACTCGGCCGCGAATTGACCATTCCGGCCGTCGCCCAGAGCCTGGTGCTGACGCGGGTTTCCGGTCGCGCCTCGCCGATGCCGAACACCGAAACGCTGGCCGGCTTCGGCGCCACCGGCGCAACACTTGCCATCCATCTGGCCATCCATGCGCTCGATCAGGTGGTCGAGGAACTGACGCCGCTCTATGGCGCCGAATGCCCCGTCGCCATCGTCGTCAAGGCGTCTTGGCCCGATGAGCGGATCGTGCGTGGCACGCTCGGCACGATCGCCGGAAAGGTTGCCGACGAGCCTATCGAGCGCACGGCGCTGATCTTTGTCGGTCCGGGGCTCGAAGCTTCGGATTTCCGTGAAAGCTCGCTTTACGATCCCGCCTATCAGCGGCGGTTCAGAGGGCGCGAGTAGCCTTATTCCTTGCCGTCTTCCGGCGTCTCGACAGGAAGCGGCTTCTGCTTCAGCGGCACGCCACGGCGTTCCTCGACGCGGTCACGGTAAAGTGCGGCCTGGCCGAGCAGCATCAGTGTGACCGGCGTGGTCATGATGACGAAGACGATGATCAGGACTTCGTGGAACACCCAACGGTTCTGCAGCACGGCAAAGCAGACCATGGAGGCCGTGCAGATCAGGATGACGCCGCCACTGGTGGCGAGCGTCGGGGCATGCAGGCGGGTGTAAAAGTCCGGCAGCCGCAGCAGGCCCAGCGAGCCGACAAGGGCGATAGCGGCACCGAGAAGAACGAGCCCGCAGACAATGACGGCGGCCCAGGTCGGAAGGTCGGTCAGATGGCTCATTCGATCACCTCCCCGCGCATCAGGAACTTGCCGAAGGCGATCGACGAGACGAAGCCGATCAGCGCCACGATCAACGCGGATTCGAAATAGATGCTGTTGGCGGTGCGGATGCCGAAGGTCAGCAGCATCAGCATGGCGTTGATATAGAGCGTATCCAGGCCGAGAATGCGGTCCTGGGCGCGCGGTCCCTTGATCATACGGTAGAGCGCAAACGCCATGGCAAGCCCGATCATGATCTGGGCTGCGAGGATCGACCAGATGATGGCAAGTACCGTCATGCGAACATCTCCTTCAAACCGGCCTCATAGCGCTTCACCGTGTTGATCCAGACCTCTTCGTTCTCCATGTCGAGCACGTGGAAAAGCAGCGATTTCCGGCCGCGATCATATTCGAGCCAGGCCGTTCCGGGGGTCGCGGTCATGATGCAGGCGAGAAGCGCCAGTGCGTTCTCATCCTCGATGTCGATATCGACCGTCAGGAAGCCGGAATTTGGCGCACGGCGGCCGGCGCGCAGGATGACGAGGGCGACCGCTATATTCGAGCGGATGACGTCGACGAACACGCTGGCACCGAAGCGCAGCATCAGCAGGATGCGGCGCGGATGCGAGCGGGCCGGTGTCAGCTTCAGGGTCACCCAGGCGAGCGAAACGCCGAGGATCGTGCCCATGACGATGGTGCCGGGAGCGACCGACTGGTTCAGCAGCATCCAGATGATGAGGAGGCCGAGAGACAGAAGCGGATAGGGGAACCAGGTGCGCATCGGCTACTGCCCTCCCATGCGCGGTGCCGTCAGCACGCGCTCCGTATAGCCCGATGGGTTGAGCAGCGAATCCGCGGTTGCCTGCATGTAGCGCATCGTCGGGCCCGCCTGCAGGCTCAGGAAGATGCAGGCGCCGAGCAGCACCACGACCGGCGCGATCTCGATGACGAAGACCCGCGGCACGGTGTTTTCGATCGAGGCCCAGAAGGTGCGGATGCCGACGCGGTTCATCGCGATCATGGCGGAAAGGCCCGACAGGATCAGCAGGGTGACGTAGGTCCAGTCGGCGGCCGAAAGCGCCGGGCTCGGCTCGGCGCCGGAGAGGCCGAAGAGACCGCTGAGGATCGCGAACTTGGCAACGAAACCGGAAAGCGGCGGCAGGCCCGCGAGCAGAAGGGCGCAGAGGCAGAAGCAGAGGCCGAGCACCGCCATGGTGCCGGGGATGGCAGCACCCGCTTCATCGACTTCCTCATCCTCGTCGGCGTCACCATAGGCCTCCATCGTCACCGCCAGAACGTCGGCACCGGCGTCGCGGCCGCGCTCAACCAGTTCGATCAGCAGGAAGAAGGCCGAGATCGTCAGCGTCGAGCTGACGAGGTAGAACAGCGCGCCGGCAATCATGCTCGAATGCCCAAGGCCGATCGCCGCCAGCAACGTGCCCGAGGAGACGAGCACCGAATAGGCCGCAAGCCGACCCATGGCCTGGGAGGCGAGCACGCCGATCGCGCCGAAGGCGATCGTCAGCATTCCGCCGATCACCAGCAGCGTCTGGCCGAAGCCCGCTGAAACGCCGGCATTGGCACCGAAGACGAGCAGCGACAGGCGCAGGATGACGTAGATGCCGACCTTGGTCAGCACGGCGAAGACGGCTGCGACCGGCGGCGTTGCCGCGGAATAGGCGGTCGGCAGCCAGAAACTCAAGGGCCACATGCCGGCCTTGACCAGGAAGGCGACGCCAAGGATGCCGGCGCCGACTTCGACCATCTGCCGGTTTTCCGGCGAGATCGTCGCAAGCTTGATGGCCAGGTCGGCCATGTTGAGCGTGCCGGTCGCGCCATAGATCAGGCTGACGCCGATCAGGAACAGCGACGACGCCGCAAGGTTGATGGCGACGTAGTGCAGCCCGGCCTTGACGCGCAGCGGACCGGAACCGTGCAGCAACAGGCCATAGGATGCCGCCAACATGATCTCGAAGAAGACGAAGAGATTGAACAGGTCGCCGGTCAGGAACGCGCCATTGAGGCCGGCGATCAGAAGCTGGAACAGCGAGTGGAAGTGATGGCCGGCGGTGTGCCAGCGGGCGATCGAATAGACCTGGGCTGCGAGCGCCAAGCCGCTCGTCAGGCACAGCATCAGCGCCGACAGCCGGTCGAGCACCAGCACGATGCCGAAAGGTGCTGGCCAGTTGCCGAGCTGGTAGACGCTGGTGCCGGCGAGAAAGCCCTCGGTCGATGCGCTCGCGCGCATCAGCGCCATGGAAAGCAGGAAGAGGACAAGCGTCGAGACGAAGCCCATCACGCCCTTGGCCATGCGGTTGCGTTCGTCGATCGGGATCATCGCCGCGCCAACCATCAACGGGATGAGGATGGGCAGGATGATCAAGTGGTGCAGCCAATCAGTCACTGCGCTGCTCCCTTCCGTCGACATGGTCGGTTCCGGTGAAGCCGCGCGAGGCGAGCAGCACGACGAGGAAGAGCGCCGTCATGGCAAAGCCGATGACGATGGCGGTCAGCACCAGTGCCTGCGGCACCGGATCGGTATAGCGCGATAGATCGCCGACGCCGCCGGGCTCGAGAATGGGAGGCGCGTTCACGCGCAGCCGGCCCATGCCGAAGATGAAGAGATTGACGGCATAGGAGAGCAGCGACAGGCCGATGATCACCTGATAGGTGCGCGGCCGGAGCAGGAGATAGACGCCTGAGGCGGTGAGCACGCCGATGGCGGCGGACAGGATGAGCTCCATTATTTCGCCTCCTTCGCGGCGCGAAGGGCGCGGGCATGGGCACGCGGCGCGCGGATGGACTGGTGCGCGAGCGCGATCAGGATCAGGACCGTCGCTCCGACCACCAGCGAGAAGACGCCGAGATCGAAGAAGATCGCGCTTGCGAGCGGGATCTTCCCGATGATCGGCAAGGTGACGTACTGCGCGTGCGACGTCAGGAACGGATAGCCGAACAGCCATGAGCCGATGCCCGTTGCCGCAGCAACGAGGATGCCGATGCTCATCCAGCGCAGCGGATGGATGCGCAGACGTTCCTCGACCCAGCGGGTGCCGCCGGACATGTATTGCAGGATGAAGCCGATCGACATGGCGATACCGGCGGCAAAGCCGCCGCCCGGCAGGTCATGGCCGCGCAGGAAGAAATAGGCCGCCAGCATGCCGCTGACCGGGAACATCCAGCGCATGATTACCGACGGAACAAACAGATATTCGGCGACGCTGTCGCCCTTCGCGCGGTCGGGGTGATCGTCGTCGAAGGCGTTCTGGACCTGCTGCTGTTCCGGCGCCTCCAGGCTGTCGGCCTGCGGGCGGAAGCGCAGCAGCAGCGCGAACACGGTCAGCGCCACGATCGCGAGCACCGCGATTTCGCCGAGCGTGTCGAAGCCGCGGAAGTCGACGAGGATGACATTGACGACGTTGGTGCCGCCGCCTTCCTTGTAGGCGCGCTCGAGGAAATAGCTGGCGATCGTTTCCGGCATCGGCCGGGTCATCACCGTATAGGCGATCAGCGCCACGCCGCCGCCGGCCACGATTGCCAGCACGAAGTCGCGCAGGCGCCGCAGACGGACGCGCAACGACAGGAGTTCGGATTCCTGCGTATCCTCGATGCGCTTGGGCAGCCAGCGCAGGCCGAGCAGGATCAGGACCGTCGTGACGATCTCGACGAGCAACTGGGTAACCGCAAGGTCGGGCGCCGACAGCCAGACGAAGGTGATGCAGGTGACGAGACCGGCGCCGCCCAGAAGCACGAGCGCTGCCAGCCGGTGGAACTTCGCCTGATAGGCGGCCCCGACGGCGCAGGCGATGCCGATCGCCCAGAGAAGCGCGAAGGCCGGATCGATGCCACGCACCACAAGTGCCGGCAGTTGATAGTGATTGAGCAAGAGCGGCAAGGCGCCGGCGAGGATCGCGACGAAGACGAGGAAGCGCATCTGCGGCTGCAGCCGGCGGGTGCCGAGCCGCTGTTCGAGCCAGCGCGCCCATTTCCACGAGAGCGTCACGAGCACGCGCTCGAAGATGCGCTGGCCGTGCAGCAGGCGGAAGACCGGCGGGCCTTCGGTGCTGGTCGCGAGATAGTTGCGCATCAGGAAATAGAGACCGATGCCGCCGAGAAGCGCAACGAAGCTCATGATCAGCGGCAGGTTCCAGCCGTGCCAGACCGAAAGGCTGTATTGCGGCGTGCTGGCACCGAGGACCGACACCACGGCGGTGTGCAGGAACGGGCCGATGGTGATCGCGGGGATGATGCCGACGACGAGGCAGGCAAGCACCAGGAACTCGATCGGCGCGCGCATCCAGCGCGGCGGCTCGTGCGGGGTCTTCGGCATGTCGCTCGGTGTCTTGCCGAAGAAGACACTGTGAATGAAGCGCAGCGAATAGGTGACGGCAAACATGCCCGCAAGCGTCGCGACATAGGGCGTGATCGTATCGAGCAGATTGGCCTGATGCGTCTCGATCGCCTCTGCGAAGAACATTTCCTTGGAGATGAAGCCGTTCAACAACGGTACGCCCGCCATGGCGGCGCTTGCGACCATGGCCAGCATGGCGGTGCCGGGCATGTAGCGTATCAATCCGCCGAGCTTGCGCATGTCGCGGGTGCCGGTTTCATGGTCGATGATGCCGGCTGCCATGAACAGCGATGCCTTGAAGGTGGCGTGATTGACGATGTGAAAGACCGCGGCGACGGCGGCCAGCGGACTGCCGAGGCTGAGCAGAACCGTGATCAACCCGAGGTGGCTGATGGTCGAATAGGCGAGCAACCCCTTCAGGTCCTGCTGGAAGATGGCGAAATAGGCCCCGAGCAGCAGCGTCGTCAGCCCGGCGAGCCCGACGATCCAGAACCAGGCTTCGGTGCCGGCCATGACCGGCCAGAATCGCACCAGCAGGAACACGCCTGCCTTCACCATCGTCGCCGAATGCAGATAGGCCGAAACGGGGGTGGGCGCCGCCATGGCGTGCGGCAGCCAGAAATGAAAGGGGAACTGGGCGCTCTTGGTCAAGGCTCCAAGAAGGATGAGGACCAGGGTCGCCAGGTAGAGCGGGTGTTCGCGGATCATGTCGCCTGAGGCGAGCACGACGTCGAGGTCATAGCTGCCGACGATCCGGCCCATGATCAACAGGCCGACGAGCATGCAGAGCCCGCCCATGCCGGTCATCGTCAGCGCCATGCGCGCGCCGTCGCGGGCGTGGGCGTTATGGTGCCAATAGCCGATGAGCAGGAAGGAGACGATGCTTGTCAGCTCCCAGAAGACCGCAAGCAGGATCAGATTGCCGGAAAGCACGACGCCGAGCATCGACCCCATGAAGGCAAGGAACAGGGAGAAGAAGCGCGGGACCGGATCCTCGGCTGCCATGTAATAGCGGGCGTAGAGCACGACGAGCACGCCGATCGCCGTCACCAGCACCGTGAACAGCCAGGCAAAGCCGTCCATCCTCAAGGTGAAATTGAGACCGAGCTCCGGTATCCAGGCCAGTTCGTAGCGCAGGACCCCGCCTGATGTCACGAAAGGATAGAGACAGGCTGCAACCAGGAAACAGAGAAGCGCGATGGCGCCTGCGAACCAGGCCGTTGCGCCGCGTTGATCGGGCGGAAAGAAGATTGCAATGAGGCTTCCCGCGAACGGGGCTAGGATGAAGACAGAAAGCAATTTCCCCGCGTATTCGATCGTACCGTTCCCTTCTCTTGGGCATCATGGAAATTGGGTGCCGAAGCCCCTTGGGGACCATCGCCGATGCAACGGTCGCAGACGACGCCGTCATGATCCGCATAGCGGTGACAGCCGTATGTTTTTATGACGATTTTACCGGGGGCTGCCAAGCCTCGAAGACCGGAAAAATGTGAGAATGCGTCATTTTCGACCACCCCGGCCACGCGTCGAGCTGCGGCGGGTGGGTCGCGGCGATGTCAGGCCGCCTGCCACCTGCGCTCGAAGATGAAGGTGGCGAGATCGTTGGCGCTCATCGGTCGGGCAAAGGCGTAGCCCTGGAGGCCGTGACAACCGAGCTCCTGCAGAATACGGGCATGCTGGCGCGTCTCCACGCCCTCGGCGATCACTTCGATGCCGAGCGAGGTGCCGATGTCGATGATCGATTCGACAAGGCGTTTTTCCGCAGGCGAATCCAGGATTGGCAGAATGAGCTGCCGATCGATCTTCAGGCGACGCGGCGTCAACTTCAGCAGGCTGAGGATCGAGGCATAGCCGGTGCCGAAATCGTCGATCTCGATGTCGATGCCGAGTTCCTTGATGCGCCGGATGTTCGACAGCACCGTGACGTCGCTTTCGTCGAAGGAGATCGATTCCAGGAGTTCGAAGGACAGGCGACCCGGCGGGATCTGCAACTGCTCGAGACGGTCGATCAGCCCCTCGTCGTGAAGGCGGGCATAGGACAGGTTGACCGAGACCTTCGGGATATGGATGCCATTGGCTTGCCAGCGGTAGATCTGGAACAGCGCCTGCTCCAGGATCAGCTGGTCGATGGAGGCGACCACGTTGATGTCCTCGGCGGTCTTGAGGAAGGTGTGCGGCCCGAGCAGACCCTTGGTCGGATGATCCCAGCGCGCCAGCGCCTCGACGCCGATGACTTCGAGGGTCCGGGGGCAGAACTGCGGCTGGAAATGCGCGATGAATTCCTTGTGCTCTAGGCCGCGAAGGATCTCGTCGGCGGTCTGCTTGGTCTTGAAAACGGCGGTCTTAAGGTCGCCCGTGAAGGTTTCATGCCGGTTGCGGCCGCGGCGCTTGGCTTCGTAGAGGGCGATATCGGCATTGACGAGGATCTGCGCCAGGTCGTCGGCAGGCGCAGACTGCGCCGCAATGCCGATGCTGACGCCGATGCGGCACTCCTGATCCTTGTAACGAACCGGAACGCTCATCGCCTCGATGATCGAGGACGCGAGCCGCGCGTCGGGCTCGGCACTGTCCTCCGGGCGGACGATGACGAATTCGTCGCCACCGATGCGGGCGACGAAGTCCCTTTCCTTGGCGTTGGCGCGCAGCAAGGCGGCCGCATGGCGCAGGATTTCGTCGCCGGCGGCATGTCCGAGCGTATCGTTGATCTGCTTGAAGCGGTCGAGGTCCATATGGAAGATGCTGAGCCTTGCTTGCTCGTCGAAGTGGTGGCTCCTGTCCGCCAGCACCTGATCGAGAAAACGCCGGTTGGGCAAGCCGGTCAGCGGGTCGTGCAGCGCGTTGAATTCCATGCGATGGCGGGCCGCTTCCAGCTCGGCGCTGTGCGCCTCGGCCTGGCGCTTGGCTTCCGACAGCGTCGCGCGGGTCGTGATGTCGGCGGTGACGTCCCAGTTGACGCCGACGAGCTTCCTGCGGCCGTCGGCACCGCTATAGACGGAGCCGACCGCACGAATATGGCGAAGGGTGCCGTCAGGCAATTGCACCCGAAACTCGGAATTGTAGGCGGCGTCGGCAAGAAGCGCCTGCGCGAACTCCTGTTCGGCTCGGGCGACATCGTCCGGATGCAGGGTGGTCTTCCAATCGTCATAGGTTTTGCGAAGCGAGCCGCTCTTGCCGTAGAGCTCCTTCATCCGCTCGTCCCAAAGCAGCTTGCCGCTCTCGATATCGAGTTCCCAGATGCCGATCTGCGACGTATCGAGCGCGATCTTCAGGCGATGCGACAGCTCCTGCAATTGCGCCTTGCTCTGCCTGAGGGCGCGAATGTTGTTTTGCCGCTCGCTCATCAATCGGCCGGTCAACAGCATCGGCAGGACGATCATCAGGCCGCCGGCGATAATCAGCGCGCGGATAAGCCAGGCGTTGCGCGTCGTCTGCGGCCAGCCGCCCTTGGGCACGGCAGCGATATGCCACGAGCCGCCGGGCAAAAGGACCGTCATCTCCACCGGGGCGTTATCGAATATCCTGGCATCGCCGAAGAAGGCGGCACCACCGCTGCCGGTGCCATCGCGCCCGGTAATCGCGATGTCGATGCCCAGCTTGGATGAGCGTAGGCCGCTGTCGTTGTAGAGACGATCGACGTCGATGACGGCCGACACGATCCCCCAGAAGCGATTGCTGCCGCCGCCGGCGTCGATCGAGACGGGAAACCGGCCGATCAGCCCGCGGCCGCCCTGCACCAGATCGACCGGACCGGCGAGCACCATCTTGCCCGTGTCCCTGACCTTGAACACGGCGGCGCGTTGCGCGTCGTTCTTGCGGTAGTCGAGACCGATCGCCTTCTCGTTGCCCTGCAGCGGATAGGCCATGCGCACGACCAGGTTGGGGGCTGCGGCGATGCTGCGCAGCTGCGAGCGCTCGGTGAAGATGCTGCGGGAAAGGGCGGAGAAGCGCTCCTGGCTCATGGCCGGTTCGGTCACGATGGTGCCGATCAGACCGCGCACGAGCTGGATATTGCCGTTGATGCCGGCTTCGAGCTTGGAGCGGATCGGGTTGAGTTCGCTGACAACCTGCGAGCGCACGCGCGCTTCCGAGACCACCTGGTTCTGATTGTCTGCAAGGATGCCCGCCACAAGAACGACGAAGGTGGCGATGATCGCGGGAAGGTAATTCGGCGTCAGAACCCCGGAAAGTTTCTTTCTTCCGAGATGGAGGGCATGTCTGGCAGGCACAAGATCACCCCGGCGGCGTCAAAAGGATTGCGAACAACCGGGATGATCCCAAACTGGTGTTAATATTTGTTGTTTTAGTTTCGGCTTTTATGTTCGGCTATGCTCATTTATCCGTCGTCCGCTCGGGCAGTTTCTTGCGCTTGGTTGCGGCGAGATCTTCAAGTTCGCCTTCCGTCATGGATTTTTCCATCTCGCGCGAGGCGCCCTTGAGTTCGGATTTCTTCATGTCTCCGCGTTTGGCGGCAAGCGCTGCGCCGGCCGCCTTCTGCTGTGCCTTGGATTTTGCCGGCATGTCGCATCTCCTTGCGAGCGTTTGAGTTAATCAAACGCCAGCCGGGCCCGACGGTTCCAGGTTTTCGATCACGATTTTCTCTCGATCATCGCCTGCAGGGTTTCGAGCCGGTCGGCCTCGTGGGGGAGCTTGTCCTGCCGCAGCCTGGCAATGCGGGGAAAGCGCATGGCGACGCCGGACTTGTGCCGCGTCGAGCGGTTGAGGCCCTCGAAGGCGACCTCGACGACGAAGCCGAAGGCCGGCTCTGCCCTGACCGCCCGGACCGGGCCGAAACGTTCGGTGGTATTGTCCCTGACGAAGCGGTCGAGAATTTCGAGCTCGGCATCGGTGAAGCCGAAATAGGCCTTTCCCACCGGCACCAGCGTTTCCTTGCCGTCGATCTCGGTCCAGACGCCGAAGGTGAAATCGGAGTAGTAGCTGGAGCGCTTGCCGTGGCCGCGCTGGGCATACATCAGCACGGCGTCGACATTGAACGGCGCGCGCTTCCACTTGAACCATGGCCCCTTGGCCCGGCCGGCGGTGTAGGGCGAATCCAGCCGCTTCAGCATGATGCCCTCGATGACGGGATCGGGCGGATCGGACCGCAGCTGGTCGAGCTCCTCCCAGGAGGAAAACGGCACGAGTGGCGACAGGTCGAAATGCTGCGGCGAGGCGCTCGCCACCAGTTCGCTCAAAAGCGCCCGCCTTGCCAGGAAGTTTTCCCCTCGCACGTCGACTTCATCGGAAAAGAGCACGTCATAGGCGCGGATGAAGGCAGGGTATTCGTCGAGCATCTTGCGGCTGACGGTCTTGCGGTTGAGCCGTTGTTGCAGGTCGGAAAAGGTCCGGGTGGCGCGGTTGGTGCGAGCCGTGCCGCCGACCAGCAGTTCGCCGTCGATGATGCCGGAGAAATCGGCCGCCTCCAGCACGTCGGGAAAGGCGCCGGAGATTTCGTCGCCGCTGCGCGAATAGAGCCTTTTGGTGCCGCCGATATTGGCAAGCTGCACCCGGATGCCGTCCCATTTCCATTCGGCGGCAAAATCCTTGGGGTCAAGCCCATCGAGGTCGCCTTCGCCGACCGGCGTTGCCAGCATCACCGAATGGAAGACGGCGGGTGTCGACAGAACCGGCCTTTCCGCCTCACCGGTAAGCCAGCGGAAGAGCGGGAGATAGGGCGGCGCCAGCCCATGCCAGAGGGTCTCGATCTCGGTGACATCCTTGCCACCCATTTCGGCCAGTGCCTGTTTGGCGAGCTTGGCGGAGACGCCGATGCGCAGGCCGCCGGTCACCAGTTTCAGGAGGGCGAAGCGCGCCGGGGTGTCGAGCCGGTCGAGCATGTCGCGAACGACGCGACGCACATGGGCGCGGCCGGTCGTCTGCAGCTTGTCGATGGCGTCGCCAAGCGGAATGTCGTCTGGCACCACGCCTTCGGGCGGCTCCCAGACCAGTGATACGGTCTCGGCGAGGTCCCCGACGTAATCGTAGGAATAGCGAAACAGCACCTCGTCCATGCGCTCGAGCAGCAAGTCGCGGATCATCGCCGGCTTGACGGTGGCGAGCGACAGGGTGCCGGCGATCGCCGCCAGCGCATAGCCGCGGTCCGGATCGGGCGCGGATCGGAAGTAGTCCGCCAGAAGCCGGATCTTGGCGTTGCGCTGCGGGGTCAGCACGAGGCGGTCGAGCAGTTCGGCGAAGGCCTTCATTGCTCATTCCCCCTCGTCGTCGTAGCCGACGAGATGCAACGGTCGCGCAGCGATACCCTGAAGCTCGCACCAGCGCACCAGCGCCTCTTCGCGCCCGTGCGTGACCCAGACCTGCGCCGGGCCGATCTCGCGGATCGTCTGCGTCAGCTCCGGCCAGTCGCAATGGTCGGAGATGACCAGCGGCAGCTCCACGCCGCGCTGCTTGGCCCGCTGCCGGATCATCATCCATCCCGAGGCGAAGATGGCCAGCGGATCGACGAAGCGCCGGGCCCAGCGGTCGGCAAAGGCAGAGGGCGGCCCGATGACGATTGTGCCGGCAAAATCCTGCTTCTCGTCGGCGGCGAGCGTCGCCGGTCGCAATTCGCCAAGGTCGATGCCTTCGCCGCGATAGTAATCGCAGAGCCGCTGCAGGGCGCCGTGAATAAAGATCGGCGCATCATAGCCCTGCTCGCGCAGAAGGGCGATCACGCGCTGCGCCTTGCCGAGCGCATAGGCGCCGACCACATGGGTGCGCTCGGGGAACTGTTTGAGCGATGCCAGAAGCCGCTGCATCTCGGTGCGGTCGTCGGGATGGTGGAAGACCGGCAAGCCGAAGGTGGCTTCGGTGATGAAGACGTCGCAGGCGACCGGCTCGAAGGGGAGGCAGGTCGGGTCTCGCCGTCGCTTGTAGTCGCCCGAGACGACGATGCGCGTGCCCCGGGCCTCGACCGCGATCTGCGCCGAGCCGAGAACATGGCCGGCCGGGTGGAAACGCACGCTTACACCGTTGACGTCGATCGTCTCGCCGAGCGTCGCGGCCTGGCTCGTGCCGCAAAAGTCTTCGCCGTAGCGGATGCGCATGATGTCGAGGGTTTCGCGGGTGGCGAGTACCTGGCCGTGGCCGGAGCGTGCATGGTCGGAATGGCCGTGGGTGATCAGCGCGCGGTCGACCGGTTGCACCGGGTCGATGTAGAAATCCCCGATCTCGCAATAGAGACCTTTCGGGGCGGGATAGAGCAGGGCGTCCGGTTTCATGCCCTTAGAGATAGCTGGCGGAAAGGGATCCGCCAGCCGTCGCCGCAAAGTTTTTCGAACGGTCGGTGTGGCCGATCCATCCGAGACGGCTTCAGCCGTTCAGCGCCAGCGTGTCGCCGATCAGCTTCAGCGTTCCGGCCGCGTCGATATCGACGCAGGCCTTCTGGCTCGGCAGCTGGTCCCACGGGCTCGGCGGGAACAGCCGGCTGTCGGGCTTCTGGATTGTCTGGCCGTCGGCAATGCCGCCGCAGACGACGCGGATGACGCCACTGCGCACCTTGAACAGATCCGGCGCTACGACGTAGGCGCAGGCGCAGCTGTCATGCACCACCATGCCGTCGGGCACGTGCTGTTCGTAGAAGGTGATGTAGAATTGCGAGATGTCCGAAAGCAGCTTTGCCGGTGCGCCGCCGCGCGCGGCGATGTCGGCGAGCATTGATTTGGTCATCACCGTCTTGGTGGTGACGTCGAGACCGACGACGGTAACCGGCCAGGGTGCCGTCATGACGACGTCGGCAGCCTCGGGGTCGCCATGGATGTTGGCTTCGGCCGCCGGCGTGATGTTGCCGTTGACGTCGAAGGCGCCGCCCATGATCACCACTTCGCGCACCAGGGGCGCAAAGTCGGGATCCTCGCGCAGCGCCAGCGCCAGGTTGGTCATGCGACCGACGGCAACCAGCGTCACTTCGCCGGGATTGGCGCGAACGGTGTCGATGATGAAGCGGTGGGCGGCACGCGGATCGACCGGCAGGTCGATCGTCTCGGGCACGTCGATGTTGCCGAGGCCGTCGTCGCCGTGGATGAAGGTCGGCCAGCCGACATGCGGCCGGTCCGGATTGAAGGTCTTGTCGAGACCCTTTGCCACCGGCGCCTGGATGCCCCACTCGCGCTTCAGGAACAGCGCATTGCGGGTCGTCGTTTCGACCGAGGCGTTGCCGAAGACCGTGGTGATGCCGATGAGATCGATATCCGGATGGCGGTGAAGGAAGAGGAGGGCCATCGCATCGTCGATGCCCGGATCCGTATCAAAGATAACCTTGTGCATGTGTCCTTCTTTTCTTTTTCTTGCGTTTGACGGGTCGCAATGGAGGCAAGATGCCTGCGAAAGTCAATCGTGGATCGATCAGAGCCGCATTTCCCCGACCGCAAGCGGGAAAAGGCCCTGGCTCACTCTGTGTTGTTTTCGATCACAAGCCGGCAGCGGCCGCTTAAACTTTCCGAAAGGTCGCGCGCCTATCCTTGGCAGGCGCCTTCGGGCCTTGTTTCAGTTCCTGTTGTGACAGTGGAGCCACTCTCTTGAAGGCTATTCTCGGCAAGTTGCGCCCGTCCAAGCGGTTGCTCGTCATTCTTGTCGCGGCCTTCGGGGTGTCGGCGGCTTCAGGTGCAGCGGCCGTCTATGTCGGTCGCGACGCGCTGATGGAGCGCATGTCCAAGCCCGCCACCTCCGGTCTCGAATGCACGCTCGTGCGAACAATCAAGCGCGGCCATCACGGCCAGCGCTGGGTTCGCATGCATATCAAGACCGATCGGGCCGATGGCGAAGCGCGCATGCGCACGGCATTGCGCGTCGTCGGTGCGCTCTCCAAGTCAGAGAAGGCCGATCTCTACCAGGTCGTCGTTCTGGATGCCGCCGGGCCGGAATTGCGGGCCGAGGTCCGTGGCGCCGCGATCGGCGCGCAGGTGCTGTTCGCACCGGGCCCGCAAAGCGTTCCGGGCATGGATGAACCGTTTCGGGCGTCCTACAATAAAGGCACGGCAAACTCCGCCGGTTTCTTTCACGGCAGCACGGTCGATCTTTCCGTTGGCGACATCCGCGACATGATGGCCGGCATGGAAGATCGTTCGCCCTGCGTCGACCCCAATGCCGTTGCCGAGGCCGGCGAGGTCGTGACCGAGGCCGCAGCGGCGGAGCCGAAAGCCGAAAGCGCCGAGGCGCCGGCCGGGCACTGACGGATTGTTTGCGCAATCGAATGACATAGCCAACGAAAAAAAGCCCGCCGCAATCGCGCCGGGCTTTTTGTTTCATGCCATCGCGGCGCTGATCAATCGGCCTTGTTGCGGCGCGCCGGGAACAGGATGATGTCGCGGATCGATGGCGCGTTGGTGAGCAGCATGATCAGGCGGTCGACGCCGATGCCGAGGCCACCTGCCGGCGGCATGCCCTGGTCGATGGCATCAAGGAACTCGTCGTCGAGCTGCTTGGCCTTTTCGCCGCGCGCATGCGCCTGCTCCAGCTGCTCGACCATGCGGGCGCGCTGCTCTTCCGGATCGTTAAGCTCGGAAAACGCGTTGCCGAGTTCCCAGGTGTTGCAATAGGTCTCGAAACGCTCGACGAGGCGCGGTTCGCCCGGAACTTCCTTGGCAAAGGGCGAGATGTCCTTCGGGAAATGGGTGACGTGCGACGGCTGGATCAGCGTCGGCTCGACCTTCTCTTCGAAGACGAGGGCGAGGCATTCGCCCCATGTCCAGTCCTTCTCGACTTCGAAACCGGCTGCCTTGGCGGCAACGCGGGCTTCCTCGTCGGTCTTCATCGCCAGGAAGTCGATGCCGGTCGCTTCCTTGACGGCATCCGGCATCGGCACGCGACGGAACGGACCCTTGAAGGAGATTTCCTTGTCGCCGAACATGAATTCGGTCGAGCCGTGGATCGACAGAGCGAGCTTCTCAAACAGCCGCTCGACGAGGTCCATGATGTCCTCGTAATCGGCATAGGCCCAGTAGCACTCCATCATGGTGAACTCGGGATTATGCCGCGTCGACACGCCTTCGTTGCGGAAGTTGCGGTTGATCTCGAACACCTTGTCGGTCAGGCCCGATACCAGCGTGCGCTTCAGGTACAGTTCCGGCGCGATGCGCAGGTACATGTCGAGCTTCAGCGTGTTGTGGTGGGTCTTGAACGGTTCGGCCGTGGCTCCACCGTAGACCGAATGCAGCATCGGGGTTTCGACTTCCATGAAGCCGTCGTCTTCCATGAAGCGGCGGATGCCCGAGACGATCCTGCTGCGCTGCTGGAAGCGGAGCTTGGATTCCTCGTTGGTCATGATGTCGAGGTGGCGCTTGCGGTAGCGCAGCTCGATGTCGGACAGGCCATGCCACTTCTCGGGCATCGGCAGCAGCGACTTCGTCAGCATGGTGATCGCCTGGGCGTTGATCGTCAGCTCGCCGCGCTTGGTGCGGCGCACGACGCCGGTGACGCCGATGATGTCGCCGATGTCGATCATCGGCAGCAGTGCGCGCGCGTCTTCCGGCGTGGTGTCCTTGTGGCTGAAGATCTGGATCTTGCCGGAGGCGTCATGGATGTCCATGAACATGCCGGAGTTGCGCGACGAGTAGACGCGACCGGCGACCGTGACGACGTCCTGCGTCTCGGTGTCGAGCTCGAGGGTCTCGTACTTGGCTGCCAGTTCGGCATTGGTCATCGTGCGGTGGAAATGCGCCGGATAGACGTCGCCGATCTGTTCGCGCAGCAGCTTCAGCTTCTGCGCGCGCACTTCGGTCACGTCGGAGGAGAGGGCTGTTGTCTCGGTCTTGTCGTTCATCGTCCTGTCCTTACTTTCCGCTGCCGGCCATCGAGGCGGCGACCTGGCCGGCAACCTTCAAGCGCTGGCGCACGACCGAGCGGCCGAGCAGTTCCATGCTGTCGAAGAGCGGCAGGGAGCGCGACGAGCCGGAAACCGCGACGAACAGCGGCGCCAGCACGACCTTGAGCTTCTTGCCCATGCGGTCGGCGATGGCGCGCAGTTCCGCCTCGATCGTTTCCTTGTTCCATTCGAGGATCTTTTCCAGGTCCGGCTGGACCGTGTTGAAGATCTCGACCAGTTCTTCCGGGCTCGACTTGATCTTGGCGAAGGCCGAGGGTTCGAGACCGAGGTCGGACTTCAACAGGAAGTCGGCAAGAGCCGGCAATTCGCCGAGCTTGGAGATGCGCGACTGCGACAGCTTCAGGCCCTGCTTCAGGCGATCGTTTTCCGACGCCCAGGCGAGAACCCGGCCGAGGAATTCGTCGTCGCTCAGCTTCTCGCGGATCCAGCGGCCGTTCAGCCAGTCGAGCTTCTGGATGTCGAAGATCGCGCCCGACTTCGACAGGTTGTCCGGGTCGAACTTTTCGGCAAGCTCGGCCATCGTCATCAGCTCTTCGCCTTCGGCGATCTGGATGAAGAACAGGCCGAGGAAGTTCATCAACGCTTCCGGCAGGTAGCCGAGCGCCGAATAATAGGAGATCGAGGTCGGGTTCTTGCGCTTCGACAGCTTCGACTTGTCGGCATTGCGCATCAGCGACAGGTGCATGAACACCGGCGGCGTCAGGCCGAGATATTGATAGATCAGGATGTGCTTGGGAACCGAGGCCAGCCACTCCTCGCCGCGCGCGACGTGGGTGATCTTCATCAGATAGTCGTCGACGACGTTTGCCATGTGGTAGGTCGGCATGCCGTCGGCCTTGAGCAGGACCTGCATGTCGACCGAATCCCAGGGGATTTCGACGTCGCCGTAGACGCCGTCGGTGAACTTGCAGGAGCCCTCGGTCGGGATCTTCATGCGCACGACATGCGGCTCGCCGGCATCGACGCGGCTCGTCACTTCCTCGGCGGAAAGCGTCAGGCAGTGGCCATCATATTTCGGCTGCTTGCCGGCGGCGCGCTGCGCTTCGCGCATCTGCTCCAGCCGCTCGGGCGTGCAGAAACAGCGGAAGCCGTGGCCGTTCTTTTCGATCTGGCGGACGTAGTCGAGATAGATGTCCTTGCGGTCGCTCTGGCGGTAGGGACCATAGGGGCCGCCGACATCGGGGCCTTCCGACCATTCCAGCCCGCACCATTTCAGCGCATCCAGCACCTTCTGCTCGAACTCCGGCGTCGAGCGCGTGGCATCGGTATCCTCGATACGGAGGATGAAGGTGCCACCGTGCTTCTTTGCGAAGAGATAGTTGAACAGTGCGATATAGGCGGTGCCGACATGCGGCTCGCCGGTGGGGGAGGGTGCGATGCGTACCCGAACTGCTGAATCTGCCATGGTCTTTGCCCGTTTTACGTGCTTCTCGCCCCTTGCCGGAAGACAAGTCCGGCCGCCGGGCGCGCATTTTATGGGAAGGAAAGGCCCGTAGGGGTGCCGCACCAGCGGTATCGGCGGGCTATTCCAGTCGGCTCGCGTGAGACCATAGAACATGGAGCATGTCAACGGAAAGTGGATCACGCGGGTTTTTGTTGACACCGCCGATGCCGGGTAATATTGAACCGAGAGGTTATTTAACTAAAGGGTTTTTTAGGAAATGCATGAAGATCGCCTGTCGACCACGCTCTCAGCCCTTGCCGACCCCACGCGCAGGGCGATCCTTGCCCGGCTTTCGCTCGGCGAGGCCTCGGTCGGCGAACTGGCGGAGCCGTTCGAGATGAGCCTGCCTGCCGTTTCCAAGCACCTGAAGGTCCTCGAGCGCGCCGGCCTGATCAGCCGCGGCCGCGAGGCGCAATGGCGTCCCTGCCGGCTCGAAGCCGCGCCCTTGCGCGACATCAACAGTTGGCTCGACAGCTACCGGCGCTTCTGGGAAGAGAAGTTTGACCGCCTCGACGTCTATTTGCAGGAGCTGCAGAAGGGGGATCCGGAGGCGGAGAAGAACTGATCGCTGGGATCTTGCCGGCGTCCGGCGCCCGCGCTAGACATTCTCCCGTCGAAAAAGGCAGGGCCGGATATGGTAAGCCCGGTCCCTTCGAAAGGCTTTCCTGGCCTTTGCGAAGCTCTGCTCGAACCTGATCGTTCGAACCCGCGGCGTGGTTCCGATGCATCCGCATCGGTCCGCGGCGGGGTGTATCCGGATCAGACGCAGTCCGCCGCGTTTCTCAAACACGGAGACTGCATATGCGACTGAACCATCTCGATCTTCACAGCCCCGTCGTTGCCGAAACAGCGACGTTCTTCATCGACCATCTCGGCTTCGCACTGGTCGAAAGGCGCGGCAAGGATGCCTTCTACCGCCTGACCGACGGTGCCGGCATGGTGCTGGTGATCAGCCCGCCGATCGCAAGGCAGGGCGGTGGCGACCAGGTCACTCTTGGCGCCCAGACCTATCATGTCGGCTTCCTGCTGCCCGAGAGGTTGCAGGTCGAGGAGGCCTACCGGCGCATCCTGCCGACCGGTATGCGTATGAGCGAGCCGGAAGAGCGGCATGGCGCATACGTCTTCTACGTCGTCATCCCCGGCAACATCCTGGTGGAAATCGGCCACCGCCCCGATGCCTGACGCCTGACGCCAGGGTGGCAAGGGGAACGATCGTCCGTCTCGGACGTTTTTCAAGCGGGAGGCGCGCGCTGTGCCAATCGGACATGACGGAGGTGGAGAACGCGGGAATTTTTCCGATTTCTTCCCGCGGCCAACGAAACGGCAGTCGAGCTCCCTTACCTGTCCGGCGCGCGGTCTCGCCAACGCCCCGCAGCAAGCTGGCCTGCATCCCCGGGTTTCCCGGGGATGCAGGCCTTTTTCGTCAATTCGACAAACAAGACGCCCGCAAGCAAAAAGGCGGAGCATCGCGCTCCGCCTTTTCATCGATTGGAAACGGCAGCCGGTCAGTGCGGCTTGCCGGCGTTCTTCTTTCGCAGTCGCGCGTTGCGCGCCACCATGTTGAGAACCTCGACCAGGGCTGAAAACGCCATGGCCGCGTAGATGTAGCCCTTCGGCACATGCAGGCCCATGCCTTCGGCAATCAGCGTCGTGCCGATCATCAGGAGGAAGGCGAGGGCCAGCATGACGATCGTCGGGTTCTTCTCGATGAAGTTGGCAAGCGGGTTGGCGGCAAGCAGCATCACGGCGACCGCCGCCAGCACGGCGATGACCATGATAGGCAGGTGCGGCGTCATGCCGACCGCGGTGATGATGCTGTCGACGGAGAAGACCAGATCGAGCAGCAGGATCTGGCCGATCGCCGCGCCGAAGCTGTTGATTGCCGAAGAGGCGATGAAATCCTCGCCGTGGTCGCTCGGATCGACGCTGTGATGAATTTCCTTGGTCGCCTTCCAGACCAGGAACAGGCCGCCGGCAATCAGGATCAGGTCCTTCCAGGAGAAACCATGCCCGAAAACCTCGAAGACCGGCGTGGTCAGCTTGACGATCCAGGCGACGGTGCCGAGCAGCGCGAGCCGCATGACGAGCGCCAGGCCGATACCGATGCGGCGGGCCTTTTCGCGGTGTTCCGGCGGCAGCTTGTTGGTCAGGATGGAAATGAAGATCAGGTTATCGATGCCGAGAACCACCTCCATGACAACCAGTGTTATGAGGGCGACCCAGGCGGTCGGGTCCTGGGCTAGCAGCATTAAATCCTGCATCGGCGATCTTTCCTTGTGTCGGTGGCGCGTCGTCGCGCAAGAATCGCGGCAGTATTTAAGCAACACAGCGAAGGTGACAAGCGCCGCCGGCCGTTTGCGGCGGCGCTTTACCGTTTATGGTCGGATCGGAATCCACATTTCCACAACGCCCATGCCGGAATGCGGGTCGAAACGATCGTCGTAGCGCTCGATCAGGTCGGGCGTTTCGCCGTGCTGCAACCCGGATTTCGGCAACCAGGTGCCGAAGATATGCCGAGCGGTTGTCGCGATCGACGAAATGTGGCCGCGATGCAGGAACACAGCGTAGCGCTGCTTCGGCAGCCTGATCGTCGAGAATCCGGCGGGAAGTGCCGCTGTGTCGTCGACTTCGGCCGCCGCCATGTAGCGGAACGTGCCGGCGTCGCTGTTGCTCTCACTGCAGACGCCATAGGCAACCTTGCCCTTCTGGCCGGGAATGCTGCCGAAATGCGCGTTGAAGCGCTGCCACAGAGAGGGAATGCCTTCGGTGCGGCCATAGGCATAGGTGTCGGCAAGACCGGCCAGAACCAAAGGCGGGCTGTCTTCGAAGCGGGGCGGGTCCAGTTTGAGTGTGCGGGTGTCGTCCATTCTGATTGGCTCCGTCAGTGTGATGTTGCTGAGGTGCCCTTGCTTGCGCACGGTCTCCGGCGTCACGCCGAATTGCTCGCGAAAGGCACGGGTGAAAGCCTCGTGCGAGCCGTAACCCGCCTCGAGGGCCACCGCGAGAATGTTGGAGGAACCGTCGGCAAGGCTTTGCGCAGCACCACTCAGACGCCGTGCGCGGATATAGGCGCTGATGGAGTGCCCCGTCGCTAGCCCGAAGACACGCGACAGGTGAAACCGCGAAAGGCCGGCAGCCCCGGCGATCTCCTCCAGCGATATATCGTTCGCGAAATGGCTCTCGATGAACCAGATCGCCCTTCCGACAGCACTCATGTTCACTCCCGTGGCAGACACCCATGCTCATAGGGTCTTGCCGCAAGGCGCGCTTGATCGCAATTGCTGGATTGAGGACGTGACGGTGCGGACGCGCCGCCGGGCCGGGCTCAGTCTACCCGTGTTTTCGGCCCGTATGCGGACATGAACACTCTGACGGCTGCGGCAACGGTGCCCTCGATCTGTTCGCGCGGCGGTGCGGTGCACATGCCGCCAAACAGCCGGTGCTTGAAGAGGCCTGCCTGGGCCATCTCGATGAACTGCCGGGCGGCCATTTCTGTATTCTCGATGTCGAGCGTGCCGGCCGGAACCTGACGGTCGAGATAGGCCTTGAGCACGGTGTAACCGTTTTCGGGCGCTTCGCTGAAGAAACGTTCGGCCAGATGCGGCATGCGGTCGATGACGCCGATGACCATGCGCATCGACCTTATCGTCTCTTCCGCCGTCATGCTGGTGGTCAGCGTCACGCCGAAATCGAAGAGCGATTCCTCGACGTCGTCATGGTCGTTGAGCGCATGCTTGGCGGTCTGGACCACGCGGGTCTTGCCCTGGATGATCAGCGCCTTGAACAGGTCTTCCTTGTTCTCGAAATAGACGTAGAGCGTGCCCTTCGAGACGCCGGCCTCGCGGGTGATGTCGTTCATGCTGGCGGCGTCGAAGCCCTGGTTCATGAAGGCGCGCCGGGCGCCCTCGAGGATCTGCTCGCGCTTGGCAGGGTCTTCACCCGCCGCATGGCGTCCGCCGCCGGGACAAAGCTGGTCGTCCATGCCGTTGTCGGGCTGGATGGTGTCTTTCTGTCCGGTCTGTGCTGGTTCCATGATCGCCGTCTGTACCCGTCCCGTTCGCATTAAATTACGTTCATCGAACCGCGTGGTTCGATTCCCTCTTGATATGCGACGTCAAAGCGACTAAGTCAAGCTTCGATCGAACCGAACGGTTCAGTTCAATCACCACTCTTTAACCAGGCCGGTACCCATGTCCGCATCAAAAACGTCCAGCGCCGCTCGCGTTCGCCCTGTCGGCGAGGATTTTGAAGTTCCGCAGACCCCTGAGGCCGCGCCCGAAGCCAAGGCCGCGACGGCCGAGGCGCCTGCCGCCGTGCAGGAGCCCGCTGTCGACGCCGTTGCGAAAAAGAAGAAGCGCAGCCCGATCCTGCCGGTTCTCGGCCTTGCGGCGATCGCGGCTGCCGGATGGTACGGCTATGACTGGTGGACCAATGGTCGCTTCATGGTCTCGACCGACGATGCCTATATCGAAGGCGATATCGCCACGATTTCTCCCAAGGTCTCGGGCTACGTCGCCAAGGTCGACGTCGTCGCCAACCAGCAGGTGAAGGCGGGCGACCCGCTGGTCACGCTCGACGACGGCGACTATCGCATCGCCGCCGAGCAGACCGAGGCCCAGATTGCCACGCAGAAGCTGGCGCTCAGCCGCTTCGATGCGCAGATCGCCGGTGCCAAGGCGAGCCTTGCGCAGGCGGAAGCCCAGAAAAACGCTCTCGAAGCAACGGTGCGCGGCGCCGAACTTGCGCAGAAGCGCGCAAGCGACCTCCAGTCCAAGGACGTCGGCACCGTTGCCTCGCGCGACAATGCCGATGTGGCGCTGGATCAGGCCCGGGCCAACCTTGCCGGCTCCGATGCCAATATCGCGACAGCCAACGCCAACATCACGGTGCTGCAGGCGCAGCGCGCCGAAGCGGAAAGCCAGATCCGTTCGCTCGAGCTTGCCCGCGACAAGGCCAACCGAGATCTCGACTTCACCGTCCTGAAGGCACCCTATGACGGGGTGATCGGCAACGTCGCAGTCCAGGTCGGCGATCTCGTCTCCGCCGGCCAGCGTCTGGCGGCGCTCGTGCCGGTCGACCAGCTCTACATCGACGCCAACTTCAAGGAGACCCAGATCGCGCATCTGGTTCCCGGCTCGAAGGTGAAGGTCCATATCGACGCCTATGACGCGCACGCGGTCGAAGGCACTGTTGCCTCGATCTCGCCGGCATCCGGCTCGGTGTTCTCGCTGCTGCCGGCTGAAAACGCCACTGGCAACTTCACCAAGGTGATCCAGCGCGTGCCGGTGCGCATCACGCTGCCGGCCGATGTGCTGGCGGAAGGCCATTTGCGAGCCGGCTTGAGCGTCGTCGTCGATGTCGACACACGCACGGCGCCGGCCGACACCAAGGTCGCCGCCACGAAGTAATCGGGCCCGACGCGCCGGCGTGTTCGATCGAACGCGCCGCCCGCGCCTTCATACGCAAGGAGTGGCTCAGATGGCCGCAACGGCAACAGTAGGCTCGGTGGCGGCAGCCGCACCGAAGGCCGAGGAACATATGGATCCGAGAAGGCTGATCGCCTTCTTCGCCATGGTCGTCGGCATGTTCATGGCGATCCTCGACATCCAGATCGTCTCGGCTTCGCTTGCCGAAATCCAGGCGGGCCTGTCGGCCGGCTCGGACGAGATCGGCTGGGTGCAGACCTCCTATCTCATCGCCGAAGTCATCATGATCCCGCTGTCGGGAACGCTGGCGCGCATCGTGTCGACCCGCGTGCTGTTTTCGGTGTCGGCTGCGGGCTTCACCGCGGCCAGCGCGCTGGCTGCGACCGCCACCAACATCGACCAGATGATCGTCTACCGGGCGATCCAGGGCTTTATCGGCGGCGGCATGATCCCGTCGGTCTTCGCCGCCGCCTTCACCATCTTCCCGCCGTCGAAGCGCAACATCGTCTCGCCGATCATCGGCCTGATCGCCACGCTGGCGCCGACCATCGGCCCGACGGTCGGCGGATATCTCAGCCACGCCTTCTCCTGGCACTGGCTGTTCCTCGTCAACGTCATCCCCGGCATCATCGTCGCGACGCTGACCTGGACCTTCATCGACTTCGACAAGCCGGAATTGAGCCTCTTCAAGAAGTTCGACTGGTGGGGGCTCGCCTCGATGGCGATCTTCCTCGGCTCGCTCGAATATGTGCTGGAAGAAGGCAACGCCAACGACTGGTTCAACGACGATCACATCGTCATGGGCGCCGTCGCTGCCGTCATCGCCGCGGTGATCTTCTTCTACCGCGCCTTCAAGGTGGAATTCCCGGTGGTTGACCTGAGGGCCTTTGCCAACCGCAACTTCGCCTTCGGTTCGATGTTCTCCTTCGTCATGGGCATCGGGCTCTACGGCCTCACCTATCTCTACCCGCTCTATCTCGGGCGTATCCGCGGATACGATTCGCTGATGATCGGCGAGACCATGTTCGTCTCGGGTCTGGCGATGTTCGTGACCGCGCCGGTCGCCGGTTTCCTGTCGGGCAAGCTCGATCCGCGCGTGCTGATGACCATCGGCTTTGCCAGCTTTGCCAGCGGCACCTGGATCATGGGTCATCTGACGGCCGACTGGGACTTCTACGAGCTGTTCATCCCGCAGATCCTGCGCGGCGTCGGACTGATGCTGTGCATGGTGCCGATCAACAACATCGCGCTCGGCACCATGCCGCCGGCGCGCATGCGCGGCGCATCGGGCCTGTTCAACCTGACGCGCAACCTCGGCGGCGCCGTGGGCCTCGCGGTGATCAACACCATCCTGACCCAGCGCCAGGATCTGCACTATGCCCGGCTCTCCGAGCATATCCAGTGGGGCAACCCGGAGGCGATGGAACAGTTCAACAACATGGCGGCCAAGTTCAACGCCCATGGGCTCGATGGGGCGACGATCGCCATCAAGCAGCTTGCGGCGATGGCGCAGAAGCAGGCGACGATCCTGTCCTTCAGCGACGTCTTCGTCATCCTGACGGTGCTGTTCCTGTCGCTGATCCTGGGGGTGATGATGATCAAGAAGCCGGAGGGTGTAGGGCCGAGCGGCGGCGGACATTAGCGCCGGCGCCAGGGCCTAGCCGCACGGTTTACGCGATCGCCGCGTTGCGGCACAATCCGGCCGGAAGCAATCTCCGGCCGGCCCTCCGATGGTACACGGCCGGGTGCAAACGGGGGCGTTCATGCAGGCATACCGGCGTTTCGGCATCTCGCGGCGTTCCTTCCTTGCCGGTACCGCCGGCATGGGGGCGGCCCTTTTGGCGCCGCAGGCAAGGTCAGCCGCCCGCCCGCCCATCGATGCCACTTTCCTGTTTTCCAACGACGTCCACGCCTGCCTCGTCTCGACCGAAGGCCTCGCGCCGAACTGCGCTGCGGAAGGCAAGACCGACGACAACCTGCTGCGCCACGTGGCAGTGCTCAATGCTCTCCCCGCAATGAATTGGCCCGAAACCGTCGGCGGCCAGCCGAGCGGGCTTGGCAGCACGGGCAGGCGGATCGGCAAACCGCTCGGCCTGGTGCTGGGCGGCGACCTGACCGACGACGGTGGCGGGCAGGTGCGCCAGCCGCGCGAGGGCCGGCAACTGCAGCAGTTTTCCAGCCGATATCAGGAGGGGCCGGGCGCCGATCGCGTGCACTTTCCCGTCTATCTCGGGCTCGGCAATCACGATTTAGACCAGGACGGCCCGCCGCCGCATGTGGACTGGTATCGCCGCGAACTGCGCGACTATGTCGAGCTCAATCATCGCCAGACGGTGTTTTACAAGCCGCCGGTGCCGGTGACCAATTACGACCCGATGTCGGACTGCTATTCGTGGGATTGGGGTGGGCTCCATCTCATCCAGCTCCAGCGCTTCGGCGGCGATATCAGCAAGGGAGCGGTCGATGCGCTTCCCTGGTTGAAGCAGGATCTGGCGAGCTACGCCGCTGATGGCCGCCCGGTGATCCTGTTCCAGCATTACGGCTGGGACGCGTTTTCGACCGAAGTCTGGGATGCGTCGGCCAAGACGTTCGACGATCACGGCGACGGTCCGCCGCATTGGTGGAGCCTGCAGCAGCGTCAGGCGCTGGTCGACGCCATCAAAGGCTACACCGTTATCGGCCTGTTTCATGGGCACCAGCACGAAACGGCGATGATCTACAGCCGTGATGGTCTCGACCTGTTCAAGCCGAAGGCCGCCTATATGGGCGGTTTCGCGCTCGTGCGCATCACCGACGGCTTCATGGACGTCGTGCTGGGCGAGGCCGGAAAAGGTCACGGCGAGGTCGTTTTCGCGCAAGGCTTCAGCAAGCGTTTTTAGCCAGCGAAAACAGCGTTCCACTGTCCTCTTCGTATTTTTGATTTACGTACATCAAAAATTCCTCTAAGGCAGTTTGCGGGAGGAAATGATGCGTCCTACAGTTCACGACATTGCTGCGGAAGCAGGCGTCAGCCTTGCCACCGTCGACCGGGTTTTGAACAATCGCCCGGGGGTGAGGTCGGTTACGCGCGACAAGGTCGAGCGCGCGATCGCGACGCTCGGTTACGTCAGGGACGTGGCGGCGGCCAACCTAGCAAAGAGCCGCAGCTATCCGCTGATCTTCATCCTGCCCGAGGGTGAGAACGCCTTCATGCGTGGGCTGGAGGCGGAAATCGAAGCCGCGAGAGCCCGCTCCGCCGTCGAGCGCACCGACATTACGATCGTGTCTGTTCCCGCCTTCGACGCGGCGGCCTTGGCCAATGCGCTTGATGACGCCCGCGGCCACGGACCGGCGGGCGTCGCCGTCGTCGCCGTCGAGGCGCCGGAAGTGGTCGCCGCCGTGGCGCGGCTGCGCGAGGACGGCATTGCCGTCGTCACGCTCGTTTCCGACCTGACCGGTTCGCAGCGCGACCATTTTGCCGGTGTCGACAACCTGGCCGCCGGGCGCACGGCGGGCAGCCTGATGCGCCGTTTTCTCGGCAGTCGCGAAGGACCTGTTGCCATCGTCGCCGGCTCGATGCGCGTGCGCGACCACAGGGATCGTCTTGAAGGTTTCACGGCCGCCGTCAACGAGGGCGACGCCGGGCGCGTTCTGCTGCCGGTGGTCGAGGGTCACGACGATCCGGGCGAGGTCGAGGCGCTGGTCGACGACCTGCTGGTCGCGCATGCGAACCTCGCCGGCATCTACAGCCTCGGCGCCGGCAATCGCGGCCTGATCGCGGCGCTCGAAAAGGCCGGGCGCCAGTCCGGCATCTGCGCGATCGCGCACGAGCTGACGCCCTACAGCCGTGCCGCGCTCGTCTCCGGCACGATCGATGCGCTGCTCAACCAGGATGCCGGTCACGAGGTCAGGAGCGCCATTCGCGTGCTCAAGGCCCGGGCCGACGGCCTGTCGATGATCGAGGCGCAGGAGCGCATCCGCATCGAGATTTTCCTCAGGGACAACCTGCCGGTCGACCCGGCGTGACGTTCTGAATTCGTACCGTACCTGCCGAAGGGCCGTCTTGCGCCTTTCATGACACCACACAATGGAGGCCTGAATGTATCTCGGACTGGATCTCGGCACGTCGGGCGTCAAGGCGATGCTGATCGACGACGGCCAGCGCATCGTCGGCTCGGCCTCCGGCGCGCTCGATGTTTCGCGGCCGCATCCCGGCTGGTCGGAGCAGGATCCTGCCGATTGGGTACGTGCCACCGAGGAGGCAATATCGGGCCTGAAGGCGGCGCATCCGGCAGCGCTTGCGGCGGTGCGGGGCATCGGCCTCTCCGGCCAGATGCATGGCGCCACGCTGCTCGATGCCGACGACAAGGTGTTGCGCCCCTGCATCCTGTGGAATGACACCCGCAGCTTTCGCGAGGCGGCCGCCCTCGACGCCGACCCGCAGTTCCGAGCCGTCACCGGCAATATCGTTTTCCCGGGGTTTACGGCGCCGAAGCTCGTCTGGGTGCGGGAAAACGAGCCCGAAATTTTCGCCAGGGTGCGCCGGGTGCTTCTGCCGAAGGACTATCTGCGTCTGTGGCTGACCGGCGAGCATATCTCGGAGATGTCGGATTCGGCCGGGACCGCCTGGCTCGATACCGGCAAGCGCCGCTGGTCTGAGAGCCTGCTTTCGGCCACCGGCATGGACGAACGGCAGATGCCGGCGCTTGTCGAAGGTACCCAACAGGCAGGAACGTTGCGGCCGGACCTTGCCGCGCGCTTTGGCATTTCCGGCACTGTCGTGGTTGCCGGCGGCGCCGGCGACAACGCGGCGTCGGCCTGCGGCATGGGGACCGTTGGTGAAGGCCATGCCTTCGTTTCGCTAGGGACTTCGGGCGTGCTTTTTGCCGCCAATGCGAGCTACCTGCCCAATCCGGCGAGCGCCGTTCACGCATTCTGCCATGCGCTGCCGGACACTTGGCATCAGATGGGCGTGATCCTGTCGGCGACCGACGCGCTCAACTGGTATTCGGGCATCGCCGGGCGCAGTGCCGCCGACCTCAGCACCGAGCTCGGCGAGACGCTGAACGCGCCCAGCGGCGTCACCTTTCTTCCGTATCTCTCCGGCGAGCGCACGCCGCACAATGATGCCGCCATCCGTGGCGCCTTTGCCGGGCTCGGCCACGAGAGCAGCCGCGTGGTGCTGACGCAGGCGGTGATGGAAGGCGTTTCCTTCGCCATCCGCGACAGCCTAGAGGCTCTGCGTGCGGCCGGCACGACGCTGTCGCGGGTGACCGCGATCGGTGGCGGCTCGCGGTCGCGCTACTGGCTGAAGTCGATCGCCACCGCACTCGATCTGCCCGTGGACCTGCCTGCTGACGGCGATTTCGGCGCTGCCTTCGGCGCCGCGCGCCTTGGTCTGATTGCAGCCACCGGTGCCGATCCGGTTGCGACCTGCTTTGCGCCGACGACAGCAGAAACGATCGCTCCGGATGCTGGCCTGGTGGCAGCCTACGAAGACGCCTACCAGCGCTATCGCCGTCTCTATCCTGCTATCAAGGGCGCGACGACGTGACCGCGCCGCGCCCTTCCATGGCTGATTCCGGCCGAGCGTTATTGCGCCGGCACCTTGTCGATGAAGCCGGTGACCTGCTTCAGCCGGCCGTTCTCGATCACGCCGACATCGGTGCCTTCGATGACGGAATCGACGCCTTCGGGGCCCAGTGCCCAGGAGAAGCGGATCGTGTCGGCAAAGCCGTCCGGCGTGCCCTTCAGCGTGAAGACGAAGCCCGGGAACTGGCCCTTGACGCCAGCGATCAGGCCGCCGATGCCCTCATGGCCGTCACCCTGCATGATCGGGTCTCGATAGGCGACGTCGGCGGTAAAGGCTTTTTCGATCAGCGCGTTGCGGCTGCCGGCCTCGGCGTTCCAGGCGGCGATATAGGCTGCGGCGATCTGGTTGAAGTCGTTCATCTGAATGTTCCTTCCGTTGGCGTTTCGATGCCCCAGTTCTCGCCTGCCGAGGGAATGAAACCAATTACCTTCCACGTAATGGCCAGAGGTTTCGCGATGGCGACGCCGGCACACCATCTTTCAAGAGGAGCTACACCGTGAGCACGGGATTTTTCGGAGATATCGCCAAGATCAAGTATGAGGGACCGGAGAGCGCCAATCCGCTCGCCTTCCGCCACTACAACAAGGACGAGGTCGTCTTCGGCAAGCGCATGGAAGATCACCTGCGCTTTGCGGTCGCCTATTGGCACACCTTCGTCTGGCCGGGCGGCGACCCCTTTGGCGGCCAGACCTTCGAGCGCCCCTGGTTCAAGGACACGATGGACGCGGCCAAGCTGAAGGCGGATGTCGCTTTCGAATTCTTCCAGCTGCTCGGCGTTCCCTATTACTGCTTCCACGATGCCGATGTGCGGCCGGAGGGGCGCAATTTCGTCGAGAACACCAAGAACCTCAACGAGATCGTCGATTACTTCGCAAAGAAGCAGGCCGATACCGGCGTCAAGCTGCTCTGGGGAACGGCCAATCTGTTTTCCAACCGCCGCTACATGTCGGGTGCGGCCACCAACCCGGACCCGGATGTTTTTGCCTTTGCGGCAGCGACCGTGAAGACGTGCCTCGACGCCACTCAACGCCTCGGCGGCGAGAACTACGTGCTCTGGGGTGGGCGCGAAGGCTATGAGACCCTGCTCAACACCGACCTTTCGCGTGAGCTCGACCAGCTTGGCCGCTTCGTCAACCTGGTGGTCGAATACAAGCACAAGATCGGCTTCAAGGGCGCGATCCTGATCGAGCCGAAGCCGCAGGAACCGACCAAGCACCAGTACGACTACGATGTTGCCACCGTCTACGGCTTCCTCAAGAAGTACGGCCTGGAAAAGGAAGTTCAGGTCAACATCGAACAGGGCCATGCGATCCTTGCCGGCCACTCCTTCGAGCACGAGCTGGCGCTTGCCAATGCGCTCGGGATCTTCGGTTCGATCGACATGAACCGCAACGACTACCAGTCGGGCTGGGACACAGACCAGTTCCCCAACAACGTGCCGGAAATGGCGCTCGCTTACTATCAGGTCCTGGCCGGTGGTGGTTTCAAGTCCGGCGGCACCAACTTCGACGCCAAGCTGCGCCGCCAGTCGCTCGATCCGGAAGACCTCTTGATCGCCCATATCGGTGGCATGGACTGCTGCGCTCGTGGCCTCAAGGCGGCAGCGCGGATGATCGAAGACAAGGCCCTGTCGGCGCCGCTCGATCAGCGTTACGCCGGCTGGCAGGTGCCTGAAGCCAAGAAGATGCTCGATGGCGGCTTCTCGCTGGAAGAGATCGAAGCCTGGGTCTTGAAGTCCGACCTCAACCCTGAGCCGAAATCCGGCAAGCAGGAACTGCTGGAGAACGTGGTCAACCGCTACATCTGATGCGCCGCGGCGCCAGAGCGTTCGCGTCAACGGAGGCGGAGGGAAACCTTCGCCTCCTCTTTTACAGAACCCGCCCGACGGCGCGGGCGTATCAGAAATCAATCGCACTTTCTGGTTGTTGTTTTCCGTGCGTGCAATGCGATGCTCTCCCGGTCGATTCGAGCTTTCTGCGACCTTCAACGTCATGCGTACCGCGCTTCTGACGGCGGCAACCCACGCGCCCATTGCAATCAACCCTGAATAGCATAACTCGTCATATACAATTTACAGTTATTTCTACTTTATAACATGATAAATTTCCGAATCAGGGTGCACCGCGCCTGATGAGGGCGGCCACTCTAAACGCGACGATCGCGGCCAGGGGGAGGCAACCGAATGACGCAATTCGATGCAAAGACCAAACTGCTGAACGAGCGCCTGCACTTCGTCGATCTCGACGACAGTCAGCGCTCGGCACTCGCCAGTTCATTGCCAGTCATCTCCGCATCGCTCGATGCGGCACTCAACACGTTCTATTCAAAAGCCAAGGCCAATCCGGAAACCGCGCGGTTTTTCTCCAGCGAGGCCCATATCCAGAGCGCCAAGGCAAGGCAGGCAAGGCACTGGGAGCTGATCGCGTCGGCCAAGTTCGACGCCCAATATGTCGACGCGGTCACCACCATCGGCAAGACGCATGCGCGCCTCGGGCTGGAGCCGCGCTGGTACATCGGTGGTTACGCGCTGATCCTGGAGTCGATCCTCAAAGGGGTCATCGAAAGCCATCTCAAGGGCTTTCTCCATCGCAACAAGGCCAAGGAGATCGGCACTGATGTGGCGGCGGTGGTCAAGGCGGCGATGGTCGACATGGATTACGCCATTTCCGTCTATCTCGAAGCGCTGCAAGAGGCACGCGAGCGCTCGGAGGCGGAACGCGAGGTTCTTAACGGCCAGCAGGAAGAGGCGCTCGGCGCGCTTGAAAACTGTCTGCGCCGGGTGGCCGACGGCGATCTGACTGCGGTGATCGCCAGCGAGCTTGCGCCGCAATTTGCAAGCCTGCGCTCCAATTTCAACGCAGCACTCGGCAAGCTCGACCAGGCCTTCGGCGCGATCGTCGGGGCAGCGGACGAGACGTCGAACAATGCCGGCGAACTGGTATCGGCCACCGACGACATGGCGCGGCGCACCGAGCAGCAGGCGGCCTCGCTGGAGGAAACGGCGGCGGCACTCGAGCAAATCACCACGATCTCGAAGGAAGCGGCATCGCGGGCCGAGGAGGCACGACGCGTGGTCGGTACCGCCACCGAAGAGGCGCGAAAATCGGGCGCCGTCGTCGAGCAGGCGGTCAGCGCGATGAGCGCCATCGAGGAATCGTCGCGCCGGATCACCCAGATCATCGGGGTGATCGACCAGATCTCGTTTCAGACCAACCTTCTGGCGCTCAATGCCGGCGTCGAGGCGGCAAGAGCAGGGGAGGCCGGCAAGGGGTTTGCCGTCGTCGCCCAGGAGGTACGGGAACTGGCGCAGAAGTCGGCGGAGGCAGCGCGCGAGATCAAGCAGCTAATCGACAAGTCGTTCGAGGACGTGCTTCTCGGCGTGTCGCTGGTCAATCGGACGGGGGAGGCGCTGCATCATATCGGCGACCAGGTCATTCATATCAACGGACATATCGATGCGATCGCGGGCTCGGCTCGCGAGCAGTCCGCGGGCATCGCCGAAATCAACACGGCCGTAACCAACATGGATCAGATGACGCAGCAGAATGCGGCCATGGTCGAAGAGACAAGTGCCGCGACCCATACGCTCATGCAGGTGAGTACCACGCTGAAGGGGCTGGTCGATCAATTCACCGTATCGTCGGCGCGCCAGGCAAAGCAGGGCTTTGCCTCCGGAAACCGGCGCTACGGATGATCGTCACAATCAGCGGCGGATGCGGAGAAGGGACGCCATGATGGCGTCCCTTTTTCGTTGGCGCCGCAACGGTTGCCCAGAGCCCGGCGGTACGGTGGCTGTCTTGCCGCCTGTCCGGGAAGCGCCTTGAACGGATCTGCAAAAACCCTCCGGCGCTCGGTTGCCCGATGCAAAAAATCTGTTAGTTTCGGCGCCTGCAACGTTTCAGGTTCTTCAGTCGAAGCGAAAATGAAGCCAGGTTCCGCTTCTTCCTGTCGTTGGTGAAAAAAGCCGGTTCCACCGGCAGTCATACCATCAGGAGGATGTTCGCGTTGAAAACGATCAAGGGCCCCGGTCTGTTTCTGG
>UBXV01000027.1 GCA_900469625.1 Hyphomicrobiales bacterium
CCCCGCCGGTCTCCCCACCGGTGCCGCCCGCGCCACCGCTGTCACCGCCGCTCTGGTTGCCTGGACCCGGATCGTTATTCACGCCGCCCTGATCGAATTTTTCGCGGTTGCGGTCGAGATTTGGTCCGTCGCGATCGAGTTTCGGGCCGTTGCGATCGAATTTTCCGCGGCTGCGCTCGCGAATCTCCTTCTGCGGCCGCTCCTGCCTCGGCTCCTGGCGAACCGCCGGCTCCGGTGTGCGAATCGTCGGACTTTCGATCTCGAATTGGGCCGCGCGCAGCCCACAGCCGCCACCCACCCAGCCCATGGCGCCGGTCAGCTTCTGGTTGCCGGAAAGGAACGGCAATGCCTTTGTGTTGCCGAGTGCCTGCAGCGTGCGGCGATTGACTTTGCTGGTCTGGCCAACGCCGCGGCCCGGCTTGGCCACCACACAGTCGCAGCGCTGCGTCAGCTGCCGGCAGCCGCCGGCGCCGCAGAAGCTCGCGGCGCCGCTGAGCAGCACCATCGCCGTCGTTCCGTCGGGGGCGACATAGAAGTCGAACGCCGTGCCACGCACGCCAATGGTGCCGGCCGGCGTCACGATCTCATAGGCTGAATGCTTGGATTTGCCGCTGACCCAGCGAAACGTGCCCTTGGCCGCCGTGATCGTCAGCTTCTTCACCGACTTCGTGCCATCATAGACGAACTGATCGATGACGACGGACGATCCCCAGCCGACGGCCAGCTTGGTGCCGTCCTGAAAGACGAACTGGCCGAGGCCGGATTTTGACGTCCGGATCCTTTCGTCCCGGTAGACCGGGTCCCTGACCGCAAGCGGACCGCTTGCGCCCGACACCTCGGTCCGGATCGAAACTGCCTGGCCAACGGGTTCTGCCGTCATGCTCGGCATCGGACAAAGAAGCGTGGCGCTCAGAGCGATGAGTGCGGCAATACGCAAACGCGACATGGCCCCCTCCAAACCGCTATTGTTATCACGCTGCCAGGTGAAGTGTCTTCTCGCCCATTCGGGGTAAACGGGCAGCAACCGGAACTCGTAAGGATTATCGAACGCCACCCTGGGCATCCGCACACCGCCTGCGGCCGGCGGCCTGCCGCCCGGCTAGAAGTCCAGCCGGTGCGTGATGCCCGCTTGCACCGAAGGCATGAGACCCATTTTCTCCCAGAACGCTCCGGCTTCGACAGTGCCTGCATTCACGGTAACGCCGGGGGCATACTGGCGCGCATGCGCAAGCAGCCTTGCCGCCAGCTGACGCCCGAGGCCGAGACCACGGAACCGCGGACGCACATAGAAGCGGCGAAGCCGCAACAGACCAGCGATCGTGGGGTCGGCGGTCAGCCCGCCCAGTCCCGCACAGGCACCGGCCACGGTGGCGATCAACAGGATCTCCCCTTGCCCTTCGAAGCGCATGGTTCCTGCGCGCCGTTCTTCGTGCAGCCGCTCGACGAACCGATATCCCTCGCCCACGGCGTCCTGCCGCAGGTCGTCGAAATCCCCCGGCAGCGGCGACGATGGCAAACATCGATCGATGACAAACATTTCCACTCCCTTGCAATGCGTCACCTGCGCTGCCGAAAGCAACGGCCTCTCCTATTCGCAAGGCCGTGGGAGTGAAAGCCCGCGTGCACCTCCCGACGACCCGCGCGCCCCGATGGACTGAAATGCGTCCGGAAAAATCCGAAGATTTCGTTTCCCTTTTGTACTCATTCCCCCTTTATTTTCGCCATGACTCTGTCCATATTCCCGGCATGGCCAAGGATCCCAAGACGTCTGCAAAAAATCCCTCGAAAAAATCGACAGTGCCCGGAGGCTTCGAAGAGGCCCCGCAGGCGCCGCTGTCGGGCACGCCGCTCTCCGGCAATGTCTCCGATTGGGTGAAACAGCTCGAGGCCGATGCCGAAGCGTCTGCCTTCGAGAGCCAGCGCGAGGTCGCCTCCAAGGCCGGCAAGCACCGCAAGAAGGTGGAGATCGCCGCGTCCAAATCCGCTCGGGGTACTTCGATGGGCGGCACGACCGACCCCAAGACGCGCGCAGCGGCAGGCCTCAACCCGGTCGCCGGCCTCGACGTGTCGCTCGAGGATGCCGACAAGCTGTCGACGTCAGGCGTCACCGCCACCGTCGAAGCACTGTCCGCGCTGATCGAGAGCGGCAATCCGCTGTTCAAGGATGGCAAGCTCTGGACGCCGCACCGCCCTGCCCGGCCGCCGAAATCCGAAGGCGGCATCGAGATCCGCATGGTCTCCGATTACGAGCCCGCCGGCGACCAGCCGACGGCGATCGCCGATCTGGTCGAGGGCCTCGCCACCGGCGAGCGCAGCCAGGTTCTGCTCGGCGTCACCGGCTCGGGCAAGACCTTCACCATGGCCAAGGTGATCGAGGCGACGCAGCGCCCCGCCGTCATCCTGGCGCCCAACAAGACGCTGGCCGCCCAGCTCTATTCCGAGTTCAAGAACTTCTTCCCGGACAACGCGGTCGAATATTTCGTCTCCTACTACGACTACTACCAGCCGGAAGCCTACGTGCCGCGCTCGGACACCTTCATCGAGAAGGAATCCTCGATCAACGAGCAGATCGACCGCATGCGCCACTCGGCCACCCGCTCGCTCCTGGAGCGCGACGACTGCATCATCGTCGCCTCGGTCTCCTGCATCTACGGTATCGGCTCGGTCGAGACCTATACCGCCATGACCTTCCAGATGGATGTCGGCGACCGGCTCGACCAGCGGCAGCTGCTCGCCGACCTGGTGGCGCAGCAGTACAAGCGCCGTGACATGGATTTCCAGCGCGGCTCGTTTCGCGTGCGCGGTGACACCATCGAGATCTTCCCTGCCCACCTGGAAGACGCGGCGTGGCGCATCTCCATGTTCGGCGACGAGATCGACGCCATCACCGAGTTCGACCCACTGACCGGCCAGAAGACCGGCGACCTGAAATCGGTCAAGATCTACGCCAACTCGCACTATGTCACCCCGCGCCCAACGCTGAACGGCGCGATCAAGGCGATCAAGGAAGAGCTGAAGCTCCGACTGGCCGAGCTGGAAAAGGGCGGCCGACTGCTGGAAGCCCAGCGGCTGGAGCAGCGCACCCGCTACGACATCGAGATGCTGGAGGCCACCGGTTCCTGCGCCGGCATCGAAAACTATTCGCGCTACCTCACCGGCCGCAATCCCGGCGAGCCGCCGCCGACGCTGTTCGAATATATCCCCGACAACGCGCTGCTGTTCATCGACGAGAGCCACGTCTCCGTCAGCCAGATCGGCGGCATGTATCGCGGCGACTTCCGCCGCAAGGCGACGCTGGCCGAGTACGGCTTCCGCCTGCCCTCGTGCATGGACAACCGTCCGCTGCGCTTCGAGGAATGGGACGCCATGCGCCCGGACACCGTCGCGGTTTCGGCCACCCCCGGCGCCTGGGAACTGGAACAGTCCGGCGGTGTCTTCGCCGAACAGGTCATCCGCCCGACCGGCCTGATCGACCCGCCGGTGGAAGTGCGCTCGGCGAAAACCCAGGTCGACGACGTCTTGGGCGAAATCCGCGAGACGGCCGCCGCCGGCTACCGCACCCTGGTGACCGTGCTGACCAAGCGCATGGCCGAGGACCTGACCGAATACCTGCACGAACAGGGCATTCGCGTGCGCTACATGCACTCCGACATCGACACGCTGGAGCGCATCGAGATCATCCGCGACCTGCGGCTCGGCGCCTTCGACGTGCTCGTCGGCATCAACCTCTTGCGTGAAGGCCTCGACATTCCCGAATGCGGCTTCGTCGCCATCCTCGACGCCGACAAGGAAGGCTTCCTGCGCTCGGAAACGTCGCTGGTCCAGACCATCGGCCGCGCCGCGCGCAACGTCGACGGCAAGGTCATCCTCTATGCCGACCAGATCACCGGCTCGATGCAGCGCGCCATGGACGAGACCAGCCGCCGCCGCGACAAGCAGATGGCCTATAACGAGGCCAATGGCATCACGCCGGAATCGGTGAAGGCGAAGATTTCCGACATCCTCGACAGCGTCTACGAGAAGGACCACGTGCGCGCCGACATTTCGGGCGTCGCCGGCAAGGGCTTTGCCGATGGCGGCCACCTCGTCGGCAACAACCTGCAGGCGCACCTCAACGCGTTGGAAAAACAGATGCGCGACGCCGCCGCCGACCTCGACTTCGAAAAGGCCGCGCGCCTCCGCGACGAGATCAAACGCCTGAAAGCCGCCGAACTCGCCGCCATGGACGACCCGATGGCACGGGAAGAGGCGAAGTCGCAGGAGAATTCAGGTCGGAAAAAAGGCAAGGCAACAACGCCGGACAGCGGCAACGGCGCCGCCGCCCCTCCATCCCCGTCTCCCGCCACCGACGATGCGTCGCTGTTCCGCAAGCCCGACCTCGACGACATGGGCCGCGACGTCGCGACACCGGCCGGCCGTGGGGATGCCGAGGGCCAAAGCCTCTTCCGCAGGAACAGCCTCGACGAAATGACCGTCGGCCGCACCGAAAAGCCTGTGATCGGCAAGGTGCCCGACAAGCCGATCACCCGCGCCAAGCCGGGCGTCGGGTCCTACGAGGATCCGGTCGACGAGAAGCGGCAGAAGGGGCGGACGAAGGGGAAGACGGGGCGGCCGGGAAGATAGTCTGGTTCGTTACTGACACCGCCCCCAAAACTGTGACCAGCTGACTGCTAACCGCATGCGTGAGTTCAACATAGAGATGCAATCTAACGAGAAATAAAGAAAACCGGGCCAAGATTGCCAGTGCCTGTGGAAACCCACCGGGCTTGGCACTCCACCCAATCCCCATTCCAACTACGCTCCACGATCACGACAACTCTAATCGCTGTCGACAATTGCGTGACAACTTCATGGGGAGCCGCGCGTCTCGATAGTGCCTTGAACAAGCCGCCACAAAGCGACTTTGTCGCTAGCGCCCTCTGGCGGCCACGCGATGGTCATAACCATTTCCGACAGAGCCTGCCCACCCTTCCTGCTGCGTTCGATGATTGCTAATCGTTGGTCAGAGCGTCGATCTCGCTTTCGGGGCCGCGGCCATGCCCATTTGCGCCGGGTTCGACGTAGCGCGCGATAGCGGGTATATCGGCCGTCTCTTTATGGTCACGGCGCTTGGCCGCTAGCAGCCGGCGGACCACCTCCCGCAGCACTCGAGCCCCCGACCTCACCGCGCCACTTACCTTCCGCCGCCCACGCTGATCGCCAACCTCCCTACACCTTCATCTCCGCCAACGCCCGAAGCAGCGGCGCATCCGAAATCTGGATAGCGCCGGTGAACGGGATGTCCATGTCGAGCACGATGAAGACGGAGGCGGCGATGAAGAGTGCTGATAGTAGGAACATGGCGATGACCACGGCGTTGGGTGGGGCGCGATAGCCGAAGCTGGCGAAGACGAGGGTCATCCAGGCGATCAGCATGCCGATGACAGGCATGGGGATCGCGCCTTCCGATTGTTCGACGATGGTCCAGCGCTGGTCGACGATGCGGTTGTACTGCTGGCGCGCGTCCGCCAGCATGAAGTCGTGCAGCCGGTCGGCCGGCTGGATGGACGCGAGGCTGTCGCCGACGGTGTCGAGCCGCTGCTGGCCGGCGTTGCGCGCCTCATGCAGGGCATCGTTGACGCGCTCGGGATTGGCGATCGCGCCCTCGACATAGGCGATCAGATATTGCCGCGTGTCGTTGCCGGCAAGGCCGTAGGTCCTGAGCGTGCGGTCGAGCAGGATCAGGTTGGTGGCGAAGGAATGCACATTGTTGTCGATGTCCTGGAAGGTGTTCTTGGCTGAGTTGATCATCAGGCCGAACACCAGCGACGCCATGACGACAAAGATGTTGGCGACGAGCCGCACGATGGTGTTGGTATCCTCGTCACGATGCCGCGCCGGCAGCTTCGGGTAGACATGCATCGTGCCGAGTGCCGCGACACTCAGGCAGAGGAATGCGGCAACCGCAATCAGGACTGCGTTCATTTCGCGCTGCTCCCCTTGGTCGGCTTCCCACCCGGTCCGGAACATTATCATAGCCTAATATTTCCGAGGGTGTTCATCATGCCCAGGCGGATGTTTTCGGCGCATGGTGGACGGCAAAGTTGTCGAGGCTGGCCCCGGCGCAGGCCGCGTCTTGCCGGCAAGGCTCCTCCTGCGTGCAGCCCGCTACCGCAGCGCAGGCGGCGGCCGCCGGGAGTGTTGTTGGGCGATCCCTTGTGGCCCTGACCCGCGCGTGCCTGAAACCGCTTCCGATGCAAGGATCTCCCCACCATCGGCTTTTGAACGCCCGGTGGGCGTCGGCGCCAGCAGGCTTTTCGCACGCCCGGTCCTGCCTCGGTTTTCACAAAGCGCGCTCAGTTGCGCATGGAGGATGGGCGGTTGCTCGGCGGCGAGGTTGCAGCGGATGGGGAGCCGATAGTAACAGCGGAGGGATGCCCGCCCCGCCGCCCCTCGGCTGCAATCGCCAGGCAATGCCGAGATCAAACAGGTTGTCCAACGCGTCTGCGCTCGCCATGGGAGTTCAGCCCCCTCGGGCTGACGTGTCTTTCGACCTGACCGACGTCAGGTCGCTGGATTCCGGCACAGGGCCGGAATGAGGGGGCTGGCTTGACCTCCCGGCCTCTCAAAGCTCGGCGGCTACCCGGGCATGTCAAAGCTCGCCGGCGATTGCAGCGGTGGAGATCCCTCTCGGACCGCCGGCAAAGTTGGCCTTAGCCGTCGGCACGCCGTTTGGGAGGCTCTGCATTTGCCAGAAACTCCCTCATTCCTGTGCCCGTCACAGGAATCCAGCCGCGCCGCGTCGGCGGCGCGCGGGTCGGAAGATTTGAACGGTATGGCGCTGAAAGCGCTCGCCTACACCGGTGCGCAACGGGTGGATCACCGGGACGCTCATGCCAACGAGGCCCCGGCCTACCTGCCCCGTCGCGGGTCTCGGGACCGTCCTACGGTTTGCGAAAGCGAAAAGGGCCATTGCCCGTCAGAACACCAACCCATATCGGCCAGCCGGCGCATCGATGGCTTGCCGAAAAACGCACCGCTTCGAATCAAACTGCCCCGCGTCAGCCTATGAAGCGCCGCCTTAAGCCTCATTTTCCGCTCACCGCGCTGCCATCCGCATCCGACCCGAGCACCCCCACCAGTGCCTTGCCGTCGGTGAAATAGGGATCACCGCCGCCGTTGCGGCCGGTTTGCGTCGCACCGATTCCGGGGATGTCGTAGGTCGATGTCACCTGCCCGGCCGCCTGCAGGTCCGACATCACCAGATCGCGTTCAGCGTCGAGATCCGGGCCGATATGGTGGGTGATCTGGCCGGTATCGTGGCTGAACCCGACGCCGCGATCGAAGCTTGCCGAGCCGAGCCACAGGGGGCTGCCATCCGCCCCTGTCTGCTGGCTCAGCCAGAAGCGCACGTGATTGCGCTCGTCGGCGCTGTTGCCGACAGGTTTCTCGAATGCAAGATCCTGCTTCCGCCCCTCGAAGTACAGCGGGCTGACCGGCGCATCGAGGTCGGGACGATCGAGCACGACGCTGAGGCCGATATCGACGGACGAGCGCAGCGTGATCCTGTCGGCCGGATCCCAGCCGGCCGCAGCGAAGGCGCGCATCACCTGTTCCTTCGAACCGACAAGCCCGACATTGATCGGGTCGCCGGGGATATCCTGCTCCGTCGTCGTCACCATCCGGCTCAGATCGTCAACGCGACTACGGTCGTGGAACAGCCAGAGGTCCGGCAGCAGGAAATAGCTGATGAGCAGATAGGCGACCAAGACGCCTGAAAGGCCGGTCATCGCTGGACGAAGTCTGTTGCGGCGGGTCATCGGCATTCACCCCGTTGCCGGTGCGGCAAAATCAGCTAAGCCTGACAAGCCCGGAAAAGCAACGCGCTACGGCAATTGTGCCGATGCTCCTGCCGCACCCGCCATCCACGAGCGCCTTCATTTTCGCCGCTTTGTCACCGCGGGATCATATCGGCGCGCTCGCTGGCCTTGGCCCGCCGGTTGCTCGCCCTGCAGGCCGCGTCTGGCGCAGAACGCAGTCATGACGCCCGCGACCTATCTGCCGCAAGCCGCCCTACTCCGCCGCGTGCGCCTTGGCCTCCAGCGCCTCCAGCTCGTAGGAGTAGCCTTCCAGCATCTCATAGGCCTGTTCGATGGTCTTGATCTGCTCCTCGGTGGTCTTGATTGCCTCGGCGATCGAGCGCGAACGGGCGCGCAGCATCGAGCCCAGCACATCGGTCTCCGGCCGACGGCCGAGGCGGTCGAGGTGTTTTCTGACGCGGGCGCGGTGACGCTCCAGCTCGAGGATATGGAAGCGGCTCTTGACGATATCGTCGGAGAGCTTACGCCGCATCGCGGCGACCGGATCGAAACTGCCGGGCTCGCGCTCATCGAGGATGAAGTCGTTGACCAGCGTCTCCAGCATCATCAGGCCCTTGAGGTCGCGCGGCTCGGCAAGCTGCGGGTCGTAGCCGGTGTCGTCGAAGACCTTGCGCCGCACCGGGTCCTTCAGCAGCTCATAGACCGCCTGCAGCCGGGCAAACTGCTCGGCATCGCCACCCGAATCCGGATGGGCCGCCTTGGCCGCCTTGCGATAGGCCGTGCGGATGGTCTGGTCGTTCGCGTCACGCTCTACGCCAAGCATCTCGTAGGGATCGATCACGCTGCCCCCTGTTCGTCTCGCATTCCGATGTCTCCGCCTGACCTAACGCACGCATGCCGGGACCGGAACCAATCACCGGTAAAGCCTGCGCGTTATCCCAAACATGTTCAAGTGCTGATGCGGTGTGAAGGGATCAGCAACGCACGCCACCATGTCCATCGGACCATTCCCGTCCGAAGCAGCGGCGCGCACGTTCGTCCGCTGTCGGGACGAAATTGTGGTCGCAAGCGGGCCGTCCCCGACATTTGGCGACGGCGCGCCGGCAGAAGAATCAAGTATAGGCGTCGCCGAAGTATAGGTTTAGGCGTCCTGGCAAAAGATAGAGCTTCCTGGCATCGGCCCAGGATGCGTCGACTGGCGCAAAACCCCTGAGAATGCCGGGGTTGGCGCCGCATTTTCCCGCAAAAAGCCGCGCGAATGGCTCTTGCGTTTTTTTTCAAATACTGTCACTGCTGCTACCGTTCGGGCGTTTTCAATCCCGGAGACTGGACTTTCTCTTTTGTGCCCGGCTTGCCGGGCCGGCCGGAAGCGGCAAATGGACGTTCTTTCCCCGTTATCGTGACTACTCGACGCCTATCCGCTTGCATGCGGAAGACGACACACCCACATCCTCACGGGGGCGCGGGTATAGCTTTAAGACTGAAGGAAAAGGACTTCTTCCATGGCCACTAAGGGCACCGTAAAATTCTTCAACCAGGACAAGGGTTTTGGTTTCATCACGCCGGACGGCGGCGCTAAGGACGTATTCGTCCACATCTCCGCTGTACAGGCCGCTGGCCTTGCTACGCTGAAGGACGGCCAGGTTGTCACGTTCGACACCGAAGCTGATCGCATGGGCAAGGGCCCGAAGGCCGTCAACATCCAGGCTTCGTAAGCCGGATCGTCCGACTGGACTTTTTGGAAACGGCGCTCCCTCTGGGGCGCCGTTTTCGTTTGGGCCATCGGCTTTCGACGGCCCGTGTCGCCTCGACCTCAAGCGCCAACGACAGCGGCGAACCACGCCCCGCCGTTGGGCGGGAGCCGGTCTACTCCGCCGCCTGCTTCGCGGCAGCCGCCTCGAACACGGCGTCGAAGGCTGCGTGGATCACCTCCGCCCCGGCCCCGGGCCGGGTGGCGTCCGACGACAGGATCTGGCGATAGCGCCGCGCGCCCGGCCAGCCCTGGAACAATCCGACCATATGCCGCGTGACATGGGCAAGCCGCCCGCCGTTGGCAATGTGACCACTGGCATAATCGGCCATCGCGTCACGCAGGTCCGCCCAGAAGCCGAGATCGAGCCGGTGGCCGCGCTCGGAAAATGCCGCGCCGTCATGGCCGAGTGCTGCCTGCCCGGTGAGCGGATGCGGGAAGAAGCCATCGACCGCAGTCAGCATCGCGCTGTCGTGATAGGCCGCCCGGCCGAGCATGACACCGTCGAGATGCTTCATTTCGTCGAGAGATTGCGCCAGCGTCTGAAGGCCACCATTGATACCGATGAAGATATCGGGATTTTCCGCCTTCAGTCGATGCACGAGATCGTAGTCGAGCGGCGGGATATCGCGGTTTTCCTTGGGCGAAAGGCCCTGCAGCCAGGCTTTGCGGGCATGGACCCACACCGCATCCGTTCCGGCGTCAACCACACGCGACACCAGATCGCGCAGGGCCACTTCCGGATCCTGCTCGTCGACACCGATTCGGCACTTCACGGTCACCGGGATCTGGACCGCCGCCTTCATCGCGGCGACGCATTCCGCCACCACGCCGGGCTCCTGCATCAGGCAGGCGCCAAAGGTGCCGGATTGCACACGGTCGGAAGGGCAGCCGACGTTCATGTTGATCTCGTCATAGCCGAAGTCTTCGGCAATGCGGGCGGCTTCCGCCATCTTGCGCGGGTCGTTGCCGCCGAGCTGCAGCGCCAGCGGATGCTCCGACGGGTCATAGCCAAGCACCTTGTCGCGGTCCCCGCGCAAGATGGCATCCGCCACGATCATTTCGGTATAGAGCAGCGCATGCCGCGAGAGCCGCCGCGCAAAATAGCGGTAATGTCGGTCCGTCCAGTCCACCATCGGCGCTACCGCGAAGATCGGGGTCTTCGAATACGCCTTTACGGCCGCAGGTTCTTCTGCGTTTTCAGTCATGTCTTGTGTCTCTTGTTCGCTCGTGACCGCCAGGAGCCGCGCACGTGTCACCGCGCATGCGCCCGACCAAAGTCGTCATCCGTTGCCGGCTTATATAATGCCGCCCTGCAAAAAGCGAGACTCAGTGGGCAAAGCCAGGCCTGCGCGTCGCGTTGGCGAGACCGAGGGACGACGGCGCACCGCCCGCCAGCAAATCCGACGTCGCCGTGCCCCAAAAATGGCTCACGGCCGCAGCGTCTTGCCTGCTAGAAATGCCGACGGTGACTCGGTTGCGGGGGGATAGATGCGAAACGGCAGGTTTGTATTCGTGCTGGGGCTTGCGACATCGGTGGCAACGGGCGCCTGCGCCGAAACCTTCAGGACGCCTGAGGCGCTCATCGAGGCGCTTTACGCGCCCTATCTCGCCGACGGCGATCCGTCGGAGCGCGACACATTCTTCTCGGACGGCCTGACCCGTCTCTTCGAAGCCGATGCCCAAGCCAGCCAGGGCGAAGTCGGCGCCATCGATTTCGACCCGGTGGTCAACGGGCAGGATTTCGATATCGAGAACCTGCGCTTCGGCGAGGCTGAGATCACCGGCCCGTCGGCCGTCGTCACGGTGCATTTCGACAATCTCTCGGTCCCCGTCACCTTGCGCTACGCCCTGACCGACGAAGACGGCAACTGGCAGGTCGACGACATCGAAAGCATCGAGGGCGACAACCAGTGGAAGCTGAGCGAGATATTCGCCGAAGCCCGATAGCGCGCTCTTGCAAGGTCGCGCCCGCGGCGCGCAGATGCCCGGCATGGATGCGAACGGGCGGGCGGCTCGGCCGCTTAATCCGGAAAAGGCCAATATCACCGGCTTGACAGGCAGTGTGCGAGACGATTAGGGCAGCGTTCCTGTATCGATACAGAAGGCGGAAACAAGGGAAGACGGCATGAAACGCGCGCTCGCGGCACTCCTCATACTCCAACTCGCAGCCTGCCAATCGGTGGCGCTCGAAGACCAGGAGATCGCCAAGCCGAAGCCCCCATCCGTGCCGACGCTGTCTGGAGCCGACCTCCAGGCCGCCATCGTCGGCAAGTCGCTGCGTTACACGATCAACGGCGTGGTCTCCACATATTATGCCGACGGCCGCTATGGCTATCGCGACTACGAGGTGCGCGACGGCGGCACCTACACCATCACCGGTGATGAAGTCTGCATCACCTTCGAGGATGGTGGCCGTCGCTGCGACCAGTACGCCCGGATCGGCGGCGACTTCGTCCGGATCGAGGAAGGCGGACGCCAGACCAAGGTCGCCGGCGTCGGGCCGGCCTGAGGCGTGCCAACCCCCGTGCGCAAACCGCATCAGGGAAGGCATCCGCCATATCCGATTACCAAATCCACCCTGCCCGCGCGCTGAACCCTTTGCGCTGTTTTCGCGCTTCACCGACGCATGCGGCGGATCGCGCGCCGTCTTGAACGCGTTGATCGGATCGAGCGTCCGATCGAGCGCGATACAACGCGTCGAACTCTAGTCGTCATCCGGTTACGGCGGCGGGAAGCGGCGTGAATATTCCGGCAGAATAATGATGCACGGCGACTTGTCCCGAAGTCGCGCTTGCCATCCGGCGGGCGGAGACATACAACCTACGCGATAGTTTCTCGGGGATCAACGAATGCGCAAGTACCTCTGCCTAGCTTTGATTGCGGCTCTTCTTTCCGGCTGCCAGCCGCCAGCTCCGGATTCCGTTCTCGCATCCCAGAAGCCGCCATCTGCTTCCGTGCGCAAGGAATTCATGCGGATCGCCCGCATTGCCGGCGGAAAACCAGGGCAGATCAAGACGGCGGAGATATCGAGCGTCGTCCTGCTGGATCCGAAAGCAAGGATTTATGCGTTCTGCGTGCGCTATACCGAGACAAAGCAACCGGGGGCACTGAGAACAAACGGGATAGCCTTGCGCGATGGGAAGTCGGTTGACGGAAGCATCAACGACTACCGCTGCCGCGACAAGCGGCTGCGCTACTACAACTTCCCGGAATTCATCGCGATGAAGGGCTGATCGCGGCGGCACGGGTGAAAACCCGGCAAACGATCCGGCCCGAACTTCGTTACCGATTTATTAACTCAAATCGCCGATCGTCTCGCAATCGCATAGGTGACATCGGAGCGAAAGCATGAGCTACGATTGGAGCGGCGCCAGACGGCGCAGAACGGTGGCGGCAATGGTCAGTGCCGCACTTATGCTGGTGGCGCTGGCAGCCACCGTGGCCGCCACACTCACTGACAAGCTGTTCTAGCCGCACGACGCCAACCCGGCTGTGCCGGTACGCACACACAGAATGGAGGAGCGGCGCGCGCGCTGCGGCCATCTTCTGCTGCACGCGAATTGTCCTCGCGAACCCCTCATTCCCAAGGGGTCACAGCTATCGGGAGGTTGTGGCATAGTTCGCCGGGCATCGGGAATGGGGTGCCGCGGGGGACGATCTCATGAACCCATTGCGCACGACACAGTGCATCGCGCTGTCGCAGCCCGATCTCGACACGCTTCAGCGCGTTTTCGACACGATCTGCGCCGAGCAGCGCTGGCTCCACGACAGCCCCCGCGCCCGCCGCCATGCGCGCATGCTGATCGACGAGTACCTCGCGGGCACCACGAACGAGCAGCTGCTGCTCGCCGTCGGCCGCTGGTTTGCCTCCCGCATGCCTGCGGAAACATCGACCGCAGCATATGGCGACGTTCTGGCGTTGTCCCGCGGCGAAACGCACCCGTAAAAGCTGCTTACAAAAGCGAGATCCTGCGCTACATTAGCACAATAGTCCGCTTGCCGCGTGGGAGGAGCCCTGCCGCAAGTCGTCGCGATGCCGACATTCATTGAGATGATCTCGAGGAGGAGACGCATGCATCAAATCATCTGGAACCAGCCGATCGAACTCGACCTCGTGACCGGGGATGTGCGCACCGTGAAGGGCCCTTCGGATGCACTGGCCTGCCTTGCCGACCAATGGCCGCGCCGCGGCCCGAGCTATGTCGCTGCGCGCAGCGCCTGCCGCGCCGCCATCGATGGCCGGCGCACGGTGGAAGAAGCGCGATCTCTGTTCATCTCGGCCGCCCGCGAAGCCGAACTGAAAGCGCATTAGCCGCTATTGACGCCCGCAAGGCGTAGCCGCACTCGCCAGTTGCAATGGATAGAGCGCGCTGTAAGCCCCGCTGTCGGGGCGCGCACGCATTTCAAGACGATGACCGCTGGCGCTGCAAGCGCGCCCGGAGACATTGGGCCGCCTGGGACCGAGCGATGGAATTGACGTGCCAATCCGGCGCACTGTCTTCAAATCGCACGCAAATTTCCCGGAAATGGCCCGATTTCTGTCGTGAAGCGTTCATTTCTCTGCGGTATATCATGAGGTGCCTCACAAAAACCAATTTCGAAGCGCCTCAATCCCATTCAAGGGAAAAGTATAATGTCCCGGCAAGGGACAACGAAAACGGGAGAGATATCATGCGTGAACAGAATCTCTATCGCATCGTTGAAGTCACGGTGACGCGCGGCAGCGATCGCTGCGACGTCGGCATCATGACCGTGCGCCAGGCACTGGAACTTCAGGTTCCGAGCCTGGAATACAGCCATCCGGAACTGAATTCGCGGTCCGATGGCCGGTTTCTCACGCGCGACCAGTTGCAGGCCTACGCCTGCTGCGCCTGAGATAACCCCTTGCAGCACCCGGAGAGGGTGTTAACGTCCGGCTGGGATTCGAAACAGCCGGACAAACATGCAAACCATCATTCCACCTTCGCCGCCCGTGCTCCTGCCGATCAAAGGCAGCCTCGTGGGTTTTCCCGTGCGCCGCGTCTATTGCGTCGGGCGCAACTATGCCGCCCACGCCATCGAGATGGGCCACGATCCCGATCGTGAGCCGCCCTTCTTCTTCCAGAAGAATCCGGACAATCTGCTGGTCAGCGGCGATGGTTTCCCCTACCCGCCACGCACCGCCGATGTGCACCACGAGGTCGAGCTGGTTGTCGCATTGAAAAGCGGCGGCGCCGACATCCCGGTCGAGCAGGCGCTCGACTGCGTCTATGGCTATGGCGTCGGCATCGATTTCACCCGCCGCGACCTGCAGGCTGAAGCCAAGAAGGCCGGCAAACCCTGGGCCGCGGCCAAGGCCTTCGAGCATTCGGCGCCGGTTTCCGAGATTGTGCCGGTCGAGGTGGTCGGCCATCCGGCCAACGGCAATATCTGGCTGAAGGTCAACGGCGAGCAGCGCCAGCAGGGCGATCTCGACCAGATGATCTGGAAGATCCCCGAAGTCATCTCCGAGCTGTCGCGGCTGTTCACGCTCGCCCCCGGCGACGTCATCATGACCGGAACGCCTTCAGGCGTCGGCCCGGTGGTGCGGGGCGACGCCGTGACCTGCGGCGTCGATGGTGTGGCGGCGCTCGCGGTCACCGTTCGCTGATTTCAGGGCGCTTTCATCGCCGTTCCCGGCAAGATCGTGGAAGCGCTCCTTCGTTCCGTCCTGAAGCATATTCTGCCGCATGCCGTGCCGACCGTGCTCTAACCCTGAGGATCGCCCGATGCCGCTCTATGCCCTTGGACCTCTGCGCCCGCAAACCCCTGCCCAGGGCAGCTATTGGGTGGCGCCAGACGCCAACATCATCGGCCAGGTGGAAATCGGCGAGGACGTGGGCATCTGGTTCGGCGCGACGCTTCGCGGCGACAATGAGCCGATCCGGCTCGGCGCCCGCACCAACATCCAGGAAAATACCGTCATCCACGTCGACCCCGGTTTTCCCGTGACCATCGGCGAAGGCTGTACCATCGGCCACGGCGCCATCATCCATGGCTGCACCATCGGCGACAACTCGCTGATCGGCATGGGCGCAACGGTCCTGAACGGCGCCAAGATCGGTCGCAACTGCCTGGTGGGCGCCAATGCGCTGGTGACCGAGGGCAAGGAATTTCCGGACAATTCGCTGATCGTCGGATCGCCGGCCAAGGCCGTCCGCGTTCTGGACGATGCCGCCGCCGAGGGACTGAAGCGCTCGGCAAGCCACTACGTCAAGAACTGGCAGCGTTATGCGATGCAACTGACCAGGCTCGACTGACCGCGGCCCTGGAGCGGTCCAGGGCCGCGCCCTGTCAGGCGCAGCTCTGGCAATGGCCGCGGATCTCTATCGTCGTCTTTTCCGTCTTGAAGTTCTGCGCCCGCGTCAGCGCCGTCAGGCGCTGCTCGATCGCCGTGTCGTGGAACTCGGTCACCTGCCCGCAGCCCTCGCAGATCGTGAACGCCGTCACCCCATTGTCATGCTCGTGGTCATGCGGGCACGTGCAGGCGACGAAGGCATTGAGGCTTTCGAGCCGGTGCACCAGGCCATATTCGAGCAGCTTGTCGAGCGCGCGATAAACCTGCAGCGGCGCGCGGAACCCCTGATCGCGCAGCTTGTCAAGAATGGTATAGGCGCTCATCGGACCTTCAGAGTGGCTGAGAGCAGCCATCACCATGGTCTGGTTCTTGGTCAGTTGCGGGGTCGCCATCAATGATGCCCTCCAGGCGTGGAATGAGACGCTGCCTCCAACCGACGCCGCCCGATCGGCAGCAGACTCAGTACGAAAAGCGCAAGTGCTGCGACGACGATAGACGGTCCGGACGGCGTATCCCAGTGCAGCGAGCCGAAAAGTCCGCCGGTCACCGCGAGCGCGCCGATGACCGAAGCCAGCACCGCCATGATTTCGGGCGACGAGGAAAAACGACGCGCCGTCGCCGCCGGAATGATCAGGAGCGAGGTGATCAGCAGGATGCCGACGATCTTCATGGCGATGGCGATCACCAGCGCCATCAGGAGCATGAAGAACAGCCGCGCCCGCTCCGGCTTCATGCCTTCGGCTTCCGCGAGCTCGGGATTGACCGTTGAGGCGAGCAGCGGCCGCCAGAGATAGACGATGGCAAAAATGACCAGAATGCCGCCGCCCCAGATGATGTCGATGTCGGATTCCGACACTGCGAGGATGTCGCCAAAGAGAAATCCGACGAGATCGATCCGGACCCAGGTCATGAAGGCGACGATGACAAGGCCGATCGACAGCGCGGAATGCGACAGGATCCCAAGCAGCGCGTCGGTCGACAACGCCCCGCGCCGCTGCAGGAACAGGAGCAGCAACGAAACGGAGGCCGCAACGATGAACACCGCCACCATCAGGTTGAGGTCGAGCAGCAAGGACAGCGCTACGCCCAGCAGCGCGGAATGCGCCATGGTGTCGCCGAAATAGGCCATGCGCCGCCAGATGACGAAGCAGCCGAGCGGCCCCGCCATCACGGCGATGCCGATGCCCGCGACCAGCGCCCGGACGAAGAAATCGTCAAACATCGCGCTTCTCCTTCAATTCGAAGCCATGCAGGCGGCTATGGTGGCCGCAACCGCAATCGTCGCCATGGTCGTGCACGTTGTCGTCCTCGTCGTGGTGATGGCCGTCGCCGGGATAACAGTGTTCGGTGATCGAACCATCAGCATGCAGCACGCGCCCATCTGGCAGATGGGTGTGATCGTGGTTGTGGCTGTAGACCGCAAGCGTGCTCGCGGCGCGGCGCCCGAAAAGCTTCTGGTATTCCGGGCTTTGGCTCACGGCCTGTGGCGTTCCACGGCAGCAGACATGACCGTTGAGGCAGACGACGGTATCGGTCTCGGCCATGACGATATGCAGGTCGTGCGAGATCAGGAGGATGCCGCAGCCGGTGCGATTGCGGATCTGCTTGATCAGTTCATAAAGCGCAATCTCGCCGCTGAAATCCACGCCCTGCACCGGTTCGTCGAGCACCAGCAGGTCCGGCTTGCGGGCGATCGCCCGCGCCAGCAGCGCGCGCTGGAATTCGCCGCCGGACAAATGCTGCACCTCTGCCTTGGCCAGGTGCAAAACGCCCGTCGCCGAAAGCGCCTCCTCGACTTCCCGGCCTTTCAAGGGTCCCGTCAGCGTCATCAGACGCTCGACCGTCAAGGGCAGTGTCCAGTCGACGGCAAGCTTTTGCGGGACGTAGCCGACCTTCAGGCCCGCCTTGCGCTCGACGAAGCCCTCGTCCGCCTTCAGCACCCCGATTGCGGTCTTGGCCGTCGTCGACTTGCCCGACCCGTTGGGGCCGATCAGCGTGACGATCTCGCCCGGGCTGATCGAAAATTCGACGCCGCGCACCAGCCAGCGGCCGTTGCGGCGCACGCCGGCATTGTTCAGCCGCACCAGCGGCGTCGTTTCTGGGGATCGGAAATTCAGCATCAAAAAATTCCGGATTGGCAGTTGCCTCTGGCTATCGCACACGTTATAGCATAACGCAATTGATGTAATAACATTACATTCAAACGCCACCACGTTCAACCGGACGTGCGTCCAGGGCAACCGGTCTTCAAGTGGCCTCACTTGATGGCAGCAGGATGCTCTGGATTTGAAGTCCTGGAGCGTCCTTTGTGCGTTCATATGAACACACGGCGCTCTCGTGCTTCAAGTGTCCGAACTGCGCCATATTCTGACTGAAAAGCCAATCTGTTCAGTGACTTGCGTGACATTCAAGCCCGGAGAAACCGATGAAATCGACTTCCGCCCTGCTCTTTGCCTCCACCATCCTGCTGTCTTCTCCCGTCGCCGCAGCCGGACCTAATGTGGTGGCTTCGATCAAGCCTGTCCACTCGCTTGTCGCCTCGATCATGCAGGGCGTCGGCGAACCGGCGCTGATCGTCGAGGGCGCAGCCTCTCCCCACACCTACAACATGAAACCGTCGAACGCCGCGGCGCTCCAGGCAGCCAAGGTGGTGTTCTGGGTTGGCCCTGGCCTCGAGGCCTTCCTGGACAAGCCGCTCGATGCCTTGAGCGGTGGTGCAAAGGTCGTCGAACTCAGCGAGGCACCGGGCCTCGACAAGCTGAAATTCCGCGAGGGCGGCGCCTTCGAGGCGCATGATCATGCCCATGAAGGCGAAGCCGGCCATGGCGAAGAGGGCCATGAACACACCGCGGGTGAGGCAGAACACGATCATGCCGCCGCACCCGAAGCCGCTGCTGCCCACGACCACGACCACGCGCATGAGGGCCATGATCACGATCACGACGGCTTCGACATGCACCTGTGGCTCGATCCGCGCAATGCCAAGGCCATGGCAGCAGAGATCGAAAAGACGCTCGCGGCGGCCGATCCGGACAATGCCGCCGCCTACAAGGCCAATCTCGACACGCTCAACCAGCGCCTAGATGCACTCGACAAGAGCCTGGTCGAAACGGTGGCCCCTGTGAAGGACAAGCCTTTCATCGTGTTCCACGACGCCTACCAGTATTTCGAGCACCGCTACCAGGTGCGGGTGGCAGGTTCGATCACGGTCAGCCCAGAGGTCCTGCCCGGCGCCGAACGCCTGTCGCAGATCCACGCCAAGATCAAGGAACTGGGCGCGACCTGCGTGTTCGCCGAACCGCAATTCGAGCCGAAGCTGATCAATGTGGTGATCGAGGGAACGCCGGCGAAATCCGGCACGCTCGACCCGGAAGCAGCCACGCTCGACGCCGGTCCCGATCTCTATTTCCAGCTGATGGAAGGCATCGGCACCTCGCTCAAGACCTGCCTCGGTTCTGCAAGCTGATCCGTCCTCCCAAGGCGGTCAAGTCCGCCATTTGCGGCGGCGAAGTCCGCCATCTGTGGCGGCAGGGTGGGTGTTCGCACCCGCCCTTTTCTTTCCATCACAAATGTAATGATATAACATATAGGAAACAGTAATGGAAAAGCTTCCTGTAACCGTTCTCTCAGGCTTTCTCGGCGCCGGCAAGACCACCTTGCTCAACCATGTGCTGACCAACCGCGACGGGCTGCGTGTCGCCGTCATCGTCAACGACATGAGCGAGATCAACATCGATGCCGCGCTCATCCGCGATGGTGGCGCCAACCTCTCGCGCACCGAAGAACAGCTGGTCGAAATGACCAACGGCTGCATCTGTTGCACACTGCGCGACGATCTCCTTCGCGAGGTCCGCAACCTGGCCGAACAGAACCGGTTCGACTACCTGCTGATTGAATCGAGCGGCATTTCCGAGCCCCTGCCCGTGGCCACCACCTTCGATTTTCGCGACGAGGATGGCGAGAGCCTGGCCGACGTCGCGCGCCTCGACACCATGGTGACGGTGGTCGACGCCGCCAATCTGCTTGCGAATTACGCCTCGCTCGATTTCCTTTCGGATCGCGGCGAGACGGCGGGCGAAGGTGATACGCGCACCCTCGTCGACCTGCTGGTCGAACAGATCGAGTTTGCCGATGTCGTGGTGCTCAACAAGATCGGCACGGCAACACCGGAGCAGACGGACGCCGCGCGCAAGATCATCGTCGGACTGAACCCGGACGCGCGGCTGGTGGAGGTGGATTTCGGCAAGGTGGAACTGCGCGACGTGCTCGGCACCGGTCGCTTCGACCTTGCCAAGGCCGAGCAACACCCGCTCTGGTACAAGGAACTGCACGGCTTCAAGGACCATATCCCCGAAACCGAGGAATACGGCATCCGCTCCTTCGTCTACAAGGCCCGCCGGCCGTTCGACCCCACGCGGTTCCAGGCGTTTCTTGCGCGGCCGTGGCCGGGCGTGGTGCGCGCCAAGGGCTTCTTCTGGCTGGCAACCCGGCCCTATCATGTCGGAGAATTGAGCCAGGCCGGCGCTCTGGTCCGGACCTCGAAGATGGGGCTTTGGTGGTCGGCGGTGCCGAGGGACCAGTGGCCGCGTGACCCGGACTTCCTCAAGGCAGTCGGCCCCTATATCGACCCGGTCTGGGGCGACCGCCGGCAGGAGATCGTCTTCATCGGCGCAGATCCCATGGATGAGATCGAGCTGACGCGCGAACTTGACGCCTGCCTCGTCGCCGACAGCAGCTTTCAGCCGGACCGTTGGCGCGACCTGCCGGATCCGTTCGCGAGCTGGTCGCAGCGGGCCGCCTGATGCCAGCGGCGGGACCAGCACCGCGCCGGCTGCGCTTCACCTGCATGGGCCTCAACGCGGCCGGCAGGCCGGTGCCGATGTTCGATCCGTTCTTTGACGGGCGGGATCATGCGGAGGAAGGTCCCTCGCCGGCCGGCCCGGTCGAGCTTCTGCTGTTTGGTGCGCGAGGCGATAGCGAGGCTGACGGGACGATGCCGGAAGACGGCGTAAATTCGTGCGAAGGGGCAGCCCGGAAGGCTGCCCCGATCGTTTGGCTTACCGGGCCGATGCGAGGCCGACGATGACACCGGTTGCCAGGCTGATCAGCAGGAAGTCGTTGTCGACGCGCACCCATTGCTGGCCGCGCGGCGGCTGGCGCAGCTTGTAGCGGCGATAATCGCGGACCTGTGCCATGTGGCGGCGCTCGGCCGGGCTCAGGCGATGGCCGCGAGACCAGCGCTGCCTCTTTTCGATGGTGACCCGCTTTTCGATCGTCACGTGCTTGTTGACGCGACGATCGACGTTCCGGTCCATATGCCGTTCAACCTGATGGCGCTGGTAGCGGTCATGGTTCTGAGCGACCTCGAAGGAACCTGCCGGCTGCGCGAAGGCTGCGACCGGCGTGATCAGGAAGGAGCTGGCGACCAGGGCGGTCAGGAGACGTTTCATCGGGGTATTCCTTTCGTTATTTGCACCCCGAAAATAGGCCCGCCTTCCTGAACCGAATATGAAGCTCTACATTACAATTACGTAATGAAATTCTATACTTATAAGCAATACCTCATATTATGCCGTTCTCACGGCGAAAGGTTGACGTAACGGAACCGGTCGAAATCGGCAGGAAGCCCCGCGCCCGACGTGTCGAAGGCGAACATGCCTGCAAAGGCACCGGTGAAAGACCCGTGTTCGCCGCGTCCGCCCTCGTCCGACACCACGCCGGCGTCGAGAACCGGACCGATCGCTTGCCACTCCACGTCCCCCGGCGCGCGCCAGAAGAACTGCAGATCGTTGTCGCGAACCTCCATGGCAAGGCTGATCGCGCCTGCGGGCACCGCAATGCCGCCGCCAATGGGAAACTGCAATCGCCCATGCGGAAAGTCGCCCGGGCAAGACAGGATCGTCAGTGCCCGCCCGAGCGTTTCATGCCAGGTCAACCCGAGCGCATGGAACTTGTGGCGGTTGTAGTAATGCGTGAGACCCGCCACCTGCTGATAGGTGTGCGCCTCGAACTCGACGACCGTTTCCGCGCGGAAGGCGTGATGCTCATGACGGCGCGCGACAAGCGCCTGCTCGAACCAGCTGCCGATGCTTTCGCGCGCAAAGAGCCTCAGGTGCCCTGAGCGCCTCTCCAGCGAAAAGATCCGTTCCGGCTCGGGCGTGCGCAGCCACTGGAATTCGGCCGGCAGCGAGGCTTCGTCGAAATCGGTCTCGATTACGCGCGGCGTTGACGCGGCCTCCGCCGGCTGCGGCGCCGTCACCAGGATTTCGGGAACCGGCCCGCCATTTTCCAGATAGAGCCAGCCGTCGTCGCGCCAGACGCATTTCTGCAGCGCCGTCTCGCGGCCAAGCGTGCAGCGACGGTGAGGCTCCAGCGGCCGGCCGCAGAGATGGGTGTGATAGGCCTGGCCATCCGGCGTCTCGACATATTGTCCATGACCCGCGCGCTGCAGCGGCGCATCGGGATGGTCCTTCGCCGTGATGAGATAGGTGTCCGGATGCATCTCGTAAGGACCGTCGATCGTGCGCGAGCGCGCCATGGTCACGGCATGATCATAGCCGGTGCCGCCTTCCGCCGTCGTCAGATAGTACCAGCCATTACGCTTGAAGAGATGCGGACCTTCGACCAGCCCGAGCGGCGAGCCGGCGAAGATGTTCTTCACCGGCCCGATCAGCCTGCGCGTGCGCTCGTCCCATTCCTGCAGCAAAATGCCGTCGAAGGCCGGATGCTTCGGCGAGCCGCCAAAACTCTCGCTACGGTGGTTCCATTGCATGTTGAGAAACCACTTGCGGCCATCGTCGTCATGAAACAGCGAGGGATCGAAACCGGAGGAATTGACATAGACCGGATCGGACCAGGCCGCTTCGACGGCCTCGGCCGTGACGATGTAGTTATGCGCGTCCTTGAAGTTGCCGTCGAAGCGCTTGACGTCGGTATAGACGAGAAAGAACAGGCCGTCGTCATAGGACAGGCACGGCGCCCAAACGCCGCAACTGTCGGGGTTGCCGCGCATGTCGAGCTGGCTTGCCCGCTCCAACGGCCGGCGCACGAGCTTCCAGTTCACAAGATCGCGCGAGTGGTGGATCTGCACGCCCGGATACCACTCGAAGGTGGAGGTCGCGATATAGTAATCGTCCCCGACGCGGCAGATCGAAGGGTCCGGATTGAAGCCCGGCAGTATGGGATTGCGGATCATTGTGGTCATCGGTCTGGCGTCCTCCCTTGGCGGCGCCATCCGACCCTAAAAATCATACAAATTCAAGACTGCAACGTTGCAGTTGATCGCACCCCACACCCCCTTTTGGCGGACTTTCCACATCGATTCGCGCCACGGGGGTGCCTGTGGAAACAGCTGGCGATAGTGCCGCTGCAGCGCGTCGAACAGGATTGCACAAACAATGGGCAGTGCGCCGCAAAGTCCCATTCAACTTTAGTCGGAGGTCGCCGAACTATACGGGAAAATCGCCGCCCAGACTTGAACGTGCGCTTGAAATCGGCACTCTGACTGTGCTTGGCACAACAACCATAATAGCCATTGCGGGGAGGAAATCGATGAAAGCTTTGCTCGGCTTCAGCCGACTTATAGACACGATCACGGAATTCATCGGGAAAAACGTTTCCTGGCTCATCCTGGCGGCCGTCCTTGTCAGCGCCGGCAATGCCGTGATCCGCAAGATCTTCAACATGTCGTCGAACGCCTGGCTCGAGGCGCAATGGTACCTGTTCGGCGCCGCCTTCATGCTGGCAGCCGCCTATACGCTCAGCCAGAACGAACATATCCGCATCGACGTCGTCTACGGCCAGTTCTCGCGCCGCGTGCAGCACTGGATCGACCTCTTCGGCCACGTCTTCTTCCTGATGCCGTTTGTGCTGCTGATGCTCTACTACCTCTTCCCTTATGTGAAGATGTCGATGGTCTCGGGCGAAGTTTCCTCTTCTGCGGGCGGCCTGATCATCTGGCCGGCCAAGGCCATCCTGCTCTTCGGTTTCTTGCTGCTCGCCTTTCAGGGCGTGTCCGAAATCATCAAGAAGATCGCGATCATGACCGGCAACATGGACGACCCGACGCCATACGTGCCGACACACGCGCCGCTGGACGACGCCCTGTCGACGGAGCCACGCCCATGATCGAGTTCATTGCCGAAAATCTGGCGCCGATCATGTTCGTGTCGCTGATCGTGTTTCTGCTCCTGGGTTACCCGGTCGCCTTCTCGCTCGCAGCCAACGGCCTTCTGTTCTTCATCATCGGCGTCGAGCTCGCACCGCTCTCCGACTCTATCAACCTTTCCTGGCCCCTGCTCAACGCATTGCCTGACCGGTTCTGGGGGGTGATGTCGAACGACACATTGCTCGCCATCCCCTTCTTTACCTTCATGGGGATCGTGCTCGAGAAATCGGGCATGGCGGAAGACCTGCTCGACACGATCGGCCAGCTCTTCGGCCCGATCCGCGGCGGCCTCGCCTATGCGGTCATCTTCGTGGGCGCTCTGCTTGCAGCCACCACCGGTGTCGTTGCTGCCTCGGTCATCGCCATGGGCCTGATCTCGCTGCCGATCATGCTGCGCTACGGCTATGACCGGAGGGTCGCGTCAGGCGTAATTGCCGCTTCAGGCACGCTTGCCCAGATCATCCCACCGTCGCTGGTGCTCATCGTTCTTGCCGACCAGCTCGGCCGCTCGGTCGGCGACATGTACGCCGGCGCGCTCATCCCGGGTCTGGTGCTGACCGGCCTCTACATGGGCTATATCCTGCTGATGTCGTTCCTCAGGCGCGACTCCATGCCAGCTCTGCCGCTCGAAGCCCGCACACTGGGCTCCGGCGTCACCTCGCTTGCCGTCGCCCTCGTGGTCGCTGCCGCCTTCGCCTATGGCGCCCATGTCTATCTCTACCCGACGCATGGCGCCAATGCGGACATCTTGGGTGCCACGGCCGGTGTCGCCTTCATCTATGTCGTCGCCCTCATCGACAAGGGCTTCAAGATCAATGCGATGTCCAGGCTTGCCCAACAGGTCATCATCGTCCTGATCCCGCCGCTGGCCCTGATCTTCCTGGTGCTCGGCACCATCTTCCTCGGCATCGCCACGCCGACGGAAGGCGGCGCAATGGGTGCCGTGGGCGCGTTGATCATGGCCGCCGCCAAGAGCCGCCTCAACATGGAGGTCGTGCGCGGGGCCCTTACGGCCACGACGCGGCTTTCGGCCTTCGTGCTGTTCATCCTGATCGGTGCGCGCGTCTTCTCGCTGACCTTCTACGGCGTCAACGGGCACATCTGGGTCGAACATCTGCTGACGGCGATGCCGGGCGGCGAAACCGGCTTCCTGATCGCCGTCAACATCCTCGTCTTCTTCCTGGCGTTCTTCCTGGATTTCTTCGAGCTTGCCTTCATCATCGTGCCGCTCTTGGCGCCGGCTGCCGACAAGCTCGGCATCGACCTGATCTGGTTCGGCGTCCTGCTCGGCATCAACATGCAGACGAGCTTCATGCATCCGCCCTTCGGCTTTGCGCTTTTCTACCTGCGCTCGGTCGCCGCCAAGGTGCCCTATCTCGACAAGATCACCGGCAAGAACATCCAGCCGGTGACCACGGCGCAGATCTACTGGGGCGCCGTGCCCTTCGTCTGCATCCAGGTGCTGATGGTGGGACTGACGATCATGTTCCCGCAGATGGTGATGCACTACAAGGGAACGGGCACTGCGGTCGATCCGAACACGATCAAGATCGAGGTGCCCGGCTTCGGCGCCGGCGGCGGTCTCGGCCTGCCCGACAATGGCGGCGGTCTCGGACTACCCGGCGGCTTGCAGCTCCCCGGCGGCAGCCCGCTCGACCAGAAACCGGCAGACCAGGGAGGGGGCGCACAGCCACAGACCGCCCCCTCGAACGACCTCAGCCAGCCGCCGTCGTTTGGCGGAACGGGTGCGCAGCCGCAGCCGGCACCATCAAACGATCTCAGCCAGCCGCCTTCGTTCAAGTAGGCGACCGGTAGACGGAAATGCGAAGGGCGGCCCATCGGCCGCCCTTTTTCTTCTATGGAACGCGATAACTCATGGTCACCGGGAAGCCTCGGCACCAGCCAGAAACTCCCTCATTCCTGTGCTCGTCACAGGCACCCATCCAGATCAAGTCCTTGAGCTGAAAAGGTTTTCTGACCCCTGATGCCGTCGGGCTGCTGGATCCCCGCCACAAGGGCGAGGATGAGGGAGAGTGGGGGTCATCCTGGCACCAAAAATTGGCCGTCGAGACTTGCCAAGCGGCTACAGGCACGCCCGCGAACCACGTCCCGCCGATACCTGCCAGTCGAGCGACGCGCGCCTCACTCGATCCGCTTTGCCGGATTGTCGCGATACCAGTCGACGATCATGGGCATCGCCTCCTCGAAGGGGCCGCCGACATACACGTTGAGCAGCCCCATCCGGGCCTGGCTCTCGTTCCTGAAGTCATGCATCGTCCCACGCGGGATGACGAACAGCGAGCCCTTTGGCTTGCGGTACCAGGTGTCGCCGACGAGGACGCTGGCGGTCCCCTCGATCACGTAGAAGATCTCATCATTATCGTCGTGCTTGTGGGCGCCCGGCCCCTCGTGGCGGGCCTCCAGCCACCATTCCGAGATCGAAAATCGACCAGCGGTTTCTGCGCCATCGGCTTTGAACACGGCCTGGATCGCGCCCATGTCGTAACGCCGGCCCTCGTCCGGACCGAGCACGACCGATTGGCCCTCGCTTGGCATGGCTCTTCCTCCGTCCTGTTGAGGCAGCAACCCTACCACGAAACGTGGCTTGCCGTGGACCGCATTGCGCTGTGAGCACCGAAACGAAAAAGCCGCCCGCGACATACGTCGCGAGCGGCCGGGTTCGTCTGCAACACGCGGTTAGCTTAGAGCTTGCCGCCGCGCTGCTGGATCATCATGAAGGTGTCGTAGTTGTATTCGGCGATCTGGGCGTTGAGGTAGTACTCGCCGCGGAACGCCTTGATGGAGTCCCAGATCTTCTTGAAGGTCGGGTTCGTCGCTTCCATTTCGGCGTAGACTTCGTTCGCCTTTTCGAAGCAGGCCGACAGGATTTCCGGGCTGAACGGGCTGAGCTTCGCACCGGAAGCCACCAGGCGCTTGATCGCCGAGGGGTTCAGGTAATCGTACTTCTGCAGCATGTTCGCGTCGGTCGCCTGGCAGGCGGTGCGCAGCAGCGACTGGTAGTTCTTCGGCAGGCCGTCGAAGGCCGCCTTGTTGAACATGGCGTGCACCGTCGGGCCACCTTCCCACCAGCCGGGATAGTAGTAGTACGGCGCGACCTTGTAGAAGCCGAGCTTCTCGTCGTCATAGGGGCCGACCCATTCGGCAGCGTCGATGGTGCCCTTTTCGAGCGCCGGGTAGATGTCGCCACCGGCGATCTGCTGCGGCACGACGCCGAGCTTCTCGACGACCTTGCCGGCGAAGCCGCCGATGCGCATCTTCAGGCCCTGCATGTCGGCAACGGTCTTGATTTCCTTGCGGAACCAGCCGCCCATCTGCACGCCGGTGTTGCCGCCGGGGTAACCGACGAGACCCTGCGTCGCCAGGAACTCGTTGAAGAGATCGATACCGCCGCCATGGTAGTGCCAGGCGTTCATGCCGCGCGCGTTGAGCGCGAAGGGAACGGCTGCACCGAGCGCCCAGGTCGGGTCCTTGCCCCAGTAATAATATGCGACCGTATGGCAGGCCTCGACCGTGCCGGCGGCAGCGGCATCCGCCGCCTGCAGTCCGGGTACGATTTCACCGGCCGCGAACACCTGGATCTGGAATGCGCCGTCAGTCGCTTCCGAAACGTATTTCGACAGGACTTCGCCGCCACCATAGATCGTGTCGAGCGACTTGGGGAATGACGAGGCAAGCCGCCAGTTGATCTTCGGGTTTGCCTGCGCAAGTGCGGGCGACGCGAGCGCGGACGCACCAGCTGCGGCCAAGCCTCCCAGGCTTGCATTTTTGATGAATGAACGGCGATCCATGGTTCCTCCCTATTTCCGCCGAGGCAGAATCCGGCGCAACCGTGGCCGCGCCTCCGCCCAATGGAACCTCAACGCCCTTGCGGTGCGTGCGAGGCCCCGCTCCTCCTCCAGAAGCGCATTGCGATCAAGGGATCGCAGCCCACGCTTTACCATTCTTATTGCAGTGTATGTCGTCGTCACAAAACCGCTGCGCGCTTTTGTGCGGCAGGGCCAGAAGCCTCTCGTGTCGCAAAGCGAACCGGCGGCATCGACGCACCTTACACGCTCACTAAGTCATGTCCAGCGGACGCTCTCCGGCGCATGTTCGACTTTTGTCTAATGCGCCGGAGACCGGATGATTTTGCCCAAAATCGAGGCAAATCAATATATTCGGCAGTACTACAGCTCAGCCGAAGAAGCCCAGAGGTTGACGTCGGCTTCGCGGGCGTAGAGGTCGATCTCGGCCAGTTCATCTGCCGTGAACGTGTCGTTTTCGAGTGCCTTGACACAATCGACGATCTGCTCGGACCGGCTGGCGCCGATCAGTGCGGAGGTGATGCGACCGCCGCGCAGTACCCAGGCCAGCGCCATCTGCGCCAGCGTCTGGCCGCGCTTTTCGGCAATGCCGTTCAGCTTGCGGATGTTGTCGATGATTTCGGGCCGGATGAACTCCTTCTTGAGGAAGTGGTTCTGTGCGGCGCGGCTGTCGGTCGGAATGCCGCCGAGATACTTGGTCGTCAGCATGCCCTGGGCGAGCGGCGAGAACACGATCGAGCCGATGCCGAGCTCTTCGAGCGTGTGCACCAGGCCGTCATCCTCGATCCAGCGGTTGAGCATGGAATAGCTCGGCTGGTGGATCACGCAGGGCGTTCCAAGGTCCTTCAGGATCGCGGCCGCCTCGCGGGTGCGCTGCGAATTGTAGGAGGAGATGCCGACATAGAGCGCACGGCCCGAACGCACGATATGGTCGAGCGCGCCGCAGGTCTCTTCAAGCGGCGTGTCCGGGTCGAAGCGGTGCGAATAGAAGATGTCGACATAGTCGAGGCCCATGCGCTTCAGGCTCTGGTCGCAGGACGCGATCAGATACTTGCGGCTGCCCCATTCGCCATAGGGACCCGGCCACATGTCGTAGCCGGCCTTGGAGGAGATGATCAGCTCGTCGCGCAGATGCGCGAAATCGGTGCGCATGATCTCGCCGAAGGCAGTTTCGGCCGAGCCCGGAGGCGGGCCGTAATTGTTGGCAAGATCGAAATGGGTGATGCCGAGATCGAACGCGGTGCGGCACATGTCGACCTTGCGATCATGCGGCGTGTCACCGCCGAAATTGTGCCAGAGCCCGAGCGAAATCGCCGGCAGCTTCAACCCCGAGCGGCCGACGCGGTTATATTTCATGGTGTCGTAGCGGTTTTCCGCCGGTAGCCAGGTCATCGCAATTCCTCCGCGATCCGTATCAAGATGGCGGCAGGCAGCCACCACCCCTTTAAAACGACAAGGGTCTCCGCGATCGCGGAAACCCAAACTTGCTGTCAAAGCCATCTCTAATCATCGAACGCACGCGTGGGAAGCTTTGCGCCTGCCGAAATCTCCGTCATTCCGCTGCTTGCCACAGGAATTGAGCCAGCCCAAGTCCTTGGGCTGGAAAGTCTTTTGACCCTGATGACGTCGGGTCGCTGGATCCCCGCCACATGGGCGAGGACGAGGGAGAATGGACGGCCGCTATGAAGCGGCAGCCGCACGATTTCCCGCTATCTCTTCTTCCGCCTCGATCAGCAGCGCCCTCGCCTCCTCGATGCCGAGTGCTGCCGGCTGGGTGCAGGTGGTCGAAAGCTCGATGAAGCGGCCTTCCTGCCCGGATTTCAGGATCGACACCATGACGTCGACGCCGTGCAGCGCGCGCTCCAGCGAGCAGCGGGCGTCGCGGCCTTCCATGATGGCGATCGCCATGTCGGCAAGGCCCGCCGTGCGGTAGTTCGCCATCGGCCCCTGCGGGTGCTCCTGGTTTTCGACCGCGAAGGGATGATCCCACATCTCGAGCGGCTGAATGTTCTTGTCGCGTCCGCTGACCTCGACCTTGCCGCCGAAGAAGTTGGGATCGGGCAAGAAGAGCGAACCTTCGGTGCCGTAGAGTTCCATGTTGGCGTGGCGGTGCGACCATACATCCCAGCTTGCCGACAGCGTGATCGTCGCGCCGTTCTGGAACTCCAGCAACGCATGGATGTTGGTCGGCGTCTTCACCGGGATTTCCTCGCCCTTGCGCGGCTCGCTGGTGATCGTGCGCGTGGGGTTGGCCATCGAGGTGAGCGCCGCAACGCGCTTTACCGGGCCGATGAGGTTGATCAGGTTGGCGATATAATACGGCCCGAGATCGAGGATCGGGCCGCCGCCGGGCAGGAAGAAGAAATCCGGGTTCGGATGCCACATCTCCATGCCCGGGCTCATGACGTGGCACGTGCCTGACGTGACACGGCCGATCGTGCCGGCGTCGATCGTGCTGCGGGCCAGTTGATGCGCGCCGCCGAGGAAGGTGTCGGGGGCACAGCCGACGGTCAGGCCCTTTGCCTTGGCGAGAGCGCGCAGCTCCTCGCCCTGTTCCAGCGACAGGACCAGCGGCTTTTCCGAGTAGACATGCTTGCCCGCCTCCAGAATGCGCTTCGATACCGGGAAATGCGCGTCAGGGATCGTCAGGTTGACGACGATATCGACATCGGGATCGGCAAGCAGCGCCTCGATGCTCAAGGCCCTGACGCCATACTCAGTGGCGCGGGCTTCCGCTGCCGCCGGATTGATATCCGCGCAGGCGACGACCTTGATGCCCTTGAAGAGCGGCGCCAGCGAAAAATAGGTGGTGGAGATGTTGCCGCATCCGATGATGCCGACGCCAAGTTCCTTGGTCATGGACTGAACCTGCTTTTCAATAGGATTGAATGGAGAAGAGCGAGCGCTTGGCGAAGCGCTTGAAATCGCTAGGATTGTCGTGCTCGGCGATGAAGTAGCGCGCCCTGGTGCCCGACAGCGCCTTGAACAGGCCCTTCCAGTCGACGGTGCCGTCGCCGACATCGGCCCAGCCGTCCTCGTCCTTCTTCTCGCCCGATGGCGCGATGTCCTTCACGTGTACGGCGGTGATGCGGTCGGCATATTTCGTGATCCAGGCGATCGGGTCGGCACCGCCGCGGATGATCCAGGCGATGTCCGCCTCCCAGGAAAGATCCGGCCCGCCGGCAAAGATCAGATCCTGCGGGATGCTGCCGTCCGGCAGGGCTGCAAATTCGAAGTCGTGGTTGTGCCAGCCGAAGATCAGGCCCGCGTCACGATAGGGCTTGCCAGCCTTTTGCAGCCGCTCGCCGAAGGCGCGCCAGCCGGCGGCATCCGTCGGGCGGTTTTCGGGCAGCAGATAGGGGCAGTAGATCGCGCGGATGCCGAGCGCGCTCGCGATTTCGAGCACACGCGCCGGGTCGCTCTCCAGCATGTCCAGGCCGAAATGTGCCGTCGGCATGGCAAGACCATTGTCGTCGAGGCCGCTCTTGAAGCTGGCGATCTCGGCATCGCTCAGCGCCGCGTAGAGCGCGCCATAGCCTTCGACCTGGCTGTAACCGGCGTCACCCAGCGCCTTCAGCACATTCTCGAAAGGCGGGAAATTGCGGGCACTGTAGAGCTGGAAACTGACGTCTTTCATCGAAAATCCTCCTTGGGAAGTCACTTGATCCAGGCGTCGTAGTCCGACACCAGCAAATGCATGGGGCTCGCGTCCTCCTCGATCGCCGAGAAGCGGCCGACGGGTTCGCGGAAATAATTGTCGGTCAGGTCGTCGTTGACGGTCGAGACCTCGCCCATCAACACGTCGCCGCCTTCTGCCCAGAAGGCGTGCCAGTTGCCGGGCAAAAGCGTCACGCTTTCGCCGGGCATGAGCTTGAGCAGATCGCCGGCCTGCAGCCGTCTCAGCCGCGCATCGGTCGCAACCTCGACGTCGCTCTCCTCGTCGACGCTGCCGTCGGGCCTGGAGTTATACATCTGCAGCACCAGCGCGCCGCCGCCGCGATTGATGATGTCTTCGGTCTTGACCGCATGGCGGTGCAGCGGATTGACCTGATCCTTGGCCGTGATCATCAGCTTTTCGGCGTAGATCATGCCCTGCCCGGTCTGCAGATTGGCGGCGTTGCCATTGCGCAGCGTGAAGAGCACCAGCCCGAACTGGTCGAAGCGGCCCTTGCCATAATCGGTGATGTCCCAGCCGAGGCGGGCGTCGAGGATGGCCGGACAATCCGAGGCGACGCGCGATTTCATTTCCTCCGGCGACCAGTAGGCAAAGGGAGGCAGCGTGAAACCAAAACTCTTCATGAAGGCATCGCTCTCGGCGATGATGTCGTTGACGTGGCTGCGTTTCATGGTGGTCACCCTTTCCCCTGGCAGGATTCGAGATCGAAGGCGGAAAAGCGCGGCAAGGCACCTGCGGCCAGCGTCGTCTTCGGCGTGAAGCGGATGACGTTGGTTTCACCGGCGGTCAGATCAAAGGCGTTGTCGGAGTAGCGTCCTGCAACATCCGCCTCGATCATCACATGCAGGGCAAGGCCATCGGCAGTCACGGAAACGTCGAAAGCGCCGCTTTCCGCCGGTGCTACGTCGAGCGAAAGACCGGAGGGCTGCAGATCGAGCGCCTTGTAGGTGCCCGGCACATGATGCCCTTCGCCGCGCATGCCGTTCGATGCCTCGAACGACCAGAACAGCAGTGTATTTTTGGGAATGTCGCGCGCTGCCATGCTGACGAGTGTCGTGGCCCGGTCCGGTAAGCAAGTGCCGGCCGCTGCCATCAGCGGCTCGCGCTTGCCGTCAAGCGTCACGATGAAGGCCTGCAGTTCCACCGTCACCGGTGCGGCGGTGTCGTTGACCATGGAGAAAGCGATCTCCCTGCCGTCGGCGGAGGGTATCGCGGCAACGGCCACCGGCTGGAAGAAGCGGCGCACCATGTAATGCATCGCCTTCCAGCTGCCGCCATAGTCGAGGCTCGACCAGGAGGCGACCGGCCAGGTGTCGTTGAGCTGCCAGTAGAGCATGCCCATGCAATGGGGCTTCAGCGAGCGCCAGTAGTCGACGGCGGTCCGGATCGCCAGGCCCTGCTGGATCTGGCTCAGATAAACGAAGCTCGGGAAATCCTTTGGGAAGCGGAAATAGCGGAACATCGTCCCGGCGATGCGCTCGTTGCCGCCGACATTCTTCTGGTGGCTCTCGATCACTGGGGCGGCGATGTTGAGATCCTTCTCAGCCGCGAACTGCCGGATGACCGGCATCGAGGTATAGGACTGGAAACCGAACTCCGAGCAGAAGCGCGGCCGCACCGAACGATAATTGTCGAAAGACTTGTTCTCGTGCCAGACCGACCAATAGTGCATGTCGCCAGAGCCATCGGAATGCCAGGCGTCGCCGAAATCGAGATAGCCGGATGCCGGACTCGACGGCCACCATGTCGCCTCCGGCAGCGCCGCCTTCAGCGCCACTTCAATGGTGCGGTTCAGCCGGTCATAGGAAACGAGATAGCGGTCACGGTCCTTGCGCGGCTCGTCGAACCAGGTGAGAGCGCCGACGAGCTCATTGTCGCCGCACCAGAGCGCGATCGACGGATGGGAGGACAGGCGCTTGACCTGATAGTCGACTTCGGCGGCGACATTGTCGAGGAAATCCGGCGTCGAGGGATAGAGATTGCAGGCGAACATGAAATCCTGCCAGACCATCAGGCCCAGCCGGTCGCAGAGATCGTAGAACCAGTCCGGCTCGTAGAAGCCGCCGCCCCACACGCGGATCATGTTCATGTTGGCATCGACCGCCGAGGTCAGAAGATCCTCGACCCCCTCGGGCGTCACCCGTGACACCAGCGCATCGGCCGGGATCCAGTTGGCGCCGCGGCAAAAGATCTCGCGGCCGTTGACGCGGAAGGCAAAGCGGCTTCCCGCCCCGTCCTTGTCGGTCAGGAGCTCGATGGTGCGGAAACCGATCTGGCGCGTCACCTGCTCCTGCGGCACCTCGACCGTCAGCAGCGACAGGGCCTGTTCGCCGCTGCCGGCCGGCCACCAGCGCTTCGGCTCTGTCACGGTGAAGACGTGAGTGATCCGGGTCTCACCGGCACCGACGGTGCAATCGAGCCGTTCCCTCTGGTCGTCGAGCGAAAAATGAACGGGCAGGATGCCCGGCCCATCGGCAAAGAGCGTGACGGTCACCTGCAGGTCGACCGAGCCGTCGTCGAGCCACATCTGTCTTGTCGTCACATGCTCGATGAGGGCGATCTCCAGCCGGCGCAGAGAAAGCGTTCCATAGACGCCGAGTGGCGCAATCGCGATGTTCCAGTCCCAGCCGAAATGGCATTGCGGCTTTCGCAGCATATTGCCGTTGGCGATCGGCGAATTGCCGGGATGGTAAGGCACATAGAACGGCTGCGCCGCCTGGCGGCGCGCGCCTTCGGCAATTGCGGACGGCAGCACGATGCGGATGCGGTTTTCGCCAGCGACCAGCGCGCGCGACACGTCAGGCCGGTGGCGGCGGAAGCAATTGTCTGCCTCTAGCACCAGCCGGTCGTTGACGAAGACCGAGGCGACCGTGTCGATGCAGTCGAGGTCGAGATACCAGTAGCCGCCGAGATCACCGGCATCGATCGACACCACGCGCTCGATCACCCAGTCCTTGTGCGCCACCCACTGCACGTCGTCCTCGTTGCGGCCGACATAGGGATCGTCGATGATGCCGGCCTTCAGCAACGCCGTGTGCACGTCGCCCGGGAGCGCCATCGGCGCGACATGGCTTTGGTCGCCGGAAGCAAGCTGCCAGTCGCCGGATAGGTCGAGATGGCGCGCGGTTCGGTTGAGGTCCTCTGAGAGCATTTCCATATTCCGTTGATCACCGGCAACAGTGCCGGCATGCCAGTCCTGCCGAAACGCGCGGGCGAATGGAAGCCGGCCCGTTTCCTCGTTGTTCAAAGCCGGTTTTCGCTGGCAGCGTCGAAGATCGAGGCGACCGCCATGTCGAACGACAATTTAACCGCCGTGCCCGGCTTGTAGCGGCGCTGGCCGGCGATGCGCACCGACATCGACTGGCCGGCAAGCTTCAGCCACAGCAGGTTGTCGGCGCCCATCGGCTCTTCGATATCGACGACGGCCTGATGCGACGGCTGGCCGTCCAGTGCCTCGTCGACGCGCACATGCTCGGGACGAACCCCGAGCACGACCTTCTGTCCCGCCTTGAAGGGACCGCGGGACGGATAGGCCGACACATCGAAATCGACGCCGTTGGCGTGCACGAAGGCGCGCCCGTCCCTCAGTTGCAATTCACCGCGGAAGAAGTTCATCGACGGCGAGCCGATGAAGCCGGCGACGAACAGATTTTCCGGCGCATTGTAGATCGTCATCGGATCGGCAAGCTGTTGGATGACGCCGCTCTTCATGACGGCGATGCGGTCGGCCAGCGTCAGCGCCTCGATCTGGTCGTGGGTGACATAGATCATCGTATTCTTCAGCGACTGGTGCAGGCGCTTGATCTCGACGCGCAGCTCCGAGCGCAGCTTGGCGTCGAGGTTGGACAACGGCTCGTCGAACAGGAACACGTCGACATCGCGCACCAGCGCCCGGCCGATCGCCACGCGCTGGCGCTGGCCGCCGGAAAGCTCCGCCGGCTTGCGCTTCAACAGTGGCTGGATCTGCAGGATCTCGGCGGCGCGGGTGATGCGCCGGTCGATCTCGGTCTTTTCCACCTTTGCCACCTGAAGGCCGAAGGAGAGGTTCTTCTCCACCGACATCTGCGGATAGAGCGCGTAGGACTGGAACACCATGCCGATGCCGCGGTCCTTCGGTTCCTCCCAGGTGACGTTCTTGTTCTTGATGAAGATCTGGCCGTCGCTGACATCGAGCAGGCCGGCGATGCAATTGAGCAAGGTCGACTTGCCGCAGCCCGACGAGCCGAGCAGCACCAGGAACTCGCCGTCCTTGATGTCGAGATTGAGCGTGTCGAGCACAGTGACGGCACCGAAGCTCAACGACAGATCCTTGACCGATACGCTGACGTTTTCCATGCCCTTACCCTTTCACTGCGCCGGCGGCGATGCCGCGGACAAATAGCCGCCCGGAGACGAAGTAGACGAAAAGCGGAACGGCGCCGGTGAGGATGGTTGCCGCCATGTTGACGTTGTATTCCTTCACGCCCTGCACCGAGTTGACGATGTTGTTGAGCTGGACGGTCATCGGGTAATATTCCGGCCGCGTGAACACGACGCCGAACAGGAAGTCGTTCCAGATGCCGGTGACCTGCAGGATCATCGCCACGACGAAGATCGGCATCGACATCGGCAGCATGATCCTGAAATAGATCGTCCAGAAGCCGGCCCCGTCGACGCGCGCCGCCTTGAACAGTTCCTCCGGCAGCCCGGCGAAATAGTTGCGAAACAACAACGTCAGGATCGGCATGCCGAAGATGGTGTGCACGATGATGAGGCCAGTCAAAGAACCGTAGAGGCCAATCTCGCGCAGCACGATGACGATCGGATAGATCATCACCTGATAGGGGATGAAGGCGCCCACGATCAGGATGGTGAAGAACAGGTCCGCGCCCTTGAAGCGCCAGTTGGCCAGCGCATAGCCGTTGATCGAGGCAATCGCGATCGACACGAGGGTCGAGGGAACGGTGATGCGCACCGAATTCCAGAAGCCACGCGAGAGCCCGTCGCAGTTGAGGCCGGTACAGGCGCTCGACCAGGCCTTGACCCAGGGCTCGAAGGTGATTTCGAGCGGCGGCGCGAAGATGTTGCCGAGCCGGATTTCCGGCATGCCCTTCAGCGACGTCATGACCATCACGTAGAGAGGCAACAGATAATAGAGCGCCACGACGATCAGGGTGCCGTAGACCATGATGTTGCGGCCCGAAAGCGCGCGGCGCGGCTTGCGTCCGCGTGGCCCCGCGAGCGTGGCGCGTGCCTGGACTTTTTCCGCCTCTGGCTCGATGCCGGCGGCAATGGCGTTGAAAGCAGCGATCTCAGGCACGCTTGCGCCCTCCCCCAAATTCGAGATAGGCCCAGGGCACGATGATGATGGCGACGGTGATGAGCATCATCGTCGAGGCGGCAAATCCCTGGCCGAGATTCTGCGCCTGGAACATGTAGTCGTAGACATATTTCGCCGGCACTTCCGAGGCGATGCCGGGGCCGCCGCTCGTTTGTGCCACCACCAGATCGTAGACCTTGACGATGCCGCTCGCGATGATCACCAGCGTGGTGATGAACACGCCGCGCATCATCGGGATGATCACAAACACATAGGTCTTCCACATCGGAATGCCATCGACGCGCGCGGCCTTCCAGATGTCCTCGTCGATCCCCCGCAAGCCCGCGAGCATCAGGCACATGACGAGCCCGGTTCCCTGCCACAAGGCGGCGATCAGGATGCCGTAGATGACGATGTTGGCGTTGTAGAGCGGGTCGAAGGCAAAGCTCGTCCAGCCGAGCGACCGCACCACAGACTGGATGCCGTATTCCGGATTGAGCAGCCACTGCCAAACCAGGCCCGTCACGATGAAGGACAGGGCGAAAGGATAGAGCATGATGGTGCGGAAGGTGTTTTCGAAGCGGATCTTCTGATCCATCAGCGCCGCAAGCAGAAAGCCGATCGCCAGACTGAAGATCAGCGACAATAGGCCGTAGATCGCGAGATTCTGCACCGACATCAGCCAGCGCGGTGCGGCCCAGAGCCGCTCGTACTGGTCAAGACCGACGAAGGAAAGCCGTGGCAACAGCTTGGAATTGGTGAACGAATAGACCACCGTCCAGATCGTGCCGCCGAGGAAGATGACCACGGCCGTCAGGATCATCGGGATCGAGGCCAGCTTCGCATTCAGGTTCCGCAGCCACTGGTTCGGTCGACCCGAACCGCGTGTGTGACCCGCCATATTTCGTTCCTCCGCAACTGCATTGAATTTCCGATGGCAGGCAGCATCGATGGCGGCGCATATACCACCGCTCGAAAACCGCCATGCCACGTTGATGCCCCTCTCCCGATGCAAGGCGGCGACACGCCGGTCCGCCTGAGCGCGCCGTGCCGCAAGGGAGCCTTGGCCGACCCCGCCCGTAGGCGGGGCCGACGATCAAGGAAGGCTCAATCAATCCGCCGAGGCGATGATGTCGGCAAAGCGCTTCTGCGCCTCTTCCGGCGTCATGGAGGGGTTGGCGAAGAACTCGGAGAAGAGATCTTCCTTCTGCTTCTGGCTATCTGCCGACAGAAGCTGATCGGTCCACTGGATGACGTTGCCCTTGGCAAGGATATCAAGACCCTTCTTCATGCAGTCGTTGGCAGCCGCCAGGTCGACGTCGCCACGCACCGGCAGCGAGCCCTTCTTCAGGTTGAACGCAACCTGCGTCGCCGGGTTCAGAAGCGTCGACGCGAGCACTTCCTGCGCCTTGGATTTCTCCTCATCCTTCAGCACCGGGAAGTAGAAGGCGTCGCCACCCGTGGCGATGACCTCGTTGACGCCGAGACCCGGCAGGCAGGTGTAGTCCACGCCGGCCTTCTGGCCCGCCAGCTGGAATTCGCCCTGCGCCCAGTCGCCCATGATCTGGCCGCCGGCCTTGCCGGTGATGACCATGTTGGTTGCCTGGTTCCAGTCCTGGACATTGGTGCCCTTGGACATACGGCGCGCATCGTCGGCGGCCTTGAACACCTTGGCGATTTCGGGCCCGGCGGCGACTTCCTCGTCCTTGTCGCCGAACACCTTCAGGAACGTGTCCTTGCCGGCGAGCGCGACAATGAGAACGTCGAAGGCGCCAGCCGACTGCCACGCCTGACCGCCGACAGCGAGCGGCACGATGCCGGCTTTTTCAAGCGCAGGCGCGGCCGCAACGAACTCGTCCCAGTTCTTCGGCACATCGACGCCGGCCTTCTTGAAGGCGGCGTTCGACAGCCAGAGCCACTGCCAGGAATGGATGTTGACCGGTGCGCAATAGATCTTGCCGTCGATGGTGCAGGAATCGAGCAGGCTTGCCGGACGGATGATGTCCTTCCAGTTTTCCTTGGTGGCGACATCGGTCAGGTCGCGCATCAACCCGGCTTCCACCAGTTCCTCGGCCTGGCGACCATGGTTGAATTGCGTGGCGCCCATCGGGTCGCCGCCGGTCAGACGGCTGACCATGATCGGCCGCGCCGTGCTGCCGGCGCCGGCAATCGCGCCGTCGACCCAATGATTGCCGGTGGCATCGAACGCCTTTGCGAGCTCGGCGACCGCGGCAGCCTCCCCGCCCGACGTCCACCAGTGCGTCACCTCAAGATCGGTCGCATTTGCCGCACCAAACGGCAGCGCCACCGTCACCGCCAAAGCGGCCGCGAAAGAACGTAAATTCATGAGTCTCCTCCCTCACTGTAACGTTACCGTAAAAAACTTAGTGGAAACGGTGCAGGTCCGCAACTCCCACCCCAATGAATTTAAACAGAAACATATATTGCAACCCAGAGGCGCTTTCTCGAGTGGCAAACATGGCATGGGCAGGAGCTGAAACCCTGCGGAATTTCATCTTTATCCCTGCGTTTTTAATCACTATTTCCAACTTTAGGCGCTTTCGTGCTGCACATGCTCTTTCGCAGGCGCAAAAAACTCAACGCAGAGAGGTGCACTCAACCGGAGTGTTTCATTCGCCGCAATGCAGCAACAAAAAAGCTCGACAGCGGAACTGTATCGTTACAGATTTACCCGATCGACATACGCCCATGGCAGGATAGCTCCCCGTCACATTTCGTATATAAGGCGGTGAAGTGACGCTAAATGGGGCGGCGGGCGGCAACGACAAGGGCAAGCGGGTGGCAGCGATGGACGGCAAGACGAAGAACAGACCGCTGACACCGCCGCCGGATGGCGGCAGGCCGACGCTGAAGACCATCGCCTTCATGACCGGTCTCGGCATCACCACCGTTTCACGCGCGCTCAAGGATGCGCCCGATATCGGTGCCGAGACCAAGGAACGCGTGCGCCTCGTCGCCAAGCAGATCGGTTACCAGCCCAACCGTGCCGGCGTGCGCCTCAGGACCGGCAAGACCAACGTCATCAGCCTGGTGCTGACGCTGGAAGAAGAGATCATGGGCATCACCAGCCCGATGGTCGTCGGCATCACCGAAGTGCTTGCCGGCACGCCCTATCACCTGGTGGTCACCCCCTATAGCGCCACCAAGGATGCGCTGGCGCCGATCCGCTACATCCTCGACACCGGCGCTGCCGATGGCGTGATCATCTCGCGCACCGAGCCGCACGACCCGCGCGTGGCGCTTCTGACGGAGCGCGGCCTGCCCTTCGTCACCCACGGCCGCACCGAAATGGGCGTTGTCCATCCCTACCACGATTTCGACAATGAGCGTTTTGCCTATGAGGCGGTGCGCGAACTGGTGGAGCGCGGGCGCAAGCGGCTGGTTCTCCTGGAGCCGCCGCCGCACCTGACCTTCTATTCGCACATGCGCGCGGGCTTCGAGCGCGGGCTGCGCGATTTCCACGCGGATGCCGTCAGCTTCCACCACATCAACATCGATCACACGCTCGTCGAGATCCGCGACGCCTTCGAGACACTGATGCGCGCCGACGATGCGCCCGATGGCATCGTGTCTGGCAGCGGCTCGGGCGCGATCGCGCTGATCGCCGGGCTCGAGGCCGCCAAGAAGACGCTCGGCAAGGATGCCGACATGGTCTCGAAGGTGCCGAGCGACTTCCTGCGCTGGCTGCGCCCCGAGGTGGTGACGATGTACGAGGATATCCGGGTCGCCGGCCGCGAGCTTGCCAAGGCCGTCATCGGCCACATCGACGGGCAGCAGTCGGAAACGCTGCAAAGCCTCAGCCAGCCCGAGCTTCAGGCTGCGGTTCCCGTATCGATCAAGCGATAGCCGCCGCAATTCAGGCTTTGGCGCCTGTGGCATTTGCAGGACGACCGGCAAATGGCGCTCGCTCGCTGACGGCAACCTGTGGACGCAGGGACGTCCGGGCGCTACACGACCCCGTGGTTGAAAATGAGGGTCCGCAATGAACACCGTCGTCAGAAAAGCCAGAGCCGAGGACGTCGAGGCGATCTTCGATATCCGCACCAGCGTCGTCGAGAACCACCTCTCGCGCGAGCAGCTGGCGGACATCGGCATCACGCCGGAGACGTTGAGCGAAATGCTGGCGGCCGATACGGGCATTTGGATTGCCGAAGTGGACGGCAAACCCGCCGCATTCTCCTCGGTCGACGACGAGGACGGCTCCGTCTTCGCCCTCTTCGTCAGCCCTCGCTTCGAAGGGCTTGGACTGGGAAGGCTGCTGCTACAGGAAGCGGAAACCGCCCTCTTCCGCAATCACGAGACGATCTGGCTCGAGACCGACGGCCGCGACGGCATTCGCGCCAACGGCTTCTACAAGAAGCACGGCTGGATCCACGTCGATACGATGGCCAACGGCGACGTGCGATACGAGAAGCGGCGGACGACCGAATAGGCGCTCAGGCTTGGAGGCGCGCCAGAAACCGCTCGACGCGCTCCCAGGTCTGCCTGCTTGTCTCCTCATCATAATCCGGCAGCGAGGCGTCCGTGTAGAGATGGCCCGCGCCCGGATAGGTGAAAACCTCCAGCGCAATCGGTGACCGCGCAGCCATCGCCCGCCATTCGGCGACATCCTCGGCCGGCTCGTAGATGTCGGGATCGGCCAGATGCAGCTGCACCGGGACGCCGTCGCGGGCATTGTCGGGGATACCGACGATACTGTGCAACAACAGAACGCCCGATGTTTCCGGCCGCTTGCCCCAAAGATGCGAGGCAATGGCGGCTCCAAAGGAAAAGCCGCCGAGCACCGCCGTTGCCGGCTGGCCGGCGACCGCCGCCTCCGCCCGCTCGCAAAGCACCCGCCATCCGATCTCGTCTTTCAGCGCGAAGCCCTCGTCGACCGAGCCGGCAACCTGGCCATCGAAGACATCAGGCGTGATGACATCGTGGCCCAATGCCCTTAGCCGTTCGGCAGCGTCGCGCTCGAGCGCGCGCAGACCGCGGACGGAATGAAACAGGATCACCGTGGCCATCAATTTTCTCCTCGCGCCAACTTCTATCGTGACAGGTTAGGTGACAATGGATCCGATGGGCAAGCTCTACGCCAATCCCGAAAGGTTCTGCGCTTTGCCTGGGCCAACCCCCCTAGCCGTCGACGACTTCGCTGATCTGCACGATGGGGGCGATGTCCGTATAGTTGGCGACATCAGCGGAGATCTCCGCGCGGTGGGGTGCCAACGCCGCCTGGAATGTCGCCAGACTCGGCGCGTAGACGTGGCACGCCGCGACGAACTGCGGCGCGCTTCCCGCCTCGCGACCCTCAAGGCCCCTGTCGATCTCGTAGCGCAGGCAGGCATCGCCGAGCCGTTCCTGGAGCAGTGGCATGTGGCGGGTGCGGTAGTAGTCGTGATCGAACGTCGAACCGCCAAAGGCCGGATAATAGACACTCATTTTGATCATGCTCGGGCTCCTGCCTGAACGCCTCTCAGAGCGTTCGAGCGACCTTTCTAGCGCACCGACTCGTAAAGCGCATCCGGATTTTGGCTGAAGCGCGCTTGAAGAAAACAAGACTGCTTTGGCTGTGCTTTTCGAAGCGCGTGGCGACCTGTCTTACCCTTCCAGGCAATGCGGCCAGGGACACCCCAGGCTCAAAACGAAACGGGGCGGCCGAAGCCGCCCCGTTCAAAAGTTCGCTCTTTGCCCGATCAGGCGTTGAGGCCGCTGCCCCAGGGGCCGTGATGGGCATCGGCGCCATCGACGCGGTCGAAGCCATGGGCGCCGAAGAAGTCGCGCTGGGCCTGGATGACGTTGGCCGTGCCGCGGCCGCGGCGGTAGCTGTCGAAATAGCCAAGCGCGGAAGCGAGCGCCGGTGCCGGCAGGCCGCCAAGCGCTGCCGCCGAAACGACGCGGCGAAGTGCTGCATCCGTTTCCTTGACCATCGCGGCAAAGGCCGGGGTGACGATCAGGTTGGCGGCATCCGGCGCCTTGGTAAAGGCGGTGGTGATTTCATCCAGGAACTGCGAGCGGATGATGCAGCCGGCGCGCCAGATCTTGGCGATCACAGGCATCGGCAGCGACCAGTTGAATTCCTTCGATGCGGCCGACATGACGGCGAAGCCCTGCGCGTATGCGCCGATCTTGGCGGCCAGCAGCGCGTTTTCCAGGTCCTTGATGAAGGCGGCCTTGTCGGCCACCTTGAATTCGCCAACCGGCGGCAGGCCGAGGATCTTCTCGGCGGCTTCGCGCTCTTCCTTGGCGGACGAGATGCTGCGGGCAGCAACAGCCGCTTCGATCGCGGTTGCCGGAACGCCCATGTTCTGCGCCTCGATCACCGACCACTTGCCGGTGCCCTTCTGGCCCGCCTTGTCGAGGATCAAGTCGACGATCGGCTTGCCGGTCAGCGGATCGGCTGCCTTCAGCACCTTCTCGGTAATCTCGATCAGGTAGGAGTTCAGGCGGCCCTTGTTCCAGGCGCCGAAGACGTCGCCGATTTCGCCGGCCGTCATCTTCAGGCCGTCGCGCAGGATGCCGTAGATCTCGGCGATCATCTGCATGTCGGCATATTCGATGCCGTTGTGGATGGTCTTGACGAAATGGCCGGCGCCGTTTTCGCCGAGCCAGGCAACACACGGATCGTTGTCGTACTTGGCCGCGATCGATGTCAGCACCGTCTCGACGCGCTTGTAGGAGTCTTCCGTGCCGCCGACCATGATCGACGGGCCGTGACGAGCACCCTCTTCACCGCCGGAAACACCCATGCCGATGAAGGTGAGGCCCGAATCCTTGAGCGCGTCGAAGCGGCGCATCGTGTCGCGGAAGTTGGCGTTGCCGGCATCGATCATGATGTCGCCCTTGGCCAGGTACGGCTCAAGGATCTTCATCTGCTGGTCGACCGGCTCTCCGGCCTTGATCATGATGATGATCGGGCGCGGCGGACGGATGGCGGCGACAAACTCTTCGATGGTGTCGCAGGGCACGATCTGGCCCTGAAGTTCGCCGGCTTCCGCGTAGAACTTATGCGTCGCCTCGACGGTGCGGTTGAAGACCGCGATCTTGTTGCCTTTTTCAGCGATGTTGAGCGCCAGGTTCGAGCCCATGACGCCGAGACCGATAAGGCCGATTTCCGCCTGTGACACGTGATTGCCTCCATTGGACATAAGGGCAGGACGCGATCGGGATAAACGCGTGGGAGCCGGCCCTCGAATTGAACTTCGCGCGCTCGCATTGTCCCTCGGGAAAGGGGCGGACGCGAGATGCGACGGCGGAGGCTGTTTTGGCATTCAAATCGATTAACGACAAGCGATTCTTGAGAAAATCACTCCTTTTCGGGCTTGCCGTCGCCATCGTCGAGCACCCGCCATGAGGCACCTTCGAGGTCTTCGTACTGGCCGCTCTTCAGCGCCCAGAGGAAGGCGACGAGGCCAAGCCCACCCAGGAACAACGCAATCGGAATGAGATAGATCAGCGTGTTCATGAGGCACTCCCGATCGCGTCCATCGTCGCAGGCGCGGGCCGCGTTGCCGTCTCGGCCTTCTTCACGCTGGCGCCGCGCAGCCTGAGTGCGTTGGCAACGACGATCACCGACGACGTCGACATGGCAACGGCGGCAATCAGCGGCGTGGCATAACCCATGATGGCGATCGGCACGGCGATGATGTTGTAGCCGATCGCCAGCGCGAAGTTTTGGCGGATCAGGCGTCCCGCCTGGCGCGAGGTGTCGATCGCCATCGGCACGGCGTCGAGCCCCTGGTGCAGGAAGACGAAATCGGCGGCCTGCCGGCCGACATCGGCGGCCGTTGCCGGTGCCATCGACACATGCGCCGCGCGCAGCGCCGGCGCGTCGTTGATGCCGTCTCCGACCATCAGCACGCGGTGGCCGCCGTCTGCCGCAGACGCGCATTCGTCGACCTTGCCGCGCGGCGACAATTCCGAACGCCAGCGCGCGATGCCGAGTCTGAGGGCCAATGCGGAAACCACCGGCTCGCGGTCACCGGAGAGAATGCCGGTGGCAAAACCCATGCGGGTGAGTTTGTCGACGCTTTCGCGCGCCTGTGGCCGCAGGCGATCCTCGAAGCGGAAGCAGGCGAGTTCACGCCCGTCGAGCGACAGGATAACCTCCGACTGGCCGCTCGCCTCACCGGCGTCGCCGCAGGCAAAGACGCGACTGCCGAGGCGGTAGACACCGTCCCGTGTCTGCGCCTCGATACCGGCACCGGGAATTTCGCGGATATCGCCGGAGACCACCGGCGCGATCGGCGCCGCATCGTGGATCGCCATCGCCAGCGGATGGCGCGAGTGGACCGCAAGGCCGGCGGCAGTCGACAATACCGTCGGCTTGATGTCTGCGCCATTGACAAGGCGCGGCTCGCCCGAGGTCAGCGTGCCGGTCTTGTCGAACAGCACGGTATCGATTTCGGCCAGCCGCTCCATGGCAGAGCCATCCTTGACCATGACGCCGTTCTGGAAGAGCCGCCCGGCGGCGATAACCTGCACCACCGGCACCGCCAGCCCGAGCGCGCAGGGGCAGGTGATGATCAGCACGGCAACGGCCACCAGCATGGCATGATGGAAATCGCCATCGATGAACATCCAGCCGGCAAAACTCAGGAAGGCCAGCAGATGCACCGCCGGCGAATAATATTGCGCGGCGCGATCGGCGATGCGGCGATAGCGCGCCCTGCCCCCCTCGGCGGCCTCCATCAGCCCCATGATTTCGGCCAGCAGCGAATCGCGCGCGGCCGCCGTCGCCTCGATCGTCAGCGGCCCTGTCAGGTTGAGCGTGCCGGCTTCGACCGTGTCGCCTGCGTGAACCGGCGCCGGCGCGCTTTCGCCGTTGACGATCGACCGGTCGAGGTCGCTCGAGCCGAGAAGGATGCGGCCATCGACGGGAATGCGCTCGCCGGCCGATATCGCCAGCCGTTCACCCGGCTTGATTTCGTCGACCGGTCGGTATTCGCGATTGCCATCGGTATCGACCACCATCGCGCCGCGTGGCGACAGGCGCGCGAGACTGCTGATCGCAGAGCGAGCGCGGCCGCGCATCATGTGGTCGAGCGTGCGACCGATGAGCAGGAAGAACAGAAGCATCACCGTGCCGTCGAACCAGGCATGGGCGCCGTGCGTGATCGTCTCGTAGAGAGAGATGCCATAGGACAGCGTGATCGCCAGCGCGATCGGCACATCCATGTTGGTGCGGCCATGCTTCAGCGCGTTCCAGGCCGACGAATAGAAGAACCGCCCGGCATAGATGAGCGTCGGCGCGGCGATCAGCGCCGAAATCCAGTGAAAGAGATCGCGCGTGGCCGCCTCGGCGCCGGACCAGACCGAGACCGAAAGCAGCATGATGTTGGTGGAGGCAAAGCCGGCGACGGCAACGGCCCGCACCAGCTGTTTCAGATGCGTGTCGCCGTCTTCATCGCCGGGGGCGAACAGATGGGGCTCGTAGCCACGCTCACGGATGGCGCGCGCGAGTTCACGCGGATCTGTGCGCGTGCCTGCGACATCCTCCTTCCAGACGATCGAGACCCGGCGCGAGGACAGGTTGACGCGCGCGCGCTCCACCTCCGGCCGGGTCTTCAGTGCCGTCTCGATCGTGGTGATGCAGGCACCGCAATGAATGCCCGGCACGCTGAGGTCCGTCTGGCGCAGGCCGCTGCCGAGCGCGCGGCTCGTCAGCCACAACTCTTCGGAGCTGGGCAACCCCTGCCCTGATCTGTCGATCTCCAGCGCGGTTTCGGCGCCGGCAGCACAGCAGCTCATGGACGCTCTCCCGGGGCGATGAAGCGAATGGCCTGGCGGTAGACGACCTTGTCGCCCGATGTCGCGGTGATATCGGCGATCCATTGCCCGCGCTTCAGGTCGGTGACTGCAACGAAGACACCCTCGCCCTGGTGCACCATTTCGATCGTCACGTCCTCGTGCTCCTCGACCGGACGCTTGAACACGGCGACCACCTTGTCGGCCGAAGTCTCTGCCTTGCCCTGCCGCGTCAGCATGTAGCGCACGGCGCCCTGCTCCAGCACGAGCTTGCCTTCTAGGCCACTTTGCGCAAAGGCGCGCGCTTCCTTGACCTTGCCGTTGAACTGCTGGCTGGCGACGTAGGTGTTCTGGACGACCAGCCCGCTCCAGCTGTGGCTGGCGTTCCAGGCCATGATCAGGTTGACGGTGATGATGGTGCCGAAGAACAGCACCATCACGCCCAGCATGTGCCAGCCGGTGAAGACGCGGGGTTGCCTGCCTTGCTCAGCGGTCATTTCGCAGCTCCCGGGCTGTTGAAGTTGGCCTTGTAGACGTCGCGTTCATGGCTCGATGGGTCCTCCGCTATCAGGCTGAAGCCGTCTTCCGCTTCACCGAGTTTTTCCTTCGGCAGCGTCACGAATACCTTGAGTGCCGTTACCTTGTCCGGATCGACGCCGACTGCAAAGCTGCGCCCGTCCCCCGGCGCCTGGCCGGCGATGCGCATCGTCGCCGACGGCATGCCATCGATGGTGAGGCTGATCGTGCGCTGTTCGGGGATCATGTTCAAGAGCTTGACCATGTAGCCGTTGCGAACCGAGCCATCCGATTCGACGACGAATTGCGGGTTGCGGTCGTGCAGCACGTTGAGTTCCAGCCGGTCGCGCGCCAGCAGCGCATAGAGCAGGCCGATACCGACAAGCGTCCAGACGCCGAGATAGAGCAGCACGCGCGGGCGGAAGACGATCTTCCAGTTGAAATGCCTGACCTTGTCGACGAACGTGCCGTCGGCATCGCGCACCCGGCCGGGATCGATCGCCGTCGTGCCGCCGTTGGTGGCGAGCGCCATATTGGCGGCGTAGTCGTTGAGCGTCGCATAGGCGATCAGCCCGCGCTCGCGGCCGAGCTTGTCCATGACGTTGTCGCAGGCGTCGATGCAGAGCGCGCAGGTGATGCATTCGAGCTGCTGGCCGTCGCGGATGTCGATGCCCATCGGACAGACGACGACGCAGGCGTTGCAGTCGACGCAATCGCCCACACTCTCGCCAGCCGCGGCCGCCTTCTTCTGGTGGCGCGAGCGCGGTTCACCACGCCAGTCGTTATAGGTGACGACGAGCGAGTTTTCGTCGAGCATCGCCGCCTGGATGCGCGGCCATGGACACATGTAGGTGCAGACCTGTTCGCGCATCAGGCCACCGAAGACATAGGTGGTGGCGGTCAGGATCGCGACGGTCATGTAGGCAATCGTCGGCGCCTCCAGCGACACGAAGCTTTTCAGAAGGGTCGGCGCGTCGGCAAAGTAGAAGATCCAGGCGCCGCCGGTGGCGATGCCGATCAGGATCCAGATCGAGTGTTTGGTCACCCGCTTGACGATCTTGGCGAGCGTCCACGGTCCGGCATCGAGCTTCATGCGGGCGTTGCGGTCACCCTCGATATAGCGCTCGACGACCAGGAACAGGTCGACCCAGACCGTCTGCGGACATGTATAGCCGCACCACGCACGGCCGACCGCAGACGTGACGAGGAAAAGGCCGAAGCCCGCCATGACGAGCAGGCCGGCGACGAAGAAGAATTCCTGCGGCCAGATCTCGATGAAGAAGAAATAGAACCGGCGGGCGGCGATATCGACGAGCACCGCCTGGTCGGGTGCATGTTCGCCGCGATCCCAGCGGATCCATGGCGTCAGATAATAGATGCCGAGCGTCACCAGCATCACCAGCCATTTGAACTGGCGGAACCGACCCTCGGCGCGCTTCGGGAAGATCTTCTTGCGCTTTTCGTAAAGCGGCTTTCGCACATGCGCCGCGTTGACCGCCTCGGCTTCGTGGCGTTCGACGGTGGGGGCGTTAGTGGCGGATTGAGGCTGCATGTGTGGGAAATCCCCGAATATATCGCGTAGTGGGCTTTGTTTTGCCCGATTTGCCCGCCGAAAACGTTGATCTGTGTCAAGTTTGCGGGCTAAAGCGGCGGGATGCGTCGAAACGTCCGGCCTTCGTGCCGCACGACCCTGATGGCGATCGCCACACCAAGACATTCAGCCAAACCAACGAGGACCGCATGGACACGATCATCGGCTTTCTGAACACGATTTTCTGGGGCTATGTCCTGATCTATGGCCTGCTCGCCGTGGGCATCTTTTTCACCATCCGGCTCGGCTTTCCGCAGATCCTGCATTTTGGCGAAATGTTCCGCGTCTTGAGCTCGGGCGGCTCCAAGGATGCCGCCGGCATCAGCCCGTTCCAGGCGCTGACCGTCAGCCTCGCCTCGCGTGTCGGCACCGGCAATCTCGCCGGCGTTGCCGTGGCCCTCTATCTCGGCGGCCCCGGCGCCACCTTCTGGATGTGGATGGTGGCCCTCGTCGGCATGGCGACCGCCTATGCGGAAAGCGCACTTGCCCAGCTCTACAAGGTCAAGAACGAAAACGGCCAGTATCGCGGCGGTCCGGCCTTCTACATCGCTCGCGGCCTCAACGCGCCCTGGGCGGCGACGATCTTTTCCGTCTGCCTCATCCTCTCCTTCGGTCTGGTCTTCAACGCGGTCCAGGCCAATTCGATCGCCGACGCGGTCGAGGGCGCCTTCGGCGTTCCGAAGATCGCGGTCGGGATTGCCGTTGCCGCCCTTTCGGGCATCGTCATCTTCGGCGGCATCCGCCAGATCGCCCGGGTGGCCGAAATCGTCGTGCCGTTCATGGCTGGCGCCTATCTGCTGACGGCGGTCTACGTGCTGATCGTCAACGCCTCGCTGGTTCCAGGCGTGCTGTGGACGATCGTTTCCAGCGCCTTCGGGCTGCAGGAAGCGGCTGGCGGCGTTGCCGGCGGCGTGACCGCCGCGATGATGAACGGCGTCAAGCGCGGCCTGTTCTCCAACGAGGCCGGCATGGGCTCGGCCCCGAATATCGCAGCCGTCGCCACCCCGGTTCCGCATCATCCGGCCTCGCAGGGCTTCGTGCAGTCTCTCGGCGTCTTCATCGATACCATCCTGATCTGCACCGCGACATCGGTGATGATCCTGCTGTCGGGCACACTGGAGCCCGGCTCCGGCGTCACCGGAACGCAGCTCACCCAGGCAGCGATGAACGCCCATATCGGCTGGGCGGGCAGCTACTTCATCGCCATCGCGATCTTCTTCTTCGCCTTCACCTCGATCATCGGCAACTATTCCTACGCCGAGAATGCGCTGACCTATCTCGGCGGCGCCAACCGGCTCGGCGTCACGCTCATGCGCTGCGCCGTTCTCGCCATGGTCGTCTGGGGTGCCTATGAGAGCATCGCCACCGTCTTCGATGCCGCAGACGCATCGATGGGCCTGATGGCGACGATCAACCTGATTGCCATCCTGCTCCTGTCCGGTACCATTGCCAAGCTGACGAAGGACTATTTCGCCCAGCGCAAGCAAGGCGTGGAACCGGTCTTCCATGCCGCCGACTATCCGGAACTGCAGGGCCAGATCGATAGCGAAATCTGGTCGCGCGACTAGGCGGACAGGGCCCCGGTCCGGGCGCGCCGCCAATGGAGGGCAAGGCATGCACGGTTCGCTCCGGCCGATGATGCTGGCCAAGCGCTGCGGCACCTATCGGGAGCAGCCGGCGCCGCTGTCGCTTGCCGCACACGTGGAGTGCCTGTGGAGCCACAGCCTGCCGCAGGCACAGCCCGCGCCGATGGCCGTCGTTCCCGATGGCTGCGTCGACATCATCTGGTCGCAGCGGGGGCTCGTGGTCGCGGGCCCCGACCGGACCGCCGCCTTTCCCGTCATCGATCCGGGCGCGACACTGGTCGGCCTACGGTTTCGCGCCGGCATTGCATCGTCCTGGCTGAGCGCGCCACTCGGGGCGCTCACCGGCAGCGTCGTGCCGCTCGACGCTTTCTGGGGCGCCGACGCCCGCCAGTTGCACCAGCGGATGATCGATGCCGAAAACACCGCGGCGCGGGCATCCATCCTGGCCGAGACAGCAGTGCACAGGCTCGCTGCCGTCACGGGCCCGCCTGCCGATATCGTCGCCTGCCTCGCGCAGTTGCGCCGCCGGCACCCGCCCGAAAGCGACAACCCGATCCGGCTGCTGGCGGAGACGACCGGAACAAGCGCGCGAACGTTGCGCCGCCATTGCCACGAACACTTCGGCTATGGCGCAAAAACACTCGAGCGCATCCTGCGCCTGCAGCGTTTTCTCGCTGCCTGCGCAGCCGACGAGCAACCGGGCCTGACAGCACTGGCACTTGATGCCGGTTATGCCGACCAGGCCCACCTGTCGCGCGAGGCGCGGGAACTGACCTCGCTGTCGCCGCGTGAAATTCGCGCCCAGCTCGCCGGCTGACGGGTCGCCAGCGAATTGGCCGTTTCGTTCAAGACGGATGCGCCGGCCGATGCTATCCCTTTGACGGCAACAGCAAGGGCGATGCGACGCATGACGACATTGGCGGCAAGGATCATCCACATCTCGATTACGCGTGACTGGCGCGACGTCTATGCCTTCATGGCCAGGCCGGAAAACATGCCGCTCTGGGCATCGGGCCTTTCCTCCGGCCTGACACCCGACGGCGCGGACTGGATCGCACCCGGCCCGCTTGGAAATGCGCGGGTGCGTTTTGCGCCAGACAACGCCTTGGGCGTCGTCGACCATCTGGTAACGCTCGAAAACGGCCTGACGGTGCACAATGCGCTGCGCGTCGTGCCGAACGGCGACGGCGCCGAGGTGATGTTCACGCTGTTGCGGCAGCCCGATATGAGCGAAGAACAGTTCGCCGGCGACGCCGAATGGGTGGCAAGGGATCTCGCCACGCTGAAATCAATTCTCGAACAGAAAAACGACGGGACACATCATGGGTAACAAGGGCAACGATCGCCGCATCGACTATGTCGAGTTCAACGTTTCAAACATCGCCGCCAGCAAAAGCTTCTATCGCGGCGCCTTCGGCTGGACTTTCACCGATTACGGTCCGGAATACTGCGAATTCCAGGATGGGCGGTTGACCGGCGGCTTTACCACGACAGGTCCGGTCAGGGCCGGCGGACCGTTGGTCATCATCTATGCCGACGAACTGGAGGCGTCCTTGAACAAGGTCCAGGCCGCGGGCGGAAAGATCCTGCAGCCGATTTACGCCTTCCCCGGCGGACGCCGCTTCCATTTCGCCGATCCCGACGGCTACGAACTGGCAGTCTGGTCGGCAAACTAAGCCAATCCCCCTCGCCGGCCTCCACGCCCTGTGGACAGCCGGCGCAGGCACGTCGCCATTTTACCGCGACTTAATCTTTGCACCCCAAGATTGCGCGCGAAGAGAGATCGCGGCAAAGGGTGCTGGGCAATGTCTTGCGAATACGAGTTTCTGCGCAATTCCGTTATCATCGGCGCCCATCCCGACGACGAACTCCTGTGGTTCACCTCGATCCTGAAAAAGGTCGACGAGGTCATCATCCTCTATCGCGACATCTGGTCGGAGCCGCAAATGGGCCAGGCGCGCGTTGCCGCGATCAAGGCCTACCCGCGCGACAATGTCCGTTTCCTCGAGATGGAGGAAACCGGCTCATTCGACTGCGCCGACTGGACGACCCCCAGACCGGGCCCCTTCGGCATGGAGTTCGGCACAGAGGGGACGCGACGCGAAGCCAAGCGCGTGGTGAAAAAATCGCTGTCGCAACTGATGCCTGGCAGCTTCCGCCACTCGACGCGGCCGATCGCCCAGGCCTATCGCGACAACTACGAAACGCTTTACCGCACCCTGCTGCCGCTGCTGAAACCCGACATGAACGTCTTCACCCATAATCCCTGGGGCGAATATGGCCACGAGGATCACGTGCAGGTGTTTCGCGTGCTCGACCGGCTGCGCGACGAAATCGGCTTCAAGCTGTGGATGTCGAACTATTGCACCGAACGTTCGATGCCGCTGGCCATGCAGTATTTCAGCCGCAAGCCCGTCAACTACATCCGGATGCCGGCCGACAAGGCCTTTGCCGAGGAGGTCGCCGCCGTCTATCGCGACAACGGTTGCTGGACCTGGCGCGACGACTGGATCTGGTTCGATGACGAATGCTTCATGGAGGCCCCGCGCAGCAAGCCCGAGGGCAACGGCTTTCACCTCCTGCCGATGAACCTGTTCAACTTCGGAACCGTCGTGCGCCGGCCGGTCAGCGCGCCGCTCATTCTGGGTGCCGCGCTCTCGAGCGTCGTCGTCGGCGCCACCATCGCCGCAGCGCTGGAATGACAAAGGCCGCGTCGTTGGACGCGGCCATTTTCCAGAATTGCCGTATTTCTCGGTCTGTTTTTGGGCTTTGCCCCTCACTGTCCTGCCGGACATCTCTCCCCGCTCGCGGGGAGAGAAACGCTGGCGGCCCGGGCACCGCCCTACGGCCTATGTTGATGCCTGCCGAGCGCTCGCTCGTTGTTGCCTTCTCCCCGCGCGCGGGGAGAAGGTGCCGGCAGGCGGATGAGGGGCAATCCGCGGCGTAACAGCCTCGCGACCCTTACTCGCCCCCACCCAGCGAATGAACGAACACGGCAAGCTGCTTGACCGTGGTGTCGCCGAGGCGCGGCAGCCAGGCGGGCATGACGCCGTGCTTGGGTGCCTTCATCTGCGCGATGATCGCCTGCTCGCTCGAACCGTTGAGCCAGAGCGCGTCCGCAAGATCGGGCGCGCCGAACTCGCGGTTGCCCTTGGCGTCGGCACCGTGGCACGAGGCGCAGTTGGCCTCGAACAGCGCCTTGCCGGGCTCGACCAGCGCCGCATTCGACGGCGTGCCGGTCAGGCTGACGACGTAGGCGGCAGTCTGCTTGATCTCTTCCGGCTTGAGGATCTCGGTGAACGACGGCATTTCGGAGACGCGGGTCTCGTCATCGCCGGCATAACGAATGCCATGTGCCACCGTCTGGTAGATCTCTTCGGGCTTGCCACCCCACAGCCAGTCGTCGTCATTGAGGTTGGGGAACCCGGCCGAACCGGCCGCGCCCGAGCCGTGGCACTGGGCGCAGTTGACCTTGAAGGCCGAGGCGCCGGCTGCTACCGCGAACTGGTGAAGCTGCGGATCGGCGATGATCTGGTCGAGCGAGCTTGCGGCGATCTTTTCCAGATTGCCCGCCTGCGCCGCCTTGGCGTCGGCAAGCTCGACGCTGAGCTCACCCCGGCTGGAGTAGCCGATCACGCCCTTGGTCGCATCGGTCAAAAGCGGCACCGCCGGATAGACGATCATGTAGCCAACCGCCCACACGATGGTGGCGTAGAAGGTATAGACCCACCAGCGCGGCATCGGGTTGTTGAGCTCGCGGATCCCGTCCCATTCATGGCCGGTGGTCTCGACGCCGCTGATCTCGTCGACGTGTTTGTCCGCCATTATCAGTCCTCCTTCAGGGGGATGGCTGCGGCATCTTCGGCGGCCTTCTTGGCGCCGGGCCGGAACATGAAAGCAACGACACCCAGGAAAAAGAGGGTCATGGCAAGGAGCGCCCAGCTGTCGGCGAACTGCCGCATGGCGGTGTAGGTTTCCATGTCCGTGCCTCCTCAGCGATAGCCGGTTGTGTCGTCATAGGTGGAGAAGTCGACAAGCGTGCCGAGCATCTGGAGATAGGCGACGAGCGCGTCCATCTCGGTCAGCTTCTGCGGATCGCCATCGAAATCGCCGAGCTTCGCCTTGGGGTAGCGCGCCTCGACGCCCGAGGTGTCCGCGTTCGGATCGGCCTGCGCCTTGATGTCGGCCGTCGCGTTCTCGATCATCTCGTCGGTATAGGGCACGCCGACGGCCCTGTTGGCCTTCAGCTGCCCGGCGACGGTCCTGAGGTCGAGTGGCGTCGACTTGAGGAACGCATAGCTCGGCATCACCGATTCCGGCACCACCGAGCGCGGCTCGATCATGTGCTGGACGTGCCACTCGTTGGAGTAGCGGTCGCCGACGCGGGCGAGATCCGGGCCGGTGCGCTTGGAACCCCACTGGAACGGGTGGTCGTACATCGACTCCGCCGCCAGCGAGTAGTGACCGTAGCGTTCCACCTCGTCGCGGAACGGACGGATCATCTGGCTGTGACAGACGTAGCAGCCTTCGCGCACGTAGATGTCGCGGCCGGCGAGCTCGAGCGGCGAATAGGGCCGCATGCCTTCCACCTTCTCGATGGTGTTTTCGAGATAGAACAGCGGCGCGATTTCAACGATGCCGCCGATCGAGACGACGAGAAGCGAGCCGACGAGAAGCAGTGTCGCGTTGCGCTCGAGCGTGGCGTGTTTGTCGAGAATGGACATTGTCTATGCCCTCCTATTCCGCAGCCTTGAGCGCCGGCGTCGCACCGAAGATCGGAGCTTCGTCGCGCACGCGGCCAAGGATGGTCATTGTTACGTTGAAGGCCATGAGCAGAGCGCCGGCGAGGAACAGGGCACCGCCGAGTGCGCGCAGCACGTAGTAAGGCAGCATGGCCGCGACCGATTCCGCGAAGGAATAGACGAGGAAACCCTGGTCGTCGTATTCGCGCCACATCAGGCCCTGCTGGATGCCGGCGACCCACATGACGGCGGCGTAGACGACGATGCCGAGCGTGGCGAGCCAGAAGTGCCAGTTGACCATGCGCACGCTATAGAGCCGCTCGCGGTTCCACAGCTTGGGCGTGAGATAGTAGATGGCGCCGAAGGTGATCAGGCCGTTCCAGCCGAGCGCGCCGGAATGCACGTGGCCGATCGTCCAGTCCGTATAGTGGCTGAGCGAGTTGACCGTCTTGATCGACATCATCGGACCTTCGAAGGTCGCCATGCCGTAGAAGGCGACGGCCATGACCATCATGCGGATGATCGGGTCCGTACGGATCTTGTCCCATGCGCCCGAAAGCGTCATCAGGCCGTTGATCATGCCACCCCACGAAGGCATCCACAGCATGATGGAGAACACCATGCCCAGCGTCTGCGCCCAGTCGGGCAGAGCGGTGTAATGCAGGTGGTGCGGGCCGGCCCAGATGTACATGAAGATCAGCGACCAGAAGTGGATGATCGACAGACGGTAGGAATAGACGGGACGGTTGGCCTGCTTGGGGATGAAGTAATACATCATGCCGAGGAAGCCGGCCGTCAGGAAGAAGCCGACGGCGTTATGCCCGTACCACCACTGCGTCAGCGCGTCCTGCACGCCGGCAAACGCCGAGTAGCTCTTGGAGCCGAGGAACGACACCGGAACCGCCAGGTTGTTGACGATGTGCAGCATCGCGATGGTGACGATGAAGGCGAGGTAGAACCAGTTCGCCACATAGATATGCGGCTCCTTGCGCCGAAGCAGCGTGCCCATGAACACCGCGAGATAGGCGACCCAGACGATCGTCAGCCACAGGTCGACATACCATTCCGGCTCGGCATATTCCTTCGACTGGGTGATGCCCAGCAGGTAGCCGGTGGCCGCCATGACGATGAACAGCTGGTAGCCCCAGAACACGAACCAGGCCAGATTGCCGCCGAAGAGGCGAGCGCGGCTGGTGCGCTGGACGATGTAGAACGAGGTGGCGATCAGCGCGTTGCCGCCGAAGGCGAAGATCACGGCCGAGGTGTGCAGCGGCCGCATGCGGCCGAAATTGAACCACGGCTCGATATTGAGATCCGGAAAGGCCAGCTGGAGTGCAACCACGACACCCACGAGGAAGCCGACGACGCCCCAGAAGACGGTGGCGATAACGCCATACTTCACCACGTCGTCAGAATATTCCGATTGCGGTGCGGCCGCCCTGCCCGCCGCCGCCGGGCTGAAATCCAGGCGGCGCAGCATGACGATCGTGCTGCCGAGCAGCACGAAGAACAGCACCCACATATGGGCTTCAAACTGCCGGTCCTGCGCAAAACCCGCGCCCAGAAGCGCGAGGAATGCACCGATCCCGAGCAGGATCGTCTCGAAAGAGTATTTCATGGTTGGGTCCCCAACTTTATCCGATGCAGACGCGTGCGCACACCTGGAGGTGGCATGGCAGCGCAGCTTGCCGGAACGTGGCAGAATCGGGGCACGCGCACCTTGATTCAGATCAAGGCCGGCGGTGCCGACTTGCATCACCCTCAGAAAACAATGAGGGAGCGCCATAGGAGCTGGCGTCAGAACAGCATGAAGAGAACGAACGACAATGGCCGGATCAGGCCGTGGACCGGTCTGCCGCCGCGCCCGGCCCTTTCCGGCGAACCGCGGGCCCTGCTTGCACGGGCACATCAGGAGCAGCTTGCGCTCTGCAACAGCCTGGAAGAAATCGCCGACAGCCTGCCGGCCGACATCGACCGGCAGAAATGTGCCTATGCCGCCAAGATGCTGGAGCCGCTGATCCGCGAGCTGCACTCCGGCGAGGAAAGTGCGGTGTTTCGCTGGGTCGAACTCAACTGCGGCGACGACCCTTCGATCGCGGCAACGCTGGCGCGGCTGAAATACGAGCACTGCGAGGACGAGTGCTTTGCCGAGGAGCTGGCGGAAATGCTGGTCAAGCTGGGTACGGCCGACGAGCGAGTGAACGCGGAGACCGCCGGCTACATGCTGCGCGGCTTCTTCACCAACCTGCGCCGGCATATCGGCTTCGAGCAGGAATGTCTTCGCACCTTGCTGCCCGCCGGTTCGGAGATCGTATCGGCCGACCTCAACTGACGGCATGGCAACTCCCGATCGCACCCGATTGCGGGAACGATGCGATTGCGGAGTGAAACAATGGACGTTGAAAACAATAGAGCGCCGCGCGTCACATTTGGCGCGCGGCGCATTTGCGCGCTTCGCAACCGGGCGGCATGAACCGGATCAGGCGGCGATCGCCCGGCGCCGGTCCGCATGTTCCTGGATCACCAGGATCGCGCCGATGAGCTTGCCGGTGCTTGACATGCACGGCGTCAGCTTGCAGCGCACGACCACGGTGCGCCCCTCGACGGTCTTGGCAAAGGTGTAATCCACCACCTCGCCGGCGAAACAGCGATCCAGATAGTTCCGGACCCGCTGCTCGAAGCGCTGGATGCCGATGAATTCGACGATATGCCGGCCGATGAGATCCATCGGGCGGCTTTCGAGGTGGCTGGCGTTGAGCGGATTGGTATAGAGGTAGCGATAATCGGGCGTGATCACCGCGATACGATCGGGAAAACTGTCGAGGATCGCCTCGTTGAGCAGCCCCTCGTCGGCCCGGCCCTTGGTGGGTGACGCAGGCGTGCGCTCCAGCCGCAACTCCGCGGCGTTGACGGCGCCCGTGGCCGCGAAATAGCGATTGATCAGCGACTGCAGCAGCTGCGAATGGCGCAGCACGCAGGAAATGTCGTCCGCCTCGACGCGCAGGATATCGATCAGAAACTGGAACTGAAGGCGGGCATCCTCGACGCTCACGGCCTTCTCGTCATAGACGGACTTCAGGATAGGATCGAGTTCACGATCCAGAAGTCCGATCAGATGCTCATCTGCAGTACGTACCGCATACTGCAGTTGTGAATACTTGAACCAGAACAGCTCAATCAGTGCGTTCAATTCGAAACCCCAATTCCCCCACGGCATGAAGCCGCGCCGATGCACTCAATAAGACAGGCTTTGATGGTGTAGATGCTGATCCAGGCTCTGACGGCGTTCCCCCACCCCTCGCGAAAACCGCCTGACTTTGCCCACCCAAAGCGCTTGCAGTCTGTTCCCCGCGACACAAGCCAGAGTTTACACTCATTGCCGTGCCGTTCAACATCAGAAAGGAAAGCTTGCACGCACGAAGCGCTGTGAACGGCGCAAAGACACCGAATTTCGCCAACAAATGCTTTAAGCATAGACAAAAAATGGTGCCGCAGCCTTCCGGCCGCAACGCCCTTTTGGGGGTCGTCAGGAGAATCAGTCTTTCAGGTGGCGCTTGATGTGCCAGCGATCGTGATACCAGAGCCACTGGCCAGGATACTCGCGCACCCAGCTCTCGACCTTGTCGTTGAGCACCTGCGCCGTGGCATTGACGTCGACGGCGCCTTCAGCGTTGCGCGGGATCTCGATCGCCGGCTCCAGCTCCAGCCGGAAGCGACCGCCGGGCAACCGGACGCAGCGCGCCGGATAGACCTCGCAATTGAACTGGCGCACCAGCTTGGCGAGCAGCGGATTGGTCTGGACGTCCTGGCCGAAGAATTTCGTCTTCAGCCCCTTGCGGAACTTCTGGTCGACAAGCACGCCGACGCCGTTGCCGCGCTCGAGCTGGCGTGCCAGCGCAAAGGACGAGCCCGCATGCGACGGCACGAGATTGCCCATGCGCTCCTTGCGGAACTCGAACACCTTCTCGGCAACGTAAGGGTTGTTCGGCGGGCGGAAGAGAACGGTGACTTCGAGACCGAAGGCCGAGCCTGCCACCGGCAGCATTTCGAAATTGCCGCTGTGGGCGGTAAAGACGATGAAGGGCCGCGGATTGTCGCGCAACTCGAGAAAGAGCGGCACGCCGGAGACTTCGACGCGGCCGGGCGTGGTCGCCTCCGGGTCGAAATCGAACAGCCGGTCGAGAAAGACATATTCGGCCGCCATGCGGCCCATATTGCCCCAGCTCTCCATGGCGATCGCTTCGATCTCGGCCTCGCTCTTTTCGGGAAAGGCGTTGCGCAGATTGGTCAGCGTCAGCGTGTGGCGGCTGGTCTTCGGACCGATGAAGCGCGCGACGCGATCCATGAAACGGATCGCGCCGTCGGCCGGAAACAGCTTCAGCACCGTCAGGAGCAGGAAGACGAATTGCGCGATCAGCCACTGCCGGAAATGATCCGCCGCCAGAACCAGCCGTGTGATCAGCATGCGCACGGTGGTCAATCCATCTTCAGGATGATCTTGCCGAAGATCTGGCGCGATTCCATCCGCTCCAGAGCCCGGTCGATCTCATCGAAGCCGACCTGCGTATCGATGACGGGATGCACCAGGCCCCGCGCCATTTTCTGCATGGCGTTGGCCATGTTTTCCATGCGGCAGCCGAAGGAGCCGAGCAGCTTCAGCTGCTGCTGGAACAGCATCATCAGGTTCATGTCGGTCGACACGCCCGAAGTCGAGCCACAGGTGACGAGACGCCCGCCCCGCTTCATGCAGAGCATGGAGCCGGCCCAGGTGTCCTTGCCGACGTGTTCGAACACGACGTCGACGCCCTTCTTCTTGGTGAGCTTGCGCACGACGCCCTCGAAGCGGTCGGTGCGGTAGTTGATGACGTGATCGGCGCCGAGCGCCTTTGCCTTCTCGATCTTGTCGTCGGAACCAACTGTGGTGATGACGGTGCAGCCGATCTTCTTGGCGAGCTGGATGGCTGCCGAGCCGATGCCGGAGCCGCCGGCATGAACGAGGATGGTTTCACCCGGTTCGAGCTTGGCGTTGTCGAACAACATGTGCTCGACCGTGCCGAAGGTCACCGGCGCAAGCGCTGCGGCAACGGCATCGATCCCCGGAGGTGCGGGCACCAGCAGGCGCGCCGGCAGGTTGATCTTCTCCTGCGCAAAGCCGTCGAGGTGGAAGCCGTGCACGCCGCCCACATGTTCGCAGAGATTGTCGCGGCCTTCGCGGCACGGGCGGCAAAGGCCGCAGGTGCGCGCGCCATAGATCGACACGAGCTGCCCCGGCAGGACGCTCGAAACGCCAGGGCCGATCGCGTCGACGACGCCGGCTGCCTCGGCGCCGATGACCAGCGGCATCTTGCGCTTGGCGAACGCCATGCCGCGCCAGCCCCAGACGTCGATATGGTTGAGCGCGACCGCCTTGACGCGGAGCGTCACTTCGCCCGGGCCTGGCGCTTCCGGCTCGGGAATGTCGGTGATTTCGAGCTTGCGGTCATCGAGCAGTTGCAGGGCGCGCATGGTCTTTCCTCTGCCTAGTGTGGCATCAATTCGTCTGGAGTTTCTGCGGCGCGGCTCTTGCTCAAACCGGATCCGGTTTCACGAAGGACCACGCTGCAGGTCTAATGCGTTTCAGCATCCTTCGCGCGCCCTATCGGCGCGCGACGCTGTCGCCGCCGGCTTAGGCCGGCTCGGCGGTCATGACAAGGCTGGCGTTCTGTCCGCCGAAGCCGAACGAATTCGACAGCACGGCAGAAACCTGCTGGCTGCGCTTCACGTTCGGCACGACATCGAGCACGATGGCCGGATCCGGGTTCTGGTAGTTGATCGTCGGCGGCAGCGTGCCGGTCAGCATCGTCTGGATCGAGAACACCGCCTCGACAGCGCCGGCCGCCGTCAGCGTGTGGCCGATCATCGACTTGTTCGACGAGACCGGGATCGACGGCAGATGCTCGCCGAAGACGGCCGACATCGACAGATATTCCATCTTGTCGTTTTCCGGCGTCGAGGTGCCGTGGGCGTTGATGTAGCCGATGCCGCCTTCGTCGATGCCGGCGTCGGCAAGAGCCGCGCGGATCGTCGCGATCGCCGGGCCACCATCGGGCGAGGAGCGCGTGCGGTGGAAGAGATCGGCCTTCTCGCCACAACCCTTCAGGATGCCGTAGACGCGGGCGCCACGGGCAACAGCTGCTTCCAGCGATTCCAGCACCAGGGTCGCTGCACCTTCGGCGATGACGAAGCCGTCACGGTCCTTGGTGAAAGGCTTGGAGGCCTTTTCCGGCGGGTCGTTCTGGGTCGACAACGCCGACAGCAGCGCGAAGCGGATGAGTGCCTCGGCGCTGACGGAACCGTCGGTCGCGACCGTCAGCGCGCGATCGGTGCGACCCTGGCGGATCGCCTCGACGCCGAGCTGGATCGCGGTTGCGCCCGAGGCGCAAGCGGTCGACAGCGTCACCGGCAGGCCGCGGGTGCCGAACCGGTCGGCAAGACGCTCCGAAATCGCGCCGAACAGCACGGCTTCATGGAACGCGGGATCGGCCTTCTCGCGCATCGCCGTCAGGAAACGGTTATAGGCGTCGCCCGGCTGGGTCGACGGCGGCGAACGGTCGGCGAGTTCGAAACGCGCGCTCCATTCCGGCTCGATCGGCGGGGCGGCGAGAAACAGCGGGCCGTTGAAATCGCCGGAAAGGCCGGCCTGCGCCAGGGCTTCGAGCGTCGTCTCGCGCGCCATCGCATAGGAACGTTCGACCGAGTTGGCGACCGGAACCTCGATGAAATCGACCATGCCGGAGATGCGCGTGTTGAGGCCGTCGGTCGGAAACCGGGTGATCTTGCGCACGCCGGAGACGCCACCGGTCAGCGCCGACCAGTTGTCCTCGAGGCCCTGGCCGAGCGAGGTGATGACGCCCATGCCGGTGACGGCGACGATCGGACGACCGAGATGATCCTTGTAAGCGTTGCTCATCAATCGTTCCTCTTATTCGGCCGAAAGGACCGCGACGCCTTCGCCGCGTGAATGACCGACGGTGGTCACGACCGCCGACCGGGCAGCCGCCGTCATCGGCTTTTCGAAGCTGGCATCGAAGGCCGGAACCTTGGCGCCGTGGCCGAGCGTGAGTGCCGCAAGCGCGAGACCTGCCGGAAACTGTGCCTCGATGCTGTGACCGACCACGCCGCCATAGGCGCGCACCGGCGCACCGGCAAGCCTTGTCTGCAGGAAGGCCTTCTCGCTGCCGACGAGGTCATGCAGCCCCGAGGTGCCGGAAAAGACCACCGTCTGTGCCGGATCGAGCGTCTCGGCCGGTTTTGCAAGGTCTGCAAGGCGCGCTTCGAGCTTGCCGTCGGCGCGGCTGCCGCGGTCGCTGCCGATCGCGTCGATCGTCGCGTAGATGCGTGCGCCACGGGCCTCGGCGTATTCGCGCGATTCCAGCACCAGGAAGGCGCCGACCGATCCGGGGATCATGCCGCCGCCGTTTTCACGGCTGCGCGACCAGATCGGGTGCCAGTCGCCGGTCGCCTGGCCCTGGATCGCCTCGATCATCAGCATGATGTCCAGACGCTCGGCCGAGAACGCACCGCCGACCAACGTATGCGTCGACTGCCCGGCCTTGATCCGGAAGAAGGCCGTTTCGATCGCGGAAATGCCGGCCGCCTCTTCGCCCATGAAGGTGCGCGACGATCCCGTCACCTTGTGGACGATCGAGATATTGCCGGCGAGAAGATTGGAGAGCTGGGCCAGGAACAGCGTCGGACGCAGTTCGGTCGTCAGCTTCTCGTTGAGCAACTGCTCACGGTCGTTGCGCTTCAGCGCCTCGTCGACGATCAGCGAATCGACATTGATGTCGCGCTCGCCACCGCCGGCAGCCACGATCATATCCATGCTGCCGCAGGCGTCGAGATTGTCCTTGAGGCCGGCATCGTCGAGCGCGAGCCCGGCGGCGAACACGCCGAGGCGCTGCCAGTTTTCCATCTGGCGCTGGTCGCCACGCTTGGCGATCTGCTGCGACCAGTCGATTTCCGGCAGCGGATGCACGGGATAGGGCTTGAACTTTTCCGTCTCGACGCGTGCCGCCGGCGTCTCGGCCGCGCTCAAAAGCGCGATATGCGGCTCGACGCCGACCCCAAGGCTCGTGACGATACCGACGCCGGTGATCACCACGTCGTTTGCGGATTTGCTCATCTTCACTTCTCCGAAGCGGCGTTTGCCGCAATTGCCGCCATCAGGCCAACCTCGACGGCGCGCTTGCGCACGATATCGCCGAGCGGCACCTGATCGAACGGCATCGTCCTGAGTTTCAACTGTGCGTCACAGACCTTCTTGCCCGCCGACGTGATCTTCGCCTTGGTCACGGCAAAGCCGGAACCGTCATGCTCGAGGAAGGCTTCGATATCGAGTTCGGCCGAGGGCTCGACGAAGGTCCGCATCTTGGCACCATCCACCGACATCAAAAACGGCATCGCTGCGAAATCGGTCGCCGCCAGCACGAGAAATCCCGAAGCCTGCGCCATCGTCTCGATCAAAAGCACGCCCGGCACCAGCGGATAGCCTGGAAAGTGGCCCTCGAATACCGGGCTCTTTTCGGGAACGACGGAACGCGCCGTCAGCCGGCCAGCCGAAAGATCGACCGTTTCGACACGATCGATCATCTGGAAATATTCAAGGAGCATGGAGGCTCACCCCGTTGGTTTCGGGCTCAAGTAAAAACGCCAATGCCGCCTGTCAAGCGCAGGGCGCGACCGGCGGCATTGGAAATCGAGTGAAAAGGCTTGAACCTTGGCCCGATCAGGCCTTGGCAGCCCGCAGCTCGTCGATCTTGGCGCAGAGGTTCTTCAGCACGAAGTACTCTTCGGTCGAAACCTTGCCTTCGTTGACTTCCTGCGTCCACTGTTCCAGCGGAATCTTGATGCCGAATTCCTTGTCGATCGCAAAGACGATGTCGAGGAAGTCCAGGCTGTCGATGCCCAGATCGTCGATTGTGTGGCTTTCCGGCGTAATCGTCTCGCGATCGATCTCGCTCGTTTCCGCGATGATGTCGGCAACCTTGTCGAATGTAGCAGTCACGCGCATACCTCTTTATTATTTTATTCCGAGTCTCGGCGATCCTATAGGTAAATGCGCCGCAAAAGCCAATGGCCTTGATCGCAACCTTGGCGTTTTGAAATGCGGTGTTGCTAAACAGCGACCGAATGGCGGCCCCGGCCGCTCTGCAGGTGGGCGTCGAAAACCGCCGCCACCGACCGGGCAAAGGGCCGCCCGCGCGCGGTCAGCCGGAAGATGCCGTCCTCGATCGTCGTCAATCCGTCCACATCCCTGGCACGAAAGAGCTTTGCCTCCTCGATGACGGCGCCGCCACCTGGAAATTCGCCGGCGACCTCGGCAAAGGAGAATGAGAAATCGCACATGATCGAGGCGATGACCCGCGCCCGCAGCCGATCGTCCGGTGTCAGCCGGTAGCCGCGTATGGCGGCGAGACCCGTCTGCTCGACCTGGCGCAGATATTCGCCGGTTGCCGGCATGTTCTGGACATAACCTTGACGAAACTGGCCGATCGACGAAGCGCCGAGGCCGATCAGGGTTTCGGCGCTGTCGGTGGTGTAGCCTTGAAAATTCCGGCGCAGGCGCCCTTCCCGGCTGGCAATCGCAAGGCTGTCATCGGGCTTGGCGAAATGGTCGATGCCAACCGCCTCATATCCGGCGGCGACAAGCATCTCGGCAGCCCGGCTCATCTGGTCGAAGCGCTCGACGATGCCCGGCAGGCTTTCATCCGGTATCATCGACTGGTGCTTCTTCATCCAGGGCACATGCGCATAGCCGAAGAGCGCGACACGGTCGGGGGCAAGCGACGTCACCGCGTCGATCGTTGCCTCCAGCGACGGCAGGCTCTGGTACGGCAGGCCGTAAAGCACGTCGCAATTGACCGAGCGCACGCCGCGTGCACGCGACGCCTCGATCGCGTCGCGCGTCTGCTCAAAGGTCTGGATGCGGTTGATCGCCTTCTGAACAACGGAGTCGAAGTCCTGGACGCCGAAACTCGCCCGCGTCATGCCGATCGCCGCCAGCGCGTCGTGGCGCGCCTCGTCGAGATCGTTCGGATCCATTTCGACGCTGATCTCGCAATCACCAGAAAACGCGAAATGGCGGGCGAACGCCTGCTTGAGCGCGATCAGGTCGTCCGGCCGGAGCAAGGTCGGGGATCCGCCGCCCAGATGCAGCGCCGTGACCTTCGCCTCGCCGTTCACCCGCCCGCCGATAGCCGCAATCTCACGGTGCAAACCGTTCAGATAGGTCGCCACGGGCTCATAGCGCAGCGTCTGCTTTGTGTGACAGGCGCAGAACCAGCAGAGCCGGTCGCAATAGGGAACATGGGCATAAATCGACAGCGCCTCGCCCGGCTCGATTGCCGAAAGCCAGGTCTCATATTCGCTGCAGCCAACCGCTTCGGAAAAATGCGGCGCGGTCGGATAGCTGGTATAGCGCGGCACCGGCTTTGCGTTCTTCAGGATCAGGTCGTCGTCCATCGATTTCTCCGTCTGGTTGACAACGGCATAGGACGCGGAGCGACGGGCGGCTTTGATTTTGATCAAGTTGCCGAATTAACACGTTAAATTTGACAATCCGCAATTTCGCATGAGACATTGTTTCGCGCCTCCGGAATTAGCAGCTGTCAACTCTTGATTTAACCGCCCTCATCCTCTTTGGTCCTCCCAACAGACCCGATGCAGGGAAGAAAGATTTGCAGATCGTGACCGAACAACGCCGCAAGGATATCCACAATTCGGACATTCCATCCGTATGCGCTGCCTGCGAGGCGCGCCACGGCGGCGTTTGCGGCACGCTGAGTGCCGATCAGCTTCTTGACCTCAGCCGGCATTCCACCCGGCGCCGGATCGAGCCCGGCCGCGAGGTCGTCGGACAGGGCGAAATGACCGACAGCTACGCCAACATCATCTCGGGCGTCGTCAAGCTGAGCAAGGTGCTGTCCGACGGGCGCCAGCAGATCGTCGGCCTGCAGTTCGCGCCGGATTTCATGGGCCGCCCCTTCACCCGCGAAAGCGCACTGACCGCGGAAGCGGCGATCGACACCGACATCTGTTCGTTCCCGCGCAACGTCATGGAGCGGCTCGTGACAGAGGCGCCGGGGCTTGAGCATCGCCTGCACGAGCAGGCCCTGAAGGAACTGGATGAAGCGCGCGACTGGATGCTGACGCTCGGCCGCAAGACCGCTCAGGAAAAGGTGGCGAGCTTCCTCTATATCATCGCCACCCATATCGATCCGGAAAACGGCACGGCGACCGCCTTCGACCTGCCGTTGTCGCGCGCCGACATCGCCGACTATCTCGGCCTGACGATCGAGACGGTCAGCCGGCAGATCACCAAGCTGCGCAAGGACAACGTCATCCGCATCGAAAACAGCCGGCATGTGACCGTTCCGAGCATGGACCGGCTGATGCATGTGGCCGGGATCGACTGAAGCATTTCCAGGAAAAGTGCGAAGCGGTTTTTCGTCCGGAAATGCGCAAACACGTTTCCGGAAAAGTGCGAAGCGGTTTTCCTCCCAAGGTGCTGGGACGGAATCGGCGGCGCTCTGCCGCGCTCAGTGCGTGATCACGATCCGCGTGTTGCTGAGGCCATGCTCGCGGGCAAGCGCAAAAAACTCCGCCGCATTGTTGGGGTGCAGCCGGACGCAGCCATGCGAGGCGGGCCGGCCCAGCCGCTTGACGTCATAGGTCGCGTGTACGGCATAGCCGCCATTGAAGAAAACCGCGTAAGGCATTGGCGCATTGTCATATTTTCGCGAGCGATGATTTCGCGAAAGCCACTTCGCCTTCCAGCTTCCCTTGGGGGTGACGTAACCCTTGCGGGCGGTGGAAACCTTCCACCGATACATCACCACGCCGTTTTCTTTCACGACCATGGTCTGGGACGACAGGCTGATATTGGCAACGAGATTGGCAGCGCTCAGCGGCTGCGCGGGAAACTGCATCAATGCGGCCATCAGCACAGTCACGAATACATGTCGCATGCTTCACTCTCCGCATGCGCGCCCTGTCGGGCGCACACCGCTGCATCAGGTGGAACCAAACGTCAGCAGAGAATAGCCGTCCCGTAATGCTACAAGTTTAATACACATGGAAAGCAAAGTCTTAACGCCATTATCAACTTGTCGTGGATCGACGGTCTCAGACGATCAATTCATGGCGATCAGATCATGGCGATCAAAGCAACCATCAAGGTCATCGCCGAACAGGCACCATAAAAGACAGAAACGCCGGCATCGATGTCTTCACGTGTCGCCACGGAGCGACCCGGGCCGTTGATCATCGGCTCGCTCACCTTGACGCCGCCATAGATGCGCGGGCCTGCAAGCTGCAGGTCGAGCGCACCGGCCATGGCAGCCTCCGGCCAGCCGGAGTTTGGAGAGCGGTGCAGGCCATGGTCACGCAACGCCACCGCAAGTGCATCGGCAGCCGCCGGCCGGCCCCGTCGGAAAAACGCACCCGCCGCGATCAACAGGATCGACAGCCGTGCCGCCGGCAGGTTGGCGACATCGTCGAGCCTTGCCGATGCCCAGCCGAAATGGAGATATCGCGGCGATTTGTGGCCGATCATCGAATCGGCGGTGTTCAGCATCTTGTAGGCGAAAAGCCCGGGAAGACCGGCGACCGCATACCAGAAGGCGGGCGCAACCACGCCGTCGGAAAAATTCTCGGCAAGGCTTTCGATTGCCGCCCGGCAGACGGCGGGCGCATCGAGCGTCTTCGGATCGCGCCCGACGATCATCGACACGGCAGCACGGCCGCCATCCAGCCCGTCCCGACGCAAACCGTCCGCAACGCGCAGGACATGATCGCCGAGGCTTTTTTGCGCCAGGAACACCGCGACGACGACGATCTCCAGCAGGTAACCGATGAGGCCGAGGAGGCCGAACGCCTTGTGCAGGATCGCGCCCGCAGCGACGCTTGCGAGCAGCAGCAAGCCGATCGTCAGCGCGCCGCGAAGCTTCAAGGTCAAGGGTTTCAGCGCCTCGTGCCGGTTGAGGGCGCCATCGAAGGCGGCGATCGCCTTGCCGAAATAAACGACCGGATGCGTCAGGCGCGACCAGAGCCAGTCCGGGTCGCCGACGAGACGGTCGAGCAGCAGCGCGGCGACGAGAATGAGAAGGATTTCGCTCGACACGTCAAATGGCCCCGGAAGGTCGCATCGCCACAGACCGCAACGCTTCCGCCAGCCGAAGGTCGCCATCGGCATCGGGCGCAAGCCCGATCCTCAGCCAGCGGGGGGCGTAGTCGAATTTGCGCGTCAGGATCCGCGCCTCGCAGAGCTGGCGATGAAGCGCGCCGGCTTCCGCATGCTCGACCAGCACGAACAGGCCGGTTCCGCCGATGCGCTTCAAGCCGGCATGGTCGAGCACCGCATCGAGGCCCGCGCGCCGCTCCAGGATGCCGGCCGCAATCGCGCCGGTGTCGCCCGCCATCAGGGCGGTGGAGATCACCAGCGCCGGCCCGGACACCGCCCAGGGACCGAGCCATTCGCGAAACCCATCGAGCACGGCATCGTTTGCCACCACGAACCCGAGGCGCAGGCCGGCAAGACCAAAGAATTTTCCGAAGGAACGGAAGACGATGAGGTTGTCGTTTTCACCCACACGGCCGGCCACGCTCAACTCAGGCTGCAGGTCGCCGAAAGCCTCGTCGACGACGAGCACGCCGCCGTTTGCCTTCATCAGAGCGGCGATCTCAAGGATGTGCCCCGGCGCAAAGGCCCGGCCGGTCGGATTGTTGGGATTGACCAGCACGGCAAGGCCGTGGTCGGGCGTAAGGTCTTCTGCGCGCTCGACCTGGTCGACGGCAAAGCCTGCCGCCAGGAGCACGCGCGTGTATTCGCCGTAGGTCGGCCCGAAGACCGCGACGCGGCGCCCAGCCTCAACCAGCCGGGGCAACAGCTGGATCACCGACTGGGTGCCGGGAACAGGCAACGGCTGGACGCCGTTGGTTGCGTAGTGGCTGGCGGCGGCTTCCCGCGCGCGATCGACCGTCAGCCTGTCGGGCAGCCTGTGCCAGGCCTGCTGCGGCACGTCAGGCAGCGTTGCCGGACGCGGATTGATGCCGGTCGAAAGATCGAGCCACTCCTCGAAGCGGCCGCCGAAGCGTGCGGCGGCTTCGGTGATGCCGCCGCCATGCACGATCGGCGCGCTCATGCGTTACTCGCGATGTCGATCAGATGCATGAACGAGCCGGCGACATTGCCCCGCTTCAGGCCCGCTTGCCCGAGATCGACGCTCGCCGCATCGCTGACGGAAAACAGCCGATCGGCCGCACCTTCGGAAACGATGGTCGCGTAGTGGAATTCGTGCGCGGTCATGGGTCCATCGAAGAACGTGGTGTCGACAGGCACGACGCGGCGGTAGCCGAGGTGCCGCCTGCGTTCGGCAAAACTGGTGGTGAGCGGCAGCAGGCCGAGCATGTCGTAACGCGCGCCATCGGCCGCGACAAGCCCCTCGCCGAGCACCATGTAACCACCGCACTCGCCGAAGATCCGCGCACCGCGCTGCGCGGCCGCGCCCATGCCCGACCGGAACGAGCCGGCCGCCTGCAGCCGGCCGGCATGCAGCTCGGGATAGCCACCCGGAAGGTAGACGGCATCGGCTGCCGCATCCGGCGCCTCGTCGGCGAGTGGCGAAAAGAAGGAAATCTCCGCCCCGCCACCGCGCCAGCCGGCCAGCAGATGCTCGTAGCAGAAGGCAAAGGCCACATCGCGCGCGACCGAGATACGCTGGCCGAACGGTTTGAACCTGGCGACCTCGGGTCCTGCCCGCTCGCCGTTTGAGAGCGTCGCGGCTGCGCGGATGCCGTCGAGATCGCAACTCGCCTCGACCCGGTCTGCGGCATCGTCGACGAAGGTATCGAGCGCGCCATGCTCTCCGGCCTGGACCAGGCCGAGGTGTCGCTCGGGCAGCTTCAGGGCGCTATCGTGCCGCAGCACGCCGAAGACAGGCATGCCGACCCGGCTCAGCGCATCCCGCAGCATCATCTCGTGGCGGTCGCTGCCGACCTTGTTGAGAATGACGCCGGCAACGTGGATATCCCCCCTGTGATCGGCATAGCCGCGCACAAGGGCCGCCACCGAATGCGACATGCGGGCGCAATCCACCACTAGGATGACGGCGAGATCGAGCGCGGCCGCAAGGTCGGCCGGCGTACCGGTTCCGTCGGCAGCGCCGTCGTGCAGCCCCATCATGGCTTCCACGACCAGAATGCGTCCGTCGGCGACGGCGTGGACCGCGTTGGCCGCAAGCAGTGCCGGCCGCATCGCCCAGGGGTCGTAGTTGAGGCACGGCTCGCCGCTTGCAAACGTATGGAACGCCGGATCGATATAGTCGGGGCCGGCCTTGCCCGGTGCGATCGCCATGCCGCGCCGGCGCATGGCGCGCATCAACCCGAGTGTCACCGTGGTCTTGCCGGAGCCCGATGCGGGCGCGGCGATCAGCAAGCCGCTCATGCGGGATCCCTGAGTTCGCGGCTGGCGAAGGGGTCGGCGACGAGCGGACGCCCGCCGAGTGCCCCGATCCAGTCGAGCGAGGCCCTCAGCCGCACGACTTCGCCGACGACGACGATTGCAGGCGGCTGCAGGCCTGATGCCGTAACATCGGCTTCCGCGCGCGAAAGCGTCGTCTCGAGCACCGTCTGCTCCGCTGTCGCCGCGTTGCAGACGAAGGCGACCGGCTCGTCGGGCGAACGACCGGCAGCCATGAGATTGGCGGCAATCGCGCCGATATGCTTCATCGCCATGTACATGACGATGACAGGCGAGCCCGAGGCAATGCCCTGCCAATTGATCCGGTCCGGCACGAGGCCCGAGGAATCATGCCCCGTCAGGAACGTGACGGCATGATTGACCTCCCGGTGGGTGACCGGGATGCCGGCATAGGCAAGTCCGCCGATCCCGGCGGTGATGCCCGGCACGATGCGAAACGGAATGCGGTTTTCCACCAGCGTCAGCGCTTCCTCGCCACCGCGCCCGAAAACGAAGGGATCGCCACCCTTCAGACGCAGCACGCGCTGGCCGGCGCGCGCCAGCTCGACGAGCCGGAGCGAAATATCGCGCTGTTTCGGTGACGGCTTGCCGCCGCGCTTGCCGGCAAATTCCAGCACGGCGCCCGGCCGCGCGAGCTTCAGGCAATCCTCGTTGACGAGCGCATCATGGACGATGACATCGGCCTGGCGCAGCGCATTGGCGGCGTGAAGCGTCAAGAGCCCGGGGTCGCCGGGGCCGGCGCCGACGAGCCAGACAGTGCCGGGCTCAAGCGCCGGCAGGCCGGTAAAGATCGTGTCGCTCATGCCCCGCCTCCTGAAGCTTGCCCAGGGCCAGATGCTGCACCGCTTTGGCAAGACGCGGATTCGGATTGACAGAAAATCCGCATAGGCAATTGAATTCTTTGCGATATTATCGACGTTTCGGCCAAAGATATCTGCGTCATGGCGCGACCACCATTTTCGCCGGCTCGCCGACAAGGCGGCGTTCGCCTGGCCCGGCGATGGCAGCCGTCGCATGCGACGAGGTGATCTTGGCAACCAGCAGCACGCTGTCCGGGCCCGCACCGACGAGCGCGGCACCCTCGGCGACCCCATGGCAGCCGGTATGGGCAAAGACGATCGCCGAGGGGGTCTCCAGCCGCGCGGCTTCCGCCTCAAGCGTCGCAGCATCGAAGAACCGGGCCTCCGCGGCAAAATGTTTCGCGGCTGCGTGGATCGCCGGTTCGTCGCGCCGTGCATCGAGCGAGGCGACGAAGCCGATATCGTCGCGGCCGGCGCCCGCCCTGGCCAAAGCCGCTTGTGCAAGCGCGATGACTTCGTCGGCCGGCGTGCCGCGCTCGCAGCCGAGACCGAGGACGAGCGACCCCGGCGGCGCTATGCTGAATGAATTCATTGTCGACCCCGGCTCCCTTCGCGGCAATTCACACGAAGCGCCGTCCGGATAAAGGTCCGGATCGGTCTGGACAGCACCGGTCAAAGCCCCCTGCCTGGGTCGGCCGCACCGGACGCTCTTACAGTCCGCTCGAAGCGGACGCCGTCGCACATTCGTCATTTTTACCGGAGGCGGCCGCACGGGTCAAACCGGTTTGCGGCATGGACGTGTCGCAGCTGGCCAATTCCAGCCCTCTGCACCGATGTCGCGAACGGACCCGTCACCGGTGAGCGACACCCCGGAAACATGGGCTTTGCATTTCCGCTCATGCTCTGACACAAGGCGTTGACGCTCTCCCGCAACCGTTTTCTCCCTTTGAGTCCCTGCCGTGCAAGATCTCGCCTTTCACCTGCTCGTGTTCCTGTTCGTCGCCGCCTTCATTGCCGGCTTCATCGATTCGATCGCCGGCGGTGGCGGCATGATCACCATTCCCGCCATGCTGATTGCCGGCATACCGCCGCTCCAGACACTCGGCACCAACAAGCTGCAGGGGCTGTTCGGCTCGGGTTCGGCAACGCTTTCCTATGCGCGCAAGGGCCATGTGAACCTGAAAGAGCAATTGCCGATGGCGCTGATGTCGATGGCGGGCTCTGTGCTTGGCGCGCTGCTCGCGACCATCGTTCCCGGAGATGTTCTGAAGGCGATACTGCCCTTCCTGCTGATTGCCATCGCGCTTTATTTCGGGCTGAAGCCCAACATGGGTGACGTCGATCAGCACCGCCGCATCACGCCTTTCTTCTTCACGCTGACGCTGGTGCCGCTCATCGGCTTCTATGACGGCGTGTTCGGTCCCGGCACCGGCTCGTTCTTCATGCTCGGCTTCGTCACGCTCGCCGGCTTCGGCGTGCTCAAGGCGACCGCGCACACGAAATTCCTGAACTTCGGCTCCAATATCGGCGCCTTCGCCGTCTTCCTGTTCTTCGGCGCCATCCTCTGGAAAGTCGGCCTGATGATGGGCGTCGGCCAGTTCCTCGGCGCCCAGGTCGGTTCACGCTACGCCATGGCCAAGGGCGCCAAGATCATCAAGCCGCTGCTGGTGGTCGTCTCCATCGCGCTTGCGATCCGCCTGCTCGCCGACCCGACGCATCCGCTGCGGATCTGGCTGGGGCTCTGAGCCGGAGCGGCTTTGGCGTGGTTTGACAGAGCGCGGAGACCGGTCCTGCCGTCGCTGACAATGGTCGAGCGGCAGCCGGCGAAGAGGTCGCGGCCTCACGCCCCAGCTGAGGGCACTCATGGAGATTTCGTGTAACCGGGCCGATGTCCGGTTTCTTTGTTCCGGCTGCGCGGGACGCCAGCGCCCGGTGATCGCCGCGTCCGCCGATCTGATGGACTTGCCGGTTGAGATCATCATCAGGCAATGTTCGATTGCTAAGGGTGAAGCCTCGCACGACGATGTAACGCGACCGGGAAGCCAGGATGACCGCCGTGACGGAAGATCAGGTTCAGGCCGCTGGCCAATCCGCAAAGTCCGCCAGCCGCCCCTTTTCCGCCTTCGAGCGCATGGTCGCCTGGCGCTACCTGCGCTCGCGGCGCAAGGAAGCCTTCATTTCGGTGATCGCCGGCTTCTCCTTCATCGGCATCATGCTCGGCGTTGCCACGCTGATCATCGTCATGGCGGTGATGAACGGTTTTCGCACCGAACTCATCTCGCGCATCCTCGGCATCAACGGTCACATGATCGTCCAGCCGATCGATGGCCCGCTCAACAACTATGCCGATCTTGCCACGCGCTTTTCCGGCGTGAAGGGCGTGACGATGGCGATCCCGCTCATCGAGGGCCAGGTCCTGGCACAGGGTGTGGGCGACAGCTCGACCGGCGCGCTCGTCCGGGGCATCCGCGCCGATGATCTTGGCAAGATGAAGTCGGTCTCCGAGCAGATCAAGTCCGGCGACCTCGTCGGCTTTGCCGCAGGCACCGGTGTCGCGATCGGTTCGCGCATGGCAGAAAAACTCGGCATCCAGGTGGGCGGCACCATTACACTCACTTCGGCCACCGGCGACGTGACGCTGCCGCTCGTGAAAGCCTATACCGTTTCGGCGATCTACGAGATCGGCATGTGGGAATACGATTCGACCATCATCTTCATGCCGCTCGAAGAGGCGCAGCAGGTCTTCAACGCAGAAGGGCTTGCGCAATCCATCGAGATCTTCGTCGAGCACCCCGACGCCGTCGACGAACTGCGCCAACCGGTCGAGGATGCTGCCGGGCGGCAGATCTTCATCAGCGACTGGCGCGACCGCAACCAGACCTTCTTCGCGACGATCGAGGTCCAGCGCAACGTGATGTTCATGATCCTGACGTTGATCGTGCTGGTCGCGGCGCTGAACATCATTTCGGGCCTGATCATGCTGGTGAAGGACAAGGGAAGCGACATCGCCATCCTGAGGACGATGGGCGCGACGTCGGGATCGGTGATGCGGATCTTCTTCATGACCGGGGCTGCGATCGGCACGGCCGGAACCGTTGCAGGCGTGTTGCTCGGCGTAGTCGTCTGCCTCAACATCGAGGCGATCCGGCAGTTCTTCTCCTGGATTTCAGGAACCACCATCTTCAGCCCGGAACTCTACTTCCTCAATCAGCTCCCGGCCGACATGGACGCCGCCGAGACCATGCTCGTCATCGTCATGGCGCTGAGCCTTTCCTTCCTCGCCACGATCGTCCCGGCCTGGCGCGCCTCGCGCCTCGATCCCGTGCAGGCCCTGCGCTACGAGTGACAAGCCGAGTGCAAGCGCCCGCGTTCGGCCGGCGTCGGGTTCGCTCTAAGAGAGAAACTGCAAAAGGAGCGACGGAGAACTGAGGAACAAGCCAAAGACGAGTCCCACGAAACCCAACGCCAACGCCCCGACGAGCCCGTGGCTCTGCCAACCATAGTTGGCGCCGAAAGCGCTCGCCGCCGTCATGATCGAAATCGACCACACGATCTTGGCAGCCGATACCAGCCGGCCACGACTTGGCGAATTATCTTCCATGGTGAGCCCAACCTTAAGAAACATCTTTACGGCGAGAAACGATCAGCATTCGGACACTGGCCAACCAATCGGCGAGCACGAAAACACCCGACGCTGAAACGACGAACTGCACGAATACCGGCAATTGCGTTACGTCTTGCGGCGTAAGGCCAGTCAACAAGGTGGCGACAACCGCCATGCTCGCCTTGATGAACATGGCGCGCCGCAACTCGGGAAACTGTATATCGGCCAGGCGCGGTACGTATTCGGGTTCGAACCAGAGGACAATCGTCGCAATAAAACTGAACGATATTATCGACCAGCCATAGATCAGCAGAGCGGCGGTTCGGCCCGACACAGCGTCCGTGCCGTGCAAAACACCGGTCAACACTGTGACGACGACCAAAACCGCCAGCAGCGCCCAGACAATTTCTCTTTTCTTTCCGAAGAGCACATACATGACTGCATGCTGTAATTGAACTACATTAACAGTTCACTCAGTGCGAGCAGTGGGGCCGTATTCGGCCTCCGGCTTCGGCACGACGTTGACCGACAAGGGTAAAATGCTGGCTTCACGCTCATCTGGCCGGAGGCAAAGATCGCCGCGACCGATGTCGTCGGGTCTGAGCCTTCCGGCAATCATAGGTCAAGATCACGGGCTGTCGCACTGTCGAAATACGACACCTGGCGTATGTCGCCGGCGCGGCAATCATTCTAGGCCAAGTCTCCCGCACTCGGGCGGGAGGTTTGTATATAGGAGACGACCAATGAAGATCCTCATCGCCGTAGTGGCATCTCTCGCCATGGCGGGTTCCGCCTTTGCCGCCGTATCGTCGACGTCCCCGGAGAAGCGGGCATCGGTCAAGGCCAAGCAGGTCGAATTGGCATTGGGCAAGAACCGTTCGGGCCAGGCGACGCCTTCGAGCGGCAAGACCTTCCGCTGATCCGGCGCAATGCGGAAGGCGGGCCGAGGTCGTCCTGATCGGCGGCATCGTGCCATGAGGCGAAGACCCTCACGCCAACATCCTGCGGAACCAACCCTTCACCGGCCGCGCGCCGGTGAAAATCCGGCAACTGACCTTCCGGTAACCAAGACGAAAGTCGATCGCGCCACCCTCTTGAACCTCTAGTAACTAGAGATTGCACTCTGCGAAAAATGCGTCGCGCAGAGTGGGGGAGAGATCAGACAAGCCTCCCGCCCTGCAAGCGTCGTCCTGCCACTACGCTCAGCCGGAGGTCCCGATGTTCACCACCCTGCCCGCTATCCTGATGCTTGTCGTCGGCCTGTTCACGCTGGCGCTCGCAATCCTGCGCCGCGCGCAATCCGGCCGCTCTCCCGTTGTCCTGACCTATGGCGACGATGCGGAAGGGTTTGCCGGAAAGCTCTTTCGCGTGATCGTGGTTGTGCTGGTGATCCATCTTCTGGCCGTCGCAGCCTTTCCCGAAGCGGTCAGCGCGTCGCTCGGCCGGATCCCGGCGCTCGACACGCCAATCGTGCATGCGGGCGGCCTTGCCCTCATGGTGCTTGGCGGCGGGCTGACAATGCTGTCGCAGTGGGCGATGCGCCACTCCTGGAAGATCGGCATTCCCGAGGAGCAGGACGCGCCGCTGGTGACATCGGGCCTCTATGCCTTCTCGCGCAATCCGATCTATGTCGGCATGGTGGCGGCGCTGATCGGCACGGTCCTTGCGGTGCCCAATGTCGTCTCGGTCGCGCTTGCGCTTTCCGCCTGGATCTCGATCTCCTACCAGATCCGCATGGAGGAGACGCACCTCTCGCGCGTTTTTGGCGAGGCGTATGGCGCCTATCGCAAAAGCGTCCGCCGCTGGATCTGAAATCACGCGGCCGGACCTGCGGCCTTCATCAGAACACCGCCAACAGCAGTGCACCCGCAGCGATGAAGACCACGCCGAGCCAGTTCATCAGGTTGAGTTTTTCGCCGAGGAACAGGACGCCGAAGATCGCGACCATGACGATCGACAGTTTGTCGACCGGCGCCACACGCGCCGCATCGCCGAGCTTCAGCGCCCGGAAATAGGCAAGCCAGGAGGCGCCGGTGGCAAGGCCCGACAGCGCCAGGAACAGCCAGGTTCGCCCTGGGATTTCCGAGGGTTTTTGCCATTGTCCCGTTGCCGCCACGATACCGGCGAGCACGAACAGGATGACGACGGTGCGGATCAGCGTGGCGAAGTCGGAGTTGATCTGCGCAACCCCGACCTTGGCAAAAACGGCCGTCAGCGCCGCAAAGGCCGCCGACAGCAACGCCCAGAACTGCCAGCTCTGGCTCATCAGAACTCGACGCCTTTCTGCGCCTTGATGCCGGAGCGGAACGGATGCTTGATCAGTTCCATTTCCGTCACCAGATCCGCAGCCTCGATCAGGTCTTCCTTGGCGTTGCGACCGGTGAGCACCACATGGGTCATGTGCGGCTTTTCCTCTTTCAGGAACCGCACGACCTCGGCAACGTCGATGTAATCGTAGCGCAGCGCGATGTTGATCTCGTCGAGCAGCACCATGGAATTGCGCTCGTCGCGGATCAGCTCCTTGGCCTTCTCCCAGGCCTTTTCCGCCATCGCCACGTCGCGGGCGCGGTCCTGCGTTTCCCAGGTAAAGCCTTCGCCGAGCGTATAGAACTGGCAGACATCACCGAAATGCTTCTCGATCAGGTCGCGCTCGCCGGTCTCCCAGGCGCCCTTGATGAACTGCACGACGGCGCAGGGCATGCCATGGGCGATGTGGCGGAAGATCATGCCGAAGCCGGCGGTCGACTTGCCCTTGCCCTTGCCGGTATTGACGATGATGAGACCCTTTTCGTCGGTCTTCGTCGCCATGATCTTTTCACGCGCCGTCTTCTTCTTCGCCATCTTCATGGCGTGGCGGGCGTCATCCTTCTCGGCGACGCCCTCACCCGTGCTCACCACATCTTCGCTCATGACGTTCTCCTGGATCACTCAGCTTCTATAGAGGATGCGGGCGTATGGCCGTCCGCAATCCCATTCCTTGCACTTGCGCAACTCCGCGCGGAAAACCGCTTCGCGGCTTCCCGGGTTTGCTCATTCATTTCCGGCGCGAAGCCGAACTGCAGTCGTCGCGCGGCCGCTCAGTTCAAATCGCGCCGAGTTGGAACGCGGGGTCCACAGATTGCGGTCGATCGCCTCCAGCAGCCTTTCGGACAGCTCGGCGAGTGCCGCCGGGTTCTTGTCGCGCAGGAAGTTTGACACCCGCTCGTCGACGATGAAGGCTTGATAGGCCGCCTCGAAATGGTGGTCGCGCACGGCACCCGTTGTGGCGGCAAAGGCGAACATGTAGTCGACCGTGGCGGCGATCTCGAAGGCGCCCTTGTAACCGTGGCGCATGACGCCATCGATCCACTTGGGATTGACGACGCGGGCGCGCACCACGCGGCCGATCTCTTCCTCCAGCGAACGGATGACGGGCTTTTCCGGGCGCGAATGGTCGTTGTGATAGATCGCCGGCCGCGCACCACCAAGATGCTCGGCAGCAAGGCTCATGCCGCCTTCGAACTGGTAGTAGTCGTCGCTGTCGAGCAGGTCGTGCTCGCGATTGTCCTGGTTCTGGACGACGGCCTCGATCGTGCGCAGCCGCTCCTCGAAGAGGTCCCGTTCGGCCTTACCCTCCTCGCCGGCGCCATAGGCATAGGCGCCCCAGGTGAGATAGGCGTCAGCAAGATCGGCTTTTCTGTCCCACCCTTTCTCGTCGATCAGCGCCTGCAGGCCGGCGCCATAGGCACCGGGCTTGGCGCCGAAGACGCGGTAGGAGGCGCGGCGCTCAGCTTCCGCTGCCTCGACACCAGACGCCTGCAGCCGCTGCGTCTCGGCGCGCATGCGCGCGGCGATCATGTTGTCGGCATCGTCCTCTTCAAGCGCACCGACGGCGCGGATCGCCTTGTCGAACAGCGCGATCTGGTCCGGGAAGGCATCGCGGAAGAAGCCGGAGATCCTCAGCGTCACGTCGACGCGCGGCCGCCCGAGCAACGCGAGCGGCACGATTTCGTAGCCCATCACCCGGCGCGAGATCATGTCCCAGGTGGGCTTGGTGCCGATCAGCGCCATGGCCTGGGCGATATCGTCGCCGCCGGTGCGCATGTTGGCCGTGCCCCAGGCCGTCAGCCCGAAGGAGGACGGCCATTCGCCATGATCCTGCAGGTAGCGGCGGATGAGCAGCTCGGCGGATTTCTTGCCAAGCTCGTAAGCGGCCGGCGTCGGCACGGAGCGGCTGTCGACGGAGTAGAAATTGCGCCCGGTCGGCAACACGTCGGGCCGCCCTCGCGTCGGCGCGCCGGACGGCCCGGGCGCCACGAAGCGGCCATCGAGGCCGGTCAGGAAACCGGCCATCTCGGCAGCACCGGAATTGACGATCGACGGCTTTAGCCGTGTCTCGATTTCGCCGAGCACGGCGCTGGTGGCCGACCAGGCCGCCGGTGCCGGCGCCTCGCCGCTCACGAAAGAGGCCGCCAGCAGCTCGATGCGCTCGACCGTATCGCCGGCCGTGCGCCAGCGCTGATCGGAAACAGCAGCCAGGAGATCCGGCCGCAATCCGTCCCAAGGGTCAGACATCACGCAATCGAGCGGGTCAAAGCCGAGGCCTGCATCCGCTGCGATCGCGCGCTGCAGGCTCTGGTCGACACCTTCGCCGAGGCCGCGCGGCACGCGGGCGAGCGCCACCGTCAGATCGGTCAGAAGCCGCCCCTCCGGCGCCACGCCGAAGATGTGCAGGCCGTCGCGGATCTGCATCTCCTTGAGGTCGCAGAGATAGGCGTCGAGCTTTTCCAGCGCCTTGTCGTCGCTGTCGCCCTTGTCGATGCCGGCGTCGTGGTCGAGGCCGATATCGCGCACGAGGTCGAGGATCTGCCGGCTCAGGAGCCTCAGCCGGCGCGGATCGCCGCCGGCGGCGTCGTAATATTCGTCGACCAGCGCCTCGAGGTCCTTCAGCGGCCCGTAGGATTCCGCCCGGGTCAAAGGCGGCGTCAGGTGGTCGATGATGACGGCGCTGGTGCGGCGCTTTGCCTGCGTGCCCTCGCCGGGGTCGTTGACGATGAAGGGGTAGACATGCGGCAACGGCCCGAAGATCGCCTCGGGGTAACAGGTCTCCGACAGCGCCAGCGCCTTGCCCGGCAGCCATTCGAGATTGCCGTGCTTGCCCATGTGCACGATCGCCTGCGCTCCGAACTGGTTGCGCAGGAAAGCATAGAAGGCGAGATAGCCGTGCGGCGGCACGAGGTCCGGCGAGTGGTAGCTCTCCTTAGGGTCGATGTTGTAGCCGCGCGCCGGCTGGATGCCGACGACGACCTCGCCGAAGCGGGCGAGCGGCAGCGCAAAGGCACCATCGAGGAAGAACGGATCGGCTTCCGGCGCGCCCCAGCGACTGGTCACCTCATCTTTTATCTGTTTCGGAAGCGAATCGAAGAACGCTTTGTAATCGCTCAGCGAAATTGTCTCGCGGATCTCGCGGTCGTGGCTTACCGCATTGGTCGGCCCGGCCATGAGATAGCGGATCAGCGCGTCGCCATCTGCCGGCAAATCGGTTACGCCATAACCTTCGACGGCCATGGCGCGCAGCACCTCAACTGTGCCGGCAGGCGTATCGAGCCCGACGCCATTGCCGAGCCTGCCGTCGCGGTTGGGGTAGTTGGCCATGATGATGGCGATGCGGCGTTCGGCCGGCCTGGCGCGGCGCAACTTCGCCCAGTTGACGGCGAGCCGGGCTGCAAACCGCACGCGGTCGGCAAGCGGCTCATGGCCGACAATATTGGCTTCCACCCTGGGATCGTAGATCGAGGCCGCCTTGAAGGAGACGGCGCGCGCGAGAATGCGGCCATCGACCTCCGGGAGCGCGACATTCATGGCAAGGTCGCGGGCCATCAGCCCCTGCGGCGACGTCTCCCATTGCGCCCGCGACGAGCCGGAAAAGATCACCTGCAGCACCGGTGCGCCGGTCGATTCCAGCACCGTCGGCTGCCTGTCGGCGCCCGGCGACGAGACGGCAAAGCCGGTGGCGTTCATCACCACGTCGGGAGCCGCCTCGGCAAAGATCGATTGCAGCGTGCCGACCGAAACGGCATCCTTGAGGCTGGAAACGAACAGCGGCAGCACGCGCATGCCCTCGGCGGCAAGCGCGTCGATCAGCGCCTCGACCGGCCGCGTCTCGCCGCTCTGCACCAAGGCGCGATAGAAGCAGATCCCGATGGTCGGGGGTTCGGCTCCCTCCCCGGTAACCGTTCTTTCGCGGACACGGGCCCGCCATTCGCTGACGCCGATGACGCCCGCCCCCGGCCACCAGATGCCGGCCTTCAGAAGCGGCTTTGCCGGCTGCGGCTTCTCGGCTCCCGAGATCAGTGCCTCGGCATAATCGAGAAACAGACCTGCATTGTCGGCGCCACCTTCGGTGAAATAGGCCCACAGGCGCTGGCGGTCGTCGGGCTCGACCGTGGAGAACGGTTCGAGGCCCGGATCCGGCTTGTCGTCGCCCGGTAGCACCGCGATCTGGAAGCGGTGGGTGACGGCGGCGGCATGCAATGCTTCCAGCACATAACGGAAATAGCTGGCGCCACCGAGCGGTCTCACCACGATGAGCTTTGCATGCCGCGCCGTGCGCTCGACATAGGTGTCGACCGACATCGGGTGCATCAGGTTCATCAGGCTGGCGATGCGCAGGCTCGCTCCCTCGCCGCGCCGACCATGGGCCGCAGCGATCGAGGAAAGCTCGGTGTCGGCGGCCGACAGGAAAAGCACGTCGGCCGGCGTTTGCCCCAGGTCGATCGCTTCGTTGCCGTCGGCGATCGTTCCTTTCTGGGCGAGAAGCAGATGCATTGTTCTATCCGTTCAGGCCGGTCCGGGGTGTTCCCGGAACGGCGTTGCTTCAAGGCGTCAGACGAGCGCGGTAATGGCAGCGCGCACGGCTGCTTCGTCCATATCGTGCAGGCCAATGACCACGAGGCGGGTGCCGCGCTTTTCGCCGGCCGCCCAGGCCCGGTCGTAATACTGGTCGATGCGGGCGCCGACGGCCTGGATCAAAAGACGCATCGGCTTGCCGGGCACATCGGCAAAGCCCTTGAGACGCAGCACGTCGTGCTCAGCGATCACGCTCTTGAGGCGATCGATGAAGGCCGCGGGATCGGCAATCGCGCCGAGCTCCACGACGAAGCTGTCGAACTCGTCGTGAGAGTGCTCCTCGCCGGCCTCATGTTCCATCTCGTGGTGCGACTTGCGGTTGGCGATATCACTTTCCGTGCCGACACCAAGGCCGAGCAGGATGGCAGCAGCCACTTCGCCGTTCTTGGCTTCGATCATCGCGGGCTTGCGGCTGGTGCGCGAGGCGACCTCGTCACGCACGGCCTTCAGGCCGGAGGCGTCGATAAGGTCCGTCTTGTTGAGCACGATCAGGTCGGCAGCCGTCAGCTGATCCTCGAACAGCTCCTCGATCGGGCTTTCGTGATCGAGATTGTCATCCTCGACGCGCAGCGCATCGACCTTGTCATGGTCGTCGGCAAAGCGGCCGGCGGCAACGGCCGCGCTGTCGACCACGGTGACGACGCCGTCGACGGTCACTTCGCTGCGGATATCCGGCCAGTTGAAGGCAGCGATCAGCGGCTGCGGCAGCGCGAGACCCGAGGTCTCGATGATGATGTGGTCAGGACGGTTTTCGCGCTCGAGCAGCTTGGTCATGGTCGGAATGAAATCATCGGCAACCGTGCAGCAGATGCAGCCATTGGTCAGCTCGATGATGTCGTCTTCCGAGCAGGCTTCAGCGCCGCACCCCTTCAGGACGTCGCCATCGACGCCGAGATCGCCGAACTCGTTGATGATGAGCGCGATCCGCTTGCCGTCGGCGTTCTGCAGCAGGTTGCGGATCATCGTGGTCTTGCCGGCACCGAGGAAGCCGGTGATGACGGTCGCCGGGATCTTGCCCTGGTTGGCTCTCGCAGTGGTCATGGATCAACCCTTCATTTTCAGCGGCAATCCAGCCGCGACAAAGTAAACTTCCGCGGATTTCTCCGCAACGATCTGGTGAAGCCGGCCGGCATGGTCGCGGAAGTCGCGGGCCATGCGGTTCTCGGGCACGATGCCGAGGCCGACTTCGTTGGAAACAAGGATGAGGCGCGCCTGCGCCTCAGGCAGAAAGCCGGCAAGGGCAGCGAATTCCGCCGCCATGTCGCGCTCTTCCATCATCAGGTTGGTGACCCACAGCGTCAGGCAGTCGACGAGGACCACGCGGTTCTCACCGTCGATGCGCGTCAGCAGCGATACGAGATCGAGTGGCTCCTCATGCGTGGTCCAGCCCTCGCCGCGCCTTTCCCGGTGATGGTCGATGCGCTCGCGCATCTCGTCGTCCCAGGCTCGCCCGGTCGCGACATAGTGCATGTCGAGACCCGAGGCTTCGACGAGCCGTTCGGAGAAGCTGGATTTGCCGGAACGGGCGCCACCGAGGACCAGAACCGGCCCGGCATGGGGAATGCTCATCTGCCTTGCCGCCTCACGTCGCCGCAGCGGGCGATTTTGAACGGCAACAGAAGCTCGGCGCGCTCAAGGCGCGTTCGGAAAATGGTCGATAAGCCAAGACAACCTCCGTGATGGCGTTGGGAAGCGGGCTTCCCTTCGGGCGGAATGCCCCTGTCGGACGGCAGGTCTCCTGGCTCACGGCGTCACGAGCCCATGGCATCGCTTCGCGTCGCGACGCGAAAACAATGCAAGGGCCCGAACGGCCCGCCTCACCTTCCCGGCGCTTTCCGGTGCCACAGCAAACCTTTGCGCGTCGTTTCCGATGCGCGGCGCGGTGGGCGGTTTCGTGAAAGGCGGACGATTCGTAGAAGAAGAGGCGTCCAGCCCGGCTGATCACGAAGCCACGCCAGTGGCTTTTCCGGCTTGATCCCTGACCTGCCCCGATTGCCCATGCAACCGGCCGACAACCCGGCATCAAACCCGACGGCGAACCCTGACCGTTCTACAGTCGCGGGGTCGGCTGCGATAAGGATGCCCGGTTTGGGTCCATCCGTCACATTCCCAATTATTCCCCCGCATCGCCACGATCCGGGGAAACCATCCAACGCCAGATGATTAGGAAGCGGGGGGCGCAAAGTCAATCGACGCGTGCGACGGCCAACAACGCGATTGCGGCGCGCTGGCTAATTCCCGAGCAGTTGCTCCAGCCAACGCCTGTCGAGCACCGCCTCGAGTTCGCTCGCGACGTCGTCGAGCGCCGCGTCGACCGATTGACGATAATTGCCGATGCCGCCCTCGATCCCGAAGCTTCTCAGCAGTGCCGAGCGATAGGCATCGCTTGCAAACAGGCCGTGCAGATAGGTCCCCATCACCCGGCCATCGGCAGAAAGAGCACCATCCGCGCGGCCGTCGATGCTGACCGCAGGACGGTCGCAATCGGCGCCCGTCGTCTTGCCCAGGTGGATCTCGTAGCCTTCGAGCGCCACGTCGTGCTCCAGAGACCAGGCGCGACTGTTGCGCACGGTCTTTTCCGGCGCCATCTCGGTTTCGATATCGAGCAGACCGAGCCCGGCGATTTCATGGTCGCGCCCCTCGATCCCCAGCGGATCGGTGACGCGCCGGCCGAGCATCTGGTATCCGCCGCAGATGCCGATAACCCGGCCACCGCGCCGGACATGACGCTTGATGTCGCCGTCCCAGCCCTGCGCGCGCAGATCCTTCAGGTCGGCAATGGTCGATTTCGACCCGGGAATGACGACGAGACCCGCATCTGCCGGGATCGGGTTGCCTGGCTTCACGAAGACGAGCTCGACCTCCGGCTCGGCGGCGAGCGGATCGAGATCGTCGAAATTGGCGATACGGGACAACACGGGAACGGCGACCTTCAACGCCCGCCCCTCGCCGCGCACGCGCTTTTCGAGCACGACGGAATCTTCCGCCGGCAGCCGGCCCGCCGCCTTCAACCACGGCACGACGCCAAAGCAGGGCCAGCCGGTGTAGCCGCCGATGGCGGCAATGCCGTCGTCAAACAGGGTGACGTCGCCACGGAACTTGTTGATGAGGTAGCCGGAGATCATGCGCCGGTCGTCCGCCGGCAGGATCGCATGCGTGCCGACCAGCGAGGCGATGACACCGCCGCGGTCGATGTCGCCCACGAGGATGACAGGCACGTCCGCACGGGTCGCAAAGCCCATATTGGCGATGTCGCCGGCCCTCAGATTGATCTCGGCCGGAGACCCCGCGCCTTCGACGACGACAAGATCGACGCCGGCCGAAATCTGCTCGAAGCTGTCCATGACCGCGCCGAGCAATTTCGGCTTCAGCGCCTGATATTCGCGCCCGCGCGCCTGCCCTGCGACCTTGCCCTGCACCACGATCTGGCTGCCGACATCCGACTGCGGCTTCAGGAGCACCGGGTTCATGTGCACGGAGGACGGCACGCGGGCAGCCAGCGCCTGCAGCCACTGCGCCCGGCCGATTTCGCCGCCGTCGTCAGACACCGCGGCATTGTTCGACATGTTCTGCGGCTTGAACGGCCTGACCTTCAACCCGCGATTGGAAGCGAGCCGGCAGAGGCCTGCCACCAATACCGATTTTCCGACATCCGAGCCGGTTCCCTGCAGCATGATCTTGCGTGTCATGGCGCCACGGGTAACATCGATTTGATCGGGCGCAAAGCCCTGCTTTGACAAGATTTCGCCGCATTTGCGGCGCGTCGATGACGGACTGTTTCGGTCGCTAATCAAGCTTGTCGAGTTTCTCTCCAAAACTAGCGTAATTGCGACATCCTGTGACGAGTTTGGCATTCAATTTCGCTTGCGGCGAGCCTATATCAGCGCCACCGAAACACATACCGGACCAATGGGGTCCGGCCTCTCAAGGTCCATGTCCATGCTGTACATCTTCAGCAAGCCCAATTTCGTTCAGATCGCCTGGAATTCCAAGGTCCCCGCCAGTCAGTCGCGCGTCCGCAACGTCGTTCTCGACGCTCCCTTCGGACCGCTCGGCTTCATCCGCACGTCCAACGTCGGCTGACCCGATGGCCCGGTCCCCGGGCGTCCTATTGGCCAAGGCTTCGCATTCCAGCAGCTAACGCCTCCTCCTCCAGCCGTCTCCCCTCGTGGAGACGGTTTTTTTTGGTCCGTCGATCACCGTCAACAGCCATAAACGCGAAAGCCGCATCGACCTCTCTCGAGGGATGCGGCTTCCAAAAAACACTGGTCACTCCGGAAATACACACCGGAGGCTCGCTTCAAACCCGGGACGCACTACCTTGATCCGGGTCGGCGGCCGTTTCCTGCCGCGCAACAACAATTAGCCGGACATCGTTACCGGATGGTTATTGAGGATTTAACGAAAGATGAATTCCGGCTTTTTTTGAATGTTTTTCGCGACATTCGCAAAATTTGCGCGTGACGCATTCGAGACAGGAAAGGTCCTCAATGCAACAGACCGGAAACCAGCATTGTGGCGAGCGCTAAATTTTGCGGCACTAATTGTCGCAAATGCTTAAATTTAGCCGCCGGGAGCCGAAAAATTCCGCTTGCGCCATGTCGCAGACAGACGCCGCTACCCTATCGGTCACGCCCCTCTCCGATTGAAGAGGTTGATTTCTCAACGAGAATACTTAGGCTTGGCTTGCGGTATAGAGGAAATCCGGCCGGCGACAGGGTTCCGCGGCCAGGACCAGAACGAATTCCCATCACCGCCGCAGCGGGGCTACCCTTGGCGTGAACTGCGCCGAAGCCCAGGCTGCTTATTTGGGTCGGGTGACCGGGATGCAAGGGCGTCCCCATGACGCCCGTTCGATCGTTGGCTGCAGATAAAGACTGGGAGGTCTTGCAACATGAAGAAACTCCTCGCTTCCACCATTCTCGCCGCAGGCCTTTATGCCATGGCGGGTTCCGCGCAGGCCGCGGAATGCGGTGAAGTCAGCATTGCCGAAATGAACTGGGCATCTGCGGGCGTCGCTGCGCATGTGGACAAGTTCATTCTGGAAAACGGTTACGGTTGCACCGTGACGCTGGTTACCGGCGACACCATGCCGACCTTTGCCTCCATGAACGAAAAGGCTCAGCCGGACATGGCGCCGGAACTCTGGGTCAACGCCGTGCGCACGCCGCTCGACGCGGCGATCAAGGAAGGCCGGCTGATCGAGGCCGCCAAGATCTTGAGCGAAGGCGGCGTCGAAGGCTGGTGGATCCCGAAATTCCTCGCCGATGCCCACCCCGACATCAAGACGGTGCAGGACGCGCTGAAACACCCCGATCTCTTCCCGGCACCGGAAGACCCGTCCAAGGCCGCCGTGCACAATTGCCCGTCGGGCTGGAACTGCCAGGTTTCGACCGCCAACCTCTACAAGGCGATCGATGCAGAGAAGGCCGGCTTCCAGCTGGTCGACACCGGGTCTGCCGCTGGCCTCGACGGCTCGATCGCCAATGCCTTTGCCAAGAAGACCGGCTGGCTCGGCTACTACTGGGCACCGACCGCCATCCTCGGCAAATACGAGATGACCCGCCTCTCCTTCGGCGTCGACCACGACAAGAAGGAATGGGACGCCTGCTCGGCGGTTCCTGATTGCCCGAGCCCGAAGGTCAACTCCTACCCGGTCTCCGACGTGTTCACGGTCGTGACCAAGTCCTTCGCCGACAAGGCGGGCGTCGCCATGGACTACGTCAAGGCGCGCAAATGGGACAACGGCACGGTCAACAAGGTTCTCGCCTGGATGGATGAGAACCAGGGCACCAACGAGGATGCGGCCAAGCATTTCCTCGCCGAGTTCCCCGACATGTGGACCACCTGGGTGAGCCCGGAAGTGGCCGAGAAGGTCAAGGCTGCGCTTTGATGCGATTGCCGATGCAGGCGCCCGCGTAAAAAGCGGTCGCCTGCATCGGCGTCTTCGCCGGCAGCCTGGGTAACCGGGCACGACGGCGACGCTTCCGACGACGAACGGGCTCGGTTCGCGTCGCATTCAGTAAAGCGGGCGACACGTTCCGCTGTCACATTTCTCACGCCGGGACCCGAAGAGGTCACTCGTCAAGTCTGCGCAGGAGATCGGCAACGACCGGTCCGAAGACGCAGTCGGCGTCATAAGACTTCCGGCCAAGAAGGGGAAAAATATGGCATCCATCTGCAGTGTCTTGCCAGCGTTGCTCTGCAAGTTCCCTGCCATCGACGACGGAACGATCCGGCTCGCGCGCAAGACCATCGACGATGGCTTCAAAGGGTTCGTCCGTTCTTATGGCGACGCCATCGATACGGTCGTACAGCCGCTTCAGTGGTTCCTGAATTATCTCGAGGGCGCGTTCGTGGCGTCGCCCTGGATCCTGGTGCTGATCGTCATGGTCGCCGTGGTCTATTACGGCAGCCGCAACATCAACATCACCATCGGCACGGCGCTGTCGATGATCGCCATCGGCCTCGTCGGTCTTTGGAACGACACGATGATCACGCTGGCGATGGTGACCGTCTGTACGCTGATCTCGATCCTGATCGGCATTCCGATCGGCATTCTGATGGCCCGCTCCGACCGGGTACAGTCGATCGTCAATCCGGTGCTCGACGTGATGCAGACGATGCCGAGCTTCGTTTATCTCATCCCCGTGGTCATGATCTTCGGCATCGGCAAGGTGCCGGGTCTGATCGCCGTCGTCATCTATGCCGTGCCGCCGATGATCCGGCTCACCAATCTCGGCATCCGCCTCGTCGACAAGGAAGTGCTGGAGGCGGCCGACGCCTTCGGGTCCTCTGCCTGGCAGAAACTGAAGAACGTGCAGATGCCCCTGGCGCTGCCGACCATCATGGCCGGCATCAACCAGACCATCATGATGTCGCTGGCCATGGTCGTCGTCGCATCGATGATCGGTGTCGGCGGTCTCGGCAAGAACGTGCTGCAGGCGATCGCCAACCAGTTCTTCACTGTCGGCTTCCTCAACGGCTTCGCCCTTGTCGGCATCGCCATCATTTTCGACCGGACCAGCCAGGCCTTCGGCAGGCGGCTGCAGAAGCATTCGGAGGTTATCCATGGCTAGTCACGCGATCGAGGTGAAGAACCTCTACAAGATCTTCGGCCCCAATGGCGGCGACTATGTCGATGCGGTCAAGCGGGGCCTTGGCAAGGCGGAGCTCAACGAGAAACACGGCCACGTGCTCGGCCTGCAGGACATCAACATCTCGATGCCGGCCGGCGGCGTGATGGTGGTGATGGGGCTTTCGGGCTCTGGCAAGTCGACGTTGATCCGCCACATCAACCGGCTGATCGACCCGACCGCGGGCGAAGTGCTCTATGACGGTGTCGACGTCTGCCAGATGAGCGACAACGACCTGCGCGAATTCCGTCGCCACAAGACGGCGATGGTGTTCCAGAAATTCGCGCTTTTGCCGCACCGCACCGTTCTCGACAACACGGTCTACGGCCTTGAGATCCAGGGCGTCGGCAAGGCCGAGAGCGAAAAGCGGGCGCGCGGCTGGATCGAGCGCGTCGGGCTGAAGGGCTTCGAGAATCATTATCCGAACCAGCTCTCGGGCGGTATGCAGCAGCGCGTGGGCCTTGCCCGGGCACTGACCAACGACGCCGACATCCTGCTGATGGACGAGGCCTATTCGGCGCTCGATCCGCTGATCCGTGTCGACATGCAGACCGTGCTTCTCGACCTGCAGAAGGAATTGAAGAAGACCGTCGTCTTCATCACCCACGATCTCGACGAGGCGCTCCGGCTCGGCGACAAGATCGCCATCCTGCGCGACGGCCGCGTCGTTCAGCAGGGCACGGGCCAGCAGATCGTGCTTTCGCCCGCCGACGACTACATCTCGGCCTTCGTCAAGGAAGTGAACCGCGGACGCGTCATCAATGTCGAGACGATCATGCGGCCGCTTGCCGGAAACCCGGAAGGCTTGCCGCTGGCGATGGGCACCGTGCTGGAATCGGCCGCCCGCGCCATGACCGGCGCCCACCTCAACACGGCCCATGTCGTCGACGAGAATGGTCGCCCGATCGGTACGCTCGATCTGCAGACGATCATCTCGGCCATGGTGACGCCGACCAGCCATGAGGACAAGAGGGCTGCGTAAAGCGCCGCACGCGCTCTGAGGCCGGCGATCGCCAAACCGCCTCGCCAGCACGTTAACCCGGACGACGCGCCTGCCGTCAGGCAGGCGTGAGGCATCGGCCCCCGCGTTGACGCGAGGCCGATGCCAGCCGTCTTCAGTTGGTGGTCGTCGTTTCGGCTGCAGCCGGCTCGACGGCACTTGCGGAAGACGCCGAGTCTTCACGTGCAAGGAAATACTTGTCGAGCAGGTCGATCATCTGATTGTCGCGCTTTTCGGCGGTCTCGCCGCCCATGACGACGCCGACGAGGCGCTTGCCGTCGCGGGTCGCCGAGGTGACCAGATTGTAGCCAGAGGCCTGCGTGTAGCCGGTCTTGATGCCATCGGCACCGGCGTAGCGGTTCATCACATTGTTGTGGCCGCGAAGCTTCATGCCCCGGAACTCGATCCGGCGGTTGGAAAACAGCGTGAACTCCTGCGGAAAATCGCGCATCAGGGCAATGCCGAGCGTCGCCATGTCCCGCGCAGTCGTTACCTGTTCGGGATCCGGCAGGCCGTTGGCGTTCTTGAAGACGGTGCTGGCCATGCCGAGCTGGCGTGCCTTGCCCGTCATCATCGTGGCAAAAGCGGTTTCGGTGCCTGCCAGTTGCTCGCCGATGGCAATGGACGCATCGTTGGCCGACAGCACGATCATGCCCATGACCGCTTCGCGCACAGATACGGTGCGCCCGACACCGACCGCCAGCTTGAACGGCTCCTTGCTGTTGGCATTTTCCGACATCGTCAGCCGCTGATCCCAGGTCAACCGGCCATCGCGAAGGGCTTCGAACGCCAGGTAGATCGTCATCATCTTGGTGAGCGAGGCGGGATAGTTCAGCACGTCGGCGTTTTCGGCCTCAAGGACCGTGCCGGTCTGCGCGTCGAGAACCAGATGCGCCTTTCCGGCGAAGGCATGGGACGCACCGCCAAGCAGCAGACCAAGTGAAACGGCCGCCGACGCGAGTGTCCGGAGTTTGAAGTTCATGGTGTTCTTCTCGTTTGAGACTATCGATCAGCGCGCGATATCCGCGGGCACGCGAGCAACTACATAAGTTCGGCCTTTTACAGCGATAGCAGCCGGGCCGCAATCGCCTATAGGCTGCGGCTTTTCGTCGTGAGCGACCGCCGCGCTTCGGCCACAATGGCATTGACCGGTCGGATGACAGGGGCCAGGCATGGCGACCGCGATAACCTTGAGGCACCAGCGCTTCGGCAGCCACCTGGGGGCAAGGCCCGTTTCATTCCGCTTTAACCCAATTGCGCCATGTTTGGTGGCTGGTCCCGGCCCGCTCGGTGCGAGTGCAGGCAGGACTGGAAACCGGAGGCGGCGCCGTGTCGGCGGCGCCCCGTCAAAGCGATCTCGGCGTTCTGATGCAAACACCCCCCGCCACGGCAGTTAATTCTACACGACGGTACCCGGTGCCGGCGCTGTCGAGCAGCGACGCCGGGCTGACGCAACTGACCCGTCACCTTGCATCGCTGTTGTCGGGCCTCGGGCTCTTCCTCATGGTCTTTACGCTGATGCCGTTTCAGGGTGCGGTGGAGGTCGACCCGAATGCCGGCAATGACGGCAACATCGTCAATCAGATCGGCTACCTCGTGCTCGGCGTCGTCTACCTGTCTGCCATGCTGCTCGTCGTCGACCGGCGGGTACTGGCGCGGTTGATTTCTCCGGCCTGGGTCGCCGTTTTCGCCATCGCCTATTTCTCCTGCCTGCAATCCTACGACCCCGCAGCCTCCGCCCGCGGCCTGACGCTCAGCCTCATCGCCATGATCATGGTGGCAGGCGTCCTGGTGCTGCCGCGCAGCGAGCAGGACTTCGTTCATGCCGGGGCCAATGCCATCCTGCTGATCGTGTTGATCGACTATGCGGCGCTGATCGTCGCGCCGGATCTTGCCATCCATTCGGCCGACGGCGGCGAGCCCTGGCACGCCGGCTTCTGGCGCGGCCATCTTCTGCACAAGAACGTCTCGGCCCCGGTCTTTTCGATCCTGTGCGTGTTCGGCATCTACTGCGCACGCTCCGGCGCCACGCTTCGCGGCTGGGCCATTGCGCTGCTGTCGTTCAATTTCGTGCTGCACACCGGCTCCAAGACCACCATAGGCTTCCTGCCCATCGCCATCGCGCTGGTGCTTGCCGGGCGCGCGCTGCGCAGCCCAGGCCTGATGATCGCCGCGCATATTGCCATGTCGGTGATGATCTTCGGCCTCACGCTCGGCACGATCTATTCCGACACCCTGCTGGCGGCGACCCGCGCAATCATCGACGACGCCACCTTCACCGGTCGCGACGACATCTGGAAATTCGCCAGCGCCAGCATCGCCGATCACCCATGGTTCGGCCAGGGCTATTCCAGCTTCTGGCTCTCGCCTGTCATCATGGGCCTCGAGGCAAATTTCGAAGCCAGCTGGGACGTGCGCGGCATCGTGACCGGCCACAACAGCTATCTCGACGCCGCACTGATGTTCGGCCTGCCCGGCGGCATCCTCATGACGCTGCTGCTGTTCGTCAAACCGCTGTTCGACTACATCCGCGCCGCGCGCCGCCCGCAAGGCGGCGCCTTTGCCGATTTCTGCGTCATGGTCGTCATCTTCATGACCTACAACGCCATGCTCGAAAGCTTCTTCCTCAACCGCGCCGACCCGATGTGGCTCCTGACGGCACTGGCGGTTTTCGGCCTTGGCCTTGCCGGCCGCATGGGCCTGCGCAGCGAACAATAGTCGCCTGCCCGCCGCAGCAATGCTTGCAAAGACATAAAGATATCTTTATATCTTGTTTCATTCATTCTAGCCGGGAAAAGCCGATGACCCTTGCCGCCAATGTTCTCTCCGACCTCATCGCCGAAAAGGGCGTTCTTCTCGCCGATGGCGCCACCGGGACTTCGCTGTTCGCGATGGGTCTGGAAGCGGGCGAAGCGCCTGAGATCTGGAACGAGACCAGGCCGGAGAACATCACCAAGCTGCACCAGGACTTCGTCGATGCCGGCGCAGACATCATCCTGACCAATTCCTTCGGCGGCACGCGCCACCGGCTGAAGCTGCACCACGCCCAGGATCGCGTCTATGCGCTCAACAAGCGCGCAGCCGAAATCGCCCGCGCCGTCGCCGACAAGGCGTCACGCAAGGTCATCACCGCCGGTTCCGTCGGTCCGACCGGCGAACTGCTGATCCCGCTCGGCGCGCTGTCCTACGAGGACGCGGTCCTCGCCTTCGTCGAGCAGATGGAAGGCCTGAAGGCCGGTGGCGCCGAAGTCGCCTGGATCGAGACGATGTCGTCCCCCGACGAGATCCGCGCCGCTGCCGAAGCGGCCGCCAAGGTCGGCCTTCCCTATGTCTATACCGGTTCCTTCGACACCGCCGGCAAGACGATGATGGGCCTGCACCCCAAGGACATCCACGATGTCGCCAAGGGCCTGGGCGACGGCCCGGTCGCCGTCGGCGCCAATTGCGGAGTCGGCGCATCCGACATCCTGTCATCGCTGCTCGACATGACCTCGGCAAACCCGCAGGCAACCGTGATCGTCAAGGGCAATTGCGGCATTCCCGAATTCCGCGGCTCCGAGATCCATTACTCCGGCACGCCGCCGCTGATGGCGGAATATGCGCGCCTGGCCGCCGATGCCGGCGCGAAGATCATCGGCGGCTGCTGCGGCACCACCTGCGGCCACCTCGCCGCCATGCGTGTCGCGCTTGACGAGCATTCGCCGCGCGAGCGCCCGACGCTCGATGTGATCATCGAAAGGATCGGCCCGCTGCGCAACAAGACCGCCAACGAAGGCCCGTCGGCGCCTGCCCGCGAGCGCCGAGGCCGCCGGGGCTGACCGGCCCCTGAACCAACTATAAAAAACGCTCCGGCATCCCACGATCCGGAGCGTTTTTTTTACCTGCGGCGCCTGATCGAGGCGCTTGCCGAAATTGCGGTACGCCTTCGGCATCATCCCCTGATGGCAAAGGACCGGCATGACGTGCGGACACCCATCAGGGTTTGCCGCTTCTGCGGGCTGCCCCGCGGAATTCAGGCGATGCGTTTCGCCACGCCATCCGCCAGAAGGTGCCGACGCCATGCCGCGAGCCCGGTCTCGATGTTCCGGCGGCCGAAGCCGACACGAAAGCGATCCTGGGCAACGGGCAGCAGATCGGAGACGAACAGGCTCGAAGGCAGCAGCAGGACGCCGGCCTCCTCCACCAGGCGACGGCAATGGCTCTCGACGCCGTCCGACCCGAGATAGCGGGCAAAGCCGACGCAACCACCGTCCGGCTCCCGCCATTCGTAGAGATCGGGGAAGTCGGCAAGGAAGGCGCCGAGCTTTTCCAGGTTCGTGGCGCAGAGAGCGCGGTTTCTGGCCAGCAGCGTCTCGCGCGCCTTGAGCGCGATGGTCGCCAGCACCTCCGACGGACGCGAATTGCAGATCGACAGATAGTGCTTCATCTTCTCCATGCGCTCGAGCAGGTGATGATCGCGGCAGGCGATCCAGCCGATGCGCAGGCCCGGCAGGCCATAGGCCTTGGACATGACATTCAGCGAGATGCCGCGCTCGAACAGCTCGGCCGCCTGCGGCAGCCGGAGCGCCGGGTCGCGCTCGAGGCCGCGGTAGACCTCGTCACTGAAGAGATGGATGCCGCGCTCGGCGCAGAGCTCGGCCAGCGCCCTGTAGGTCTGCTGATCGGCGATCGAGCCTGTCGGATTGTTGGGAAAGTTGACGGCGATCAGTTTCGTGTTCGGCTGCAGCGCCGCGCGCACATCGGCTAGATCCAGCCGCCAGTTGTTTTCCGGGCGCAGCGGCACGCCGCTGACCGACGCGGCGATCGTTACCGGCAGCGTTTCCATCGACTGGTAGTTGGGCACGGTAACGATGGCGTGGTCTTCAGGCCCCAGCAGCGCCAGCATGGCGCAGTAGAGCCCCTCTTCCGCCCCGGCAAAGCAGAGGATGTCGTCGGCCGAAAGCCCGCTATAGGTCGAAGCGATGGCCGCCCGCAACGCTGGCGCGCCGTAGGTCTCGGTGTAGCCGAGCGTGAGCTTGTCCCAGGCTCCCCGGTCGGCATCGTCCGCAAGCGCCAGCAATTCACCCATGGAGATGGTTTCGGCATCGCTCGCTGTCATGTGATGGCGCGCCTTGAACTCCCAGCGGGAGAAATGCGTTTCGAGGCGGAAGTCTGGCAGGGTTGTCATATCGGGTCCTCCGGTCGCTGCGTCCTTGGGACAGGCGACATGATTGTCTTCGTCGTGATCAGGAAGCATCGCTGCGGGCGGCAGCGAGATAATTGTAGATCGAGGCGCGCGAGGTGCCGATGAGGCTCGCCAGATGATCCACCGCGTTGCGGGTCTTGAACAGACCGCGCTCCTCAAGTGCGGCAACGAGCGCGACGCGATCCGCCCGCTTGAGCGCTGCAAGCGCGATGCCCCGCTCCTTCAGCCAATCATGCAGCGAGGCGTTGATCTCCTCGCGCCAGTCGCGCGAAAACAGCGCCTGCGGCCGCGGCTGCGCCGCGCCGGCAAAGGCGGACAGAAGTTGCAGCGCATTGTCGATCATCGAGACGTCGAGATTGATGCAGAGCAGCCCCGCGGCCTTGCCTCTGGCATCGCGCAGCACCGCCGAGACCGACTTGACGCGCCGGCCGTCGGCGCCGGTCTTTTCATAGGGGCCAAGCACGCTTTCCTCGCCCGAGACCGTGCCGAACGTATCCTCGATCAGAGAGTCCTCGCCGACGACGCGCCCCGAGGACGCATTCCATATGGCCGCCACCGTGCCGCTTCCCAGATCATGCAGCACGACCTCCGCATGCGGATAGAGCAAGGCGCTGATCGCTGCGGCCGAAGGCGCGTGCATGGCGATATCGAAGGCGGTGGCAGGTTCCAGGTTCATGGCCAACGGAATGAATGATTCTGGAATTTTTGTCAATATTGGATGCTTAGTACAATTTCATCGACGCTTGCGCGCCCGGCGACCCTGTCCTATCCCGATTGAAACGAGATTCGCCTGGAGAGACCGACATGAACGCTGGCCCCGCTTCCTTTCCCGACCGGGACACCGTTGCCGACAAGCTTTCCTCTTTCGGCGAAGCGGACCAGGCCTTCGTGCGGTTGCTGATGGAAAACCCCGAACAGGACGACCGGCTGCTGGATGGGCTTTACCGCTATCTCGATATCGCCTCCGAAGCCCGCTTTCTCAACACGCTGAAGCTCGACAAGCTCGGACAGTGGCTCGGCAACGAGGCCCCGGCCCGGCTGCAGATGCGCCTGATGGAAGCCGCCCGCGCGAGCCAGCACCCGGCCTACCAGGCGTTCAAGATGGGCCTGACAAAATCCGGCGGTCTGGAGCGCGCCTTTCCGAAGGCGTGAGGCGACGGCGCCTGATACATCCCCTCACTGTCCTGCCGGACATCTCTCCCCGCACGCGGAGAGAGAGAGAGCCGCTAGGCGCACCCTTGGGTGCCAAATCCCAGCGTTTCCCAAATCTCAGTGCTTCCCAAATCTCAGTGCTTCATTGTCAGATTTCGGCCGTCGCCATAGGCAATGCCGCAGCCGCTCGTCCCTTCTCCCCGCCGGCGGGGAGAAGGTGGCGGCAGCCGGATGAGCGGCCGCGCGCGGGTGTCGGCGGAGCAGCGCCAAGGCCCTCGCCGCCCCTCAATTGGCCGAGTTGTCTCCGCCCGAAAGACCCTTGGCGAGCCTGACCAGATTGACGAACTCGCTGCGATAGCCGAACGGATCGGCTCCCTTGGCCGCGGCCGCGAGATCGACGACGGCGTCGTAGGAATAGTCAGAAAGCGTGCTCACGCCCGAAAGCTTCTGCCCGAAGGCGGCGACCGCCACCGAGAACCGCACATCGGCCGGCGCCTCGGCGAGCGAGGGCACGGCGTTCGCCTCCGTGACCGGCGTCGTGATCAGCGCGCTGCTGTCGCCGTCCGGCTTCTTGTAACGGATTTTCAGGAAGGCGAGTTCGCCGGCGTTGGCGGTGGCATCGGCCGCGGTCTTCTGCGCCGGCTTGTAGCGCAGCTCGTCGGTGAGCACCGCCGGGCTGCCCTTCGGCGTCACCTCATAGATCGCGGTCACACTGTGGCCAGAACCGATGTCGCCGGCATCCACCTTGTCGTTGTTGAAATCCTCGCGCTTCAATGCCCGGGTCTCGTAGCCGATCAGCCGGTACTCGGCGATGGCAGCCGGATTGAACTCTACCTGCAGCTTGACGTCCTTGGCGATCGGGAAGAGCGATGCGCCCGCCTCCTCCACCAATGTCTTCTGCGCCTCGGCCAGCGTGTCGATATAGGCGGCGGTGCCGTTGCCGTTCTGGGCGATCGCCTGCATCAGCGCGTCGTTGTAGTTGCCGCGGCCGAAGCCGAGCACCGACAGGAAGATGCCGCTCTTGCGCTTCGTCTCGATCATCGCCTTGAGGTCGTCGTCACTGGCCGGCCCGACATTGAAGTCACCGTCGGTTGCCAGCATCACCCGGTTGACGCCGCCCTTGACGAAAGCCTTTTCCGCCAGCCGATAGGCCGCATCGATGCCCTCGGCACCCGCCGTCGAACCACCCGGCTGCAGCGTGTCGATCGCCTGCAGTATCCTAGCCTTGTCCTTGACAGCCGTCGTTTCCAGCACCGTGCCGGCATTGCCGGCATAGGTGACGATCGAGACGGTATCGTCCGGCTTCAGCGTCTCGACGAGCAGCCGGAAGGCGGCCTTCAGAAGCGGCAGCTTGTCGGGCTCGTCCATCGAGCCGGAAACGTCGATCAGGAACACCAGGTTCGCCTTCGGCGCCTCGGCCGGTACGACGTCATAGCCCTTGATCGCCACATGCATCAGCCGCGTGCCACCATTCCAGGGTGTCGGCGTCACCGTCACCGTCGCCTTGAACGGTTCGGCGGCAGAGGCCGGGCGCGGCCAGTCATAGGGGAAGTAATTGACCATCTCCTCCACCCGCACAGCATCGCGATCCGGCACCTGGCCCTCCATCAGCGAGCGGCGCACGAAGGCATAGGAAGCCGTGTCGACATCGACCGAGAAGGTCGATACCGGATCGGTGGCGACGCTTTTGACCGGATTGTTCTCGGCCTTGCCGAAGCGCTCGCGGTTTTCCGGCGGTGCCGGCTGCATGTCCGGCGATACGATCGGCGCGGCGACCGAAAGCTGTGCGGCGCTGTCGCTCATCATCTGGTTGGCCATGGCATCCGCTTCGGCCGCAGCCGTGGGCGCCGGGCTCCCAGCCTGCGGTGCGGATTGAACCTCAACGGTCTTCTGTTCACGGGCGCGTGTCAGCAACCGGGCAATTTCCGGCTCGTCGGCCGTTGCCTTCGCCTTGCTGTCGGTGTCTTCAGGTGCCGGCGAACCGGAGGCCTCCGACTTTTTGGCCGCAGCCAGGCTCTCGTCCACCGTCGCTGCCGTCGAGGACGGTTTCGCAAGTGGCACGGCCTTCTGTCTCGGCTCCTCCTTGACGGCGATTTCCGTGCCGCTACCCCCCGGAAGCGCCGTGTTGCGCGTCAGTTCCAGCGTCAGGAAGGCGGCGGCAGGCACGACCAGCAGCGTGGCGAGTGCCGATCCGGCAAGCAGTTTCCTGTTCATGATGGGGCTCCATATCCGGTTGAAGATGGAGCTTTGACGAACCGGCGGCACCGATCCTTGGGTGCTGGTCGAATTTTCTTCGGCGAGGTCGAAGGCCTGCATGGCGGCCGAAAGCGCGCGGGCGCGTGCCTCGTTCGAAGCCTTTGGCGCAGTCCGCCCGGAGAGCTTGTCGAATTCGTCGGTCATGATCACACGGCCTCCTTGCCAAGCACTGTCTTCAGCCGCTTGCGCGCCTCATGCACGTGCCAGGACACGGTTGATTCCGAGCATCCGAGCACGTCGGCGGCGGCGGCATGGCTCATCCCCTCGGCATAGACGAGCAGCACCGCGTCGCATTGCTTTTCCGGGAGCCCCCTGACCGCCGTCCAGAGCGCCTGCTCGCGCTCGTCCTCGCCGCTATCACCTGCGCCGAGAACCGCCTGCTCGCTGGCATAAGCCTGCATCCCGGTGCAGTCCCGCGTCTGGCGGCGCCTGTGGTCGCGAGCGGCATTGAGGGTGAGCGTGTAGAGCCAGGTGCGAAACCGGCTGGTGCCGCGAAAGCCGCGAATGGCCGAGCCGAGCCGCACGCAGACATCCTGGGCGATATCCTCCGCATCCGCGGTGTTTCCCGACCAGCGCCAGGCGACGGCATGGACAAAATCATAGTGCCGCTCGACCAGTTGGCCGAACGCCTGTCTGTCGCCAGACACCGCTTTGTCGACAAGTTCAGCGTCCAATGGCGTGCCCGCTCCCAGCTGTTTCAGACCTTAGACGTTGCACGGCGGCAATTCCTTGGGGTCCCGCGCGAAAAAATCTTCGGAACCAGGAAAAAACTAGCGTGGAAACGTTCCGACGACGGCGATCATCGGCCCCATCGGGAACAGCCGGTCGTGCCGGTTGATGTCGGGCGCGTAGAGACTGGAGATCGTGCCGTCGAGAAAGAGCGCATTGGGGCAATCGAGTTCGTCACGAAAGAGCGTGGCGAAGTCGTGAAACCGCACCGGCCGTTTCGAGACGGCGAACACCACCTCGCCGGTTTTCGTCACGCCGACGCCGTTTCGGGTCTTCAGGCTGGTGCTGTCGGGCAGGAAGCGCGGATGCAGCGCGCCGTCGATCACCAGCATCGGGCCGGACTGGGTGGCAAAGCGAGGGGTGATCCCGGCATCGCGATAGGCGTCCGCAGCCATCACGCCGGCCTTGCCGCCGTCGACATAGAAGACGCCGTTCGGCAGCAGATGGAAATTGCCCCAGCCGGTGTTGGTGTTGAGCGGCGCCTGCTCGCGCCCCTCCTCGACATGCAGGCCCACCGGCGACAGGTCGTCGTGATACATGCCACCGTTCATGGCAAAGAGCATGTATTCGTCGCGGTGGCGCAGCTCCAGCGACAGCGCCCGGAACGAGCGGAAGGGAACGCCCGCCTGATCCTTGTTGTAAAGGCGGATGTCATTCTCCGCCGGGTCGACGGTGCAGGCGATGTAGTCCTGCCCGAGATGGCTGACATCGCGGCAGGCGCCGAGCGCCGGGCCGGCAAGTCCGGCGGAAAGAACGGCACCAACAAGAAAAGGCTTCGGAAACAGCGGCATGAAAAACACCCAATGGAATCAGTCGCCCAGCATCATCCAGATTGCGGCGGTTCTGGCGCAGGCGCGAGGAAAAAGCGGATAGCATGGCGAAGCCTGCCTGCAAGGCCGGCGGCCAGGCAGGCGGATTATCACCACCGCCGCCAACACCGCTGCGCCGTCAGTCTTCTCCCCTCACCCCTGTGCTCGTCACAGGGGTCCAGCCACGGCGCGTCTGCGCCGTGAAGGAACCCGCACTGCGCCGCATCAATAACTCAGTCGTCTGGTGCCGCAGACGCGGCACCGCTGGATCTCTGTGACGAGCACAGAGATGAGGGAGAGCAGAGGTCAGTGCCATGGCCGCAACCGAATGTGGCTTGTCGGACGCCTGCGCCAATGCGGCGCCCCTCTTCCGGCGTGCGACGAATGCGAGCAGCATCACATCGCAACGCCCCCCGCATTCACACCCCGGGGAGAAATCCGGCAATGCTGGCCAGCACGAAACAACCGGCGGCCGCGGCCAGGCCAAAGATCGCCGAAAGGCAGGCAAGGCCAGCAACGCCACCACTGAGGTATGACTTGGGATCGCCGGGCAGGATCTCGCGCGACAATGTGGTCAGCAGACGCTTTTCCTGCAATGTGTAGCGCAGATTGCTCGCATGTTTGCGGCCGAGCCGTTGCACCTCGCCGTAATTGTTGGCGATGGCAAAGAAGGTGGCGAGCAGCCCGATGCAGCTGACCACGAGCGCCGCCTTGCGTAGCAGGTCGATCGCCTGCGGCAGCAGATTGGCGCCCGTTCCGGAGGCCTCGAACAGCCCGCTGAAGCCGGCGATGCAGGCGGCAATCACGGCGGCATGGGCGCCGGCGATCGCCAGGAGGCGCTTGTACGCCTCGTCGAGAAGCTGCGAATTGGCGGCGTGAATGCTGTCCAGGCGCGAGACCTGCGCATCGACATCCTCGCGCGACAAGCGCGGGGGGAAGTTGCTCGGCGATACCACTGGACTGCGTGTCATGAGATGGCCTCCAACGCCACACTGTCCAAAACGATATAAATCCGGAAATTTTGCGTTTCCAGAAAAGCTCGAATTTTAGTCATTCCCGGTATTTGCACGCTGTTCTTCCACAGCTTGGCGTCGGTGGACGGCGCTTAGAGGTGCAGGGCGGCCATGTGAAAGTGTAGCTGATCGGGCGGATAGCGAAAGTCCTGACCAATGGGACAGGCATCGCGGGAAAGGCAAGCGTGTGTAAGGCAGCCGCGCCTGCCCGCCTCCGTCGCGAGATGGCCGCGACAGCGTCCGACATCGAAATGCAGCCGTTCGAGCGCGCCGGCGGGACAGGCGGAGACACAGGGCTTTTCCACGCAACTGTCGCAAGGGTGCGCGGCCGATCGCGCGCCGCCCTCGGGCAAGGCGCTGTCGAAGGCCAGCGCGCCGCGATAGCCGTGCCAGAGCCCGAAGCGCGGATGAATGAGGATGCCCAATGGCGAAGGTCTGAGGCCCTCCGCCCGCATCGCCCATTGCTGGAATGGCTGCCAGGGCGGATCCGACGGGAAATAGGCCGTGGCTCCATGGGCACGAGCGATCTCGCCGATGACCACCTTTGACCAGTGGTCGAGCGGATCGGCGCCGCCGCGGTCCGGCGCGCTTTCACGCCAGCGCACGAACGGCTGCCAGAGCGAACCGCCGATATTGCCGATCAACACCACGCCGGCCGCCGGGCGACCGTCTGCCAGAAGCGGCGCGGCGTCGTCGCGGGCGAAATTCAGTGTTCCGCGCAAAAAAAGTCCGTGCGGCCCAAGAGCCGCACGGACGGTTTCAAGTCGAGTGTCCGCAGATGCGGAAGGCGCCGTCATTTCGGTTTCGGCCCCTGTAGATCGTAATGCGGGCGCCAGACCTCCTTCTGGATCATGTCAGCCACCTGCGCCGCGCCGCCTTGCTCCCTGGCTCTCTCGGGACCCTTTCAGGTGAAAGCGTCGGGCATCGAATTCTTGCGCTGGTCGATGAAGGCCTTGAGCGCATCATCGATCGCAGGATCGAGGTAAGGCGCCTCGTAGTGTTCCAGCCAGCTGCGGCAAAGCGCATTGGCGCGCTGCTCGATGCGCTTTTCGCCTTCCACTTCCCACTGTTCGTAGGAATTGTTGTCGGCCAGCGGCGAGCGGTAGAACGCGGTCTGGAAATGGGCCTGGGTATGGGCGCAGCCTAGATAATGGCTGCCGGGGCCCACTTCGCGGATGGCGTCCAGCGCCTGCGCATCCTCGGAGAGATCGATGCCTTCGGCCATCTTCTGCATCATGCCGAGCTGGTCCTGGTCGATCATGAACTTCTCGTAGGACGAGATCAGACCGCCCTCGAGCCAGCCGGCCGCATGCAGCACGAAGTTGGTACCGGCAAGCAGCGTCATGTTGAGCGTATTGGCCGATTCGTGCGCCGCCTGGGCGTCCGGAACCTTGGAGCCGCAGAGCGACCCGCCGGTGCGGAACGGCAGCTTCAGACGTCGGGCGAGCTGGGCCGCACCATAGGAGACCAGCGACGGTTCCGGCGTGCCGAAGGTGGGCGCTCCCGACTGCATCGAGATCGAGGCGGCGAACGTGCCGAACAGCACCGGCGCGCCCTTGCGGATCAGCTGGGTGAAGGAGGCACCGGCCAGCACTTCGGCCAGAATCTGTGTCAGCGTGCCGGCCACCGTCACCGGGCTCATGGCGCCCGACAGGATGAACGGCGAGAGCACACAGGCCTGGTTGTGGCGCGCATAGACCTTGAGCGCGCCGACCATGGTCTCGTCGAAAACCATCGGCGAGTTGGCGTTGATGAGATTCAAGGTAACGCAGTTGTTTTCGACGAACTCGTCGCCGAAGACGATCTTGGCCATGGCGATGGTGTCTTCGGCGCGCTCGGGCGCGGTCACCGAGCCCATGAACGGCTTGTCGGAATATTTGATGTGGCTGTAGACCATGTCGAGGTGACGCTTGTTCACCGGAATGTCCACGGGTTCGCAGACGGTGCCGCCGGACGAATGCATCGACGGCGCCATGTAGGCGAGCTTCACGAAATTGCGGAAGTCCTCGATCGTTGCGTAGCGCCGGACACCTTCGAGGTCGCGCACGAAGGGCGGGCCGTAGACCGGCGCGAAGATCGTCGCCTTGCCGCCGACCTGCGCGCTGCGGGCCGGATTGCGGGCATGCCAGGTAAATTCAGACGGCGCGGTCTTCAGGAGTTCGCGGCAAAGGCCCTTGGGAAAGTGAACGCGCTGGCCGCGCACGTCGGCGCCGGCCTGCTTCCAGAGCTCCAGCGCCTCGGCGTCGTCGCGGAATTCGATGCCGATTTCCTCGAGGATCGTATCGGCGTTGCGTTCGATCAGCTGGAGGCCTTCCTCGTCGAGGACCTCGTATTCCCTGATCTTGCGCTGGATATAGGGCAGAGATGGCCCCGGTCCGCCGCCGGTGCGCGAGGCACGCCGCGCTGCCGCTCCCCGCCCCTCGCCACGCGAGCGGCGACCGCCACCCTCAACCGCGTCCTGTTCTGTCACGTCGCTCATGTACTCATTCCTCTCCCGCGCATTTCGATATCCTGCGCCTTCAAGCACCGATTGGCCCTCATGCTACCAAGCCGCAGGGACTGTACGGGTCTCAATGCGCCAACGAGTGGCGCAACTCGAACACTGCCGACTGCGTCATTGCCGGCCAAAAACCGCATGGCGCGAATATATTGTTTTTGTTAAGAATATATAGGCCCCGAAAGAAGCGGCTCTCCGTCGCTTTTTGCCATATGCGACGTCGCTTTCGAAAACAGATTTTTACAGGTCGCCCGCTATTGATTGTTGAACGTGCCCGGATTTTTGCCCGGCCGTGCCAGGAACCGAGGAACCCTACTATGGCAGACGATGAAATCATTCTGGAGGACCTTTCCGACGAGGAACTCGTGCAGCAGATGCATGACGACCTCTATGACGGCCTCAAGGAAGAGATCGAGGACGGCACCAACATCCTGCTCAAGCGCGGTTGGACGCCCTACGACGTCCTGACCCAGGCACTGGTCGAAGGCATGCGCATCGTCGGCGTCGACTTCCGCGATGGCATCCTGTTCGTGCCGGAAGTTCTGCTGTCGGCCAATGCGATGAAGGCTGGCATGTTCATCCTGCGGCCGCTTCTGGCCGAAACCGGCGCGCCGAAGCTCGGCAAGATGGTGATCGGTACCGTCAAGGGCGACATTCACGACATCGGCAAGAATCTCGTCGGCATGATGATGGAAGGCGCCGGCTTCGACGTCGTCGACCTCGGCATCAACAATCCGGTCGAGAACTACCTCGAAGCGATCGAGCGCGAGCAGCCTGACATCCTCGGCATGTCGGCACTGCTGACCACCACCATGCCCTACATGAAGGTCGTCATCGATACCTTGAAGGAAAAGGGATTGCGTGACGACTATGTCGTGCTGGTCGGCGGCGCGCCGCTCAACGAGGAGTTTGGCAAGGCCGTCGGCGCCGACGCCTATTGCCGCGACGCGGCCATCGCCGTGGAGACGGCTAAGGATTTCATGAAGCGCAAGCACAACCTGCTCGCTGCCGGCTGAGCCGGTTTGAAAACCATGAAAGCCGGCCGCAGCGACGATGTCTGTGGCCGGCTTTTTTCATTTGCGAAGGACGTCAGTTGGCGGCGTTCGCCACCTTCTTGCCGGCCGACTGTGTCGCGTTGACAGTGTTTGCGGTATCCTGCCCCATGCCGCGAATGGTGTTGCCGCAGGCGCTGAGCGTGGTCAGTGCAATAAGGATGACACTGACGGTCGCAAGGGTTTGAGCTTTCATGGCCAGCTTCCTTCACATTGGTGGGTAGTGGGATCGAGATGGAAAATGTATCGCGCACTATAGAACGCACGACGCCGGAAAAAGTTCACGTCATCGGTTGCGGCGCGATCGCGCGCGAAATTCTCGCTGTATGCCAGGCAAACCGGCTCGACCATGTCGACCTTAGCTGTCTTCCCGCCATCTGGCACAATACCCCCGACCGGATCACCCCCGGCGTGCGCGAGGCGATCGCCACGGCGCGCCAGCGGGGTTTCGAGCGCATCTTCGTTGCCTATGCCGATTGCGGAACCGGCGGCCACCTCGACCGGCTGTGCGAAGAGGAAGGTGTCGAGCGCATCCCCGGCCCGCACTGTTATTCCTTCTTTGCCGGCAACGAGGCCTTTGCCAGCCGCTGGGACGACGATCTCACCGCCTTCTTCCTCACCGACTTTCTCGCCCGCCAGTTCGAGGCCTTCGTGATCGAGCCTCTTGGCCTGAAACGGCATCCGGAGCTCAGGGACATGTATTTCGGCCACTACCGCAAGCTCGTCTACCTCTCGCAGCAGGAGGACGAGGCGCTGAAGGCCAAGGCGAAGGAAGCGGCCGATTACCTCGGCCTCGAATACGAATACCGCTTCACCGGCTATGGCGACCTGACGACATCGCTCCTGAGCGCCTGATCCAAAGAGAGGCCGGTCCGCATCTGGGCTCACTCCATTGCGAGGGTCTGGCATTGCGAGGGTCTGGCATTGTGGAGGGTCCGGCATTGTGGGGGTCGGGGCAATCCGATGCCCGCAGGCAGCGCGCTGGTGTCGCGCGGCAATCACCACGCCGGTTGCCGTCATCGCGCTGCCGGCCACGCGGTCCAGCGCGCGCAAGGCGAGCCCGCAGGCAGGCACCGGCCGATGCCCCGGCGGATACCCGTCGAAAGCACAGCAAACGTCGCCGTACCCGGCGTGAGCACGGCCAGCAACAGCGCCAGCACGCGCGTGAAGAAGGCAGCAACGGTCATCGCGACAATCCGGCCAAAATGTCTTCCCGCCGAGTTTATTTCCGATAACATCCGGAATGCGACGGCTTGATCAGTCAAAATCACATAATAAAAACATCAACCAACAAATATTGTCGACAAATATCAAAATCAACGAAAGCCTTATTCCCGATAAAACCGCAATATAAACCGGCAATTACGTGCACTATCCGCGTCTCTTTCTCGTCATTTAGGAGATAGGATTTCGACATTCACGATCTTATTCTGAAGAGATCGCAATATTGTTTGGGAACAAATGACCTGTCCTCCCGTTTAACAACCACAGAATAACCTATCTGACGCTTCCTCCGCCGACTGACAATCGCCGTCGTTGCGCCGAGATCTGATACGCGGGAGCGTCCTATGACCAGACATATCAAGTACGAAAATGAAGCCCTGCTTCGCGGCTGGGATGCAGTCTACGATCTGGAGGAGTTCATTCGCGCCTATCGGCTGCCGCCGCTTGCCGCGCGGGAGATTTTTGTAAAGGCCGGCCCCCGCAGGCTCGACCTTGCCATCGCAATGGATGCGAGAGACCTGATCGCAGGGCGCCATGGCGCCGGTAACGCATTTATGTCCGCGCCTTGAAGGAAGCCTGTTGTACCACTTTGTGATTGCGCGCAGGGTACTCTGTCGACAGCGATTGAAGCGGGCGCTGTTGCGAACGGGTCTATGTGCCTGTGCCCCAACCAAAGGAGGACGCGTTGTCTTCCAGCCATCCAGAACATTATCTTGATTCCGACGACCTGAACCTCCTGGTCGAGGTGCTGACAACTGCGGGCTTTTACGGAACGACAGCAAACGCCGATCTCGATGGGCGGCTTGCTGCCGCGCGCTTTCTCATGACCGCGCTCGAAAACGGCATCGCCACGAGAGACATGCTGGCTGCAGCCCTGGTCGAGCGCGGCAATGCGTCGGCAGGCGAACATCATACGCCTCAACAGACGAAAGCCGAGGCGATTGACCGATGGGATGACGAAGGCGGTGCTGCCTCTGGCGCAGCCGCGAAGTCTCCTTGACCGCCAGCTCGATCGGCAAGGCTTAGCAGGCGGCCCCTCCACTGTTCCAAACAGGAGACTTCGATGTACACACTGCCCAGCCTGAAAGGCCACCATCTCAGCCCCGACGAACTTTCGGTGGTGCGAAGGGTTTTTGAAGCCACCTGTTTGAAGACTGCGAACCAGGGGCGCGGAAAGCAGGCCGATCGCCTGGCCCGGTTCATTATGGACGAGCTCCGCTTCGGCAACACAGACGAACGGTCCCTTCTCGAATGTGCCCTGTGGCATGAAACCCGACGCATTCCGTCGAAAGCAAAGAACCACGCGGTCGTTGACATCCAGGCAGCCAGGACGCGTGAGGGCCGCGATCCCGGTCAGATCCGCAAGACAGGTCTTGGCGACCTAGGCGCCCGCTAGCAGCTTTTCGTACCGAGCAGCCGCTCGTCCGCCAACCATCCAAACCCTTATACCTGGCTTCCCTCTTGGGCAGCCAGCAAGACCAGGCACGTCGCCTGGAGAATGGCAGTCCCCTCTAACCATAGGAGCCATCATGGCCAAGGAAATCAAAACACTGGACGTGCTTTTTCACGATACGTTGAAGGACGTCTACTTCGCCGAGAACAAGATCGTCGACACGCTACCGAAGATGCGCGATGCCGCCAAGAGCAAGCCGCTCAAGGACGCGTTCATCAAGCACCTCGGCGAGACAAAGGTTCATGTCGAGCGTCTGGAAGAAGTGTTCAAGATCATCGGCAAGAAGCCGGAGAAGAAGACATGCGACGCGATCATGGGCATCACCAAGGAAGGCGCCTCGATTATCGACGAGTACGAAGGCTCTCCCGCGCTCGACGCCGGATTGCTGGCGGCCGCACAGGCCGTCGAACATTACGAAATGTCGCGCTACGGCACCTTGCGGACCTGGGCGCTGGAACTGGGCATGAAAGATGCCGCCAAGCTTCTTCAGACGACGCTTGATGAAGAACAGGCGACAGACATTGCCCTGACGGCGATCGCCACCAAGGTCGTCAACCAGAATGCAGAAAAAGCGGCGTAGCGGAGGGCGGCGGCTCGAACCTGCGTCCCGAGGAAAATGGACGCGATCCCGGCCTGCCTTGGTAGGCATCAAACAGCGAAGGGCGGCCCGAGGGCCGCCCTTCTTCTATGGGACCAAAGTGGTTCTGCAGTTTACTTGGCGCGGCGCCAGACACCGTTGACACCGTCGCCTTTCACATCTCCGGCCTTCTTGTCTTCGGCGTAGGTATAGAGCGGCTTGCCGTCATAAGCCCACATCTGCTTGCCGGCCGTATCCTTGACCAACGTCCATTCACCTTCCGCCTTCGAATTTGCGGCGGCGTGGAATGCCGGCCACATCTTCAGGCAATCTGCGTCGCAGGTCGACTTGCCCTTGGCGTCCTTGCCAAAGGTGTAGAGGGTCATGCCGCTCTCGGTGGTCATGACCTTCCCCACCTTTGTGTCGACCATCTTGGCCGGTTCGGCGGCATAGGCTGACCACGACGTAGCGGCGGCTACGCCCAGTGCGAGTAGAAACGTTTTCATGATTTTATCCCATCGGGGATGCCGGCGGAATGCCGGTAGTGCCCGAAGTCTAACACATGGGAACGCGTGGATGGGATTGTGGTTCCATGACGCGTGGCCATAGGGATGGCGCAGATCGAAAGATCCTGAAACGCGGCCCGAACCGTGCCGCGTTGCAGCTGCCTCACAGCGCGCAGCCGGGATCGCCGGATGGCATTGAAAGCGGACGCCTTCCCTTGCGGTCGACGAAGTGCACGCTTCAGTGTTCTCGAAGGCGCCTACCCCGCCTTCTTCACCGCCGGGATGACCCACGAGCCATCGAGGATCGATGGCGGGCTGTCGTCTGGCCAGTAGAGCCGCATCATCAGGATGAATTTGTCCTTCGGCGCCGGCAGCCAGTTGCTTTCCTTGTCCGCGCCGGGGGATTCGTGCTGGATGTAGATATCCGTCGAACCGTCCGCATTGGCCTTGAGGTGCTGCCGGGCGCTGATCGAGTAGCGATCGAGCGGATTGTCGACGAAGAAATACTGGTCGTTGTACATCGTGATCGACCAGAACCCCCGCACCGGCGGCAATTGCCCCTTGGGAAAGGTGACGACGTAGTTGTTCGACCCGTGATAGCCGCGCGCGATCAAGCCGTCCTTTGACTTCAGCGACGTCGGATAGACGGCGTCCTGCGGCCTGTTGGCCCCAAGGCCGATGGCGGTGATCAAGGCGCGCTGGAGATAATTGGTACCGTAGATCCCGGTGCTGGTGGTGTAGCCCCAGCCATTGACGTCCTTGATGTCGCCGTCGCTGAACTTGAAATGCAGCATGATGCGGTGAAACGCGAACTCCGGGACACGGCCGGCCCATGTGCCGTCCAGTTTGGTCTTGTCGAAATCCTGGCCGGGGACAATGCCGATCTGGGCGAACTTCGCCACCGTGCCCGCATCCTCAGCCGTTGGCGGGTTGGTCTTCATCAGTTCGCTCAAGAGCGTGAAGTATTCCACCGCATCCATGCGATTGACCTGCTCGCGCACGGCGGTCTTCATGTCGATATCGGGATCGACCTTGGCGGGCGGTGGCGTCCAGTCCTTGCCATAGGCGCTGAGCGGCACCAGCTTGCACTGGTCTTGCAGCGCGTGAACGAGCTTGTAGTCTTCCGGCGTGCCGTCGCAATAGATGCGGCCGAGAATCCAGACGAGGCTTGTCGGCGACCTGTATTCGGTGACGCCGTCGGGCAATTGACCTTTGAAGCCTGGGCCGGTGATCGCGTAGGAATGCGCAGCACCCCCCGTCGTTCTCTTGCCGGGCACCTGGAAAACCGTCGTCCATCCATCGAGCATCGGAAACAGGAAGAAACGATCCTTCATGTCCGGTATCGACAGCACCCAGGGCTCCTCGCCGACATCGACAAACGCGGTGGTGTAGAGCGTGTCTGCATTCGGCGCGGTGACGTCCTTGAAGGACGGGCCCGGATATTCGCGCAGCTTGATGATGTGACCCATCGGGCCTTTGCTGCCCACCGGCTTTTCGACATTGGTGACGACGCGGCGCGTCATCTCCGTCGTCACCAGCGGATAGCCGTAGATATAGGCTTCGACGGCCAGCCAGAATTCATCGGCCGCCTCGATCGGGTCGATCAGTGGAGATTCAAAGGCATTCGCGGTTGTAAACGATGCGCTGGCAAGCAGGCCAACGCCTCCCAGCGCAACGGCGCGGCGTGTCAGATCCATGGTCTCCTCCTCCTGTTTTCTCTTCGCGCCCGGACGTTAGCACATGCTAATTCATGCTACTAGGCATTGTGCAGCGCGCAATCACATCTTGAAAACGCCAGGACTGGACACCGTTTTTGGCTGGCTGGCATCGTGCCGTGCGGTCCGCCCGCCAGCCGGGCAAGCAAACATGCACAACCGCCTCAATTGAAACTCAATCGACGCGCTATGGTGGAGCCAAGTTGATTTGGCCGAGTGTGGCTTTCGCGGTATCAGAGCTTCGAACCGCCCCAATCCCCTGAATTCTCGACAGACTGGCAAGCTCGCTTTCGGTGCTTGCGGCCGACGCTTCGTCTCGAAGCCGATCTCTTTCGAGCCGTCTGTTCGTCCGCCCCGTTACAGCGAGGATCTTCCAACCGTCGGCAGCCGGCGCGAAAACGCGACATGGTTGTCCCCGCCGGTTGAACGTACCAACGCTTGAGGAGGACCAAGGCCATCATGAATGCCCTATCGTTCACGAAACGCAGTATCCGCACCCCGGCCGGCGCGCCGCCGATCCACCGCTTTCACGTTGGCCAGCTCGTGCGCACCAAAGACCCACTGACGCGGGAGTCCACCACCGGGGAAACCTATCGCATTACGGCGACGCTGCCGATCCGCGACAATGCGCTCCAGTATCGCATCCAGAGCAGCCGGGAAATTCATGAGCGAGTGGCGGACGAGAGCAATCTCGAAGTGGTTGCCAGCGGCGGCAAGGACGGTCCGGCCCTGGCCGACCGCACGTTCAGGAGAACGCATATCCTTTAGGGGGCAATGTGCTGTGATGGCGTTGCACGACGTCACATTGCCACCCGCAGGCTTGCGCCTGCGCCAACGACTACAGCCAAGAAGGATGACGCCATGCCACTGAGCTTCCCCAACCAGAGCCGAAGCTTCGACGACACGAGGAACGCCGTTCGCTTCCTCGGCCATGATGGCATGTTCGAAGTGCCTTTCTATGTTGAGGCGGCGGCGCTGTCGCGTGATGCCCCCACCCGTACGACCGAAGCGGCCTGCCTCCTGGCTTTCGACGCCGCACGCGGCAAGATCTACGAGGCGGCAAAGGCGACCTATGCCCATGGCCGCCGCACGATCTACGTCCTGACGGCCGCGGACCTCCGCTAGGGCCGAGCAAACCATATGTTGCCGATATCCGCCCTTAAGCCGGCGGTAACGGCGCAGCCGTCATATCTGGTGTGAGCAAAGCATCAGGGGCCGGCATGGCGGACGCAGACAAACAGAACAATACCTCGGCCAGGCAAGCGGGCCGCATCGTCGTGGTGACGGCTGGCGGGGAAAATCCCTGGATCATGATCAATGCGCTCGCCCAGCGCTTCGACGATATCGTCGTTTTCCAGGAACAGCCGGAACCGAAGGGGCCCTTCCTGCGCCGCCGGGCGAAAAAACTCGGCTGGCCGAATGCGATCGGGCAGCTGGCAACCATGGTTGCTTCGCGCTTCGGAAAGCGCTTCACCCGCAAACGGGCGCAAGACATTCTCGCGCTTTACGGCGTCTCAGGCACGCCCGACGCGCGCGTGCCTGTTCGCCAGATCGTATCCGTCAACGACGAAGCCGCCGTTTCGCAGATCCGGGCCGTCGCCCCGCAGGTCGTCTTCCTCATCAGCTGCCGCATGCTGAAGCCGGCGACGCTGGCGCAGACCCCCTGCCCGGTCATCAATTTCCATGCCGGCATCAATCCCTTGTATCGCGGCCTGATGGGCGGCTACTGGGCGAGGATCAACGACGACGTCGGCAATTTCGGCGCAACCGTGCACCTGGTCGATGAAGGCGTCGATACCGGTAGCGTCCTCTACCAATCCCGCCAGGTGCCGGCGCGCGCCGATACGATGCACACCTACCCGCTGCTGCAGACCGCCGCATCCACCGGCATCGCCATTGCCGCCGTCGAAGATACGCTTAAGGGCCGGCTGCGCCCCGTCGATGTCGCAGGTCCGTCGCAACAATGGTATCACCCGCCGATCTGGACCTGGCTCGGCAACGGAATTCGCCGCGGCATCTGGTAGAAAAACAACAGACAGCCCGGCCCCGCGCGGCACATGCTTGAGCGATGCGAAACAGCCGTAACACCCTGTAATGTCTTGATGTCACCGGCTACCGGATATCCCGGCGCGCGGGCTTGCCCGCGCCGTGCCAGCGCGTAGAGTGCGGCAAGCCCTGGGGCTTGCGGAGCGGCGTCGTTTTTGGACATATCCAACGTCGTGGCGAGGTGAGCCACCGCGTCGGGACATGCGCATTGTCTGACTTCGGGACCACGCATCGTTCAGGCGTGCAAAGGTCGCTGGAGCGCTTGGGAGTGCTGCATGTCCTTGGCCTTCGATCGGATCCGATCAAGGCAAACATGCAGGAAGAGGAGAACGACACCCGATGGCAGATCGCATTATCGTCTACTGGCGCGACATCCCGGCCCAGGTCATCATCAAGAAGGGCCGCACGACCGCCAAGCGCGAGCTGTCACTGCGCTTCACCGAGGCGATCGACATGTGCGCCATGCGCACCGGCGCTGCCGAAACCGACGATTATCTTGCCGAGTGGCGCAAGGCCGAGCCTCAGCCGGTCTCCGACGAGCTGGAGGCGGAAGCCGACCGGGCAGCAGCCGAACTCGAGGCCGCCTATGACCGCGAGCGGCTGGTCGCTCTCGTCAAATCCGGAGGCCGCGACAATGGCTGAGCCGAAGGCCGCAGCCGCCGCGCAGCCGCCCATCGTCAAGGGCAATGCGGCCCCCGGCGCCAAGGCCGCGACGGGCGCCTTTACGCCTGCCGGCGTCTCGCCGAGCCGTCGCTCGCGCCACAAATACACGGTCCGCCTCTGGGCCGTGCGCAATTCGCGCTTCCTCGAATGGTTCTACCACCGCTTCGCCGACCTGTTCCTGCTTCTGCATCCACTGTGGAAGGCGATCGGCTACAGCAGGGTGGAGCGCCCCGTCACCTTCGTCGAGCGTCACGTCAAGGGCTTCCTCTTCGACTGTCGCATGTGCGGCCAGTGCGCGCTGTCGTCGACCGGCATGTCCTGCCCGATGAACTGTCCCAAGCAGTTGCGCAACGGCCCCTGTGGTGGCGTCAGGGCCAATGGCAACTGCGAGGTCGAGCCGGATATGCCCTGCGTCTGGGTTCAGGCGTGGAAAGGCTCGCAGAACATGACGAGGGGTGACGCGATCTTGAATGTGCAGAAGCCGGTGAACCAGTCGTTGCGCGAAACGTCTTCCTGGCTGCGGGTGACGGCGGAAGCAGCCGCCCGGCGCGAGGCCCAGGCGAAAGAGAACCAGGCATGAGCCCCGATTACAACCCATACGATCCCGGCGCGCCGCTCGATCCCCTGCCGGGACACTCCTCGCGTGGACGGCTGGAGCGCGTGCTGCGCCGCGGCGAATTTGCCGTGACCGCCGAGCTCAACCCGCCCGACAGCGCCAATCCGCAGGATGTCTATGAGCGCGCGGCGATCTTCGACGGCTGGGTCGACGGCATCAACGCGGTCGATGCGTCCGGCGCCAACTGCCACATGTCCTCGGTCGGCATCTGCGCCCTTTTGACCCGCATGGGCTATGCCCCGATCATGCAGATCGCCTGCCGCGACAAGAACCGCATCGCCATCCAGGGCGACGTGCTCGGCGCTTCCGCCATGGGCGTGCAGAACATCATGTGCCTGACGGGAGACGGCGTGCAGGCCGGCGACCAGCCGGGCGCCAAGCCCGTTTTCGACCTCGACTGCATGTCGCTGCTCGAAACCGTGCGCATCATGCGCGACAACTCGAAATTCCTGTCGGGCCGCAAGCTGACGACGCCGCCGCAGGTGTTTCTCGGCGCCGCCATCAACCCCTTTGCGCCGCCCTACGACTTCCGCCCCTATCGCCTCGCCAAGAAGATCGAGGCCGGCGCACAGTTCGTCCAGAGCCAGTACTGCTTCGACGTGCCGATGTTCCGCGAATACATGAAGAAGGTGCGCGACCTCGGGCTCGACGAAAAGTGCTTCATCCTCGTCGGCGTCGGACCGATGGCATCGGCCAAGACAGCGCGCTGGATCCGCTCCAACGTGCCCGGCATCCACATTCCCGACAGCATCATCACGCGGCTCGAAGGCGCGCAGGACCAGAAGAAGGAAGGCAAGCAGCTCTGCATCGACATCATCAACGAGGTCAAGGAGATCAAGGGCGTCTCCGGCGTCCACGTCATGGCCTACCGCCAGGAAGAATATGTCGCAGAGATCGTGCATGAATCCGGCGTCTTGAAGGGCCGCCAGCCCTGGAAGCGCGAGACGCTGCCGGCCGATGCGCTGGTGGCCGAACGGCTGGAGCACATTCGCGAAGGCAAGGAAGAAAACCAGCAGGAGATGGCGGGCGCTGCAGCCCACCACCCTCACTGACGACGTTCACAGACACACCGGCGCCGGCAAGCCCGGCCGCTTTCATCGATCAACGGGTGCGATAACGAAACCCGACGCCACAGGATCAAAGGATCTGACATGACCCGTACCATCGTCGCTTCCGCCACCCGCGAAATCATCATCGGCTTCGACCAGCCCTTTTGCGTCATCGGCGAGCGCATCAACCCGACCGGCCGCAAGAAGCTGGCCGCCGAAATGATCGAGGGCAATTTCGACACCGTGATCAAGGATGCGCTGGAACAGGTGGCAGCCGGTGCAACCATGCTCGACGTCAATGCCGGCGTCACCGCCGTCAACCCGAACGAGACCGAACCGCCGCTGCTCGTCAAGACGCTGGAAATCGTCCAGGGCCTCGTCGACGTGCCGCTGTCGATCGACAGCTCCGTGTCGGCGGCGATCGAGGCGGCCCTGCGCGTCGCCAAGGGGCGGCCGCTGGTCAACTCGGTGACGGGCGAAGAGGAAAAGCTCGAGGCGATCCTGCCGCTTTGCAAGAAATACGACGTGCCGGTGGTCGCCATCTCCAACGACGAGACCGGCATTTCGATGGATCCGGATGTGCGCTTTGCCGTTGCCAAGAAGATTGTCGAGCGCGCCATGGATCACGGCATCAAGCCGCACGACATCGTCGTCGATCCGCTGGTCATGCCGATTGGCGCGCTGGGCGACGCTGGCCGCCAGGTGTTTGCGCTGCTGCGCCGTCTGCGCGAGGAGCTGAAGGTCAACACCACCTGCGGCCTTTCCAACATCTCCTTCGGCCTGCCGCATCGCCACGGCATCAACGCCGGCTTCATCCCCATGGTCATCGGCGCCGGCATGACGTCGGCGATCATGAACCCCTGCCGCCCGCAGGAAATGGAGGCCGTTCGCGCCGCCAATGTGCTCAACGGCACCGACGCCAACTGCACCAACTGGATCAGGACGTACCGCGACCACAAGCCGGCAGAAGGCGGCCACGCCGTGGCGGCAGCAGCAACACCGGCAGCCTCCGGCGGCCGTCGCGGCGGCCGCGCTGGACGCACCGGCGGGGCTGCGGCAAGCGAATAGGTTTTCGGTCAGCGTCGAACCGCGACCAGAGGAACAATCCGTTGACGAGAAGCTACCTGCGCCTCTTTGCCGTGATCGTTCCCTTGGCCCTCATCGCACGATACGTGCTGTTTGAGGATGCGGCCGAGTTCAAAAGGTTCTACGCTGCGCTCAGGATCTACGTTCTGCCGGTCCTGTTCGCAAACCTCGCCGTGCTTGCCGTCATACTACTGGCGGCATTCACCAAGAGGATCGACTTCGGCTCGCAGGAAAGAGTCATAAAGGTCTTTTCCTGGGCAAGCTCGATCACACTGGCGGCAGCGTTTGCCTGGGCAATCGCAGCCGTAAAGCTCACCACGGCATCATAGTCAGGCATCCGACCGCCGCTGTCGCGGCACAAGAGTAGGGATCAACGATGACAACGCGCCGACTTCACCTGGACACGTTCACGCTCTTTTTCGAGGCTCCATTCGTGATGGCACTTCGGCTGCACGAGATGCAGATGGCGGCCCTGACCGGCAAGAGCCAGGATTCGACCGAGATCACCCGCATGGTTTCGGAGAAGGTCGCGGCCACCGCCGAGAGCGCGATGGCGGTGAACATGGCACTCTGGCGCGCCGCCTTCGACAACACGATGCGGCTGATGACCGGCGGCAACGCGTCGTTCGGCCTGGGCGGCACGGCGATCGCCGCCGCCGCGCTCAAGCCCTACGGCACACGCGTGCGCGGCAATGCACGGCGGCTGTCGCGCAAATCGTCGTGAACCGATAGGCCCGCGGGCGCACAACCCGCGGGAAATGATGCTCGCAGATCTTTCCATGTCGGGATCTGACAACTATCAGGCTGCATTCCGGTGCAGTCTGGAGCCGTTTACCCGTGCTTGGGCTCACCAGCCGAAGCGGGCTTTAGGAAAGACAGAACAGAATGCGCATCGAAGGCACTTCCGAGATCGAGACCAACATGACCGAAGCCGCGCATACGGATCCCCTCGTTCTGTTCATGCCGTCGGGCAAGCGCGGCCGGTTTCCGGTCGGAACCCCGGTGCTCGATGCCGCCCGCTCGCTCGGCGTCTATGTCGAAAGCGTATGCGGCGGCCGCGCCACCTGCGGACGCTGTCAGATCGAGGTGCAGGAAGGCAACTTCGCCAAGCACAAGATCGTCTCCTCCAACGATCATATCTCGCCGCTCGGCCCCAAGGAGCAGCGCTACGCCTCCGTGCGCGACCTGCCGGACGGGCGGCGCCTGTCCTGTTCCGCCCAGATCCTCGGCGATCTCGTCATCGACGTGCCGCAGGACACCGTCATCAACGCGCAGGTGGTGCGCAAGGCTGCCACCGACCGCGTGATCGAGCGCAACGCCGCCATCCAGCTCTGCTATGTCGAGGTCGACGAGCCCGACATGCACAAGCCGCTCGGCGATCTCGACCGCCTCAAGGTGATGCTGGAAAAGGACTGGGGCTGGAAGGATCTGCTGATCGCGCCGCACCTGATCCCGCAGGTACAGGGCATCCTGCGCAAGGGCAATTTTGCCGTCACCGCCGCCATCCACCGCGACATGGATTCATCGCGCCCCTTCATCGTCGGCCTGTGGCCGGGCCTGAAGAACGAGGCCTATGGCATCGCCTGCGACATCGGCTCGACGACCATCGCCATGCATCTCGTCTCGCTGCTGTCGGGCCGTATCGTCGGCTCGTCGGGCACCTCGAACCCGCAGATCCGCTTCGGCGAGGATCTGATGAGCCGCGTTTCCTACGTGATGATGAACCCGGATGGCCGCGAGGCCATGACCAAGGCGGTGCGCGAGGCGGTCAACAGCCTGATCGGCAAGGTCTGCGCCGAAGGTGAGGTCGACCGCCACGACATTCTCGACATGGTCTTCGTCGGCAACCCGATCATGCACCATCTGTTCCTCGGCATCGACCCGACCGAACTCGGCCAGGCGCCGTTCGCGCTCGCCGTTTCCGGCGCGCTGCAGTACTGGGCGCACGAGATCGACATCGACGTCAATCGCGGCGCAAGGCTCTACATGCTGCCCTGCATCGCCGGCCATGTCGGCGCCGATGCCGCCGGCGCCACGCTTTCCGAAGGGCCGTACCGCCAGGACAAGATGATGCTGCTCGTCGATGTCGGCACCAATGCCGAGATCGTGCTCGGCAACAGGGAGCGTGTCGTCGCCGCCTCCTCGCCGACAGGACCCGCCTTCGAGGGGGCCGAGATCTCCTCGGGCCAGCGCGCAGCACCCGGCGCCATCGAGCGCGTGCGCATCGACCCCGAAACGCTCGAGCCGCGCTTCCGCGTCATCGGCGTCGACAAGTGGTCCGATGAGGAGGGATTTGCGGAAGCCGCCGCCTCCGTCGGCGTCACCGGCATCTGCGGCTCGGCGATCATCGAGATCGTCGCCGAGATGTATCTCTCCGGCATCATCTCGCAGGACGGCGTCGTCGACGGCGCGATGGCGGCAAAAAGCCCGCGCATCATCCCGAACGGCCGCACCTTCTCCTACCTGCTGCACGAGGGCCAGCAGCGCATCACCGTGACGCAGAACGACATCCGCGCCATCCAGCTCGCGAAAGCCGCCCTTTATGCCGGCATCAAGCTGCTGATGGAAAAGCTCGATATCGACCATGTCGACACCATCCGCTTTGCCGGCGCCTTCGGCTCCTTCATCGATCCGAAATACGCCATGGTGCTGGGTCTGATCCCGGACTGCGATCTCGAGGAAGTGAAGGCCGTCGGCAATGCCGCCGGCACCGGCGCGCTGATGGCGCTCCTGAACCGCGGCCACCGCCGCGAGATCGAGCAAACCGTCAGCAAAATCGAGAAGATAGAAACGGCTCTTGAATCAAAGTTTCAGGAGCATTTCATCAACGCCATGGCGATGCCAAACAAGGTCGACGCCTTCCCGAAGCTCTCTCAGGTCGTCACCTGGCCAGAACCCAAGGTGGCAGCGGACGATGGCGAAGGCGGCGGCCGCAGGCGCAGGCGCAGCCGGGAGTAACGACTGACCTCTTCCAACTCCGAGCGGACACCCCGCCGAATTGACGGCTGGACTGGTTAAACAGTCGAGTGCGCCATCCCCTTCTCCCCGCCTGCGGGAAGAAGGTCGCGGCAGCGGGATGAAGGGCGGCCGCGACGGCCTACGATCACGTCAAACGCCCACCTCGCCGATCCCCCGATCAAGAAAGACGCCAACAGACCTCGCCTGCAACGTCCGGGACGGGATCAGGCAAGCGTCCGACCGAACCTTGAGAAGCCCTAACCACCCAGCGCGATCGTCACGGCGACGAGCACGGCGCCGATCGCCGCCATGGCGAAGGCCATCGGCCAGGGGCTTCGGCCCATGTACTGGCCGAGCCGTGCGCCGACGGCAAAGAGCATGACGAGCGCGATGGCGTTCGAAACGCGCATGGCGACATCGATCCGCTCTATGAACAGGAAGGGAATGCTTGGCGGCAGCGTCGAGATCGCGACCAGCGCAAAGATTGCAAGCGCTGCCTTGAGGTCTGCCCCCGTGACGACGGATTGGCGGCCGGTGCGCGGCAGATCCCGGGCGCGGAGAAGCAGGGCGTCGATCTCGGGCTCGGACGCAACCAACCTGACAGTGTCGGGCAGATTGTCCAAGAACCGCTGGCGCGACCGTTCGAGCGGCTCGCGCCGGAGCGCGTCAATGAAGCCGCGGCGCCTCACCCGCTCCACCGCGTTCGTCAGCACGTGCATGACGCCGTCGACGATGCCCCAGGCGAGATTGCAGCCGAAAGCGGCAACGAGGACGGCATTGACCTTCTCGCCGCCGCCGACGGCCGCACTCATCGTGCCGGTGAAGGACAACGCCATCAGCAGCCCGAAGATGATCTCCGACAGCCGATCGATCGGATCGAGAATGCCACGCGGCCGGTCATCTTTTCCCATGCCACCCCCATGGCGAAGGTCAGCGGTTCACGCAGGGACCGCGACCTGACGTTCGGTCAGGCCACAGCGGATGCGAGCCGAACCTCGCCCGCCTGTATCCTCAGTTCGGCGAAAGCGTCGCGGACATGGTCGGCCACAGCCAGAACCGGCGCCGACGCACTGTCGATCACCTGCAGGCCGATATCATAGTGGCCGAGATCTGGAAGACCGTCACGTTCGCCCAGTTGCACCATGTCGCCCTGGACAAGGTAACGCGGCAGCGGCGCGATCGCGAGGCCGGCGAGAACGGCCGCACGCTGGCCCGTGGTATAGGCACTGAGAAAGGCGATGCGGAACTTGCGGCCGGCGCGCTGCAGCTTCTCCACCGCATCGGCCCGCCAGACGCAGCCATCCTCCCACATCGACACCGGCAGCGGGTCCTTGAGATGCGCATTGCCGCATTTGGCGCCGGCCCAGACCAGCTTCTCCTGCATCAGGATCTCTGCGTTCCTCGAGGACACAGCGGTCAGGCTGTTGAAGATGGCGATGTCCAGGCGATGCTCGTCGACCCGCTTGCGCATGGCGGTGCTCATGCCGATCGAAACGTCGACCGTCACGTTCGGATAGGATTCGGCAAAGCGCTTGAGTACCTCCGGCAGGATGCGCTCGCCGACATCTTCCGGTGCCCCGACGCGCACGACGCCGTTCATGTCCGGCAGCAGGAAGCGCGACACCGTCTCGTTGTTGAGCGCCAGCAGGCGGCGGGCAAAGCCGAGCAGCAATTCGCCCTTCGGCGTCAGCGACACGGAGCGCGCATCGCGCAGGAACAGCGTACAGCCGAGCAGCTCCTCCAGCTTCTTGATCTGCATCGAGACGGCTGACGGCGTGCGGTAGACGGTCTCGGCCGCAGTGGTGAAGTTGCCGGTCTCGGCGATCGCGACAAAAGTCTTCAGCACATCCATTTCCAGAAGCGGAAGCGCGTGGCGCATCATCATGTTCATGGCGGCATCCTCGATCAATAAAACTGAAAGAAAGGTTCACATCATTTCGTTTGATTGAACATCAGCAAAGACCGATAGTCAAGCTGCAAGGACGCCAAAGGAAGGAAACCAGTCATGTCCGCGACAGCAATGGCCTTCGCCGCCCCGCTGGACATCCGGCACGCGAGCAAGGTGAAACCGAGGATGAACCACACGCCCGAACACGTGGTGCAGATCATTACGATCACGCCTGCCCTCAAGTCCAATCCCGACGGCGATCTGGTTCTCTCACTCCTCAACCGCGTGCAAACGCTGATCGACGGCATAGCGCGCAAACGCCAGGCAAAACGCATCGCCCGAAATCGGGTGGAAGCTTACCGCGAACTGGCGAAACTGCCGAAGCGGGTCCGCAACGACCTCCTCTTCGGCGAGACACCAAATGATCACCAAGTTTGATGAAAAACATCAAACATATTCGTTTGAATGATGATTAGGGTTGCGACATATTCACATCGTGGTCGCGACCTCTGAGGCACTCAGAAGGAGCCATGAAATGTCTACCATCCATTTTTCCCAGACCTCGGAGCGGGCAACCTCCCACTCGTCCATCCCGGGTCTCTTCAATCTTCGTGCACGCGCCTGGGCTGCCTGGAAGCGCTTTGCCAACGAGCGTGCCCTTGAGAACCTGTCCTACGACACGTTGAAGGACATCGGCTTTCCCTCGGTCGACGATGCGGTGCACAAGACCGAACAATGAATGACCGCGTAACCTGTTTTCGGGGACCCAAGACCCCGAGACCGAACCGCTGAAGGGCATCGTCGACAAGACGGTGCCCTTCCTGCTTTCGGGCCTGCTTTCTCGCTTTCGTTGGCGCTTTTCGCCCCTTCGCGGCGCTTGCCCGCCCATCGTGCCAACTTGTCCGATACCGACACCCGGCGCCCTCACCGTTCCCGCGTCGCTTTCGGCAAACACAACCCAGGGACGTTATTTCCGAAAATTGCGCATCCCTGGCGTTTCTTGTCAGATTGCGTCAGTTGCCGCGGCAAATCTGTCGCATTCCTTACAAAGACCCCCAGGCCGGCCAAGCGGTGGCTTTCAGGCCCAATGTCGCAATGCGAAATCTCTTTGCGGTCGCGGGTTTCCATGTCAGTGTCGCAAACAGACAAGCTGCACGGTATCTTCCAAGCGACGAATATACGGCATCGCCAAGCATGGGAAGCCTCATGAACAAGCCCTTGACCAAAAAGCGTTCCATCGTCTTCTTCCTGGTTCCGAATTTTTCCATGCTGCCATTTTCGGCTGCCATCGAAACGCTCCGCATCGCCAACCGCATGCTCGGTTACGAGGCCTATACCTGGCGCCTCACTTCGACCGACGGCGAGAAGGTTCTCTCTTCGAGCGGCATCGGCCTCGAGGTCAACTCGTCTCTTGCCGACGAACGCAAGTTCCTGGGCGGCGAAAACCGCCCGTCGATGGTGCTGGTCTGTTCCGGCATCTATGTCGAGGATTTCAACAACAAGTCGGTCAATGCCTGGCTTCGCGAAGTCTACAATCGCGGCGTCGCCGTCGGCAGCCTCTGTACGGGCGCCCATGTGCTGGCCTCTGCCGGCCTGCTGACGGGCAAGCGCTGCGCCATCCACTGGGAAAACCTGCCGGGCTTCTCCGAAAACTTCCCGCAGGTCGACGTCTATGCCGACCTCTACGAGATCGACAGCAACATCTACACCTGCGCCGGCGGCACCGCCTCGCTCGACATGATGCTGAACCTGATCGACCAGGATTTCGGCGAGAACCTCGTCAACCGCGTCTGCGAACAGGCGCTGACCGACCGCGTGCGCGGCCCCCACGATCGCCAGCGCCTGCCGCTGCGTGCCCGCCTCGGCGTCCAGAACGCCAAGGTACTGTCGATCATCGAGCTGATGGAGGGCAACCTGGCCGAGCCGCTGTCACTTCTGGAGATCGCCGAAGGCGCCGATCTTTCGCGCCGGCAGATCGAGCGGCTGTTCCGCCAGGAAATGGGCCGCTCCCCCGCCCGCTATTACCTGGAGATCCGGCTCGACCGGGCTCGCCACCTGCTGATCCAGTCGTCGATGCCGGTCGTCGAAGTGGCGGTCGCCTGCGGCTTCGTCTCCGCCTCGCACTTCTCCAAGTGTTATCGCGAACTCTACAACCGCTCGCCGCAGCAGGAGCGCGCCGACCGCAAGCTGACGCTGCAGATGGCGCGGTAACAACTGGTGCCGCAGAAGACACGGAAAGGGCGGGATTATCCGCCCTTTTTGCTGACACAAGTTGCGACGAACGCGATGACGAGCCACCTTCCCGGTAGCGGCCGCCTGCCCCCTCGTTTCCGTCATGCTCGGGCTTGACCCGAGCATCCAGATGCTCGGGTCCATCACGCAGCAAAGCGGGTTGCCAGCTCGGGCCTGAGGACGTGGCGGATCGGCACTTCAAGCATTCGCATCCAAAACCGTCTCCCCCGCAGCTCCCTCGCCTCATCGGCCTCGCTCGCGCCATGGGTGGCTTGCCCGATCGCGGATTTGCCTTGAAAGTTGCATCCTGGGAATCGCTGCGGTCGCAGCGCCTCGCTCGAACTCGAAACACTGCACCGTCAGGAGCAACTCGCCCTATGGCACCCGTGATCATCGACCCTGCAAAAGTCCGTGAATTCGTGGACAAGGAACGCTTCTACGCCTGGCTCGGAGCCAACCACGAGAGCGAAACCGAGGTCTGGATCAAGATCCACAAGGTCGGCTCAGGGCTCGCCTCGATCACGCCGAAGGAGGCGATCGACGTGATCCTGTGCTGGGGCTGGATCGACGGCGTGCGCAAGGGCTTCGACGACAAGAGCTTCATGCAGCGCTACACCCCGCGCGGCAAGAAGAGCATCTGGAGCCAGATCAATGTCGACAATGTCGCAAGACTGATCACGGAGGGGCGCATGACCCCGCACGGATCGAAAGAGGTCGAGGCCGCCAAGGCCGACGGCCGCTGGGACCGCGCCTATGGCAGCGGCAAGGACATGAAGATCCCCGACGACCTGCAGGCCGCAATCGACGCCGAGCCTGAGGCGAAGGCGATGCTGGCGAAACTCAGCGCCCAGAACCGTTTCGCGCTAGCCTTCCGCACCCACAACATGAAGACGGAGGCGGGGCGCAAAAAGAAGATCGAGACCTTCGTCGCGATGCTGAAGCGCGGCGAGACCATCTATCCGCAGGCGCAGAAATAGCCTCTGGCGCACCGGCACTTCAGGCGACAATCTGCTCGGCTCGGTGGCTCCCCTCAGGCTCCGGGGCGGAAGGCGCGCTCCAGTCCGGCAATGTCGAGCTTGATCATGCCGAGCATCGCCTCGGTCGCCCGCTTGGCGCGATCACGATCGGGATGCGCGACCATATCGCCGAGCACGCTTGGGACGATCTGCCAGCAAAGCCCCCAGCGATCGCGGATCCACCCACATTGTTCGGCTTCACCGCCGTTTTCGAGCAACGCGTTCCAGAGGCGATCGATCTCTTGCTGAGTGTCGCACTGGATCATGATCGAAAACGAATGGTTGAACGGATCAAGCGGCCCGGCCTCGAGCGCCAGGAAGTCCTGGCTGCCCAGCGTGAACTCGATCACCTTGACGCTGCCCGCCGGCCCGCTCGGCGATTCCGCCGGCATCACCGTCGTGCGCGTGATCGCTGAGCCGGGAACGAGCGAGATGTAGAATTCGACGGCCTTGAGCGCGTCCTTCTCGAACCAGAGATTTGAGACGACATTGGTCAAATGCGGGCTCCTCCGTGCCAGCCTGGATCCTGCCCAGGCAACCGGAGGACGTTTCGCGGTCGGCGGATCCGACACGGGCTCAGGGTTTATTGCCTGCAAAGGCAGAAAAGATTGGCCGATCCCGGCTTTCTAGGAAGCCAGCGCGTCGAGCAGCGCCAGCTCCGAGATCACCCGGTTTCGCCCGGCGTGCTTGGCCATGTAGAGAAACTGGTCGGCCGCATGCAGGTAATTGTCGAAGGATTCCGGCGTCTCGATGGTCGCAAGCCCGATCGAGACGGTGATCGAAAGCTCCTCGTCGTCGGCAAGGATGCGCGACCGTGCAAGCTCCATGCGCAGCTTCTCGCAGAAGGCAAAAGCCCGCTGCACGTCGAAGCCGTTGAACAGGATGCCGAACTCCTCGCCGCCGAGGCGGGCCAGCAGGTGTTCCTCGCCAACCAGCGTCGTCAACCGCTTGGCCACGTGCTTGAGCACAACGTCGCCGATCTCGTGGCCATAGGTGTCGTTCAGCCGCTTGAAATGGTCGATGTCGAGGATGGCGATCGCCGTCGTCTCCCCGCGCCGCAGGCACTGCTCGACGAGCCTCGGCCCCGTCAGGAAGAAATGGCGGCGATTGTAGATATCGGTCAGGTAGTCGCTCGCCGCCTGGCGCTGCAGCGTCTGCAGCCGCTTCTGGATGCCGGCGGCATAGGCGATGCGGCCGTTGAACTCGGCCTCCAGGAACGGCTTCTGGATGAAGTCGGTGCCGCCGGCCTCGAGGAATTTCGCGCCGACCCGCCGGTCGCCGCTGTCGGAAAGCGCGATCACCGGGGGAGCCTCGTCGCCCTGTCGCCGGCGCACTTCGGCAAGGAGTGCAGCCCCGCTCATGTCCGAGAGATCCAGGTCGGTGACGACAAGATCGACCGCCTCGCCGGAATCGAGCACCTGCAGCGCTTCGGCGGCCGACGCCACCGCGCAGACGGATATCCGTTGCCGGCGCAGGATATCGGCAAGCTCGAGGCGCGACGGCGTGTCGGAATCGGCGAGCAATACCGTCGTCTTGCCGTTGGTGAGGGCCCGATCGACGGCACCGATCAGGAGATTGATCGATTCCGGCTGGTTCTTGATCACGCAGTCGAGCGCGCCGCGACCGAGAATCTGGTCGCGCGTGCTGTCGTTGAACGCCGCGGTGAAAACCACGGCCGGCACGTTGTTGGCGAGGATGAAGTCGAGCGCTTCGCAATTGGGCGCATCGGGAAGATTGAGGTCGAGCACGGCGAGCGAGAAACTGCCCGGGGCCGCGGCCATTTCCTGGCGCAAAGCCTCGAGCGAGGCGCAGTGCGTGACGCGGATGCCATGCACCGTTTCAAGTCCGTATTTCAGCGCGGTGGCAAACATGCGGGAATCTTCGATGAGCAGCATGCGCTTGTCGCCGTGCTTCTGCACAGAATTCATCCGACCCGGCGTGCGGCGCAATCTCACGTCCCTGCAAATCCCGATTTCGAGCCGCAGGCGTGCTGTCCCGAAGGGCGACGCTGGCTCCCAATATACGATTATACCCGGCCCCGATCGCGCCAGACTTTGTGCCTTGGCCGACAGGATGGTACCGGGTTCCCCACTTTTATTGCGGCCGATTGAAGACGCTTGGGATTGCAATTTCGTTAATGCGGCAACCGTAAGGAGTCTTTTCTCGCGACCCGAGCAATTTTATGGGTCGCAAGCGCGGGAATGCCGTAAAAGCGCCGGCACAGCTTGGCCGACGGACGAGCGACACCGCCTCGAAAGGGAGGCGGTGTGTGGTGTCCTTTGACGCAGCGATGCCGCGTCGGTGCTGTCAAACCTGCTGAACGCCGGCAAGCGTTATGCCGGAACTTTTACCTTTTCGCTCAGTGTCTTGATCTTGATCAGCGTGTCGAGGTTCTGGTTGACGCGGCAATAGAATTCCTCGTTGACGAAGGGGCGCACGACGAAGTCGTTGCCGCCGGCCTTGAGGAAGCGCGCCGACAGAAGGCGGTTGGTCGAGGACGAGACGCCGATGATGCGCAACTGGTGCGGTCCATAGGTGCTGCGAATGCGCCGCGTCAGCTCGAAGCCGTCGATGTCGGGCATGTTGTAGTCGGTGATGACGAGGCCGATATCCGGGTTGTTCTTGAGGATTTCGAGCGCGGCCGCGCCGTTTTCCGCGGTGCTGGTGCGGAAATTGTAGCGTTTCAGCTGCGTCGTCAGAAGCGCGCGCGCCGTCGGGCTGTCATCGACCACCAGCACGTGGTGCTTGTGGTTCGTCAGAAACCGGCAGACCGATTCCGCCAGCATGTCGACGGCAAAGACGCTGTCCTTGATGACGTAGTCGACGATCTCCTTGGCGAGGATCTTCTCGCGCGTGGATTCCTGGAACGAGCCGGTGAAGACCACCGTCGGCACGCTCATCTCGATCAGATAATTGAGCGCCTCGCCGTTCTCGGCACCGGGCAGATTGATGTTGGAAATGGCAAGCGAAGCCGGGAAAGTCGCATTTTCGACGGCAAACTGCAGATCGTCATAATCGCGGCAGACGATGACGTCGATGTCGAACAGCTCTTTCAGCCGCTTCGAGACCATCGACGAAAACAGGTTGGAGTCCTCGGCAAGCACGATGCGGTGCTCAGCAAGGGATTCGCCGGAATAGTACATCCCGGAAACGCCGAAAAATGACATTGGTCGCCTATAAGAAAGAGTGTCCCCGGAGCCATGCTAGAGGAGAAAGACTTTCCCGGCTGTTAATGCGCGCCGCGCCGAAACGGCACATACCCTTTACGGCCGACGACCGACGGCCGGCTACAGGCTAGCGGAAGCCTTCGAGGACCGCCAAGACCGCTTCGCGCGACAGCGGTTTCCTGAGAAAGGCCGCAGCACCGGCGGTAAGGCAGCGCTGGCGCATGCGCTCGTCGTCCGATCCGGTGATGATCACGGCCGGAAGGGACGTGTGGTGGGCGCGCAATGCGGCCAGCACCTCAAGACCGTTCATGTCGGGCATATGCAGGTCGACCAGCGCACAGAACGGCACGTCGCACTCGACGGCCTTCAGGAACGCCTCGCCCGACTCGAAGGCCAGGGCGCGATAGGAGAGCGAGACGACAAGTCGACACAGAGCGCGACGAACCAGGTCGTCGTCGTCCACGATGGCGATGGCGGACTTTTCCTCACTCATCCAGCATTCTTACAGCATCGCCTGGCGCAAACGTAGTTGGACCTGGGTCCAATAGGCCGGGTGTTGGACCCGGGTCCATCACCCCGGGTGCTGCCGCGACAAGGCGGACGAGATCGGCAACGGTTCTGACGCCCATCTTCGTCATCATCCGGCCGCGATGGACCTTGACCGTCTTTTCCACCGTGCCGAGATCGGCGGCGATCTGCTTGTTGAGCTTGCCGGCGACGACGAGGTCCATCACCTGCGCCTCCCTCGGGGTCAGGCCCGCCACACGGCGCTGCAGCGACAGCCGCTGGCGTTCGCGCGCATGCTCGAGCCGGGTGCGTGACAGCGCCACTTCGACAGCCGAAAGCAACGCCTCTGCATCGACGGGCTTCGTCAGGAAGTCGACAGCGCCTGCCTTCATCGCCTTGACGCTGGCCGGGATATCGCCGCGCCCGGTGAGAAAAATGATGGACTGCACCCCCGCCGCCGCATTGAGCGCCTCTTGCGCGGCAAAGCCGTCGATCCCGGGCAGTCCCAGATCGAGGATACAGCAGTCGGCCGCACCGAGCTCGTTGCAGCCCAGCATGGTTTCGGCACTTTGAAAGGTCCGCACATGATAGCCCGAAGCCTCAAGAAGGCGTTTCAGCGAACGCAGCACCAGCTCGTCGTCATCCAGCAGGAATATGGTTGCGGCGCTCTCGCTCATTCTCCACCTCTAAGCCGGGGGCAGCGTGACGACGGCACGCGCCCCGCGCGTGACGCCATCGTCGAAGATCAGCTTCCCGCCCTGCGCCTCGATGATCGTCCGGCAGATCGCAAGCCCAAGGCCGAGCCCCGATTTTTTCGTGGTCACGAACGGCTTGAACACGTCGGCCCGCATCGCTGGCGGAATGCCCGGCCCCGCATCGGCGACGGCCAGCTCCCGAAAACCATCTTCGCGCTTGCGCACGCTGATTTCAACCTTCCGCTGCTTCGGCGGCATCGTCTCCATGGCATCGGCCGCGTTCAGGAGAAGATTGAGGATGACCTGCTGCAATTGCACCAAGTTTGCCTTGACCGCCACGTCGCCCGGCGCCTCGACCACGGTCACGTCCGTTCGCCTCGACATGAGCTCGGCATGCGCAAGCGTCACGGTGGCGCGGACCGCCTCGTTGAGGTCGAGCACATCGAGGGCGACGTCGCCCTTCATCATCATGCTGCGCAGTTGAGCAATCACCGACGCGGCGCGTTTGTCGTCGGCGATGATATCGTCGAAGATGTCCTTGATCTCGGACCGGTCGTCGGTCTCGGCGTCCGCCAGTCGACGGCCGACCTCGGCATTGGCAAGGATCGAAGTGAGCGGCTGCGCCAGTTCGTGAGCGAGCGCACCGGAGAGTTCGCCAAGTTGCGATCGGCGGGCGAGATGAGCAAGCTCGAGCCGCTCGGTCGCCAGATCCTCCTCGAGCCGTCGGCTGCGCCTGTTCTGGATCAGCAGGGCACCGATCGTCAGGGTCTGTGCGGCGATCACCGACAGCGCAAGCAGGATCGGCAGGCGAAAGCGCTCCCAGGGGGTCGGCTCGTAGTTGAGGATCTGCGTTTGCGCCGGGATCAAGTTGCGATCGATGCCCCAGCGCTGAACCTGGCGCCAATCCACCAGATCGGCTTCTCGCGTGACACTCGTCTGCGGCGCGGTCATGTCGCCCCGCAGCACCTCCAGCGCAAGGTCGCCCATCTGGCTGCCGATCATTTGAAACGGCCCGACGTGGCCGGCGAGCACATTGGCGCCGAAATAGGAACTATAGACGGTGTAGGCCGGGACGCTGGCGACGCCGGCAATCGCCTCAGCCGCGTCTCGCGGCACAAATCGCTGGCCATCCTTGTCCTCGAAGACGGTCAGTATCAACAGAACAGCCTCGCGGGGCAAAGCCGCCGCAGCCTTCTTGAAGCCCTCGAGCGAGAGACCCGACATATAATCGATGTCGAAACCCGCGTGGCGATCGCCAAGCGAAGCGCGAACGGTTGCCTCCCAGCTGCGGTCGAAACCGGAGGAGCCCGACAGCACGACCGCCCTCTTCGCTCGGGGCTGCAGCTGCCTTGCCAGTTGCAATGTCTTGCTGACGTCAAAATGGCTGACGATGCCCTTCACATCCGCCGGCAGCGGTTGAAAAGCAGACAGATCCCTGATTGCTCCGAAGACGACGGGCACGCCCTTTGCCAGCCGGTCGCGCCGCTCCAGCACGAAGCGCAGGGCCCCTGGACCGACGGCAAGCACGACATCGAGGCGCACGCCCCGGTATTTCGCCTCCAGATCGTCGGCAAGCCACTGGCGGCGATCGGCGGACGCAAAGCGGGTGATGTCGAGATGCTCGGTGTAGAACTCGATATGCCCCGGTGCAGCCGCCTCCAGCTTCTCGCGCAAGCCGGCTGCGATTTCGACGACCGCGGCAAGAGTGCTTTCGTTTTCATAGACGACCAACACGCGCTGTGGCGAAGCCGCCATCGCCAACGCCGGCGCAGACAGGAGCAACAGAAGCGCTGCGATCAAAAATCGGCATCGAAATCGAAGTCGCATGCGGTCGAGGCACCTTGTTCAATGCGGGGGGACGGGTTCGGCGTCGGGCGAGCTTTCAATGAATGCGGCGATACTGCGGAATCGGGCTGCCAACGTCTTGCGACCCAATCCCCATGTCGGACACTATGTGATTGCATTCAGAATAACTCAATTAGAATAATGGTTTCCCGCCAAATTCGAACCCCATGGCCTGCGCCGGGCGCCCAGGCGGCGGCGTCCCAGCGGCCGTGCCAGTGCGAATGACCGGCATTTGCCTAGTTGGCCCTTGGTCCAACTATCCTTGCCGCGGAAATGCACGAAAATGGCCGGCGATATCAGGTGGCATCACAGGGCCGCCCTTGCGCGGCGTCCCGCGCGGGGGATCACGGCACGCATTTTTTCGCAACTGGCGTGAACAGGCGATGAGAAAGGCCGCAAGTGCCGAGCACATCACCGACGTCATTCCAAGAGGAGAGCCCGATGAGAGACGATATTGCCCCTCAGACACCGCAGGAAGACATCGAGAACAGTTCAGAACTGCAGAGGAACGGGCTCAGCCGGCGCAGCGTGCTCCTGGGTGGCACCGCTCTTGCGGCGGCGGCAACCGCAATGGTTTCGACAACCGTCGTCAAACCCGCAAGTGCCCAGCAGAGCACGTCAGGTTCGGCCGCCCAGCCCAATATTCTGGTAATCTGGGGCGACGACATCGGTACCTGGAACATCAGCCACAACAACCGCGGCATGATGGGCTACATGACACCCAACATCGACCGCATCGCCCAGGAAGGTCTCGCCTTCACCGACTACTACGCCCAGCAGAGCTGCACGGCAGGCCGCGCGGCCTTCATCGGCGGCAGCGTACCGGTGCGCAGCGGCATGACCAAGGTCGGCCTGCCGGGAGCCAAGGAAGGCTGGCAGAAGACCGACGTGACCATGGCGACCGTGCTGAAGAGCCAGGGCTATGCCACCGGCCAGTTCGGCAAGAACCACCAGGGCGACCGCGACGAGCATCTGCCGACGCAGCATGGTTTCGATGAGTTCTTCGGCAACCTGTACCACCTCAATGCCGAGGAAGAACCAGAGAACCGCGACTATCCGAAGGATCCGGAATTCCGAAAGAAATTCGGCCCCCGCGGCGTCATCAAGGCATCGGCCGACGGCAAGATCGAGGACACGGGCCCGCTGACGCGCAAGCGCATGGAGACGGTCGATCAGGAAACGCTGGATGCCGCCAAGGATTTCATCAACCGGCAGAACCAGGCCAAGAAGCCGTTCTTCGTGTGGTGGAACGCTACGCGCATGCATTTCCGCACCCATGTGAAGGATTCCAACACCGGCATTTCGGGCCCGAGCGGCGACGAATACCATGACGGCATGGTCGAGCACGACATGATGGTCGGCGACCTCCTGAAGCTGCTTGACGATCTCGGCCTCACCGAAAACACCGTGGTCATGTATTCGACCGACAACGGGCCGCATTACAACACCTGGCCCGATGCCGGAACGACGCCGTTCAGAAGCGAGAAGAACTCCAACTGGGAAGGCGCCTATCGCGTGCCGGCATTCGTGCGCTGGCCCGGACACTTCCCGGCCGGAAAGACGCTGAACGGCATCGTCGCCCACGAGGACTGGCTGCCGACCTTCGCAGCCATCGCCGGCGCGCCCGACGTCAAGGAAAAGCTTCTGACCGGCGTCGAACTCAATGGCCGCAACTACAAGAACCACATCGACGGCTACAACCTGCTCGACTATCTGGAAGGCAAGACCAAGGATTCGCCACGCCACGAATTTTGGTATGTGAACGACGATGGCCAGGTCGTGGCGGCCCGCTACGACGACTGGAAGGTCGTGTTCCTGGAAAACCGCGGCGAGGCCTTCGGCGTCTGGCGTGAGCCCTTCACCGAACTGCGCGTACCGCTTCTATTCCACCTGCGCCGTGACCCGTTCGAAAAGGCGCAGCACAACTCCAACACCTATAACGACTGGTTCCTCGACCGCGCATACGTGCTCGTGCCGATCCAGGGGCTGGCGGCCAAGTTCCTGTTGTCGATGAAGGATTACCCGCCAAGCCAGTCGCCCGGCTCCTTCAATCTGACCAAGATCGAAGCGCAACTGCGCGGCGCCGGCGGCGGCGATTGACCTCAGACTTTGACGTCCGGTCTTCGGGCCGGACGTCTTCCTTGCTCGCCAATGTACCAGGATCCTTCCCGGTTGCATGCCGGCGAAACGATCGCCTCTCGACAATTCCCTGACCGCAGGACGGTTTCGGTATATGATGGCGGCATGAGTGAAACTCAGGCCCTCTTCGACGTGCTGCGGCAGTCCGCGGCCCCCGCCTTCGCCGATGCGTTGGAGCGCCACGTGCGCGATGCGCCGGACCACAAGCTCGGCCGTATCAACGCGCTCGCCTTTGCCGCCGCGCACGGTATCGACGAGGAAAGGACGATCGCCGGCTTCCTGCATGCCTCCCGCCTCGGCCTGTTCGAGCTGTCGTGGAATGTTCTGTGTCCAGGTTGCGGCGGCGTTCTCGATGCCAACACGTCGCTGAAGACCGTGCAGAGCGAGGCCTATACCTGCGCGCTCTGCGCGGCTGGCTACGAGCCGACGCTGGACGAGATGATCGAGGTGACATTCACCGTCAGTCCGCGCGTCCGCCACATCGAGGCGCACAATCCGCACGAGCTGTCGGCCGCCGAATATTTCCGCCAGATCTACTGGGGCTCCGGCGTCGACCTGCCGGACGATGATTATGAACAGATGGTCGAAGAATTCCTTCTGGAGACGCTCGAACTGCCGCCCGGCGACAAGGCCGTCATCGCGTTGCAGCTTCCCGCCGAATTCGTCATCGTCTTCGAGCCGGTGACCCATGCCGCTCAGTTCATCGACGTATCGGGAGAGCCGACCAAGGAACGACGGAACCTGTCCCTGGTGTTCGACCGCACGCATCGTCATAACGAAACCATCAGCCTGCAGCCAGGACCGCTGCGCATCCTGGTGGAAAACCACGCGGAAGTGCGCACGCTCCCGAGCGTCTGCGTCGCCGGCGAGGCACTGCACGCGCTGCTCGGCCGCCGGCGTCCGTTTCTGACGGCCAAGCGGCTCTTGTCCAACCAAACCTTCCGCGACATCTATCGCACCGACACGATCGACGTCGACCAGCGGCTGAAGATCACCAGCCTGACATTTCTGTTCACCGACCTGCGCGGCTCGACCGAGCTTTACGAGCGCGTCGGCGACCTTGCCGCCTTCGACCTGGTGAAAACCCATTTCAGCGTGCTCAACGAGATCGTTGCCGCCGAGGCCGGCGCCGTGGTCAAGACCATCGGCGACGCCGTGATGGCCACCTTCCCGACGCCCGACCGCGCCATTGCCGCCGCCATGCGGATGCGTGACGCCATGCGCAAGCTCAACCACGAGCGCAGCAGCGAGGATCTGCTGTTGAAGATCGGGATTCACGAGGGCCCCTGCATCGCCGTCAGCCTCAACGAGCGGCAGGATTACTTCGGCCAGACGGTCAACATCGCCTCGCGCGTCCAGCACCTTGCGACCGCTCACGAAATCTTCGCCACCGGCGCCGTGCTGCAGGATCCGGCCACGGCCGGCCTGCTCAGCGAACGCGGCCTTAATCCGATGACCCACAACGTGACGCTGCGCGGCATCACCAACGAGATCAGCATCTTCGCCATCCCGTGAGCGTGGAGACAGGCTGCCTCAATCGGCCAGAAACGCCAGAAATCCGTACAAAAGGTCGAAGAACAAGGAGGGCGCCTGTGAGAGCAGCGCGCCGCTCCCAAAGCCGATGACGTCCCCTGTGGCCGCGCCCGTCCAACCGCCGGCTTCCCAGCCTGAAAAGATCCCTATGGCGGTCGCCATTCCGACGATGCCGACGATCCAGAGACCGTAAATGAGCGATCGCAACGCCCTGTCCATGCCACCTCTCCTGCCTCACCCCGGGTGAGACGTGCCAGGGTCGTGCGCGCGCCGTAGCCACCAAGGGCCGGTTCAGCGGCAGATTTCACCCTTGCATTGCAGATGGAAACGACGACACGTCATCGCAAGTGGCATCGGAAAGGCTGGTGGCTGAGACACTCGTGCGGCCGTCCGATTTAATGTGCGATCGACGTACCGGGCCAGCCGGGTCCGGTCGAGCAGCGTTAGGCATCGCGTGGCGGCGTGGATGGGCGCACGCGGATCTCGACTGTACCGCCACCGATCGCGGGGCCAAAAGGCTCAGCCGTTCCGTCGCGGCCGGCGGATGGCCCTCACCTTGCCGCTTGGGCCGCCGCCGCAGAAGAAGCGGTCGCCGCCATCCGCCTCCAGTCCCGATACGCCCGTGCCCGCCGGCATGTCGAGGCGCTCCAGCACCGCGCCGGTCCCGGGGTCGATCCGCCTGATGTCGCTGTCGTCGCCTTCCCAGGTGCCATGCCAGAGATCGCCGTCGACCCAGGTGACGCCGGTGACGACGCGGTTGGATTCGATCGTGCGCAGGATCGCGCCGGTTTCGGGATCGATCTGATGGATCTTTCGCCCGCGATGCTGCCCGACCCAGAGCGTGCCTTCGGCCCAGGCAAGGCCTGAATCGCCGCCGTGCCCGGGCGCCGGGATCGTCGAAAGGACCTGCCCGGTCTTCGGATCGATCTTGCGGATGCGATCCTCGGCGATCTGGTAGAGGTGCTGCCCATCGAAGGCCGTGCCCGCATGGGCTGCAACGTCAATCGAGCGCACCGTCTCGCCGCTCTCGGGGTCGAGCGCGTTCAGCCTGTCGCCCGTGGCAAACCAGACGTGGCGGCCGTCGAAGGTCACGCCATGCACCTGGTCGGCTCCGGGAAAGGGCCCGTATTCGCGGATGATTTCGGCCGTCCTGCGTTTCATCGTTTCATTCTCCTGCATACCGACTGGCATTGGGAATTGACGCGCGGCACCGACGCGAGCGCCGGCCCGAGCCATGCACTCTAATCGCTCGGCAGCGGACCGGGGAGTAACAACACTGTCGGGAAACCGGGCATCGGCGGCGTCATCCAACGGCGCGCGCGCCCCTGTCCGACCGGCAGCACCTTGCCTGCGGCCGACAGCGCATCCAGCGCTCGCAGAACGGTGCGCGGGCTCGCGCCCAGCGCGATTGCCAGCGCCGAACTCGCCCATGCCTCGCCGTCGGCAAGCAGGGCGAGCACGGCGCCATGCTGCCCCTCCTCCGGCGGCGTCATGACCGCGACATCGGCGGCACCGATCGGCACCAGGACGAAACCCCGCGTCGTTGCGCGTATCTCTGCGAGATCGCGCAGTTCTGCCCGCAGCCGCCCGATCTCGACGCGCAGCCGCGCCCGGTGCGTCTCATCGGCATGGCGCGCTCCAAAGGCGCGGGCAAGAAGCGTCCCTCGCGACACATCATCCGGCCAGGCCTCGCCAAGCGTTCTCGCCAGCGCAAACAGGACCGGCCGGCTTGCAAGCGACACCACCCTGTCGCCAGCCCGCACGCCGTGGCGGCACGCATCGACGACGAGAGCGCCCGACGCCAGCAACGCCTCGACCTCCGCCAGCAGCAGAACTCGCTGCTCGCCGCGCGCAACAAGGCGCGCAGCCGGCGTCGCCAGAAAGGCCGATGCCTCCTCCACTTCCGCATCGAGTGCGCCAATCTTGGCCTCGCGCGCAGCCTCGCGAGCCTTGGCCAGCGCCTCGCGTGCCTGCTGTGTGCGCAGGCGGCGCATGGCAATACCCGCAACGATAAGGGCGTGAGCGGCCCGATGCGCCGGCGAAAACGCCGTCGGGTCGAGACCTGAAAGCGCCTTCTCCGCCTCATCGAGGCGGCCGACCAGCACCAGGCGACGGACCTGGAGATGGCGGGCATGCGCGGCGTTGACGCGGTCTTGATGGGCCTCGAGCGTGGCGCGCGCCGTCTCCAGCGCCTTTTCCGGAAAGCCGAGATCGCGCGAGACGAGGGCAATCTCGGCTTCGGCGACGACACACCGCGCCCGCGCAACCGCTTCGCGCGGGCCAAAGGCGCGCGCGGCAGTCTTCAGAAGGGCTTTTGCGCGCACATAGTCGCCGAGTTGCGCCATCGCGATGCCGCGCAGCGCCAGCGCCGCCGGGTCGTCGCGCAGCGCCACACGCTTCAGCGCGCCGAGCAGATCGCCTGCCGCAAGCGCCCGCGCCGCAGCCGTGATCAGCGAATCCATGACAATCCCGCCAAACTTGTAACTCCCGTCCCGCGAGCAACCGGCGCTAACTGTATCTGCGGATCGGCAGCGACCGCGCCAGACCAGCCGCCAGACCAGCCAAGGAATGGATAGCCGAAAATGACGACGCAAAGAACCGCAACGATCGATCGAGCCAGAAGGCCGATCATGCCGGTCATGGCTGATCGGCTCTCACTGCTTGCCGGCCCGATCTTCGCGATCATGGCGCTCTTCACCGCCTTCCTGCCTGCCGACGCAGCGGACATGCTCTGCAGCACCTCGGCCGCCTCCCCGCTGACGGGAATGACGGCAATGTACGCCCTGATGTGCGTCTTCCATCTCGCGCCCTGGCTGAGACTGCTCGGCTCCTCGCAAGATGTGGAGCAGCAACCGTGACGCTCGACGGCCATGCCCCAGAACATTCGACACAAGGGAATAGACCCATGCAGAACGAAATCGTTTCACCTGATGCGTGGCTGAAGGCCCGCCTCGAGCTGCTTGCCGCCGAAAAGGAATTCTCCCGGCAAAGGGAGGCCCTGACGCGCCGCCGCATGGCGATGCCGTGGGAACGGGTGGAGAAATCCTACCGCTTCGAAGGGCCGGCCGGCGCCCTGTCGCTCGCCGATCTCTTTGCCGGGCGCTCGCAACTGATCGTCTATCACTTCATGCTGGCTCCGGACTGGCAGGAAGGCTGCAAGCACTGTTCGTTCTGGGCCGACAATTTCGACGGCATCCCGGTCCATCTCAATCATCGCGACGTCACCTTCACGGCCGTATCGCGCGCACCGTTCGCCCAGATCGAGGCCTACAGAAAGCGCATGGGCTGGCGCTTTCCCTGGGTGTCGTCCTTCGAAAGCGACTTCAATTTCGACTTTCAGGTCTCACGTACGCCCGAACAGCTCGCCAAGGGCGAGGCATTTTACAATTACAGGATCCAGCCGAGCACCGTCTCGGAACAGGTCGGCATCAGCGTGTTCTTCAGGAACGACGAGAACGAGGTGTTCCACACCTACTCCTGCTACTCGCGCGGTGTGGAGATGGTGAACGGCGCCTATCATTACCTCGATCTCGTGCCCAAGGGGCGCGATGAGCACGACCTGGCCTACCCGATGGAATGGGTGCGCCGCCACGACCAGTACTGAGGGGCCGGTCAGTCGAGTGCGAGTGTCTCGCCATCGGCGGGAATCCGCAGCTTCGACGCCGAGATCCCCCGCGCCTTTGCGGCGGCGCTCAGGTCCTGCCGGCTGATCGTTGCGTGGTCGAGCGCCTCCATGTGGGTGGCGATCACCACCGCATCGCCGGATTGCTCGCAGACGGCAACTGTCTGTTCGGCATCCATCACGATCAGGTCGCCATCCCAGCGCGCGCCGCAGGAATGGGTGACGATGATGTCGGGCTTCGTCTGCGCGATCGCATCTGCAACCGGCGGATAAAGGACAGTGTCCCCGGTCCAATAGATCGACGGTTCGCCTTCGGCCTCGAGCGTGAAGCCCATCACTTGGCCCATCAGTTCGACAACGGGTCCAAGACCGTGGCTGCCTTCGCGCCGGGTCAGCGTCAGCCCCTGCCATGTGGCGCGATCGACGAGCGGCGTGACATCGGTAAAGCCCGCGGCGCGGATCTCGCCTTCGTCGCCCGGCTGACAGAAGATCGGCAGGTCTTTCGGCAGGCGCTGCTTGGCGACGTCGTCGAAATGGTCGGAATGCAGATGCGAGACGATCACCATTTCGACGCCGGCGAGGATCTGTTCGATCGCAACGGGAAGGTCGACCATCGGGTTTTCCGACCGGTTGGCAAAGGACGGCAGGCTGTGTTTTGGCGCGAGATAAGGATCGATCAGCACGGTCCGACCGGCATAGTCGAGCTTCAGGGTGGCGTTGCGGATCAACTGCAGTTTCATGGGGCGCATCCTCTGGCGACATCCGGCGTTTGACGGTCGCCGGATCGTTGCCATTGCGACGACAAAATCAAGCCCCGAAATGCGGCTATCGCCAGTTGCAATCCCAAGGCTGTCCGCGTGCTGCCCTGGTGCAGGCAAAGGTGCGGCCGCAGGTATGCATGGCGCTCATCGACGTGCGGCCCCGGCCAGAGCGCCGGGCGAGCGTCTCGCGCGCGGCCATCTGGGCGCTCGCCGGGCAATTGGCATAGCTCTTCTTCTTGGCGTCATCGGGCGCCGTGATGGTGTTGGAAGGCGGTTTTCTGGCGGGCATCTCGTCGGTGCTGCGCGCCTTCGACGGTTCCGGCAGCTTGGCCTCGCGCTTGATGTCGACGCAACGGCCGCCCTTCAGTTGCTGGCTTTGCATGCAGACGAGTGGACAGATCCGCGTCTTGTGCGCCCGCAATCGTTCCAGCACATCGCCGGTCGGCTCGAGCGCGGCAAGCTCGACCTTGGTGAGTTTGGAAAACTGCTCCAGCGCCCGGCGACTGCCGAGCCCCCATAGCCCGTCTTCGCTGCCGGCGCGGCAGCCGATCCGATTGAGTTCCTTCTGCACGGAGCGCACCAGTTCGCGGTCCGGCTCGACGGCCTGAAGCGCCGTGGCAGCGGCTTGCGGTGGTGGCGTCAGCGCGGCCAGCTCATCCGGCTGCCCGGCCTGCGGCTGCAGCTTCATCGCGCCCTGCAGCGCAGCGGCAGCCTCGCCGCCGGCCGCGCGCTCGATGATCCGGATCTTCGCCCTTGCCAGCGAAGCAAAGGCGCCATCGGGATATTGCTGTAGATAGGCATCGAAGAGATCGCGGTCGCTCGCCTCCTTGATCGTCTCCCAATAGGCAAGCTCGGCCGCACCGCCGCTCCCGGCGCTGCCGGCCGTGGCCGCCAGCGGCGCTGTGGCCGGGTTCAGCACCACTTCCCCGGTCAGCGACGAGCTGTCCCAGGGCACCTGCTTGCCATCGGTCGCCTCCAGCACGTCGCGGCGCACGTCGGTCAGTTCGCGGGTGATGTCCCGGCCGGGCTTGCCGAGGTGTCGCAAAAGAGCGGCGGTGAAGGGCGAGTTGCGCCCGGCGCCATCGAGCGCGACATTGCCGGGCTGGGTGGCAAAGGCGATCAGCGAGCCGACGCCGGTGCCGACCTTGGCAAGCCCCCGGCCGATCGAGCTCGAGCGCGTACCCATCGAGCGGGCCAGGTTGACCGCCAGCGGATTGTCGCGGCAGGCATCGAGGAAGACCAGGTTGACCCGCGTCTCGCGCTCCATCGCCGAAAGCACGAGGTTCATCGGCACCGCCTCGAATTCGAGGTCGATATAGGAGGTGAGCCTGGCGTCGACGGGGGCGATATAGTTCTCGCCATTCACCTGCAGGCCGTGGCCGGCATAATAGAACAATGCAAGGTCTGCGCCGTCGAGCTTGCCGACGAAATCGCGAACCGTGCGGCGCACGCCGGAAAGGTCGAGGTCGCGCCCGACGACGACCTCGAAGCCGAGCGCCTTCAGCTTGGCGGCCATGTCGCCGGCGTCGTTGTCGGGATTGGGCAGCATCGGCACATGCTGATAGGCGGAATTGCCGATGACCAGAGCGACCCGCTTGGCGGCAAGCGCCTGCGATGAGATCAGCATCAGGACGATCGTGATGACCATGCGAAGGCAATGCATGTCATACCCCCCCGGGGACATGGCACCCATGCCCCCCATGAAAGTCGCCTGCCCCGCCGCTGCACATCGGCAGATCACCAGGAGCGTGCGATCCAATTCGCCCCCTGTCAATGCGGCCGGTCTGCGGCCGGGGCTGCGATCCTGAGACAAGATCCGGGCCCGCGTGCCTACAGGCAATAACGGGCGTTCGCCTCGTTTCATTCAATCGCCAAATGGAATTAGCGCGCCCTCGCCCATTCGGCCTAGGCATTGCAAGACAAGGCGCGAAACGGAAAACGGCGCCGGTTGCCCCCGACGCCGTTCTGAAATCCGTTGAAGAGTATGCGCTTACTTGACGATCGCCGAACCGTTGACGATCTCGACATTCTCGTCGCCCTGCAGGCCGATGCGATCGCCGCTCGGCGTGGTCACGAAGCATCCGCTGGGGCAGATCATCTCGGTTGCACCCGAACCGATCGCCACTTCCATGCGGCTTTCGCCCTCGACGACAACCAGAACAGCGGTCTCGCCATCCTTGTTCGTGACGGTCGCGGCCGAAACCGCCCCTGCCGCCAGCACGCCGGAAAGCAAAGCAATCACAAATGTCTTCATCGCCCATCGACGCATGCAGCGCCGCCCTTTTGCACAGCAGGCCGCCCCGTCGGATCAGCGACGATGGCTCCTGCCACCTCTTCAGCCCCTGACAGCCTAGACCGTCAAAAGAAGAATTGCATGCTTTTTATCTCGGGCAGGCTGAATAGCGGCTGAACGCTCCGTTTATCAGCGGTTGGGGTTCGAGCGGCGGCTGGAGGCGCGGCGCTTGCTGCCTTCCGCCTCGCTGTCTTCGTCGAGCGGCGCTGCCGAAGCCGCTTCCTTTTTCGAGGCGGCAGCCTTCTCGTCGGCGGACGTGGCGCCCTTGGGCTCGCCGACCGCTTCGGGTTCGTGGCTCTCGATACCGGTCTGGCTTTCGATCGGAACGTCCTCGATCTTCACCGGGAACGGCGCACCGATCCCCTCATCACGGAAGCGCTCGTAGATTGCGACACGCAGGTCGTTGCGCACGCCGCCGCCCGTCAGCACGTCGGCCACGTAGATCCGGAGTTCGAAGGTCATGCGGTCCTCGCCGAAGGCGGTGAAGCCGACGGTTGGCGACGGGTTCTTCAGCACCATCGGGTGCGCGCCGGCGATTTCGGCGAGCAGATCCATGATCCGGCGCGGCTCGCTGGCATAGGTGACGGTGATGGCGATCTCGGAGCGGCCGAGCTTGTTTCGGTGCGTCCAGTTGCCGACCGACGCGTTGATCAGCAGCGAGTTCGGCATCATGATCGACTGGTGCTGGAAGGTCTCGATCTCTGTGGCGCGCACGGAGATGCGCTTGACGAAGCCTTCCGTCGTGCCGCTGACGATCCAGTCGCCGACCTTGAACGGGCGCTCGACCAGCAGGATGAGGCCCGAGACGAAATTCGAGACGATGTTCTGCAGGCCGAAACCGACGCCGAGCGAGAGAGCACCGGCGACCAGCGCAAGGTTGGAAAGATCGATGCCGGCCGCCGACAGGCCGATGAGGCCCGCAAGCCCGACGCCGACATAGCCGATGCCGGTGCGGATCGAGTTCCTGACGCCGGCATCCACCCGGCTGCGCGCCATGATGTTGCCGTCGATCCAGCGCTGCACCCAGCGGGTGACGACATAGCCAAGCGCGAAGAACAGCACGCCCGCCATGATGCCCATGAGCGAGATGGTAATGGTGCCGATCTTGATCTCGGTGACGGCGCGATAGGTCCAGGATTCGATGTCTGCGACCTGGAAGCCCCACTGCAGGAGGATCAGCGGTATGAAGAAAAGGGCGACGAGCGCATAGATGCCGAGCCCGGCGGCCAGCCCCACCTGGTCGAGCCCGACCTGCTCGAGCTTGAAGCGGCGCTCGAGATAGCGCCCGGCCGCGGTTTCGGCAAAGGCGCCCTGGCGCGAGACCGCCTTGCCGGTGAGGAAGCCGATATACATCATCACCAGGATCGCGCCGGTGATGATGATCTGGGTGGCGATAAAGCGCGACAGGCCGACATAGCCGGTGGCGGCCGCGATGATCAGCGAAGCCCCCGTCAGCACCAGGATGATCGAGACGATGCGCGGCCAGGGATGCCCCGGCGCGTCGAACGGCTCGTCACGCTTCAGTGTCGGCTTGATCCAGGCCGAAGCGATGATGATAAGACCGATGACGACGGAGGCGATGAAGCTCTTGACGACGGTCAGCACCACCGGCGAGCCGAGCGCCTCGCTGATGCCGCCGAACATGTAGTCGAGCCCGTTGACCAGCGCCATGGCGAAGATGGTGATCAGGAGGACATTGGCGCCGCGATCGGACACCCGCACCAGCCGCCAGCGCGAATCCTTCGGCGACAACACCGCATTGGCAAGCGTCGTGACGAAGAACCCGACGACCGTCACCGCAAGCGCGATCGCGATGATCGGCGTGATGTCGGAGCGCAGCACGTTGAAACTGCGCAGGAACAGGAAGCTCGAGACGGCAAAGGCAGCGGTCGACAGGGTCGGAATGAGCGTCGACCAGAAGGCGACCGACAGGCGCCTCATATAGCTCGGCTCCTCATCGGACTTGTCGTGATGGATATAGGGTGAAAACAGCCGATTGCTGCCGACAAGGAAGATGAGGGCTGCGCAGATCGACAGGAACAGCGCAGTCAGAAGCGGGATACGCTTGTAGTTCCACACGAATGTCAGCCAGCTCGTCGTGCTGCGCGACAAGACCTTGGTCTCGTTGATCGTCGCCGACAGAGCCTCGTCGAACATTTCGATCGAGACGTCGGTATTCTTGAGCAAGGTGTTGGAAAACAGCGCGCGCCGCGTCGCCGTGATCGCGTTCGACAGCTTGGTCGCCTGGACCGACAGATTTTCAGCCTCGCCCGTCAGCGCATTGATCTCGCCGCGCTCGGCCAGGAGCCGCTTGCGTTCCGATGTGACGATGTCGGCCTCGGGCGGTTGTCCCTCGCCCGGCGGATCGCCGAGTTCGGTGAGCCGCGCCTTGATCTCGTCGAGCCGCGGACGCGTGGCGATCGAGGTCGCGATGATCTGCTTGGCAACGGCATCGACCTCGACCTTGTATCCGGCAAGCAGGGTATCGTCGTCGCTGGCCTTGGCGATCAGGTCCTTCAGGCGCTTCAGTTCCTTGGCAGCCGTGGCAAGCTGCTCGGCGGTCTGGCTCTGCCCGGCTTCGGCCGCACTGACCGCATCGCTCGGCTGCGCCGGTGTCGCAGGCGTTTGCGCCGGTTGCCCTGCGGCGGTCGCGGGCTGACCCTTGTTGTCGGCGGCCGGTTGCGCGTTCTGAGCGGGCTGGGCATTGCCTTGCGCGGGCTGATTGCCGGCCTGGGCCGGTGCCTTTGCGGGGGTCTCGGCAGGTTGCGTCGTCTGCGCCGGCTGGGCGTTTTGCGCCACGACGGCGCCGGCACCGGCCAGCGACAGCAGGCAGACGGAAACGGCGAGCAACTTTCCCACGAAATGCAATTTCAAACCCCTCGAAAGCCCAGAGATGGCCCCGATGCGGAATCGCCGGAGCCGTCGTCACAATGCGGTTTGAATACGAAAGACGGCGGAAAGATGCAAAGGCATGGGAAAACATGCCTTCGCGCCCTCAGAAACCGTCAGAATCCTGCACCCGGCTGCGCCAGATACGCGAGCTCCGCCGCCGTCGACGTCCGCCCGACGAAGGCATTGCGATGCGGAAAGCGTCCGAACTGCTCGATCACCTCGCGATGCCGGATCGCATAGTCGATATACATGGGATCGCCGAGTTCGTTGAAGAGCTTCACCGCCATGGTCTGGTCGACTAGGTTCTCAGAATGCTCGAACGGCATGTAGAAGAACGCCCGCCACTCCGGCTTGACCGCCATGTCGGCACCGGCGCCGACGGCGAGCTTGGCCTCCCTGAGCGCCAGGCCGTCGGTGGCAAAGGCAAGCGGCGTGCCCCTGTACATGTTGCGCGGCAGCTGATCGAGAAGCACGATCGCCGCCAGCCGGTTTTCCGGCGTCGCCCGCCAGATATCGCCGATCTCCCTGGCGAGCGCCAGGTGCGACGCCTGGAAGCGCTGGTAGCAATGCTCGTCCAGCTCGCGCGTCGGCTTGAACCAGTGGTCGAGCGACAATTCCTCGAACCAGAATTTCAGGACTTCATCCGGAGTGCAGGCCTCAGCGTGATACGTCATTCGCTCCTCATGTCTTAAAGTAATCCGATTGCCGCCGGGGAGATGCCCCATGAGATAGGCGGCAATCGCGCCGTGTCCATCCCGATTGCCTTACACCACCTTGCGCTGCTTCAGAATGGCAATAAAGGCGATGCCGCCGACGAGCCCGGTGACGACGCCGATCGGCATGTCCTCGGGCGCCATGACGACGCGGGAAAACAGGTCCGCCCAGATCAGCACCAGGGCGCCGACAAAGGCCGAAAGCGGGATGACCCGGACATTGTCGCTGCCGGCAAACAACCGGACGAAATGCGGCACCATCAGGCCGACGAACCCGATCGCGCCCGAAAACGCCACCATCACGCCGGTCAGAAGTGCAGTGACGACGAAGAGCACCAGGCGAAACCGGCGCACGGGAATACCGAGCGTCGTCGCCGTCTCGTCGCCCATGGCGAGCGCGTTGATCTCCCGCGCCCGAAGCACCAGATAGCCGAGACAGGCGCAAAGCACCGCGGCGGGATAGATGAGGTGCGGCCATTGCGCCAGCCCAAGACCGCCGAGCATCCAGAAGATCACCGTGTGCACCGCACGGGGATCTCCGAGGAAAATCATAAGGTTGCCGACCGAAGTCAGGGTAAAGGCGACGGCCACGCCCGACAGCACCAGCCTGTCGGCATTGCTGCCGAGCACCCGCGTCACCAATGCGACAAGCGCGGTGGCGACAAGGGCCCCGGCAAAGGCAAACAGCGGCACCGTGGCAAGGCCGAGGATGAGACCGGTATGCAGCAGCGCTATGATGGCGCCGAGAGCGCCGCCGGAGGAAACGCCGAGCAGGTGCGGGTCTGCGAGGGGATTGCGGGTGACGGACTGCAGCACGGCGCCGGTCAGCGCCAGCCCCGCGCCCACCAGCCCGGCCAGCACGACGCGCGGCAGCCGCACGTCCCACACGATGCTTTCGCGCCCCGCCGACCAGGCGACCTCGACGCTGCCGGGAGACAGTTTCGAGGCGATGATCGACCAGACGGTCGAAACCGGGATGGGCGCCGAGCCGAGCGAGACGGCGGCGGTGATCGTCAGGCACAACAACAGCAGCGCCGCGAGAATGGCGGTCGTGATCTTCACAGTCCGTCCCAGATCCTGGATTGCCGATAGGGGGCGGACGTGAGCCGCATCGCACACGCCCGCATGTTATCCCCGAGGTCGATATCCCCGGGGTCGATGCCGACCTTGGGGATCCTGCGCCAGCCGGTCGCTTACATCGCCTGCCCGTGAAACGCCTTGGCAAGGCGGGCGATGGCATCGATGTTGCGCGGGCCGGGCGTCGCCTCGACATAGTCGAGCACCACGAAGCGGTCGTTCTTGACGGCATCGATCGCCTTGAAGGCGGGATTGCTTTTCATGAAGGCGATCTTCTGCTCGGCGGTCACCTCGCCGTAGTTGACGATCACCACCACCTCCGGGTTCTTGTCGATCACCGGCTCCCAGGAAATCTCGGTCCAGCTCTTCTCCACGTCGTCCATGACGTTGACGCCGCCGGCCGCCTCGATCATCGCTGTGGGTATGCCGAAGCGACCCGACGTGAACGGCTTCTCCTCGCCGGAATCATAGACGAAGACGCGCGTCGGCCGCTCGATCGCACCCACATCCGCAGTGATCTTGTCGAGATCGCGGCGATAGCCGTCGACGAGCGCCTTGGCCTGGTCCTCGACGCCGAAGATCAGGCCGAGATTGAGCAGGTCGACGAACATGTCGTCCATCGTTGGCTTGCCCTTGGCCATGATGTGGATGCAGGATTCCGTCAGCTCGTAGACATTGATCTTGAAAGGCTGAAGCGTGTCCGGCGTGACCTCGCCGCCGACCTTCATGCCGTAGTTCCAGCCGGCGAAGTAGAAGTCGGCATCCGCATTGAGCAGCACTTCCTTGGTCGGGTATTTTTCCGAAAGCTCCGGCAGCGCCTTGACGCCTTCGCGCAGCTTTTCATCCAGTGTCTTCCAGCCGGAGACCCCGGTATAGCCGACCATGCGGTCCTGCAGCTTCAGGGCCAGCATCATTTCGGTGAGGTTGACGTCGTTGGAGACGCCGCGCTTGGGTGCTGCATCGAAGGTCACGTCGCGATTGCAGCTCTTGACGGTGACGGGATAGGCGAGCGCCGGCGTGGCGGCGAGCGTCAGCAGCAAAAGGGCTGAACCGGCAAAAAAGGTCTTCATGAAATCAATTCCTGTCGAGCGAGTGAAAAGGAAAAACGCGCGCCGTTGGTAACGGCGTTGCTGTGCGCGGTGGCGGTGACGCCGAAGGCGGAGGAAAGCGCCTGCGGGTTGAGCACGTCTTCCGGCGCGCCGAAGACCGTCATGCGGCCCTCCGTCAGGATCGCCACGTCGGTGGCGAATTCGGCAGCCAGGTTGATGTCGTGCAGCGTCGTGACGATCGTCAGCTGCAGCGTCTGCAGCAGCTCGAGGATTTCGAGCTGGTGACGGATGTCGAGATGATTGGTCGGTTCGTCGAGGATGATGACGCGCGGCTCCTGGGCGAGCGCCCGGGCAATCAGCACGCGTTGCTTCTCGCCGCCCGAAAGCGTCGAGAATTGCCGCCCGGCAAGCTGGGTGAGATCGAGATGCTCGAGCGCATGCGCCACCGTCTCGCGGTCACGGGCAGTCCAGCCGCTCATGCCCTCACGCCTGGGGATGCGGCCCATCATCACCACGTCACGCACGCTGAAGGGAAAATCGCTCGGCATTTCCTGCAGCACGACGGCGATGATCCTGGCCGCCTCGCGCGCCGTCATCGACCAGACGTCGACGCCATCGACCTCGACCACGCCGGCCGTCGGCCGGGCCGAGCGATAGAGGCAGCGCAACAGCGAGGTCTTGCCGGCACCGTTCGGGCCGAGAATGGCAAGCCGGCTGCCGGGCGCAATGGCAAAATCCACCTCGCGGACGAGCTTCAGGTCCGGGCGTGGGCCCCAGTCCAGGCAGCGAACCCGAAGGCCGGCCCCTCTTGCGGTGCAACTCATCGGCTCGTCCCCCCGTGCGCACTCATTGGAAGTGCCCGCCGCTGTCTTCTGAGACGAGCAGCGCTGCCGGAATGCGCGCCCGCGTCATGCCGTCATCGCGCCCGGCATAGGTCGTCGCAAAGGAGACGAGATCGTCGATATCCTCATCGGGCGAGATGTCGCCGAAAAGATAGGTCGCCTTTCCGGTGGCCTGGAAGGCGACGGTGCAGGGCCTGGTGCAGCCCGCCATGCAGACTGTGCCGGCAATGGAAAAATCCCGGTCAAGCGGCGCGCCGAGGGCCGCGATGCTGCGGTTCAGCCGCTGGATGAGATCCGCGCCCGGGCGGCAGGGGCCGCCGGTGAAGCGGCAATCGGTGCAGACCGTTATCTTGTGCTGTCGGGATGCCGGTGTCGCCATGCTTGCTCTCCGCCGGAGCGGGCCGGAGAGAATGTGGCATAGCGATGTGATGACGGATGGCCGTCGCGCAAAAACCAGTTCTTGTCCATCGGAACACCCCGTCCGTTGTGGTTGATCGGTTCGATGGCAGGTCTCCTGGCTCGCGGGTCTCTGCGCATCCACGTCTTCCCGGCTTAACGCCAGTGACAGGGTGTGAATGCGCTTTCCGCTCACAGTTGCGGGGGCAGCCACGGTTTCGGCCCCTATTGGGTCGTCCGCTCCGTGTTCCCTTTTCAGCCGCTTGCGCATTGTCGCGCTCACAGCACCATCACGCCCTTCGTCGCACACTTCGACGGAGGTGACAACCGGCGGGACGGGTCGGCTCGGGCCTATCAACATGCGGCATATTTTCATGTCGTTTAGTTATGTAATACCATTACGGCATGCAAGCCTAAAATACCTTTGTCGGGATGATGTCGACGCTCGGTTATCGGGCCGCATTGCCGAGCCGGCACGCCTCACCCTGACGACGAAAGGCTCGAGCTTCCCTTACGTGAACAGACGAACGCTACGTCCAGGCGATCGGCGGAATGAACGACGTGCGCAGCCGACGCAAAGCGCAGCGCTGCAGCACGTCGTGGGCCCGACGAAGGGATAACGACGGCGGGACTTGCCGACCGGTCTGGCGGTGCGCCGCCCGCCTCCCGGTAACGTCGTCCGTTACTGTTACGTACTTGAAGACAGCCACAATCAGTGATGTGCTTCCGGATGAAAAGACCGTGCATCAGCAGACGCGCAACGACGTGGGCCGAGCTTGCCCGAGATCGCGCGGCAGCGAAACGAATGCGCCTGCGACGTAGCATCGAGCCTGTCCGCGTACCTCCCGAATACGACGAGTTTCTTGAAGGGGATGACGGTGAATCCGATAGACTTTTTCGTTGATACCCTGCGTACCTATCCGCCGGTCGCCGTTTTTCTGGCGCTCGGCATCGGCTTTCTGATCGGTCCGATCAAGATCGCCGGGTTCAATCTCGGAAATGTCACGGCCACGCTTCTGGCCGGCGTCGTCATCGGACAGCTGGGGATCCAGGTTTCGGGCGACCTGAAGTCGACCCTGTTCCTCCTCTTCCTGTTTGCCGTCGGCTACGGTGTCGGTCCGCAATTCGTTCGCGGCCTGAGCACGGATGGGCCGAAGCAGATCCTCTTTGCGCTTTCGGTCCTCGTGCTGTGCCTGATCGTGCCCTATCTGTGCGCGCTCGTTGCCGGCCTGCCGCTTGGCTACGGCGCCGGCATGTATGCGGGTTCGCAGACGATTTCGGCGGCGATCGGCGTTGCCAGCGACCAGATCAACGCGATGGGGCTGACGCCCGAACAGGCCAAGACCTATACCGACCAGATCCCGATCGCCTATGCGGTCACCTATATCTGGGGCACGATCGGCTCGGCCATCATCCTGGCCCAGCTCGGACCCAAGATGCTCGGCATCGACCTGCCGGCCGCCTGCCGGGAGTATGAGGCAAAGCTCGGTGGCGGCACCGTGGCGAGCGAACCGGGGATCACCCACGCCTATCACGACTTCGGCCTGAGGGCCTATCGCGTCGACGAGGCAAGCGGGCTCACGGGAACGCCGGTCAGGAACCTGCTTCCCGGCATCCGCGTCTTCGTCGAGCGCGTGCGTCGCGGCGGCCAGATCATCGAGGCGGACGGCAACACCGTGCTGCAGCCGGGCGACGTCGTCGCCTTCTCGGGCCGGCGCGCCCTGCTCGTCGAACACCTCGATTCCAAGCTCCTCGAGGTCGAGGACAAGGAACTGCTCAACGCCGAGGCCGAGGTGCTCGACGTCTACGTGACGAGCAAGGCGCTCGCCGGCAAGACGCTTGCCGAAGTCAGCACCATGGACTGGGCGCGCGGCGTCTACGCCCGCAAGATCATTCGCTCACTGGTCGAGATCCCGGTGCTGCCGGGAACGACCGTCGAACGGGGCGACATCGTCACCATCGGCGGCGCCAAGGCCCATGTCGAAGCGGCGATCAAGGCGCTGGGCTTTGCCGATCGCCCGGTCGAGACCACCGACATCGCCTTCCTCGGCTGGGGTCTCTTCATCGGCGCCATGATCGGCGCCCTGACGATCACCATCGGCGGCATACCCATCGGCCTTTCGACCTCGGGCGGCGCGCTGCTTGCCGGCCTCGTCCTTGGGTGGCTGCGCACCACCTACCCTGCCTTCGGCCGCATTCCGAGCCCCGCCCTCTGGCTCCTCAATACGCTGGGCCTCAACATCTTCATCGCCGTCGTCGGCATCGGCGCCGGCCCCGGCTTCGTCGCCGGCTTGCAGGAAGTCGGCATATCCCTCCTGATCTGGGGCATCGTGGCGACCTCCGTACCGATGATCGCCTCGGTGCTGCTCGGCCACTACGTGTTCCGCTTCCATCCGGCGATCCTGTTTGGCGCCTGTGCCGGCGTGCGCACGACGACGGCCGCGCTCGGCATGATCCAGGAGGCTGCCAAGAGCAAGGTGCCGGCACTTGGCTACGGCATGCCCTATGCCATCGGCAATACGCTTCTGACCATCTTCGGCCTGGTCATCGTCATCATGCTGGCTCCGTCAGGCGGGCCATGAGTTCGAGACAAACGTTCAAAGACACAAGACAACTTCGATTAGGGGAGTGTGATTCATGTTGGACAGAAAATTCTACGACAGTCTATCCGAGCTCAGCCCGTTCGAGATCAAGGACGAGCTGATCAAGCTCGCCAGGACGAACGCCGAAAAATCCGCCAAGGCATTCCTCAATGCCGGGCGCGGCAACCCCAACTGGACGGCGACCAGGGCGCGTGAAGCGTTCTTCCTGCTCGGCCAGTTCGCCATCACCGAGGCCAAGCGCACCTCCTTTGATCCGAAGGCGGGCGTGGCCGGCATGCCGGCGCGCGACGGCGCCTATCAACGGTTCCAGAAGTGGATCAAGAAGCAGCTCCAGATGGCCGCCCACTGGGACGAGGAAGACGACGGCGAACTGCCGGCCAAGACGCTTTCCGATGCCGTCGAATACGCCATCCGCGCCTTCAACTTCGACGCGGACGCCTTCGTGCACGAGCTCACCGACAGCATCATCGGCGACAACTACCCCGTTCCCGACCGGGCGCTCTACCACAATGAGAGGATCACCCACGAATACCTGATGTGGGCGATGTGCGCGGGCTTCAGGCCCGACGCGAAATTCGACCTCTATCCGGTCGAGGGCGGCACCGCCGCCATGTGCTACATCTTCAAGGCGCTGAAGAACGCGCGCCTGCTCAACGCCGGCGACACGATCGCGCTCGGCACGCCGATCTTCACGCCCTATCTCGAAATGCCGGAACTGGAGGATTACGACCTCAAGACCGTGCATATGAGCGCGGAGCAGGAGGACCGGTTCCAGTTCACTGACGAAGACATCAAGGCGCTGGAAGACCCCAAGGTGAAGGCGTTGTTCCTGGTCAACCCGGGCAACCCGTCTGCCGCCGCACTCGATCCCGATACGATCGGGCGCCTGGTCAACTTCGTCAACACCAAGCGGCCGGATCTGATGATCCTGACCGACGACGTCTACGGCACCTTCGTGCCCGGCTTCCAGTCGCTGCTCGGCCACCTGCCGCACAACACCATCGGCGTCTACTCCTACTCGAAATACTTCGGTTGCACCGGCTGGCGGCTGGGCGTGATCGCGGTTGCCCAGGACAACATCTTCGACAAGATGATCAAGGCGCATCCCGAGCCGCTGCAGAAGGTCCTGGAAAAGCGCTACAAGGCGATGACGCAGACGCCCCGCGCCGTCAAGTTCATCGACCGCATCGTCGCCGACAGCCGCGACGTGGCGCTCAACCACACCGCCGGCCTCTCGCTGCCGCAGCAGGTGATGATGTCGCTGTTCAGCCTGGTCGAACTGCAGGATGTCGACAAGCTCTACCAGAAGGCCTGCATCGCGATCTGCACCAAGCGGTTCCGCAATCTGGTCGACGGCATGGGCATAGAATCGAACCCCGGCATCTATTTCGACCACTATTACGGGATCATCGATTTCGAGTTCTGGCTGCGCAAATATGTCGGCCAGGACGTGGTCGACTGGGTCAAGGAGAACATCCACCCGCTCGACATCCCCTTCCGGCTGGCCGAGGACTACGGCATCGTTCTCCTGAACGGTTCGGGTTTCGATGCTCCGAACTGGTCGGCGCGCGTCTCCTTCGCCAACCTCAACGACGATGCCTATACCCAGATCGGCAGTGCCGTGCGTTCCGTGGCGCGTGGTTACGTTCAGGCCTATCGGGCGTCGAAGGGTCTTCCGATCAGTTGATCGCACGACGATGCCGGCCGCCGAGAGGTGGCCGGCGGCGGCGCCTCCCTCGCCTCGCTTGAAAGCCTCGTTTCGTCGACCGCGTTCCCGCGCGACCGAAAACCTGTCGCGGGCTGCGGCCGACCCATACCGTAGAATGCCCATCCCCATTCGGCGCGCGGCCCACCGGCCTCAGGCGCGCAACATCGAAGGATCGTCACGTGGTCGAACAGGCGTTCAGCATTCTGCGGGCTCATCCGGAACTCGCCCTGTTCCTGGCGCTCGGCATCGGCTATGCGGTCGGCAAGATCACCATTGCCGGCGTCACGATCGGCGCCGTTACCGGATGCCTGCTCGCCGGCGTGTTGATCGGCCAGACCGGCGCCGTGCTCTCCAATGACGTCAAGCAGGCGTTCTTTCTGCTCTTCCTCTTCGCCATCGGCTATCGCACCGGGCCACAGTTCTTCCAGAGCCTGAACGCCGATGCGCTGCCGCAAATCGCCGTCACGGTGACGCTCTGCGTGGTCGCGCTCGCAACCGCGATCGTGCTGTCGATCTTCTTCGGCTTCGACCTCGGCACGGCGGCCGGCGTGCTTGCCGGCGGTGCGACGGAATCGGCAACGGTCGGCGTCGCCATCGACACCTTCCGCAAGACCGCACCGACGCCGGAGGCCGCCAGCCAGTTCGAATCCGCCATCGCGACAGGCTTTGCCGTCGCCTATCTCGTCGGCGTCGTCAGCGCCATTCTCGTGCAGTCGCAGCTCGCGCCCCGCATGTTCGGCCGCAGCCTGAAGGAGGCCTGCGCCGAACTCGAAGCCGAGCTCAACATCACCCCGAACGACACCGGCAACAGCGCCCGCCGCGAGATCGAGGCGCGCGCCTTCGTCGTTGGCGACAATCTCGTCGGCCTCACCGTGCAGGAGGCCGAGGCACGCGTTCCCGAGCGGCAGAAGGCCTATATCGAACAGATCCGCCGGGGCAGCGAGATCATCACCCCCGCGCCCAAGGAGCGCCTCTACGCCGGCGACGTCATTGCCGTTGCCGGGCTTCGCGGGTTTCTGGTCGAATATGCCGACCGGATCGGCACCGAGATCGACGATCGCGAGTTGCTCGATATCCCGGTCGAGGTCCTCGACGTTGTGGTGACGAACAAGGAGGTCGCGGGCAGACGCCTGTGGGAGCTGAACCAGCGGCCTGAAGCGCGCTCCGTCTTCCTGCGCGGGATCCTTCGCGCCGGCCAGAAGATCCCGATCTTTCCCGGGCTGACGGTCAGGCGCGGCGACGTGATGTCCATCGCCGGCGCAAGGCGCCATGTCGAGGATGCCGCCGCCTTGCTCGGCTACGCCGATCGCGAGACGACCGCGACCGACATGGTTTTCGTCGGCGTCTTCATTTTTCTCGGCGGCCTGATCGGCATTCCCGCACTGAAACTGGGCGCACTTGAAATCGGCCTCGGCGTCGCCGTCGGCGTGCTGATTGCCGGCCTCGTCGCCGGCTGGCTGCGCTCGACAAGGCGCACCTTCGGCTTCGTGCCGGAGGCAACGCTGTGGTTCTTCGATAGTGTCGGGCTCTGCGCCTTCATCGCCTGCGTCGGCATTTCGGCGGGGCCGAGTTTCGTCGCAGGTCTCGTGCAGTCCGGCCCGGCGCTGGTCGTCGCCAGCGCGCTGATTTGCGTGATCTCGCACGTGGCCGCCCTCGCGCTCGGCCGATGGGTCTTCCGCATGAACGAGGGCGTGCTCGCTGGCACCTGCTGCGGCGCCGGCACCTCGGCCCCGGCGCTCGCCGCCGTGCAGGAAGCAGCCGGAAGCCAGGTCCCCACCCTCGGCTACGGCCTCGGTTATGCCATCGGCAACGTGCTGTTGGCGCTCTGGGGCGCAGTTCTCGTCACCGTTCTCGCATAGGCAGAGGCCACTGTTGTCGCCATGCGAGGCGCACTATCCCACCCGCCCGCTCAACATCAGGCACGCAAGACCGCGAAGGTTTTTCCGGATGGGCGCTAGGTGCCGCTCAGATAATGCGCCTTCTGCGCCGGGTAATAATCGTCGAAGGACGGCAGCGGCTTGCCCTCACGCGCAGCGACCAGCATGTCGAGATAGTATTCCCAGCCGGGTCCGACATCGCCGGCGAGCTTGGCGTCGCTCAGGCGCTGCACCAGGCGCAGCTCCGTCTCGTCGCCGGCCTGCGTAAACGTCAGCTCCATGCGCCAGTCGCCGAACTCGTCCTTCATGGCGACCACCAGCCGGTGTGGCGCCTCGCACTCCTCGATCGCGACATTGGCAAAGGGCTGGCCCTTCTCATGGAGCAGTTGCAGCCGCACGGTCTTGCCGGGGCCGGCCTCGCCTTCCCAGCGACCGAACCAGAGCGCGGTGTTCTCGGACTTCGTCACGCTCCGCCAGACGTCGGCGACCGGCGCGCGAAACCTGCGCGTCAGGATCAGATCGTTGCCACTGAGGTGGCCGGTGGGCTGGGGGCTCATGTCGTCTCCTTGCCATCAGTCGATTCGGATCTGCAAGCTTGCGTCGGATCGGCGCCGCACGCTCCCTTGTACACCTTAAACGCACTCTCTGCGAGCGCCAGCAACCCGCGCATGCACGCGTGCCGCTTGTGGGGGCCCGGCTTCAGCGCGTCTAGCGCAAGGGCCAGACCAGCATCAGCGTCGGGATGCTGACGATGATGATCACGATCGAGAGCGGCAGGCCGAGGCGCGGATAGTCGCTGAAACGATAGCCACCCGGCCCCATGACCAGCGTGTTGCACTGGTGGCCGATCGGGGTCAGGAAGTCGCAGCCGGCGCCGATGGCGACCGCCATCAGGAACGCCTCCGGCCGATAGCCGAGCGCGGTCGCAAAGCTCGCGGCGATCGGCGCCATCACCAGCACGGTCGCGGCATTGTTGAGAAACGGCGTCACCGCCATGGCAGCCAGCAGGATCAGCGTCAGGGCGCCGGCCGGCGGCAGGCCGGTCGCAACCGTGCCGAGCCAGCTGGCAATGACGTCGGTTCCGCCAGTGGTGCGCAAGGAATCGCTGACCGGGATCAGCGCCGCCAGCATCACCAGGATCGGCCCGTCGACCGAGCGATAGACATCGCGCAGCGGAATGATGCGGAAAATGACCATGGCAAGGGCTGCAGCGAAGAAGGCGATAGGGATCGGCACCAGGCCGAGCGCGGTCGAGCCCATGGCGGCCGCCAGGACAAGAAGCGGCAACGTCGCCTTGCGGATGGTGCCGAGCAGGATCTCGCGCTGGGCGAGCGGCAGGCAGCCGAAATCCTGCAGAAACGACGGCAACTCGCGCCGCGCGCCCTGCAGCACGACGATGTCGCCCGCCCTCAGGCGGATGCTGCCGAGCCGCTGCTTCAGCCGCTCGCCCTGGCGGCTGACGGCGAGCAGGTTGATGTTGTGGTTGTTGAACAGCGCCAGGCGCTGCGCCGTCATGCCTTCGAGCGGCGAGCCGCTGCCGATCACCGCCTCCACCGCCTCGATCTCGGCACCGGTCTTCTCGCTCGACGAGGGCGAGCGGTTGCCGGNNCGTGCTGCTGCTCGAGGGCGAGCGGTTGCCGGAGATCTTCAGCTTGGCCTGCGAGACGATGCGGTCGAGCGCATCCGGCCCGCCCTCGAGCAGCAGCACGTCTTCCGCCTCGAGCTTGATGTCGGGCAAGGGTGCCACATGCAGGCCGCGCCGGAACACGCCGATGACGGCGGCGCCGCCATCGCCGATCTTGACCAGCTGGCTCAGCGACTTGCCGATGACGGGAGAGCCGGCGGCGACCACGGCCTCGGACGTATAGTCGGTGATCTCGATTGCCGCCTGCATAGAGACGTGCTGGCTCGTGCGCTGCGGCACCAGCCTGTAGGCAAACAGCAGGAAGACGACGCCGACGACGGCAAGCGTGGCGCCGACGGGCGTGAAATCGAACATGGTGAAACTTTCGCCCGTCAGTTCCTGGCGCACGCGCGAAACGACGATGTTGGGCGAGGTCCCGACCTGGGTCATCAGCCCGCCGATCAGCGAACCGAAGGCCATCGGCATCAGGAAGACCGAGGGCGTGACGCCCGAGCGGCGGGCAAACTGGAAGGCGACCGGGATCATGATCGCGAGCGCCCCGATATTCTTGATGAAGGCAGAAAGAACCGTGACCGTGATCACCAGCAGCGCCAGTTGCGCCCGCACCGACGAGATATTGGGCAGAAACCGCTGGATTGCCGCATCGACGATGCCCGAGCGCGCCACGCCGGCACTGACGATGAGCGCGCTGCCGACGATGATGACAATATCGTCACTGAAGCCGTCGAAGGCGTGATCATAGGGGACGATGCCGACGGCAACCGCAAGCATCAGCGCGGAACAGGCGATCACGTCGTATCGGAACCGCCCCCAGATGAAGAAGGCCATCATGGCGCCGATGACGATAAACGCGAGAGACTGTTCGGCGGTCATGCAATACCTGGATCTGGCATAGGGACTGGAAGGAAGGTCTGGCAGGCGACGCACGCGATCGGCGCACAAGCCTAACGCGCGATCCGACAGGAAGTTCAGCCAAGACCTACCGCATGTTTTGCCAAATCGGAATTCGCGCCGGCGACAAATCTGGGTATGAGCGTGAAACGGTTGCGCGTCATCGCCAAGACCTGCCTCGTTTCCCGTACCTGTCCGGGGAAAGGCGAGCAAGCCCAAGTCCCTCGGCCGAGGGGTTCCTTGACCCGACCGACGTCAGGTCGCTGGTCTCAGGCACAAGGCCGGAATGAGGGAGATCGGGATGGGACTCCCGTCAAACCAGCGTTATCGACGTCGAAAGACTCGGCGTTCGCCGAGATCTCCTCATTCCTGTGCCTGTCACAGGAATCCAGCAAGCCCAAGTCCTTGGGCTGAAAGACTTTTTGACCTGGAACAAGGCCGGAATGAGGGAGATCCGGGTGAGGCTCCCGTCAAACCGGCGTTTGCCGAGATCTCGGCAGTCGCAGGGCCGGAAGATCGCTCTTCCGGCCCTCGAATTGTTTGCCTGAATGGCTCGAATGTCTGCCCTCACTGAGCGGTTTGCGCCGCCTTTTCGATGAGATCGGCGACAGCCTTCGGATTGGAGACATAGATCGCGTGGCTGCCGGGCACTTCGACGACGGTCGCGCCGGCGCGCTTGGCCATCATTTGCTGGGCCGCCGGCGGGATCATGCGATCGTCGCCCGCAACCAGGTAGTAGCTCGGCTTGACCTTCCAGGCCGGCGCGGTGACGGCGCCCGTCAGGGCCGCGACGTTCCAGGGAACCTGGGAATCGGCCATGAAGGCCGCGGTCTCGGCATCGACGTCGGCGGCAAAGGAGGCTGCAAACTTTGCCTTGTCGAGGAAGAGGAAGCCGTCGACCGGCGGCAGGATCGGCGGCACCGGGGCACCTGCCGGCGGGTTGGCGATCAGCGACGAGACGGACTCGCCCTTATCCGGCGCGAAGGCGGCGATGTAGACGACGGACTGGACCTTCTCATCGGTGCCGGCCTCGCTGATGACGACGCCGCCATAGGAATGGCCGACCAATACGACCGGCCCGTCGAGCTTGTCGATCGCCTGTTTGGTGGCCGCGACGTCGGCTGCAAGCGACGTCGTCGTGTTCTGGACGATGCTGACGGTGTAGCCGTCCTTCTTCAGGATGTCATAGACCCCTCTCCATCCGGTGCCATCGGCAAAGGCGCCATGAACGAGGACGACATTCTTTGCCCCCTGTTCGGCAGCGGATACGGTGGTGCCGGCGGCAAACAGGGCGAGCGAGGCGGCAGCGGCAAGCAGAGATTTCTTCAACATGCGCGCAACTCCTTAATTGGTTAGCGCGATATTCTTTATCGCGATAATCATTAAATACGCCTCCGCTCGAGCGCTGTCCAGCATTTTCGTTATCGCGATAATGGTTTCCGTGCTAAGGTCATGAAAAGCCGGCAATATAAATTGGAGACGACCATGCCCAAGCCGCTGCCGCTCGACAGCCAGCTCTGCTTCTCGATCTATTCGACGGCGCTCGCCATCAATCGCGCCTATAAGCCGATGCTCGATGCGCTCGGCGTCACCTACACGCAGTATCTGGCCGTGAGCGCACTGTGGGAACAGGACGGGCTCAGCATATCGGCGATTGCCGAGCGGCTGGGGCTGGAGCCGAGCACGATCACGCCGGCCGTCAAGCGCCTCGAGACGGCCGGCTTCCTTTCCCGGCGAAGGAGCACAGCCGACGAGCGGCTGGTCGAGGTGTTTCTGACGCAGAAGGGCAAGGAGCTGCACCCCAAGACCGCCTGCCTCACCGATACGCTGCTCGCCCGCTCGGGTTTCACCGTGCCGGAAATGGTGGCGCTCAACGAAAAGGTTCAGCGCCTGCGTGACGGCCTTGCCCACGAAGAAAAGCCGAGGCGGCGCGCGGAGGCCTAGATCCGGCAGCCAGCAGATCCGCATCGCCGCTATTCGCGCGGCCCGAACTTGGAAATTTCCTTTGGCGCGCTACACTTTAGAGAAAGATGTTGGACAAGCGCACGCGCAAGCCGGAATAAATCGCGTCATCTGGGAGTCGCGCATGGCATCGGGCAGAAATTCACGCCACTTCCCGCATCATCGAGGCCCGCTATATCGAGGATCGTCGACATGAAACACGCCCTTGCCGCCCTTGCCGTCGTCACGCTGCTGAGCGGCTGCACGACCGGCGTCCAGACCTACGGCTACTCGCCGAACCTCGAGCCCATCCCGGGCAGCATCACCTATGGCGGCCAGCCGCGCACCAAGCTGACCAAGTCGCCGATCGGCAGCATCGTGCCGCACCAGTTCCGCGACCAGTTCGGCCGCCAGGTGTTTGAAACCTATGTCATCCAGCCGGATCGCTCGCTGCGCCTCGTCAGCCGCCGCTGGAGAAACTACGACGTCTTCGGCGACTTCGACTGAGCGTCAGAAGGTGTCGCGTCGACGCCGTTAAACTGCGCGTGTACCCAATCGCGAAGCACGCGGGTCGCGGGCCGCTCGGCCATGCGTGGGCTGTAGACAAGGTCATAGCGGTCGCCATCCAGCGTCAGCTCGAAAGGCTGGACGAGAATGCCGGAGGCAAGCTCCTGCGCAACGAGCGTCAGGCTCAGGAGTGCGATGCCCTGCCCGGCAACCGCCGCCTGGACGGCATGTATCTCATCGGTAAAGGATAGTCGCGCGCCGGCATCGACATCGGATGCACCCGCGCGCTCCAGCCAATGCCGCCAGACGGGCGCGCGATGATCGTTGCGGCGTGCGGGGCCCCAATCGAAGTGAATGAGCGTTGCCAGTTTGAGATCGGCCAGGCCGGTCGGCGCCAGCCTCGGTGTGCAGACCGGCGCAAAACGATCGGCAAACAATGCCTCGGTAACGAGCCCAGGATAATTTCCGCCACCCAGCCGGATCGCCGCATCCGCATCCGCCTCGAGGTCGACCGTGCGGTTCGAGGCATCGAGCCGCAGTGTCCATTCGGGATAGGCTTCGCGGAACGAACCGGCAAGCGGCGCAAGCCTTTTGGCGACGAAGGCAACGGTGGAGGTCAGGCGCGCGACCTTGCCCGCCTCCTGGCGGCGCACATCGGCAATCGCCTGCTCGAAACGATCCAGACCATCGCGCAGCACCGGAAACAGCGCCTTGCCTGCGGCGGTGAGATGCACCTGCCGTGTCTCGCGCTCGAAGAGCTTAACCTCCAGCATCTCCTCGAGCTGCCGGATCTGGTGGCTGACCGCGGTCGCCGAAACGTTCAGCTCCTCGGCCGCGTGCTTGAAACTCAGCCGGCGGGCAGCCGCCTCGAAAACCCGCAATGAACCGAGCGGCGGCAATTTCCTCATGACACCCTATACCTGAACTGAACTCATCCATCGGCTGAAAAATCGTCTTTTGTCAGCCGCGTTAGGCCACATCATATTGGTCTCAACAGCCAAGGCAATGACGCCAAGCTGAGAAAAACTCAACCATGAGGCAACACGCTATGTTTCTCGAACAGGTCATCACCAAGCCGGATCCCTATGCGCCGTTTCTGCTGTCACAGGCGATCAAGGCCAATGGCTTCGTCTTCGTCTCCGGCCAGGCCGCCATCGGCGACGATGGCGAAATCGTCGGCGAGGACGATTTCGACCGCCAGGCCGAGCAGGCCTTCCGCAATCTCGACCGTGTGCTCGTCGCCGCCGGCTCCAGCCTGTCCAAGGTGGTGAAGGTGACGATCTTCCTGCGCTCGATGGAAAACTTCGCAAAGATCGTCGAGCTGCGCCGCAAGTGGTTTTCGGCCCCCTATCCCGCCGACAGCATCATCGAGGTCTCCTCGCTCTATTCGCCGAAGGCGATGATCGAGATCGAGGCGGTCGCGCTCACCGGGGAGCGTTGAGATGACCGTGCACGCCGCAGTCGCCTCGTCGGTGCTATCAGCAACGACGCTCAAGGGCCTAGCCTTTGCCAACAGGCTGTCCGTCGCGCCGATGACCCGCATCAGCGCCACCGCCGAGGGCGTGCCGACCGAACGCATGCTGCGCTACTACGAGCGTTTCGCGCGGGGTGGTTTCAGCCTGCTGACCACGGAAGGCATCTATACCGACAAGGCCTATGCGCAGACCTACAAGGGCCAGCCGGGGCTGGCCGACCGGCAACAGGCGGAAGGCTGGAAGACGGTCGTCGATGCCGTGCATGCGGCCGGCGGGCGCATCTTCGCCCAGCTGATGCATGGCGGCGCGCTGGCCCAGGGCAATGGCTATCGCGGCGACACGGTCGGCCCGTCTGCCCTTGAGCCGAGAGGTCAGCAGATGGTCTCCTACCACGGCGAGGGTCTCTATGCCGTGCCGCGCGAAATGGACGAGGCGAATATCGCCGAGGCGATCGCAGGCTTCGCCCAGGCGGCGCGGCTTGCAATCGAGGTCGCCGGCTTCGACGGCGTCGAGATCCATGGCGCCAACGGCTATCTGCTCGACCAGTTCTTCACCGATTACACCAACCGGCGGCAGGACCGCTGGGGCGGCGACATCGGCAAGCGGCTCGGCCTCAGCCTCGCGGTGCTCGACGCAGTTCGCGAAGCCGTCGGTGACGAAGTCCCCGTTGGCCTCAGGCTTTCCCAGGGCAAGGTCAACGATCTCAGGCACAAATGGGCGGAGGGCGAAGAGGGTGCTGCGGTGGTCTTCAAGGCCGTGGCCGAAAGCACCGCCGACTTCGTGCACCTGACCGAGTTCGAAGCCTGGCAACCGGCCTTTTCGGAGACAGGAAAGTCGCTGGTAGCGCTGGCCCGCCAGCATGCGCCGGATCTGTTCGTCATCGCCAATGGCGGCCTGCACGACATCATCAGGGCCGAACAGGTGCTGGACGCCGGCGCCAACATGATCGCGCTCGGCCGCGGCGCGCTCACCAATCCCGACTGGCCGCGCATCACCGCCGCAAGCGGCGCGCTCCGCCCCCTGGCGCTCGACATGCTGTCGCCGATCAGCGACATCAAGGATAGCGAGCTTGGGTATTGAGACGACAAGGACGGCGCCACGCAGGTGACGCCGTCCTTGGGCTCTCGCAATCGAACCGGCCGCTTTGCGCACCGAAGCATCCCCACCCGCATTCCGGCCCCGTGCCGTAATCCAGTGACCCGACATCCGTCGGGTCAGATAATCTCTTAAACCCAAGGACTTGGGCGGACTTGATTCCTGTGACGAGCTGAGGAACGAGGGACGTTTTGCGCCAACCAAACTCGCCTTACGTCCCGGAGACGAAACGATAGGCCGCGCCGTTTCGCTCGGCCCGGCCGATGCCGGGATAGCTCCAGTGGTAGCCGAGCAGCGTCAGCTTTTCGCTTGCCGCCCGGTCGATCAGCATCTTGCGGGTCTTCAGCGCCAGATCCGGGTCGGTATCGAAGCCGAAGTGCCAGTCCGGGTGTTCGAAGAAGACGATGTTGCTCGTCGCCGCATCGCCTGAGATCACCAGCCCATCGCCACCTTCGAGCTCCAGCGAGATATGGCCGGGCGTGTGGCCGCGCGTGTCGAGCACCTGCATGCCGCTGACAATCTCGTCGCCGGGCTTCACCAGCGTCAGCCGCTCCCTGACCGCGAAGAGATCGCGCTGCGCGCCGCGGGCAAAGCCATGCAGCACTTTCGGCATGGCCTTTTCGTAGTCGGGGTTCGTCCAGAACGCCCATTCACGCTCCGAGACGAAATACTGCGCATTGGGAAAGGTGAGCTTGCCATCTGCCCCGATCGTGCCGCCGGCATGATCCGGATGCACATGCGTGAAGACCACCTTGGTCACGTCGGCCGGATCGATGCCGGCCGTTGCCAGATTGGCCGCAAGCTTGCCCGCACTTGCCTGGAAATTGCCGCCCGATCCGTTGTCGACGACGATCAGGTCGCTGCCGGTGCGGATGAACGGAATGTTGGTGTGGAAGGGCGCGCCTTCCGGCGTGCCGCCGAGCCGACGCATGATGCCGTCGCGTTCTTCAGGTGCTGCGTCCGGCAAGACGATGCCAACAGGCAATGTCAGGAAGCCGTCGCTGACGACGGCGATATCGAACTTGCCATGGTTGAACCGGTGGATGTCGGCGGCATAGACGCCCTTCGGCAGCAGCGGCAGGGCAGCGCCCGCCGCCGAGCCGGCGAGAAAGGCGCGGCGATCGAGGCTCGAGGTCTTGTCGTCGGTGCGGGTCATGGGATCGGTTCCTTCTGTTTTCGAGGAAAAGCATACGGCCAGTGGCGCTTGCGGCGGCACCGGCCGAAGAGGGTCAAGACCGGGCGAATTCGAGCAGGTCGGCGTTGAGCTGATCCTTATGGGTGTCGGTGATGCCATGCGGCGCGCCGGGATAGACCTTGAGGATCGCGCTCGGCACCAGCTGCTTCGAGGCACGGGCCGCCGCATCGATCGGCACGATCTGGTCGTCGTCGCCATGGATGATCAGCGTCGGCACGTCGAACCGCTTCAGGTCCTCGGTAAAATCGGTCTGCGAGAAGGCGACGATGGAATCGTATGTGTTCTTGTGCCCGCCCATCATGCCCTGCAGCCAGAAACTGTCGATCATGCCCTGCGAGGTCGTGGCACCGGGCCGGTTGAAACCGAAGAACGGGCCGGAGGCGATATCGCGATAGAGCTTGGAGCGATCCTTGAGGCTCGCCGCCTGCAGCCCGTCGAACACGTCCTTCGGCAGGCCGCCGGGGTTCTTGTCGGTCTTCACCATAAGCGGCGGCACCGCCGAGATCAGCCCGGCCCTGGCCACACGGCCCGTGCCATGCCGGCCGATATAGCGGGTGATTTCGCCGCCGCCGGTGGAGAATCCGGCAAGGAAAATGTCCTTCAGGTCGAGCGCATTGATGAGGTCGGCAAGATCGTCGGCATAGTGATCCATGTCGTTGCCGTCCCAGGGCTGGGAGGAGCGACCATGGCCGCGGCGGTCATGGGTGATGACGCGAAAGCCGTTGTTGGCGAGGTGGAAGGCCTGCGCCTCCCAGCTGTCCGACGACAGCGGCCAGCCGTGGCTGAGCACGACCACCGGGCCATCCTTCGAACCCCAGTCCTTGTAGTAGATCTCGACGCCATCGCGTGTGGTGATGCGGCTGCCCATGGTGGTTGCTCCCGGTGTCTGGGTTGTGTTGTTGGTTTCGGCCTGCGCAGGACGAATGACGGCCGGGGCGGCAGCGGCGGTGGCTGCAGCGCCAAAGGCTGCCGAAAGAACGGTGCGGCGCGAAAGGCCGGTGGAGACTGCTGCGGAAGTTGCGGAAACGGCCTGTGCTTCAATCATTGTCCTGCCCTCTTTGATCTTGGTTGCTCGGCTCACTCCGTTCCGGAGCGCTGGTTGAATTGATAGAACGACCGTCCTAACCTCTCGACCGGCAAAGCTGACAACGATGGGGGCAAAAGTGACAAAGCCGCTTGAAAGCGAACCGGCGGAGATCGGGATCGTCGTCTATCCGCGTGCGCTGAAGTCGGCCGTCCACGGGCTGACCGACATGTTCCAGGTGGCTTGCATGCAGGCAAGCGAACAGGGTGGCGCCAACGCGCCGCGGATCCGCATCAGCCACTGGCAGCTACAGGAGGATGGCTCCGTCACCAGGACCCTCGACACCCACCCCGGCCCCTCCTCCGGTCTCGTCGCACTGATCCTGCCGCCGACGCTCGCCGAGTTGCCCGTTGGCGGGCGCATGGGCCAGCTGCCCGCCTTCGTGCGCGAAAAACATGCCGCCGGCACCACCATCTGCTCCGTGTGCGGCGGTGCCTATCTGCTGGCGGAGTCGGGGCTTGCAGCCGGCCGCACCATCACCACCCACTGGTCGCACCAGGATCTGATCGCCGACCGTTATCCCGACGTGCGCATCGACACCGACAAGCTGCTGATCGACGAGGGCGACATCCTCACCGCCGGCGGCATGATGGCCTGGATCGACCTGGGGCTGAAACTCGTGGACCGGTTTCTCGGAACGGACGTGATGCTGGCAACCGCCCGCTTCATGATCATCGATCCCGGCGCCCGCGAGCAGAGCTACTACAGCGTTTTTGCGCCCAAGCTCGACCATGGCGACAGCATCATCCTGAAGATCCAGCACTGGCTGCACGGCGCCAGCACCAAGGGCGTGACGCTGCAAACGATGGCCGATCGCGCCGGCCTCGGCGAGCGCACTTTCCTCAGGCGCTTTCAGAAGGCGACCGGCCTCAACCCCACCGAATATTGCCAGCGGCTGAGAATCGCCAAGTCGCGCGATCTTCTCGAGCGCTCGCACATGTCGATCGAGCAGGTCGCCTGGCAAAGCGGGTATGACGACACCAACGCCTATCGCAAGATCTTCCGCAAGATTCTCGGCCTCTCGCCGCGCGAGTATCGCCAGCGCTTCTTCGTGTCGGACAGCGCCCGCCGTCCGGCCACGGCAGAGCTTGCCGGCGCCCTGCCCGCCTGAGGGTTGCGGCGGGCTCGCAGATAACGGCGCCTCAGTCGACGCCTGGCTTTCGCCCCAGGATCTGCCGCACGCCGCTCCTGGAAAAGGGTTGAACCAGTTGGCCGAGCAGGCTGCGCGACACCTTGCCGGTGATACCGATGTCGGTCGACGACGGTCGATCAGGGTTGAAGTAGGTGCCGAATACGTGATCCCACAGCACGATGTTCTCACCGTAGTTGCTGTTTCCCTCCGCAAGAACCTTCGAATGGTGCCAGCGGTGCAGCCGCGGCGTCGAGAAGATCCAGTCGAGCGGGCCGGTGCGCATCTCGACATTGCAGTGCGTCAGCAGGCCGGCAAAGGCAGTCGTCGCACCCACCCACAGGAAGACCTGCAATGGCGCGCCCAGCAGATAGAGAGGCAATTGGCTGAGCATCACCTTCAGCAGGGAATCGACGACGTGGAAGCGCCCGGTATTGAGCACCCAGAGCCGGCTGACGCTGTGATGCAGCGCATGGAAGCGCCAGAGCTCAAGCCGCTCATGCGCCAGCCGGTGCGCCGAGTAGAGCCCGAACTCGGCGATGACGAGGCCCAAAACGACCTGGGACAGCATCGACCAATGTTGCGGCCAGATATGCGGCTGCGATCCGAAGAATGGTTGGGCGAAAACGGCGACCAGCATCGGAAAAGATGCGCCGAACGCGGCTGCGATCTGCACGACACCTTTTGTCAGCAACGTGTGGCCGAGATTGTTGAACGTTTCGCCATCGGCTGTAAGCCATGTCGGCTCGTAGGGCATGATGCGTTCAAAAACAGCGATGATCGCGGCCACCGAGACATAGACGACGTTGAACCAAAGCACCGGCGTGGATGTGGCGAAAGCAAGCCCGGTCGAGGCCAGTCCGCCGAAGAAGAGCGCCGGCCATAACAGGATCGAAGCCAGGTAACGCAATTGCGTTGAAGTTTTTCCTTGAACAGGTTTCATGTGCTTACTCGAAGAATTATTGTTGAAAATCAAAGAGGCTGACGGAGCGTGCCGTGCGAAAGGCTCAAGCCCGCGCCTCATCGTCAGTACCGATCGGTAGGCTCGTCGCAGTCGTTGGCATCGCCGTTGTTGAAGCCGCGATCCCGGCAGTGCACCGGGCGATGCTGGACGAAATGCTGCTCAAGCGCGAAGCGATCGTCGCCACGCAAGTCCAGGCGGCCGTGCTCGATCGGGGATGATATCCCGATGATGTGACAGGCCAGAAAACCGATGTTGAGAAGACACATGAGCTGTCGCCAATCCTCGCCGTTGCGATCGTGGTGACAGACTTCGCTGATTTCATTACAGCAGCATTGCACTCAGCCGATGCCGTCGGTTTAACCCGCGCCGCTTGCCGTCGACCCGGGCTGCCCTTTGCGAGCATCGTAATGGCCGATGCTGTTCACCTTGAGGCTTGCCAGGCATGGAATAGTTGGACCGCAGCGCTGCGCGGATTGTTGGCCGAGCAGACCGCAGCTGCAAGCCTCGCCGAGTGTTGCAGAACATGGCGCCTTCAGGCCTTACACTTGAAGCCGCGACGAAGGCCTGCCCCCGCGCCTAGATCCAGCGATCGTTTGCAGCCGTGCGCTCTCCGCCTGCGTTGCCCGTATTCAATACGCCACGTGGCTCGATCAGCAACAGTCGCACCTCACGCTCGGCATATGGCTTGTGCTCGACGCCGCGGGGCACGACGAACATCTCCCCAGGCCCCAGGCGGACGAAACCGTCGCGAAAATCGATGCGCAGGATGCCGTCGATGACGATGAAGGTTTCATCGGTCTCGGGGTGATCGTGCCAGACAAAGTCGCCTTCGATGCGCACCAGCTTGAACTGGTAGTCGTTCATCTCGGCAACCACGCGCGGCTGCCAGAGGTCGGCAATCAGATCCAGCTTCTGGGAAAAGTTGATCGGCATGCGCTCTCGCGTCTCGGTGCTGTTCGTCATGGCTATCCTCGTGTTGATCGAGCGACATTATGGACGGGGTCTGCGGCCCGATATTGAATGATCGTGCGGGCGTCCGGAAGCGATTTAGGCCCGATCGAACGCCACCCGCCCGAAGCAGGCGACTAATTCCGTATTGCCCGATGCGGTAACTGCTGTATCTTGTTTCGCTTCGGCACTGGCTATGGACGTCCATGAAGGAGGTTCGAATGCAAGATCTCCCGCATAACTCGGGCAGGCAGTTGAGTCCGGATGACATCGAAATGCTGCAGCGGGTGTTCGACGCCACCTGCTTTGCGGCGCGCGTCCCACGCCGCGGCGAACGCGCCAACCGCCTCGCCAAGTTCATCATGGATGAATTTCGCATTGGCAACGGCAGCGAACGCGCGCTGCTCGAATGCGCGCTATGGCGCGAACGTCGCCGCCTGCCTCCACGAACGCCGGAGGCAGAGACCGTCGACATCTGGGTCGCCAGACCTGGGCAGAGGGGCCAACAGCCTCGCTGAGGGCCATCACAAAAAAATGCGGCCTCTCCGTGGACAATCGAGACCGCATTCAAGCTGATGTGTAATGGCCCATTGTATGCCTATCGCAACGATCGGACCACAATCCTGCCGTGTTGCCTGTGGCGATATCTGACCTATGCGAACATTCCGTCGCGCCTGATCAGCATCGCCTGTGCCGGCGCCGATGGCTCTCACCGCCGGAAAACATCCTTATGGAAAAGGCGAGCGCGCCGGCGGCGATTTCCGGACGCGGAAAAGCCCGCGGGGTTGCGACGCAACCCCGCCCCCACATCGCCATCCGTGTAAAACGGCACCTTTGATGATGGCTGATGATGGCGCTACAGACCGCCATCGTGCTCGACACCTGGCGTGCCTGAGCACGGAATTTTCAGCACCATGGAACCACCCGTCACGCTGAGAATTTAGCCTTCAGAACGGGAGGTTCATCATGTTTGCATCAGATACGAAAGGACAGATCGGTCGGGTCGTCAAGAACTGGAACACGCGATACGACCTGGAAGAATTCATCGCCGCTTCCGGCCTGCCGCCGCTTGAGGCGCGCGAAATCTTCGCGAAACACGGGCCGTACAAGGCCGACCTCGATCATTTGATACCAGCGCGCAGGCACACCCGGCCGGCGGTGTCGAAATAGCCCTGCGCAACAGACGTGGGAGGCTCAGGTGCAACATCGCTCCAGCCACTTTGATTGCGCATTCAGCCCGGCCGAGATCGCCATGCTCCAACGGGTCCTCAACACGGCCTGCCTGGCCGCGGGAATGCCGCGCAACGACTATCGCGCTGACCGTCTGGCGAAATTCATCATCGGCGAATTTCGCTCCGGCATACGCGCCGAGGCGGCGCTTTGCGAGCGAGCCTTGTGGTTCGAGCGTCGAAGCGCGCCGTGGTCGCCAGCGCGCGACCATTGACGTTCAGGGCCGTCGACGCACAGGGCGAGCCACGGGCTGGGCAGCATGGAGGCCATGTGATCGATCGCGGTCATGACGGTATCGCGACGCACAAAAGCGGCCGGGGTTGCAAAGCAACCCCGGCCGTACCTATCCTATTGTATGCTCATAGCCTTTCGGCCTATCAAGGGAAAAATCCGCTGCCTCGAGATCAACAGTCGGGGCGCGGTTCCGGCTCGCGGCAAAGGCCAGGCACCCCTGCGGGATTGGTTCGCTCACTCAGGACATGTTATAAACGCTCATGACCCAAACAGAAGAAGACCTCGAGCTTTCGGAATTGTCCGGTGAGTTTACCGACGACGACGTCATCGTCCATATCCGCATTTCCCGCCCCACGGGCTCCAACCTCGATTGGACGCTGGAAGTGATCGACGAGGAGGGATACTCCACCGTCTGGGAAGATTCCTTCCCCACCGATCGCGAAGCCTATGAGGAATTTCTCGCCACGATCGAGCGCGACGGCATCCAGACATTCACCGAACACCCGGTGCAGACGCTTCACTGACGATCAGATGTTGTCGGGGCGATCCTGTGCGGATGGCGGCTTCGCCGTTCGAGGATCGCATCATCCCCCTCTGCCGACGATGGCGAACGCGACGCGCCTCAGCGCCTCGGCGAAGCTGACGCCGAGCGCCATGGCAGCAATCCCGGTGACGCCGAGGGCGCCAATGCCCATCAGCTTCCAGCGCCTGACGTCGTCGGTCACCGACTTCACTTCCGCGAAATCTCCCCCAAGCGTCGCGACCGTCGCCTCGAGATCGCCGACACGGTCCACCAGCTGATCCATCCGCTGATGAACGCTAGCGCGGCTGCTCGTGGCCTTGTCCTCGGCACGCAGCGCGCCTTCCTCGATACGGCGGATCGATTCCTGCAATCCGCGCATGCCCGCGACCAGCTCGCCGAGCTGGCGATGGACTCCGACATCGATCTCAACCGGAGACATCGTGACGATCTCCGTGCCTGACACAGTCTCGGTTGGTCCACACGTTTGCGGCACACAGGCCGACGACGGTGCGATCGATCTTGCGCTGATCTGCAGCCGTCGCCCCACGCGCGCCGACGAGATCGGTACCGACGACGCTTCTAAGGCCCGTGACATTTTTGGGTGCGGAAGTCCCACAGCCCGCCAGCATCAATGCAAGAATCGTAAGCGAGGCGCTTTTCCCGGGCCCGGTTCGCAGCTTCATTGTTCTGCCTTTCGATGGTGTGAAGGACCGACCGGGCGCCATCGGCCCGGATCTCGAGCACGGCCCAGCTGATGGCGGCAATCAGCAGCGCTGCGCACGTCAATTTCAGCCAGGCGCTCATGCCGGATCGAGCCGCCTGCGCAGGAAAAGAACGGCACCGATGAGAAATGCTGCGGCAATGATGCCGGCAAATGCCCACTGCAGCGGGCCATTTCCCGTAAACGCAAAGCCGAGGGACGAGAGAATGCCGGCAAGCCACGAGATATTCTCCTTGCTGACAACGTCGACTGGCGTCGGCACGGCGATAACCGTATTGGACGACACGAATTCGCCCTTTGCCCAAAGCCCGGCTTCGGCCGAGCGCCGGTTGACCAGCCCCTTGATGCGCTTGCCGCCGGCATGGACCCATTTCATCAACTCGATCGGCACCGCCTCGTAATCGCCGCCGTTCAACTTTTTCAGCAGGGTCGACTTGTGCAGCCTGCCGGTGTTGAAGTCGAAGGAAACAAGCGCTGCGAACTGGTTGTCGCTCAATGGCACCGTGACCAGACGCGACACGCGCTCTTCAAAGACGGCAAGGTCCGTCCTCAGGATCTCTTCCGCCTGAGACGCGGCGATTGCCATTCCGGGCTCGACCGCCGGTTTGCCCGCAGCACTGGTATGGCCATAGCCGATGGTCCAGATGCCGCCGACATCCCGATAGGCCTTCGTCTTCAGGCCCTCCCACTGCTTGACGAGCGAAAGGCCCGTCGCATTGATGCGTCGGTTCATGTTCATGTCGTTTATCCTGTTTAGGTTGGGAACCAGAGGGAACGATGATGCGTTGCTGGGGCGTATCGGCCCTGTCGAGACCGACAGGCATAGACGCAAGCAGTTCAATGCCCTCCAGCCTTTGTGCATCCGGACGGATGCGCGTGGCGGTCGGCGATCAAAGGGGGAATTACGCTATGGTGGACGCCGCATTCGTGAAGATGACCGCTCTCGCCATCGTGCTCATCAGCTGTGTCGTTATGGTACAGCCTTACTGACAGGTGTAGGTGCCGTGACAGACGTCACGAGACGGAAGGCGGTTTCGGGGGAGACAGGGACGCGAGCAAGCTCTTGAGGCTCTCGTTATCTGCGAGCAATGCTTTCTCTCCACGATCGTCACTGCACCTCGAGCGCAGGCTGCGAAGAAAGACAGCGACGTCGTAGAGTTCGCCGATCTCGACCCGCACCTGTGCTTCGATTGTCATGTAGATTTCTTCCAGCTCTGCCGCGCCGGCATCGCTGCCGGCGCCGGAAAGCGCCGAGGCCTTCATCTTGAAATCATCGAGCAGACCGTGGAACTCGTTGGCGTCGCGTGCAGCCTTGGCTTCCAGGCTTGCAATCAGCATTTCAAGGATATCGAGGTGTCGGCGCTCGACCGATTGCAGATCGAAGGCCACGCGGAGATCCTTGCGGGTGCGCTCGCCCTTGCGCAAATGCGCCTTGAGGCGAACGCCATTCTCAGCGCAGCGCCTCATGATTTCACCGATCGAGAGTTGCCCCTCCACGAGCCGGTCAAGCAGGGGACGAATGAGCGAAGGCGGAGATGTGACATTGAGCGCGGCCGAGTAGAGCGCCAGGTCGATCGAAGCATCCGGCATAAGCTCCCTCCGCCTCATCTGGGGCCTCGTGAAGCGACAGTACCAGTAACCAGGATGTCTGGCCGCGATTTCAGCCCCAATGCTTTCCTGTTGGTTAAATCGAACCATTGACCGCCGGCGGCGCCTAGCGGAACGCGCCGACCAAAACGACGGTTCGGACCGGACCGGCAAACGCCGCCATTTCAACGGATCAGAGCTTGTGCGAGGTCAGATTTGCGCCGCACCGGCCCACATGACGTCGATTTGGGCATCTCCCAAACCGATCGCAGTGCCAACGATCGCAATCAGCGGATCCGTCCGGCTAAATGTGGTCGCATATTCCCATTCGATTTCTGCTGTCTCTTTCTGCTGTCCGGCCTGCATGGCACCGAGCGCCTGGGTCACCTCGGCCGGCGTGTGTCCAGCCGCGAGCAGGCCAAGACGAAACTGCCGGGCCGTCAAACGAGGCATTTTCGCCCGAAGCTCCTCGGCTGTCGGCGGCACATGCACCCATTCGCCGAGAATGTAATGATGGTCGGCGGATGGCTTCAGCGCCACCTCAATGGTACCCTCACGATAGGAAGCGAGAATGTCATCCGTTGGTTTTGTGTTTGTCTGCCAATATCCATCGACGGGATTGTAGAAGCCTTTTCCCTCATCCATCGTCCTAGTTCCTCGCCTCGAATACATTTAACGTCGCGCTGAATGAGTAATACCAGCCAGGCGGCACAAGACCGAACGTCGAGAAATCGTTTCCGCCACTATAGCCTGCATAATGCGCTGAAGTTGCCGTCGCGGCAGTTGGACCGTAAAGGATCGCAATGCCGTTGTTGCCACCGCTCGCCGATATCGGGAGCCAGCGCCCTGTTGTGTTTTGATAGACAGTGCCACCGATCCGGGACGCGCCAATCCATGTCCCTGCCCAACCCGACCAGTTCGACAAGGTCGCCGCGCTGCCGGCCGAATTCGCGTAGTTCACATTGAAGTTGGAAGGGTTGTAGACATACATTTCCTGGCCGTCGTTACCACCCCAGAGCCAACTCGGCTGGCCGCCCTGTCCGGACCAATGGAAGTTGATAGGTGCTCCCCCGACACGCCGTGGATAAGACCGGCCATCAGCTGTGATCTTGCTGTCGAGTACATTGGATAAATAATTTCCGTACATCGGCATGTATATATTGCCATCGTTTTGAAATAATGCACTACTTCCGAGACGTATATTACCACCCCACTGTATTTCCGACGAAGCACCTCCAATGTAAAGATCTCTATACCAAGATCCCGCGGAATTAAACGTGCTAATTATTACAGCATCATTGGCTTGATCATGACGAACCATACCGCGAGTAGTCCCCGCGATCGTGCGAAATTGAAGCACCCTGTCAGAGTTATTATCAATGTATTCGGCCGTCGACTTAACTGAACCAGCGCCTACTTGACCCGCGAATGAGCCACTGGCAGCGGAGAGCGCCCCATTCGCGGCAAATGTTGCTGCGGTGAGAGAAAGAGTACCCAATCCGTTTCCAACAGCGCCCCCCGATGCGATGAGGCGCACGTCAAAGTCGTTGACCGTTCCAGCAGAATGGAAATCTATGAAGGGACTGTTGATAACGTCAGGCTTCCCAATTTCAAGCGCGGAGTTTCCTGAGGAGGAATAGAGATACACAGGGCCAGAAAATATCTTGCTCGACATGGTTCCGGGCAGGCGCGCGTCGGCCACCGTGCCTATCGTGAAGTTGGAAGCGTTATTCGCCCCGAAAGTTGAACGTGCCGTCGCAGCATCCCCGTCGTCCAACACCGTTTTCATGAAATCAGATACGCCTAGAGTACTAAGGGCAGAAGACGAATTGCCGTCGTCAAGCAACGTGCGCGCGAAAGGCGTGAGCGCCGTCGTGGCATAAACATCGGCCGCCGTCGTATAGATCATCTGATCAGCAGACGTGACAAGGCCGGAGATGGATTGCAGGCCGGCATCGTAGGCTTGCACGTTCGTGCCGACCTCGACGCCAAGTGCTGCTCGCGCGCCGCTGGCTGATGTCGCCCCCGTACCGCCGGCTGTCACCGGCCTCGGAGCGTTGGCATCGGCTGCAAGGTCGTCGATCAGCGTGTTGTAGGGGACGCTCTGGATGGTTGCGTTCGGCACGCCTTTGGTGCCGGCGGGGGGCGAATAGACGCCGCCTGTTCTGGGCATGGCTTTTCTCCATAGAAGCACCCCATGCTCGGGGTTTCCAAGTCGTCGAATGGTGATGAGAGGTTTTCGCGGGCGAGCATTCGTCGGTCGCGTGGGCGCCGAGCGACGGATGAAAGCCCCCGGCCCCATCGGGCCAGGGACCGTCGACGCCACTTCAGACGCGTCGCGCCCGCTCCCTCGGGGGTAGCGCTGCAACTCGCAAGCAGTCGCGTGGTCACGGCCCTGGATCTTGCCCGGCCTTGACATCGACCGCGCGGACAAGCGGACGTCAGCCGCGTGTCGAAGCCCGTTGTCGCGACCGCCCCGGTTCCTGGGCTGCGATTGTGGACCCTAACGTCTTTTTCGTCCGGCGGAAAACAGTCGACCATAGTCGACGCGGCGCATGCCGTCCGGATCGCGGCTGACGACGTCGGGGCGGGTTTTTTCCACTTCCTGCGCCATCACGCCAATGTGCTTGTCGCTGTGCAGGGGTTCGCCCTTGTACCGGTATTCGTAGAGCGAATGCCCCTCGAATTTGCCAACCTTCTCGATGTCCTTCTTGAGACGACGATCGGAAGGCTTCGGCAAAGCACCAAGAATGTTGCCAAGAAGGCTGCTGATGCCATCGCGCTTCTGGTTGTGGGCAGCGACCCGGTTTTGATAGTCCTGTTGGACCAGCCCGGCATAGTTCACCGGTTCGATCCTCTGCCCCTGGGTCGGCACGAAGTTGGGGCTGCTCACCTGCGCCCCGGACAGGAGGCTGGAGATTTCGTTGATCGGCTGATTGCGCTGTGCGTACATCTCGTTGAGATATTGCGCCCGTGCCGCGTTCTGGGCCGCGATCTGCGCCTGCTGTGCGTTGTAGGTCTGGTCTTTCAGCGCATTGTTGGCGGCTGTCGCCGATTGGCCGTTCTGGTGCATTTGCTGCTGCGCGTCATTGCTGAACCCGGCCGCCGCCAACGCCTGATTGAAGTTCTGCTGTTGGGCGGCGTTCATCGCCTGCTGCTGTGCCTGGTTCTGGGCAAAAAGCTGTGCCTGTGCGGCATTCGCCTGCTGCATGCTGTTGGCGTTCTGGGTGTATTGCTGGTTCTGCGCCTGGTTGGCGAACTGGCCGCTCGTCAGCGCCTGGTTAAAGGACTGCTGCTGCGCGTTGTTCTGGAATCCGGCCGCGTCGCGCGCCAGCCCCACGAGCCTGGATTGCTCCTGCCCGGCATTGAGGATGGCGCCGAAGCGAGCATCGTTTGCCTGCCGGCTCGCCTGGTCGACCGCCCGATTGTAGGCTTCCGATCCCGGCTGCAGGCCCTGGTTGGCCAGTTGCGTTTCCAGCGCCGCCCGATCCCGGTCGAGTTGCGGGTTCATCCGCGCCATCAGCGCATCCTCGTAGCGCCTGGTGTCGAAGTTGGTCTCATAGGAGCGGGTGATATCGCCGGCATTGCCGAGCGATGTCTGGATGGCGCCGGAATTGCCGACAGCCTTCTGGATGTCGCCGGCGCCCGCAATCGCGTTCTGAGTGGTTCCGGTGTTGCCGAGGCTCGTCTGTAGGTTCGGTCCGCCGCCATATTGCGCATAGCTCGGCAGATTGATGGCGGCAGGGTTGCCCGCCGCCGGCGCGCCCGAAAGGTCGATCGGCCTGCCGAGCAGGTCGTTCAGTCGTCCCGACTGGGTGTTCGCGAGTGTCGCAAGGTTTTTTTCGGCGGCGTCCGTCTGATCCTTGATCGCCTGTTGCGCCGCAGACAGTGTCTGCGTCGCCGTCCAGATCGGCAGATCATAGTTTGCGCCGTTCATCGGGTCGGTCCATTTGCGGGTGCCGGTCTGCGAATAGGTCAGGCTCCCGTCGGGCGTCACCTGGTTGATGTTGCTCAAGGTACCGTTTGCAACGGCCGTTCCGATGTTCGTCGAGGTTTGCGCCGCCGCGGTTTCGCGCGGATCCGGCGGTTTTGGTGCTTTGGACTTGCCCATGTTACCTACCCTTGGCCATGTTGATTAGCTTTGCGATCTTGGCTGGCGCCGGTTGATTGCATGCGCCCGCCAGTCATCGTCCGTGAGTGTGAAGAGGATTTCCGCCTCGTCGCGCCCGCGCAGGCGCGGGATGCGGTGGCTGTCAAAGCCGAAGCGGTTCGCGATCGCGATCATGCCGGCGTTGCGCTCGGAAACACGCAGCACGAGCATCTGGCATCCGACCTCATTAAGCGGATAGCCGAACATCGCTTTCAGCACCGGCCGCGTCAGCCAGCGCTTGCTGGTTGCCGCGGCCGAAAGCTCGATGACATCAGCCTCCGGCGCATAATTGTGAAAAACCACGCCGGCGATCAGCCTGTCAGCCTCCGTCACCCCCATCGTGGTGAAGTCGCTAAATCCGCGTTCGCATCCTTCGATGTGGCCGGCGACGAAGTCGGCAATCGCCCGGTTCGTTTCCGGGTTGCCAGCGCCACCCCAGATGATGGTCATGTGCTCGCCTCGCCTGCTGCCACCTGCAATGTCGACAGGTCCACCTCAAGGTCGAGCTTCGCCGGCCCGCCGGAGGTTATGACGCAGCCGACGGCAAGCATGTCGCCGCCCGCGCGCACGTTCTGTCGAAAACTGTAGCGCTGCTGCTGCGACACGCCATCCCAAACGCCGACATCCCAGCGTCCGACGTCCCACTCCGAAGACTTCGCGTCGCCTGAAGTCACGGCGGTAAAACTCGGTATCGCCTTGTCGAAATCCGCTCGGGCAAAGAGACGGACCTTGGGCTCGGATTTTGCCCGGAAATACATGTGCGCCATTGTCGCTGTCGTGCGCTGGCCAAATCGGCTGGCAGGCGCAAATTGCGAAAGATAGGCCGCCGTGAAGCTCAACCCGTCGTCCGTACCCGTGGTATCCCCCTGCCAGCAAAAACCGTTGAGCGAACCGTAGAAGAGCCCGCCTTGCAGCGTCTCGTAACAGCTCGCCTGCCAGTTGCTGATGGTCGACCAGCGGCCGCTCAGGACATTGAGCACGAAGGTCGTGTCGCTGACCACGGCATTGGCGGGAAAGGCGACGAAGACAAGGTTCTGCTCGGGCCATTGCTTCATCACCCAGCCAGCACCCGTTGCGTTTGCCGCCCTTCGCCAGTCATCCTCGATCGGTCGCGACACCGACACCTGGCTCAGTGCCTGCCGGTCGCGCTGGAACACCTGCGAGATCGGAGTCAGGCCATCGGTGGTGGCAATGAGAATGTCGCCGCCGGCCCTGATCCAGGCATTTTTGCCGAGCGGCCGGCCGATCTGATAGACGCCCTTCAGGCCGAAGTTGTTGGCGTCGCCGGGGTCGGACCCGGCATAGACCGCCACCTCGCCTTCGCTCGAGACGAACACGCAGAGATCGGAGAGACCGTCACCACTCTCGAGCGACCAGGAAAAACCCGTGAGAAGCGAGCCGCCCTTTTTCATCACCCCGCCGAGCGGAAACACCGCCGCCGCTCCGCCGATCGAATTGACCGGGAGGTAGTAGGCGTCGAGCGTCGCGTTCTTCAGCAGAAACTGCCGGTTCTTGAACAACCATCCGTAGTTCAGCTGTGCAGCCGTCGTAGCATCGGTAAAGGTGATCGCCGGCGTCGTCGCCCATGTGCTGCCGTTGTAGACCCGACGCTGGTCGGTACCGTTGAGGCAGATCAGGAAGGAGTTGCCGGCGTTGGTATGCTGGAAGGTGCACCAGTCGCCGCTTGTCAGGCCGCCCGTTGCCGCCGCGGTCGTCGCCGGCGGCGGTGCCGGCGAGGTCATGTCGTAGATCGCGGTGGCCGTTGCCATGAACAGCTTCTCGACCGCGCCATATTTGTATTTGAAGGCGCTGCGGATCGTTCCTCCGTCGGCTGCCCGCCCACGCTTCTGCGAGCCGCCGCGGATGCGGCAGCCTACCAGCGTCGGCAGGAAGTTGCGCAGAACGGTCGCCGAACCCGGTTGTTGCGCGGCCATGTCAGCCGTCGTCACCAGGCCGTTCTTCGGCGCCGGAAAGGTGATCGGCTGCGAGGTCTGCTGGCGCCCTATCGCGACCGCCCCACGGTTGCTCTGCCCGGTGCGACCGGGCCGGATATCCATTCTCATGATGCCCCCCGGTCGGCGTTGATTTCCTGGATCAGGTCGGCCTCGAATTCGGCGAGGCTGTCGTCATAGGCCAGTCCCTTCTGGCGCTTCCATCGCCAGAGGATGCCCTTGGCCAGCAGCCGCTCGGCAAAGAGCGGCCGATCGTCGTCGGCTTTCAGCGTATCGCGCTGCTCGAAAGGGTCGCCGAGCACCCAGTTCTTCGACACATAGTCGATAATGGTACCCGGGCCTGCGGACGCTGGTGACAGCAGGAGCAGGTCATCCCTGATGAAGAAGTAGGGTTGGGGCTGAGGCTGAGGTTGAGCCTGGGCTGCGGCTGAAACGACGGCCCATTGCGAGCCGTTGGTGATCGGCCGGAAGAAGTCGCCGGCGGCCGTGCGGATCGCTCCGCCCGGTGCCAGGCGCTGGAAATCCGCCGGCAGCTTTTGCGGCAAGGCAATCACCACATGCTGCTTCAGCATGCGCTGCCAGTCGCCACGCCGCGAGATCTCCTCGCCCGCTTCCTGCGCCAGCGCCACCATCGTCTGGGCATTCGGATCGTTCGATCCGTAGACACTGTCGAACCGGTCGAGTGAAACGATGTCGCAAACCTCGTTGATCGCGGTAATCAGGGTCATGGCGTTGCACCTCCGACCGTCATTTGTGCATCGCCCCAGCGGGCGCGTTCGTCGCTAGTCTTGAGGCCCGATAGCGCCATGAGTTTCAGCTCCTTTGCCGCGCCCGCCTTGCCGGCGTCGCGCTCCCACACGGCGATTTCCTCGACGAGTGCATAGAGATAGACGTCGGCCGCCTTCTCCAGGAGCCAGTTGGTCGGGTTGGCCGGCGAGAGCGGCGGGATCTTGCGATAATAGGTCATCGTCAGCCCATGGTCGCCGGCAGGGCGAACCGTGATGCGGTTGCCGACGATGGCATAGCCATGCGGCGGCCCTGCCCCGTCCCCGCCTTGAGCATTGATGGCAAGCTGCTGCAGCGCGACGGCGCGGATTGGCAAGCCACTTGCCGAAAGCACCTGTCGCGCCTCGACGAAATCTGGCGGCAACGGCGCTTCGCCATCGACGACGGCGATGATCGCCTTATGCTCCATCTCGCTCACCCGCAGCACGCGATTGAGCTTCAGCTCGGCAAGGCCAAGGAACCGTGGAAAGAGATGGGCGACATCGTTGCGCCCGCTGTATTCGCCCGCGTCGACAACCAGGGAAGCATAGTCGGATATTGTCATAGCTGTCCGCCCTTCGTGCGCCAGGCACGGTTGTCGCCGTCGTTGAGAAAGCGTTTGACGAACCGGTCGTCACCTTGGGAATGCGCGGCGACAAGGCCGGAGGAATGCGCGACATTGAGCGGGATGGAGGCAACGCGATGCCAATCGCCGCGCCAGGCCTTTTCAGCGCTGTTGCGCACGCCCTGGTTTTCGCTGATCAGATTGTCGACGGGATAGTCGACGCGAAACACGTCCTTCTCCCCGTCGAAGTGATGCCAGACGCACCGGCCGCTTGCCATGTCGTGGTCATGGAGCGTCCACGCCCCGTCACGGATCACCATGGGTCATTCCCCCGGCAGCGGGTCGGCGCGCACGGCCTTGCCCGCGGCGATCAGCAGCTTGGCCTCCTCCAGGCCAAGCGGCACCACCGTACCTGCATCCGTGCGTTCGCCTTCCTGGAACCAGACGTCATAGACCAGACGAACCGGCACCAGTTTCTTTGTTTCGGACATCAGAATTCTCCATGAAAAATGGCGGCCCCGAAGAACCGCCTTGCCAAGATTTGTTCGTTTGAAAGGCAGACGCTGCCACGCAATCGTCACGGCGGCGGCACAACGCCCAACCAGCAAAGGTGACGGATGAAAGCCCACCGCAAAGCGGCCTGGCGACGTCAGGCGCGCGATGTCACCATCGTCGCCTGCGTCGGGCGATTTCGGCCGGATCGGCCCAGGGCGAAAACCAGGCCTTGGCATCGCCTCCAAGTGACATGAGAAGCGAGACTATAATCGCTGGTCGGTAGTGAGTAAGTCCGCGAACCGGTCCATCTGATCCATGAGGTCAGGCAACCAGCCGGACCAAGGCTCGAACCTATCGAGCCCTTGCTCACGGGATGCTCAATTCAGCCAACCACCGATCCACGCGAGCCATCGACTCTGGCTGTCCCAAGTCTCGAAAAACAGGTCTTCGACTTCAGGCAAGGGCTCGACGTCGCCAAGGTCATTTCGTCCCGTATGACATTCCATATAGGCACCAGTTTCCCCGGCCTGTGTCGGCTTGACAAACGCGAAGAGTTTTCCCGGTTGCCCCGGAAAACCCCGTGTGGCCTCCAGCATGTTCATGGTACCGCGGAAAGGCGTCTCGCCGGGGAAGTACTTCGAAAGGGCGAGTGCAACCCCTGCTGGCGTCTCATCAACCTGAAATCCCCACGAAAAAGAGGACGGTTGAAGGCCATAGTTAAGCCCTAGCGCCTGCCGATAACCAGTGAGGCGGAGACCAAGCACCTCGACCGGTGGATCAAACTTGACAATGTCGATGCGCTGGTGCTCGTAAAAGAAGGTCCTGACTTCCTGAGAACGAAAGGCCGCCCGCTCGCGGCTCAACACTTCGAAGAAGGTGCGGTCACAGGCAAACAATGCTTCAACTGCTCGCTCTGCCCCAGCGACGGCCGGTGGCGCAAACCCCGCAGACCACAGCGCACCCAGAACTGGCACCACCACTCGAAACAAGGTTTTCCTCCCGCCAGCGCCGAACGCCCTTTGCTACACAGGCTGCTTTTGCACGGCGCCTCAACAATGCTACCTGCGCTTTTGCCGACCATGAAATGCTCGCTCCACCTGTAGAACGTTCCATGAACATATGCAAGCGGGCCGCGGCAAACGTCATTCGAAAACCCGCAGGGCAACCCTCAACGAAAAGCTACGCGGGTTTCGAGCACCTTCCGGTTTCCAGCGGCTAGCGCGGAAGACCGCAGGCCCAGACAGATCAGCCGCGATGCCGAGCCCCTTTTCGTTGTGCACCTTCAGCGTGCCCTCGCCGATGATCACGCCCTGTCGGCGTCGCCGGTCTTGGCCACGGCCTTGTCTTCCTGGATCTGGCGCAGCCACAGGAAGGAGAGCATGTCGGTATCGAGGAAGAAAGCGTTGCGCGCCAGCTTGCCATTGCCCGCCTGCACCCGGTTCGGGTGGATCATCACCGTGCCGAATGGGCCTTCGTAATAGTCGGCCGTGGCAACGATCGTGTTTCGCTCGCCGCCCTGCGAAACCGCATAGCGGAACGGCGCGACATTGGCGTCCGACATGAAGGTCACGAACACCGACTTCACATAGGGCGAAACCGAAACATGGCGGAAGTTGGCGCCGTTCTGGTAGCCGGTCTGCATCACCTGGTCGAGGATCGCCTTGGTGAAGGGGCGCTGGGCGCCATCGGTCGGCCCCCTCTTTCGAAAGACCTCGCCTTGTCTTTATTGCCTGTACGCGGTCCGAAAGAGGTCCGCCGGGTCCGGCAGCGCCTTGGCGGATGCGAGCGATGTCGTGCAACCGATGAACCCGTCGGTAAAGTCGAGAGCCTCGGAGGGCGTGTAGCCGGTCGCTTCGGCGTTGAGGTCGAGCGTCCAACCATTCGAACCGTCGTAGCTGCTTCCCGTGCGGTTCTCGGCCACACGAACAAGGCCGTCTTCATTGGCCGGCGTCTGGAACCCCCAGAGCAGTTTCGGCTGTCCGGCGACATCGACACGGCGCTGGATGTATCCGGTCAGCATAAGTCCCGAGACATAGACGGGCTTTTCGAACGCCACGCGCTGCGCCACCCGCGCACCGTGCCCGGGATCTCGGTATGGCCCCATGGCATCCAGGAGCGTCACCTTGCCGAAGGCGTCCTTCTCCTCACCGAGTGCCGCGAAGAAATCCGGCCGGCATTGGAGCAGCGCGTTCACCAGCCTGTTGCCGCGCAACAGCGGCGGCGGCCCAAGCTCGGCCAATCCGAACGTCTCTTCTGCCCACGGCAAGCGGAAGTCCGTCGTTTCGCTCTCGTCGGGTTCGCAGGTTATGCTTGCCTGCTCGTCAGGGTCAAAATAGGAGGCAATGTCCAGGTGTTTCGAGACCGGGCCGGCGGCAGCATCCTTCGCGCTCAGCGAAGAATAATCCCCCCAGAACCGCACTCGATATCGCTCAGCAATGGCGCGCGCGACAGCACCGGGCGGTGCGTTGACCTGAAAGGCCCAGGCAAAACGTGTCGGCTTGCCCTCCTCCATCGTCCTTCGCTGAAAGAAGCGCACCACGGCAAAATCGCCGATTTTGACGGGACGCTCGAACGTCACGCTTTCGTTGTAGGTATTCACGGCCTGGGGAACATGAGGCATATTGCCCGGGCTTTCAAAAGCTTCGACGCGAACGCGCGGAAAGGCCTTTCTTTCGTCCCGCAGCACATTGAAGAACGAGGGCTTGCACGCGACGAAAGCGTCGAGAATTTTATCGGCTTTGGCCGGGGCCCTTATCGACGGAAACAGGTCCTCCGGTGAAGGCAGGCGCTTCCTTCCCGTCTCCTTGTCCGTTGCCAGACCCGACATCCGATCCTTGGAAGCCTCGCACATCAAAAGTGTACGCGTGGGATCGTTCGCCTGACGAATAATGATCTTACTGAAACTGTCCTCAGGCGCGACCGATACGTCGCCCGGCCGCGCGCCCGGGTCGGTGCTGAGCTGCAGCTCGCGCGTCTGATCGCCGTTGGAGGCGAACCTGGCACCGGGCAGCAGGTTCTCGATGACCTTTGCGACCTCGGGCACACTCCGCTCCACCTCGAAGCCCCATGCGAAATGCGGAACCGCAATGCCGACGGCCTCGAACTGAACATATTTGCCAAGCGGTAGTCCAGCGGCAACCACGGGCGCTGTGAACGCAATGGTGTGCCCGTTTACGCCGTCCGCCTCGTGGTCGTAAGGGGCGATGCTAATTGCGCGGAAGTCTGCCTTGTCGCTTGCAAGAAGCGAGAAGATGTCGGCCTTGCAGGCAAGGAATTCTGCGAACACCCTTCCCGCATTGCCCCTATCCGCCGCCACTGCGGGCGTCGCAAGCGCGATGAGATAGAACACTGCGCAAAGTCGCTTGATCATGTTACGCCCCAACTGCCGAACTCACCTTGAACTCTGTTGCTCGAAAAAGGCGGTCATGGCCGTCACCTCGCCGAGCACGAGCCGAAACAGCGCCTTGCCCTGCCCTCATGCCGACGCAACCAAGGCAGATTGACAATCGATGACAACTCGTTTTGCCTGTAGAACATTACAAGAACGAATGCAATATGGAATGGCTGAGCATCGGGGCGCTGTTCGGTCCGAGGTCTCTCGCGATTTGTACAGGGGTGGCCGGCCTCGCGACGGCTCCCTCTAGCGGGTCGGGCGACCCCGCGGCGCATACCGGGGCGGGCCATCGGCCGCGCGCGGTGTCGGCACGGGTGGCTGATAGTCCGGAAGGTTCATGGCACGGCGCGCGAGCCTTTGACGTTCTTCAAGTTTCGGTTCGCCTGACCTCAGATACACGTCTTCGATGATGCTTGCGGCCTCATCGGCGTTGGCCGCCTGCTTGAGGCTCTTCAAAACTTTCTTTTCCGAGGCCGGTGAGCACGTGCTCCAGAAAGCCGTAGCTCGCCACTGAGCGATTGCAATTCATCCAATTGCCCAGCGATCATGGACTGAAATCAAAGCAGCTTGCATTCCGGCGCCTTCCCTCCACTGCGTTCGCAGACAACTCCTCGCCCCTGATCTTCGTCCGCGTAGGGATCGGTTGTAGCGATGTAGGCAAAGATCGAAACGACGGACAAAATGGCGCCGACCACAATCACCAGATAAGCCGAACCCAGAAGCCAATTCTTCATAAATGTTTCGCTCTCATTCAACGCCGAAGAAAAACCAACGCTAGCCGATTGGTAACGCTCGATCTCCCGCACGTGCAACAACGTGAGCAATACATCATGGCGAAATGCAACCGATTTTCGGCAGCATCTGCATTTTCTTCAACCCGGCCACTTTGAAATCATGCTCTTCAATGACTCTCGGCCAGGGAACAACTCATTCCAGAAGCCACCGCCGTTGGAAGCTGCCCGCGTTTTGTCCGAACCGGATTGCCCCCTCGTCTCCCGTGACTCCCTCTTCTCATGGACGCCTTCGAGCGGGGAGAGACCATGCGGCTGAGGGCCGGACCAGGTTGGCTCCTCATTGAATCCGAAAAGACCTTTGGACCAGTGGTTGCCAGCGTATTTTGCCAGGCGCGCATCTGGCGCGTTGTCACTGATGGAGCGGATAAGGTCTCCATTGCGCCGCGCCTTGTCGACAAGTTCCAAAATCTGCGCGTCACTCAGATTATGCTCGGCCGCATAGTCTCCTATCTGGCGTCCGATATCATTGTTCCATTCATCCCGCAGATGGTCTTTCGCGTTGTCTTCGCCGGCAATCTTGTCGGAGACCCAAGATTCCCATTCGCGAGCCGTCCCGAGAGCGCGTGCTACGCCTGGGAAATTGTCCCGCTGAATGGCACCGCTCTGATAGGCGTGCGCGTTGGCGTTTCGGATGCCTTTCAGCTCGATGACTTTCTCGTCGGGATATTGTGCAAGCACCGGATAGTGCTTGTTGTTATAGGCCTCGACCGTCCGCTCGTGCTTATCGTAGTCCACGGCGCTGATAACTTGTTCGCGTAGCATCTTCGGTGGCAAGGCCATCGCTTCGCCAAGTTTTTTGGCGTTTTTCCCGAGATCCATCTTAGCCCTCCATGAATTGGATTACATGCCAGGTTTCAGAGCAACGGCGGCAGAAGAACATTGCCGCCGTCGCCCCTCCCAATCAGCTCGCAGCACTCAGCCCGAACAGGTCGGCCGCAATGCCGAGGCCCTTTTCGTTGTGCACCTTCAGCGTGCCCTCGCCGATGATCACGCCCTTGTCGGCGTCGCCGGTCTTGGCCACGGCCTTGTCCTCCTGGATCTGGCGCAGCCACAGGAAGGAGAGCATGTCGGTATCGAGGAAGAAGGCGTTGCGCGCGAGCTTGCCATTGCCCGCCTGCACCCGGTTCGGGTGGATCATCACGGTGCCGAATGGGCCTTCGTAATAGTCGGCCGTGGCAACGATCGTGTTTCGCTCGCCGCCCTGCGAAACCGCATAGCGGAACGGCGCGACATTGGCGTCCGACATGAAGGTCACGAACACCGACTTCACATAGGGCGAAACCGAAACATGGCGGAAGTTGGCGCCGTTCTGGTAGCCGGTCTGCATCACCTGGTCGAGGATCGCCTTGGTGAAGGGGCGCTGGGCGCCATCGGTCGGCGCGACGGTCAGCCCGGTCGTCGGGTTGTAGCCGCCATTGGCGCCGCCGGCCCCGCGCGAAACGTTGGTCGCAAGCCAGGTCGGCAGCGAGCCGAGCTCACGGGTTGCGCCGGAGACCGAAGCATTGGTGTCGACGATGGCGTATTCCAGGTCCTTGCGGATCTCCACGCCCTTCTTCAGCTTCTGGTACTTGCGCTTCTGCACGTTGCCGGCCTCGGCCACCACTTCCTGGGTGGCCGAAATGATCCAGTCCTTGCGCAGGATCTGGGTGTAGTTGCCGAGCCGCGTCGGCGCGATGATGGTGCCGAAGGTGTAGTCGTCGCCTTCCTGGCGGATGTTTTCGCCGGGTGACGCGAGTTCGTCGGTCTCCCATTCCGGGTGGTGCGTCTTGCACTTGCCCTTTTCGATCAGCGAGTAGATCGGCGTGTCTTCCGGCGTGATGCGGGAAACGACGTCGGAGAGATCCTCGCGGTTGCCCACGGCCTGGGAGGTGGTGAAGGTGTTTGCTACAACTGCCATGTTGGTGTCCTTGAATGTTGGGATGGGTCGCACGCGCGGCCTCAGGCGGGCGCGGGCGATGCGGATCGGTTTTGGTCGGATGCGCAGGTCGCCGGCAGAGCGGCCAACGCCTGCAAGGGCGCCTTGCCAAAAGTCATGCAAAGACAAGACGCTGGGCACGTTTCCGGATTCTGTTTGTGTGCGTCTTGAAGGCCTCGGTCAGTCGAAGTCGATGGCCATCGCGTCGCGGATCGAGCCGGTTTTCGACAGGCGTTTCATTGCCTCCAGGCTTTCGCGCGGCGACCGCTCGGCTTTCGCCGCCGGCCTTGGCCGCGCCACTGGTGACGGCGCCCGTTTCAGCTTGGCCATCGCCCGCATCTTTGCCTGTTCGGCCGCAAAGCCGAGCCGGGCATAATGCGCGAGCTTGAACATGCGGTGGTCGGCGACCTCGCGCACTTCCTCTTCGGAAAAGCCGAGCACCCGCGCCACATCGAAAGCCCCGGCAAAGAAGGCAAGACGGCCTTCCTCGTCGGCCGTCTCAGGAAAGGCTTCCATCAGCTTGGCGTTTTCGGCCTCGAGGGCCTCGTCGCTGGCCACCGATGCCATGGTGTCGACGATCTCCGCCGGTCCTTCTGCAATCGCAAGGATCTCGTCGATGCGTGCCAGCCCCGCCTGGTGCAGCCCCCATTGGCGCCGATAGCCGTCGGGGTCGAGCGCCGCCATGTGTTCGGGCGGCTCCGGCGGTATCTGGCTTGCGAGCAGGTTGGCAAAGGCATTGGCGGATTTCGCGACGCGGTTGGCCATGCCTTCGAGCGCCCGCCCGCGGTTGGCGATGTCCTGCGTCTTGTGGCGGTAGTCGCGATCCCGCATGTATCCGAGCTTCAGCTCGGAGAACGGCACGTCTTCGCCGCCCTTCAGCCGCACCAGGAAATCCTCGGCTTCGTTGGCCGCCGTGTCCTCGTCAGGCTCGGTCGGCTCGTCTTCAAGGGATGCGGGTTCGCCGGATGTCAGGCCATCGTCGATGGCCGCATCGCTCTCGCCGTCATGGTCGGCTCCATAGGCCTCGGGGTTGGCCCTGTCATCGACATCGGGCTCCCGGAAGTTGAGGTTTTCGGGGTCGTCGAGATCGGTCGAGCGGTCAACGGTTTTGCTCCCGCCGTAAGGCAGGTTGGCACTATCGTTCGTCATGGGGTGACCTTCTTGAAAGCTGGTTCAATGCGTAAGGTCGTTCCGGCGAATGCGTGGAGCGACCATGGAAAGCGCTTGCCCTCAGGCGGGTGCGCCCTTGCCGTCAGCCTTGGCTTGTTCCGTCAGGAACTTGAGCTTGGCCCGGAAATTTCGAATGGCACGGGTCTCCGCGGCATAGGCCGCGCGCCCGGCGTCGTCGGTCGGGCCGGCGTGGATGCAGCCATTGATCGCCGCCCACTCCAGCTCGCTCATCAACTCTTCAAAAAAAGGCACGTCGAGAATGGCGCGCGCAGCGGCTGCCCGTTCCTCTGGTTTCATGCTTCTGACCTCGGTTGGAGAATGGCGCTTTCGATCAATATTTTGCGTCGAACGCCGCCTTGATTCTGCTTTTGTTCCACGCTACCGATGTGCGAAAAGCCGCAATTTGCTACCCTGAGTCGCTTTCGCGAATACCAAACTAGATTTTGCCTGCCCGGCCATTTCAGCGTCAGATGCCTCGCTCCAGGTTGCCCGCGGCAGCGCAAGGCCCGACCGCAGGAGATGGCCGGCGACGCCACCGATACGCGCGCGTCTATCGAATGAGGAACCCGTGAGAAGATTATCGAGCTTGATCCTGTCCGCCCTGCTTCTCGCGGCCCCCGCTTCGCCGGTCGAGGCGATCGGCCAGTCGGGCGAACCGCGCTTCCTCGTCAAGGCCTTCCTGTTGAAGACCGACAAGACCTTCGATCATGCGACGGGCTGGTGCGGCCATGACAGCGTCTGCAGCCTCACGGTCGGCGATTACAAGGTCGGCTTACGCTTCTTCTTGAGCGGCAGTAGCTACCGCCTGCGTGTTGCGCCATCCTGGGATGGCGCCGATCCCTGCTGTGTCTTCAAGGATGGAAGCGACGAGACCTCCGTACCGAACGGCCAACCGCACGACGTAGAACTCTATTACAGGAAAGCCTCTGGCCGCCAGGAACTTGGCACACTCTACATCGCGCTCGAGAGCCTCGAATAGCTCAAGGCGGTCACTCCCTCCATATGTCGAGCGCTTTCCTTAGGGAAACGGGCTGCTCCCGTGTTGGATTGTTCCAGGGCATGTCTTGCCCGTTCAACTGCGGGTGGTTCCTGAAGGGATCCTCGTAGAAGCTCTGGTATTCCTTCAAGCTCAGCCCTTCTTGCAACGATTGAATGGACGAGACGATGTCCTTCAAAGCTGCCAAACCATCGTCGTTTGAAACCTTGGACTGCATCAGGTCGAGCTCGGTCTTTACGTCTTCAAGATTTTTCTGCATTCCGCTCAGGCCCTTGCGCCGTCCGGCAATGTAGGCATCGTCGCCACGTGGATCCTTCGACAATGCGCCCAAAGGTTTCCGCGATCCCTCCGCCGTATAGGCTTCGGGCCCCTCGCGAGCGCTGCGCAAGAGTTCGTAGGCATAGGCTTTCGCATCTTCGGGACTTAGATAGCCCGCGCGAAGGCTCGGCAGATTGCGTCTCTCGACAGCTCCGGAACCCGGCTTGGCTCGACCCGGAAAAATGAAATCATCCATGCCTTTGTCCTTTCCAAATGGCCGTTACAGGCCAGGATTTCCTTGCGCTCCCGCGCGCAACACCTGCCAGGCTGTATTGCCTGGCGGAGCATAACGGTGTGTGCGGGATTGATTCTGCTTTTGTTCCGCGCTACCGATGTGCGAAACGAGATAATGCGCTACCCTAGGTAGCTTTCGCGAGCACCAGACGAATTGCTGGCTCCCGGCTGTTCAGCGTCAGCGGTCCGTGCCCGGATTGCCAGCGCTTGGCACAAATGGCGCGAGCGGTCGTGCACCAGTCACCGACACGCGCGCGTCTATCGAATGAGGAACCCGTGAGAAGATTATCGAGCTTGATATTGTCCGCAGCACTTCTGGCCGCAGCGGTTTCGCCCGCATCGGCGATCGGCCAGTCGGGAAAGCCGCGCGTCCTCGTCAAGGCCTTCCTGCTGAAGACCGACAAGACCTTCGATCACGCCACCAGTTGGTGCGATCATGACACGATCTGCACCCTCACGGTCGGCGATTATGATGTCGGCCTACGCTTCTTCGCGACAGGCTTCACGATCGACAGCAGCTACCGCCTGCGTGTCGCGGCGTCCCGGGAAAACGCCGAGCCCTGCTGCTTCTTCGAAGATGGACACTACGAGACCTCCGTCGCAAGCGGCCTGCCGCATGCCGAAACGCTCTATTACAGAACAACCTCTGGCCTCCAGGCGCTCGGCACATTCTATATCGCTCTCGAGGGCCTTAAGTAGCGGATCGCCAGTCGGCGCCGCCGCGTTTCTGACGACGTCTTATGGTGACGCCCGTCCATGCACGGGGCCGCTTTTTCGGTGGCCAATCGCACGGATCCGGATTGCCTGGGGGACGCCCCTCGCACGTTGCAGCCGTCGCCGTCAGCGGATATTGCCTGGACGGGATGGGCCAGCCCAGATGCGCATCATCTGCCTACATTCCGTAATACGGCGCCTGCTTGCGGTGATCGCGGCCGAGTTTTCCCGGTGCGTTGTTCCGCTCATATTCCTGCCGGGAGAGCCCATAGGCGCGCTTGAGTTCGTCTTCCTTCGACAGGAGCTGTTCGTGCGGCGGCAGCACCGCCGGGTCGTCCGCCGCTTCACGAAGCGTCATTCGCCCCGGATAGTCCGTGGTCGAGTTCATTCCGTGCGAGGAAGCGGGACCGAGGTCATCGGCCGCCGGCGCCCCGCCCCAACCGGTGCGACCTGGCGATTGTTTGGTGATGCCCTTATGCATCTTTCCCAAGGGGAGCATCCCGAACAGTCCTTCGGCAGCACCCAGATAATTGCCGTGTATCGCGTCCGAAAGCGCTTCTTCGGCGCCGAGATACGTTCCCGCACCGGGTATGAAGTCCACGATACCGATGCCGCGGCCAAGCCCGGTCGTACCCATGATGCCCTCGACCAATCGCCCTCTGAGCGATGTCGCCTTCTCATCGCCCATCAATGTCTGAGCGATGCGCTCCCGCGTTTCCGGATGGTATTGCCGCAGCACGGCCTGGGGTCGCGACCCTCCAAGATTGTTGCGATCGTTCCAGTCGATGACCTCGCGCGGCGGCTCGATAAGCTCTCTCACATCAGGCGGCGTCGCAGCGCGGCGCGCCGGGGAGATGTATTCGCCCGAGCTGAAGATGTTCGGCAATCCACGTTTCTTTAAGTCCATTGTTCAGCGTCCTGTTGTTCGATTGAGGTTCGGCCGTACAGCACGGCCGATTGGTCGAAGCTTTCAATCCGAATGCGAGGCTGTATTCACACGACACCAACCACCGGTGCCGGCTCGGGAGCCGAGATACCGCCCTGCCCCCTTGCCAAACTCGCCCGACGGAAGCTTGCTGCCGTGAACACCGTCCAACCAACCGCCAGCAAGGCCGGTCGTCGGCCCCCGGGGCAACCCTCAGCAATCTCCATGGCTCTAGTGCACCTGCGCCCATCGCTGTTTTCTCGCCAGAGTTCGGCGAGCGGTTACTCACAGTCAGCGGCGTGGCTTTGGCCCTTGTGGCGGATTTTCCGGTGTTTTGATTGTTTTCTGCCAGTGCCCGTCAAAGCTTCAGCGTATCGGTTTTCAACTTTTAGGGTCGAAGTGCGTGTCAACCGGATTTCGACCAGGGACGCTGCTACCTCCCGCGTGTGGCGCCGCCGTCAAGGATGTTACGCGACCGCCGGACAGAACCGCCGCACGAGGCGGGTTTCCAGGAAAACATAGGTGAGCACGAAGACCAGGTAGTTGGGGCCGATCCAGCTATGCAGGGAATACAGGAACAGGCCCCGCACAAACGACTCGCTGTCAAAAGTGCCATCAGCCACGAATGTCCAGTGAAATGCGCGCGCAGCGATCGTCAAAAGCATGAAGACGGTGATGAGTAAGACGCGGTTGCGAAGCGAGACTGTGTGAAGCGGGACAAATGCCACAAGAAAATAGGTCGTGGCATAGGGCGCCATATACCACTGGAAGAAACGCCCATAGAGCAGTTTCGCAACAAGCAGCATAGCCGCATAGCAAATGAGAACGCGGACGGTATTCCATAGCGTGTATTGCATCCGTTCTCGTATCTGCTGTTGAGTAGGCGAACGTTGAGGCCAGCGATTTCTACTCTAGAGATTGCGGCGAATTTGCGCCACCCTGAGTTTAAGAAGCGGATTTAGGGCTTCCGCAGCACACGGCGCAAGCTTTCCAAGTCGGTGGCCTCGTCCACATGCCTGTTCAGACCGCGCAACTGCCATCTCCAGCTTCCGCCTTGCGTTTTCGCCGTCCATGCGCGCCTCCTCGTTCGCCAGCTGCATGTGCATCTGCAGTTGCTGCATGCCCACGTCAGGCTGTTGCTGCGGCTCAGCCGCCTGCATCCGCTTCTGGATGCCCTCCGGCGTCGGCCTGGCGAAATAGAGGTCGGGCGATTTCAGCCCCGCCGCCTCCACGGTCTTCGCAATGCCGTTGTAGAGGTAGTCGGGCGAAACGTCGGGACTGTCGGGGCTCAAGCGTCGCGTGGTACTACGCGTCTTGCAAGACGCACAAGGTCTCCTTCGCGCACGGACTAGCCCAATCTACCCTGGTTCTGACCGGTGTTGATCAATCAAGCCAGCCCAGGTTTTCAGCGGGAGTTCGAGGCACAGATAACTTGCCAGGAACACCACATAATGTGGCCCGAACAATGCAATAGCAAAGATGAGTGCGCCCTCGTCGAGGTTGGGGGGCAAATGGCCGGTGCTCAGGTAAACGTAGACCGTGACGCTTGCGAGGTAAAGCGCGAGCAATCCTGCAACCGTCAACGTGATCAGCAATATCCTCTTAAGAACACCGATGCCCGGGAGATGAATGAAGGAGAAGGCATAGAAGGCAAAAACAAACGCAACCGCCTGAAAACTGAAGAGGCGTGGATAGAAGAACCAGCAGAAAACCGCCGTGACCGTATACGCCAGCAAAACGCGAACTGCATTCATCGCGGCGTACTGCATCATGACCCTCCCTCCAACAGCGAAACCCGCTCGTCGACGCATCGTCGATACAAGCCGTTCATCGCTACCTTTACGTGCAATATGGCCTTTGTATTGCAGGTAACCGATTCAAGCCGCAGAATATCCGTATCAGAATTTATCTTTGTATCTTTTCGCTCGTTCCAGAGCGTCATTCAGCCGGCTCGGAAACGCGGTTTTCTCAACTGGCCCGAACGGGCCAATACCATCGATAGCCTGTGATACGCCCGCGGTGCATCCGCCAATAGCGACGGGGAACCAATCCCAGGGCACAGGATTGCCGCCTATGCGCTCTGCACGGCTCATAATCTCCTGTTCTTCTTCGGGCGTCGTTTCATACCTGCGAACGACGACGTCCTTCCCGCCTGTCTTCTGGAAGTTCACATATTTGTCCAACGACACGCCCGGTCCGGTCAGCACCCGGCCCTCTCCCATCTCCTTGTCAGGATAGTGCCCGGCTGGATCATAAATGTAGTTCGCCCATGGATCTCCTTTGCGATTGAGAATGACGACACCGCTGTGTCCTTCATCTCCCCAGCCAGGAACCTTGTTCTCAGGGTTGGTGTTTGAGATTACATAGGTGTCCGCCACCTCGATGCCTTTGTCGCGCCCACGCTCCTTGCCCCAGTTCTGCAATCGGCTGTTGGCCTCTTCACCGAAAACGCGCAGCTCCAGCGCTGTAGTCGACCTTTGGCCAGTCTCGTAGGCGTCGTCGTCCGGCGTAAGACCGAAGGTGTTGAAGCCCCGCCTGGTATTTCTGATCATCCCGGCATCCCTCCGATATGCGCTGTGGTCAGCGCCGTGCCGCCGGCCATCTCGGCCAGGTTCTGCTCGCGTTTCAGGTTGAGTTCGGCGTCGATCTGGTAGCGTTTGAGCGCACCGTTCTGCTGGATCTCCGCAAGCTTCAGCTCGCGCTCCATCTCCAGCTTCCGCCTTGCGTTTTCGCCGTCCATGCGCGCCTTCTCGTTCGCCAGCTGCATCTGCATCTGCAGTTGCTGCATACCCACGTCAGGCGGTTGCTGCGGCTCAGCCGCCTGCATCCGCTTCTGGATGTCCTCTGATGTCGGCTTGGTGAAGTAGAGGTCGGGTGATTTCAGCCCCGCCGCCTCCACGGTCTTGGCAATGCAGATGAGCGCGCTACGGCGTTGGCTACTGCTAGATCGTGCTCTCGCGCGCAGGCACCGCTATCTGTGCCTTGGAAAATTTTCTGACAGGAAGATCGAGCACGATGTAGGTCAGCAGAAACACGAAGGTTTGGGGCCCAAGAAGACCAAAGATAACGACAATCGCAATTGTTTCACGAAGAAGATTGGCGCTGTCCATGCCATCGACAACGACGAAATATCCAAGCGGCACGATCATCAAAACAACGGCTGCCAAGACGATATACAGAAGCCGCTTCCACAAATGCAAGGCCGGAAGCGGCACGAAGGCGAACGGGTAGAGCGACGAAAACAACAGGGCGATGGTGAAGTCCACATAGCGACCGAAGAACCAGGCGACGGTTGTCAGCATGGCGATGTAACTCAACAGAACTCGGATCGTATTGAGGACCATGTAGCGCATGGGATACCTGAAGCATGAAGTGTTGATCTTGCCGCCCGAAACTTTGACAGGCCTATTGGCTTTGCCTGGAAGCTAACTGTGGCATATATGCGCCCTGAACGCGACACAGCTGAAAAAACCTCCCCTGATTGCACAAGGCTATCGCCCGATCTTGTCCGCCCCCACCCGGCCCTTTTTCGCCATCAGGCGACGAAGGCTTTCGAGATCATTGGCTCCGCCGACGTGTTTGCCCGCGCTGTGCAACTGATTGTCGAGCGAAACTGGCCACATTGTTTTCTCGACCTCACCAAATGGCCCGATACCGCGTATCGCCTCGGTTACATTGGTCGTGCAATCAAAAGCTCCCCCACCGCCAAGACGGTCGATCCGCTCCTGGATTTCAGCTTCCTGCTCGGGCGTTGTGTTGAATTTGCGCACGGTTACATTAGGCCCGCCGGCGAGGTGATATCGCAAGTAATCCTCAGGAGAGACTTCCGGCCCATAAAGAGCATCCCCGCTGCCCATCTCTCTCGGCTTGTAATGACCGGAGGGATCATAGAGCAGCCGCCCCTCGGGGTCGCCGTCATCGGGAATGATGAAGAGACCGGTGTGAGAATTGTTTCCTATGAATGGATAACCCGTCGGATTCGTATTGGACATGACATAGGTCGCAGCCACTTCCACGCCCTTGTCGCGCCCATGCTCCTTGCCCCACCCTGGCAACCGACTGCTGGCCTCTTCGCCGAAATCACGCAGTTCCAGCGCCGTCGTCGATCGCGCGCCGGTTTCGTACAGGTTGTCGTCCGTCCCGCCCCAAAAGGCGGCACGGCCCGGTTTGACGCCAGCGGCGTCATAACCCGGCTTGTTCATTCTGATCATCCCGGCATCCCTCCGATATGCGCTGTGGTCAGCGCCGTGCCGCCGGCCATTTCGGCCAGGTTCTGCTCGCGTTTCAGGTTGAGTTCAGCGTCGATCTGGTAGCGTTTGAGCGCGCCGTTCTGCTGGATCTCCGCAAGCTTCAGCTCGCGCTCCATCTCCAGCTTGCGCCTGGCGTTTTCCCCGTCCATGCGCGCTTTCTCGTTCGCCAGCTGCATCTGCATCTGCAATTGCTGCATGCCGGCATCCGGCTGCTGCGGCTCAGCCGCCTGCATCCGCTTCTGGATGTCCTCCGGCGTCGGCTTGGTGAAGTAGAGGTCGGGTGATTTCAGCCCTGCCGCCTCCACGGTCTTGGCAATACCGTTGTAGAGATTGTCGGGCGAGACATAAGGATTGTCGGGCCCGAGCGTCATCAAGAGTTTTTCCTGCAATTGCTGGATCATCTGGATCATCAGCATGTCGCGTTCGCGCGTCCCGGCCCCAAGGCCGGTGTTGACGGTCGCATCCATGCCGGCGTTCCAGTGGCGCGGGTCGAAGGTCACCCATTTCCCCCGCAGCCTCACCGCCCGCGGTCGGTCCTGGTGTTTGATGACGAGGCCGAGCAGGCCCTTGAACACACGGGCGAGCCCTTGCGCGAAGGTGCGCACCATCAGCTCCGTCTGGCCGATGCCCGCCTGTTCGACGAGCGCCGTCGCCTTCGCCGTCATGTTCTGCAGCGCGTCCGGCGCCATGCCGCTGGAGGCATCGGAAATGCCGGTGCGGTCCGTCGCCTCCTGGTCCAGATAGCCGAGCATGGAAAAGGATTCCCGCGCCACGAACGGCACAGCCGTGTAGCCGACGGCGCCGCGCACATCGACGCCCTGGCCGACGCGGATCGGCTGGCCGAACTTCGGGTTCAGCACCGATTCCGGGTTCTGGATCACCCCTTCCTGCACGATCGGCTGCTGGTTGTTCTGCCAGTAGAGATTGTCGAGCGTCTGGCGCAGAAGCACGGTCTTGACCCGCTGGATCTCGGCCATGTCGTCGGTGACGGCGTTGCCCTCGCGCTGGTGCGGGCGCCTTTCGATGATGAGATCGGCAAAGGGCACCTCGTCCCATTCCTCGTCGGAAAGCAGGTTCTCCGGCCCGGTGCCGCCGGCAAAGACCAGGCGCCGGAGTTCGGCGATACCGTCGTCGTCGGCGTCCACCTTCACGTAGAGCTCGTAATATTCCACTTCCTGCAGCGCCGTGGCCGTCGCCTCGCCCTCGCTGAAGATGTCGCGGCGCCGGCTGAACGCCTCGTCGTCGCCATCATCGTCGCCGGCGACCGTAAAGCCCTCGACCTTCGCCCGGTCATAGCCCATGGCGACCAGGTCGGATCGGCGCATGCGCCGGTTGATGCCGGTGATCGGGCTGTCGTCGATCGAGATTGCATCGGGGTGAATGAGGAATTCTTCCAGCGGCACCGCAGCAAGCCGCGTCGTACCGCGCTCGCCGGTGCGGCGGATCTTCACGTTGAAGACGGGCTCTTCCACCCGGCCGGTCGGCAGCTCGATCACTTCTACCGACTGCGATTGCTCCAGCACCTCCACCGCGTCATCGGCGATCAGCTGCACCAGCGCCTGCTCGTCGAGCCCGCTATGGCTCGAGACCTCGACCGTCTTTCGCTTTTCGTACCACCAGCGGATCACGCCGTTCCTGAGCTTCAGCGCATCGTGCGCCGCATCCTGCACCGCGTCGTAGCCGTCGCTTTCGGGAAAGACGATGTAGTTGATGTAGTCGGTCGCCTGCTCGGCGCCTGCCTCGTCGCCCTGGTTGACTGGCTGGTACTCCACCACCTTGTCGTTGCCGAGCACGGTGCGGATGAGTGAAGGCAACACCTTCTTGACCGCCGCGCGCACATCGCGCGAAACCACCTTGGAGCGGTTGGCATCGGAAGGCACGTCCTTCATCACCCCGTCGTAATATTCCATCGCCCTGATGCGATCGATCGACAGCGCGTCGCGATAGCTCTCGCAATCCTTGACGAGCTGGCCGACGAGGTCCGCCAGCGCCTGTTTTGTCATTGCAGCCATTACACAACCTTCCGATCCATGAATTTCCAGGCGGCCTCGTCGGCCTTCGCCCGGGCAAAGCGTTTCATCATCAGCGCGTAGCGACAGGCCGAGAGTACGTCGTCGCGTTCCTTGACGATCCGGCCGTCCTTGCGGTGGTAGAGCCTGAATTCCTCGAACCATTCGCCACAGGTGGAAAACACCTTGAAGCGTCCGGTCTGCATGCGTTGCAGCATGTCGGAAATCCCGGCCTCGACACCGTTGGTGCCGTCGTCGAAGGTCGCCCGCTCCTGGAGCATGGCGAGCCCCTGCCCGCGATACTGCGCCGCCAGTTGCTCGCCCGAGCCCTTGTCGTGCTGTAGGCCGTCATGCGGCCATGACCAAGGCAGCCAGGCCCCCCAGGGCTTCAGCGCCGCCGCGTGAATGATCGGCGTCGCCTCGCGCTCGCGATAGACCTTCGTCACATAGAAGACGTCGGCGTCCCGGTCCCAGGCGCAGGCGGTCGCGGCAAAGGGGTGGTCCCAGCCGAAGTCGAGGCCGCCGATCTGCACCCAATGTTTCGGGATCTCGAACGGGTCGATGCGGACCTGCTCCTCGGTCACCGGGAAGATCCGGCCCGAGCCCAGCGTCGGCACGCCCTTGGTGCGCGCTTCCTTTTCGTGCGCCGGGTAACTGGCAATAATCTTTGCGCGCTCGCCGGCCGTATAGTGCTCGGCATCGTCGATCGTCATCGTCACCACCGTCCTGTCATCGGAGGGTTCAAGCAGATAGCGGCTGACCACCGAGCTCATGCCCTTGAGCGGCGTAAACGTCACGGCGACCGAGCCTCCGGTCGCATTGGTGCGGGTGATGCCCTCGAAATAGACGTCCTCCGGCGGCTCCTCGTCGAACCAGACATAGTCCACGGTGTTGGCCTGCCACTTGGCGCGGCCCTGCTCATAGGCCTTCAGAAGCAGCGTCGAGGTTGCGCCCGAAGCGTGGCGCACCGTCACGCTGTCGAGCGCGCCCGAGGCGCTCGATCGGCGCGTATGGGAGACGATCGCCGCCTTCGGGATATAGCCGGTGCCCCAGTCCTCTTCGCTCATTGGCGGGCCGACGAGCAGCCGCTGCACGCCATCGCGTGTCAGCTCGTGCGATTCCGAACCACCGATCATCGTGATCGGTCGGTCGAAGCGTCGGCCCGCCCACCATTCCGGGTAGTCGCCAGTCAGGTGCATGGCCGCTTCGGCCGCTCCTGCCAGCGTCTTTCCCAGCTGGTTTCCGGCCATGAAAAGCCGTTCGCGAAAGGTGGCGCCCGCCAGATGAAAGGCGGCCTGCCTGGCATAGGGCCGGTAGTAGCGCAGCCTATTCGTGCTCTGCCTGCGCCCGATCTCCATCGCCAGCTCCATCCGCTCCCGAAGCAGCAAGGAAAGGCTTGATCTTGGCGTCGAGCTTGCGGATCCTCTCGAGGAGTTGCTCATCCGTCATCTCCCCTATCTGGTTGACGTTGACGGTGACGTCCTTCGGCATCAGCGATGCCACGGCCTTCAGGAAGTCATGGGGGTTCTTCTCGATCAGGGCGTGGATCGCAGCCGCGCCCCGGCTCTCCCAGGCGCAAAGCATGTCTTCGAGAAAGAGTTCGCCGAGCTTCGAGCGCACCGCCTTGCGGGCGCGTGTCCGAGAAGGCGGCGCGGTGCCTGCCGGTGCTTCAGCCCGCCCCTCGCGCGGCAGGAATCGTCCGGTCTTCGGATCCTTGGCTGGCCCGGTGATGCTCATGAAAGCCGCTCCGATATTTTGCTCCCGATGCCTCCAGGCCATGCGAATTGGTCCGGATGCCATCCGCCCGGCGCGGATGCATCTGCAACAGACAATCTAAAAGTCGGGGGAAACGCGATTGGGCACTTGACCTTAGGTTGCATTCAGTCACCAATGCTGCTTGACGCGCCGTGTGTCGGTGGCACGCCCGGCGCGGGAAGCGCCGCCAACCGGACAACGCTCGCCGAAGGCGCCGCCAACCGGAGATCGCAGACAGGCTTGAGGAATAACACTTTCAAATCGCAGCATATTAATCCGTTCGATCGATCCCGACTTTAAGGAACCATGCGATGAATGAGACGGGTGGCTGATGATCCAGAACGCAGTCAGAAAGTTGAAGACCATTTTCACGCCGCGGCTCTCCGCCGCAAATGTCTCGCCAACGTTGCTCGAGCTCGCCACGTCGGGAAACCTGGATGCCCAGGCGGCGCTCGGAGAAATCTATTTCAACGACGGCCGCGAGGAGAACTACGCCGCATCCTATCACTGGAACGGCCAGGCCGCCCGGCAGGGCCATGCAGCCTCGCAGGCTCGGCTCGCGACAATCTACAATAACGGCCTCGGCATCGAGCCTGACCCTCAGGAGGCCAGCCGCTGGTTGCGCAGCGCCGCACGCAAGGGTCACGACAGCGCCTGCCGGATTACAGGCAGGCGCAATCCGGACGACCGCGACATCGACCTGAACACCGCGACAGCCGGCGTCCCGGCGCTATCCGATCCCAAGGGGCGCCACCATCGCCCGATCGAAACCAGGCCGGCAGATGGCCTCTCGAGCCAGGCGCCTGATAGGGCTGAAGACGATCTGCGCGATACCGACCGCCGCTGAGCAGCCAAAGGCCGGCGGCCCACGCTGGCGCTCAGGCGCATTCCGCAATCAAGACAGCCGAAAGTTGTGCAGTGTGCGCCGATGGTTTGCGCATTGTTAATGAATTCCCCTCATGGTTGCATTTCAAGCAGCACTCACCATCCTTGCTTCGCGCATGACGCCCGAACAACAAGTTGATTTTCGAACGCAATGCTGGCGCATCGAGATCTGGGGAACGAACCATGACATCCATATCGTCGGTCAACAGCACCGCGCTCTTGATCCTGCAGCAGGTAAGCGCATCAAGAGGCGCCGATCAGGCCTCGGGCAGCCAAACGGACATTCTCAAGGTGGCCAACGGAATTTCCAGCGAACCATCGGCGGGAAAGAAGTCGGCGGCGGCGGCGATCGGCAAGTTCGCACTCGATACCGCGCCCAGCAAAGGCAAGATCGTCATGGCCGAGCTCGGAGCCGCTGACAGTTGGGAGGAAATGCGCGAACGCGTCGACAACAACGCCAAATTCACGGACGGCGAGAAGAAGACGTGGCATGCCAGGATTACCGAGCTTCAGGAACTGTTTGCCTCTGCCGAGGAATTCAAGGCGTCGGACCTCTACCAATCCCTGGTATCGGGAGAGCTGAAGCCGCCACCGATCGATGATCTGCCCACGGCGATGTCGGAGGAATTGGCACAGCGAAAGGCCGGCCCGCTGAGCGATTTTCTGGCCACGATCGGTCGGGACCCGTTGCACGAGAGCACCCGGGCGTCGCTGATCATGCGCCACTGAGCGTCGGCTTGCGGCGTGGGGGCACAACAGGGTCACGAAATGAGGGTTACTGAGCTGATCAACGGTCGCACGCAAAACACGACCGTCAACAGCGCAACCGGCACGCCCCTCTCCGGAAACAAAAAAGGCCGCTTCGATTACGAAACGACCATCCTGAAATATCCTTAGCCCGCTTCCGGTTCGATGGCAAGCCCTTCGGACAAGATTTGTTCTTTATTCGTTCTTTTTCTTCAGTGGCCTTCGACCGCGCCAGTTTTCGGGAAAACGCCGCGATGCAGGCCTGCACCCACGTTAGAAGGCGCGTTCGCATCGGGCGACGCGGTAAGCCGGCGCGCATCGCCTGACAGACGCCGACCCTCCCTGATAACAGGCGAAACCGTCTCCCTCTCCTTTCGGTCAAAGCCGGCCCGGCGCTACCGCCGTTCTGATCGCGTGGGAATAATTCCACCGCGCCCGGAACAACCCGAGCGTGGCCATCGTTGACCCACGGGTGCTTGCCGGCCCTGCGTCATGCTTATGGATAAGCTCCAGGTATTTGGTTGTGCGCGTCCGATTGTGTTATCATCCCTGTCGGGAGGAGAATGTCATGGAGAATTTCTTCGCACTGCTCGCCATCGTCGTCGGTTCCGCCGTGCTGGGGCTTGCCCTCGCCTACGGCATGCGCCGCCAGAAGGAAGCGCACCCGCCGCCCAAACACGACGATGCCACGCTGAAATTCTAGCCGCGCGCGTCATGTCCGTCCCCTCCAGGTTGCGCACCGGCCGCTCCCTGAGCGAAGCCGTGCCCTCGCGCCACGCTTGTGCCGCTCCCATAGTGCACGATCTCCGCAAGATATGATCCATTCGCGACCGCCTGAGGAACCATTCGGCCGCTCGCAGCTTAAGCCTTGGTCACCACCAAGGAGATGCGACCATGCCCCGAACAACGCTGAAGCCACGCCTGATCCCGGATAGCCAAGGCAATGATCTGCCGGATGTTCCCGCCGACCAGATCCCCGATGGTGGCGATCTGCCACCGCCAGACCAGGGCCGCGTGCCCCCGGTTCCGAGCCGCGACGAGGCAAATCTGGAGAGCGACGAGGCCCTGCCGGATGACGCGGAAGAAGAAGCCCTCGAGCGGGATCCGTCGCGGCAAGCCACCCGCTTCGATGAAACCCTGCCCGATCAGGACTGATACGGTCGGGCCGTCTTCAAGGCTGAGACGCCAGATCCGGTCTCGAGACAACCTCGATCAAGGCGGGCGGCGAAGCCGGCAGGCAGGCGCCGCCCTCGCAATGGCCTGCCCGCTCCCGTTCGCTCGCCATTCCTGCCCATTTACCTCTCCGGCCGTTCACTTGTCGGCATGCTTCATCCATCGCCAGGCAAAGCCTCGGCGCCTTCCGGCGGTCTGTCCGTCGGCGTTCCCTGGTGAAACAGCATTTGCCATCGGCCCGCCGTCCGCTTCCAGATGGAGGATCGCAGCGCCCGCCGTTCCGACCCGTCACCGCCGCGGCGAACGGTCCTGTAGGTCAGCAACACGGCGTCGGGAGAGATCGGCGTCAGCGCGAAGTCTGTCGCCTCGAGCGCGCCGTCGTCGGGCGCATCATCCTCCTCACAGAGAAGCTCGATCGTCTCGGCGCGCCGATAGGTCGTGCCCGAGGCGCCGAATTCGAAGAAACCGTCGGCAAGCAACGCCTCGACCGCCGCTCTCGAGCGGCGCACCTCCGGCCGGTGCAGCGCCTCCTCCAGCGCCCGGATGTCATCAAGTTGGACGGGAAGACCAGCCATATCGCACACGCTTTCCTTCAAGGGCCACACACGATCTCATGCGCCGGCACATGTCTGCGACACGCACACCCGTCGACACAAGTGCCCGGCCGAAAAATCCGAGAAAGGCCCCGCCAGCGGCGCACGCCGGCGGGGCCAAGGGCCGGCCCGATGTCCAGTCCCGCTCACGGCCCGCCGCAAGGCCAGGGCGGTAAACCTTCGCTAACCAAGCTGTGCGGCTTCCTGCCGTCCTGCGGTCGAAATACGGCATCTGCCGTATTCCCGGCCGCCCGCCCGGGCCGTAGGTGCGAAGAGCCGCGTCAACGCGCCGGCGGCCAGCTAGGGCCGAAACCCCGCCTGGGCCGAAACCAAGTGTAGAAACCAAGGAAACAGCGATGAAGACAATCATTCTCGCCGCCGCCGCCTCGTTCGCCCTGGCGGCGAGCGCCATGGCCGCAACGCCCCCGAGCTCAACCGTGAAAGCCAAGCCTGCGAAGGCCGAGCAGGCTGGCCCCGCCGCAATCGAACTGGCAGCCGGCCCCGGCCGGATCGGCAGACCCTCGCCGGCAACCGGCAGCAAGGGCTACGCATTCTGAGCGCACGCACGGGCGATCGTCAGCTTGTCGGTCATCGGACCGTTGGCCGAGCCTTTGTTCGCTCAGCGTTGTTGCGACGTTGAGGCCTTGTCTCTCGACACGGCCATTTCGCAAATGAATATCGGCGCGCCCGACAGGGCTCCATTGTCCCAGGGCGGATGATCTCTCCGACAAAGATCCCGCCGGTCGCAGCCGATCGGCGGGGCTCGTCCTGCCTTAATAGTAAGGCGAGTAGCACTGCTGCCGCGGCCCGCCATAGGGCTGGAACGAGTTGTCCCAGGCCCGGTACGAGCGGTAGCGGTCATAGCACCAGCTGGCATGGCGCGGGTTCACGCCGGACTCGACCCGACGCGGCGGAGGAGCGGCAATCGCGCCGCCGATGATGGCGCCCGCCCCGAAGGCCGCCAGCGGATACCACCAGCCATCGTCGTGGCGACGGTATCCGTCGCGATAACCCCGGTAGCCGCGATGGCCGTTGTACCAGCCGTAGCGGTATCCGCCGCTGCCGTGCCAGCCCGGCCGGGGACGATACCCGCCCTCCCAGTGGGGTCGCGGACGGTAGCCACCATCCCAGCCCGGTCGTGGGCGGTAGCCCCCATCCCAGCCGGGACGTGGTCGATATCCACCATGGTTCCAGCCCGGTCGTGGGCGGTGACGGTCGCCACCCCACTCGCGATATTGCACGTTTTCGATATCGCTCTGTTGTCTCAGCTGGACGGCTGCAACCGGCATGGCATTCGCGGGCGCATAGCTCGTCAGAGCCGTCACCGCTGCCAGGATCACAATGCCTATCTTCTTCATCTCGACACCTATCCGTTTCGAACAGGTGCAAGCTTTCGCCCCTTGACGTGAACCCATGGTGAATGCGTTTATCGTCATATTAGCATATTAATACATATAGCTATCAGCGACAGCTCATCTGACCGATGAAGCACGCCCCCGCGCCAAGGGTTCCCACAGCCCGAATATCAAGCCGTCGGCGCCGGTCGAGAATTCTTTGCCGTCAGGCCTTCCCACGCCTTGCCGGCGACACCACCTCAGCATGCGACCAGGCATTGCGGACCCTTGGGGGCGCCTCCTTGATCGAGGCTCCTCGCGGGCACGACGGTTTCCGGAAAAAAGTTTCCGGCAGACTGTCGGCCCTGCTGCAGCCCGTTCGTCATTTAGGCATGAGGGGCCGTTTTGGCCTTGTCGATCAAAGGAGAAAAGACCATGCGCGTAATAGTTATGGTGAAGGCGACCGAGGACAGCGAAGCGGGCAAGATGCCCTCGACCGAGCTGCTCGACGCCATGGGCAAGTTCAATGAAGAGCTGGTCAATGCCGGCATCATGCAGGCGGGCGAAGGCCTTCATCCCTCCTCCAGGGGCAAGCGCGTCGCCTTCGACGGCGCCAACCGCCTTGTCATCGACGGCCCGTTCACCGAGACCAAGGAACTGGTCGCCGGCTTCTGGATCTGGCAGGTCAAGGACATGGACGAGGCCGTCGCCTGGGTGAAGCGCTGCCCCAATCCGATGCCGGGCCCGAGCGAAATTGAAATCCGCCCGGTCTTCGAGGCCGCCGATTTCGGCGACGCGCTCACGCCCGAAATCATCGAACGGGACGACCGCCTGCGCGAGCGCATCGGCGGCAACTGAGCCGGACAACAGCGTGCCGACGGCCGGGTTGCCATCTTTCCCGGCTGTCGGATCAGCCAGCAGCGACGACCCCCACGTTATCCGT
>UBXV01000049.1 GCA_900469625.1 Hyphomicrobiales bacterium
AATGACACTTTTCTGACAAAGCCCACAAATCCGGGCTTTCTTCCGCAAAAAAAGTTTGGGGAGGCCTCCGGCGGCCTGTGGAGACACATTTTGGCCCTCACTTCTTCACAATCCGCCGTTCTAAGCGAATTCATCGGCGTGTCACGCGGGGGCGCACGAGGGTCCGCGAATGCACATATATAGGGCTGTGCACTCCCCTCCCCTTTCCCCCCGGCGGATTTGACTCCCGTGTGTGAAAGATGCACATCTTCGCGCAACGTATCGCCTGCAAGAATACGGCAAGAGAAATCAGGGGCCCCCAGCTCGGAATGATCACCGACAAGAAAATGGTCCGGTCGCTCGGCGACCAACCGCCGATCCTTGCGGACGGCCGGCGCGCGCCAGACAGGCGCGAGATCTCGTTGCGCTGGCTTTCCGGCACGTTCCTGACCGGCATCACGTCCAGTCTTCTTATGGGCGTCGCCCTCTTCGCAGCGCTCGACGGCCGCCAGCAGCTGGCAATCCCGGCCGAAGCCTATGCAGCACTCGACGCCTCGAATGGCGGAACCGCCCCTGTCAATGCCAAGCGCGGCGACCGCATCCTTTCACCCAACATCGTTGCCAAGCCGGCCGACAAGACCGTCATGGAAGTCTCGACGATGATCCATGACGGCGAGAAGGAAGTGGTGCGCAAGCAGCCCTTCGTTCACGTCAAGATGGCGCTTGCCGCCAACCACCAGGTTTCCGACAGCTATCCGGACTTCGATCCGCTGGCGATCTTTTCCACCGACGACGCCGATGCCGAGCCGCAGGTCGCGCGCACCGGCACGCTCTATGGCTCCAATGTCGATTCCGAGGTGGCGCTGAAGACGGTCGATTTCCCGATCAATGGCTCCAACCTCACCTTCGACAGCTCGATGTCGCTCGACGAAGTCGAAGAGAATGTGCGCACCAACGGTTCGGTCCTGACCGAAGGCAGCACCCAGGTCGCTTCGCTGTTCTATGTCGACCCGCAACGCTTCGCCTCCGACAGCGACGGCCTCGACCTGCTTCAGGGCCTGACGGCGCGCATCGTCGAGCAGAACAAGAGCGATGCGGCCTATGAGAGCATCAACGAGCAAAGCACCGAATATGCCGACGACATCATTCCGGTGCGTCGCAAGACCGACATCGCCGCCGTCATGGTCAATGCCGGCTATGCCAAGGCGCAGGCCGAAGACGCGGCCGGCTACATCGGCGACGCGCTCGGCGCCAAGGAGCTGAACGACGGCGACGTTTTGCGCATCGGCATCATCCAGAAGGGCGAGGAGGCGCGCATCGTTCGCGCCACCATCTATTCGCGCAACCGCCATGTGCTGACGATGGCCGTCGACGACGGCGGCCGCTTCGTGCCGGGCGCCGAACCGGCCAAGCTCGATGCCGTCGCAACGGCGTTCGACGACAACGGCACCCCGACGATCACCAGCACCCACGATCTGCCGCGCGTCTATGACGGCATCTACCGCGCAGCGCTCTCCTATGGCATGAGCGCCGACATGGTCGGTCTCGTCGTCAAGCTGCTCGCGAGCAATGTCGACTTCCAGGCGCAGCTGAAGCCGACGGACTCGCTCGAAGCCTTCTTCTCCGTCACCGATGATCGCGGCATGGCAACGGCGGAATCCGAGCTGCTCTATGTCCGGGCGAAATTCGGCGACGCCGAGACGACGTTCTATCGCTTCCAGGATCCCGACGACAATTCGATCGACTACTTCAACAGCGAAGGCAAGAGCATCCGCCAGTTCCTGCTGCGCAACCCCGTGCCAAACGGCCACTTCCGTTCCGGCTTCGGCATGCGTCGCCACCCGATCCTAGGCTTCTCGCGCATGCACACCGGCGTCGACTGGGCGGCCCCCCGCGGCACGCCGATCATCGCTGCCGGCAACGGCACGGTGGAAAAGGCAGGCTGGGATTCCGGCGGATACGGCAACCAGACGCTGATCCGTCATGCCAACGGCTATGTCTCGTCCTACAATCACCAGAGCGCGATCGCCAAGACCGTCAAGGCCGGCTCGAAAGTGGTCCAGGGCCAGGTGATCGGTTGGGTCGGCACGACAGGTCTTTCGACCGGTCCGCACCTGCACTACGAGCTGATCGTCAACGGCAACAAGGTCGACCCGCTGCGCATCCGCCTGCCGGGTGGCAAATCGCTCGACGGCGACGCGCTCGCGAAGTTCGAGAAGGAACGCGACCGCATCGACGAACTCTTGAACAAGGACGGCAACGGCAGCGAAGTCGCCAGCAAGTAGCCTCTGGCAAGGAGCCCGCGCAAATGTGGGCGGCCCCTCCCCCGCAGACCGACGCCTCAATCTCAACCGCATAACGCAAAAGGCCGCCCCGAAGGGCGGCCTTTCGATTTTCGCGCCTTACGCGGCTTCTTTCTCCGCGCCGGCGCCACGCTTGAAGTTCAGCCGGTCGGACCCGGCCAGAACCTTGATGGTGGATCCATCCGGGAACTCGCCCTGCAGGATCTTTTCGGCGAGCGGATCCTGAAGATACTTCTGGATCGCCCGCTTCAACGGACGTGCCCCATAGGCGGGGTCGTAGCCCTTGTCGGCGAGGAACGCCCTTGCATCGTCCTCCAGCTCCAGCGAAATCTTGCGCTCGGACAAGAGCTTGAGCAGACGTGCCAGCTGGATATCGACGATCGCCCCCATTTCCGAGCGGCGCAGCCGGTGGAACAGGATGATCTCGTCGACGCGGTTCAAGAACTCCGGCCGGAAGGCCGACTTGACGACATCCATCACCTGGTCGCGGACCACATCGCTGTCTTCGTTTTCGCCGAGCCCGACCAGATATTCCGCGCCGAGGTTCGAAGTCATGATGATCATCGTGTTGCGGAAGTCGACGGTGCGGCCCTGACCATCGGTCAGGCGGCCGTCATCGAGCACCTGCAGGAGCACGTTGAAGACATCCGGATGCGCCTTCTCGATTTCGTCGAACAGCACGACCTGATAGGGCCGGCGGCGGACGGATTCGGTCAGAGCGCCACCTTCCTCGTAGCCGACATAGCCCGGAGGTGCGCCGATCAGCCGGGCAACCGAGTGCTTTTCCATGTATTCCGACATGTCGACGCGCAGGAGCGCCGTCTCGTCGTCGAACAGGAAACGCGCCAGCGCCTTGGTCAGCTCGGTCTTGCCGACGCCAGTCGGGCCGAGGAAGATGAACGAGCCGATCGGCCGGTTCGGATCCTGAAGGCCGGCACGGGCGCGACGAACGGCGCGCGACACCGCCTGCACGGCATCACCCTGGCCGACGACCCATTTCGCCAGCTCGTCTTCCATCCGAAGCAGCTTGTCGCGCTCGCCTTCCAGCATCTTGTCGACCGGAATGCCGGTCCAACGCGAAACGATATGGGCGATGTTGTCGGGGGTCACGACCTCCTGCACCATCGGATTGGCGTTGGCGTTCTCCTGGCTTTCCGCATCCGCAAGCTCCTTTTCGAGCTTGGGGATGAGGCCATAGGTCAACTCGCCGGCACGCTGGAACTCGCCCTTGCGCTGGACGATCGCCAGCTCGTTGCGGGCGTCTTCCAGCTGCTTCTTGAGGTCAGCGGCGCGGCCGAGCTTCTGCTTTTCCGACTGCCAGCGGGCCGTCAGCGCCGATGCCTGCTCTTCGAGCGAGACCACGTCGAGCTCGAGCTTTTCCAGCCGATCCTTCGACGACGTGTCGGTTTCCTTCTTCAGGGCTTCCCGCTCGATCTTCAGCTGCATGATGCGGCGATCGAGCTCGTCGAGCTCCTCGGGCTTGGAATCCACCTGCATGCGCAGCCGCGAAGCGGCCTCGTCCATCAGGTCGATCGCCTTGTCCGGCAGAAACCGGTCGGTGATGTAGCGGTTGGAAAGGGTCGCAGCCGCGACGAGAGCGGAATCGGAGATCCGCACCTTGTGATGCTGTTCGTACTTTTCCTTCAGGCCGCGCAGGATCGAGATCGTATCCTCGACCGTCGGCTCCTCGACCATGACGGGCTGGAAGCGGCGGGCAAGGGCTGCGTCCTTTTCGACGTGCTTGCGGTATTCATCGAGCGTGGTCGCACCGACGCAATGCAATTCGCCGCGCGCAAGGGCCGGCTTCAGGAGGTTGGAGGCATCCATCGCCCCATCGGCCTTGCCGGCACCGACCAACGTGTGCATTTCGTCGATGAACAGGATGATCTCGCCGTTTTCCGCCTGCACTTCGTTGAGCACGGCCTTCAGCCGCTCTTCGAATTCGCCTCGGTACTTTGCACCTGCGATCAACGCGCCCATGTCGAGCGCCATCAGTTGCTTGTCCTTGAGGCTTTCCGGCACGTCGCCATTGACGATGCGCAGGGCAAGCCCCTCGGCGATCGCCGTCTTGCCGACCCCGGGCTCACCGATCAGGACCGGATTGTTCTTCGTCCGGCGCGACAGCACCTGGATCGTGCGACGGATTTCATCGTCGCGGCCGATGACCGGGTCGAGCTTGCCTTCACGCGCATCGGCCGTCAGGTCGCGCGCATATTTCTTCAGGCTGTCGAAGCCCTGCTCGGCATTGGCGCTGTCGGCCGTTCGACCCTTGCGGATGTCGTTGATGACCTGATTGAGCTTGGTCGGCGTCACGCCGGCCTTCTTCAGGACGTCGGCCGTGGCAGCGGTGCTTTCGATCGCCAATGCAAGCAGCAGGCGCTCGACGGTCACGAAGCTGTCGCCCGCCTTTTTGGCCGCCTCTTCCGCGCTGGAAAACACGCGCGCGAGCGGCTGCGACAGATAGACGGAACCATTGCCGCCGGAAACCTTCGGCAGCTTTGCAAGGGCGGCATCATTGCCGGCACGCGCTTCGCGCACGTCGCCTCCGGCGCGCTCGATCAGCGAGGCGGCCATGCCCTGGTCGTCGTCGAGCAGCACTTTCAGCACGTGCTCGGGCGTGAACTGCTGGTGGCCCTGTGCCAGCGCATAGGTCTGCGCCGATTGCAGGAAACCGCGTACCCGTTCGGAATATTTCTCGATATTCATGTCTTACCTCCGTAGCCCAACAGGCCCGCGTCGCGGCACCCGCTGGTGTTTCAGGATCAGGCTCCCGCATTCGGCGAGCCTGTCATCGGGCGTTGACCCGCACCTTGCGCGGGATCAACACGTCCGAAGCGAATATGGGGCAGCGGTTTTGGAAATTAAAGGGATGATTGCATGTCGCAAATAGGAAATCTTCCCAACTGACGAGACGACCACGCATGAACATCATGCGTGGTCGTCTGCAGCCGGATCGGTGGCATCGCGGCCTCGGCCCGGGACGCGCTGCCCGGGCGGCGGACGAAAGCTCAGTGGCCGGCAAACGTCGTGCCGAACTCCTTCATCCGCGAGACATAATAGGCGGGCTCGATCAGCACTTCCGGCAGGTAAAGACCCGCCTTCGGCGGCTCGCCGCCGGCAAGGCCGAGCATGCGTTCGACCGCGAGCGCCACACCGAGCGCCGTCAGCGGCGCCTGGCCTTCAGGGTGCACGATCTCATGCCTGCGCACTACCTGCTCCCCGGTCTTCGACCGCCCCTCGATTTCGAGCGCGATTTCTGTCGAGAACGGCTCGCCGCGCCGACGGCTGGCGGAAACGCTGTAGGCCATATCCAGGCGGATTTCCTTGGCACCGGTTCTGGCGGCGAGCGCCATGACGTCAAAGGGCGAATAGGCCACGGCATCGAGTTCGACGCCGTCGACGCTGGTGTAGCGTGCGTTCGCCTCCTGCCCGCTCACCCAGTGCAGCTTGCCGTCCTTGACCGTGAGCGAGGCCGGCGCGGTTCCGGTAATGCGGTTGTAATCGGCAAGTGCTGCCGGCCCGCCCATGTCCTCTTCGTCAAGGAGCACGCCGATGCGGATCGCGTCGACGGTCTCGTAGGATGAAAGCGCTTCGAGCACCGGGAAGATGGCGGCACCTGCCAGCCAATGGCTGGCGAGCAGGATCGGGGCCTTGTCCGGCGCATGGATATACTGCGCGACCTCGGGCCCGATCTCGAATGTTCCGCTGGAGACACTGACATAGGGGATGCCCTTTTGCTGGGCGTAACGCATCGAGGTCAGCCTCTCGTCCTTGACGAAGATCACCACGGCGCTGAAGGCCGCATCGGCGGCAAGGCCGAGATCGGCGCGGTCGAGATCGATCCGCACACCATTCGCCCCGCCAACTTCGCTGGCGATCGCCTGCGCCCGGCCAAGATCCCGGCCGCCGATTGCCAGCGGCAGATCGGGGTACAGCCGGCGGATCGCCTTGGCCGCCTGCGACCCGACGACGCCGGAACCGCCGATGATCAGGACGGGTGAGAACTTGCTCGACATGTTCATATCTCCTAGACGGGAAGGAGGTCGGCTTTCATTACCAACCTACTAATGGTAAGTTACTAACAGTAGATAAGTGGTGAAAATGCCGCGTCAAGGGCCTTTGATATTTTATCAGGGGACGTGGACGACCGAGGAGTGCAGCCGATGGCCAAGACGGCGATCAGGAAACTACCCAAACCCGAACGACGAGCCCAGCTCATCGAAACGGCCAAGGAAATCCTGAGGGAATGTGGTGCGGATGCCCTGACCCTCGGGCACCTTGCCGAGCGCGCCGGCGTCAGCAAACCGATCGCCTATGAGCACTTTGGCACCCGCGAAGGACTGCTGATCGCGCTGTCGCACGAGATCGAGGAGCGTCATACGACGAAGCTGAAGAAGGCGCTGTCGCAAACGCCGGCAGACCTCCCGTCGATCGCCGGTATCATCGCTGCCACCTACATCGAATGTGCGGCCGAAAACGGATCGGAATGGCAGGCAATGTCGAGCGCGCTGCGCGGCAATGCCGAGATGGACCGTGTGCAGCAGGAACTTGCCGACGACTATGTCGCGCTCATTGCCGCAGCCGTCGCTCCCCACTCCCGGCTCGCCGAGAGCGACCTGCGCCTACGCTGTGCCGGCATTGCCGGCGCTGCGGAAACCATTGCGCGTGAATTCGTGCGTGGCAGGGCAACCGAAAGCGATGCGGCGGTCAATCTCGCGGCGCTAATCGTCAACGGCTTCGCGTGAGGCAAAGCCTGGCGCCGGCAAGCCTTCGCACCCGGTCGAATGCAGGGCAACAAAAAACCCGGCCGCAAGGCGGACCGGGCTTTTATCGCTGCTTCCACAGGGCCGCAATCGCGGCCCTTCGAAACCTTAGTCGGACTCGGCCAGTGCCGGAGCTTCCGGAGGCGTTTCGCCCTCGCCAGCTGCGTCATCGCCTGCAGTGCGACGCGGACGGCGCGGGCGCGGGGCGCTGCGGCGACGCGAAGCCGCACGGCCGGAGGCGGCAGGCGTTTCTTCTTCCATCGCCACTTCGGCCGGTGTGCCTTCTATGACGGGCTGCGGACCCGAACCGTCGATCACCGGCTGATGTTCGACAACCACGGGCGCGGGCTGAGCTGCGACCGGAGCAGGTGCTTCGTCGGCGTAGCCCTGATCCAGATCGTCCTGATCCTGGTCCTGGTCGTTGCCATCCTGGCCGCGGAAATCCTGGCGCTCTTCGCGCTGGAAGCGATCCTGCATCTGCGCCTGTGCGGCGGCAATGATGCGGTTGTAGTGTTCTGCATGCTGAAGATAATTTTCAGCGATAACACGGTCACCGGAGCTCTGCGCGTCACGCGCAAGTGCCGAATACTTCTCGGCGATATGCTGCGCAGTACCGCGAATCTTCACGTCCGGACCTGAACTATCATAGGTCCGTGTCAGGGGGTTGGATCCCTTGCGGTTATGATTGTTGTTGTTTCCGTTGTTGTTACTGTTGTTGTTATTATTATTGTTATTCCGCCCGCGGCCGCGCTTGTTTTGCTGTCCTGGCCTCATAGTACATTCACCCGAATTCTCTTGATAATGATGATCATGTGGTTTCGTCTTCCGGCCGGATATGTCCGCGCCCGACACAGCGCACGCCGGTGAGCCCGCACATTTGGCGGCTTCGGCGCCGACTGGCGTCAAATTAACAGCTACCTGCACAAGGCACTGTTGAACCCTAGCAACTCTTTCTTGAGAGCAATCCCCGTGGCCAGGTCATACCGGAACGAATCTTAGGTCCATGACCATCTGCCCAGTGCGCGGGCAAACTAGCCCGCTTCCTCTGGGATTCCAAGCCCTTTCTTTGCGTCCGCAAGAAAGAAGATGCGCTATTGCAGCATTTTTCAACGCTCGGAGCGACGCTCGAAGATCAGCACCCGGTCGTTACCGCCCAGATCCTTGGCTTCTTCGCGCAAACGGAAGTTCTCGGCATGAAACAATGCCGTAACTGCCTCTCTCTGATCGAAACCGATTTCCAAACCTATCACGCCGTTTGTCTCAAGATGATGACCGGCATGAAGGGCGATGGCACGATAGGCATCAAGGCCGTCGTCTCCGCCATCGAGCGCTGCGGCTGGATCGTGCAATCGCACTTCCGGCTCTAGCTCTGCGACAACACTGGACCTTATATAAGGCGGATTTGAGACGATCGCGTCGAAGCGACCCTCCACCTTCTCGAACCAGTTGCTGCTAAGCGCTTGGAAGCGCTCCGAAAGACCGAGCGCCTCGGCATTCGCGCGCGCCGTCGCCAGCGCATCGTCGGATATATCGGTAGCCGTGCCGCGCGCGTCAGGGACGTTCGCAAGCAGCGCCAGGACGATTGCGCCGGTCCCCGTCCCGAGGTCCAGGATCCGGCAGCTGCCCTTGGCCGCAACGGTCCGGCGCAGGTACGGGATCATGCGATCGACGAGCGTCTCGGTATCCGGCCGCGGCTCGAGCGTTTCGCGCGACAGCTTCAGCGGCAGACCGAAGAATTCCCGCTCGCCGAGAATGCGATAGACCGGCTCTCGCGCGATCCGCCGCTCGACAGCGGCGCCGACCCTGGCGATATCCGCCTCCGACACCACGTCCCTGCCCCGGGTCACGACATCGGTCAGCGAAAGCCCGAGCAGGCCCGAAATCAGATGGCGCGCATCGAGCGCCGCATGCTCGATGCCGGCCGCCGTCAGGCGGTCCCGGCTCTCGGATACGAGGCGCGCGAGCGTTGATGCCATCGCGATCAGCCTCGCTGCTCGCCCAGGAGCGCCAGCTGGCTCGCCTGATAGTCGGCCAGGAGCGCATCCACGACTTCGTCGATTTCGCCCATCATCATCCGGTCGAGCTTGTAGAGCGTCAGGTTGATGCGGTGATCGGTGATGCGGCCCTGCGGGAAATTGTATGTGCGGATACGCTCGGAACGATCGCCGGAACCCACCTGGCTCTTGCGGTCGGCCGAACGCTCGCTATCGGCGCGCTGGCGCTCCATGTCGTAGAGCCGCGACCGCAGAACCTGCATCGCCTTGGCGCGGTTCTGGTGCTGCGACTTTTCCGAACTGGTGACGACCAGGCCGGTCGGAAGATGGGTGATGCGTACCGCGGAGTCGGTCGTGTTGACGTGCTGTCCGCCGGCACCCGACGAGCGCATGGTGTCGATGCGGATGTCCTCGGGGCGAACCTCGATGTCGATCTCCTCGGCTTCGGGCAGTACGGCGACGGTTGCCGCCGACGTGTGAATACGGCCGCTCGCCTCGGTTTCCGGCACCCGCTGGACGCGGTGCACGCCGGATTCGAATTTCAGCCGCGCGAACACGCCGCGACCGGAGACGGTGGCGATGATTTCCTTGAACCCGCCGGCTTCACCTTCGCTGGATGACAGCACTTCGACCTTCCAGCCCTTGCCAGCCGCGTAGCGCTCGTACATCCGGAAGAGATCGCCGGCAAAAAGCGCCGCCTCGGACCCGCCGGTTCCGGCGCGAATTTCAAGGATTGCGCTCTTCTCGTCGGCCGCATCCTTCGGCAGAAGCAGGATCTGGATTTCCTGTTCAAGCTGCTCGATTGTCTCGAGCACGTCAGGCTTTTCCATTTCCGCCAGGTCGCGCATGTCCTTGTCGGTCGTCCTGTCGGCCAACATGGCGTTGATATCGGCAAGCTCCGCCGTCGCCTTCTCGTAGGCGCGGATCTTCGTCACGACAGGCTGCAGCTCGGAATATTCCGACGCCAGCTTCACATAGACGTCGGCCGCCGGCCCCGCGGACATGCGTGCCTCGATCTCGCTGAACCGACGTTCCAGTTCGCGCATTTTTTCGATGGGAAGCTTTGCCAAGTGTCACTCCAAATGCGCTTCGCCTCGCCCGGATCATAGCCCGGACGAGCACAAAAACGCTTCAAATCTATCTAAACCGGGATGCCGTTCGCCGCAGCGAAATCGATCAGGATCTGGCGAACCGGCGTCTGGTCGCGCGTGTCGTCGAGGGCGGCGTTCAGGGCCTCGCTGAGCTTGCCGGCGTCGAGGGCGAGGAGCATCGCCTTGATCGGCCCGACCGCCGTCGGCGACATCGACACCGAGCGATAGCCGAGACCGAGCAGCGCCATGGCGGACAACGGCTTGCTCGCCATCTCGCCGCACAGGGTCACGGGCGTCTGGTGGCGCTCTCCACCGCGCACGATGTCGCGCAGGATCCGCAGAAACGGCCGCCCGAGCACATCGAAACGATCGGAGACGCGGGCATTGCCGCGGTCGACCGCCATGGCGAACTGGAACAGATCGTTCGAGCCGACGGAAACGAAATCCACTTCGCTCATCAGTTCGTCGAGTTGCCAAAGCAGCGCCGGCACCTCGAGCATGGCGCCGAACTGCAGCTTGCGCGGCAGCTGTTCGCCGAGCTTCGACTGGCGCTCGATTTCCTTTTGCAGGAGCTCGCGCGCTTCCTTCAGCTCCGAGACTTCCGTCACCATCGGCAACATCAGCTTCAGCTCGAGGCCGGCCGCCGCACGCAGCATGGCGCGCAGCTGGGTGCGCAGCAGTCCGGGCCGGTCGAGAGAAAGGCGGATCGCCCGCCAGCCGAGCGCCGGATTTTCCTCTTCTGCGGCACGGAAGTAAGGAACCACCTTGTCGCCGCCGATATCGAGCGTGCGGAAGGTGACCGGCTTGTTGCCGGTCTGCTTCAGGACGCTGCGGTAGAAGGCTTCCTGCTCTTCCGCCTTCGGCATGGTCGAGGCGATCATGAACTGCAGCTCGGTGCGGAAAAGGCCGATGCCTTCGGCGCCCGCTTCGTTGAGATGCGGCAGGTCGACCAGAAGGCCGGCATTCATCTGCAATGTGATGCGCTTGCCGTCCTTGGTCAGCGGCTCGACGTCCTTCAGCGCCCGGAACTGGGCCTGGCGGCGGGCGCGGAAGCGCACTTTTTCCTCATAGGCGCGCTGCAAGTCGGCCAGAGGGCGCAAGTGCACCTTGGCGTCGTCGCCATCGATGATGACGGCGTCGCGATTTTCGGCAAGCGCGACGACACCCGCTGCCTGGCCGACGACCGGAATGCCCATGGCACGGGCGACGATGACCACATGGCTGGTGACGGCGCCTTCTTCGAGGACCAGGCCGCGAACGTTTTCGCGCGGGTAATCGAGAAGTTCGGCGGCACCCATGGCACGGGCGACGACGACCGCATCGGTCGGGAAATCGCTTGCGGAAAGCTTGGCGCCATAGCCCGACAACTGGCGCAGGAGCCGGTTGGCGAGGTCGTCGAAATCATGCATCCGCTCGCGCAGATACGGATCCGTCAGCCGGATCATACGCGCCTTGGTCTCGCTCTGCACCCGCTCGACCGCAGCCTCGGCGGTCAGGCCGTTGCGGATCGCCTCTTCGAGTTTCCGCACCCAGCCGCGGTCATGGGCGAACATCCGATAGGTCTCGAGCACCGCGCGGTGCTCGCCCTCCATCGACACTTCGCGCCGCGACAGCATGTCGTCGATCGAGATCCGGAGCGATCCCAACGCCTCGGCCAGCCGCTGCAGCTCCTGGTCCGTATCCTCGTTCAGAAGATTGGTGACGACGATCCTCGGTTCGTGCAGCACGACATAGCCAAGGCCGATGCCTTCGCCGTAGCTGTTGCCGTCGATCGAAACCGGGCGGGACAGGTCGAGCTCGAGGCCGGGCTTGGTGATCTTCTTCAGCTCGCCGGTCGCGACCATTTCGGCCAGAACCATGGCGGTGGTTTCCAGTGCCTCGACCTCGTCTTCCCTATAGTTGCGCTGCGCCTTGTTCTGTACGACCAGAACGCCGAGCGCGCGCCCGGTGCGCAGGATCGGCACGCCGAGGAACGAGTGATAGATCTCTTCGCCGGTCTCCGGCAGGTAGGTGAAGGCGGGATGCGCCTGGGCGTCGGACAGATTGAGCGGACGCGCGGAGGCGGCAATGGTGCCGACAAGGCCCTGGCCCATCTTCAACTGCGCCAGGTGGACGGCGGTCTTGTTCAGACCTTCGGTCGCGTAGAGTTCGAGCACCCCGTCGGAACGCAGCACATAGACCGAACACACTTCCGCGACCATGTTCTGTGCGATCTGGCGCACGATCCGGTCAAGGCGCTCCTGTGGCTCGAGCGGTTCCGCCATCAGTTCGCGCAACCGCTTGAGGAGAACGCGCGGACCTGCGGAAAGGTCTCTCATCGCGTGGGGTCCCCCGAAAAAGAGTAGACGACGGCGGCGGAAGAATTCGCAGCCAAAACTGCTGCGAATCCCAAATCAGTCACCTCAGAATTAACTCTTATCGAGACCGTAGGCGGAATGCAAAGTGCGAACGGCCAATTCCGCATAGGGTCCGTCGATCAGGATGGAGATCTTGATTTCGGAGGTGGTGATCGCCTTGATGTTGATGCCCTTGTCGGCAAGCGCCCGGAAGGCCGAGGCGGCAACGCCGGCGTGGCTGCGCATGCCGATGCCGATCACCGAGACCTTGACGAGGCCCGCTTCCGACTGGATCACGTCGTAGCCGATCTTGTCCTTGTTGTCGCCGAGCACGCGCAGCGCCTTGTCGACGTCGCCGGAGGGAACGGTGAAGGTCATGTCGGTCTTCGAACCGTCTTCCGAGATGTTCTGGACGATCATGTCGACATTGATATGGGCTTCGGCCAGCGGCCCGAAGATCGCCGCGGAAACGCCCGGCCGGTCGGAAAGACGGCGCAGCGAAATCTGGGCTTCATCCTTGGCATAGGCAATGCCGGTTACGACTTCCTGTTCCACGATTTCTTCCTCATCACAAATCAGCGTGCCGGGCGGATTGAGAAGGTCACCCATGCCCGGCGCATCGGGATCCTCGAAAGACGAGCGCACGAAGGTGCGAACCTTGTGCACCATGGCAAGCTCGACCGAGCGCACCTGCAGCACCTTGGCGCCGAGCGATGCCATTTCCAGCATTTCCTCGAACGCGATCTTCTTCAGACGCCGCGCCTTCGGCTCGATGCGCGGGTCGGTCGTGTAGACGCCATCGACGTCGGTATAGATGTCGCAACGGTCGGCCTTGACGGCTGCCGCGATCGCGACCGCCGACGTGTCGGAGCCGCCGCGACCGAGCGTCGCCAGGCGGTTGTCCGGGCCAAGACCCTGGAAGCCGGCGACCACGGCCACCTGGCCCTCGCCCATGCGGCGGATGATCTCGGCGCCCTCGATGTCGAGGATGCGTGCGGCGCCATGGGCGTTGTCGGTGCGGATCGGGATCTGCCAGCCCTGCCAGGAGCGCGCATTGATGCCCATGGACTGCAGCGCGATCGCCAGAAGCCCAGACGTCACCTGCTCGCCCGAGGCGACGATGGCGTCATATTCGCGCGCGTCGTAGAACGGCGCGTTGCTGCCGGCGACCTTGGGCATGTTCTGCACCCAGCCGACCAGCTCGTTGGTCTTGCCGGACATGGCGGAAACGACGACCGCGACCTCGTGGCCGGCATCGACTTCACGTTTCACATGGCGGGCAACGTTGTGAATGCGGTCCAAATCAGCGACGGAAGTTCCGCCGAATTTCATCACGATGCGTGCCATTTCGCCTCTACCGGTACCGAATGTTTGCGCGTGAGCGCGTGACAGGAAAACGCCCCCGTCGGCGCCCGACGGTCAAAAAGCTTGGGAGACTTCTCGGACATCGGCCAATCACCGCTTCGGGGAGCGGAAAGTCGCGGCGTCTCTTAGCGGATCGGGGGGCGAGGCGCAATGGCAAGAAGGCAGGAATAAGGCTCGCCGAGCACGTAAGGCCAGCAGCGCCGGATGGTCGATGTTCAATCCGGACGGCCAACATTTGCGACTTGAAATTGCAGCGTCGCCAGCTAGGCTGCTCGCATCTTCGGAGAGGGTCCGCTGATGCAGCCATCGCTGAGCCATGCCGCCGCGCGACACGCGCGCCGGATCTTCCTTGCAACCGCCGTCCTCCTCGGCGCAACGGTCGCAGCCGGCGCCGCCGATTTCGACTTGCAGCGCATGGCGCCGGATCGCGACTGGACGGTGATCGTCAGCCCCTATGTCTGGGCAGCCAGCCTGAAGGGAAGCGCCTCGCTTGCCGGCTTCGATACCGACGTCGACGTCCCCTTCTCCGACACGTTGGAACACCTCGATCTCGCAGCCATGGGCAATATCGAGCTGACCAACGGTCAATGGGGCGCCTATTTCGATGGCCAGTATGTGCGCACCAGCCAGGACGAGCAGGTGCAAGCCCATGAGATCGGCCTCGATATCCGCATGACCTGGCTGGCAGCCGGCGTCTTCTACAAAGCCTACGAGGCCGAGCTTGGCGGCGACACTGTGTTCGGCAAGCCCCGCACCTTTTCGATCGAGCCGACCGTCGGCCTGCGTTGGACCAAGCTCGAAGCCGACGTTTCGGCCTTCGGCCTCAAGGCGACCAAAAGCGCCAACTGGACGGACCCCTTCGTCGGCGTTCGCTTCAACGGCGATCTGGATGAGCGCTGGAACCTGGTCGGCGAGGTCGATGTCGGCGGCTTCGACGTCGGCTCCAAGCTGAGCGTCAACGCCCAGGCCTATCTCGGCTACCGGACCGACATGCTAGGGCATCCGACGATCCTGCGCGGCGGCTATCGCATGCTCTATCAGGATTACGAGAACGACGACTTCACCGGCGCCAACAAGTTCCGCTGGGATGTCAATGAACACGGGCCGGTGCTCGGCTTCTCGATGCTGTTCTAGAGCGCCATCCGCATAAGGAGTGAAGCATGACCATCAAGGCCATCCGCACCGCCAAAGCCCTTGCTACCACTGCCCTTGCATCCCTGCTCGCGCTTGCCCAGCCGGCGGAGGCCTGCACCCGCTTCGTCTATCTCGGCCCCAACGACAACATCATCACCGCGCGGTCGATGGACTGGAAAAGCGATGTCGCGACCAATCTCTGGGTGCTGCCGCGCGGCATCAAGCGCAACGGCCAGGCAGGCCCCAACTCCTTCGAATGGACGGCGAAATACGGCAGCGTCGTTGCAACGGGATACGACGTTTCAACCACCGACGGCGTCAACGAGGCCGGCCTCAACGCCAATCTCCTGTGGCTGGTGGAATCCGAATATCCGAAATTCGATCAGTCGAAACCGGGCCTGACGATCGCCGCCTGGGCGCAATACGTGCTCGACAGTTTCGAAACCGTGGAAGAGGCGGTGGCCGCGCTCGATAAGGAGCCTTTCACCATCGTCACCGACAACGTGCCCGGCGAAAACCGGCTGACGACGCTGCACCTCTCGATCTCCGATCGCACCGGTGATAGCGCGATCGTCGAATATATCGGCGGCAAGCAGGTGATCCATCACGACCGCAAGTATCAGGTCATGACCAATTCTCCGACCTTCGACCAGCAACTCGCTCTCAACAGCTACTGGAAGCAGATCGGCGGCACCGTCATGTTGCCGGGGACCAACCGCGCCTCCGACCGCTTTGCGCGTGCATCGTTCTACGTCAACGCCATTCCCAAGGAAGAGGATGCCAACCGAGCCCTTGCCAGCGTCTTCAGCGTGATCCGCAACGTCTCGGTGCCTTACGGCCTCAATACGCCAGAGGAGCCGAACATTTCTTCGACCCGCTGGCGCACCGTCGTCGATCACAAGCGAAAGCTCTATTTCTTCGAGTCGGCGCTGACCCCGAACACCTTCTGGGTCGACCTCAACAAGATCGACTTCTCCGAAACGACCGGCAAGGTGATGAAGCTCGACCTCGGAGACAACCAGGATCACACCTATTCCGGTGACGCCACCGTCGACTTCAAGCAGGCCGAACCGTTCAAGTTCCTTGGCCTGCAGATGTAGCGGCAGACCGTCGGGCTCGACGTGTCCTCTTGAAAGCGACACGCACCGATGGTAAGTACGCAGCGCAACTCGATTGTGAAAGGAGGGCTGCGTTGTGATGACATTTTTCCGGCACCACCGCCAGCGTGGCCCCGTCAACGCCCTGCAGATGCGTTTGCAGGGCTGACCGGTACAATCGCTTCGCGTCTTCGCGAACCTTATCCCTGGTCTGCCCCAGTGTGGTGCGGCTGAAAACCGTTTTGGTTTGAACGCCCGCGCCGTGTTTCCATACCGAGCTTACGTGGCCCGAAGACTGCGCGATATCGTGCATCGGGTCAGACACTCCGCCCAACCCGGCACATGCTTGCCGCCCGTGGATGTCAGCCGTCGCTCGCGCAGACCAGAGAACGACCATGGCCTTGATCAATATCCGCAACCTCGGCGTCACACTCAGCACGTCGCTCTTTTCCAATCTCAATCTTTCGATTGCCGCCGGCGATCGCCTCGGCATCGTCGCCGCCAATGGCCGCGGCAAGTCCACCCTGCTGCGCTCGGTCGGCGGCAGCTTCGAGCCAACGGCAGGCGAGATCACCCGCTCGCGCGGCCTGACCGTCGGCCATGTCGAACAGAACGTGCCGACAGCGCTTTTGCCGTTGTCGTTCCACGAGGCGGTCCTGTCGGCGCTGTCGAGCGAGCAGGCCGACAGCGAAAGCTGGCGCGTCGATATCGTGCTCGACGATCTCGCGGTGCCAGACGCGCTTCGCCAGCGCCCGGTCGCCGAGTTGAGCGGTGGCTGGCAGCGGCTGGCGCTCATTGCCCGCGTCTGGGTGACCGATCCCGATGCCCTGCTTCTGGACGAGCCGACCAACCATCTCGACCTTGCCAAGATCGGACGGCTCGAATCCTGGCTGAACGCTCTACCGCGCGATGTGCCAGTGCTGATCGCCAGCCACGACCGCGCCTTCCTCGACGCCACCACCAACCGCACTCTGTTCCTGCGCCCTGATCAGTCACCGGTGTTTGCACTGCCCTATTCGCGTGCACGAGATGCGGTCGATGAGCTCGATGCATCGGAGGAGCGGCGCTACCAGCGCGACATGAAGGTGGCGCAGCAACTGAGAAGGCAGGCAGCCAAGCTCAACAATATCGGCATCAACTCCGGCAGCGATCTCTTGACCGTGAAGACCAAGCAGCTGCGCCAGCGCGCCGACCGATTGGAGGATGCGGCCAAGCCCGCCCACCAGGAGCGTTCGGCCGGAGCCATCCGGCTCGCCAATCGCGGGACGCATGCCAAAATTCTCGTCACGCTCGACGATGTCCAGGTGGAAACACCCGATGGAATCCCGCTTTTCCGCACCGGAAAACGCTGGATCTGCCAGAGTGACCGCATCGTCCTGCTCGGCGAGAACGGCGCCGGCAAGACACGGCTGGTCAATCTCATTCGTGCTGCCATTGAGGACCCGGCACGCGCGCCCGAAACGTTGAAGGCCACGCCTTCCCTGGTGCTCGGCTATAGCGACCAGGCGCTTGCGGGACTTTCGGACAAGGAAAGCCCGCTTGCCGCCCTCTCCCGCCGGTTCTCGCTGAGCGACCCCAAAGTGCGTTCGCTGCTCGCCGGCGCCGGCGTCGGCATCGACATGCAGGACAAGCCGGTCGGCAGGCTGTCGGGCGGCCAGAAGGCGCGGCTGGCGATGCTGGTGCTGCGCCTGCGCGAGCCCAACTTCTACCTGCTCGACGAGCCGACCAACCATCTCGACATCGAGGGCCAGGAGGCGCTCGAGGACGAGCTGATGAAGAACGAGGTCAGCTGCCTCCTGGTGTCCCACGACCGCAGTTTCGTGCGCAACGTCGGCGATCGTTTCTGGCTGATCGAGAAGCGAAAGCTCGTCGAGGTCGAAGATCCCGAGGATTTCTTCGCGGCAGCCGCGCAGGCAGACCCCGCCTGATCGACCTGTGGCGCGCGGCAATCGTCGCGCGCCACCATTTGACGGCGGCGCCTTCGCCGCCTAACCTTCCGCTTCCACATGGAGGAAGCCCGCATGAAAATCAGCGCCCGCAATCGCTTCAAGGGTAAGATCGTCGATGTCGTCAAAGGGGCGACGACCGCGCATGTGCGCATCGATCTCGGTGGCGGCGCCATCGTCACGGCCTCCATCACCAATGAGGCTGTCGACGAACTCGGCCTCAAGGTCGGCGGCGACGCCTATGCCGTCATCAAGGCATCCGACGTGATGGTCGCGATCGACTGAGCGCTCACGCCTTCTTGCAATAGTGGGCGGTGCCCGTGTCCCCGGTCTCGAAATCGCCCGGCTGCGGCGGCGCGATCGGCTTGAACAGCGTGCGGTCGGGCTTCAGGTCGAGGAGCGGCGTGCCGTCGAGGCAATCGAGCCCGCGCACCAGCAGCACATTGCCCTGGACGGCTTCCAGCTTGACGATCGACGTCCCGATCGGGTTCGGCCTAACCGGCGAGCGCAGGGCAAAGGTGCCGTGCGTTTCACCATTGTTGGCCGGGCTCTGCAGCACGAGGTCGCGGCGCGACCGGTCCAGCCAATAGAGAATTTCCAGCCGTTCGAAGCGCTCGACACCCTTCAGCGCCTCGACCCACGGCGCAAAGATCTCGATCCGGCAGATCGGACCGTCATGGCGTCCCTGGCGCGGGCAACCAAGCCGTGAGACCCATGGTGTCGAAATGTGACCGATGAAGGTCAGCCCCGCGTCGGTCGCCTCGGGTGGCGTGATCGAGACTTCGTTTTCCCGGATTTCATTTTCGCGAACCATGCCGCAGTCCTTTCGTCAGGTCTTGTTTCGTGGTGCGCAGAGGCGTGCGTCGCTGCCGGCAAGGGTGCCGATCACCACATCGATGTCATAAAGTTGCTTGAGCGCGTCGGCTGTCAGCACCGCTTCGGGTGGACCAAGTGCCGCGATCCTGGATTGGAACACCAACGCCACCCGGTCGGCCACCCGAAACGCGTGGTCGGGATTGTGGGTCGACAGGACGATCGAGACGCCCTCGCCGGCTAGCTCGCGCACCCGGTCGAGCACCCGCATCTGGTGGCCGTAGTCGAGGCTCGCCGTCGGCTCGTCCATGACCAGGATGGACGGCTCCTGCGCGAGCGCCCGGGCGATCAGCGCAATCTGGCGTTCGCCGCCGCTGATCTCGGTATAGGCACGGCTTGCCAGGTGGCCGATGCCGAGCCGTTCCAGCGTGGCCGCAGCCACCTCGCGATCCCGGCGGCCGGGCGTTGCAAACAGGCCGACATGCGGCGCACGGCCCATCAGTACGAGATCTTCGACCGTGAAGGGAAAAAGGGCTGCATGGGCCTGCGGCACATAGGCGATGCGCGACGCCCGCTCACGGCCAGACCAGGCGCCGATCGGCCGGCCGTCGAGACGGATTGTTCCAGCGCGCAAGGGAACGAGCCCGAGCAAGGTCTTGAACAACGTCGTCTTGCCGGCGCCGTTCGGCCCGAACAGCACCAGCACCTCGTTTTCCTCGAGTGTGAAGCTGATGTCCTGGCCGACCAGGCGGCCGCCATAGCCAAAGGCGATCTGGTCGACATCCAGCCTCATTGCCAGCCCTTTCGCCCTGACGCGAGCAGAAAGAGGAAGAACGGCGCACCGACGGTCGCCGTCAGTATACCGAGTGGCACCTCGATCAGCGCGATGCTGCGCGCCAGCATGTCGGCAACCAGCAGATAGGCGGCACCCAGCGCCATCGAGACCGGCAGGAGCCGGACAAAATCCGGGCCGACGATGAGGCGCGCCACATGCGGGATGACGAGGCCGATCCAGCCGATGATCCCGGTGATCGAAACGGCGGCAGCCGTGATCAGCGTTGCCGCAAGAACCAGTACCACGCGCAGCCGTCCGGTATCGATGCCGAGAGCCTTTGCCTCTTCCTCGCCGAGGGTCATGACATTCATCCGCCAGCGCAGGAGAAACAGCGCGATGATGCCGACGACAAGCGCCGGAAGGATGGAGATGATGTCGCCTGACGTGACCGATGCCAGGCTGCCGAGCAGCCAATAGGTGATGGCCGGCAGCTGATCGTAGGGATCGGCGAGGATCTTGATCAGCGATATGCCAGCGCCGACGAGCGCACCGACGGCGATGCCCGCAAGCACGAGGACGAGCACGGGATCGCGGTTGCGGATCGCTGCGGCCACGGCATAGGCCGACAGGACGGCAATCAGCCCGCCGGCGAAACTCAGCAACTGGATGACGCCGACCGGCAGCGACAGAAAGATGCCGACCACGGCGCCGAAGCTCGCGCCGGCGGAAACGCCGAGGATATCGGGCGAGACCAGCGGATTGCGAAACAGGCCCTGATAGGTGGCACCGGCCGCCGCAAGGGCCGCGCCGACAAGAAGACCGGCGAGCACTCGCGGCAGGCGGATGTGCCAGAAGACCGTCGCCACCGTCTCATCCGCCGGCGCACCGCCAAGCCATGCCCGGATCTCGGTAAAGAGATCCGAGAGGCCGGCGTCGAACTTGCCGATGGTCATCGACAGAACGGCGAGTGCCAACAGCCCGGCGATCGCAAGCAGAAACGACGGGCCGAGCGATCGGCGCCTCGATATCCTGCGTTGCGTCATTGCGTCGCCGGCAGGGCGCCCTTGAGCAGCGCCGCCAGTTGCGCGTCGTCAAGGTCCACCTGGTAGAAGAGCCTGTAGAACGCCCGCGTCTCGGCCTTCAGGTCCCCCTTGTAGTGATCGCCGTAAAGCAACGCCTCGAGCCAGCGGATGCCGATCAGGCGGTTGATGCCCGGCGGTGAATCGAACCAGCCGAAGGGCAGCGACGGCGCGTTGAACACCTGCCCCTTCGCGACCGCCTCAACCTTGCTCCACACCGGATCGGCCGCAACAGACCCGGCGAACTTCGGGCTTGCGGCGATGACCACCTCCGGGTTCCAGGCGAGCACCTGTTCCGGCGACACCTGGGTCAGACTGCCTTTCCCGGCGGCGGCGGCGACATTGACGGCACCGGCGGCCTCGAGAATTTCGAGATTGATCGAGCCGGCAAGGCCCGTCTCCAGGCCGTCGGGACCGCGGCCGTAATAGACCCGCGGGCGCTTGTCCGCCGGCACCGCCGCCAGGGTGTCGCCCAGCTGCTTCAGCGTCTCGTCGGCATAGTCGGCAAGCTTGCCAGCCCGCTCCTCGGCACCGAGCATCACGCCGAGGCTGCGCAGGGTCTCGGCGCTCTTGCCGAAGGAACCGTCGATCAGCACATAGGGAATGCCGGTCTGGCTCTGCACCTTGTCGGCAAGCGAGGCATAGGTCGCATCCACCGTGCCGACGTCGATGATGACGTCGGGCTTGGCAGCCAGCACCGCCTCGATGTTCGCCGTTCCACCCTTGCCCGTCAGCCGGCCATAGGTCGGCAGGCCGCGCACCGCCTCGATCAGATAGGGCTTTTCGTCCGCCTTCAGCTCGCGCACCCAGCCCGCCAGTTTTTCCGGCGCAATCGCATAGATCAGCACCGATGCCGGCGGACCGGCCGCCAGCACCTTGCCGATATGATCGGGAAGCTCGACCGTGCGGCCGGCGGCATCTGTGAACGGTTTCGCCTCGACGCCAAATGGTATCAGGGCAAGAAGGGCGCCGATGGCGCCGGCGAGGTATCTGTTCATGGTTGAAGCCTGTTCATGGAGGTGCGGACGGTGGTTCGGGGGCGACTATGGCACAGCGTTATATCCGTGGGAATATCTCGATTGATACCCTCGCTCAGGGGCCAAGCTCTTTGCAGCGGATGCGAACCTTGACTGGCAGGCCCGATCGGGCGATATCGGGGGCATGTGCGAACATGACGTCCATATCGTTGCGCGTTCGGCCGGCATCCCAACAGGCGGGATGCAGGGCGATAGAGCACGCTGACGAAAGAGCGTTCGCGCACCTGCAGCCTCGCCGGAAACGGACGGGGTTCTTCTTTTGACGGGTGCGCCGTCCATCGGCATTTTGATGGAGAATGAAATGGCACAGAACATCTACGACAAACCGGAATTTTTCGAAGGCTACAGCCAGCTCGGTCGATCCGTGCATGGCCTTGACGGTGCGGCCGAATGGCCTGCGATCCGCGCCGTCCTGCCGGATCTGGCAGGCAAGCGCGTGGTCGACCTCGGCTGCGGCTTCGGCTGGTTCTCGCGCTTCGCACGCGAACAGGGTGCCGCCCGCGTCCTCGGGCTCGACCTGTCGGAAAACATGATCGCCCGCGCCCGGCGCGACACCACTGATCCGGCAATCGGATACGGCATTGCCGATCTCGACCAACTGACGCTCGAACCGGGCGCCTTCGACATCGCCTACAGCTCGCTCGCCTTTCACTATGTGGAAGATTTTGACCGACTGGTCCGGGCTATCCATGCAGCACTCGTGCCGGGTTCGCACCTGGTTTTCACCATCGAGCACCCGATCTACATGGCCTCGCTCACGCCGGGCTGGCAGATTGGCGAAGATGGTGGCAAGCGCTGGCCGGTGGATCACTATTCCGTCGAGGGACGGCGCACGACGGACTGGCTCGCCAAGGGCGTCGTCAAGTATCACCGCACCATCGGCACGACGCTCAACGCCCTGATCAATGGCGGCTTCGCCATCCGCCATGTCGAGGAATGGCGCCCGACATCGGCACAGATCGAAGCCAATCCGGACCTTGCCGAAGAGATGGAACGGCCGATGATCCTGATCGTCGACGCCCAGAGATAAAGGGCGGCAGCCCGGGCCGGCGACGTGCCCGGGCTTCTTTCTGTGCCACTGCGCGCCTTCATGCCGGGCGACCTGTCCGCGACCAGCCGATCGCCCGACTTCGCTGTCTATCGACTCGGGGCTTATCGATGGCCTCGACGCTGCACCGACTTGCCATCAGACGCACATCAATCCGGCCAGTGATGCTGACGCCTGTCGACGTTCGGAGCGCCTGCAGTTATTGGTATCATAATAAAACCACTTGCAAACTAAAACCAGTATTGCAATGATCCGTCCATCGACGAAACTCGCCACAACGGGCGGCACGCGAAATAAGGAGACGGCAATGCGCAAGGTCATCATGTGGGATATGGTCAGTGTCGACGGTTTCTTCGAGGCACCGGGTCACGACATCAGTTGGTTCGTCTTCGAGGACGAGCTTGCAGCCTATATCGGCGAGACCCAGCGTGAAGGCGATACGCTGCTATTCGGTCGGGTGACTTACGAAATGATGGCATCCTATTGGCCATCGGCCGAAGGCGAAATCGCCACCTACATGAACGGCGCCGAGAAATACGTCTTCTCCCGTTCATTGAAGAGCGCCGACTGGCGCAATACCACCCTCGTATCCGGCGATGCCATAGCGCAGGTCGAACGGCTGAAGGCGCTCGACGGCGGAACGATCTTCGTCTTTGGCAGCGCAGATTTTGCCGCAGGACTGGTCGAAAAGGGCCTCGTCGACGAGTATCGCCTTGGCATCAATCCCGTGCTGCTTGGCAGCGGCGTCCCGCTTTTCCAATCCGTGCCGAAGCGCACCAGCCTCAAGCTCACCCATGCACGGCCGCTCAAATCCGGCGTCGTCATCCTGCATTACCAGCCGCAGGCGGACGCCTGAGCAAATGCACCCGGCCACGCGGTGAACGCGGGGACATCCTTGCCCCATGCGCTGTTGTGGCCACGGTACGCCTCTTGACATCCCTGCCCGATCGTCCGACTTCATCAGGCAGAATGAAGGAGACGGCAGCATGAGCGAGACAGCGCGCACGACGATCGACCAGAGCGAGGTAGACCGCTTTTCGGCCATGGCTGCCGAGTGGTGGGACCCGACGGGGAAGTTCCGGCCGCTGCACAAGTTCAACCCGGTGCGCCTCGCCTATATCCGCGACCGGGTCGCCGAGCATTTCGGACGCGATCCCAGGGCGCCGCAGCCGCTGAAAGGCCTGCGCCTGCTCGATATCGGTTGTGGCGGTGGCCTGCTGTCGGAGCCGATGGCACGCATGGGCGCCGACGTCGTCGGCGCCGACGCCTCGGAAAAGAACATCGGCATTGCCAAAACCCATGCGGCCGGCAGCGGCGTTGCCGTCGATTATCGCGCTGTCACCGCCGAAGCCCTTGCCGAAGCGGGCGAAAGTTTCGACATCGTCCTCAACATGGAAGTGGTCGAGCATGTCGCCGACGTCGACTTCTTCATGACCACCTGCGCCCATATGGTCCGCCCCGGCGGAATGATGTTCGTCGCCACCATCAACCGCACGATGAAGGCGGCCGCACTTGCGATCTTCGCCGCTGAAAACGTGCTGCGCTGGCTGCCGCGCGGCACCCATCAATATGAAAAGCTGGTGCGTCCCGAGGAACTGGAAAAACCCCTTGTGGCAAGCGGCCTCGAAGTCACCGAGCGCACCGGCGTGTTCTTCAACCCGCTGTCCAACCAGTGGAACCTGTCGAAGGACATGGACGTCAACTACATGATCGTCGCCAAGCGCCCGCTTTGACGGCCGGAAAGCCAGACGCGCAAAGAGCGGCTGACAGTCAGAAACCCTCCCGCGAAGGACATCGCCGGAGGGTTTTTCGTTTTGCCCAAAGGCAGCCTCAGGCAATCGCCGGGCGCACCTGCCATTCGTGCGTGAGCAGCGCGTAAATGTATTCGTCGCCCCACTGGCCGTTGAAAAGGTCGTTCTGGATGAGATGGGCTTCGCGGCGCATGCCCAGACGCTCAACGACGCCGACTGAGCCGGCATTGAGGGGGTCAAGACGCGCGAAGATCCGGTGGAAGTCGAGCCGGCGGAAGCCGAGATCGAGCGCTGCCCGCATCGCCTCGGTCGCATAGCCCTTGCCCGCGAATGCCGGGCTGAAGATGTAGCCGGTTTCGGCCTGCCGCGCCGCCTTGCTGGCGAGTTTCAACAGCACCTCGCCGACGAGCGCGCCATCCTCGACGCGTTCGACGGCAAAGACCGCGACGTCTCCGTCCTCGTCGAGACGCGGGTTGCTCGCCTTTGCAAATTTTGCGCGGGCGCCTTCTTCGTCGAGCGGATCGGCATAGAGATAACGATAGACCTCCGGCAGGCGGTGATAGGCATAAAATCCATCGAAATCTTCAGGCCTAAAATGCCGGATCACCAGGCGATCGGTGGAAAGTCGGGTATCGGAAAGATCCATTGCTCATAAAATCCCGTATTGCAAAGACCGGGAAATGGGAAGCAAGGACCTGTTATTAAAGGGTCTTTCCCGAATTTTGTCTGGGGAGAGCGGATCAGATGGCACAGGCGGGCGTTTCGGCCCGTCGCTCAGTTGACCTCGTCGGGCAGAACCGGCAGGGGCGCGATCGCGATCCCCTCCTCGAGCAGCGCCACCGCCTCCTCCACCGTTGCCTGGCCGATGAGGCCGCGCTCATCCGCCTCGCCGTAGTGGATCTTGCGCGCCTCTTCGGGAAAGCGGGTGCCGACATCCTCGGCATTGTCGCGTACCGTTTTGACGAGCTCGCGGATCTTGGCGATGGTTTCCTTCTGCGCCTGGTCCATGACCAGCGCCCGCGTCGCTTCCTTCTTGCGCGCCGTTGCCACAGATGGCGCCATCAGTTGCTTGGCGACGGAGGTGGAATTGCAGGTCGGGCAGGAGACGAGCTTGCGCTCGACCTGACGGTCGAAATCGTCACTCGACGAGAACCAGCCTTCGAAGGCATGGCCCTGATCGCAGGAAATCGTATAGCGGATCAAGCGGCAACGCCTCCCTTGCCGGCGGGCAGGACATGATCCAGCGCAAAGCTGCGGGCATTCCTGAGGTTCGGGATCTTGGCGCGGGCCGCATGCACGGCAGCGACATCGATATCAGCAAGCACGATGCCTTCGCCGGCAGCACCGGCGGCGGCAAGCACCTTGCCCCAGGGGTCGACGATCATCGAATGACCGAAGGTTTCGCGCCCATCCTCATGAACGCCGCCCTGTGCGGCGGCAATGACGAAGAAGCCGTTCTCGATGGCCCGTGCGCGCAAAAGGATTTCCCAATGCGCCTCGCCGGTCTGGCGGGTAAAGGCTGCCGGCACCGACATGACCTCGACCCCTGCGACCGCCTGCTGGCGAAACAATTCGGGAAAGCGCACGTCGTAGCAGATGGCAAAGCCGAGCTTGCCGAAATCGAGTTCCGCCAAACGCGCGGTTGCGCCCGGCGTGTAGGCGGCACTCTCGCGCCAGCTCTCGCCATTGTCGAGATCGACGTCGAACATGTGGATCTTGTCGTAGTCGCAGATCTTGGTTCCATCCGGACCAAACAGGAAGCCGCGATTGGCGATCTTGCCATCGGCAAGCCCAATGGCTGTGGAGCCGACATGCAGATGAATGCCGAGTTCGCGCGCAAGTCCTGCCGCTTCGCCGACGATGAGGTCGTTCGCCTCGTCCTTGAGCACGGCCCGCAGGCCGGCGCGATCACGCTGCAGCGCTCCGGTCATCTCCGGGGTCTGGATATAGGTGGCGCCATGGCTTGCGGCCTCGCGCACCAGCCGCGCCATCGTCTCGGCGTTTCTCGCCGGATCGACACCGGAACACATCTGGATGGCGGCGGCCTTGAAGGTCATTGCAGTCGGGCTCCTTGGAGCGTCCCCGGGGCAAGGCCGACGCGGCTTTCCGTCAGGGAATTCTGAGCGATACGCGGATGGAGCGCTTCTGCCGCTCCGTCCACGGCGAAAACGGGCCTAAGCGGCGAGCATCTCGTCGAGCTTTCCCGCCCGCTCGAGCGCATGCAGATCGTCGCAACCACCGACATGAATTTCGTCGATGAAGATCTGCGGGAACGTCGTGCCGCCATGCGATTTCTCGATCATCTTCTGGCGCACCTGCGGATCGTAGGTGGCATCGTGTTCGAGGAACGAGACGCCCTTGGTTTCAAGAAGCTTTTTGGCAGCCGAGCAATAGCCGCAGAACTGACGCGTATAAATAACGACCGAAGCCATGTTTCCTGACCGCTCCTTATACCGGCAACGATGCCGGTGTTTCATTTGTCATATAAGATCCGACATGGCTCTTGCAAAGGTTAAAACCGTAACGTGCCCTGCCCCTGCCCTCTTCAGGGCGCGGGTCGCCGCCGAAACGGTGGCCCCGGTGGTATATACGTCGTCGACGAGAACGATGCGCTTTCCCATGAGACTTTGCTTGCCGCTTTCGGCAACGGCAAACGCGCCGCGAACATTATCTTCGCGTGCCTTGGCGCCGAGCCCCACCTGCTTTGCCGTCCGCCGGATACGGTAAAGCGTTGCCGGAAGATAGGCGCGGCCGGACAGCGCCGCCACGGCACGGGCAAGCTCTGCCGCCTGGTTGTACTTGCGTCCCCACAGCCGAAAGGCATGCAGCGGCACCGGGATGATCGCATCGGCGGATGCAACGGCGCCATCGCTCGCCCGGATCATCCATTGCGCCATCATCGACGCGAGGTCGGTGCGATCACGATACTTCAATCCGTGCACGAGATCGCGCGCGATGCCGTCGTGAACGGCAACCGAGCGCAGGCGGTCGAAAGCGGGTGGATTGGCGATCGCCGCGGGCGAAACCGTCCCCTCGCCATGATCATGGGCAAACGGCAGGCCGAGGATTTCGCAGTAAGGCCTTTCGATCAGATGAAGCGTCGACCAGCAGGGCGCGCACACCGCCCGGTGACGGCCCATCAGCCGTCCGCAGCCGCAGCAGACCGGAGGATAGACGACATCGACGACGTCGTTGCCGACCCGCCGCAAAAGCGCGAGACAATCCGCCAGTCCAAATTGCCGCTCTTGCCGGTTCACGAGGTTGACTTTGCCGTCATGGAGGTTTCTTTGCAGGCGCTGGAACCAGCCACTGCGCCGCGCGCCGTTTCAACTGCGCTGATGTCGCCGTAGCCCTTTGAATATCGGTATGATCCCCTCCTGGCCCGTTTCCGATCCATTGAGCCATCATGCCGCCGGAGCTAAAGTATCGTGGAAATCATCTTTGACCAGAGCCTTGTCGAGGCACACCGTCGCCGGGCGCTCGCCAACGCCGATCCCAAGGCAGCCTTCCTCCTCGATATCGTCGCACAGGAACTGGCCGACCGCGTCAGCGTGGTCGAGCGGCAGTTCGACAGGGCGATGGAATTGCACGGCTATACCGGTGCGACGGCCCTTCGCCTTCTGGAGACCGGCAAGGTCGGCGCGGTCGAGCGGGTCGAGACCGATCACGGTTTCGCCACCGCCTCCACGCCGGTCGTGATCGCGCCGCTCGAGCGCGTCCCGGCCGAGCCCGAGAGCCTCAACCTTCTCGTCTCTCCGCTGTCGCTGCATCTGACCAACGATACGCCCGGCGCCTTCATCCAGGCGCGCCGATCGCTGAAACCCGACGGGCTGTTCCTGGCGGCAATCCCCGGCAACGGAACGCTGAACGAACTGCGCGAGGCGCTGCTTGCGGCAGAAGCCGAGCTGACCGGTGGCGCAAGCCCACGCGTCATTCCCTTTGCCGACGTTCGCGACATGGGCGCGTTGCTGCAGCGGGCGGGCTTTGCCCTGCCGGTGGCGGACGCGGAAACCTATACGGTGCGCTACGATTCTCTCTTCGCCCTGATCAGAGACTTGCGCGCAATGGGGATGACCAACCCGCTCCAGGCCCGCAGCCGAACCCCCGTCTCCCGGCGCTTTTTCCTGAGGGCCGCGGAAATCTATGCCGAGCGCTTTTCCGACCCGGACGGCCGCATCCGCGCGACCTTCTCGATCGTCTATCTCTCGGGTTGGGCGCCGCATGAAAGCCAGCAGAAGCCGCTGAAGCCGGGGTCGGCGAAGCAGCGGCTGTCGGAAGCTCTGGGGACGAAGGAAAGACCGGTCTGACGGGGCGCGAGCCTGGCTTAAGGCTTGGTGCCCCAGGCGGCGGCGATCGTATCCGTTATGTAGTTGAGCAAAACCAGCAGGGAGTCTGAAAACGCCTGCAGGCCGATGAGCAGTATCCCGGAGATAACGCCGGCGATCACGCCGTATTCGACCGCGGTCGCCGCACTTCTATCGCGAAAGAGTCGCTTCAACGTGTCCATAGGTTCCCCGGCCGGTTGGAATTCATGTCCCGACCAAGAAGCGCGCAAGGACCAGTCCGATGCGCAGCCCCGATCAGCATCCGCTCTTGCTGCCATCGGCATCGATGATGCAGACGGCGCCCGGCATTTCCTGCAGCACGCTGCGGCGCACGGTGTAGCGCTTGGTGGTGCCGTTCGAAGGGATAGAGCCGGTCGAAATATTGTCGTAGTCCACCGGCGTGTTCGCCAGCATGCGCTTGTCCGTCTTCGAGGACAGCATCGGTGTCAGGATGAGCGTCAGCGCGATCACGGCCGTTCCAAACAGCAGCGACAGATTGAGCACACCTGTCCGGCGGGACTGGCTTGTGACCATGTCCTTCTCCTGAACCGTCCTCCAGAAATCGTCTTCTACCATCCCAGCCTCACAAACGCATAAGGTGCGGCGAACGGGAGCATCCTTCCCAAGCCTCGTTCCGCCGCATTGCCCGAAACCGATACGCCGTTTTCTGAACGCTACGCATCGAAACTGAATTGAGGCTATCTTTGCGGGAGGGAGATAAACGATCGATTAATAATCGGCCAGTTTTCGGGTAGGTTCAGAGCAAATCCATGAGAAATGGGATGAGCGGCTCATCGGCGGGAGGCATCGGATAGTCCCGCAATGCCTTCGAGCGCACCCATTTGATGGCCTGGCCCTCACGCCCGGTCGGCACGCCTTCGTAGCGACGGCAGACATAGAGCGGCATCAGGAGGTGGAAATCGTCGTAGGTGTGGCTGGCAAAGGTCAACGGCGCCAGGCAGGCGACCTTGGTCTGGATACCAAGCTCTTCCTCCAGTTCGCGGATCAGCGTTTCCTCCGGCGTCTCGCCGGGCTCCACCTTGCCGCCGGGAAATTCCCAGAGGCCGGCAAGCGACTTGCCCTCCGGGCGCTGCGCCAGCAGGATCCGGCCATCGGAATCCACCAACGCGCAGGCAGCGACGAGGACGATCTTCTTTCCCCCGGCGTCCATCGCTCAGACCTTCGGCGTGCGGTAGAGGTAGGTGTAGACGTCGCGGAAGCCCGCGCTGCGGTAAAGCGCCAGTGCCGCCTCGTTGTCGGCCTCCACCTGCAGCCAGACCTTCTTGGCGCCGCGCAGGCGCGCCCAGCGTAGCGAAACGTCGAGCATGGCCTTGCCCAGTCCCTGTCGGCGAAAACGCTCGTCGACCGCAAACAGCATGATGCCGGCGAGATCGTTGTCCTGGACCACCAGCGACACGGCCGTCGGCCCGCTTTCCACGTCCTCGAACAGGAACAGACCGGTTTCCGGCTTGATCGCGTTGATGATCTCGGCAAGCGCCGCCTTGGTTTTCGCGTCGTCCCCGCCGATGCGGATGCGCGCATCGACGAAGCGGCCGACATCCTTGATCGGCAGATGGTCGATGCCGTCGCCGAAGTCGCGCTCGGCGATATCGGCCATCATGACGATGCTCTGGGAAAAGGCGGTCCAGCCTTCGCCGTCCATGTGGGCAATCAGTTGCGGCGGCGTCAGCGGCGTCTGCCTGACGGTCAGCGGACGGCCGTAATCGGCAAAGCGCCGGGCTGCCTTTTCCAGGCGAACGGGAATGTCGCGGTAGTCGGACGGATCGAGCGGATTGACCGAGTTGAGACGCTTGGAATCGTGGCCGGCGTTCAGCCGGATGAGCCAGCTGCCATCATAATGGACCGACGCCGCCGGCCATGCGCGAAAGCCAACCGCTTCAAGCCGCCGCACGCTCGGAAGATCAACCATCCGCTTGTCCTTGTCTTCAGCCCCAGCGTCGCCTGCGCGCGCCGGTTTATCGTTCGATGTCATCCGTTCACCCCCAACAGGCCAAACTGGTACGCGGCGCCGTAAGCAGCCCCGGGCGCCGTAGGCGGCCCCGCGCAGCTGCTCGCAAAGGCGTCAGCTGCGGTAGTCGCCGTTGATCTCGACATATTCCTTGGTGAGGTCGCAGGTAAACACCGTCGCGCGCCCGGAACCAAGCCCGATTTCGACGCGGATCGGGATATCCTGCGCCTTCATGACAGCGGTGGCAGCCGCCTCCGAATAGGTGGCATCACGCTCGCCGTCGACGGCAACGCGTACATCGCCGAACCAGATCGCCAGACGATCGCGCTCGGCCATCTCGCCGGCCTTGCCGACGGCCATGACGACGCGTCCCCAGTTGGCGTCCTCGCCGGCGACCGCCGTCTTGACCAGGGGCGAATTGGCGATCGACAGCGCGATGCGCTTGGCCGCCGCATCGTTCTCGGCACCTTCAACGGTGACCGCGACCATCTTGCGCGCGCCCTCGCCGTCGCGAACCACCTGGAGAGCCAGATCGCGCAGGAGGTCGTTGAGCGCCGTGCGGAAGGCATCGAGCTTCGGATCGGAAGCGTCGGTCACCGTCTGCTGGCCATCGGCAGCCGCAGCACCGGTCGCAAACAGCATCAGCGTATCCGATGTCGAGGTGTCGCTGTCGACGGTGACGGAATTGAACGTCGGCCCGACGCCTGCCGAAAGCAGCGCCTGAAGAGCTGCCGGCGCGATGTCGGCGTCGGTGACCACGAAGGAGAGCATCGTCGCCATGTCGGGCGCGATCATGCCCGCACCCTTGGCGATGCCGTTGATCGTCACCTTGACGCCCTCGATCGTCGCACTGCGGGTGGCGACCTTCGGATAGGTGTCGGTTGTCATGATCGCCTTGGCCGCCTCGAACCAGAAATCTTCCGTCCCGGCAGCGGCGAGGTCATCGAGAACGCCTGCAAATTTCGTCGCATCCAGCGGTTCACCGATGACGCCGGTCGAGGCGAGAAAAACCTCGCTCTCGGCGCAACCGACGGCCTTCGCCGCCGACTTCCCGGTCAGTTCCGTCGCATCGCGGCCCTTCTTGCCGGTAAAGGCATTCGCATTGCCGGAGTTGACGACAACGGCGCGCGCAACGCCGCCACCCAGGTTCTGGCGGCAGAAATCGACCGGCGCCGACGGGCACTTGGAGCGCGTGAACACGCCGGCGACGGCTGCCGGCTTGTCGAAGACAATCATCAAAACGTCGGTTCGGTTCTTGTACTTGATGCCGGCAGCGGCAGTCGCCATGCGCACGCCACGCAGCGCGGGCATTTCGGCAAAGGTTTTCGGAGCGAGCGGAGAAACGGAACCGGACATGGCAAACCTGCGTGAAGACGGTGGGGGACTAAGGTGGAGTTGCGACAATGCCCGAGCGGCGTTGCGGCCGTCGGGCATCGACAAGAACCAATGATCGGCGGGCCGGCCCGTGAGCCTGACCCGCCGGTCGAAAATTACTTGGCTTCCTGCGCCTTGTTGGCCTCGTCATAGGCCTTCTTCAGCGCCGGGTCGGAGATCTCGACGCCAGCGTCCTTCTTCGCAGCAGCAAGCAGCTCGACATACTTGTCGCGCATGACAAGCTGACGAACCTGCGGCTCGACCTGCTCCAGCGTCGGCGGGGCCTGCGGCCGCTTGTCCTCGACGAGGATCACATGGTAGCCGAACTGGGTCTTGACCGGCGTCTTGGTGTAGGTGCCCTTGTCGAGCGTGAACACCACCGCTTCGAATTCCGGAACCATGCGACCCTTGGTAAAGTAGCCGAGATCGCCGCCATCGCCCTTGTTCGGATCGGAGGACTTGGCCTTGGCCAGCTCGACGAAGCTCTTGCCGGCGTCGAGTTCCTTGATGATCTCCTTGGCTTCATCCTCGGTCTTGACGAGGATATGGCGTGCCTTGACTTCTTCCTGAACCGGAACGGCAGCAATTTCCTTGTCGTAGCGCGCCTTCACCTCTTCCTTGGTGATGGCGTCCACCACGTGCTTCTTGAAGAAGGCGTTGTGCAGTTCGCGTTCGGTCAGGTAGGCGAGGCGCTGCTTGAATGTCGCATCGTCCTGAAGGCCTTCCTTCTCGGCGGTCTTCGACAGAAGCTTGACGTCGATGACGGCCGACAGCGCGGCAGCGCGCTTCTGCTCTTCCGGCATCTGCTGCAGCTGCGGATCAAGACCGCCAAGGGCGAGAGTGAGCTCGGACTGGCGCACGTCCTCGCCACCAACCGTGGCAACGACCGGGTCCGCATCTTCAGCGCGCGCCACACCATGAACGGCGATCGCCGCAACCAGGGCCGCAGCGGCCAGGGTCTTAAACTTCGACATGCTCGTAACCTTTCACCTTTGGCCGTCAACGCGATTGCGTCGGGCTCGTGGCGGCTGAACACCACCAGAATGTGGCGGTTCTGTAGCCGTCCGGCCACGCAAGTGCGTTGACATAATTCGACCCCCCTCTTATCTGTCACGCAACCTCGCGTCCAGAACAGTTTCCGGGCGTTTCACGGCATTGCGCGGTTTTGGACAGTGCGGCCAGTGGAACCCAAGGCAACAAAAAAGAAAGGACCATTCGTATGGTCAGTCTCGGCGGCCTAGCCCGCAAGTTGTTTGGCTCCTCCAACGATCGCCGTGTGCGTGGCTACAAGGCCAGAGTGGAAGCCATCAACGCTCTTGAAGCCGACATGAAGGCTTTGTCGGACGAGGCCCTCGCCGCCAAGACCGTGGAATTCCGCAAGGAATTCGCTGACGGCAAGACGCTGGACGATCTCCTGGTGCCGGCCTTTGCCGTTGTCCGCGAGGCGGCCCGCCGCGTGCTCGGCCTGCGTCCCTTCGACGTCCAGCTGATCGGCGGCATGATCCTGCACGAGCGTGCCATTGCCGAAATGAAGACCGGCGAAGGCAAGACGCTGGTCGCGACCCTGCCGGTCTACCTCAACGCGCTCGCCAGCAAGGGCGTGCACGTCGTCACCGTCAACGACTACCTGGCCCAGCGCGACGCCGCCACCATGAACCGCATCTACAGCTTCCTCGGGCTGACGACCGGCGTCATCGTTCATGGCTTGACGGATGAGCAGCGCAATGCGGCCTATGCCTGCGACATCACCTACGCGACCAACAACGAGCTCGGCTTCGACTATCTGCGCGACAACATGAAGTACGAGCGCAGCCAGATGGTTCAACGCGGCCACTTCTTCGCCATCGTCGACGAAGTGGATTCGATCCTCGTCGACGAAGCCCGCACGCCGCTGATCATCTCCGGTCCGCTCGACGACCGCTCCGATCTCTACAACACGATCAACGAGTTCATCCCTCTGCTTTCGGCCGAGGACTACGAGATCGACGAGAAGCAGCGCTCGGCCAACTTCTCCGAAGAAGGCACCGAGAAGCTGGAAAACCTGCTGCGCGAGGCGGGCCTGCTGAAGGGCGAATCGCTCTACGACATCGAAAACGTCGCGATCGTCCACCACGTCAACAACGCGCTCAAGGCCCACAAGCTGTTCCAGCGCGACAAGGACTACATCGTTCGCAATGGCGAGATCGTCATCATCGACGAATTCACCGGCCGCATGATGCCCGGCCGCCGCTATTCCGAAGGCCAGCACCAGGCGCTGGAAGCCAAGGAAAAGGTGCAGATCCAGCCCGAGAACCAGACGCTGGCATCGATCACCTTCCAGAACTATTTCCGCATGTATTCCAAGCTCGGCGGCATGACCGGCACGGCCTCCACCGAAGCGGAAGAATTCGGCAACATCTACGGCCTGGAAGTCATCGAAGTTCCGACCAACCTGCCGATCAAGCGTATCGACGAGGACGATGAAGTCTATCGCACCCAGGGCGAAAAGCTGAAGGCGATCATCGACGAGATCAAGTCGGCGCATGAGCGCGGCCAGCCGATGCTCGTCGGCACCACGTCGATCGAGAAGTCCGAACAGCTTGCCGATCAGCTCACGAAGTCCGGCTTCACCAGCTTCCAGGTGCTGAACGCCCGCTACCACGAGCAGGAAGCCTTCATCGTGGCGCAGGCTGGCGTGCCGGGTGCGATCACGATCGCCACCAACATGGCCGGTCGCGGTACCGACATCCAGCTCGGCGGCAACGTCGACATGCGCATTCAGCAGGAACTGTCCGAAGTCGAGCCCGGCCCGGAGCGCGAACAGCGCGAACAGGCGATCCGCGCCGAAGTACAGCAACTGAAGGAAAAGGCGCTGGCCGCCGGCGGGCTCTACGTTCTCGCCACCGAGCGCCACGAAAGCCGCCGCATCGACAACCAGCTGCGCGGCCGTTCCGGCCGTCAGGGTGACCCGGGCCGCTCCAAGTTCTACCTGTCGCTTCAGGACGACCTGATGCGCATCTTCGGCTCCGACCGCATGGACGGCATGCTGCAGAAGCTCGGCCTCAAGGAAGGCGAGTCGATCATCCATCCCTGGATCAACAAGGCGCTCGAGCGTGCCCAGAAGAAGGTCGAAGCCCGCAACTTCGACATCCGTAAAAACCTTCTGAAATACGACGACGTGCTCAACGATCAGCGCAAGGTCATCTTCGAGCAGCGTATCGAACTGATGGACGCTGTCAGCGTCACCGATACGGTGAACGACATGCGCACCGAGGTCATCGAGGACATCGTTTCCAAGCGTATCCCCGAGCGCGCCTATGCCGAGCAGTGGGACGTCGAAGGCCTGAAGGCCGACGTGCAGCAATACCTCAATCTCGACCTGCCGATCGTCGAGTGGGCCGCCGAGGAAGGCATCGATGAGGCCGACATTCTCGAGCGTGTCACGGCGGCAACCGAGAAGGAAGTGGCCGACCGTGCCGAGCGTTTCGGGCCGGAGATCATGCGTTATGTCGAGCGCTCGGTCATCCTGCAGACGCTCGACCATCTCTGGCGCGAACACATCGTCAACCTTGACCATCTGCGTTCGGTCATCGGCTTCCGCGGCTATGCGCAGCGCGACCCGCTGCAGGAATACAAGTCCGAAGCCTTCGAACTGTTCCAGGCCCTGCTCGGCAACCTGCGCCAGGCCGTGACGGCCCAGCTCATGCGTGTCGAACTGGTGCGCGAGGCGGCCGAAGCGCCGCAGCCCGTACCGCCGCAGATGGTGGGCCACCATATCGACCCGTTGACCGGCGAAGACGATTTCGGCGGCGGCGCCGGTTCGCTGCTCGCGGTCGCCCCGGCAAACCGCAACCCGGCCGATCCGTCGACCTGGGGCAAGATCTCGCGCAACGAGGCCTGCCCGTGCGGCTCCGGCAAGAAGTACAAGCACTGCCACGGCATCTACGAAGCCTGATCTGAAAATGCCGCCTCAGGGCGGCATTTTTGTTTTCGGTGGCCGAAGGACATGCCGGCGCGCCGGCGTGTTTCGGATGGCGAACCCCACCACGACACGGCCCGTTTCAGAGGGCTGAAAGGGCTTGTTGCGGCCACTGTGCCGGACCGATCCGGGCGATCGGATCGCCGGTCCTGCGGCCTCGGTTGAACCGTTTGTTAACGCTGATCTGGCACAACCAAACCCTGTATTGCGTAATCTCAGGGTGTTCTCGTGTTCATGGCGGTATGTCAATCGGCCGGACGAATGCTGCCGTCGGCGCTGCGACACCGCCTGTCTCCGCTGATCGGCGCGCTGGTCGCCGCATTGAGGCAACAGGACCCGAAGAACACGGCGCGCCGCATGGCGCTGGTCGCCTTCGCCATCCGCATTCTGAGCGCCGCCATCGCCTTTCTTTCGCAGATCATTCTCGCGCGCCTGATGGGCGAGTTCGAGTATGGCATCTTTGTCTTCGTCTGGGTGCTGGTGATCCTGTTCGGCAACCTGTCCTGCGTCGGCTTCCATTCCGCCGTGATCCGGTTCTTGCCCGAGTACCAGGCCGCATCGGCGCTCGCGGAAATTCGCGGACTGACAACCACCGCCCGGGTTTTTGCCCTGCTCTCGGCAAGCGCGGTCGCCGTTGCCGGATTTCTCGGCCTCTGGTTTTTTGGCGAGCTGATCGAGGGTTACTACCTCGTGCCCCTCTATCTCGGCCTGTTCATCCTGCCGATGATTGCGCTCGGCGACGTCATGGACGGCACCGCCCGCGCCCATGGATGGCCGCTTTCGGCCATGAGCCCGACCTTCATCATAAGGCCGCTTCTCGTGCTCGCCTTCATGCTGCTGGCGACGATGGCGGGGGAACCGCACACCGCCCGCACCGCCATGGCCGCAGCGATGGCGGCCGTCTACGTCACCACCGTCAGTCAATTCCTCGTTCTGACCTGGCGGCTGCGATCGCGCTACGTCAGGGGGCCGTTGCGCATCGAGATGGGCCGATGGCTCACGGTGGCCGTGCCGATCTTCCTGATCGACGGCTTCGGCTTCCTGCTGACCAATTCCGACGTCGTCATCGTCGGTTTCTATCTGAAGCCGGATGATGTCGCAGTCTACTTTGCCGCCGCCAAGACGATGGCGCTGGTGCACTTCGTCATGTTCTCGGTCAAAGCCGCCGCAGGCCCGCGGATTGCCGGCGCCATGGCCGCGCACGACCGCAGGCAGCTGGCCGATATCGCGATCGAAAGCGCCCGATGGGCGTTCTGGCCGTCGCTGGTGCTCGGGGGCCTGGTGCTGGCTGCCGGCCCGTTGCTGCTTTCGCTGTTCGGCGCCGCTTTCGTCGGCGGCTGGCCGTTGATGGCGATCCTCTTTGCCGGCATCATGGCCAAGGCATTCATCGGCCCGGCCGAAATCCTTTTGACGATGGCCGGCCAGCAGACGCTCTGCGTCACCCTCTATGCGGCGGCGCTGGTGGCAAACATTGCCCTCAACCTGAGCCTCATTCCTGTTTTCGGATTGACCGGTGCTGCATTTGCAACCGCCGGTGCTATGTTCGTGGAGGCAATGCTGCTGCACTTCGCCGTCAGGCGCACTTTCGGCTTCGCGCTGTTTGCCTTTGCGGGCGCGGGGCCGGGCAACGACAACAACGGGACGACGCATCCATGATCGGCAACATCAATCTTCCCGGCGACGCAGAAGACAGAGCGACACGCATGCTCGGCGGACTGGTGCCGACCGACTACGCGCATCCCCAGGCCGAGCACATGCTTGCCGTGGGTCGCCCCGGGCGCCACCTTTTCATCTATCCGGCCAAGGCCGGCTACGAGCTGCAGCGGGAACTCGACTACCTGTCGAACCGGGCTGTCGAGCCGAACGTGTTCTTCACCGGTCGCTTCCTGGCACCGGCCATGCCGCGGCTCGAGGAACGGGTGATCCGCCTCGCGATCATCCGCGACGACAACGAGCGTCGCAGCCGCATGCGCTTCCTGATGCCGTTCTCGATCGAAAAGCCGGGATTCTCGATCGGCGCGCCGATCATCCGCGCCTGGTCCAATCCGTTCGGCCCCCTCGGCGTTCCGCTCCTCGATGCCGAGGACGCCGCCGAAACGATCGACAACCTGTTCGAGGCGCTGACCAATCCGATGGCCAGCCTGCCGCCGGTGCTGGTGCTTCCCGATGTCCGCCTCAAGGGCAAGTTCGCCCAGCTGGCACGCGCCGTCGCGATCGGGCGCAACCTGCCGCTCACCGTGACGGATACGTTCAGCCGGCCAATGCTCGAAAGCCTGGCCGACGGTCCGACCTACCTGAAGAAAGCCATCAGCCCGGGGCATTTCCGCGAGCTGCGGCGCCAGTGGAACCTGCTGGAAAAACAAGGAAAACTGGCCTATTCGGTCGCGCGCCAGCCGGGCGAGATCCGGATCCGCATGGAAGAGTTCCTTGCGCTGGAAGCGTCCGGTTGGAAGGGCCGCGAGCGCAGCGCCATGGTGCTCGACCGTTTCCGCGCCGCCTTCGCCCGCGAGGCGGTCACCAACCTCGCCGAAGCCGACAGCGTGCGCATTCACACGCTTGACCTGAACGACAAGGCGATTGCCTCCATGGTCGTGTTCATGATGTCTGGCGAAGCCTACACCTGGAAGACGGCCTATGACGAAAGCTATGCGCGGTTTTCGCCGGGCAAGCTGCTGCTGGCACAGCTGACCGAATGGCATCTCGACGACGCCAACATCGCCCGCTCGGATTCCTGCGCCGTGCCCGACCATCCGATCATGAGCCGCTTCTGGCAGGAGCGCGAAGAGATGGGAACGCTGGTGATCGGCCTGCAGCAGACGCGCGACCGCGACGTCCGCCAGGTCGCGGCGCAATTGCACCTCTACCGCAACACCCGGAACATGGCCCGGCTGCTGCGCGAAAAGATCAAGGCGCTGGCCGGGCGCTGACCCCCAGCCTCAGGCGGGTGCGTGCGGCGGCTCCAGGGCCGCCCGCTCGCGCAGGAACCGCCTGATGACCTTGCCCGACGTCGTCAGCGGCAGGCTGTCGACAAAGGCAATCTCGCGGGGATATTCGTGCATCGACAGGCGCGTCTTGACCCATTCGCGGATCGACGCGGCGGCCCGTTCGTCTCCGGCAACACCCGGCCTCAGGACGACATAGGCCTTGACGATTTCCGTCCTCAGCGCATCGGGCTTGCCGACTGCGGCGGCAAGCTGAACATCGGGGTGGCCGGCCAGGCAGTCCTCGATCTCTCCGGGGCCGATGCGATAGCCTGAGGATGTGATGACATCGTCGTCGCGTCCGAAGAAGGTGAAATAGCCTTCGCCATCGATCACGCCCTGGTCGCCCGTGGTCATCCAGTCGCCGATGAACTTGGCCCTGGTCGCGCCGTCGTTGTTCCAGTAGCCGAGAAACATCACCGGATCCGGCCGCCGGATCGCCACCTGGCCAACGGTTCCAGCCGGCAGTTCCCTGCCCTCGCCGTCGATGATCGCGACACGATGCCCGGGTGCAGCCTTGCCCATCGAACCCGGTTTCACCACGCCGAGATCGGCGGCCGACGAGATGACGATGTTGCACTCCGTCTGGCCGTAGAATTCGCTGACGTCGAGGCCGAGGGCGCCCCTCGCCCATTCGAAGGTTTCGCGCCCGAGCGCCTCCCCCGCCGAGCCGACGGTCCTCAGGTTGAGACGGTAACGCTCGCGTGGCCGCTCGACTGCCTTCATCAGCCGGAGTGCCGTCGGCGGAATGAAGGCATTGCGCACATCCATCTCTTCCAGAATGCGGAAGGCCGTATGCGGATCGAACTTCTGCGCCGGCGACGACACCACGGGTACGCCGAGCAGCAGCGAGGGCAAAAGCGCGTTCAGCAGGCCGCCGGCCCAGGCCCAGTCGGCGGGCGTCCACATCCGGTCGCCCGGTTGCGGCAGGAAATGGTGATGAAACTGAAAGCCCGGAAGATGGCCGAGCAGCACCCGGTGGCCATGCAACGCACCCTTGGGCGGTCCGGTCGTCCCCGAGGTGTAAATCATCAAGGCGGGGTCATCGGGCGTCGTGTCGGCGGCAACAAAACCTTCCGCATCGCTCCGGGCAAGTGCCGCGAAATCGACCGCTCCGGGCGTTGCCTCGGCACCGGAGAGCACGACGAGCCGCAGATCCGCAAGCCGGTCGCGGATGGCGGCAAGCCGTTCCTGGCCGAAGGCGTTGGTGACGATGGCGGCGGCGCCGGCGTCGAGCAGGCGATACTCCAGGGCCTCCACCCCGAACAGGAGGGCAAGCGGCAGGGCGATTGCACCGAGCTTATAGATGCCGGCATGCGCAATCGCCGCCTCGAACCCCTGCGGCAACAGGATCGCAACCCGGTCGCCAGGCTTGATGCCCTCACGCTCGAGCCCGCGGGCAAAGGCGGAGGACTGCCGGGAGAATTCGCCATAGCTCAGCGCGCCGTGTGCGCCATCCGGGCTGAAGTGCTGAAGACAGATACGCTCGGGCTCTCTTTCCGCCCAGGCATCACTGACGGCCACGCCGATATTGAATTTTTCAGGGATCTGCCACTCGAACGCGCGGTAGAGTTCGTCGTAGTTCTCGATTGTCGGTAACATGGCCCCGCCGCAACAGTCTTCTGCTGCACTGCACCTAACACCTTCGCCGACTACAGTTCAATCACCGGTGCGACACACGCTGTCCATCGGCAGCTTCGCCCTTGCCGCGACCGCAGCCGCGCAGCTCAGCGCGACGGCTGTTCGGCAAGCAGCATCCGGATATGGCCGAAGATACGTCGGAAGCCACCGATCCCGCCGCCACCGCGGGCGATCAGCACGCCGCCCTGCCATGCGGCGGTGACGATCGCGGCACGCGAGGCCGCCTGCGCCGGCGCCCAGCCCATTTCCTCGAGATTGCGCGCCAGCATGCTCTCGATGTCCGCAAGCAGTGCCGTCGCCAGTTCGCGCATCGTTTCGGTTGATGTCACCGGGTCGACCATCGTCTGCCCGACCGGGCAGCCGATGATCTCCCCTTGCGTGGCGTAGAAGGTCTCGATGCGGAAAAACACCCGTTCGATCCGCTGTAGCGGCGAAAGCTCGGGCGCCTCGAAGATTGGCAGCGTCTCCTTGCGAAAATGCGCCACCGCCTGTTCGAACAGCGCTTCGAACAGCGCTCCCTTGCTTGGAAAGTGATGGGTGATCTTGCCGGTCGAGATCCCGAGCGCGGCAGTGATGTCGGAAAAGGAAGACGCCGCATAGCCGCGAACGAAGATCAGCGGCCCGGCAGCCTCGAGGATTTCTTCGCGCGTGCGCAGCCCTTTTTCATAACCCATGATGTCTCACCCCGCAGACGCGATCGAGCGGCGGAAGAACCAGAAGGTGCCGCCCGGCACGAAGCTGAAGACCATCGCCTTGAAGGCCCAGCCGCGTGGCTTGTCGCCCAAGGATAACTCGTTGATGACGGCCCAGATATAGGTGAGGAAGGCAAGTCCGTGCACGGGGCCGAGGAAACGAGTGACCTCGCCGTAGCCGAGACCGTGCTTCAACGGCACGCCGACAAACACGAGAAGCAGCAAGGTCGTGCCCTCGGCGATGGCGGCGTAGCGCAGCAGGCGGGAGACCGTCGGAGCGATGCGATGTTCGGACATGGGCAAACCTATTTGATGACGGCGATGAAGACGATGGCGGCAGTGAGCGCCAGACCGGTGAGTTGCAGCCCGCGGATGCGGGCGGCCGAAACGGTGCCCCGACGCAGGGTGCCGACCGTCGAGGCGATAGCGCCATGCAGCGCGGTCATCGCGACGATGCAGACAAGCTTGGCCTGAAACCAGCCCTCGCCCAGCGTCTCCGGTCCGCGCAGGAAAAACAGTGTCGCGCCCAAGAGGAACGTCGCCAGCATCGCCGGATTGACGACCTGCCTCAGGCAACGCTGCTCCACCTCCCTCAAGAGGTCGGTGTTACCGCCCCTCACCAACGCCTGCCGATGGCTGGCGAGCTGAACGACCAGGATGCACTGCCCGCCGAGCCAGACAACCACCGAGACGACATGGGCGGCCTTGACCCATAGGTAATAGGGAAAAATCAGATCGAGCATCGTCGAATCCAAAAAACAGAAAGATCATTCTGTTTTATCGGAATCGATCGAGAAGTCACTGCGACAAATCGGCTGCGGCCGATTTCGCGGGAAACAACGAGAAAGGAACGAGCGGCTGTTACCGGCGCCCGGCCAATGCCGAGGGCTTTCGTCAGAATGCGGGAAAAGCTTGAGTGGTGGTGCCCCATGCCGGGGTCGAACCAGCACTCCTTTCGGAACTCGATTTTGAGTCGAGCGCGTCTACCAATTCCGCCAATGGGGCTCAGGGATATAAGATATCAGCGGCTCGGATTTACACGAAGGTTTTTGCCGCGGTCAACCATCATTTTCAACTTGCTCCGCAACAATCACGAAAGCGTGCAAAGGTGACGCAGGCGAGGCGATTTACAGCGCGCGCCGGCGCACCTAAGAAGGCCATCATTCAGTTGCAATGCGGCATATACGGACCCTGATCCCTATGCTTTCCAGCGTGAGGTACGCATGATCGACGCTTCCACCGCTTCCCGCCATCACCTCGTCATCGCCGTTCTCCTAACGCTCGGCATGGCGGCGACCGTCGGCGGCGCGCTCGGTTTCGAGCATATCGGCGGGTATATTCCCTGCGCCCTCTGCCTGTTGCAGCGCGATCCCTATTATTACGGCATTCCGCTCGGCGTCCTCGCCGTCGCCACCAGCGCCCTGAAGCTGCCGGCCTGGACCACCCGCACCCTGCTTCTGGCGATCGGCATCCTGATGCTCGTCGGCGCCGGCATGGGCGTCTATCACTCGGGCGCCGAATGGGGCTTCTGGGAAGGACCGTCGACCTGCGCCACCACGGCGCAGGGCGTGTCGTCCAATGTCGGCGACCTCCTCAGCGACCTCGATTCCAAGCACGGCCCGTCCTGCACCGAGGCATCCCTTCGGGTGCTCGGCCTTTCCTTTGCCGGTTGGAACGTGATTGCCAGCCTGATCTTTGCAGCCATCGCGCTGCGCGGCGCCGCCAAGGCCTGATCTCACCGGTAAAATACCCCGTCGAAAAGACAAGGCCGCGTGATGACTTATCACGCGGCCTGGCTTTCAGTGTTCTGGCCTCGGGCCATCTCCTGCTCGAGGCAATCGCCAGAGCGCCTCAGGGCTGCAGTTCGACATCCCAGTAGAGATAGTCCATCCAGCTTTCATGCAGGTGGTTCGGCGGGAAGAGCCGGCCATTGTTGTGCAGGTCCTGCACCGTCGGCTGGTAAGGCTTCTGGTGCGGGACCATGCCCGCTTGCTTCGGCAGCTTGCTGCCCTTGCGCAGATTGCACGGCGAGCAGGCGGCAACGACGTTTTCCCAGGTGGTCTGGCCGCCATGGGCGCGGGGCACCACATGGTCGAAGGTCAGATCATCGGGCGTGCCGCAATACTGGCATTCAAACTTGTCTCGCAGGAAGACGTTGAACCGGGTGAACGCCGGGTGGCGGGACGGCTGCACATAGCTTTTGAGGCAAACCACGCTCGGCAGCCGCATCGAGAAGCTGGGCGAGGAAACCGAGTGCTCGTATTCCGCCAGGATAATCACACGGTCAAGGAAGACCGCCTTGATCGCGTCCTGCCAGGACCAGAGCGACAAGGGGTAATAACTCAGCGGCCGATAGTCAGCGTTCAAGACGAGCGCGGGTAAGGCCTGCGGTGAGACTGCAATCGTCAAGCGTATTCTCCTGATCGATTCGGCATCTGCACCTTCTATATTAGGCCCGTTGCAACAGGATTGTGAAGCAGGAAAGAAAAAAGCGAACAATGGATTCGCTTTTTCCTTCAAGGCGTCACGGGAACAGCATCCTTTCGCATTTCCTGGGCGTAGTAGGCCCAGAACAGACGGGCCGCGACACTGCGCCAGGGCGCCCAGGATGCGGCGAGCGAATCGATCTCCCGCGCGCTCGGGCGCAGCTCCAGGCCGAGCCCGTGGCCGATGGCGTTTTGAAGTGCCACGTCGCCGGACGGAAAGACATCCGGATGCCCGGCGCAGAACAGGAGATAGACCTCCGCGGTCCACCGTCCGACGCCCTTGATCGTCGTCATCTCGCGGATCGCGTCGAGCGCCTCGACATTGCAGATCGCGTCGAGATCGATGTCGCCGGCAACGACCGCCTGAGCCACGCGCCTGAGCGCGTCGGCTTTGGCGCGGGAAAGCCCGATCGCCCGGCAATCTTCGTCACTGAGGCCAAGGGCTGCCGGCGCGGTGATCTCGCCGAGCGATGCCTCCATGCGTTTCCAGATCGCGGCAGCGCTCGCCTTCGACACCATCTGCGACACGATGATGCTGGCAAGGCCGCGATAGCCGGGGTCGGTCCGCCGGAGCGGGACCGGCCCGGCCCTCGCCACGACGTGTTCGAGTCGGGCGTCGAGCATCACCAGGCCGGCAAGTCCCGCCTCGATGTCCTCATGTGTGCGAATGATCCGCATGGCGCCTCCAAAAAGCGGATGATTTTTATACCGCTTCCGTGCCAAAGGGAAACGATGGCAATGACGTCATCCGCTCAACCCGTTTTCCGCTTCGCGCCGAGCCCGAACGGTCTTTTGCATCTGGGCCACGCGCTCTCGGCGATCCTCAATCACGACATGGCGCAGGCCTCCGCCGGGCGGTTCCTTCTGCGCATCGAGGATATCGACCAGACGCGCTGCCGCCCTGAATTCGAGGCCGCCATCTTCGATGATCTCGCCTGGCTCGGCCTTGAATGGGAGCGGCCGGTGCGCCGTCAATCGGACCATCTCGCGCTCTATGCATCGGCCCTGAAGCGGCTCGACGACATGGGCCTCGTCTACCCGTCCATCCTGTCGCGCGGCGAGATCAAGGCGGCTGTGGCCGACGCAGAGGCCGGTGGCGATGACTGGCCGCGCGATCCCGATGGCGCGCCGCTCTACCCCGGACGCGAGCGCGATCTGGGCTTTGAAGCGCGCAACGCCATGATCGCCGGCGGCAAGCCCCATGCCCTCAGGCTGGACATGAAGAAGGCGGTGCTCTCTGTCGGGGCCCCTCACCTCACCTGGCAGGAAACCGGCAGCGGCCCGGCTGGAGAGACAGGCATCATTACCGCCGACGCGGCCGCCTGGGGCGACGTCATCCTGTCACGCTCCGATGCGCCGTCGAGCTACCATCTGTCCGTCGTCGTCGACGATGCGTTGCAGGGAGTGACCCATGTGGTGCGCGGTCGCGATCTTTATCACGCAACATCAGTGCATCGCCTGCTGCAACAGCTGCTCGGCCTGCCGCAGCCAGTCTATCACCATCACCGGCTGCTTCTGGGCGCCGACGGGCGCAAGCTGTCCAAGAGCAATCGCGACACCGGCATCCGGGCCTTCCGCGAGGCCGGTCGCACGCCAGCCGACATTCGCGCCCTGATCCTCTGAAGTCGTCAGTCCTCGGTTGCGCGCAACCCCTGGAAGCTGCGCCGCACCATGCGCTTGACGCGATATTTAAGGATTGCGGCGTTGATTTCCGCCCCGATGATGAAGATCGCCGCGACCATGTAGAGAAACACCAGCACGATCATGATCGAGGCGAGACCGGCATAGGTCGAGACATAGGTGGCAAAGGTCGACAGATAGTAGGCGAAGGTGTAGCCGCCGATCGTCCAGCACAGGAGCGTCAGGAAAATGCCGGGCAAAACGTCGATCACCTTGCGGTGGCCGTCCGGCAGCCACAGATGCGACATGAAGAGCCCGCCCGTGACCACCACCAGCGCCAATGGCAGGCTCCAGTTGTCGACCGTCGCCAGCACCCCGTCGAGCCAGGGCAGCCATTCGCCGGCATAGCGCAGCGCCAGCGGCACGGCGACGAGGATGATGCTGAGGGCGGCGAGGATCAGCACGCCGGCGATCACGAACCCCAGGCTCGCCAGCCGCGTCACGTACCAGTAGCGGCTTTCGGTCACCCGGTAGGCGCGGTTGAGCGACACCCGCAGTGCCTCGACACCATTCGAGGCGAAATAGGCGGCCGCCAGCACAGAGACGGTCAACAGCCCGCCGCGGGGAATGGTCAGCACCTGGACGATCTCGTTGGCGATCGGGGTGGCGATCGATTCCGGCCAGGCATCGAAAATGAGGTGGACGGCAGTCTCGGCAAACTGGTCGGCACCCAGAAAACTGCCGAGCGCCGTACCGAAAATCAGGAAGGGAAACACGGCAAGCAGCGACGAAAGGGCCACATGGCTCGCCATCGCCCAGCCGTCATCCAGGCTGAAATGCCATAGCGCATCGAAGACGACTTTCCAGGTGATGCGAATAAACGACAGCATTTCCACTCCGACCCGGTGGCGCCGCGGTCGCCTGCTTTCGCATGCCCCGCCCCGCGCCATGTCTTGGCATTGGCGCTGACCCGACCGCGACACGCTGGGCGGGTTCGGGCTCGCGCAATTCAATTGTATCCCGCCGATGAATATGGGAAACGGGGGCAGGATTTCTATAGGAATCGACAGGATGGCCGATCGCCCCACAATCATTGTCACCGGTTGTTCATCCGGGATCGGCGCCCATTGCGCCCGCGCGCTGAAAGCTGACGGCTGGCGCGTCTTTGCGACCGTGCGCCGCGAAGAAGACCGAAGCGCCCTTGAAAACGAGGGCATCGAAACCTTGCTGATGGACTATACCAGGCCGGAAACGATCGCCGCCCTGGTCGAGGCGGTGATGGCGCGCACGGGCGGGCGCATCGATGCGCTGTTCAACAACGGCGCCTACGGTCAGGCCGGCGCCGTCGAAGACCTGCCGACCGAAGCACTCCGGCTGCAGCTGGAAACCAACGTCATCGGCTGGCACGACCTGACGCGGCGGGTGATCCCGGCGATGCGCGCGCGCGGGCATGGCCGCATCGTGCAATGCTCATCGATCCTCGGCATCGTGCCCTATCGCTGGCGCGGCGCCTACAATGCCTCGAAATTCGCGATCGAGGGCCTTTCGCTGACCTTGAGGATGGAACTCGCCGGCAGCGGCATCGAGGTCAGCCTGATCGAGCCTGGACCGATCACCTCGCGGTTCACCGCCAATGCGGTGACCTATATCGAGCGCTTCATCGACCTGAAGAATTCGGTGCACCGGGTCGAATACGAACGGCAACTTCGTCGGCTGAAAGGCGAAAGCAAGCCGGCCGCCGGCAAGCTCGGCCCGGAGGCCGTCTATGCCGTGCTCAAGCATGCGCTGACGGCAAAAAGACCCAAGCCGCACTATATTGTAACCATGCCCGCAAGACAGGGAGCGCTCCTGAAGAAGCTCCTGCCGGCGGCCCTGTTCTACCGCATTATCGGCCGGCTCGGCTGATCGTAAACGCAAGGAATTCTTTCGATGTCCAGTTTCTTCACCGGCCTGACCCTGCTTGTCATGGGCCTGGTCGTCATCGTCCTGATCCGCGGCCTGGTGAACATGGCCAGGGGCGGCAGCGGCAACACCTCCAACAAGCTGATGCAGGCCCGCGTCCTGTTGCAGGCGATCGCGATCGCCCTGATCATGCTGACGCTGTGGCTCACCGGCGGCGGCCGCCCGTCCTAAGGAACGTGACGACACCATGGTCAAGCTCAACAAGATCTACACCCGGACGGGCGACAACGGCACCACCGGGCTCGTCTCCGGTCCGCGCCGTCTGAAGAGCGATCTCCGGGTCGACGCCTATGGCGCCGTCGACGAGACCAACGCCTTCATCGGGCTCGCCCGACAGCACACTGTCGGTATCGCTGATCTCGATGCCATCCTGATGCGGATCCAGAACGATCTCTTCGACCTCGGCGCCGATCTCGCCACGCCTGACACCGGGGAGAAGCCGGAATACGAGCCGCTGCGCATCGTCGCAACCCAGGTCACCTGGCTCGAAACCGAAATCGACCGACTGAACGCCGACCTCGAGCCCCTGCGTTCCTTCGTGTTGCCCGCCGGCAGCGCCGCATCTGCCAGCCTGCACGTCGCGCGCACTGTCGCTCGCCGCGCCGAGCGACAGATGGTGGCCCTTGCCCAGGTGGAAACGGAAATCGTCAGCCCCGAGGCGATCGCCTATATCAACCGTCTCTCGGATTTCCTGTTCGTCGCCGCGCGCTTCGCCAACGACAAGGGCCATGCCGACGTCCTTTGGATTCCCGGCAAAAACAGATAACGTGCCCTACGCTGAGCGCGCGCCCAGGGCGCCGCTCTGCAGAACAGCGCTTCGGGAGACTGCATGTTCATACCGCTTCACGATAAGAACACCCTGAAGCACATCAAGGTTCAGTACGTGACGATCAGCCTGATCGTCATCAACATTCTTGTCTGGCTGATCACCGGCCCCATCGCCACCGAGGAATTCGCCAACGCGACGCTGCTCGGCTTCGGCTACATCCCTGCACTCATCTTCGACTACGCCCAGCTCGATCCGTCGCTGATCATCGTGCCCGATGGCTTCACCTTCATCACCTACTCCTTCCTGCATGGCGATTTCATGCATCTGGCGATGAACATGCTGTTTCTCTGGGTGTTCGGAGACAATGTCGAGGATGCGCTCGGGCACTTTCGCTTCCTCATATTCTATCTCGCCTGCGCCGCTGCCGGCGCTCTGGCGCACGGCCTGCTCGACCCCGCATCTGAAGCGCCGCTGATCGGCGCATCGGGCGCGATCTCAGGCGTGGTCGCCGCCTACTTCCTGCTGCACCCGAAGGTGCGGGTCTGGGTTCTGGTGTTTTTCCGCATCCCCTTGCCGCTTCCGGCGGCCATTCCGCTCGCCTTCTGGATCGGCCAGCAATTCTTCATGCTGGTGGTCGATCCGGGCAGCGGTGTGTCGTGGAGCGCCCATGTCGGCGGCATCGTCGCAGGCCTCGTGCTGGTGGTCGTTTTGCGACGTCGCGGCGTCCCGCTATTTGACCGCACGATCGTCACGCCGCGCGCCGTCGCGCACAAGATCGAGTCCGTCGCCGTCACTCCGCAACCGGCGCCGGAAACCCGCAAGCCGCCGACACCCTGGGGACGCCCGACCGCGTGAGGCACCGCAGCTTGCCGTTCCTCAGCCCGTGTTTACACGCGATTTCAAAGGCTTGCCGCTGACGTGACGGAGGCGGGAATGCCTTCATGCCGCATCTGCGAAGAAGCCTTGCCAGGGTGCTTTCTTACGTGTACGTAAACGTTATTCCAATTCTCGGGGTTATATCGATTTAGCGCCATGCACAGTGATTGTAATTGGAGAAAAAACGCGTATCGATGTCGCCAACCGACAATCAGGCGGCTCCGTTAAGGCGCATTTTCCTGCGAAAGCTCTTGGAGGGAAGAATCCATGAAAATACTTGTGACG
>UBXV01000032.1 GCA_900469625.1 Hyphomicrobiales bacterium
AGGCCGAAGCCCGGTTGTCCTTCAAGACCCGCATTCCCCATGCGGGCTCGACATGGCAACCGGCCGGATCGAATGCTCCGGCCGGTTGTCTCACTTCATCGACAGGGTCGATTATTGGCCCGGCTTGTAGATCTGGTCGAACACGCCACCGTCGCCGAAGAATTTCGGTTGCGCTTCCTTCCAGCCGCCAAAGTCCTCGATGGTCACGAGCTTGAGATCACCAAATCGCGCGACATCCTTCGGGTCGGCAGCTGCCGGCTTGAACGGACGGTAGTAGTGCTTGGCCGCGATCTTCTGGCCGGCGTCGCTGTAGAGGTAACCGAGATAGGCTTCGGCGACCTTGCGCGTGCCCTTGGCATCGACATTGCCGTCGACGAGGGCGACCGGCGGCTCGGCCTTGATCGAGATCGACGGTGTGACGATGTCGAAATTGTCGGGGCCGAGTTCTTCAAGCGAGAGATAGGCTTCGTTTTCCCAGGCGAGCAAAACGTCGCCAAGGCCACGCTGCACGAACGTCGTGGTCGAACCACGCGCACCGGTATCGAGCACCGGTACGTGCTTGAACAGCTCGGTGACGAATTCCTGCGCCTTGCCGTCGTCACCGCCATTGGCAGCGCGGGCATAGGCCCAGGCGGCCAGGAAGTTCCAGCGCGCGCCGCCCGAGGTCTTCGGATTCGGCGTGATCACCTGGATGTCAGGCTTGACCAGATCGCCCCAGTCCTTGATGCCCTTCGGGTTGCCCTTGCGCACGAGGAAGACGATCGTCGACGTGTAAGGGGCGCTGTTGTTTTCGAACTTGGTCTTCCAGTCCGCCGGGATCTTGCCGGTTTCCTTGGCGATCGCGTCGATATCCGCTTCGAGCGCCAGGGTGACGACATCGGCCTGCAGGCCGTCGATCACGGAGCGCGCCTGTTTGCCGGAGCCGCCATGCGATGTCTGGATCGTCACGGTTTCGCCGGTGTCCGCTTTCCACTTTTCAGCGAATGCGGCGTTGAAGTCCTTGTAAAGTTCACGTGTCGGGTCATAGGACACGTTCAGGATCGTCGTGTCGGCAAAAGCCACACTTGCAGCGCCAAGCTGCAGGCCTCCGACTACAATTGCCAGTCCCACAATTCCGGTAATTCGTCCAAAGCCCATCTCGACCTCCATCGGTTACCAGATAAAACTATCAATTTAATCGACTGCTTCAACGCAAACGGATGATGCCGGACGTGGTTATCAGGAAAAGTCCTATCGTTATTGCGCCCATTTAAGGAACGGTTTGCCCAACGCCTGTGTGGTCGCCGATCTCCTGTCCAGGCGAACCGGCCGGAGAATATCATGGCTCCTTTTCAAGTGCGCATGAAATTTGGGGTGATGGCATCGGTCAGCCGACCGTCGAGCGTGCCGAGGCGGGCGCCTATCGATGCTGATAGTCGCATGAAACCCCGCGCGGGCATCGGGGAGATTGGGGCGGGCGGTTTCGGCGCCCGTCATCGGCAAGTCGTCTAAAGCACGTGGCCGCGCGCGACGATCGGCCAGATCGCCTTGGGTTCGTCGCCGTCGACGATGTGGACGGCATCGACCATGTTCGTAACGACGCAGGCGTGGTTGGGGACGATGCGCAACTGCTGGCCGACCTTAAGATCGATCGCGCCGTCGCTCACCAGCCGGCCGTGTTCCTCCGAGAGCTGGTCGATGCGGATGTCGTCGCGACCGAGCACGTGGCCATAGCCGGTCAGGCCCAGGAGATCGGCGGTCAGCACCTTGCTGCCGGCATCGATGATGGCGCGGTGCGGCGAGGGCACCGAGACGACCGTGGCAAGGACGGTCAACGCGCAGTCGTCCCAGGTGGCAACGCCGCGCGAAACGAGGGAGCGATCGTTGTAGATGTAGGTGCCGGGTCGGTATTCGGTCGCAACCGGCGCGCCGGCCGCATGCATCATGCTCGGTGAGCCGCCGGAGGTGACGGCCGGAACGGCGATGCCATCGGCCTCGATCAGGCGCTTGGCCTCGCTCATGAAGGCCTGGACCTTGCCTTCGCCGGCAACTGGCGGGTAGGTCATCAGCCCGGCAAATTCGATGCCGCCGGCGTCATGGATGCGCCGGGCGAGCCTTGCTGCCTCCGCGGGCGACCCAACCCCGCACCGATCCGCGCCGGTGTTGCACTCCACGAAAACACGCATCGGTTTGTCGCCCGTTGCGAAATGGGCGGACAGGCCGTCGATGACAGTCTCGTTGTCGGCGACGACGGCCAGCGCGATGCGCTGGTTGAGACGTTGCAGGCGCTCGAGCTTGGGCGTGCCGAGGATGTTGTAGGTAATGAGCACATCCTTGATGCTGTCGCTGCCGTCCACCATCGCTTCTGCCTCGGTGACCTTCTGGCAGGTGATGCCGACCGCGCCGGCCTCCAGTTGCAATCGGGCCATCTGCGGCAGCTTGTGCGTCTTGATATGGGGCCGAACCCGGATGCCGTGGGCGTCCGCGTAATCCTGGAAGGTGCGGATGTTGCGCTTGGCAATCTCGATGTCCACCAGCACGGCGGGGGTTTCGATCGGCATGGGCATCGCTCGCGAGTTCCTTCTGTCGGGCGCAATATAAGACGAAGCTACATCATCCTCCCTTGACAAGTTATGACCGCGGAATCCGGTCCGTAAATCCATTATTCCGGATTTGAGTGCGTTATAATGGAATGCCTTGACGGCGTCGTCTCGTCAGTCACATCCATGACCAGCGCCGCATCTGCGACGAAGACAATCCAGGCGGAAACGTGGAGAGATGAACCAGCATTTGGTGCCCGCCGCTCAGGTTGCGGCGTGTGGCCCCACTTCTCCAATAGCCCGGAAGGTGCGACGAGCGCCCTTGGTAGCAAGGCGTTCAAACACCGTCTCCAGGGCGGCCGTCCGTCCTTTGGTGTCGGAGACGCGCTCGAAATTATGGAAATCCGCCTCGCTTGCCCATTCGACGATGGCGCAGACGGAGCTGCCGTCGGTATTGGCAAGAAAGCGGGCTGACACGAAGCCGGGATAGGACGCGACCCAGTCCTCCTGGATGCGCGCAAACGCGGCTGCGATCTCGGGCTGGCTTTCGACGCCGGATGCGGTGTAGTCGATCACAGAAAAGAAGTGGCTCAACGGTTTCATCGCGGTCCATACCCCTTCATGGTAGGGCCGCAGACTACGCACGGATCGTCGATGCACGCAATGATGGTTTCAGCCTCAGCCTGCCAGCAGTGAGCGTCCGGTCTCCGGGTTAAACAGATGCAGGGCTTCATCGTCGAAGGCAAAGGTTTGTTCGGTGTCGATGGCGAGGCGCGTGCGCGGCGGTAGACATGCGGTGATGCGCTCGCCGCCGATACGGGCCGTGACCACCAGTTCAGGGCCGGTGAGTTCGACGACCTCGACACGCGCCGTCAGTAGCGGCGTGCGCGCATCCGGGCCTGCAAGGTGCAGTGCTTCGGGGCGGATGCCGACCTTGACGCGCTGGCCATTCGAAACCCTGCCGTGAAAGCGCGGCGGAAGGGCGATCGGTGCGCCGTCCCCGACCCGCAAGCCATCCTCTGCCGCAACGGCTTCGAAAACATTCATCGGCGGCGAACCGACGAAGCCCGCGACGTAGAGGGTGGCCGGGCGGTCGTAGATCTCTTCCGGCGTGCCGAGCTGTTCGATGCGGCCGTCGCGCATGACCGCAATGCGGGTGGCAAGCGTCATCGCCTCGATCTGGTCGTGGGTGACATAGACCACGGTCGTCTTCAGCAATTGGTGCAGTCGCTTCAGCTCGGTGCGCATCTCCATGCGCAGCTTGGCGTCGAGGTTGGACAGCGGCTCGTCGAAAAGGAACACTTGCGGATTGCGCACCAGCGCCCGGCCGATGGCGACGCGCTGGCGCTGGCCGCCCGAAAGTTGGGCCGGCCGGCGCTCGAGCAGGTTTTCGATCTGCAGCAGCCTTGCCGTCTCGTTGACGGCCTTTTCCCGCTCGGCCGCCGGGACCTTGCGCATTTCCAGGCCGAAACCGATGTTGCGGGCGACGCTCATGTTCGGATAGAGCGCGTAGGACTGGAACACCATGGCGATGTCGCGGTCCTTGGGATGCACGCCAACGATCGAGCGCGTGCCGACGCGGATGTCGCCGCCGCTTGGTTCGGCGAGGCCGGCGATGATGTTGAGCAGGGTCGACTTGCCGCAGCCCGACGAGCCCAGCAACACGAGAAACTCACCGCTTTCGAGCGCGATATCGATGCCCTTCAGCGTTTCGACCTCGCCGTAGCGCTTGTGAATGTTGTGGATCTCAAGCGCGCTCATGCGGTCGTCTCCTGAAGAAAGGCGGATAGAGGGGGGCCATAGCTGCGCGGCAGCGTCGAGATCGCCTCGGAGGCGATCGTAACGCCGGTGCGCAGGCAGTCTTGAAGCGCCATGCCGGCGGCAAGGGCCGCCAGAAAGCCAGCGTTGAACACGTCGCCGGCGCCGATCGTGTCGATCACCCTGACCGAAGGGGCGGCAATGGAGACGATGTCGCCGGCCGGTCCGAGCGCCAGCGCCCCGTTCGGCCCGCGTTTGACGACGACGATCGCGTCTTCGGGCATATGCGTTTTCAGCGCGCGCGCGGCTTCCGCCGCATCGGCAAGGCCCGTGAGCGTCGTCGTCTCTACCTCGTTGAACAGCGCAAGCCGGCAGCGCTTCAGCCAGCCGATGGTCGCGGCGCAATTGGCCTCCGTCCAGCCGTCGAGTGGCCAGCCGGTGTCGAGTGCCACGTTGATGTCGTGCGCCTCGGCCCAGTCGAAAAGGTCGTCATAGGCGGCGGTCAGTGCGTCGGTCAGGAACGCGCCGGCAAGCAGCGCCAGGCCGCCCCGTAGACGCTCTCCATCAAGCATGCCGCGGACTTCGTCGAAGGTGAACAGCGGCAGATGCCCGCGGGTGGTGAAGAAGGTGCGCTCGCCGTCAGGATGGGTGATGCCGACCGAGAGTGTTGTGGCGACATTTTCAACCGGCCAGCCGCTCGCCCGCTCGGCAAAGGCGTCCTTCAGCCAGGTGCCGAACTGGTCGTTGCCGATGTTTGCGGCGATCGCATAATCGACGCCCAGCGATCCCCAGGCCAGCGCGCTGTTGCCGGCGCAACCGCCGACACGCAACTCGTCATGATCGACGATGATCTCGGTTCCGGCCTTCGGCCAGGGTGCCGCGGGTCCGAGGATAAGATCGACATTGACGTTGCCGATGACGACAAGTGGACGCATGCTTCATTCGCTCCGGGTGATCTTGGTCGAGCGGACCGGCGTTCCGGCGTCCGCGACGCGTGCCGCGGCAAAGGCGATCATGAACGATTGCGCCACCGGCAGCATCGCAAAGATCGCCGCCATGCCGAATGCGGGTTCGAAGGTAAGGGTGGTCACGCCTGGCACAGGCGCATCGCCGGAGGCATCGAAGACAACGACCGGCGAGCCGGCTTCGGCGGCCGAAGCCGCCATGGCGGCAACGAGGCCGGCGGTCGCGTCCGCAGCGCGAAACAGCACGACGCCGACCGAAGGCCCGAGCATTTCCATCGGCCCGTGCCGCAACTGCCCGCCTTCGAGCGAGAAGCAGGGCAGCCGCGACAACTCGGTCAGGCCAAGGCCGATCGCTTCGGCAAGGCCTTGAAGCTGGCGGCCCGACGTCACGACGGAGCGGACGCCGGCAAGCGCTGCGAGCGCTGGTGCAGTGTCCGGCGCCTGCGGCGCTTCGATTGCGACAAGGGCCGCGGAGGCGTCGTCTCCGAGAGCGGCGAGGATCGAGAGGTGCAGTGCGTAGCTGATCGTCAGGCTGCGCGTCGCGGCAAATGCTTTTTCCGTGCCGCCGGCACCGACCAGGCAAGGCACGCTCCTTGCAAGGGAGGAACTGCCTTCGAGCGTCAGGCCGAATGTGTCAGCGGTCGCGCCATCGGTTTCGGCAAACCAGCGCAGCACTTCGGCGCTTTCTCCCGATTGCGACGTGACCAGGATGGTCTTGCCGTCGATCGAAAGCGGCTGGCCCAATTGCTCGGACAAAGGCAGCGCGACCGCATCGATGCCGTGGGCGCGGTAGAGCGGTTCAAGCGAACGGCCGACCGCATGCGAGCCGCCCATGCCGAGCAGCAGCAGCTTGCGTGTCGATTTCAGCGATGTCGCGATCCGAACGGCGAGCGCTTCGGCGGCGTGGAACGACGCGACGGCGTCAGCGGCCTGGCGGGCCATCTCGCGATCGATTGCAATGAGCCCGGCCGGGCGGTTGGTTGTGTCGCTCATGGTCATCCCTTGACGCCGCCACTGGTGAGCCCGGAGATCAGGGCCTTTTGCATGACGAGACCGATCAGCACCGGCGGCAGGGCGGCAAGCACGCCGGCGGTTGCAATCAGCCCGTAGTCGGATACGCGGCCGCCGGCGAGATCGGCGATGGCGACCGTCAGGGTCTNNCCGCACCCGTGATGGCGACCGTCAGGGTCTTGGCGCGCAGGTCGGAGGTGAACAGCAGCGCGTAGAAGAATTCGTCCCAGGCAAGCAGGAAGGCAAAGAGCGCCGAGGTCGCCATCACGGGTGCGGCGAGCGGCAGGGTGATGATCCTCAGGATCTGGTCGAGTCTTGCGCCATCGATCATCGCGGCGCTCTCGATCTCCTTTGGAATGGCATCAAACCCGGATTTCAGCAGCCAGGTGGTGAAGGGCGCAAGAATGGTGAGATAGACGAGCGCCAGGCCGAACACCGAATTCAAGAGGCCGAGGTAGGCAAGCCCCATATAGAGCGGCACGGCGAGTGCTACCGGCGGCAACATATAGGTGGCAATGACGGCATAGAGCGACCAGGAGACGGAAGGCGTGCGCGACACGGCCCAGGCCGAGGGGATGGCAACGGCGATGGCGGCAAGCGTCGCCATGCCTGCGACCTTCAGGCTGTTGAAAAGCGAGGCGACGAAGGCGGCGCCTGCGCTGTTGTCGAGCGTGCTCAGCAGCACGCCATAGCGCGACAGGTCGATCTCGTCTGGCCACCAGTTGAGCGGTTTTGCCGAGAGGTCGGCGGCAGACGAGATGCTCATCACGAAGAGCCAGAGGACCGGCGCCAGAATGATGGCTGCCAGCAACAGGGCTGAACAGTAGACGAAGATCGTGAAGATCGGGCTCTGGCGTTCCATCAGGTGGCTCCTGCGGCTTTGCGCACCAGCGCGGCATAGGCAACGGCAAGGACGGTGACGAGCAGCGTGACGATCAGCGCCAGCGAGGCGCCGGAACCGGCGCGCTGGAAGGAGAAGGCCTCCTGGTAGACGAGGATCGACAATGTCCGCGTGCTGTTGGCCGGACCACCTCGCGTCATCACCCAGATGAGGTCGAAGACCTTGAACGCCTCGATCGTGCGCAGCACCAGCGCCACCAGCAGCGGGCCTGCCAGATAGGGCATGATCACGTAGCGGAAGCGGTTGAACGGGCCGGCGCCATCGACGAGCGAGGCGGCTGTGATATCGCGCGGCACGGCCTGGAGGGCGGCAAGCGCGATCAAGGCGACAAGCGGAAAATTCTTCCAGCAGTCGGCGATGATCAGCGCCGTCAGCGCCGAGCCGGGTTCGCCGAGCCAGGAGCGATAGCTGTCGATGAGCCCGATCTGCGCCAATGCGGCATTGAGCGCGCCGTATTCCGGATTGTAGATCAGCCGCCACAGCGTGGCGTTGACGACGGTCGGAAGCGCCCATGGCAGGATCATCAGCGCACGAAGCGCCGTGCGGCCGCGGAATTGCTGGTTGAGCAGCAGTGCCGCGAGCACGCCGATCACCATTTCGGCGGTGACGGAGACCACTGCAAACCAGGTGGTGGTGATAAGGGCGCGCTGAAAATTCGAGCCGCCAAGCACCTTGGCGTAGTTGTCGAGGCCGACGAAGCTGCCTTCGGTGCCGACGAGCTTGGCGTCGGTGAACGAGAGCCTGACGCTGTCGATCAGCGGCCAGCCGATGACAGCGATCATGACCACGAGCAGCGGCAGCATCAGGAGCCACGCGCGCGTTGTTATCCAGGTACGGGACATGGGATGGAAACCTTATGGGCCGTCTACAGCGCCGCGCGTCCGACATGACGCGCATAGGACGTTGCTACGTTTTAAACCTGTCGCGCACTGCCTTAAAGCGATGCCGATTTAAGGAACTACGCCGCAGGTGGTTATGCTATTGCCGGCGGCAATGTCCCGGCAAGTCCCGGGCGGCGGAGCCACCCGGGAGGTCGAAGCCGTGGGATCAGAGACCGCTGTTTTCGGCGGCGGTCTTCAGCGCATCCTCGGCGGAAGCCTGGCCGAGCAGCGCTTCCTGGATCGCTTGCTGCAGGGCCGTCGAAAGCTCCTGATACTTCGGCGTCGTCGGGCGCGCATACATGGCGGCAAGACCGAGCTTGGCAGCGCCGATCAGCTCTTCCTGGCCCTTGGCGACAGCGGCGTCGTCATAGGACGAGGCCCAGATCGGCAGGCTGAGCTTGGCATAGGCATTCTGCGTCTGCTGCGACGTCATGTGGACGATGTATTTCCACGCTTCGTCCGGATGCTTGCTGGTCGTGGTGATGCCGAGGCCCATCGAACCGTTGACGGCCGAAACCTCGCTCTTGCCGGCGACACCGGGTGCCGGCACCACGCCGACCTTGCCGGCGACCTTGCTTTCCTTCGGGTCGTTGGCGAGGTTGTACATGTAGGTCCAGTTGAGCGCGAAGGCAGCTTCGCCGTTCTGGAAGACCTTGCGGACGTCCTCTTCGAGGAATTCCTTCGAGTTCGGATTGGTGAGGCCCGATGAATAGCTCGTCACCATGTAGTTGAGGGCGTCGAGACCACCACCCGAGGTGAATGCCGGCTTGCCGCCTTCGATGAACTTGCCGCCATAGGCGCTGACCAGCGTGGTGTAATCGCAGATCGCGGCTTCCGCCTGCGACCAGCTCCATGCGATCGGCGTTGCAACGAGGCCCTTATCCTTGATGATCTTGGCCTGTTCCGTCAGTTCGTCCCAGGTCTTCGGCGGCGCCTTGATGCCAGCCTTCTCAAGCATTTCCTTGTTGTAGAACAGATATTTGGTGTCGAGGATCCACGGCATGCCGTAGCGCTTGGCGTCGTATTCGACCGTCGTCCAGGCGCCGGGCAGCACGCCCGACTTCATCTCGTCGGTGATGCGGTCGGTAACGTCGACGAGAACCTTGTTGGTGGCGTATTCCGCCGGCCAGATGACGTCGAAGAGCACGACGTCGTAGCCCCCGCCGGATCCCTGCGCCAGCACCGTCTTGTCGTGCAGGCCGTCATAGGGGACGAATTCGAGGTTTACCTTCACATCCGGATTGGCCTTGGTGAAGGCCTCGGTCATGGCGCGCACGTTGTCTTCGCTGTAGGCGGCCTGCGCCATGAAAAGTGCGTTGAGCGTGGTCTCGGCATAGGCGTGGCCGGCAAAGGACAGGCCGAGCAAGGTTGCGCTGAGCAGCGTGGTTTTAATGGATTTCAACATTCCTGCCTCCAATAACTGAGCGTTTCAGGTTTCACGGCACACCTCCCCGGTGGGCCGAATATGAGAAATCCGTCCGCAAGCGGACGGCCGTCGACATATCTGTCGGAGCGCTCGTGCGGCCTGTCGCCGTCACCTTCGTTCCCCGGAGCTCTTGCGGCTCCTTATTAAGTCAATTGTCTTGACTTATTTCTTGTTCAATATTCTAACAGTGTCAAGAGGGTTTTCAGCATGAATGATTTGCGCCCGATCCGGGCAAAGAGCGGCACTAACCAGGAAGGGACGAGCGCCCACAACCGCCGCGTCATGATCGACGCGCTGCGGCTGAACGGGCAGTTGTCCCGCGCCGATCTTGCCCGGGCGACGGCGCTGACGAAGCAGACGGTGTCGAACATCATCGAAGAGCTGGAGCGGGACGGGCTGGTGCAGTCGCTCGCAGCCGTGCGCAACGGCCGGGGACAGCCGTCGACGCCCTATCGTCTCGTTGCCGAGGGTGCCTTTGCCATCGGCCTGCAGATCGACCGGCACGTCACGCGCACCATTGCGGTCGACCTGGTTGGAACGGTCCTGGCGCGCGGCGAGGCCAATCTGCCGGCCGGCGGGCCGGCGACCGGGGTCAAGACCATTCTCGACCTGATCGAAAAGACAAGGCGGGATCTCGCTTCGGTCGCGCCGCAATCCGAGCAGCGCCTTGTCGGGCTCGGGGCGGCCATGCCCGGTCCATTCGGTATCGACGCGGATGTCGATGATCCCTGGATGATGGCGGCGTGGCAGAATTTTCCGCTGCTTGAAACGCTTGCCGCCGGCACGGGCCTCGACGTCGCGCTCCAGAACGATTCCGCCGCCGCAGCGACGGCCGAGCGTCTCGTCGGCGCCGCCCACGGCGTCGATCACGCGATCTGCATCTATCTCGGCTATGGTCTCGGTGCCGGGTTGATCCTCAATGGCGAGCTTTATCGCGGCGCAAACGGCAATGCCGGCGAGATCGGCATGATCCTCAGCCTGCCGCGCGGCGCGGCCAATGACGAGCGCACGCCGCTCGAATACCGCGTTTCGATCGCGTCGCTCTGCAAGCTGCTTGAACTCGACCCGGCCGACCCGGATCTCTACGCCCACATCGATGCGGCCGTGATGGCCGAGGATGCCAGATTGCCCGGCTGGCTGGATACGGCCGTCTACGAATTGCGTGCGGCCGTGCAGGCGCTCGAAACGATCTTCGATCCGCAGACGGTGATCCTGTGCGGCGGACTGCCGCCAGGTCTTGCGCAACTGTTGACGGACACGATGCAACCGTTGCTGCCATCGCTAGCCGATCGCCGCGATCGCATCCTGCCGCGCCTGCAAGTCGGCTTTACCGACCCTTGGGCGGTCGCGATCGGGGCAGCCGCCGAGCCGATCAGCCGCACCTTCGATCCGCGCTTTTCCGCGATCCTCAAGACCCGCACCGCAGACATAGCCTGAAACGGGTGAGCGACGAAGGGTCGCCCGGGATCACGTCCCCGGCTCGTCCAGACGCGCAAGCTCGGCGTATTCCGCCGCCAGGAAATCGAGAAGCGCCCGCACCGACGGAAGCAGGCCGCGCCGCGACGGAAATGCGGCGTGAATGATGCCGGCCCGCGGCGCCCAGTCGGGGAGTACGTCGACCAGCGTCCCGTCCTTCAGGTCTTGCCTGGCGACCATGGCCGGCAGTTGCGTGACGCCGACGCCGTTCAATGCGGCAAGCCGCAGGGCCACCATGTCTTCTGTCACCAGACGTGGCTTGTGGCGCACGACGGCCGTGGCGCCATCGGGCCCTTCCAGGCGCCAGTCGTGCTCAAGACGGTTGGAATTCCAGGCCATGCTCGGAAACGCCGTGAGGTCGGCGGGGGTCAGCGGTCGGGTGCTTTTGCCGAGCAGCGTCGGGCTGGCGACCAGGCGCTGTGCGCTTTCGGCCAGCCTCTTGATGACCAGATCGCTTTCCTCCAGCGGGGGGAAGCGCACGCGGATGGCGATGTCGATGCCTTCGCGCAGGACGTCCACCTGCCGGTTGGTGCTCTCCAGCACCACCTCGACCTTCGGGCATCCGGCCATGAACCGGGCGATCATGTCGCCGACCTGGAAATAGAGCACCGAGGAGGGGCAACTGACATGCACGACGCCCTGGGGCTCCGAGCGCGTTCGGTCGATTACCTCCTGTGCGGCTTCGGCTTCCACCAGCATGGCGACGCAATGGCGGTAATATTCCTTGCCGATATCGGTGACCACGAAGTGGCGCGTCGAGCGCTGGACAAGCCGGACGCCGAGCCGCTCTTCCAGCAGGCCGATGCGACGGCTGAGCCGCGAGCGGGGCATTTCGAGCTTGCGCGCGGCGGCGGCAAAGCCGTTCTGCTCGACGACATCGACGAAAAGCTTAAGATCGTTCAAGTCCTGCATGGTGAATTATTGTCCTATTGATAGGACACTATAGCCTATTTTAGCGGTCTACCGCCAGATTTGTCACGAGAATATGTTCCTCCCAACGGCATCGCCCGTCACGCGATGCACAAGGAGAAACAGACATGCGCAAGATAATTGGCATCTTCGGAAACGCTAGGCAGCATTGGGTCGGCGATGGCTTCCCGGTGCGTTCGCTCTTGTCCCATGACAGTGTCGGCGAGCACGCAAGCCCCTTCCTGCTGCTCGACTATGCCGGCCCGACGGAATTTGCGCCCGCGGCACAGCCGCGCGGTGTCGGCGTGCACCCGCATCGCGGCTTCGAAACGGTAACCGTCGTCTATCGCGGTGAAGTGGACCATCGCGATTCCACCGGCAATGGCGGCCATATCGGTCCGGGCGACGTGCAATGGATGACGGCCGCAGGCGGCATCCTGCATGAGGAATACCATTCGCAAGCCTTCACCAGGGACGGCGGGACCTTTGAGATGGTTCAGCTCTGGGTCAACCTGCCGGCGCGCGCCAAGTCGGCGAGGCCCGGCTATCAGACCCTGCCCAATCGCGACATTCCGACCGTCACGCTGCCGGAGGGTGCCGGCACCCTCAGGGTCATCGCGGGCGAATTTGAGGGTCGCAAGGGACCCGCGCGGACATTCACGCCGATCAACCTCTGGGATCTCCGGCTGAAGCAAGGCGGTTCGCTGGCGCTCGATCTGCCCGAGGGCCATTCGGTCGGGCTGGCGGTGCTGCACGGGACCGTGCTCGTCAACGGCAGCGACCTGATCGGCGAAGCGCAGTTCGGGCTGATGAGCCGCGAAGGCGGAGCCATCACGCTCGATGCGAGCACCGATGCGACGGTACTCGTGCTTTCCGGCGAGCCGATCGACGAGCCGGTGGTCATGCACGGCCCCTTTGTGATGAACACTGCTGACGAAATCCGCCAGGCCTTCGCCGATTTCCAGAGCGGCCGCTTCGGCGCTGTCTCCCAACCCGCACTTTGAGTTCCCATGGGCTCGGATCTCCGCGCCGAGCCTATGATGGCCGATTGGCGGCCAGAGCACGCGGACATGACGAAAAATGAAGGAGATTCATTATGGCAAAAACCTACAAGCGTCTCGACAAGGATCAGGCTGCGGTACTGCTCGTCGACCACCAGGCGGGCCTGCTCTCGCTGGTGAGGGATATCGACCCGGACAAGTTCAAGAACAACGTCCTGGCACTCGCCGACCTCGCCAAGTATTTCAAGCTGCCGACCATCCTGACCACGAGCTTCGAGGACGGCCCGAACGGCCCGATCGTGCCGGAACTGAAGGACATGTTCCCGGATGCGCCGTTCATCCCGCGGCCCGGCCAGATCAATGCCTGGGACAACGAAGACTTCGTCAAGGCGATCAGGGCGACGGGCAAGAAGCAGCTGATCATCGCCGGCGTCGTCACCGAAGTCTGTGTCGCATTCCCGGCGCTTTCCGCACTCGAAGAAGGGTTTGACGTCTTCGTGGTCACTGACGCGTCGGGCACGTTCAACGAGATCACCCGCCATTCGGCCTGGGATCGCATGTCTCAGGCCGGCGCCCAGCTGATGACCTGGTTCGGTCTTGCCTGCGAACTGCATCGCGATTGGCGCAACGATGTCGAAGGACTTGGAACGCTGTTTTCCAACCACATCCCCGACTACCGCAACCTGATTACCAGCTACACCACCACCAAGGCGTCCCGCTAACCCCGGTCCCGCGCACAGGAGAAAAGCCATGACGAATGTCGCAAACTTCAACGGCGCCCGCCCGGTCATCGATCCCGATGATGCGGTGATGCTTCTTATCGACCATCAGAGCGGCCTTTTCCAGACCGTCAACGACATGCCGATGCCGAAGCTGCGCGCCCACGCAGCAGCACTTGCCAGCATGGCGACGCTGGCGAAGATGCCGGTGATCACCACGGCATCGGTGCCGCAGGGCCCGAACGGGCCGCTGATCCCGGAAATCCACGCGAACGCGCCGCATGCCAAGTATGTCGCCCGTCGCGGCGAGATCAATGCCTGGGACAATCCGGACTTCGTCGCAGCCGTCAAGGCGACCGGGCGCAAGACGCTGATCATCGCCGGCACCATCACCAGCGTCTGCATGGCGTTCCCGGCGATCAGTGCCGCGCACGAGGGCTACAAGGTCTTTGCCGTCGTCGATGCGTCCGGCACCTATTCGAAGATGGCGCAGGAGATCACGCTTGCCCGCGTCGTTCAGGCAGGCGTCGTCCCGATGGACACGGCGGCCGTCGCCTCCGAGCTGCAGCGCACCTGGCACCGCGATGACGCCCAGCAATGGGCCGAGATCTACACCAAGATCTTCCCGGAGTATCAGCTGCTGATCGAAAGCTACCTGAAGGCCCAGCAGGTCGAGAAGGACCAGGAACAGCTGGATTCGGCCCGCGCCTGAACAGGCACCTGCGGGGCGCTTCAGCGCCTATTGAAATCGACGTCGCCGGCTGGAAAGTCCTGCCGGCGACGTTTCGTTACTTGAGGTCGATCTGCAGCACCGTCTGCAACAGAACGTCGGCGCCGCGCGCGCATTCCTCCGGCGATGTGTATTCCGCCTCGTTGTGCGACAGGCCATCCTTCGACGGCACGAAGATCATCGCCGTCGGGCAGATACCGGCGAGATGGGCGGCGTCGTGGCCGGCGCCGGAGACCATCTCGATGGCGGAATGGCCGAGCGCTCCGGCGCTGGCGCGGACCGCATCGACAATGAGGAGATCGAAGACGACCGGCTGCTTCGACCAGATGCGGTCGAGCACGATCCGGGCGTCCAGCGCGTCGATCGCCTGTTCAAGCGCAGCTTGCATCTGGTCGAGCCCGGTATCGGAGGGGTGGCGCATGTCGATCTGCAAGTGCACGGAACCCGGCACGACATTGCGCGAATTCGGGCCGACGGCGGCAAAGCCTGTCGTGCCGACGCCGGGCGAGTGCCGGCGGGCGATATCGCGCACGGCAAGCACGATCTGCGAGGCTGCGACCAGCGCGTCATCGCGCTGATCCATGGGCGTACTGCCGGCATGGGCTTCCGTCCCGGTGATCGTCACATCGAACCAGCGCACACCCTGGACGCCTGTAACGATGCCTATTTCGGTCGCGGCCGCTTCCAGAAGCGGGCCCTGTTCGATGTGCAATTCGACATAGGCGGCAAAACCGACATGGCCAGGCAGAATTTCGCCGCGATAGCCGATTGCTTCGAGTGCCGCCCGAACGGTGGTTCCATCCCGGTCCTGAACCGCCTCGATCTTCGATAGCGGCGATGCGCCGGCAAAGACGCCAGACCCCATCATCGCCGGGGAGAAGCGCGAACCTTCCTCGTTCGTCCAGTTGATGACTGTAAGATCATGGCGCAGCACCGTCGCCGTTTCCTTCAGCGTCCGGATCAGCTCGACGCCGGCCAGAACTCCGAGAATGCCGTCGAACCGGCCACCTTGCGGCTGGGTATCGAGATGGCTCCCGACTGCGATCGGCGGCAGGGACCGGTCTTCTCCGGGATAGGTGGCAAAAATGTTGCCGATCTGGTCGGTTTCGACGGTGCAGCCGAGCGAGCGGCATTCGTCGACGAACCAGTCGCGAACCTGCCGGTCCTCTTCCGTCAATGTCAGCCGGGTGACGCCGCCCTTGTCGGCGCCGCCGAAGCTGGCGGTCGAAACGATATCGGCCCAGAGGCGATCGCCGTTGATGGCGGGCATGTTGTCGCCCGAAGTCGGTGCACGGCGTGCCTGTCCCGTCGCGGTCATTTCTGCTCTCCGGCGGCCGGGTCAGCGTTCAGGCGGTAGCGGAAATCGCAATGGGAGGCGCCCTGCATCACCGTCTGTGTGCGCTCCAGCGTAATGCGCGGATCGTAGCCGGTGCAGAACACGCCGTCACGGTTGCAGGAAAGCAGATGTCCGATATGGCCGAGGCCCATCTCGCGATAAGTCTCGGCGTATCGACAGCGCTTGACGTTGTAGTGGAATTCCTCGTCGGTCGCCTTGGTCACCTCGATCGTCAGGGCGTCGTCCTGCGTCCAGAGGTCCTGCAGCTCCTGGAACGTGCGCAGATTGGTGCCGCCGGGTGTCTTGGCTGCAAATGTCCGGCCCGCCTCGACGGCAGCCTGGCTGACCGCCTTGTCGAGGATCGCCTGGGCGCGTGCCTCGCCGATCTCCTCGCGCATCGCCTCATAGATTGGCGCGATGATGCCCGCCTCGATGCGCCGGCGCGCGAGAATGCCCAGTTCGCCGTCCATCGCTGCCCGCGATGTCGCGGCCTCTGCCGCCTTGTCCTGATCCGTCATGAGATATCCTGCCTCCCTGTCCAACAGTTGGTTGGTATGACTGCGGCAAAGGATACACCGCGGCAGCAGGCCTCGTGTTGCAAATCCGTGCCATTCGCAAGGGTGGTCGTGCAAATATTTCGCGCCTTGCGTCCCTTCTTGCGGAATTATTCTTGTGGGACGCCGGCCGGGCGCGCCACGTGTGGGCGGCACTGGCGGTTGGGGCGATGAAGACAGTCGGTCGATGCCGCTTGAAACGTGGGCATGATGCCCCGTCGCGACCGCTCGCTGACGCGCCGCCATCGGCGCAGGCATGCCCTGCGAATGCGCCTGAATCCGTTGTGTGCAAACGCTGCCGCAACCGTGCGCGCAGGCGCTAACGGTCGATCGGCATATCGGCCTCGAGTGCAGGATTGAGATCGGGCAACGTGTTTCCGGACGGTGGTTCCAAGTCCGCGGTCTCATCGAGCCAGCGCCGCCTCGCCTTGCCCAGACCCGCCTTGAGCGGCAGGAGGTTCGGCTTTGTCGCGGTCTGCGCGACGCGATAGAGCGACTGCTGGTGGGCGGCAAAGGCCGCTTTCGTCCCGGGGTCTGCGAAGCGGTCGAGCCATGTCGTCAACGGCACATTTCCCGTCCTGCGCGACCAGGCGTCGAGCGCCGCTTCGAGACGCTTTGGATCACCGCTTCCGCATCCCTCGTCGACGCGCCGGAAAGCCGTCGCTTCGGATTGCTGCCTCAGCGTTCGCATCTCCTCGAACCATGCCTGAATGCGGCCGGCGAAAACGGCGGCGAAGTGGATCAAGAGCGCCAGGCCTATGACGGCCAGGCCAGCGGCGACCCACCATTGCCAGTCGACTGCCTGCCTCTCGGGCGGGGGAGGCGGCGGTGCGAGCGCGGTCGTGGTGGCCGGTGCTGCGGCAACCGACACCTTGACCGCCGGCGCTTCGGTGGTTTGCTGTTTGCCGCTCGACGGGTCGAACCATTGCAGGGTTATCGCAGGCAGCGTGTAGTCCCCAGGCTTTCCAAAGACATACGTTGCGGTGTCCTTGCGGATGCCGCCTCGCAGGTCGCCTTCCTCCGACTTGTCCTCGGAGAGAACGGGGTCGTGGACATAGACCTGGACATCGGCCGGAGCGTCGAAGGACGGCTCCGGGATCATCATCGCAGCCAGTCTGGCCGCATTGACGGTGACGGTGCGCACGAGGGCGTCACCGGCGACAAGGCTCGTCAGATCACGATCGAAGGTCTGGACGATCGTCACCTTGGCGGCCGTCACGCCCGCCTGGGCACCGGTGCTGCCGGGAACTGCGGCGACCGTCAGGCGCAAACGCGGCAGCGTCACCCGACCTTGCGTGGTCTCGCCCGGAACGGCCGCGTAGCCGAACGGGATCTCGACCGGTGGCAAGGTGTAGTCGCCGGCGGCCTGCGGTGTCACGATGTAGGTCTTGCGGATACCGGAGAAGCCGACGCCATCGACGGTCTCGTTGAGATTGAGGCCGCGATCGTCGGGCATCGTCACCACGGTGCTGGGCAGGTCGAACAGCGGAAACTGCGGCGGCGAAAGGAAGAAATTCGGCACGAAAACGTCGACATCGATCTCCACCTGCTGCCCGGCGTAGATCGTACCCTTGGTCGCAATCGTTGCGCGGGCGAAAGGATCGGCGGCCACAGCGCCAGTTGCCAGCGACAGCAAGGAGACGATCAACGCGACGAGAATGGGCCAGATGCGAGCGGTCATGGCTTCGTGTCCTTGGCTTCGATCGCGAATTTGCGCGCCAGCAATTCTGCGGGCGACACCTGGATGTTGCGCATCCACATGTCGGCGGTCTGTGCGCCGCCAGGAACCGTACCCTCCTTGCCCTTCTTGCCCTTCTCGTCGAATTGCACCTCGTCCGGGTCGATGCCGGCCTGCTCCTGCTGGGCGTCCTGTTCCAGTTTGTCCTTGTCGGCCTTGCGTTTTTCAGCCACCTCCAGGTTCTGTTTGGCCTCAGGCCAGTCCGCCCGACGTTTGAGGGCCTGCTGGTAGGCCGCAATCGCCTCTTCCGCCTTGTCGAGATGCATCAGCGCATTGCCCTGATTGTAGTAGCTCTCGGCCGTATCAGCCTGCGCGAAGGCGTCGATGGCGTCCTGGAAGCGCCCGATGCGATAGAGTGCTATGCCTTGCCAGGCCGGATCGGTGAAGTCGTCGGCGGCTGCCTGGAAATCGCCACGCTGGACGGCGCGCAGTCCCTGCTGGTCCGGGGTGAACCACAGATCGGCAAAGCTGTTGTCCGCCGCTTCCGCTTTTCCCCCCGACAACACCGTGCCGATGGCGAGCACGAAAACGGCCCAGCGCACGGACCAGCCGCGCCGGAACCAGAGCGCGGCCATCAGCGCAACTGGGATGGTCAACCACCAGCCGGCATCATACCAGCGCGTCAGACCGTCTGCTGTCTTCTGTGCGAAGCTCGTCTGGATCCGCCTGACGATCCAGCGCACGTCGGCATCGTCGGGCGTGACGGTTGCCACCTCGGCCTTCGAGGCAGACTGCAGGGCTTTCAGTGCGTCGACATCGAGTTTGGCGCGAACGCGCGCGCCGGTCGCGTCGGTGAGGAACTGGCCGTCGGCCGTCTTTACCGGGCCACCGTCGGCGGTGCCGATACCGAGCACCATCAGATCGTTTCGCCCCTGGTAGCCGGCAAAGGCGTCGAAGGCCGTGCGCTCGACGCCGTCGGTCATGAACAGGATCGTGCCAGGGACGGTCTCGCTGGAAAGCGCGGCTTCCACCACTTGCAGCGCCTTGCCGGTGTCCCGGCCGGTCACCGGCATGATGCCGGGCGACAGGGCCGCCAGATAGGTCTTGGTCAGGTTGGCATCGTCGGTGAGCGGCAGCACCATGTGGGCGCTGCCGGCATAGGCAAAGAGCGCCGTGCGTGCGCCTTTGCGCATCGAAAGAATGTCCTGCACCTTGAGCTTGGCGCGCTCCAGGCGCGTCGGCGAGACGTCGGTGGCGTTCATCGTCTCGGTCAGGTCGATGGCGATCGCCAGAGGCGCGGTGTCCTCGACAAAGGGCGGCTTTTCGCGCTGCCACGTCGGCCCGGCAGCAGCGATCGCGGCAACCGCGATCAGGGCTGCCGTGAGATGAACGGGGTGGAACCAGTGTTTTCCGCCCTTTTCGATCAGCAGATGATCGAGAAGATGCGGCGCGATCATGCCTCGCCACTGCGCGCGCACGTCGGTGCGCCGGCCGATCAGGACGACAAGCAGCGGCGCGGCCAGCAACGCGAGCAGCCAAAGAGGACGCAGGAAATGGAAATCGGCGATCATGCGTCGGCCCCCTTTTCGCGCTGCCGGGCGGTCCGCGCGGAGAGAAGCCACATGGCGGCGTGATAGAGGAGAAGGACGATCAGCGCCGCACCGAGCGGATAGTGGAACAGTTCGATGCGCGGTCGCCAGGACAGGGTCTTCTGGTTGGCTGGCGTCAGCTGGTCGAGAAGCACGTAGATGTTCTCGAGCGACGCCTGATCCTGGCCGAAGAAGTATCGGCCCTTCGTCGCGGTGGCGATCTGCTGCAACACGGACGTGTCGAGTTTCTGCTCTCCTTGGGCATTGGGATCGCCGATACCCACGGTGTGGATGACGATGTGCTTGTCGGCAGCGATGCCGGCGGCCTTGTCGGGCGGCATCTTGCTTGCGGTATCGTTTCCGTCGGTGAGCAGGATCAGAACCTTGTCGGGCGCCGTGCTCTGGTCGAACATCTTGATGGCAAGGCCGATCGCATCGCCGATGGCCGTTCGCGGACCCGCCATGCCCGGCAGGCTGTCGGCCAGCATCGCCTGCACCGTCTTGTGGTCCATCGTGAAAGGCACCAGCGGATAGGGCGCATCGCCGAAGGCGACGAGGCCGAGCCTGTCTTCGGGGCGCTTGTCGATGAAGTCGGCGACCACCTTGTGCACGGCATCGACGCGAGCCTGCAGATTGCCGGCGGGATCGTGAAAATCGCGCGTGTCCATCGATTGCGACAGGTCGATCGCCAACAACAGGTCGCGCTGCGGTTCGGTCTTTTCGATCGGCGGTTCGATATATTGCGGCCGGGCCAACGCCAGGACGACCAGGATCCAGCAGATGGGCGCGACCAGCTTCTGTCCGAAATTGGTCTTCGGCACGACAGAGCCTTCGGTCGCGCCGATGCCGGCTGCCGCCGTGATGTCCTTGAAAAAGGGAAAGCGGATCGCCGAGGACTGCTCGCGATAGGCGGGCAGCAGCCACCAGACGACGACGGGGATCGGCAGCAGTGCCAGCAGCCATGGATGATCAAGTACGTACATGGTGCGCCTCGATCCAATGGCGTGCAGCGGCAACATGGGCGCGCGCTTCATCCGAGGGAATGGACGCCAGCGCCGCCGGGCCGCGATATTCGGCCTCTTCGAAGAAGTGTGCGGACGTTTGCGAAAGGGGCTTCCCGCCGGAATGCGCATCGAGGAATTGGGTCCAGCCGGGGCCGTTCAAGTTGGCGACTGTTTCACGCGGCCAGGCGGCAAGTGCGGTGCGCTTGAGGATGGCGGGCAGGGCTGCGAGCGCGTCGCCGCGCGTCTGTGCCGTACCGATGCGTGCTTCGATCAGGCGAAGTTCGCCAAGGGCTTCGCGGCGGTAGCGATTGATCGCGCGGTGGCGCAACCAGCGCCAGAGGGCAAACGCGATCGCGAGGACGACGAGCGCGGCCAGTACCGCCCATGCCCAGGTCTGCGGCAGCATCGAGACATCAGGCGGCAAGGCAATATCGGCAAGACCTCGCAGTGCCGCGGCAAGACCCGGATCGACCGTTGGCGGGGGCGCGCCTTCCATCGCTAGCGTCTCCGTTGACGCCAGGCCAATTGGCCGAGCATGGCGCGCAATTGCGGCGCGATCTCTTCAGCGGCCGAGATCGGAAGCATGGGCAGGCCCAGGTCTTCCTGCCAGGCGCGCAACGCCCGGCCGCGCTTGCGCGCGAAACCGTCGATCGCCTCACGCACGTTGGCCTGGCCGAACTGCAGTTCGGCCTGTGACGCGCCGCCGCTGACGACGATGTCACCCTTGCGTGGCAGCTCCAGCATGAAGGGGTCGTAGATCAGTATGGCGATGACGTCGTTGTGGGCCGAAAGCTTGAGCAGCATGTCGCGCGTCTCGAGGCCATGCCCGTCGAAATCGCTGACCACGATGATCAGGTGGTCGTGCTTGGCGATGTTGGCGACGGTGGCAAGCACCAGATCCAGTTGCTCGTCGCCCCTTGCGACGGTGGAGCCTGCCGTGAGCGCCGTATTGTGGCGAACGATGACGTCGGCAAAACGGATGACGGCTTCGCGGCTGCGGTGGGGGCGGACTTCGTCGACGGTCTCGTCGCCGAAGACGAAGCCGCCGACCCGATCGCCGAGCGCCGTAATGCGCCAGGCGCACAGGGCCGCCACTTGTGCCGCAGCGACCGATTTCATCGCCCGGCGGCTGCCGAAGAACATGTTGATGCGCTGGTCGACGATCACGAGCGCCGGTCGATCCTTCTCCTCGTCATAAACCCGCACGACCGGTTTGCCGGTCCGCGCCGTGACCCTCCAGTCGATGGTGCGGATATCGTCGCCAGGCAGGTATTCGCGCAGCTCCTCGAAGGACAGGCCGCGGCCGCGCATGCGCGACTCGTGACGTCCGGCAAGCAGTCGCCGCACTGGCGCCTTGCGCAGGAAACTCAAGTCGCAGGCGATCGCCTCGAGCGCGACGAGTTCGTCGACGGACGTATAGGCGCCCGACATCTCCACCTGTGCCGGACGGGAAATGCCCTTCGATCTTGCGAATGCGGGCAAGGATATTGCCATCGGGCCTTCTCCTTTTGTCAGGCGACAGCGACCAGTTGCACGATCCGGTCGACCACCTCGTTCGCCGTCGTGCCGCCGGCATGGGCTTCGTAGGAAAGAACCAGCCGGTGGCGGAAGACGTCGTGCACGGTCGCCTGCACGTCATCAGGCGTGACGAAATCTCGCCCCTTCAGCCAGGCGTGTGCGCGCGAGACCTTGTCGAGGCCGATGACGCCGCGCGGGCTGATGCCGACCTGGATCCATTTGGCGAGATCCTTGTCGAGCTTGTCCGGGTAGCGGGTCGCCACGACAAGGGCGACGATATAGTCTTCGATCGCGCTCGAGACGGTCACCGCCGAGATTTCCTTGCGGGCTGTAAAGACCGCGTCCTGCGCCAGCTTTTCGTCCGACTTGGCCTTCGACGTCGTCGCCGTTTCCTCCGATCGCACCAGCCGCATGATCTCGGCCTCCGACTTGGCGTCGGGATAATCGACCTGGATATGCATCAGGAAGCGGTCGAGCTGGGCCTCGGGCAGGGGGTAGGTGCCCTCCTGCTCGATCGGGTTTTGCGTGGCCATCACCATGAAGAGGTCCGGCAGTTCGTGACTGTCGCCGCCGACGGTGACCTGCCGCTCCTCCATCGCCTCGAGCAGCGCCGACTGCACCTTTGCGGGTGCGCGGTTCACTTCGTCGGCAAGGATAAGATTGGCGAAGATCGGGCCTTGCTGGAAGCGGAACTCGCCCTTGCCGCCTTCGGTAAAATACACTTCCGAGCCGGTGATATCCGACGGCAGGAGGTCCGGCGTGAACTGGATGCGGGACAGTTGCGCGTCGAGGTTCTTGGCCATGCTCTTGATCGCCCGTGTCTTGGCAAGGCCCGGCAGACCCTCGACGAGCAGGTGGCCGTTGCTGAGGAGACCGAGCAGCAGGCGTTCGATCATGCCCTCCTGGCCGACAATGGCTTGACCGATGCGTTTGCCCAACTGCTCGATATCGTCGCGTGTACCCATGAGATTTCGCCCCTCTGGCCGATCCGCCGGCGCCAGTTCATGTGCGTTCCTTGCGCAGAGTAAGGTTACAAGCCGCCGATTGGAAAGAACGTAACAGTAACGACGGAGGCGATAACGGTTGTCAGACGCCCCCTCGACGGCACGGACGACGTCGGAAACCGGGGCCTGCGTCTCTGTAACAGTTAAGTACTTTGGGCCGCGCCGCTTTGCGGCTAGACTTCGCGCCATCAGGATGGCCGAGACATCTGCCCGGGAGACTGAAACCGCATGCAAATCCTATCGACAAGACCGACCGCTGACCTGACACCGATGGATGCGAGCGCACTTGAGCCCATCTGGATCGAGGGCGGCTCTTTCACCATGGGGTCCGACAGCCACTATCCCGAAGAGGCCCCCGCCCATCCGGTGAAGGTCGACGGTTTCTGGATCGACGTCACGCCGGTCACCAACCGCCAGTTCGGCGCCTTCGTCGAGGCGACGGGATACGTCACGGTCGCCGAGAAGGCGCCAGATCCCAAGGACTATCCGGGCGCAAAGCCTGAAATGCTGCGCGCGGGCTCGGTCATTTTCGATCCTCCCAAGCGGGTCGTCAGCCGGGATCCCTCCCAATGGTGGGATTTCAAGTTCGGGGCGGATTGGAAAAGGCCCTACGGCCGCCAGAGCAACATTCGCGGCAAACTCGACCATCCCGTCGTGCACATCTCCTATGTCGATGCGATGGCCTATGCACAATGGGCCGGCAAGGACCTGCCGACGGAGGCCGAGTGGGAGTTTGCAGCCAAGGGCGGCCTAGAAGGTGCTGAATTTGCCTGGGGCGACGACCTGGTGCCGGACGGACGCTTCATGGCCAACACCTGGCACGGCGCTTTCCCGACTGAAAACCTGCGTCCAGACGGTTTCGAGCGGACATCGCCCGTCGCGAGCTTTCCGCCGAACGGCTATGGGCTTTACGACATGATCGGCAATGTCTGGGAATGGACGAGCGATTACTGGTCCAGCAATCATCCCGAACCGGCGCAGAAGAGCTGCTGTGTTCCATCCAATCCACGCGGGGGCGGGCGTGAGGCGAGCTTCGACCCGAGGCAACCGGAAATTCTGATCGCGCGGCGGGTGGTCAAAGGCGGGTCGCATCTCTGCGCGCCGAATTACTGCCGTCGCTATCGCCCGGCCGCGCGGCACGCGCATGAAGAAAATGCCGCCACGACCCATATTGGCTTCCGCTGCATCCGCCGGCCCTAGCCGAGCCCAAGCCACCCGACCGTCTCGTTACCGTTCAGGAGAAAACCCGATGACCATGGCAGAAGGACCGCTCACATCCAATGGGGCGAACAGGCATAGCAACGGCTGGCGGCGGCGCACGCTGCTGGGGGCCGCGGCCGCGCTGGCATTGACGCTCGCCGCGCCGGCATTCGCGCTTGCGGCCGATGCGCCGCCGGCCGGCCTTTCTTCCTGGAACGACGGAGCGGCAAAGTCGGCCATCATCGACTTCGTGACGCGGGTGACGACCGAGGGCGGACCCGATTTTGTCGCCGAAGCCGATCGTATCGCCGTTTTCGACAATGACGGCACGCTCTGGACCGAACAGCCGATGTATTTCCAAGCGATGTTCGTCAACGACCGCATCAAGGCCATGGCCCCGGACCATCCTGAGTGGAAGGACAAGGAGCCGTTTGCGTCGCTTCTCAAGGGCGATATGGCGGGTGTTGCCGCCGCCGGCGACAAGGGTCTTGTCGAGCTCGTTCTGGCGACGCATGCGGGCATGACCACCGAGGAATTCGAAAAGCTCGTGAAGGATTGGTTCGCGAGCGCCAAGCATCCGCGGTTCGACCGGCCCTACAACGAAATTACCTTCCTGCCGATGCGGGAGGTTCTCGATTATCTCCGCGAAAACGGCTTCAAGACCTATATCGTTTCGGGCGGCGGCATCGAGTTCATGCGGCCAATGACGGAGCAGATGTACGGCATTCCCCCTGAACAGGTGGTCGGCAGCACGATCGCGACAAAATACGAGTTGCAAGGCGATAAGCCTGTGCTCATGCGCGAGCCGAAAGTCGATTTCATCGACGACGGCGCCGGCAAGCCCGTCGGTATCAACAAGTTCATCGGCCGGCGGCCGATCTTCGCCGCCGGCAATTCCGACGGCGACTACGAGATGCTGCGGTGGGTGACGTCAGGCTCGGGCCCGAGCTTCGGCATGATAGTGCATCACACGGACGGTGAACGGGAGTGGGCCTATGACCGGCAGTCGCATGTCGGCAAGCTGGACAAGGCGATGAACGAGGCTGAGCAGCGAAAGTGGCTGCTCGTCGACATGAAGGCGGACTGGAACAGGATTTACGCCTTCGAGAAATGAAAGATCTCGCAATCGCAATGCCCGCCGACAGAGCGGCGGCGGGCATTGCCGGTGCCTTGCTACTTGGACGTAACCTGCGTGAAGGCGATGCCGTCGATCAGGCCGTCCTTCAGGCGATAGACGAGCGATTGCATGACGGTCGTGTTCTGTTCGCCCGGCTGCTGGTGCGAATAGCGCACCATGCCTTGCTTCGGCGCTGCACCGAAGCGCTTTTCCAGCGCGTCGGTGCCGTCCTTCAAGGTCGGGACCGGCAGCAGCAGCGGAGCCAGCGCGACGGTCGGTGTGTCACACTTGTCGGCGGCGCCTGAAACCTCTTCCGTGGAGATGAACGTTACCGGCTTCTTGTCGGCTGCGTCGGCGTCCCTGCCGTTGGCGACGAGCCAGATCCGCCGAGGAAGGTCGCCTGTCGAGAGCTCGTAGCATAGCCAGCCGATCGACAGTCCCTCGACGGACCGGCTGCGGACAGTGCCGCCGAACGTGGCCTTGACGTCGTCGAGGGTCGTCTTTTCGAGCACGATGGTGAGCGAGCCCGCATTGACCTTGTTGTCGAAGGGGGTCTCGAACTGCAGGGTCTGTGCCGTTGCCGTCTGTCCGCCAAGGACGAGCGAGGGCAGGCCGCTCAACTTGTCGTCGCTTGCCGCAAGCTCTGTGCTCGTTAGCGACAAAAGGATTGCGGCGATCCCGGAAAAAAGGAACGCCGCACCACGTCGGTCATGAGATGTTGTGTCCAGGGATCGCATGGAAATCTCTCCGTTGCACTCAGCACGCGGCGCGGCGCGTCGTCGCGCGTCACCGTGCGCATTCTAGGCGCTGCAACATTCGGCATCGAAGTACGTAACAGTTACAATCCGCAATCGACCCGCTTTGGCAGGGCGATTGGCCCCAACTGTAGCGCGCTGGCAGAGCCCGGCAAGCGGGCGCGACAATGCGGCTGTGCCGATTGCCCCTTGAAGGCGCCATCGCGGCTAAAGTCGAAAATGCCGTCAGGCCGTGCGGTGCGCGAGACGGTGCCGATCGTCTCTTTGCGCGCGGCGAATTGGCGCCCGTCAAGCGCGCTTGCGCCAATGTTACTGTTACGTACTTCCGGAAGCGCCTGGTTCCTGAGAATTTTCGGCAAGAGGCATGGCGGGGTTGGTCGCCCCTGCAGGACGAAATCGTTTCCAGGCAGACCCATCTGAATGGGGCGCCGGCAATCAGAGTTGCGGCGACGCGTCTGGATCTAGGCAAGAGGCGCGATGGTTTCATCGCCCGCAGGCGTGGCATGCAGCATCGATCGTCGTTCAATCGGGTACAGCACAATGCCCAACGAAGCCAAGCAACGGGGACTTTTGAAGTTGATGCTCAAGCTTCCGGCCTTGCGCGGCCAGTTGCAGTTGCTTAGTGCAAAGAATATGCCGCTCGCGAGCCTCTGCGAGGCCTATGACGAAGCGAACTCCATGCTCGATCGACAGCGCCGACGCGATCCGCAGGATGGATCTATGGTGGCCGAGTACGAATTGATCTGTCTTGAGATCGAGCAGGAAGTCATTTCCATTTGTCTTTCCAATGCCAGCAACGAACCTAATCCGTTGTGATTAGCTATTCTCGCGACGCCGCATCCGGAAATTCAACTGATTACCCCTGTAACCATACTGGTTTTCAAGTGTATCTTTCGGTTGATTTTGAAACGAACCGCGTTGATCGCAATTTCTTTGATGTGGAGCGATATTTTTCTTTTCGCTGTCGTGTCCCTGATTTAGAGTTCCCTCGCATTAGCACTCTCTTTCGAGTTGTAGTAGATGGGGGCGCGGTATGAAAACGGGAGAAGACGCCAATCGAGCGGCTTATTGCCCTGTTCCCGAGCGCGCAGCACGCGCCGAGCTGGAACGTATGCTCGACGATCCGCGCTTCCACGGGACGGAGCGGCATCGCAAGTTGCTTCGGTATCTCGTTGACGAGTTCTTCGCTGGCCGTTCGGGGGCCGTGAAAGCCTACACCATCGCCATCGACGTCTTCGCTCGGCCGAGTTCCTTCGATCCGGCGACCGATCCCATCGTGCGCGTAGAGGCCTCGCGGCTGCGTGCGGCGCTGGCTCAATACTATGAGGCGCTGGGCGACGAGGCTGCGGTGCGCATCGAGCTGCCGAAGGGCAATTATGTGCCGCTCTTCGTCAAGGCCGAGGACGGATCGCCGCGGTCATTGCCTGCGCCGCCGACAGTTGCCCATGCTGCGCCCGACGTAGCGGTTCAGATAGAGGCCGTTGCCGCAAGTTCCGCCCCGCGGCAGATGCCTGTGGGCAAGCTCGCCATGGCTGGGCTCGGGATCCTGGTCATGGCCGCCGCATTTTACGCTGCCGTGCCCATCCAATTCCCGTGGCAGCCGGTCCTCTCCGAAAAGCCGACGGTCATCGTCGACGTCAAGGCGGCGTCGACAATTGGCACCGGCCAAAACAACAGGGCCGGCGACGACCTCGTGCATGCGTTGTCGCAGTTTTCGTCCGTGCGCACGCTCGCCCAGGACCCGGTCGCCGGTGTCGACGTCGCCGCGGTCACCGGTTGGGTGGCTCCGAAAGCGGTGGTGCGCCTGGCAGGCAGCAAGGAATACAGGCTGTCGATCGACGCGAGCGTGGCAAAGGGCAACCTTGAACTCGCCTGGCAGGTGGTGGACCCGCAAAGCAAGGAGGCGCTGCGTTCCGGCGCGGAGCGAGCACCTCTTTCTCCCGGCGATGCCGAGGAGATACAGCAAGCGCTTTTGGTCAAGCTCGCCCGCGTGCTCGCTGGCGAGAACGGCGTGATCATCAGTCTCGAGGCGGCACGCCAGATCGCCGAGCCGTCGCTCGGCTACGGTTGCGTGTTGCAGGCGAACATGGCGCTGACGCGGAGCGACGGCGAAAATCTCTCGGGCGCGCTGTCTTGCCTGGAGCGGTCGCTCGCCTACAGGGCAAACGACGCGGATGTATCGGCAAGCCTGGCAATGGTGCTCGTCGCCACGGGCGAGGCGGCCGCTTCGCCTGTTGTCGGCAACAGAGCATTGAAACTTGCCGACAGGGCCGTTGCGCTGGCCCCTCAGGCTAGCGAGAGTTACGTCGCTCAGATGATGGCGCGGTTTGCCGCCGGTGACAGCGAGGCCGCCTTTCTTTCGGGACAGCGGGCCAGTGCGCTCAATCCGCTCGACGAGGCGATCTCCGCCAAGCTCGGATTGCTGCAATATGTCTCCGGTCACTGGCTCGAAGGCGTAAGGCTAGCGCGCCTGGCCGAGGAGAACGCCGAATATCTGCATCACGATGCGGCGCTGACGCTGGCGCTCGACGCCTATCGCGAGCGTCGCTACGAGGAAGCCCTGCTGCGCGTGCGCCAGTTGGCGAATGCGTCGGACCATGCCGTCAACCTGTTGCGCCTTGCTGTCGCGGGCCAGCTCGGCTTGACTGAGGAAGCGACGAGCGCGCTTGACGAGGTCCGCGCGCTGAAAGGGGGCGCCGAACTATCGCTCTTGCCCGGGCCACTCGGGCGCGGCTACGCGCCCGAGTTGTCGGCACTTATCGAGGACGGGCTTGGCAAGGCGGCCGTCGGTCTCGCCGGTCACCTATGACTTTTTGAACGGCGGTTCGCGCAAAGGCTCGCCGGTACGATTGGAGCGTTTCCGATCTTCACGGAATGCCGAGACGTTTCTCCCGGGCATGCTCTAGTTTTCTGCCGCCACGCGGATGACGAGCTTGCCGAAGTTTCGGCCCTCAAGCAGGCCGATGAAGGCTGCCGGCGCGTTTTCGAGACCGTCGACGATGTCTTCCCGGTAGCGCACCTCGCCCGAGGATATCCATCCGGCCATCGCGCGGTAGAAATCGGGGCGCTGGTCGGCGAATTCCCTCTGGATGAAGCCACGAATGTTGAGGCTCTTGCTCAGGACGTCGCGCATGACAAGGGGCAGTCGGTCGGCGCCGGTCGGTTCGCCGGGACGGCTGTTGTACTGCGCGATCAGCCCGCACACGGGAACACGGGCAAAATCATTGAGCAAGGGAAACACCGCATCCCAGACATGGCCGCCGACATTCTCGAAATAGACGTCGATGCCGCCAGGGCAGGCCGCGACCAGCTGTGCGGCAAAATCGGGTACCCGATGGTCGATCACCGCGTCAAAGCCGAGTTCGTCGCGGACGAAGGCGCATTTCTCGGCGCCTCCCGCAATCCCGACCGCACGCGCGCCCTTGATGCGCGCGATCTGCCCGACCGCCGATCCGACGGCGCCGCTGGCGGCGGCAACGACTACGGTTTCGCCCGGCTTCGGCCTGCCGATCGTCAAAAGGCCGGAATAGGCGGTGAAGCCCGGCATGCCCAGGATGCCGAGCGCGGTTGACAGGGGCGCTGCCTGCGGGTCGAGCTTGCGCAGGCCAGCGCCATCGGAAAGGGCGTAGCTTTGCCAGCCGGAATGGGACAACACGACGTCACCCTCGGCGAAGTCCGGATGGCGCGAGCGCACGACGCGCGCCACCGTGCCGCCTTCCATCACGTCGCCGATCTCGACCGGCTTGGCGTAGGATTTCGTCGCATTCATGCGGCCGCGCATATAGGGGTCGAGCGACAGGTAAAGGATCTTCAGCAACAGCTGTCCTTCGCTGGGTTCGGGAAGTGACGTCTGCGTGATCTCGAAGTTTTCCGGCGTAGGCTTGCCCATCGGGCGAGAGGCAAGACGGACCTGGGTGTTTCCGGATGGCATGGCATTCCCTTCCATCGTCAGCGCCTGCTTTGGCAACAGCGCCGCGGTTCGTGTTGATCGGCGGTCACATTCGGCGCCGACGCAAAGGACTGCAAGCCGCAAGTTCTCGCCCTTGGCATGCGTGCGAACCGCCGACACGAAGGGCTGACGCCGAGCATGGAAAAGGCCCAACCGCCGTGGACGGTTGGGCCGGGAGCGTTTGGTCGGTTCTGCCCGTTCAGGCAGCGTCGATGGCCTGCTTCAGGTCGGCAATGATGTCGTCGGGATGCTCGATGCCGATCGACAGCCTGACGTAACCGGGCGTAACGCCTGTTCTCAGCTGGTCCGCTTCAGACAGCTGCGAGTGGGTGGTGGTGGCCGGATGGATCGCAAGCGATCGCGCATCACCGATGTTGGCGACGTGATAAAGCAGCTGCAGCGCATCGATAAAGCGACGCCCGGCGTCGCGCCCGTCCTTCAGTTCGAAACCGATCAATGCGCCGTAATGGCCGTTGCGCAGGTACTTTTCGTTCCGCGCCTTGGCGTCTCCCTCCTGGAATTTCGGGAAGATGACACGCGCGACCTTCGGGTGCGATCGCAGGAAATCGGCAACCTTGATGGCGTTCTCGCTGTGCTGGCGGATGCGCAAGGGCAGCGTTTCGAGCCCCTGAATGAACTGGAAGACATTCTGTGGGCTGATGGCCGCGCCAAGATCGCGCAAAAGCACGGCGCGGGCGCGCAGGATGTAGGGATGAAAGTCGATGGCGGCCGCCTTTTCCAACCAGGTCTTGCCCTGATAGCTTGCGTCGGGCTCATGCAGGTTGGGATGGCGCCTTGCATGGTCGTGCCACGGGAAGGTGCCGCTGTCGATGATCGCGCCGCCGATCGAGGTGCCATGTCCGCCGATGTATTTCGTGGTCGAATAGACCACGATCGCAGCACCGTGATCGAACGGGCGGATCGTCAAGGGTGCCGCGGTGTTGTCGATGACGAGCGGAATGCCGAACCGGCGACCGATTTCGGCGACGTCGGCGATCGGAAAGACTTCGAGGCTCGGGTTGGGAAGCGATTCCGCGTAATAGGCGCGTGTCCTGTCGTCGGTCGCCTTTGCAAAGGCCTCGGGGTCGGACGCGTCGACGAAACGCACCTCGATGCCGAAGCTTTTCAACGTCGATGCAAACAGCGCCCAGGTGCCGCCATAAAGACCGGCGGCGCTGACGATATTGTCGCCGGAGCGGGCGAGATTGAGCAAGGCATAGGCTGATGCCGCCTGACCGGAGCCGAGCGCCAGCGCGGCGGCGCCGCCCTCGATCTCGGCAAGCCGCTGTTCGAATGCATCCTGCGTCGGATTGGAGACGCGCGTGTAGAGATGGCCGGCAGCCTCCAGAACAAACAGCTTGTCGGCGCCGTCGGTGCCGGGCAACTGGTAAGACGTGGTCTGGTAGATCGGCACGGCGACGGCGCCGCTCACCGGGTCGAAACGGTAGCTGCCACCATGAAGGGCCAGCGTTTCAGGATGAAGCGGTCGCGATCTGTCGCGCAGGCCGCTCGGTGTCTTGATTTCGACTGCAGGTTCCTCAGGCTTTTGATGGATCGTCATCGAATGTTCCTTCAGCTTTTGAGTGGCAGCTCTTGCGTGGTCGCGGTGGAAAAGTCAGGCCGGCACGGGTACCTTCAGCTGCTCGACCAGATCGGCATGGTGCGTGGCGGCGACATCGGGGTGTGATCTCAGACGCGACTTCAGCACGTTGCGGCCGACCTCGTGGAACAAGGGATTGAGCGGGTCCTGCGTCACGCCGCGGACCTCCGTGGCAAGCGCAGGCGGCAGATCCAGGACCGGAATGGTGGATGCGAGATTGGCGCCGAGGAAGAAGGCGACCGATCGGCGATCCCCGCCCGCGGGCGGCGTGACCACGCGGTGGATGTTGGCAAGCAGGTAGCCATTCGACGTGAGTTCCAGCAATTCGCCGACATTGACGACGAAGGTTCCGCGCTTCGGCGGCGCATCGATCCAGCCGCCCCTGCCGTCGTCGACCTGCAGTCCGCCGACTTCATCCTGAAGCAGGATGGTGACGAAGCCGCCATCCTTGTGGGCGCCAACCCCCTGGTCGCTCTCGGTCTTGTCGCGGCCGGGATAGCGGATGATCTTCAAAAGCTGGTTCGGGCCGTCGCGATAGATCGGCTCGAAGACGTCCGCGCGCTGACCGAGCGCCTCGGCGAAGACCTCGATCAGGCGGATACCAAGTCCGGTCACCGCTTCGATCCAGGCAAGGATGGCCGGCTTCAATTCGGGCAGGGCGTCCGGAAACTGGTTGGGGCCGACAAGCCGCTTCCACGGGGCGTCGTCAGGCTTGACCTCGACCGACGCGCGCTCCGGGCCGAAATCGACCTGCTCGCGCCAGTCCTGGGTACCGCGGGTATATTCGAGGCCGGCGCGGTTGTAGCCGCGGAAATGCGGCGACTTGCGCATTTCGATCGCCAGCTTGTCTGCCTCCGGCAGGCTGAAGAACCGTCGGGACAGATCGAGGACGCCATCGATCTGCTCTTGCGGAATGCCATGGCCTTCGAGGTAGAAGAAGCCGACCGAGCGGGCGACGGAACGCAGCTCTTCAAGTGCGGCCGCCCGCTCGGGGTGGCCAGCCGCGAAGCGCTTTAGATCGAGGATGGGCAAGGATGAGTTGGTGTCGGTCATAAGGGCTCCCTTCATCGACCGCGCGCAGAGGGCCGGCATGCCCGCTTATCGGGCGAGCCGTCCGGATATCGCTGGCCGCTTTGCTGTCAGAAAGCCTACCGGGTGCGTGCTTTTAATCAATATTGTCTATTGAAAAGATAGACTAAATATCCGGCCGCGCGCGCAGATGCGTTCGGGCAACGACCTTAAGACGAGAATTTCCATCCCAACGGGTCCGTCGGTCATCGCCCGTTACAACTGGGCCGACGACCGCGTGACTGCTGAGACTGAATTTGATCCAAAGGGGAAAGCCGTTAGGCAGGCCGGCGGATGGACGGGACTTTCCGCGGCCCGGATGAGGCGGGAGACCCTATAGTCAACGAAAAACCCCGCTTTGCGCGATCGCGAAGCAGGGCTCTTTCCGTGCCACCGGTGAATTTGCCGCCGATTGCGGCGCGCTCAGCAGTTGCCGAGGCTGGCGCGAGTCATGAGTTCGTTGGTCAGCAGGGCTGTCCGGTCGCCGCATTCCTCGACTTCCTTGAGCAAGGCGGCGAGCGCCAGTTCGAGGCAATACTGGACACCTTCGACATTCAGGGTGCGCGACGAGTCACGTGCATACGTAACCAGACGAGCCAGCGCCAGCAGCTCCTTTTCCTTGTCATCGGCTTCAAAGGACATGGCGATCGAAGATTGCATGATTTTCCCCAGCTCCGCGCGGATCAGTGCGACCCACTTCAACATGGCAAATCATAGCGCGACTATTTTTAGATGCGCGTGACACGAGCGTGACACACGTTGCATGGGAAATCCAGATCGTCAGGATGAAGCGACAAGTTGATTGAGCAATCGCTTCCACAGGCTTGTCGAATTGAATGCCCAGTCCTGGGCCGGCATCGCCCGCAAGGCTGGGGCGTTGCGCAGGATTTCGAGCAATTCCAGGGCGTCCAGCCGCTTCTGGTTGATCGTTCCGCCAGTCAGAAGTGCCAGCAGTCGCCGGGTCTCCGCGTCTTGCGCATGCGTGGTTCGGGCGACGATCGCGCTCCAGGTCCGCTGCTTGTAAAAAAGCGCCTTGGCTGCCTGCAAAAGTTGCAAGGCAGCCGCTGCGTCGATCAACTGCCGCTGGCGCAGGTCCTCCAGAGTTGCAACGACATTGACCAGCGGAAGGGTCAGCGGCAGATGCCCGAGCTCAGCCGGGCCATGCAGAAGGGCGACATCGGCGTCGTCCTCAAGCTCGCCGGCCGCATATTGGCCATAGATCCGGCCGACGCCGATCATGCCGAATGTTGCACATTCGGCGGCGCGAAGCGCGCCCATGCTTGCAGCGCCGTAGACGTGCACGCCTACCGACAGGGCAAACAGGATCTCCTTGTGCCAAACGGGGGCAACCTGTTCGAAATGACCGTCGACAAGCCCGATGGCGGTCGCGCCCTCCTGGGTCGCCCGCAGGATGTCGCCCAGTTCGGCCGGGGGGCGAAGGACGATGTCGTCGCCGACCAGAGTTCGCGCATCGGGCAATGTCGGGCCGGCAAAGAGGACTTTCATCCGAGCTCCAGTGCGTGTGACAGGGCCCGGTTGCCGAAGCGTCGCTTGCGCGCGCCGTCGGGGTTCTCGAGTTCGGGGACGAAAATCTTGACCACGGAAAACGGCAGCGGCTCTGAGAGAAGGGGCACGGCAACGGCGGTCCCGATGCCCGCACGCCTCAGGGCCGCAACAACATGGTCGAGCAGCGCACCGGTGCCGGCACCGGCGAAAGCGCAAGCCGCCGGGTTGCGATCTCCGGGCGTCGCCACGAACAATTGCTGCGTTTCACGCGGCAGCTTGCGCGTAAACGTCTCTGGAAAGACATCGTCGCGCGCGCCGCTGATATAGGTGAGGCGCGATTGTGCCGCCTCGGTCACGGCCCTGATCGCGGCGCGGCGCGGATCCGGATGAGCGCCGTGACCGACGGTAACGTCATGGTACCGTGGCTCTTTCGCACCGAGAATGTCCGCGTCGGCGATGATCGCCGACAGGCAGGGGATGCCGATGTCACTGGTCATGTCGAAGAGGCGGAATGTCAGGCCGGCCGCTTCTATGCGGCCGGTCATGTCGTCGATGACGGGATCGTTGAACAGCCGGGCACCGACGCAGCTCTTGAGGCGCGCCGCCAGTGGTCGAAGCCGCCAAAGGGTTTCGGCATCACGCTCGATGCGCTCCAGCAGACCGTGCAGGATAGCCTCCTGCTCGGTGTTGCCGGAGGCAAGCCCGTCCGACGACTGCCAGTAGCGGCATTGCTCAAGCGTCCGGTCGAGCGATGCGGCGTGAAAGGGTATGAACGTTGTGTGTCGATCGAAAAGATCGTGGCCGCGCAGCCACGTCGTGGGTTCGTCATCGCCAAGATCGTCCATTCCGGCTGCGATCAGCCCGGGCAGGCCGAACGCCCGCTCGCCCTTGTTCAGAAGTGCGCGCCGCGTCTCTGTTTGCACCGGTGCCGAAGGCGTGCAGGCGACGGCACGCTCCAGGGCTTCCATCGCCGCCGACACCTTTGCGTCGATATCGGTGATGCCCTTGCCCTGGTTGATGACGATCGATCGTGCATTCGGCGAAACCGCATTCCAGACGGGTATGCCGATGCTGTCGAGCCCGGTCAGGCGGGCAAGTCTGCTGACGCCGAAAACGGGCAAGAGACCGGCTATCCGCGCGAAGGTTTCCTCGGGCGCGCACACACGGTCGGAGTATACGTCGGGATTGTCCTTGACCGGGCTGCCTTCGCGCGCCCGGTCCGCCTCATGCCTCGTCGTCATCGGCCGTGAGTTAGCCGTCCATGAAGCCGCCGGATACCGAGCCGGCCGAATTGGCGCGCACGGCGAAGTTCACGCCCTTGACCACCGTCGCGCCGGCGTTTCTGTGCTCGTTGGCCGAAGCCAGTGCGCCGGTGAGCGGGGCTGTGATGGGTGTGACGGTTCCCGCCGCGAGATCCGCGAGCCACAGGCCGTCGTCACCCTCAACGCCAAATACAACGACCTTCGCAGTCTGTTCCGTCATGATGTTCCCCTTATCCCTCATGTGATTGTGATGGTTCAGAAACCTGCCTTGCGCAGGCCTTCGCCGTAATGGGTTTTCTGCCATTCCTCGCGGAACGGAACGATTGCCATCCATTTTTCCAGGTTGAAGTCCGGATGGACGTCAAACGTCTTACGCACGTATTGGCTCGCCTTCTTGCGATTGCCGAGCATGCCCCAGCTGGCGGCCGCGAGACGGTCCGCAGGCGTTGGATCGCGCATTCGTTCTATATACGCAAGGGCGTTTTCGTATTGCGCTAGCGAGTAGCAGGCCCCGGCGGCAGTCCAGAAATACTCGTCGGGAGCGATCGGATTGAGGTTAATCGCGGCTTCGATCTTCTGCAGGCCGCCATCCGGGCGCGAGGCTTGCACCAGAGTGTCGGCGAAGCTTGCAATCACGTTGGCGTGCTGTGGGCTCAGCGCTTCGGCCTTTTGGTGAAACTCGATGCTTTCGTCGAACTGCCGGCAGTAGAGCTTGACCACGCCGAGTTCGCGATAACCGGCAGCAAGCGTGTCGTCGATGGCGATCGCGTCGCGCGCATGCTGTTCGGCGAGAGCCAGCAGCTCGCTGTCGCCGCGCGCCGTCAAAAGCCATTCGACAAAGTAACTGCGGGCCAGTCCGCTCATCGCCGGCGCCAGATCGGCATTCTGGCCGAGTGCATCGCGGAAGCTCTTCCTGGCGCGCCGGACCTCCGGCAAATTCAGTTGCTTGAGGAAGCGCTGGCCGAGCAGATAGCTGCGATAGGAGCCGGCGTTGCTCTCGTAGGTCTTGCGCATGCTCTCGTTGCGTTCGACCTGGCTCGCAATGGCGAAGGCGATCTGGCGTGCGATCTCCTGGCGCGAGCGCATCAGGCCGTGGTCGTCGAGCGTGAAGCGATCGGCCCAGATCACCTCGTCATTGGCAAAGAAGATCAGCTGCGTGAACAGCGTCTGCCGGTTACCCTCGTTGGTCAGCCGGGTGTCGAGAATGTAACTGATGGCGTGCTGTTCGTAGGTGCTCGCCTTGTCCGCCTGCAGGCTGATTTGTGCCGCCGTGTAGGGCGCAATGACCGACACCGAGCGAAGGGCGCACAGGCCGATCGTAACGTCCTCGATCAGCGAATGGGCAAACAGCGTGGCGGAAGTGTCGGCGTTGCCGGCGCCGGGCGGCAACAGGACGACGCGCGGCGGCCGCGTGTCGCCGCCGGGCTCGGGCGGAGGGGCGCTTGTCAGGGCGGACGCCGGCGCGGCCTTGGCGGACAAGGAGGCAAGCTCGATGCCTGGCAGAAGCCGGGGCTCGTATTGCCGCCCCTCCAGCGCCAGCACGGTCTTCAGGATCTTGCGAACCTCGTCGTCTTCAGGGTTCTTCTCCAGAAGCTTGACCGCCGCGGACTTGACGAGCTTGCGATCCGGGCCGGTTGCAGCGTCGGCCGCGCTGATCAGGCTTTCGCGCAGCAGCCCGGTGTGATCGGCGCGCTGCTGTGCTACCCAGTCGCGAAGGGCCGGGCCCTGCGATTTCAGGTCCTTGATGAAATCGTCGCGGAATGTCTCGATCGCCCAATGGAACCGCGACAGGGGATCCTGAGGGACATTGCTCAGGAGGTCGTCGAGGTCGCTCGAAAGTGCGTCCGTCTCCAGCCGAATGGATGTTTGCGAGAAGCTGAGGAAGGTGTGGCCGAGTTCTTCCTGCCGCGATGTGATGCGGGAGATGGTCTTGCGCAGATTGACGAAGGCCTGGCTTGGCATGACGTCGCTCCAAAGCAGCTTGGCGACGTCGTTGCGCGATTGCTCGCGGTGGCCACCGGCGATTGCCTGGGCGAGGATGAGCAGTCCCTTTTCCGGGAAAGCGACATCGCACTCGTCGTCATCGACGAGTCGCAACCGCCCGAGGGTCTGCAACCTGAATTTCATCTGTCTATCTCATTGGCAACCGGCGTGCCTATCCATGCAGGTCGGGCGCATGCGCCGAACTACTGTGAGCGACGATCGTTTCCGCTTCGGGCGTCTGCGCGACGGCCGCTACCAGCGAAATGATCTTCTTGCGCAGGACCGGGTCGGTGATCTTCAGGAAGGCGCGGTTGAGCGCAATGCCTTCCTTCGACGAAACGAAGGAGGAGATTTCGTTGGGTTCGCGCACATCGCCCAAGCCTGCCCGCGGTGCCGCGCCTTCTTCGCCTTCCTGGAAGAAGAAGCTCGGGTGAACGCCCAGCACATCGGCGATCGCCTGCAGCCGGCTGGCGCCGATGCGGTTGGTGCCTTTTTCGTATTTCTGGACCTGCTGGAAGGTGATCCCGAGGCCGTCAGCCAGCTTTTCCTGACTCAACCCGGCCATCAACCGACGCATCCTGACGCGGGAACCGACAAAGACATCAATCTGGCTGGGTGCTTTAGTGTTCACGGGTAGTTCCTCCGCATGTCTGCATGACCAAATCACACATATGAGTTTGCTCGAATAAATGACTCGATGCAATCACTACGCGCCAAAACACGGATAATTGCATTGTATGAAGCCGATACCTCCTTTGGGTCGGGCCCTCGTTACGGTCGTTGTTACTGTTACGTACTTGCGCGGGATCGCGCCCGGGCGATGCTCGTTGGGCACGGTGGGCCATGCCCGCCTGGTTCAAGTCGATTTCGGCAACGTCGGAGATGCGAAATGCGCGCAACAGCCTTGACCCTGACCCTGTTTGCAATCGGCGCCGCTCCGGCATGGGCTGTTCCGGCAACGACGACGGCCAACGTCAATTTCCGCGCCGGCCCGGGAACCGGGTTTGACAGCTTCGGCACGATCGGCGAAGGCGGCCAGGTCGACGTCAAGGAATGCGACGACGCCGGCACGTGGTGCGCCGTCAGCTACGAGGGGAAAGACGGGTTCGTCAGCGGCAAGTACCTCAACGACGCCGATCCGAAAGGTCTTGGCTGGCCGCGCGCCTACAAGACCGAGAAAGGCGCAACGATCACCCTGTACCAACCGCAGGTAAACGCCTGGAAGGATTTCTCCGACCTTGATGCCCTGATTGCAACCGAATACAAGCAGTCCGACGACGCCACACCCATCTTCGGCGTCATCGGGGTGACCGGCAAGACCGTCACCGACAGTGGCTCCGACGAGGTTGTCGTTTCCGACATCAAGGTCGAGGAGATCAATTTCTCCGTTCTCGACCGCCAGGAACTGGCGGACCTAGCGCTTGAGGTCGGCAAATTGTTGCCCGTCGGCACGATCACGCTGTCGGAGGACAAGCTGACTGCAAGCCTTGCCGACTACGAACGGCTCGGCAATGTCGAGGGCCTGAAGTCCGATCCGCCGCCGATCTATCTCAGCAAGGAGCCAGCGGTGCTCGTGCAGACCGACGGCAAGGCGGTATTCGCACCGGTTAAAGGTATCGAAGGCCTTTCCTTTGCGGTCAACACCAACTGGGACCTGTTCAAGGTCGACGCCGACAGCACCTATTACCTTCGCAACGAAAAGGCATGGTTGCAGTCGAAGGATCTGGCGAGCGGCTGGACACCCACGACGTCGCTTCCCGATCTCTTCGGCAAATTGCCTGACGATGACAATTGGAAGGATGCGAAGGCGGCGATCCCGCCCACAGCAGGTGAGGGCGCGCCGGCAAAGGTCATCTATTCCGACACGCCTTCCGAACTGCTCGCGTTTGATGGCGAACCGAAGCTCGAGCCGGTGCCGGGCACCGGTTTGATGGTCGCGACGAACACCGAGAGCGACGTCTTTCACCTGGCTGCGGATGGCAACTGGTATGTCCTCGTCTCCGGCCGGTGGTTTTCAGCCAAGTCGCTCGAGGGCCCGTGGACCTTCGCCACCCCGAACCTGCCCCAGGATTTCCAGAATATTCCCGAGGATGCCGCCTACTACACGGTGCGCTCGTCGGTGCCGGGCACCTCGGAAAATGCGGAAGCCCGCCTGAAAGCGAGCATACCCCAGAAGGCGCGGGTCGCGCTCGACGGATCGGTAAAGGTCGATGTTGCCTATAGCGGCGATCCGAAATTCGAAGCGATCGACGGAACGTCGCTCACCTATGCCGTCAACACCAACGAGACGGTGATCAAGGTCGGCGACAAGTATTTCGTCGTGAAGGACGGCGTCTGGTTCGTCGGTGACACGCCGACGGGACCGTTCACTGTCGCAAAGGCCGTGCCGGACGAGATCTACACGATCCCGCCCTCGTCGCCGGTCTACAATGCCACCTATGTACGGATCTATGAAACCGAGCCGGACGCAGTCTGGGTCGGATACACCATGGGCTATCTGGGCGCCTATCTCGCCTGGGATACCTTCGTTTATGGCACCGGTTGGTACTACGACGACTATTGGGATTACGGCTGGGCCGGCGGTGGCTACTGGCCCTACTATCCGCGACCGATCACCTATGGCGTCGGCGCGTTCTACAACCCGGCGGTCGGTACATTCGGGCGCTACGGCTACGCTTATGGCCCCTATCGCGGCATTGTGGCGGGTGCTGCCTACAACCCGCGCACCGGCACCTATATCCGCGGCGCGGCAGGCTACGGTCCTTCCGGCGAACGCGGCTTCGTCGCCGCCTACAATCCTCGAACCGGCAATGCGGCGATCGCACGGGGCGGCAGCAACGTCTACGGCAACTGGGGCTCGGCCTCGGTCAAGCACGGATCGGACTTTGCGCGCATCAGCGGCGGTTCGACGACGGGAGGCGGTGCAGTTGCCCGTTGGCGCACGTCCGACGGCAATCATGGTTTCGTCGCCGGCGGCAAGGGCGGCGACGTCTATGCCGGACGCGACGGCAATGTCTATCGCCGCGACGACGGTCAATGGCAAAAGCATACGCCTGATGGCTGGCAGCCGGTGCAGAAACCGTCGATCCAGGATGCGAAGAAAGCAGGCAAACAATTTGCGACCCAGCACCCGGACGCGGCGCAGAACCTGAACAAGCGTATCGAGAACCGTCCGGCCGGCGGCCGGGTCTCGACCCGCAATCGTGCGCCCGATCATCTGGCGATCGACCGGGCCGGCCGCCAGATCGGCAATCAACGTTCGTTCGAGCACCGGTCGTACAACCAGCGGCCGCTCAACCTCCCAAGCGGCGGCGGCTTTAACGGCGGTGGTTTCGACCGGCAAGGCGGTTTCGGCGGTGGTGGATATGGCGGCGGCGGCTTCCACGGGGGTGGTGGTTTCCATGGTGGCGGCGGC
>UBXV01000028.1 GCA_900469625.1 Hyphomicrobiales bacterium
CGCCCGCCCAGGCAAAAGCCCAGAACGGCGGCGGCAGGCCGATCTCTTCCAGTTCCTCTTCCGTCTTCAGCCAGAGTTCATGCGCCTCCGTCGCCAGATGCAGCCGGACTTCCGGTACATGCGGTGGCGACAGAATGCCGGTATTGGCGAGGATGAAGCGTTCGGGATCGGTCTTCAACATAGGCTCCAGGCGTGGCCCGAAACAGGCTTTCGGGCAGTCCAGGCGGAAATCGAACTTACCGTGGCGGCTGTTCGAGCCCGGCCATGCGGCAGACCTCGATCCATTCGTCCTCGGTCACCGGCTGCACCGAAAGCCGCATGCTGGTAACCAGTGCCATGTTGGAGAGCTTGGGATTGTCCTTGATCTCCTTCAGCGTCACCGGGCGCGGCACGTCGCGGACGGCGCGAATGTCGACGCAGTCCCAGCGCGCGTCGCCCTCGGCGGTCGAATCCGGATGAGACAGCGCGCAGACCTCGGTGATCCCGACGATCTCCAGCCCCTCGTTGGAGTGGTAGAAGAAGCCCTTGTCGCCGATCTGCATCGCCCGCATGTTGTTGCGCGCGAGATAGTTGCGAACGCCGGTCCATTCGGTACCCGAGGCGCCTGCATCCTTCTGCATCTGCCAGGACCACTTGAAGGGTTCGGATTTGTAAAGCCAGAATGCCATTACGCCTTATGCCTCCGGGTTGTTGAAGACCCAGTTGAAGGCCTTGATTTCGACGTTGGAGAACAGGCCTGCCCTGGCATAGGGATCGGCTTGCGCAATGGCGCGGGCATCTTCGATCGTCTCTGCCTTGACGATGACGAGGCTGCCGGTCGGCTTGCCGTCGTCGCCGAGGAAGGGACCGGCCATCTTCAGGATGCCCTTGGCATTGAGATCGTTGAGATAGGCGACGTGCTCAGGTCGCGTGTCGAGCCGAAGCTGCAGCGCGCCTGGTTTGTCGGTGCATTGAAGTGCGAAAAGCATGCTTCCTCCTGGGGGTTCGTTTGGTGCGGGATGCAAAGGGAAAACTGCCTGGCACTTTTCCTGATCCCGCCTGCCAATTCATTCCTGGGTGATCGGACGGGACATCAATTGTTCAAGGGCGGTGCGCACGTCGAGCCTGCCGTCGATGATGGCGGCGACCGCTTCGGTGATGGGCATCTCGACGCCGAGATCGTGGGCGACGCGCGCGGCAACCGAAGCGGCGAAGGCGCCCTCGACCAATTCGCCCTGGCGCCCGCTGGCGCGACCATCCTTGCCGAGCGCAATGCCGAAGCGCAGATTGCGCGACTGGTGGCTGGTGGCCGTCAGCACGAGATCGCCGAGACCCGACAGACCGCGAACCGTATCGGCGTCCCCGCCTTCGGCGACGACGAAGCGCGACATTTCCGCAAGACCGCGCGAGATCAGCGCCGCGCGGGCGCTATCGCCGAGCCCGGCGCCCTCGACGATGCCGCAGGCAATCGCCAGCACGTTCTTCAGCGCGCCGCCGAGTTGCACGCCGATGCGGTCTTCCGAAGGATAGAGACGGAAGGTGGGCCCGGACAGCGCCTCGGCGAGACGTGTCGCCGTGGCATTGTCGTGCGCTGCAACCACCATCGCCGTCGGCAGCCCCTTGGCGATATCCGCCGCAAAGCCGGGGCCGGAGAGCACGGCGATGCTATGGCCCGGCAACTCCTCCGCCAGAACGTCGGTCAGGAGGCGGCCCGTCGCCTGCTCCATGCCCTTGGCACAGGTGACGATCGTCGCCGCGGCATTGATCGAGGCGCCGTACTGGCGCGCCGCTTGCCGATGCGCCTGCGACGGCATCACGAACAGCACGATGTCAGCATCGCCGAGAACGGCCGTATCGGCGCTGTGCTTGAGCCCCTCCGGCAAAGTGATGCCAGGAAGCGCCTGTTCGTTGCGACCGGTCCGCCGGCATTCGTCTGCAATCTCTTGCCGCCTGGCGAGAAGCGTGACGTCACTGCCGTCGGCAGATGCGGCAACGGCAGCAAGCGCCGTGCCGAAGGCACCCGCACCGACCACCACGATCTTCGGGTTGGTATTCATCGTCTGTCCATCATGCCCTGGCTGATTTCCGTCATGCCTTGGCGCCGCGCTTGCCCGAGCCGAGCAATGTCTGCGCCTGCTGGTCGAGCGGCCAGCGCGAGCGCGGCGCGACGTCGAGACCGTCGGCCGGCAGGCCGGCGGCAAACCGCTCGGCACCCGCCCAGGCGATCATCGCCGCATTGTCGGTGCAAAGCTGAAGCGGCGGCGCAATGAAGTCGAAGCCGTTTTTGTTGCACAGCTCCTGCAGCGTCGCGCGAAGCACCTGGTTGGCGGCAACGCCGCCGGCAACGACGAGCGCCGGCTGCTCGACCGAGCCATAATCCGTCTTGAACCGCTTCAGGCCGCGGCCGATCCTGTCCTTCAGCGTGCGCGAGATCGCCCGCTGGAAGGAGGCACAGATGTCGGCGATGTCCTGATCGCTCACCGGCTCCAGCGATTGCGCCGCCTGGCGCACCGCCGTCTTCAGCCCGGAAAAGGAGAAATCGAGCCTGGCGTCGCCGACCAGCGGCCGCGGAAAATCGAAGCGCTCGCCATTGCCGGTGAGTGCCGCACGCTCGACGGCCGGGCCGCCGGGATAGGGAAGGCCGAGCAGCTTTGCCGTCTTGTCGAAGGCTTCGCCGAGCGCGTCGTCGATGGTCGTGCCCCAGCGCTCATAGTCGCCGACGCCCTTGACCAGGATCAGCTGGGTGTGGCCGCCCGAAACCAGCAGCATCAGATAGGGAAAGGAGAGACCATCGGTCAGCCGCGCCGTCAGCGCGTGGCCCTCGAGATGATTGACGGCATAGAGCGGTTTTCCGGTCGCCCGCGCGATCGCCTTGCCGGTCATCAGCCCGACGATCAGGCCGCCGATCAGACCGGGACCACTTGTCGCAGCAATGGCATCGATGTCGTCGAGCGTGACGCCGGCACGCAAGAGCGCCTCCTCGATCAACGTGTCGAGCGCCTCGACATGGGCGCGCGCTGCGATCTCCGGAACCACGCCGCCATAGGCGCTGTGCTCTTCCAGCTGGCTCAAAACCACGTCGCCAAGGATGCTTCCCTGGCCGTTTTCGTCGCGCAGCACGACGGAGGCGGCGGTTTCGTCGCAGCTTGTTTCTATGCCGAGGATGCGCAAGGGCGGGGACATCAGGAACTACTCAAAGATTGCGGTCACACCGAAAGGTGGGTACACGGAACTCCGGTAACAATGGATAGCCTTTGATGCAAACGAAACCTTTCCGGATCGGCACGCGCGGCAGCCCGCTCGCGCTCGCTCAAGCCCATGAAACGCGCGATCGCCTCGTCGCCGCGCATGGTCTGTCGCCGGATATGTTCGAGGTCGTCGTGCTCTCCACCAAGGGCGACCGCATCACCGATCGCTCTCTCGCCGAGATCGGCGGCAAGGGCCTGTTCACCGAGGAAATCGAGCAGCAATTGCTCTCGGGCGAGCTCGATTTCGCCGTGCACTCCTCCAAGGACATGCCGACCAAACTTCCCGACGGCCTGTTTCTTTCCGCCTTCCTGCCGCGCGAGGATATCCGCGACGCCTTCATCGGACGCACCGCGCCGAAACTGATGGAATTGCCCGAGGGCGTGACCGTCGGCTCGTCGTCGCTGCGCCGCCAGGCGCTGATCCGAAGGCTGAGACCCGACATCAACGTCATCACCTATCGCGGCCAGGTCGAGACGCGGTTGCGCAAGCTTTCCGAAGGCCAGGTCGATGCGACGCTGCTTGCCTATGCCGGCCTGAAGCGGCTCGGAATGACCGACGTGCCGACCGAACTGCTCGATGCGGAAGAATTTCCGCCGGCGCCGGCGCAAGGCGCGATCTGTCTTGAGAGCAGGATCGGCGACAACCGCGTCAACGACCTGCTCGCCGCCATCGACGATGCCAGGACCCATGAGGCAGTCGCCTGCGAACGCGGCTTTCTGGCCACGCTCGACGGGTCCTGTCGCACGCCGATCGCGGGCCTGGCGATTTCGGACGGCACCCACATCCGCTTCTCCGGCATGATCCTGACGCCCGATGGCCTGACCCATCACCGCGTCGCCATCGAGGGCAGGTCCGCCGACGCCGAGGCGCTCGGACAAAAGGCCGGCGAAGAGATCCGCGCGAAGGCGGGGCCAGGCTTCTTTTCGAGCTGGACCTGAGCCATGCGGCTGCTCGTGACCCGGCCGCAGCCCGCAGCCGAGGCGACAGCCGGACGGCTCGAGCGCCTGGGTCACCGGCCGCTGCTTCTGCCACTGGCACAAGCAGAACACCTGCCCGACGCTGCGCTGGCAGCGCTGCGATCGCCGCATGCGGCGATCGCCATGACTAGCGCCGAGGCGGTGCGGGTGCTGGCAAATCTCGGGGCTGATCTGGAGCCCTATACCGCAAAGCCCTGTTTCTGCGTCGGCGAGGCCACGGCCCGCGCGGCGCGCCGGCTCGGCTTCAGCTCGCTCCATGCTGCGGCAGGCACCGGCAAGAGCCTTGCCGAACTGATCGCCGACAGGCTTGGCACACCTGAAGCGCCGCTCCTCTATCTCGCGGGATCGCCGCGCTCAGAGGGTTTTGAGGCCACGCTGCGGCAACGTCGGATCGCCCATCTCACGGTCGAATGCTACCGGATGCGGCCGATCGCCCATCCGCAAGACATCATGGCAAGGCTGACGTCGGACGGCATGCCGGATGCCGTGCTGCTCTATTCCCACGACACTGCGCGACGCTTCGCCGCGCTGCTTGACGAAGCGGGCATTGCGCCCGCCGCCTTCTCGCCACGCTACCTATGCCTCAGCGCCGTGGTTGCCGAAGCTCTGCCGGAAGGCGCACGGGTCGAGATCGCCGCAAGACCCGACGAGGAAAGCCTTTTCAGCCTCCTCTAATGCTAATTCGATCAAAAACGGAACGAGGGGGGCTTTCCCTCATCGGCCAGCCTGACTAGGTTTGTTGCAAGAACCGACAGGCAACAACGGTAGGAGGTCACCATGGTATCGGAAAACCCGCCGCGCCGCTCGAAAGCCGGAAAAGAGCCGCTGACAATCGATCTCGAAGCGGAAAAGTCCGTGGCGGAAAACACCGAGACGACCGCGAGCCGCGCCACTGATGCCGACGAGACGTCCGTCGAACCCGATGGCGCTGCGGAAGCGCGCGCCGAAGAGGAGATCGAGGAACAGCGCGCCGATGCGGCCGCCGCCGCCTTCACCGAGGAGCCGCCGCATGTCGGCCGCGCGCCCGAGGCGACCCCCGTGCAAAAGCCACCGTCCAACTCCGGCGCATTGGCAGCGGGTATCCTCGGCGGCCTGGTGACGCTGCTCGGCTTCGGCGTGTTGCAGTATGCAGGCTATATCCCGGCGCTCGGCCCCGATCGCGGCGCATCGTCGACGGAACTGACGCTCTCGAGCGAGATCCAGGCGCTTCGCGACCAGGTGGCCGGCATCCAGGCACCAACGGCAACTGTCGACATCGCGCCGCTCGAAAGCCGTCTTGCGGCCCTGGAGCAGGTTGCACCGGACGCCGGCGGCGCACCGGCTGGCGAAGTGACCACGCTCAAGGCCGAGGTTGAAAATCTCACCAAGGAGATTGCCGCGCTGAAGTCGGGTCTTGCCGAAGCGCAGCAGTCGGCAGCGACGGCCAGGGCCGACCTTGCGAGCCGCATCGAAACTGCCGAGAAGAAACTCGACGAACCTGCCAACGATATCCAGCTCGCCAAGGCTGTCGCCGTCACCGCGCTCAAGACCGCGATCGACCGTGGCGGGCCATTCCTGGCTGAGCTCGATGCGCTGCGCAGCGTTGCGCCGGACGAAACGGCCGTGACCGGGCTTGCGCAGGACGCAACGACGGGCGTCGCGACACGCGCCGATCTTCGTCGCGACTTTAGCGCGGTGGCCGACACCATGCTCGCGACGCTCCATCAGCCGGATCCGAACGAAGGCATCTTCGACCGCCTCGTCTCCAGCGCCATGTCGGGCATCCGCGTGCGCCCCGTCGGCAGTGTCGAGGGTGACACGCCGGAGGCTGTGGTCGCCCGCATCGAGGACAAGCTGAACAACGGCGATCTCAAGGGCGCGGCGCTGGAATGGGACGCCCTGCCGCCTGCGTCCAAGACCGCCGGCGAAGCGTTCAAGGCCAGGCTCGACCAGCGCCTGAAGGTCGAAGGCATCATCGACGCCGCGGTCGCTGCAACGATGAACACGTCCGCCACTGCAGGTTGAGGAAGACAGACATGATCCGCATTTTGATCTTCATCCTGATCGTGCTCGGTCTCGGCCTCGGCTTTGCCTGGCTTGCGGATCGGCCGGGCGAGCTGTCGCTCGTCTGGCAGGGCCAGCTCATCGAGATGAGCCTGATGCGGGCCGCGTCGCTGCTGATCTCGCTCGTGGCCGCCGTGCTGATCGCCATCTGGCTGCTGCGCACCGTCTGGCTGTCGCCGCACACCGTCACCCGCTATTTCCGCGCCCGCAAACGCGACAGGGGTTACCAGGCGCTGTCGACAGGTCTGATCGCCGCCGGCGCCGGCGACGCCAACCAGGCACGAAAGATGACGGCGCGCACCCGCGGGCTGATCAGCGCCGATCAGGAGCCGCTGATCCATCTGCTCGAAGCCCAGACCTTCCTGATCGAAGGCAAGTATGACGACGCCCGCAAGAAGTTCGAACTGATGGCCGACGACCCGGAGACGCGCGAGCTCGGCCTGCGCGGCCTCTATCTCGAAGCCAAGCGGCTGGGCGCGCACGAGGCGGCCCGCCAATATGCCGAAAGGGCCGCCGAAAAGGCGCCGCATCTGCCCTGGGCGACCCTGGCGACGCTCGACAGCCAGAGCCAGGCCGGCCAGTGGGACGACGCGCTGCGCCTGCTCGACCAGAGCCGCACCGCCCACGTGCTCGAACGCAAGGAGGCAGACCGCAAGAAGGCCGTGCTCCTGACCGCCCGCGCGATGAGCCGGCTCGAAGGCGATGTGAAGTCCGCGCGCGACGACGCGCTTGCGGCCCTCAAGCTCGACGAACACCTTGTGCCGGCCGCCCTCATCGCCGCCAAGGCGCTGTTTCGCGAGGACAACCTGCGCAAGGGCGCGTCGATCCTCGAAAAGGCCTGGAAGCACGAACCGCATCCCGACGTCGCCCGTCTTTACGTCCGCGCGCGCGGCGGAGATACGGCGGTCGACCGGCTGAAACGGGCGCGAAAACTCGAGGCGCTGCGCCCGAACAACGCCGTGGCGATGGCCGCCGTTGCCGAGGTCGCGCTCGAGGCCCGCGAACTGCTGCTGGCCCGCACCAAGGCCGAGGCCGCGGCAAGGCTGGAGCCGACCGAGAGCATCTTCCTGCTGCTCGCCGACATCGAGGAAGCCGATACCGGCGACGAGGGCCGCATCCGCCACTGGATGGCCCAGGCGCTGAAGAGCCCGCGCGACCCGGCCTGGACCGCCGACGGCGTGACGTCGCCGACCTGGCTGCCGGTCTCGCCGGTCAGCGGCCGGCTCGACGCCTTCGAATGGAAGGCACCGGCGCTTCAGCTTTCGGCCCAGATCGAGGATGGGCACCTCAGCGCCGATCAGGCGATCCGCAGCCTGCCGCCTGTCGTCGCCGAACACCATCCGGCCACCCATGGCACAGCGCCGGAACGAGAGGTCGTCGACACGCCCGTCATCATCGAGGCAGCACCGGAAACCCCGCGTGAGCGCCCCGAACCGATCAAGGTGGCGGAAGCCAGAAAGCCGGCCTCCATCGTCGAGAAGCCTCGCGAAAAGGACGTCACATCCAATGGCGAGCCTGTCGCAGATCCTTTCTTCGGCCGCCCGCCTGACGATCCGGGCGTGCGGGAACCGGCGCCCGGCGAGCCCGCGCCGGATAAGACCAGTTTCCGGTTGTTCTGAGTTTTGAGGGGCCTTGCGCGAAACCATGTTTGAACGCTTCAGGACGTTTCTCGAGGGCCTGTCAGGCCCGACGATGCGGATCGCAAGGGATGATCCGCGCGTGGCGGTCATCGCGCTGTGCATTCAGGTGATGGAGGCTGACGGCAAGATCCTCGCCTCCGAACAGCGCAAGATGCGCGCCATCATCAAAGAGCATTACGAACTCGACGATGCCGCGCTCGACGCCCTGGTCGAGGCCGGCCAGTCGGCCGAAAGCGAAGCGATCGACTTCTACCAGTTCACCGCCGAAGTGAAGCGGCACCTGTCGGAAGAGCAGCGCATCGAGCTGATCGGCATGCTTTGGGAGATCGTCTATGCCGACGGCGAGCGCAGCGAGATGGAAGATCACGTGATCTGGCGGATCGCCGATCTGCTCGGCGTATCGGGACGCGACCGGGTGTTGAAGCGGCGGGAAGTGGCAGCCAGGCTCGATGCGGCGGAAGATGGCGAACCGCGACAGGAAAGCTGAGATGCCGATCGCCGCCGAGACCGACAGGAAACCGATCCTCATCGTCCTGCACCAGGAGCGATCGAGTGCCGGCCGCGTCGGCCAGATCCTCTTGCAGAAGGGCTTTCCCCTCGATATCCGCCGCCCCGCCCTTGGCGACGAACTGCCGCCGACGCTGGAACACCATGGCGGCACGATCATCTTCGGCGGGCCGATGAGCGCCAATGACGAGGAGGATTTCGTCCGCCGCGAGATCGACTGGCTGTCGGTGCCACTCAAGGAAAACAAGCCCTATCTCGGCATTTGCCTCGGCGCCCAGATGCTGGCGCGCAATCTCGGCGGCAAGGTCGCACCGCATCACGAGGGCATGACGGAAATCGGCTGGTATCCGCTTGTTGCAACCGAAGCCGGCCGGGCGCTGATGGACTGGCCCGACATGGTCTATCACTTCCACCGCGAAGGCTTCGACCTGCCGAGAGGCGCCGAGCTTCTGGCAACCGGCGACACCTACCCGAACCAGGCGTTCCGCTATGGCGAAAACGCCTGGGGCATCCAGTTTCACGGAGAGCTGACACGCGCCATGATGCATCGCTGGGTGGTGCACGGCGCCCATCGCTTCGAGATGCCGGGCGCACAGATCGGCAAGGCCCATCTCGACGGGCGCATGCAGCATGACGGGCCGCTGCGCACCTGGATGGAAAACTTCCTCGATCTCATCTTCCTGCAGCAAGGCGCCAGAAAGGCGGCCTAGCGGCAAACTTGACCGCTACCGGCGATGCTCCGGCACGTCGAGCGTGTCGATCTTGCGCAACTGCGGGAAGCCGAGCGCCCAGAGCACAGAGACCAGCAGCGTACCGGCACCGCCGAACGCCACGGCAAAGACCGCGCCGAAGCCCGACGCCATCATGCCGGCCCGGAACTCGCCAAGCTCGTTGGACGCCCCGACGAACACCATGTTGACGGCATTGACGCGACCGCGCAGCTCATCGGGCGTCCACAGCGTGATCAGGATTTCGCGCACATAGACCGAGATCATGTCGGCTGCACCCATGACCACAAGCGCGGCGATCGATACCCACGGTGTTGCCGACAGGCCGAAGACGACGGTGCCGAGGCCGAAGAGCGCGACACCGGTGAACATCAGAATACCGGCGCGGTGGCGGATGGGGTGGGCGGCAAGCCAGACGGCCATGCCGACGGCGCCGACGCCGGGCGCGGCGCGCAGCAACCCCAGCCCCCAGGGACCGAGATCAAGAATGTCGCGGGCAAAGACCGGCATCAGCGCGACGGCGCCACCGAGCAGCACGGCGAAGAGATCGAGCGAGATCGCGCCCAGCACCACCTTCTCGGCCTTGATGTAGCGAAAGCCCGCCGTGATCGTCTCCCAGCTCTGCACCGGGGCTTTGGAACGCGCCGCCGGCTTCGGGATCGCAAACACCATCAGTGCCGCAGCGGCAAAGAAGCAGACACCGACAGCATAGGGCGCGATGGAGCCAAAACCGTAGATCAGGCCACCAGCAACCGGGCCGACGATCATCGCCGTCTGCCAGGACGTCGAGTTCCAGGCAATAGCGTTGGGCAGGTCTTCCGGCGGCACCAGGTTGGGCGCCAGCGATTGCGAGGCGGGCGCCAGAAAAGCGCGTTCGATGCCGAACACGACCAGGATCGCGTAGACAGGCCAGGGCGAGAAAAGCCCGGTGACCGTCAGCATCAGGAGCGCCACGGCGCACAACGTGCTGACAACCATGCAGATACCCATGATCATGCGCCGGTTATAGCGGTCGGCGACCGAGCCGGTGACGAGGATCAGCACCAGCGAGGGCAGGAACTGGAAAAGCCCGATCAAACCCAGATCGAACGGATCGCGCGTCAGGTCGTAGATCTGCCAGCCCACCGCGACCGAAATGATCTGGATGGCGAAGTAGGCAAGGAAGCGCGAGAAGAAGTAACGCCGGTAGCCGACATGCCGGAAGGCGGCGAAACGGTGCGTGGCATGAACGGCGGCCATGGGGAAAGCGCTCCTCGATGAGACCGATCTTTGTCCGACCCGTGTTAAACATGATGGCGTAGAGCAAATCGGCGTACTTGCTCGTTTAGGTCTCAATGTCTACATGTCTGTCAATAACGATTTGGAGACCGGCATGATTGCTGTCATCGGCACCTTGAACTTTATCATCAACATCGCGTGGTTTCTGATCATCGCGTCAGCCATCTTTTCCTGGCTCTACGCGTTCAACGTCATCAACGTGAACAACCAGGCGATCAACATGATCGGCCGCTCGCTCTACCAGCTGACCGAGCCGCTCTACCGTCCGATCCGCCGGGTCCTTCCCAACATGGGTGGCGTCGACCTTTCGCCGCTCGTGGTGCTGGTGATCCTCTATTTCATCCAGCTGTTCCTGAACACGACGATCGCGCCGGCCCTGCTGCGCTGATCTGTTGACGGGCCACGCGTTTACCGCCCACGACGATCACGTGCGCGTCACCGTCCGGCTGACACCGAACGGCGGACGCGACGGGATCGACGGGGTGGAGAGCGGCGCCGACGGGCAGGACCATCTCAAGGTCCGCGTGCGCGCCATTGCCGAAAAGGGCAAGGCCAACCAGGCCCTGATCGCCGTTCTCGCCAAGGCGATCGGTATCGCCAAGAACCGCATATCCTTCATTTCAGGCGAAACACAGCGCAAAAAAATCCTCCGGATCGATGCCGAGCCGGAGGATGTTTTAGAGCGACTTGCCGAACTGGTCGGCAAATGAGCTGACGCTTACTTCTTTTCGTTCGCAGCGCGCTCGACAGCTTCCTTGATCAGCTGCTTGGCGACGGCGGCATCCTTCCAGCCAAAAATCTTGACCCACTTGCCGGGCTCCAGATCCTTGTAGTGCTCGAAGAAGTGCTCGATCTGCTTCAGCGTGATTTCCGGCAGGTCGGTGTATTCGTGGACCTTGTCATAGCGCTGCGTCAGGTGGCCCGACGGAACCGCGATGATCTTTTCGTCCTTGCCAGAGTTGTCTTCCATCATCATCACGCCGATCGGGCGAACGTTGATGACGCAGCCCGGAACCAGCGGACGGGTGTTGCAGATCAGAACGTCGATCGGGTCGCCATCGTCGGAAAGCGTGTGCGGCACGAAACCGTAGTTCCCCGGATAGTGCATCGGCGTGTAGAGGAAACGGTCGACGACGAGCGTGCCGGCTTCCTTGTCCATCTCGTACTTGATGGGATGGCCGCCAACGGGAACCTCGACGATCACGTTGACATCTTCTGGTGGATTCTTTCCGATGGAAATCGCATCAATGCGCATGGACTAACTCCAGGGTCGGTTGGGACGTTTGCCCGTCGGATAAAGGGAAACATGCCGCGATGCAATATAACTTTCGTCCGCAGCACAGATTCAACCGCTCGGTTTGCCATGTCCGCACGGCCGGCACGGTTCGCCAAATCCTGTCGAAGGGAAGCCAAGATGAACGGAAGGGTTGCATGCCTGACGCTGATGCTTGCGTCTGCAGGCCCAGTTATCGCCAATGACAGCGTCTATGTCGACGTCAGTCGCGACAAGTGCCGGACGATCGCCGAGGAGCCGGGCATTTATGCCCTGATGTCCTGCCCGGGCTACCGTGATTATCCCGTGCATTTGAAGGAGATCGATGTGCGCCAAAGCGTCTCCTTCGGCCACATCGGCAAGGACTATCTCGAAGGCGCGTTCGAAAGCTTCATCCCCTTCAACCATGCCGGCACCGTGGTGGAATGGCGCGTGGCCGAGGGCGGCTTAGCGGTTGCCACGATCCTGCGCTGGACGATCGAGAACGCCGACCCGAAGACCGCGGAGGCAGTGCCGGCGCTGGAGGGACAGGTTCTCGTCGTCTCCAAGGTGGCAGAAAAGAGCGATGGCAAGGGCTGCGTCGCCGGCTATGTCGATGCGCTTGCCAATCCGGACCCAAACGCGATCGCCCGGACGGTCGCCGACGAAGTGGCACCGTCATTTCGCTGCGGCGTCGACCAGCCGGCCTTCCACGGCAAACGCGGCGACAAGGCCGCCGAAACCACCAACGAACTGCCGGAATGATCTTCTAACGTGCCGCTATCGCCGGAGCCGCCAGGAGCCCGGCGCTCAGTTCCAGGCGAAGCCAACCTTCTTGAGGTGCTTGTCGCCGAAATCTTCCATGCCTTCGGCGATATCGCTGCCGCCGGCGCCCTGGAAGAATTGGTAGGCATTGTCGCTGTCTTCGAGGCACCACACCACCAGTCCCCGGCAGCCGAGCGATCGCAGCAGGCTCTTGGCCTCGCCGAAGAGAACCCGACCAAGGCCGATGCCCTGATATTCAGGGCGCAGGTAGATCTCGTAGATTTCGCCTTCCTGCGGCAGCGACTTGGCGCGGCTGAGACCGAGCGTCGCGTAACCCGCAATCGTTCCCGCCACATCGACGACCAGCAGGGTCGCCGGACCGCGCGTCGCCTTGCGCCACCAGACCTCGTCGCGACGATTGACCATCTGGACCAGCGGGCGGTGCGGAATGATGCCGCCATAGGTCTGCAGCCACGAAACGCGGTGCACGTCGGCAATTGCCGCCGCCTCCTGCGGTTCTCCGGGCCTGACCTCGATCGAAACAGTCTTCATGACTCACGACTCTAAACACACACAGGGCGAACAGGAATCCCGCCCGGGAGCCGCGTCGCGTTAACCCACAGGCAACTTTAACGGCATCCTGTCGAAGGTTAACGCCTTTTTAACTTTATCCGCAAGCCGCACCCCGCTGGCACACACAGCAAAAAACCCCGGATTGCTCCGGGGTTTCGAAATTTGCAGTTTATGGTCGGCTCGGCTTATGCAGCGCCGGCCGTGCGCGACTTCTCGAAGCGCTTACGGTCGTTCGAGTCGAGATACATCTTGCGAAGACGGATCGACTTCGGCGTCACTTCGACGAGCTCGTCATCCTGGATCCAGGACAGGGCGCGCTCCAGCGTCATGCGGATCGGCGGGGTCAGCTTGACGGCTTCGTCCTTGCCCGATGCGCGCATGTTGGTGAGCTTCTTGCCCTTCAACACGTTGACTTCGAGGTCGTTGTCGCGCGTGTGGATGCCGATGATCATGCCGGCATAGACCTTCTCGCCGGCTTCGATGATCATCGGGCCGCGGTCTTCCAGGTTGAACATGGCGTAGGCGACCGATTCGCCTGCGTCGTTGGAGAGCAGCACCCCGTTGACGCGGCCGCCGATCTCACCCTTGTACGGCTGGTAGGCGTGGAACAGACGGTTCATGACCGCCGTGCCGCGCGTATCCGTCAGGAGTTCCGACTGGTAGCCGATCAGGCCGCGGGTCGGAGCGAAGAACACCAGACGGACGCGATTGCCGCCGGACGGACGCAGCTCGACCATCTCGGCCTTGCGCTCGGACATCTTCTGAACGACGACGCCGGAATGCTCTTCATCGACGTCGATGACCACTTCTTCGATCGGCTCGAGCAACTGGCCATCGTCGTCCTTGTGCATGACCACACGCGGACGCGAAACGGCCAGTTCGAAGCCTTCGCGACGCATGGTTTCGATCAGAACCGCGAGCTGCAATTCGCCGCGACCGGACACGAAGAACGAATCCTTCTCGGAGGATTCCTCGATCTTCAGCGCAACGTTGCCTTCGGCTTCCTTGAACAGACGGTCGCGGATGACGCGGCTCGTGACCTTGTCGCCTTCGGTGCCGGCAAGCGGGCTGTCGTTGACGATGAAGGACATGGTGACGGTCGGCGGGTCGATCGGCTGCGCGGTCAGAGCTTCGGTGACCGACGGGTCGCAGAACGTGTCGGCGACGGTGCCCTTGGTCAGGCCGGCGATGGCGACGATGTCACCCGCATGCGCTTCGTCGATCGGCTGGCGCTCGATGCCGCGGAAGGCGAGGATCTTCGAGATACGGCCGGTTTCGAGCAGCTTGCCGTCCTGGCCGAGAACCCGGACCGGCTGGTTCGGCTTCAGCGAACCGGAGTGGATGCGACCGGTGATGATGCGGCCGAGGAAGGGGTTTGCTTCCAGGATCGTGCCGATCATGCGGAACGGACCTTCGGCAACCGTCGGCTCGGGAACGTGCTTGAGCACGAGGTCGAGAAGCGGCGCCATGCCCTGGTCCTTCGGACCCTCAGGCGCAACGTTCATCCAGCCATCGCGGCCTGAACCGTAGAGGATCGGGAAGTCGAGCTGCTCGTCGCTGGCATCGAGGTTTGCAAAGAGGTCGAAGACTTCGTTGATGACTTCTTCGTGGCGTCCGTCCGGACGGTCGATCTTGTTGATCGCGACGATCGGCTTCAGACCGACCTTCAGCGCCTTGCCGACGACGAACTTCGTCTGCGGCATCGGGCCTTCGGAGGCGTCGACGAGAACGATGGCGCCGTCCACCATCGACAGGATGCGCTCGACTTCACCGCCGAAGTCGGCGTGGCCGGGGGTGTCGACGATGTTGATGCGCACGCCCTTCCACTCGACCGACGTCGCCTTGGCAAGAATGGTGATGCCGCGCTCTTTTTCGATGTCGTTGGAGTCCATCACGCGCTCGGCAACGCGCTGGTTTTCGCGGAACGAGCCCGACTGCTTCAGAAGCTCGTCGACAAGGGTCGTTTTCCCATGGTCGACGTGCGCGATAATCGCGATGTTACGAATGCTCATTTTTCGTCTCGGAAGGTTTAGGGCACGCCCCAATGGGCCACGCCGCTTTTTCAATGGTCGGGCTCATACAGGTTTTTTTGCGATTGCGAAAGGGGGGGCGCGCGCAAGAGCCTGACCCCGAAGTCCCGGCGGGCCATGGGTTTGCCACCGGAAAGGGCCTTGCCAGCAGGGTTTGGAAAGGGATCGGTGAGGGCTCGAACGCTCATGCGACAGCAGCCGGATCGAGCGTCACCCGCCACAGTTCCTGGTCCTGCCGATCCATCAGACGCACCGTCATCTGCTTCGTCTGGCCGTTGATATCGACGATGCCGAAGAACTGCAGGCCGGCCGAAGGCGGCAGGTTGCTGTCGACGCCGCCACCCGACGCCTTGATGAAGCGGACGTCGGGGCCGAACGTCATGTCCAGCTCCTTCGGGCCGTAGGTGCCGGAATGCAGGGGACCGGAGACGAACTCCCAGAACGGGAGGAAATCCTTGAACGCCGCCCGTGACGGATCGTAGTGATGCGCCGCCGTGTAATGGACATCAGCCGTCAGCCAGACGAGGTTGTCGATGGCATTGTCCCTGATGAAGCGCAGCAGATCCGCAAACTCGGTCTCCCGGCCCATGGGCGGGCCATCGTCGCCGTTGGCGATCGCATCGGATCCGCGCCGGTTGGCATAGTCGTCCCAGACGACGAGGCCGATCGGCATGTCGCAGGCGATCACCTTCCACACGGCACGCGAGGCGGCAAGCTCCCGCTTCAGCCAGTCCGCCTGCCGCCAGCCGAACAGGCCGCCGTCGCCCTCCCCCTGGTTGGGGCCGCGATAGGATCTGAGATCGACGAAAAAGACATCGAGCAGCGGACCATAGGCGATCTTGCGGAAGATGCGGCCGGGCTCGGTCGGGATGTTGCGGATCGGCGTCATCTCGTTGAACGCCCGGGCGGCGCGGGCCGCATAGACGCCGACGTCCTTTTCCGGATAGCGCGGATCGTCTCTGAGGTCCGTGGAGGCCGACCAGTTGTTCAGCACCTCATGGTCGTCCCATTGATAGAAGGTCGGGCAGACGGCGTTAAGCGCGCGCACATGGGCGTCGAGCAGGTTGTATTTCCACTGGCCGCGATATTCCTCGATCGTGCGCGCCACGTCGCGCTTCTCGTGGGTGACCACCCGGTTCTTCCACACGCTTCCGTCGCGCAAGGATATCTCGTCGGGAATGGGATTGTCGGCATAGATCGTGTCGCCGGAGTGGATGAAGAAATCCGGCTCGTGCAGACGCATGGTGGAATAGGTCTTCATGCCGACATCGTCGATGCCCCAGCCCTGCCCGGCCGTGTCGCCGGACCAGACGAAGCGCATCGAGCGCTTGCGCAAGGGCGCCGTGCGAAACCGGCCGGTCACCGGTTCGGATACTCGATTGATGTCGTAAAGATCGGTCGCGACGAAACGGTAAAAGATATCCTGGTCGGGCAGCAGGTTTTCGAGCGAACACTTCACCGCACAATCCGTCTGCGGTGTCGCGGTGAGATCGGCGAGGCGGACCGAATTGGAAAAGCTCTCGGTCGTCGAATACTCCACCGCCACCCGCGAGGGCCTGTCGACCCGTGTCCACACCATGCCCGAGCTTGTGTCGACATCGCCTGACTGAACCCCATGGATGAATTCCGGCCGGCCATAGCCGCGGGCATAGAATGGCGTGGCAAGGCCGGAAGACGCGACAAGGCCGGCGGCACCGGCCGATAGAAGGAAGGAGCGGCGCGACAGCGTGCTGAGAATTTCGGCCAAACAAGCCTCCGGTTCGAACCTCGCGAAAGCGGGGTTTTCGCGAACCGGACCTTTGGCTGTTCTGATGTCAGCGACTTAACAGCCGCGTGAAAGAATTTGAACGGTTTGACGACAAATCGGTGAAGGCAAAGGTCGAGCACCGCTTTACGGTAAGCCGCCACGCCGCTGTCGTACGGTCGCATTTTCCGCAACCTGGCGCCTTGACGGCACGCCGACGGGAACACTAAGGGTAGCGGCGACGGTTCCCCCAAGGATGACTCCGACGGGGATTAATAGGGAACACGGTGAGGACGACCCAAAAGGGACCGAGACCGTGGCTGCCCCCGCAACTGTAAGCGGAATGCCGGACACCCCTCGTGGCGCGACAGCGCGCCATGCCACTGCGATCGCGCCAGGCGCGTTGCGGGAAGGCAGGTGAAAGGCGCCTGATCCGCGAGCCAGGAGACCTGCCGTCAAGCAGAAGATCCAGCGTCACGGGCGGGGTTGCCCGGAACAGGAGTTGTCCATGATCCGCATACCCGGCGGCTTTGCGCCCTCTTTTCCCGTCCTTCTCGACGTTTGCGATCGTTTGTCTCCCGAAATCCGTCCGGCCGGCTGTCGCCGCTTCGGCTGACCCTTCGCACGCTCACGAGAAGAGAGAATTCCCTTGAAAGCCATTTTCAATGCCGTCGGGCGCTATTGCCCATCCCTTGCCGTTTCCGTGTCCCTGCTTTTGACCGCCGCTCCCTCGACCGCTGTTGCGGCCGCGACGAGCTACCCCCTGACCTTAAAGAATTGCGGCCAGGAGGTTACCTTTAAGGCGGCGCCGACGCGCACCGCTTCGATCGGTCAGAGCACCACGGAAATTCTTTATCTTCTCGGCCTCGCCGACAAGGTGGTCGGCACCGCCGTATGGATCGGCCCTGTCATCGAGGGCTACGAGGACGTCAACGCCAAGGTGCCGCGGCTTGCCGACAACGACCCGAGCTTCGAAAGCGTCGTTGCCACCAAGCCGGATCTCGTCACCGCGCAGTTCCAATGGCATGTCGGACCGGAGGGCATCGTCGCCACGCCGAAGCAGTTTGCCGAACTGTCGATCCCCGTCTATGTCTCGCCCGCCGATTGCGCCGCCAAGGACAACTCCGCCGGTGGCGACGGCGTGCGCCACAAATCCTTCTCTATGGAGCTGATCTACCAGGAGATATCAGAGCTTTCCGAGATCTTCGACGTGCAGGATCGCGGCGAGGCCCTGATCGCCAAGCTAAAGGCGCGCGAGGAAGCCGCCCGCGGCAAGATCGCCAATGCCGACGGGAAGCTGTCGGCGGTCTTCTGGTTCTCCAGCGCCGAGATGGATATCGACCCCTATGTCGCCGGCACCAATGGCGCGCCCGGCTACATCCTGTCGGCGCTCGGCATCAAGAACGTCGTGTCCACCGAAGAGGAATGGCCGACCATCGGCTGGGAAACCATCGCCAAGGCCGACCCGAAGATCGTGGTCATCGGCAAGATGGATCGCCGCCGCTTCCCCGCCGACGACTGGGAGCTGAAGACGAAGTTCCTGAAGTCGGATCCGGTCACCAGCCTGATGCCGGCGGTCAAGGCCGACCATATCGTCGTCATGGACGCCCAGGCAATGAACCCGACGATCCGAACCATCGAGGGCATCGAGGTGTTGGCCGACGCGGTCGAAAAAGCCGGCCTGGCGAAGTGAGGTCAGCCCCTCTGGCAATCAACCGCACGGGCGCCGTTTCGACGGCGCTCGCACTGCTTTTCCTTGCGCTGGCACTGGGCGCCGCCATCGGCGAGACCGCCATTCCGCTCGACGTCGTCGGCAAGACCGTTGCCAACCGCCTGTGGGGCGCCGGATACCCGCTCGATGCGATCGACGAGGGCATCGTCTGGAACTATCGCCTCAGCCGCGCTGTGGTGGCCGCCTGCTGCGGCGCAGCGCTTTCGCTCTGCGGAGTGGTGCTGCAGGCCCTGCTCAGGAACGCGCTCGCAGACCCCTATATCCTCGGCATTTCCGCCGGCGCATCGACCGGCGCGGTCGCCGTCGCCATTCTCGGCATTGGCGCGGGCATGCTGACGCTGTCGCTCGGCGCCTTCCTCGGGGCAGTCTTCGCCTTTGCCCTGGTCTCGCTGCTGGCGCTCAGGGCCGGCCGCGGCACCGGCGCCATCATTCTTGCCGGCGTCGCCGGCTCCCAGCTCTTCAACGCGCTCACCTCCTTCATCGTCACCAAATCGGCCAATGCCGAGCAGGCCCGCGGCATCATGTTCTGGCTGCTCGGCAATCTCTCCGGCGTGCGCTGGCCGGATGTGGCGCTGGCACTGCCAGTGGCGCTCGGCGGCCTGCTTGTCTGCCTCTGGCACGCACGCGCGCTCGACGCCTTCACCTTCGGCGCGGAATCGGCCGCTTCGCTCGGCATCCCGGTCAAGCGGGTCTATGTCATCCTGATTTCGGCAACGGCCCTGATGACGGCGGTCATGGTCAGCATCGTCGGCTCCATCGGTTTCGTCGGCCTGGTCATCCCGCATGCAGCGCGCTTCCTCGTCGGCGTGCGCCACGGCCTGCTGCTGCCGGCTGCGGCCCTTGCCGGCGCAATCTTCATGATTGCGGCCGATATATTGTCGCGTGTCATCATTCCCGGGCAGGTGCTGCCGATCGGCGTGATCACGGCACTTGTCGGCGCGCCGGCCTTCGCCTTGATCCTCAGCCGCGGGAGGGCGGCATCATGAGCCTCAGGGCCGAGACCGTCTCCTGGTCGGCCGGCGGCCGCACCATCGTCGACGCGGTCGATCTCGAGGTCGTGCCGGGCGAGTTTCTCGGCATCATCGGTCCGAACGGATCCGGCAAGACCAGCCTGATCTCGCTTCTGGCCGGTATCCGCCCGCCGAAATCCGGCACCGTCAGCCTCGGAGGGCGCCCGCTCGCCAAGACGACCCGGCGCGACATCGCCCAACGCATCGCGCTGGTCGAGCAGCAGGCGGAAACCACCGAACGCATCACCGCCCGCCAGGCGGTCGAACTCGGCCGCACCCCGCATCTCGGCGCGCTTTCGCCCTGGTCGAGCCGCGATGCCGATATCGTCGAGCGGGCGCTCGCGCATGTGGGCATGAGCGATCTTGCCGATCGCATGTGGCACACGCTTTCCGGAGGCGAGCGTCAGCGATTGCACATCGCCCGGGCGCTAGCGCAGCAACCGCAGATCCTGCTGCTCGACGAGCCGACCAACCATCTCGACATCCACCACCAGATCGGCCTGCTCGAACTCGTGCGCGGACAGAAGCTGACGGTCGTGGCGGCGCTTCACGATCTCAATCACGCCGCGGTCTTCTGCGACCGCATGGCCGTCATGGATCGCGGCCGCATCGTTGCCATCGGCACTCCGACTGACATCCTGACGGAGGACCGCATTCTCGCCGTCTTCGGCGTCACGGCGACGGTAGAGACTGACGAGGATGGCTCATGCTTCGTGCGCTATCGGCGCCCGCGGCCAAAACTGCAGCTGATATCCGACACCACAAAGAGACATGACCATGCGCGCTAGGATCGCCGCCACCCTCATTGCCTTCGGGCTTGCCGCCACCCCGGCCCTTGCCGAGACCATCGAAGTCAGGATGCTCAATCGCGGCGAAAACGGCTCGATGGTGTTCGAGCCCGACTACGTCGAGTTGAAGCCCGGCGACAGCGTCAAGTTCCGGGTCGGGCACAAGAGCCACAACGCCGCCTCGATCGACGGCATGACCCCTGCCGGCTATCCCGGATTCAAGGGCCAGATCAACGAGGAAATCGAAGTCACCTTCGAGACATCAGGCTTCTACGGCATCAAGTGCTCGCCGCATTTCGCCATGGGCATGGTGATGCTCATCAAGGTCGGCGAGGCCGAACTGACCGATGCCATCCGCAAGGCCGAGGTCCCCGGCCGTGCACGCGGCCGCTTCGATGCGATTTTCGCCCGGATCGACCAGGTGAAAGCGGCCCAATGAGCGGGGCGGCCGAGGCAACGGGATCCGCCGTTCGGAAAAACATCGATCTCAAGGACGAGATCCGCGACTACTGGTCGAAGCGTTCCGAAACCTTCGACCTCGCCTTCGGCCATCGCATCCCACCGGGTCCGGAATTTGCCGCCTGGCAGAAACCGGTGCGCGCCTTTCTCGGGGAAGAGCCGCTGCACGTGCTCGAACTCGCCTGCGGCACCGGCGAGGTGACGCGGCTGATCCACGACCTTGGCCATGACGTCACCGCGCTTGATTTCTCCGAGGCGATGCTTGCCGTTTCCAGGAAAAAGCATGCCGGCAAGCCCCGGCTGCGTTTCCTGCTTGCCGATGCGGAAAACACCATGGAGCCGGACGAGCGTTATGATGCCATTGTCTGCCGCCATCTCGTGTGGACACTGACTGAGCCGCAGGCGACGCTTGGCGAATGGTTCCGGCTCTTGAAGCCCGGCGGCAAGCTGCTGGTCTTCGACGGCGACTGGGCAAAGCCGACCGCTGTGGGGCGGCTCGCGTCCCTGGCGATCCGCGGGATCGACCGGGTGATCGGGCCCGACAATCACTACGATGGCGCGCTCAGCGATCGCCACGCCGCCATCATGCAGGACCTGCCCTTCGGCAGCGGCCTCACGGTCGAAACCCTGCTGCCAATGCTCAAGGCTGCCGGCTTCGGAACGATCGAACGCCAATCCCACCGGCCGATCGCCGCCGCACAGCGCAGGACCGCAAACCTGCGCAACTGCCTGCGCACCTTCGTCTACCGCCGCTTCATTCTCTGCGCCCGCAAACCCGGCTGACGAGACGGGCTTGCGTAAGGCTGCGCGCCGGCATCCGCATGGCATTTGCCGAAAGCCCTGCTATGAAGATGCTCGTCCATGGCCATGGCTCTGCGCCCGGCCGAGGACGCAACGCTTCAACGCGCCGCCCGGCGACCGCAGATACCGGCAGGTTCCTCATCGTGTCCCAATCGACCACTCCCGCACGCGACCATCTCGAACGGATCCTGGCAAGGCTCGATGCCCGTCGGGACAGCGAAAAGGCCTATGTTACTCTCTATGCGCAAAGCGCCCGCGCCGAGGCCGATGCTTCCGATCGCCGCCGGCAGAAAGGCACCACGCTCGGACCGCTCGACGGCAGGATCGTGTCGATCAAGGACCTCTTCGACATCATCGGTGAACCGACGCTCGCCGGCTCGATCATCAAGCGCACGGCGCCAGCGCCGCAAAGGGATGCCGTCATCGTCGAGCGCTTGCGCGCCGCCGGCGCCGTGATCGTCGGCAAGACCCACATGACCGAATTCGCCTTCACCGCGGTCGGTCTCAATCCGCATTACCCTGTTCCCGGCAACGCGACCGATGAAAGCCTGATCCCCGGCGGCTCGTCGTCGGGCGCTGCGGTTGCGGCCGCCGAAGGCACCTGCGACATCGCCATCGGCTCCGACACCGGCGGCTCCGTGCGCATCCCGGCGGCACTCAACGGTCTTGTAGGCTTCAAGCCCACCGCAAGCCGCGTGCCGCTCGACGGCGCCTTTCCGCTTGCGCCGAGCCTTGATTCGATCGGTCCGCTCGGCCACACCGTCGAGGATTGCGCCGCGGCCGATGCCGTCATGGCCGGGGAGCCGGCGAGCGCGCTTGTCCCCCGACCGTTGACGGGCCTGCGCATCGGCCTGCCGCGCGGCCAGCTTCTGGCCGGTCTCTCGACCGCGGTCGCAGACGCGTTTGCAGCCAGTCTTGAGCGCCTCGCGGCCGCCGGCGCCGTGCTTGTCGATTGCCGCATCGACGATCTCATCGATCGCTTGCGCAGGGCAACCGCGATCGGCTCGATCGCCGGCCTTGAGGCAAGCAGGCTGCATGCCGAGTGGCTGCCAGACCGGGACGCGCCGGTCGATGTCAGGGTCACGTCGACGCTCCGGCGGCGCTTGCTGACGCCGCAGGCCGCACTCGACGCGCTGCTTGTGACAAGAGCGGATCTCGCGCAGGCAATGGATGAAAGACTGTCGGCCTACGACCTCATCGTCCTGCCGACGACGCCGATCGCCGCGGTGTCGATCGCCTCTGTGGAGGCGGACGAAGCGGAATATGACCGCGTCGAGGGCCTGCTCCTGCGCAATTGCCAGGTCGCAAACCAGTTCGACCTCACCGCCATAACCCTGCCGATGCCGGGCGTGACCCGGCCAACTGGCCTGATGTTGATGGGCAGGAACGGAACGGACAGGACGCTGCTGGCGATCGCGGCCACGGTCGAAGCGGTCTTGCGCGACAAGCCAAGCGGCGAGCACGGAGCCTGAGCGCAAAGGTTGGAGGGGTCGAAGCCGACCCGGTCCCCGCATGAAATGCCGTCGGAAAACCGCAGCGCTTGGGCGCGACGACGCGCTTCGGCTCAGTGCATCGTTTCGCCGGAAACCTCGTCACGAAGGATGCGGAACGCATCCTCGAGGGCTGCGACCAGCACGTTGGTCAACTCTTCGCCGTCATTGTTGCTGAGGAACAGGGCAACGGTCGCATCCTGCGGATCGGTATAGTGCTCGACATCGTTTGACATATCATCGTCCTTTGTTCGCCGTGTCACATCCCCGGCTCTTGGTGCGATGATATGAAGACCGACTTGCGCAAGGCTGGATGACACGGCGGCTGCCGCGCGCACTTGCCCGTGCGGCACGCCAACAGGACGCTTGTCGCGTATCTTATCCGCATCGGGTGATTTCACTTGCGAGCCGGATGCTCTAGGAGGACGCGGGAGATGAACGCCGGAACTGAAAATGTCGAAGAAACCGAAACGCGACAACGCCCATGACGAGCAGCGATTGAAGGCAGAGTTTCCCGAACTTTACGGCGACGTGCTGGCGGGCAGGATCCCATCGCTGCGCAAGGCCCTTGTCATGGCCGGCCTGAAGGCGCAGCGCACCCGGCTCGAGAAACTGAAGAATTCCTGGGCAAAGGCAACCGCCGGCGAGCGCGAGGGATTTCTGACGTGGCTGACGATATCGGGCGCGCTGCCCGCCGTTTCTGCGGCATCAACCGTCGCGGCTGCCGCCCCCCTGCCGCCAGCCGGTGCCCCCATCGCCAGCGGCCGTTATCTGCTTCCCTCCACTATCACGCGGATCAGGGCGATCATGGCGAAGCGCCGGCTGAAGCCTGATGATGTCATGGCCGAGATGGGTTTCCTGTCCGACGGCCAAGCCCTTGCGCGGGCGCTGGCCAAGAACGCGAGCCTGAGGCTTGCGGTGATTGCCGGACTGGAGATGTGGCTGCGCACGCACGAAGACTGACGGCGGCGGCGCGGCGGTGCGGGCATTCGTTGCCCTGCCGTAAAGCTGCGGCCGTCCATGTCCCGGGCCTCGTTTCGGAGGTTGCCAAGAACTGGCGCGATACATCCACAGGTGCTAATATTGCGCCGTCATGCAGAAATTCAGATGGTTCAGCGACCTCAGCGCGTCCGAAAGGGCGTATGGCGCAGTGGGTTTCTGGCGAACAAATCTCGCAGTCGATAATCAGATAAACGCGAATTGCTTCCAGCCAAGTGCCGCGCCTTCGAGCCCCCGCTCGATGAGCAGAGTCGTTTTTCGGCGACATCAACGTGGAGGAAAAGCCAATGGCCAGCAATCTTGTTTCCTACATTGCGCAGATGCTTACCCCTGACATGATCGCACGCATCGCCTCGATGCTGGGCCTCGACAGCAGCAAGGTACAGGGCGCCGTCGCCGCTGCCGTGCCTGCGTTGCTGGCTGGACTGACCGGCGTCGCCGCCCAGCCGGACGGCGCGCAGAAGATCGCCGACACCGCCAGGCAGCAGGGCGGCTCGCTCGATAATCTCATAGGCATGCTGTCGGGCGGCGACCAGACGTCGCTTGCCCAGAGCGGTTCGCAGATCATTTCCTCGCTGTTTGGCGCCAGCAACGGCAGCGCGCTGGCAAATGCCGTGGGCGGTGCGTCCGGCATCGATCAGCGGGCGAGCGGCTCGCTACTTGCAACGCTTGCTCCTCTCGTCATGGGCGGCCTCGCCCGGCAGAGCGGTGGAGACCTGAGCGCCAACGGCATCGCCGGATTGCTTGCCAGCCAGAAGGACAACATCGCCGCCGCATTGCCGCCAGGTGTCCGGGAAATGCTCGGAGGCACCGGCCTGCTCGGTTCGCTCGGCGCTTCGGCGCAGTCCGCTGCCAACTCCGCGACCCAGGCGGCCAACCAGGCTGCCCGCAGCGCCGCGGCCTCGGCTTCGGCAGCAAGTGCGGCGAGCCAGCGCGCGGCCGCGGCTGCGGCTCCAAGTTCGTCACGCAACTGGCTCTATTGGGTAATCGCAGCCTTGGTGCTTGCGGGGTTGCTGTTCTACCTCTTCGGTCGACCGGGTGAGCCGGTTACGCCCCAGGCCGGCACGCCCGAGCAGGTCACGCCGCAGGCCAGTACGCCGGCAGAAAGCCTCACCGTGGGCGGCATCGATGTCGGCCAGCAGGTGAGGGACGCCATGGCCAGCCTGCAGACGACGCTGACAGGCGTTACCGACGCCGCTTCCGCCACCGCGGCCGTGCCCAAGCTCGAGGAAGTCTCGACCGGGCTCGACAAGGTCACCGGCGTGGCAGGACAACTCTCGGCCGGCCAGAAGGCGGCGCTTGCGGCGCTGATCACCCCGATGATGTCGACGATCAACGGCCTGTTCGACAAGGTGCTCGCCATTCCCGGCGTTTCGGACGTCCTCAAGCCGACGATCGACGGGCTGAAGGCGAAGCTTGCGGCCCTCTCGGCCTGAATTGTTGCGATATCGACCGCAACGGGCGCGCCGCGCGCAGCGGCGACGCCCGTCCTGAACACGGAAACCGAGCGAAGGAGGGTCGGCCATGGCTGACAAATCGACATTCACCCCGGACGAATGGACGCTGCTTCTGGAGAGCGTGATGATGGCGGGCATAGCCGTGACCGCGGCGGAGCCGAGCGGCCTGTGGGGCATGCTGAAGGAGGGCCTTGCCAACAGCAGCGCGCTCCTGCAGGCAAAGACGGACGCAGCCGCGAACCCGCTGGTCAAGGCGCTCGTCGCCGACTTCGAAACGTCACAGGGACGGACCACCGCTCGCGACGGCCTGCAGACAAAGCTGAAGGGCGCCAAGCCCGAAGACATGAAGGCCCGGTGCATCGAGACGCTGCAGCAGGCCCGCACGACCGTCGAGGCGAAAGCCCCCGGCGACGCCGCCGCCTTCACCGCATGGCTCTACCAGATCAGCCAGCGCGTCGCCGAAGCGGCCAAGGAAGGCGGGTTCCTCGGCTTTGGCGGCGTGGCGGTGAGCGACGCGGAAAAGGCAACCCTGTCGGAAATATCGACGGCATTGAAGGTTGCCTGACGCATGTGCAGGGAAAGCGCCAAGCGGCTTTTCCAGAGGGAATGTGCGAAAAAGGAAGGTGGGGCGTGCGTCCGGCCGGATCGGAAACGCCCTTCCGCCTCGTCGCGGACAACAGCCCGCCGTCGCCTGAGATCACTCAGGCGAGCCGGAAGAGATGTGGGCTAAGGCAGGATCGAAGTCCCGATGGCGGAGAGGGTGGGATTTGAACCCACGATACCCTTGCAGGTATGCCGCATTTCGAGTGCGGTGCATTCGACCACTCTGCCACCTCTCCGCATAGTCGGTCGGCGCTTGTTCGGCGCGGTCGGGTTCATAGCGGCAGATTCGGGTGCTGGCAATTTCGAATTCTGCGACGAGTGTGTGGCCGAGGCGTGCCGCCTCAACAGAAACGGACTGCAGTAACCCCCTCGGCCGCCCCCGACTCAAGGTCTTGCCGATACGCTCGCTCTATCACTCGCTCTCCTCATCCTGGGCGCGCACCTGCCGTCCCAACCGAGCCAGCGGCTCATGAAGAGCATCCTCCAGCCGGCGTAGGTTGCGCGACAGCCAGTCTGCGATTGTTGGCCAGTTTTCGCGGTCGTAGCCGTCAAAATCCTGAGCGAAAACGATCAAGCTCTGTTTCTTGTCGTTCATCCGGCGCCAATCGAGCCGGGAACCGAAGGCGGCATCGATGGACGACTGTTCCGCAAGCAGCTGATCGAAAAGCCACTTGTTTTCCGCTCCCTCGGGCCGGGCTAACGACAGTTGAACACGCGCCTCGTCCTTCCCGAAGATCATCTGCCAAGGACAAGCACGCACGCCGGATCCCGCACTGAGCCAGTGATCCTTCGTTGGGCTGATGTTAGCGAAAAGGTTCACTCCGTCCTCACGTAGCTTCGCGAGCGCTTTCGCCCAGAACTGCTGCCGCAACTCGTGCCGACGCTTCTGTGTGCCCTGCACGGCGGTCTCTTCAACCTCCTTCGATGATATCCCGACCATGTAATCCGCGGCCTCCGGCGGAGGAATGATCTGCTGCAGATCGATGAAGAGCTCGTCCTCATAAGCAAAAGGCAACACTCGAAAGCACTGGGCACGAATACCGCGACTGAGCAACCACAGCACCGTTGCCGTGACCTCTCGGCGGAAGTTCGCCGCGATGAAAATCATGCGCTGCCCATTCCCCGGGTTTAGAACCGTCTCCTCCAGTTCCTCAACTTCCATAAATTCGCAGATCCGGGCGACAGCGCTACCGCCGCCGAAATAACGATCCAGGTAGTGTTGGTGGATCTCGACGATCTGGGCCTTGGTCAGTCCCGACACATAGGCAGTGTATTTTAGCGCCTGCCAGGTAACATCTCGGCCCGAGTCGTCGAGCTTGTTCTCGATCACAACGAGATTTCCGGCCTTGTCGAGTGCCAGCAGGTCTAGCCGTTCGCGCGTCTCGTCGAAGCCGTCAAATTCCTTCTGAAGAATGAGTAGATCTTCGCCCAGGGCGTCCGGCTGGTGGACAAGCCATTCCTGTAAATGGTCACGTTCACGCAGGGCGAGTTCGCTGAAGCGCTTCTGGGTCAGGCGGGAGATACGGTTGCTGGGACGATCGACACGGAACATCAGGCGACACTCGCTGGTGTCACGCCAAGTCTACCCAGTTCTTCAGAGCATAAATTGCTTACGTTCAGACCAATGGTGGATGCTTCTTGAGATTTGCCAACGCTCATACACTTGTCTCGCGGTTATTCAACTTCTCGATGCATCTCCATTAGCATGGTCTGGTGCCGTGACGTCAAACCCACGAGGCAAGGAACTACGCATACTCACAGGCGAAATTCGCTCGAAGGCCGATCCGATTTGGAATGTCTTCTGAGTAGGCGCCCAAGCGTTTCTGCAGAGGCGCTCCAGAGCTATTCTCTATAGGGCGTTTTAGTCCCGACTGAATAAGTCATCAGTTACTCCCGCATAAGCTTATCGAGTTGATGGCTGCAGTAGCCGCACAAGCCGTCATGCTCCGCATAGATAATCTCATTGATCGGGATCGATGTGCCGCAGCGATCGCAGTCAGGCTGACCATACTCATATCCGCAATTTGCACAGGCCCCCTCGAAGTCTACGTAGGAGTCGTTTCCGCATTCGGTGCAATGAAAGATTGGTCCGTCTTCTCCAGTCTCCTTTGCACGGATGTGACCTTCGGAGCTGAGAGCATCGCTCAGCGAGCCTACAATAGTTTTCTCAGTATCTGACTCAGCGCCACAGGCCCGGCAGACTAGCTCCATGTTTCGTTGCTCGGCGTTGGCCTGATCGCGTTGGCGAACCAGTTTCGAGTCACATGTTGGACAAATCAGACCGGCATCGGCAAGCGTTTCCGAAATCCAATCGACGTTCGAGAAGCTATCACGACAGCTCTTAAGCTCCTTCTCATACAATGTCTTGGCTTCGAGCATTAAGGGCCATGCGTCGCCCAGATGGTCTCCCGGAGCTTCATCGATATGCTCGAACAACTGCACAACGACAGGGAAAGCATTCGCGATTGCCTCGCGAACTGCCTCGCGGGGCTTCTGAGTAAAGAGATGCTCAACGTCGTTTCGAATCCGGTTGAGGTCGTCCAATGCCTTTTGATCGATCGCGAGCCCAAAGTCCTTGAACCGTCGCCCAATGGTAACAAAATCAATTGTCGTCCCACCGTCCGCCACATACTCCACGCCTCCCTGGCCGTCTGGAACTGGCTTATACCTCGCCGCGATCAGGTCATCGATGTCGGCTTCGGGAACAGCCCTTACGAGCGTCTCCTTGGCCAGAAGGAGAACGCCTGCATAGAAATTTCGGACAGCAGATATCGCGCGCCTCGGATCATTGGATTGATAATCCTCTACGCCCAATTGGATGGAAACAATCGCGTTCTCAAAGAGCTTGCTCATTCAATTTTTCCGCTAACGTATCTTCTGCAACAACTACACATTTCGAGAGTGTTTTATTCGCCTATCCCATATTGTCCAGATAAATTGCCTGCGCGCCCTGATCTGGTAGGATTGGCGGCAAATCATGACGGGGATTGCATAACGTGACGACTCTGACCTTGTCGCAGCTGGAGACGCATCTCTGGCGGGCGGCGGATATCCTGCGGGGATCGATCGATTCCGGCGACTACAAGCACTACATTTTCGGGCTGCTGTTCTTCAAGCGCCTCTCGGACGTCTGGGAGGAGGAATATGAGGAGCGCTTGGCGCGCTACCACGACGCCGAACTCGCGGCGGATCCCGACGAGCACCGCTTCGATATCCCAAAGGGGCATTTCTGGAAGGACGTGCGCAAGCACACGACCGACATCGGCACCCATCTGAACGCCGCCTTCCGTGCCATTGAAGACGCGAACATGAGGCTGCGCGGTGTCTTCCAGGATGTCGATTTCAACAACAAGGAGCGCTTTCCGGATGCCATGCTGGAAAAGCTGCTACAGCATTTCGAGACCTATCGGCTGCGCAACTCCGATGTCGAGCCGGATGTGCTCGGCCAGGCCTATGAATATCTGATCGCGCAGTTTGCCGATGATGCCGGCAAAAAGGGTGGCGAATTCTATACGCCGAAGATGGTCGTGCGCCTGATTGTCGAGTGCCTGAAGCCGGACGGAGGCATGTCGATTTATGACCCCACCTGCGGCTCGGGCGGCATGCTGCTGGAGGCCGTGCATCATCTGGAGCGGCAGGGCAAAAATCCGAAGAGCCTGTCGCTGTTCGGCCAGGAGCGGAACCTCAACACCTGGGCGATCTGCCAGATGAACCTGTTCCTGCACGATATCGACGACGCCCAGGTGGCGCGCGGCGATACGCTGCTGGAGCCCAAGCATCTGACCGGCGAGGGCGTGAAGGCGATCCGCACCTTCGACCGGGTGCTCGCCAACCCACCCTTCTCGCTGAAGAGCTGGGGCCATGACGTCTGGAGCCAAGGCGATGCTTATGGCCGAGACCGCTATGGCTGCCCGCCGAAGAGCTATGGCGATCTGGCCTTCGTGCAGCATATGGTGGCGAGCCTGAAGGAAGACGGCATCTGCGGCGTCGTCCTGCCACATGGCGTGCTTTTTCGCAGCGGCTCGGAGGGCAAGATCCGTGAGGGGCTGATCCGCGACGATTTGGTCGAAGCCGTCATCGGGCTGGCGCCCAACCTGTTCTACGGCGCCGGCATTCCGGCCTGCATCCTGATCCTGCGCAAGACGAAGCCGGCGGCGCGCAAAGGCCAAATCCTGATCGTCAACGGCGCCGAGCATTTTGTCGAAGGCAAGGCGCAGAACCATCTGTCGGAAACCAATGTCGCCACACTGGCGAAAGCCTATCGCGACTTTGCCGATTCCGAGCGGCTGGCGCGCGTCGTGCCGGTGAGCGAGATCGAGGCGAATGACTTCAACCTCAATATCAGCCGCTATGTGTATCTGGGCGAAGAGGCGGCAGAGGTAGATGTCGCGGCGGAAGTGGAAAAGCTTGTCGAGCTGCAGGCCGAAAGGGATGCGGCGGAAGCGCGGATGATGGGCTTTCTGCGGGAGCTTGGCTATGTCGCGTGACGTGCCGAGCGGATGGCGACGCGTCGACCTGGGCGATGTTGCGAAAGAAGGTCGCTCCCGCAACTCGGATTTGCGAATCTCCGAGGACCGACTGGTTGGTGTGTTCAAAGATCAAGGCATGACTCCAATGCGAGAACGCGTTCGCGGCACTAGCTTCGAACGTTGCAAGGTGGTTCGCCCTGGCGATTTTGCTTACAACCCCATGAGAATTAACATTGGGTCGATTGCGAGATCTACGGCTGATGCCGATCTGATGGTGAGCCCGGATTATGTTGTCTTCTCGCCAGACACAAATCAGATTGACGGCCTTTTCCTTGACTACCTCCGAAAATCAGATGCATGGGCCGCGTTTGTTGGCAACTCTGGCGATGGTGGCGTTCGCATTCGGATCTATTTTGAGCATTTGGCGCGCTTTCGATTCAATCTCCCTCCGCTCCACGAACAGCGGCGCATTGCCGAAATCCTATCGAGCGTCGACGAGGCCATTGCGGCAACGCGGGCGGTGATCGCGCAGACCAGAAAGGTGAAGCAGGGGATGCTGGAACGTCTGCTCACCAGAGGCATTGGCCACACGCGCTTCAAGCAAACGGAGATCGGGGCGATCCCGGAGGAGTGGGAGGTCCTACGAATTGGTGATTTTTGCCGAGTTCAAGGCGGTTATGCTTTTAAGTCATCAGAGTTTCAAGAAGATGGCGCTCCACTCGTTCGCATATCAAATATCCGAGGAGGATCCGTGGACCTGGAAGGTGGTCCGCGCTTACCTCAAAAGTATCTTGCGGAATTTGCACAATTTGTTGTCGACCGAGGTGATATCCTAATGGCTCTCTCTGGAGCAACTACTGGTAAATGGGGAGTAGCCGATCTTGAAGAGGCGGCACTTCTCAACCAGCGAGTTGGTCGGTTCGTTTTGACGAATTGCAGACGTGTCTCTTCAAAATTCCTTCCGGTTGTTGTCGAGAAAATAGCAGAATCTGTTCTGGAAAAGGCCTATGGCGGCGCACAACCTAATATTAGTCCCAACACCATTGAGAAAATAGTGGTCGCCGTGCCAGGACTTAGTGAACAAGAATTTATTGGTGACTATGTCAAACAATCTGACTTAGCGGCTCAGACAGATAAAAACCGCCTTGCGGCGCTGTTCGACCTGAAATCCGCCCTCACGTCCGACCTTCTCACCGGCCGAAAACGCGTCACCGACGCCTTGCCCATGGCAGCGGAGTGAGCGCCCTATGAGCCACGGCCCCGAATGGCATTTCGCCGAGCGTCCGACGATCGAGCATCTGCAGGCCATGGGCTATGGCTTCGTGACGCCAGCGGAGCATGCCACCTCACGCGAAAGCGAGAACCAAGTTCTGTTTCGCCTGCACCTCATCGACGCACTCATGCGCATCAACGGGATCGACCGCACTTCGGCCAAGGCCGCCTATGGCGAGCTGGCGGCGATCAGCGATAACGAGGCTTGGCTGAAGGTGCTGCGCGGCGACTATGCGCGCAAGGCTACCGGCCAGGACACGCGGCAGACACTGCGCGTGATCGATTTCCTCAATCCGGCCAACAATCAGTTTTCCGTGACGCATCAATTGCGGGTGAAGGCGGAGAACACGCGCAAGCCGGATGTCGTGGTCTACTTGAACGGCATCCCGCTGGTGGTGATCGAGGCGAAAAGCCCGCTGAACGTGAAGGACAAGACCGGCGAGGCCTTCGAGCAAATCAAGCAATATGAGCGAGACATACCGCGCCTGTTCTTCTCCAATGTCTTCAACATCGTCACCGACGGTGCGATGCTGCTCTATGGCGCGACCGGCTCCGGCTCCAAATACTTTGCCGAGTGGCGGGATCCCTGGCCGAAAGCGGAGGCCGATTTTCCCGACAGCCTCGCCAAAGGTCTGTGGTGCCTGCTGGAGCCGGGCCGGCTGCTCGACCTGATCGCGCACTACGTGGTGTTCGAAAAGACCGAAAGCGGCACGATCAAGAAGATCTGCCGCTACCAGCAGTTCCGCGCCGTCAATCGCATCGTCGAGCGCGTGCTGGACGGCAAGCACCGGCAGGGGTTGATTTGGCATACACAGGGCAGCGGTAAATCGCTCACTATGGTGTTCGCGGCGCTGAAGCTGAAAACGCACCGGACCATTCAGTCCGAGGCTCTCACGAACCCGAACATTCTCGTGCTGACCGACCGCGTCGACCTGCACACCCAGATCAGCGGCACATTTGTCGCCTGCGGTCTGCAGAACCCGACACCGGTCGAGAGCATAAAGGACCTGCATGACCTGATCCGCAGCGGCAAGGACGGGCACACGGCGCTTTCGACCATCTTCAAGTTCCAGGGTTCGAAGGAGCCGATCGAGAATTCCGAAAACTGGATCGTGATGGTGGACGAGGCCCATCGCACGCAGGAAAAGGATCTCGGCGCCTATCTGCGCGCCACGCTGCCGCACGCCCGCTTTTTCGGTTTCACCGGCACGCCGGTGAAGAAGGACGATAAGAACACCTACGAGAATTTCGGTGTGCCCGGCGAGGGCTATCTCGACAAATACGGCATCGACGATGCCGTGGCCGATGGCGCGACCGTGCCGATCTACTACACCGGCCGTAAGACCGACTGGCACATTGACGAGGCGAAGATCGACATCCTGTTCGACACCTGGTTTGCCGAGCTTGACGATGACAAGCTGAACGAGATCAAAAAGCGTGGGGTTCAGGTCGAGGATCTGGTGAAGCATCCGCGCCGCATTGAGCTGATAGCTTACGACATCTGGACGCATTTCAAGCAATATGCCCGGCCGGATGGTTTCAAGGCGCAGATCGTTGCCATCGATCGCGAGGCAGTGATGCTCTACAAGCAGGCGCTGACCAACGTGATTGCAGAACATCTGCAGGCCGAGGGGCTAGAGGCAACCGAGGCGCTGGCACGCGCCGATGCCATGTCGGCCTGCGTTTATTCGATCAACCAGGAAGACAGCAAGCCGAGCGAGGATCCGCACAAGCAGGCGATCCGCACCGAGCTGAAAGCGCACTATCTGGATGCCGAAGCAGAAAAACTGGCGAAGAAGGCCTTTGGCCGCAAGGGCGACGACCCACAGTTCCTGATCGTTTGCGACAAGCTTCTGACCGGCTTCGACTGCCCGATCGAAAGCGTGATGTATCTCGACAAACCGCTGAAGGAGCATGGCCTGCTGCAGGCCATCGCCCGCACCAACCGCGTCTCCGATGCCAAGAAGCGCAACGGGCTGATCGTCGATTACATCGGTGTCTCGGGCCATCTGGAGGAAGCCCTCTCTTCCTACCGCACCGATGACGTGAAGAACGCCATGCGCGACCTGGACGATCTGCGCAATCAGTTGCGGGCGGCGCATTCTGCCGCGGCAGCCCTGATGAGGCCGCTGAAGCGCAAGGCGAGCAACAAGGACGGGGTGAAGGCGGAGTATGATGCTTTCGTAAAGCTGCTGGGCAGCGAAGACAGGTGGTTCGACTTCAAGGCCAAGGCGCGCAGCTTCATCGCGCTTTACGAGACGCTGAGCCCGGACCCGAGCGTTCTGGATTTCACCGTCGACCTGAAGTGGGTCGCAAACTTCCTGCTCTATGGCACGCAGCACTTCGAGAAGCGCCAGGCCTTCGACCAGATGACCTACAGCGAGAAGATCCGCGAGATGCTGGAGAAGCATCTGGAGGCGACGGGTCTGAGCGTCACGGTCAAGCTCCGCCATATCACCGATCCGGACTTCTGGGAGGATTTCGATCCGGCCGACAAGACCGAGGAAGATCTGATGACGGCCGCGATTCGCAAGACGACGGAGCTCCGCAAGACCGTGACCGAGCGGATCGACGACAGCCCGCATCAATATGGCAAATTCTCGGAACGGCTACGCCAGCTTCTGGAAAAGCTGGAAACCGCGCAGCTCTCCTGGTCGGAGAAGCTGAAGGCGGCTGAGGAACTGGCAAAGGACATCACCGCCGAGGATGCCGCGCATGTCGAGGCGGGTCTCTCTCCCGGCGCCTACGGCATCCTGCAGATCCTCAACGGCTTTACCTCGGGGCCGGAGGGAGAAGATCTAGCAATCCGGCTGGAAGGCCTCTACAGCGATCCCGTGACCGCACCTGCTGGGTGGTGGGAAAAGGACGGCCTGCGCAAGAGCCTTCGCCAGCAGGTGCGTTCCATGGCACATCTGGCTGGCCTGACGCAGCTCAAGGAGATCCCGGAAGTGGTCGAAGCCTACGCGCTCAAGCATTTTGCGGGTGAATAAGGTGGCCCTCTATCGCATCGGTGAGCGGGAGATCGAATACACGCTGCGTCGATCGCCCAAGGCGCGCAAGGCAAGCCTGAGCGTCACACCGCAGTCCTTCGAGCTGCTGGTGCCGGAAGGCGCGACCGACGTGCAGATCAACGCCGTTCTCGATCGCCGTCGCGCCTGGATCATCGAGACCGTGCAGCACATGGCCGAACGCGCCAAGGCCCAGACACGCGTCTACCAGTTCGTTACCGGTGCCAAGATCCCTTATCGCGGCCGCATGACCAGGCTTACCATCGAGCCCTTCGACGGACGCCTGGTCGAGGTGAGCTTCCGTAACGGCTTCCAGATCCGCAAACCCTTCGACCTTTCCATAGAATCGTCCGACGCCATCGTCGAAAGTGCGCTTCGGCTCTGGCTGAAGCGTCGCGTGCGAGACGATGCCCGCGTATTCATTCGCCGACATGGCGAACGCCATGGGTTGAAGCCGCGCGGCGTGCAAATCAAAGACCAGAAGCACATGTGGGGCAGCTGCGGCCAGGACCGACAGATCAACCTCAATTGGCACCTGATCTTCGCGCCGAAGCCCGTGCTTGAATACGCTGTTGTTCATGAGATGTGCCACCTGAAGCACCGGAACCACGAGACGGAGTTCTGGGACCTCGTTGGGCGGGTATTGCCGGACTGGGAAATGAGGAGGGCTTGGCTCGACAAGAATGAACACATGCTGGGCTGGGAGAAGGTGGAGGCGGTGGTCTAGCGAGCAGTATGCATTCTTTGACTCGAGGATGGTCACTGGCCGGCTCGGTGGTCGCAAGCATTGCTTCGCAGCTCACGACATGCAAAACGCCCAGGTGAGTCTCCCAGTCGATTTCGACATGCTACTCAATCCGGACGCCCCGTAGAATACGAGCCAGTGTTTTTGGATGGACCTGATACCTCGAGGCCACCTCAGAGATGGGCTCCAGATCGATATTGACCGCCCGCTTAGCAGCATCGGTCTGCACTTTTGTCATCGACGGTCGACGTCCTATGCGAGATCCTCGCGCTCTCGCTGCTTCCATCCCCGCCTTGGTGCGCTCGCTGATGATGGCTCTTTCAAATTCTGCCATCGCCGCCATCATGTGGAATACCAGCCGTCCGCCCGACGACGACGTATCGATGCTCTCCGTCAGCGATCGGAAGTCACAGCCCCGCTTCGACAGCCCGTTCACGGTTTGAATAAGGTCGACAAGGGATCGCCCAAGTCGGTCAAGCCGCCAAACGACCAGCATATCACCCCTCTTGATTTGCCTTAGAGCACTGCGAAGGCCAGGACGCTGGAAGTCGGCACCGGATAATCCGTGATCGGTGAAGATCTCCGAGCAACCTGCCACCTTCAGCGCGCCAGTCTGCATATCGAGGTTCTGCTCAACCGTTGAAACACGGGCATAACCGACCAGCTTCATCTCCAATACCCTCACGCTCTGTATCGTTTCTAAGCCATTGACATAAAGGAACCTTTTCGCTCTGTCGGTGTTAAAATCGAGCCAGACCGGAAGCCCTTGAAACCTTAGGACCGGTCGGTCTGGCATTTAACTGCATCGTCTATCGGACAATGGTTCCCTTTCGCTCTCGTTGGCCAGAACACAAAAGGCGGACTTTGAGCTTTTTGGCGATTCTCATCGCATCTGGGGCCGTGTTTGGAGGAGGCAGTGCGATCATCGCGTCCAATAAGAACCGTGACCCGTTGGGCTGGTTTTTGCTGGGTTTTTTGTTCAGCATCGTCGCACTTATCGTTGTCGCCGCGTTGTCCCCGGTAACAGGTCCCCAGGCAGCACGAGCTAAGCAGGTAGGCCGCGGCAAACGATTGCGCTCATCGTCTAATGTGCGAAAGGCTGACCAGACAGATGATGACAGTTGGAAACAGCCTGGCGAGTTTGTCGCCAAGCCACAAGATCCTGAAAGGCCGTGGCTTGGTTGACTTCGCCAGGCATTGTTGGTTCGACTCCAGAAGCTTGCAATCTTTTCGGTGTCCGGCGTGGGAGGGAGATCAACCAAGACATGCTGGGCCGTCCCTTGAGCGACGTGTCGGGATACTGAGATCGAGCATCAAGGAAACTCTGCTGGGTGACTCCCAGGCGCTCACTGACCGGCGTCGACAATTCCGATGAGGAAATGATCGTCGGAAGCTCAGCGCGCGCCTGTGAGCGTCTATGAGCTTACTGCGCCGCCGCTGATACGTTCCGGTTTGAAGCTGCGATTTGAGAGTGGCTTTTCTTAAGCAGCACGTTGAGGAAGAGACTGGCGACGTCTGCGTAGGTATGCCTGGCGATCGGCCTACCCAAACGAGCTTGGATCCGAAGGCGTCGCAAATTCTCCCTAAACCCAAATGGAAAGGGCTCCAGATCGCCTATAAGTAGGTCGCTACATTCGAGAAGTGTGAGAGGCGACCCGTCGAGTTGGCTGCCATCTGCCTCATAGCCTTCTTCCAGGTAAACCTCTAAGCGGTTCCGAAAGAGCCGGCGAATGTCCGTGATGTCGATATCCATTTGAACTCCTAACGTCGGGAAGAAAGATGACTATCCGGAGAGTAATTCGGATGTAACGGTCGGCCTATTTTCTTTCTTCTTTTAAAGAAATATAAATATAGGGCGACCGTTACATCATCTTGTCTCCGGATCATCTCTAGGCCGAAGGTTGAGGATGAAGGAGAGCGGCAGCCTTAAGCGCGCGATGGCGTCGCGTTCGACGACGTTGACCCTCCTTCCGGGTTTCATCTCTCCGGTCCTTCAGCGGAGACAAGCTGCCGTTCCGGCGGACCATCGTTTTAACAACGACCTCGCAGGTCTTTGAGCACAGTGAGGCAAAAGGGCATCCGTGGCACTCGACAACCGGTGCCGCCGGAACACCGAAGCATCCCGGCACGAAGCTGATAAGTGGCAACCGCTCTTCCGGCTCGATCATCACACGCCCGTGAGCCAGTTCAGATCTGAGACTTGAGATAACGTTCTTGCGCATTGGCTTCGACACCGCCCTCATCGCCGACGTCAGCGGAAGATATCGACGCTCCAGGCAGTAAGTCTGCACCATCATGTCCCAAGGCCTGGTCGCGCTTCTGAGCTCGCCGAACAGGTAGTCGCGGAGATCGTCTTGTGACGTCAGCCCCCGGTAGTTTTCGACTCGGTATTGAGGCAGATCGGACAATTCCCGTAGACATGCCTCGAAGGGTCCGTCGAGAAAATGTTCGAGCTTACCAAACCAAGCCTCGCGAGAGTTCCCAGTGCCGAACACTTGGCCTGGCCTAGGCGGTTTTCGCCACCTTCGACGAGACGCAAAGTCGAGGCCAAATTCGATAAGGAGATGGTAGGGGATGCCCATCTCGTCGGCATCTAAGCGAGCATTCCAGACCTCGGTCAGAACGCGATCTGGGGCATCGAAGAGATCGAGCCTAAGACCACGCACTTGGTTTGCCCTGTCGACGTCCTGAAAGGTTCGAACATGTCTCTTCAGGACTTCGCGATAGACGTCTGCGAAATGCATCGTTGCGGCCAAGGGAGACATAAAACGATATCCATACCATTTGGTCTCGGCGACAGCTTTCTCACGTGCAAGGACCGCCGGCATGACCAGCTCGCACGACCTGACCACGTCCTGGACGCGAGCATTCACGGTTCGATGAAATTTAGACATAGCTACTCCGTCGCGCCCGAAAGCACGTTGAAAAAAATGGATGGTGAGAGGCCAGTGTTCTGGCTTGATCGAGGTCGCTATAGCGAGATCGAAAAGGCTTACCCGAAAAATCTTGAACTTACTTCGGCCTGGTGGCGATGAGAGATTTTTTCAGCGGGCAAGCAACGGTCCGGCAGCGTTTTCACTGGCGCGCGAATAGTTCTGCGCCTCTCCAATACTGATATTGCCGGCGTCCAGCAGGAAAAACGCAGAAAATAGGCTGTTCGTCTCAACTTATGGGAAAGTTAGCGACAATGATCTTCTTATTTTCGATAAGAGGAAAGCCGTCCGAGTTGCACATCCTCATTCTCACTCGGACTCAAATGTAAGCGCCAAGCGGCGCCAAAAGTTGGCAGAATGTAAACGTGAACGAGCGGGAGGAGCGGTGGCTACGTCCCCACTTTACTGCGGCGCCAGAATGCATCCCCTTTGAACAGATCGATTTTTCCTAGGACTTCGCTCGCCTTTGTGCCCTAGCGAAAATGACCCGTCATCGCCCATGCGATCCTGTGGGACGACGACGATCATCGGCTATGGACTGGTTTATCCGAGACGCGCAACGAGATCGTCAGCGCTGAGGTGCGTATAGCGCTTCAACATCCGGAGCTCCTTGTGACCCGAAATACTGCTGACCTCGATGATGTTCAGACCACGTTCGAACAGCCGGCTAACGCCCTCATGTCGTAGATCATGAAAGCGCAGCACCTTGACGTTCGATCGCGTCAGCAAACGACGCCAGGCTTGTTCAAGCGCTCCGGCTTTCATAGGGAATACGGCGGACTGACTTACATCTGCGCTATCCTTCCACTCGCTCAACGCCTTGAACGCACGCTGCGACAGAGGCACCTCGCGACCGGAGCCGTTTTTGGTCATCGTCAGTGTGATTACTCGACGATTGTGGGAGATGTCGTTCCACTTGAGCCCCAGAATTTCCCCTCGGCGCATCCCGGTCTCGATGGCGAGAATGACGATCGTCTTGAGGAAAGGGATCTGACCCGCATCGCAGCCGTCGAGCAGAAGCTGCTCTTCGTCACCGGACAGGCGTCGGCTGCGCTCATTCCGGATCACCGGACGTCGCACCATTTTCACCACATTACGAGCCAGAGGCAGACCCCAATCGCGGATCGCGACTTCAATGACGTGACTGAGGATCGCAAGCTCTCGGACAGTCGTCGATGGAGCTACCGACTTGAGCCGTTCATCTCGGAACGAGGAGATATCCTGAGGTGAGAGACCCACCATCGTCCGATAGGCAATGTCGTGCCGCTTCAGCACGTCGATACGCTGGATCTCCTGGACTGATCCGCGCTTGGTCGGCGACACTTCTGTTTTGTAGCGCTCCAGGAGCTCCCTGAGCGTTGTTGACTCGAGGATACGAGTATCTGGTGCTGCGCCGAACCGATCGACCTGAGCCTCAAGCTCGCGCGCCCACTTATCGGCTTCGAGCTTGCTGTCGAATGATTTGCAGCGGGGTTTCATACCGCGCCGGCGAACCTGGGCCTGCCAGCGTCCTCGGAGTTTTCGGATCGTCGCCATGTGATCTCCAACTGGAGTTGAAGATCACGCGTAGGATGCCCCTGGAGAGGTGCCAAGGATAATTCCATTGCAGCGAAAATCTAACGAAACCTCGAAGCATTCTTTAGGGAGTATCTGATACCTCCACGAAAAAGAGGAATCGATTGTAATGGCATATATAAGATCCACCACATTCCCTAAAAAAGATGACCCACCCACTTTTATAAAAGAAATAATAAAGGCATTCGAAAGAACGACTGATCTCGACTATAAGGCAGAAAACCCTAAGGAGTATACTAGTGACGCAATACTTAAAAAGATCGGGAAAAGCCTATCAGATTTAGGTTTTGACGTTGAGAAACGCGGAGATTCCTCTAAAAGAATAAAGAAGTCAATCTCAACAGGAAACGACGCTCAAATACAATACTTTATAGATGCTTACCACCCTGTATGGCGATGCGGCCTAGAGGTTGAAGCAGGTCGAGGATGGAAAAGCAACGCTGTATACCGAAATATTGTTCAATCGATACTTACGCTAGACGTTGATCATTTAGTTATCGCGGTTAGAAATGAGTATCGCTCGAAAAAAGAAATCAGCAAGGATTATGACAAGCTCGCTAGACTTTGCGACGCGTTATATTCAAACAACCGCATAGAGATGCCGGTCACCATGTGTGTGATTGGATACGGAATGCCCGCCGTGCGCGATAATCCGAAGAATCCCGGAGGGTTTGAGCGATGACACGTAAGGCGCATCACTTGGGCATGCGCAGTTGCGCGCTTATCGGCTGACGCAGATGACACGGTAAGTCGCAAAGGCGTGCCGAGAGTGTGGCCCTAGCCAATTTCGGTATCGGCATGCTAGCTTGAGAAAAATCAACGGACAGTGAGGAGACCTTACGATCTAAGGGAGCCAATGGCGGAGAGGGTGGGATTTGAACCCACGATACCCTTGCAGGTATGCCGCATTTCGAGTGCGGTGCATTCGACCACTCTGCCACCTCTCCGCATAGTCGGTCGGCGCTTGTTCGGCGCGGTCGGGTTCATAGCGGCAGATTCGGGTGCTGGCAAGTGCCTCGATGAAGATTATCCAATGTGGCGAGTGCCTTCTTCTTGACAGAGGGCAGGGTTTCCCTTAATTCGCGCAATGGAAGTGGTGTGGCTTGCCCTCACCGCAGCGGGTGTGATTTGCGCCCATTCACCGGCAGGACCTCGGGAATGATCCCGAAATTCTGCTCAAAATGTCGACTGACAAAAAGACGGCCTTGCCCCCTTGGGGTAAAGAGCCGGCCCGAACATGAAAGGATAAAGAATGTTCGCAGTCATCAAGACCGGCGGTAAGCAGTACCGCGTGGCAGCCAACGACGTCGTAACCATCGAAAAGCTGGAAGGCGTAGCAGGCGACAAGATTGAATTCACCGAGATCCTGATGGTCGGCGTCGGCGCCGATGCAACCATCGGCGCTCCGTTTGTCGAAGGTGCTGTCGTCAGCGCCGAAGTCGTTGAACAGGGCCGCGCCAAGAAGGTCATCGCCTTCAAGAAGCGTCGCCGCCAGAACTCCAAGCGCTCGCGCGGTCACCGCCAGCACCAGACGACCGTCCGCATCCTGGACATCGCTGCTGCCGGTGGCAAGGCAAAGAAGGCTTCCAAGAAGTCTGAAGCCGCCGCTGAAGCTGCAAACTGAGTTTTGGGATCGAAGGTTTAAAGGAGAACACCAATGGCACACAAAAAAGCTGGCGGTTCGTCGCGCAACGGTCGCGATTCTGAGTCCAAGCGCCTTGGCGTGAAGAAGTTCGGCGGCGAGAAGGTCATCGCCGGCAACATCATTCTGCGTCAGCGCGGCACCAAGTGGCATCCGGGCGCCAATGTCGGCCTCGGCAAGGACCACACCATTTTTGCGCTTACGGCGGGTAACGTGGACTTCCGTACGAAGGCCAATGGCCGCGTGTACGTGTCTGTAATGCCGAAAGCGGAAGCAGCGGAATAAGCCGGTAGCGCTCTAAAACAGCCGGCGTCTCATCGACCCGGCTGGCGCACCTGATGGTTCCAAGCCAGACCTGAAAAGGGGAGATGGGGCAATACCCAACTCCCCTTTTTCTCGTTCTGGAGGACGAACCATGCAAACCGAACTGTTGAGGGAAGACCAATCACGGTCTCCCGAACAAAGGCTGAGGCCCCAGAGGTCAAGGACCGATTGCCCGATATTGTTGTCACCCCGGCTCGTTCTGCGCGCGCCCCATGAAGACGATATCGACGCCCTTGCCCATCTTGCCAACAACGCCAATGTCGCGACCATGGTCTCGCGCATGCCGCACCCGTATACGACGGCCGACGCCGCCGATTTCGTGCGACGCGCGAAAGCCGGCACGATTGGCAAGTGCGTCTACGCAATTACCAAAGCGGATAATGGCGCATTTCTCGGTTGCTGCGGTATCGAGCCGCATCCCGATGGCAAGACGGCTGAACTCGGCTACTGGCTGGGCGAACCCTACTGGAACCAGGGCTATGCCACGGAGGCAGCCCAGGCGCTGACCGACATGGCCTTCCGCACCCGCGACATCGACCAGATCGACGCGCGCTGCAGGGTCATGAACCTGGCATCGCGCCGGGTCATCCAGAAGTGCGGCTTCCAGTTCCAGGGCAGCGGCATGGTCGGCAGCCTGGCACTCGGCGGATCGATCTCGGTCGAATGGTACCGGCTCGATCGCAAGACTTGGGTTTCGCTCAGAAGCTGGGGAGGCATGCGATGAACGCGCTGACTTCCGATCGGTCTCACACCGTCGCTCGCCTCGGTCCCGGCCCCTGCCCTGTCATCAAGACCGGGCGCCTGGTGCTGAGACCACACCGGCTGGATGATGCCGAGGCGATCGCCCAGTCCCTGGCCGATTTCCAGGTGGCGCGCATGCTCGCGCGCGTGCCGGCACCCTACGATCAGCAGGACGCGTTCGATTGGCTGACACGCCAGACCTCCGGGCTCACCCCCGACTGGACGCTGGCGATCACCACCGGCGACGACGTGCACATCGGCTGCATCGGCATCGAGCTGATGCACGGCCAATGGCATGTCGGCTACTGGCTGAACCGGTTCTACTGGGGCAAGGGCCTGGCGAGCGAGGCGGCCTATGCGGCGATCGAGCGCTTCTTCCGGCGCATGCCGGAGACAACCCTGCATTCCGGCGTCTTCGCCGACAATCCGGGGTCGCTGAAGGTGCAGGAAAAGCTCGGCTTCCACGTCACTGGCTGCGCCCAAGTCTATGCGCTCGCGCGCAATGCGATGGTGGCGCATATCGAAACGCGGATGACCGCGGCCGATCTGCGCCGGCCGCATTGAAACAAGTCGCGCGTGAAGCGATCACGCGCGACTTGATCAAAAACATTCCCCCGCGAGGCATGCCGTCGCGGGGGGACGACCGTCAGTCAAGCTCGAAGCCGATCGGCAGATGGTCGGAGCCGGTCGCGGCATAATCGGTCCAGGCATCCTTCAGCCGCGGCACCAGGCCTGCGCTGATGAAGCTATAGTCGAGATGCATGCGCCGATCGTGATCCTCGGGATGAACCCAGCTGTAGCTTTCCGGCGTCAGCCGGCCGAGATGGGCAAGCGTGTCGACCGGGTTTTCGAGCCGGAGCGAGCGCCCGTAATAGGCATCGCGGGAACCGACCATCGCGCAATATTCCGGCGTTTCCGGTTGCATGTTGAAGTCGCCCATGACGACGAAATCAGCAGGATGCGGCGGCTCGGCATAGCCGAAATCGGCAGCGCCGGTGATGCCGCCGCCCTCGAGGGGATAGCCGAGCATCCGATCCTTGAGGAAGCGGATCTGGGCGATGCGTTCGGCGGGAAGGACATGGTCGAGATGCACGGAATAGACGCGCAAGGGACCGCCCGGCGTGGCGATCAGCGCTTCGGTGGCGCCGCGCTGCAGGTTCATCGGGCTGATGGTACGGGTGCGTGGCAGCGCGATCAGCCGCGTCGACAGGATCGGCCAGCGCGACAGGATCAAGTTGCCGAACTGGAAGCGCCGGCTGACGGCGCGGCCGTCCTCGACCGCCGATCCGATATCGATGTCGCAAGGGGCGTGAAAGGCCGTGAAGTGGCCGGGAAAAAGCGCCTCGAAACGGGTGACCAGATCGACGTGGCCGTTGCGGTGAAAACCGCGCGTCACTTCCTGCAGCGCGATGATGTCGGCGCCCTCGAGCGACGCAGCGATGCGCTCGGGGTCGAAGCGACCGTCGAGACCTATGCCGTATTGGATGTTGTAGCTGGCAAAACGCACGATATTCTTTGACCTCTTGATGAACCGCCTATATCGATGGCGGCAAAATACGACCGCGCAAATACACAAAACAGATGGCAGACCCATGAAATTTCTCGACGAAACGAAAGTCTACATACGCTCCGGCGACGGCGGTGCAGGCGCCGTGTCGTTCCGTCGCGAAAAATTCATCGAATTCGGTGGTCCTGACGGTGGCGACGGCGGCCGCGGCGGCGACGTCTGGGTCGAGGCCGTCAACGGCCTCAACACCCTGATCGACTTCCGCTACCAGCAGCATTTCAAGGCCAAGACCGGCACGCACGGCATGGGCCGCAACCGCACCGGCGCCGGCGGCGCCGACGTGACGCTGAAGGTTCCGGTCGGAACGCAGATCTTCGAGGAAGACAGCGAGACGCTGATCGTCGACATGGTCGCAGAAGGCCAGCGCTACCGGCTTGCTGCCGGCGGCAACGGCGGCTTCGGCAATGCGCACTTCAAGTCAGCCACCAACCAGGCACCGAGCTGGGCCAATCCTGGCCTCGAAGGCGAAGAAAAGACCGTCTGGCTGCGGCTGAAGCTGATTGCCGACGCCGGCCTCGTCGGCCTGCCCAATGCCGGCAAGTCGACCTTCCTTGCCGCCTGCACCCGGGCACGGCCGAAGATCGCCAACTATCCCTTCACCACACTGCATCCGAACCTCGGCGTCGCCACCATCGACGGCAACGAGTTCATCATCGCCGACATTCCCGGCCTGATCGAAGGCGCGCATGAAGGCGTTGGTATCGGCGACCGTTTCCTCGGCCATGTCGAGCGCACCCGCGTGCTGCTCCACCTCGTCTCCGCCCAGGAAGAGGATGTCGCCAAGGCCTACAAGACCGTGAAACACGAGCTCGAAGCCTATGGCGGCGGGCTTGAGGACAAGCCCGAGATCGTCGCCCTGTCGCAGATCGACGTGCTCGACGAGGACGAGTTGAAGGTGAAGGCAAAGGCGCTGGCGAAGGCCTGCGGCGGGCAGCCCCTTCTGCTTTCGGCCGCCACCAGCAAGGGAATGACCGAGGCACTGCGGGCACTGCGCACCGTCATTGTCGCGGCCAAGTCCGGAGAAGAGACCGCCTGACATGACGAAGACCCGCAAGCCGCTTCAAAAGTATCGCAGGGTCGTCATCAAGATAGGGTCGGCCCTGTTGGTCGACCGCGCGACCGGGCTGAAAAAAGCCTGGCTCGACGCCATGTGCGCCGACATCGCCGCGTTGAGGGCCAAGGGTGTCGACGTTCTCGTCGTCTCCTCCGGCGCAATCGCCCTTGGCCGCACGGTGCTGAAGCTGCCGGCGGGCGCATTGAAGCTCGAAGAGAGCCAGGCCTCAGCCGCCGTCGGCCAGATCGCGCTTGCCCGCGCCTGGTCGGAGAGCCTATCGGCTGACGCCATCGTTGCCGGCCAGGTGCTGCTGACGCTCGGCGACACCGAGGAGCGCCGCCGCTACCTCAACGCCCGAGCCACCATCAACCAGCTGCTGAAGCTCGGCGCCGTGCCGATCATCAACGAGAACGACACGGTCGCCACCACCGAGATCCGCTACGGCGACAACGACCGGCTGGCCGCGCGCGTCGCCACCATGGTCGGCGCCGACCTGCTGGTGCTTTTGTCCGACATCGACGGGCTCTATACCGCCCCGCCGCATCTCGACCCCGATGCCCGCTTCCTCGACACGATCGCCGAGATCACGCCCGAAATCGAGGCGATGGCGGGTGGTGCGGCGTCCGAGCTGTCGCGCGGCGGCATGCGCACCAAGATCGATGCCGGCAAGATCGCCACCACTGCCGGCTGCGCCATGATCATCGCCTCGGGCAAGCCCGATCACCCGCTGGCCGCCATCGAGGACGGTGCGCGTTCGTCCTGGTTCGCCCCATCGGGCTCGCCAGTAACCGCGCGAAAAACCTGGATTGCCGGGCAGTTGCTGCCAGCCGGCACGCTTGCGATCGACGCCGGCGCCGAAGAGGCGCTGCGATCCGGCAAGAGCCTGCTGCCTGCCGGCGTGCGCGACGTGAAGGGCACGTTCAGCCGGGGCGACACAATTGCCATTACCGGGACATCTGGCCGCGAGATCGCCCGCGGGCTTGCCGGCTACGATGCTGACGAGGCCCGCCAGATCGCCGGCAAGAAATCCGCCGAGATCGCTGCCATCCTCGGCTATGCCGGCCGCGCCGCCATGGTGCACCGCGACGATCTGGTGATGACCGGCAAGCGTGCCGACGAGAAGGACGGCCGGAGGGATGAAGTTCATGCTTGATGAAGTCAGGAAGACGGATAGCGTCGAGAACGTCATGCTGGAGATCGGCCGACAGGCGAAGGCCGCCAGCCGACCGCTTGCCGTCGCCACCGCAGAGCGCAAGCACGCGGCCCTGGTTGCCATGGCTGAGATCATCGTCAATCGACGCGACGCAATCCTCGCCGCCAACGCAATCGACCTCGAAAACGCCCGCCAGTCCGGCGTCGCCGCCTCTTTCATCGATCGGTTGACACTTTCGGAAGACCGCATCCGCGATATGGCGAACGGCATTCGCGCCATCGCCGAACTGAAAGATCCGGTCGGCGACACCATCGCCGAATGGGACCGTCCGAACGGCCTGCACATCGAGCGCGTCCGCACGCCGCTCGGCGTCATCGGCGTCATCTATGAAAGCCGCCCGAACGTGACGGCGGATGCAGGCGCCTTGTGCCTGAAGGCCGGCAACGCCGTCATCCTGCGTGGCGGCTCCGATAGCTTCCACTCATCGCGCGCCATCCATGCCTGCCTCGTCGAGGGCCTGAAAGCCGCCGGCCTGCCCGAACATGCGATCCAGATGGTGCCGGTCGCCGATCGCGCTGCCGTCGGCGCCATGCTGACCGGCCTTGGCGGCACCATCGACGTCATTGTGCCGCGCGGCGGCAAGAGCCTGGTCGCCCGCGTCCAGAACGAGGCGCGCGTGCCGGTCTTCGCCCATCTCGAGGGCCTGTGCCACATCTATGTCGACGCGTCTGCCGATCTCGCCATGGCGGAACGGATCGTCGTCAACGCCAAGATGCGCCGTACCGGCATCTGCGGTGCGGCCGAGACGCTGCTGATCGACGGCAAGGACGCCGACAGGCTGGCAAAGCCGTTGCTTCAGGCGCTGCTTTCGGCCGGCTGCGAGGTGCGGGTGTCCAGGGAACTGGCCGACAGCATCGACGGGCTCAAGCCCGCGACCGAGGCGGACTGGTCGACGGAATATCTCGACGCGATCATCTCGGTCCGGCTGGTGGATGGTATTTCCGGCGCGATCGAGCACATCAACACCTGGTCGTCGGCGCACACCGAGGCCGTGATCGCCGAGGATGCCAGTGTGGTGGAGCGTTTCTTCGCAGAAATCGATTCCGCCATCCTGCTGCACAACGCCTCCACCCAGTTTGCCGATGGCGGCGAATTCGGCATGGGCGGCGAGATCGGCATTGCCACCGGCAAGATGCACGCCCGCGGTCCTGTCGGCGTCGAACAGCTGACATCGTTCAAGTATCGCGTGCGCGGCGCCGGACAGGTCAGGCCCTGACGTGACATCTTCGGACGTGAACGGCCGCTACCTGCGCATGCCCCATGTCGAGAGCGGCATGGTGGTCGGCCTGTTCGGGGGCTCGTTCAACCCGCCGCACGAGGGACATGTGCTGGTTGCCGAAACGGCGATACAACGCCTCGGCCTTAACCAGCTCTGGTGGATGGTCACGCCGGGAAACCCGCTGAAGAACCACGACAATCTGGCGCCGCTTTCAGACCGCATCGCGCTCAGCGAAAAGATCGCTCCCGACCCGCGCATCAAGGTGACTGCCTTCGAAAAGGCTCTGGGGCAGAGCTACACCGCCCGAACGCTGGCGATGGTGAAGGCGCGCAACCGCGACATCCGCTTCGTCTGGATCATGGGCGCCGACAATCTGAAAAGCTTTCACCGCTGGCAGAACTGGCAGACGATCGCCCGCACCTTTCCGATCGCCGTCATCGACCGGCCGGGCTCGACGCTTGCCTATCTCTCCTCGCGCATGGCAAAGACGTTCGACTATGCCCGCATCGACGAGGACGACGCCCGGCGCCTTGCTTTTCACCAGGCACCCGCCTGGACCTTCATCCACGGGCCACGCTCATCGATGAGTTCGACGGCTCTGCGGTCTGCCGCCACAGCGTGAAATCACATGATTCATTTCTCATGTCTTGAAACCGCTGTGGTTTGATGCCTACATTTACTGACGGTTCGAGCGAAACAGTCGAATCGAAAGTGCCTGTTCTGTTCACTTGGAAAGGAAAAACCCTGACAACAGCACACGCCAAGGGATATGCGGCCTCCGCAATCCCACGCAGCACGGGATCTAGCGACGAAGCCGCTGTCCGTGCGCTTCAACTGGTCCTCGAAAGCCTAGAGGACTCGAAGGCAGAAGATATCGTCACCATCAACATTGCCGGCAAGTCGGCGCTGGGAGACTTCATGGTCGTTGTCTCCGGGCGATCGAGCAGGCATGTCGCGGCGATTGCCGACCACCTGACGACGGATCTGAAGGACGAGGGCTTCGGCAACGCCCGCGTCGAAGGTCTGGAAACAGGTGACTGGGTGCTGATCGATACCGGCGATGTGATCATTCACATCTTCAGGCCGGAAATCCGGGAGTTCTACAACATCGAGAAGATGTGGGCGACACCGGAAATCGAGGACGGCACGCTGCATTGAGACCGTCGGGTTCGCAGGACGTCTGAGCCGTCGCGCGAGCCGGTTGCGGTCATGCATGTTGGGAATGTGGCTGTTTTCGCCGACCTGGCGTATCACAGCCGAGATAATTGTTGCGACTGATTGCAGCTTGCAGCGCCACCGCCTTCTTCATGAGGCGCAAGGTCGCTGTCACGCGTCATGCGCTGCACGGTTTCTACCTGAACCGAACCCGGTTTCAGGGACTGTGTAACGCGGTTCAGCGCAGGCGGAGACGGATAGGGTCATGCGTATCGGACTTTTCGCAGTCGGCCGCCTCAAGGCGGGGCCGGAAAAGGACCTTGCGGCCCGCTACCTCGACCGCTTTGCCAAGGCCGGTCCGGCGATCGGCCTGGAACTCTCCCGCGTGGTTGAAGTCAACGAAAGCCGATCGTCCAACGCCGATACGCGCAAGCGCGACGAAGCCGCCCAGCTTGAAAAGGCGCTTTCGGAAGGCAGCCTGCTGGTGCTGCTCGACGAACGCGGCAAGGCGCTTGATTCCGAAGGTTTCGCATCCCTGCTCGGCAGCTTCCGCGACAGCGGCAAGCGTGACCTGATGATCGCGATCGGCGGCGCCGACGGGCTCGACCCAAACCTTCATGCGCGCGCCGATGCGGTGCTCAATCTCGGCAAGATGACCTGGCCGCACCAGCTCGTGCGCATCCTGATCGCCGAACAGCTCTATCGCGCCGTGACCATCCTGTCCGGCCATCCTTATCACCGCGTCTGAGAAACGGCGCGCGCCGGCGATAACGAGAATATGTGTTGGTCGCATCCCCCAAATCAGACTAGGCTTTTTGAGCAGAGCGTCACACGCCGGGCAGGCTTGCCCGGTCCAAGCGCCGAAACATGGAAACCGCACGTGCCGTTTGCCGACAACCCATTCGGGTGGGCGGACGGATCCACGCAGACTGTCCGGCTGGACGCATGGGACGAATGACACGCCGAAGCATGATGAGCGCTTTCGAAAAGATCGGTGGCGATGCATGGCGATCCGCCTGCAGCGCGGTGCTGCTGGCGCTCGGGCTTCTCACGGCGCTTCCGGCTGTCGCCCAGGATGCCCCGGCGACGCCCGATGCCACGGCGGCCGACCAGCAACAGGGACCGCCCGATCCGGCGGCCGACCTGACGCTGCGCCGCGACAGCACGCGCAGCGAACTGGATGCATTGTCGAAAACCATCACGCTGTCGCAAGAGCGCGCCGACGCGCTGGCAACGGCCATCGCCGATATCGACAAGAGCAATGAGGCGCTCCGCGCCGCCATCGTCGATTCAGCAAGGAAGCGACAGGATCTGGAGCAGCAGATCGTCGACGGCGAAAAAAAGCTGAGCGATTTGCGCACCAAGGAAGACAAGGTGCGCCGCTCGCTGCGCGCCCGTCGCGGCGTGTTGGCGGAGGTGCTGGCGGCGCTGCAGCGCATGGGCCGCAATCCGCCGCCGGCGATCCTGGTAACGCCGGAGGACGCCCTCGGCTCCGTTCGCAGCGCCATTCTGCTTGGGGCCGTCGTTCCCGGCATTCGCGAGGAAACGGACAATCTCGTCGCCGACCTGAAGGCGCTTGCCGACATCCGCGCCGGTATCGGCAAGCAGCGCGAGGAACTGACGGCGGCCATGACGGCCAATGTCGAGGAAGAGCGCCGCATGTCGATGCTCGTCACCGAAAAGGAAAAGCTGCGGCAGAAAAGTGCGGCCGAGCTGGCCGCCGAACAACGAAAAGCCCAGGAACTCGCCTCCCAGGCGACCAATCTCGAAGGTTTGATCGGCGCGCTCGAAAACGACATAGCCTCGGTGCGCGACGCCGCCGCCGCCGCGCGGGCCCAGGAGCAGGAGCGCCTGCGCATGAGCGAGGCCGAGCGCGAGGCCGCGCGCGAGCTGGCCCGCAGCGCCGTGCCCGACAAAAACCGCATTGCGCCAGCATACGTGTTTTCGGAGCTGAGGAACAAGCTTGCCTATCCGGCCGCGGGATCGCTTTTGCGAAAGTTCGGTGATGCCGATGGCACGGGGCACTCCCTGCAAGGGATCATGCTGGAAACCAACCCCGGTGCGCTGGTGACGGCGCCGTCAGATGGCTGGATCGTCTATGCAGGCAATTTCCGCAGTTATGGGCAGATGATCATTCTCAATCCAGGTGACGGCTACCATGTGGTGCTGTCTGGCATGGAGACGGTGAGCGTGCAGACCGGGCAGTTTGTCGTGGCGGGTGAGCCGCTGGCGACGATGGGCGCAAAAAGAGTCGCAAGTGCTGCGGCCTTGGCGCTGGAAACCGACCGGCCGACGCTTTACATTGAATTCCGAAAAGACGGAAAACCGGTTGATTCCCGACCATGGTGGACCGCAGCAGAGGCTGGAAAGGCGCGAAATGATACGTAGGGCTTCACTTGTTCTGGTCGGGGCGCTGATGGGTGCGACCGCTATGGGCGTCGTTTATTCGGCTGTCGCTCCAGCCGTCGCGGCCAACACCTCGACTTATCGCGAACTGGCGATTTTCGGCGACGTGTTCGAGCGCGTGCGCGCGCAGTACGTCACCCCTCCGCAGGATGACAAGCTGATCGAGAATGCCATCAACGGCATGCTCACCTCGCTTGATCCGCATTCGAGCTACATGAACTCGACCGACGCCGAGGACATGCGTACCCAGACCCGCGGCGAATTCGGCGGCCTCGGCATCGAAGTGACGATGGAAGACGACCTCGTCAAGGTGACGAGCCCGATCGACGACACGCCTGCGGCCCGTGCCGGCGTGCTCGCCGGCGACTTCATTTCCAAGATCGATGGCGTGGACGTGCGTGGCCTGAAGCTTGAAGACGCGGTTGAAAAAATGCGGGGCGCTGTCGGCACCCCGATCAAACTGACGATCCTGCGCAAGGGCGCCGACAAGCCGATCGAACTGTCGATCGTGCGTGACGTCATCGCCGTTCGCGCCGTCAAGTTCCGCACCGAAGGCGATGTCGGTTACCTGCGCGTGATCTCGTTCACCGAGAAGACCTACGACGACCTGAAGAAGGGCATCGAGAAGATCAAGGCGGACGTGCCGGCCGACAAGCTCAAGGGCTATGTGCTCGACCTGCGCCTCAACCCGGGCGGCCTGCTCGACCAGGCGATCAACGTGTCCGACGCCTTCCTGGAACGTGGCGAGGTCGTTTCGACCCGTGGCCGCAATCCGGACGAGACCCGCCGCTTCAACGCCACCCCTGGCGACCTGACCGACGGCAAGCCGGTCATCGTTCTCGTCAACGGCGGCTCGGCCTCCGCATCGGAAATCGTTGCCGGCGCCCTGCAGGACCTGAAGCGCGCGACCGTTCTCGGCACGCGTTCCTTCGGCAAGGGCTCTGTCCAGACGATCATTCCGCTCGGCGAAGCCGGCGCATTGCGCCTGACGACGGCGCTTTATTACACGCCGTCGGGCAAATCGATCCAGGGTACGGGCATCACGCCCGACATCAAGGTCGAACAGCCGCTGCCGCCGGAACTGCTCGGCAAGGTGGAAGCCCAGGGCGAATCCGATCTGCGCGGTCACATCCAGGGACAGAGCGAGACCGACGAAGGTTCCGGCTCGGTCGCCTATGTGCCGCCGGAAACCAAGGACGACCTGCAGCTCAACTACGCGCTCGACCTCTTGCGCGGCAAGAAGTCCGACAAGGCCTTCCCGGCAAGCCCGGAACAGGCCGAACTCAAGAAGTAAGCCTTCGAAGGCGCCGGGCTGGTCAACCCGGCGCCTTTATACTATGTCGGCAGCAGGTGCTGTCGATATCAGATGATTCTCGAAAAACGGCGCATCCCTCACCGGCAACGCTCCTTCAGGTCGACCGAGGCTCCGTTTGGGAACAGATCTCAATGCCCCCCTTGGCCAGAACCGCCGGGTAAAGCCCGCGCCAAAGCGCGACCGCCGTCGTCTTATCGGCTATTCCCTCGTCGGCATCTTTGCCGTTTGCACAATCGGCCTCTCCGCCTGGAACGTCATTTCGCCCGACGGCTTGCGCAGGCAACCCTCGACGCCCGTCGAAGCCACACCGGCGGAGCACGCGCAGATGGCGGACAAGGCACCCAATCCGACAAGCGGCCAGGCGTCCAATACCAGGGGCGGCACGCTGAAGCCGGGCAGCGCCTTCTCCGGCGCAAACGTCGAGCAAACCCTGACCAATGACGGTGCCACCGTCACCAAGTTCACGCCGCGCCAGCGCGACGGCAGCGGGCCTGCGCTGATCAATGTCGGGCCGACCCGCGGCCAGGACGCGCGCATGGCCGCCCTGCCGAATGACGATCTTCTCGAAGACGACAAGGCGGGCCGGCTGCCGATCATCGGCGCAGACGGGCTGCGGCCGATGGACCAATATGCCCGCCCGTGGTCGGGCGCGCGCGGCACGCGCATCTCCCTTGTCGTCGGTGGCCTCGGCCTCAGCCAGACGGGCACGCAGAAGGCCATCCGCGACCTGCCGCCGGATGTCACGCTCGCCTTTGCCGCTGCCGGCAACAGCCTGCAGCGCTGGATGCAGGAGGCAAGACGCGGCGGCCACGAGATCCTGCTGCAGATCCCGATGGAGCCCTTCGACTATCCCGACAACGACCCCGGACCGAACGCGCTGCGGCTGTCTGCCGGTGCGACGAAGAATCTGGCCGCGCTGCACAAGAGCATGGCGCAGATCACCAACTATACCGGCATCATGAACTATCTCGGCGGGCGCTTCCTTTCCGATGCCGATGCGCTGGAGCCGGTCATGCGCGACCTCGGCAAGCGCGGCGTGCTCTTCCTCGACGACGGCACCTCGGCGCAATCGCTGTCCGGCAAGCTCGCGGGCGCCTTCGACGTTCCCCACGGCTTTGCCGACATGACCGTCGACAGCGAGCTCAGCCGCAGCGCGATCCTGAAGAAGCTCGACGAACTGGAACGCATCGCCCGGCGCAACGGCACCGCGATCGGCGTCGCATCGGCCTTCGACGAGAGCGTCGCTGCGATCGCCCAATGGGTCGGCGAGGCGCAAGGGCGCGGCATCGAGATCGTTGGCGTTTCCGCGCTGGTGAAGGATCCGCAGCAGCGATAGGCGCCGGGCAGAGCTTGGGCGGCCACGATGTCGACCGGTGAAACCGAACGCTCCATGCCCCGTTCCTCGGATCGGACAGAGCATGAGGAGAGCGGCCCGCGCTCACGTCTACCTCCCGTCCGGAGGCCGGCTTCGATGGCGAATGGCAGGAAACCGTTGCAGACCGGCAATCGGGGTGCGATGAGACATCGAAACGGTTCGAACATTTGGAGGACCGCGCCACTGCGACCAGGCGGCGCGTCGACTTTGACCGAGGAGAGGACAGCGAATGAGCAAACACAAAGACACGCCCGTGCGGGCGGAAGACCTGCCCTATCGCCCCTGCGTCGGCGTGATGGTACTCAACCGTGCCGGCCTCGTCTGGGCCGGCCACCGCATTGCTGTCGGCAATTCCGAATATGACGGATCGCCGCAGCAATGGCAGATGCCTCAGGGCGGCATCGACAAGGGCGAGGACCCTCTGAAGGCCGCCTATCGGGAACTCTACGAAGAGACGGGCATGCGCACGGTGTCTCTGCTCGCCGAAGCGCCGGGCTGGATCAATTACGACCTGCCTGCGCACCTGATCGGCATCGGCCTGAAGGGCAAGTTTCGCGGCCAGACGCAGCGCTGGTACGCCTTCCGCTTCGAGGGCGACGAAAGCGAAATCGCCATCAACCCGCCGCCGGGCGGCCATGAGCCGGAATTCGACGCCTGGGACTGGAAGCCGATGCGCGACCTGCCCGGCATGATCGTGCCTTTCAAGCGCAAGGTCTACGAAGAGGTCGTCGCCACCTTCGCGCATCTGTCCGCCTGATCCGCTGGCCGGAGCACGGCACAGCGGTTCGCGCCCGATCGACGGAAACGGCAGGCGGGCTGCCGTTCGTCATCGCCCCGGGCGACGGGCGCTGGAAGCGCAAGCCGCAGTTTCTAGCGCACGCCATCACCGGGACCGCCCTGCCGAGGTTCCACTTCGATCCCGCCCGGGGTGCCGGATCAGCCCGGGCCGCTGTGTCGCCTCTCTTGGCATCGCAGGGCCGGCCGCTCCCAAGGGATCCCGTGAGCTCTTCCGACCTTGAGCGGAAACACCCTCATTCCTTGTTTTCAGGTTTTCCTGACGGAAACCGATCCGCAGTTTCCGGACACGCGCGGGCCGCTTGAAGCGGAAACCCGCCACGCCGTGTCAAACAGCGCGCCATCCCCTTTTCTCGCTTGTGGCGATGGTCGACTCGTCGGTCGCCATCACCGCCATGCATCGCCGCCATCGCGCGAAGGTTTCGCATGCATATGCTGGAGGAAGGACGTGATTGCGGCAGGCATCCTCGAGGTCTGGTGCCAGGGCACACCAGTGCGGCGAACGTGCTGCGGCGGCCAAAAGGATCAAGGCCCGGACATGGAAAAGGCCGCCGAGGTGATCGGCGGCCTTTTGGCGTGAACAGGTGCGATGCTCAGTCGACTTCGGCTTCGTTGGCCGGCGCGGCATTGAGCTGGCCGTATTTCTCTTCGCCGATCTTCTCCAGAAGCTCGAGCTGGGTTTCGAGGAAGTCGATATGGCCTTCCTCATCGGCCAACAGCTCTTCGAACAGCTTCATGGAGACGTAGTCTCCGGCCTCATGACAGATGTCGCGGGATTTCTTGTAGGCCGTGCGGGCGTCGTATTCGCCGGCAAGGTCCGCCTTCAGCACTTCCTTGACGTTCTGGCCGATACGCAGCGGCCCGACCGTCTGCAGGTTCGGATGGCCTTCGAGGAAGATGATGCGCGCCACGAGCTTGTCGGCATGGTGCATTTCTTCGATCGACTCGGCACGTTCCTTCTTTGCGAGGAGCGTGTAGCCCCAATCTTCGAGAAGGCGGAAATGCAGCCAGTACTGGTTGACGGCACCGAGTTCGAGATAGAGCGCTTCGTTAAGCTGCTCGATGACCTTTTTGTCGCCTTTCAAGATCCGCCCTCCGGTTATCCTCATGGAATTGTTTGAGGCGGGTCATGAAATCAAATATCTCGACATCCGTCGAGTCGCGACGGCCGTGATACTGCTCGGTGGTGCGGATGATGATGTCGACGACATTGGGGAAACAACCGCAGCAGCGGCCACGTTTTTCCATCGCGTGATAGACTTTCGCCGGCACGATCAGCTGCCAACAGTCCTCGTCGAGGAGGCCGACAATCGTATCCTCGATCTCTTTTTCCGTGATGAAATTGCAGCTGCAAACCAGCATGTCGTCTTGCCTGTGATACGCAACGTCCTGAATTCGCTCATAAAGCAAAAGAGGATATTTATTGTCAACAAAAATGTCCGCGAGCGAAAATCGCGTATGGATTAGAACGAATCTAAACATGACAAAAAACATCGTATTTTCATAATATTAGCGCAAGACGGCTGACACCTCCGCCTGTGGATTTCGACGGAGCGCCATTGGCAGGCTGCGACATTTTTACACAGTTGCGACGCCAGCGCGCGGGCACTCGCCGAAAACCGGGGGACAGTGGCGAAAAGAAGGTCTTTCAAGGCCTGTCGAAAAGGCGGGCTGGCGACGATGAGGCGGAAGGCCTCGCTGCAACCGATTGAAGAGGCCAGGCGAGCGCAGCGGAAATCCGGCCTGGAAACACCGTGCCGCAAGCGCACAGGATATCGGGTGTGCAGGAGATCAGCCGTCCAAGCCTCGTCCAGCCCGTCGTCCATCAAGGACCGCCGCCACTGCCTGCCGCTAATGGAAATTGCGCCCCTTCGGCATGACACCGGCAACCTCCGTTGCGCCGACCTGCTCGCCACTGCCGGCAGCGCGGCGGGCAGCCGCCAGCCGCAGCTCCTTCAGCACCTTCTTCTCACGGGCATCGGCCGTCGGACGCAGCGCCTCGTCGGCGCGTTCGTTGGCGCCGAAATGACGCTCTTCCTTGCGCAGAAGCCCGAGCATCGGGGTCATGTCCTCGATATACTCCGCCACCACATGGATGACCTCGCTTTCGCGCTGAAGCCGACCGCGGATCTTGACGAGACGCGCGCCCATGACCACCGGCCGATACTGATCGAAGACCTTCGGCCAGACGATGGCGTTGGCGACCCCGGTCTCGTCCTCGATGGTCATGAAGATCACGCCCTTGGCCGAGCCCGGGCGCTGGCGAACGAGCACCAGCCCGGCAACCGTCACCCTGCGGCCGACGGGTGCGGTGGCCAGCGCGCGGCTTTCCACCAGTCCCTGCGCCGAAAGCTCCGCCCGCAGGAAGGAAACCGGATGCGCCTTCAGCGAGAAGGTGAGCGAACGGTAGTCGTTGATCACCTGCTCGCCCTCCAGCATCACCGGCAGCGACACCGGCGGCTCCAGCTGGAATTCGTCCTGCGCCGCCTGTTCGAACAGCGGCAGCCGCTCGGCCGCACTTTTCTCGTCCAGCGCCTTGACCGCCCAGAGCGCGTTGCGCCGATCGAGCCCGATCGAGCGAAACGCATCGGCATCGGCGAGCTTCTCCAGCACTGAGCGCGGCAATCCGGAACGCAGCCAGAGATCGCGAACCGAACTGTAGCCGGCGCCGCGATGGGCGACGAGCTTGTCGACGATCTCGGCCTCCCGCAGCCCCTTGACCAGGCTGAAGCCGATACGGACGGCCTTGTCCGTCCTGATCACACCCAGCATGTCACGATGGCGTGGCTCCACCGCGCGCCTGTCGTGCCCGCCCTTTTCGAGGCTCGAATCCCAGTCGGAATGGTTGATGTCGACCGGCAGCACCCGCACCCCATGTTCACGCGCGTCCCGCACCAATTGTGCGGGCGCGTAAAAGCCCATCGGCTGCGAGTTCAACAGCGCCGCACAGAAGACGTCGGGATAATAGGTCTTCAGCCAGCAGGAAACGTAGACGAGCAAGGCGAAGGAGGCCGCATGGCTTTCCGGAAAGCCGTATTCGCCAAACCCTTCGATCTGCTTGAAGCAGCGCTCGGCGAAATCCCGATCATAGCCATTGTCGACCATGCCCTCGACCATCCTTTGCTGGAAGGTGTGAATGGTGCCGGTCCGCTTGAAGGTCGCCATCGCCCGCCTGAGCTGGTCGGCCTGTCCGGGCGTGAACTTCGCCGCGGTGATGGCGATCTGCATCGCCTGCTCCTGGAACAAGGGCACGCCCAAAGTCCGCTCCAGAACCGCTTCCAGTTCCTTGCTCGGATATTCGATCGGTATTTTTTTATCCCGCTGCTCCCGACGCTTCAGATAGGGATGCACCATGTTGCCCTGGATCGGTCCCGGCCGCACGATCGCCACCTCGATGACGAGGTCATAGAAGATGCGGGGCCTGAGCCGCGGCAGCATGCTCATCTGCGCCCGGCTCTCGATCTGGAAGACGCCGATCGTATCGGCCCGGCAGATCATGTCGTAGACGGCCTTCTGCTCATCCTTGTAGAGCGTATGCAGGTCCGTTTTCACGCCGTAATGCCGGTCGAGAAGCTTGAAGGCACGGGCGATGCAGGTCAGCATGCCGAGCGCCAGAATGTCGATCTTCAGGATCTTGAGGGTATCGAGATCGTCCTTGTCCCACTCGATCATGTAGCGATCGGGCATCGCCGTGTTCATGATCGGCACCACCTCGTCGAGCCGGTCGCGGGTGATGACGAAACCACCGACATGCTGGGAAAGATGGCGAGGAAAACTCATCAGCTCGGTGGCATAGTCGAGCACCCGCACCGTCGTCGGATCCTTGGTGTCGAGGCCGGCGGCCTTGGCTTCCCGCTCCGACAGGTCGGCGGCCGACCAGCCCCACACCGAACCGGCAAGCGCCGACTGCACGTCCTCCGAAAAGCCGAAGGCCTTTGCCGTTTCGCGGCCGGCCGAGCGCGCCCGGTAGCTGATGACGGCGGCGGTCAGCCCTGCATGTTCCTTGCCGTAGGTCCGATAGATATGCTGGATGACCTCTTCGCGCTTCTCGTGCTCGAAATCGACGTCGATATCCGGCGGCTCGTCGCGCTCGGTAGACAGGAAGCGATCGAAGAGCAGGGTCGTCGAAAGCGGATCGACTTCGGTGATGGCAAGACAATAGCAGACCGTCGAATTCGCCGCCGACCCGCGCCCCTGGCAGAGAATGTCGACGCTGCGCGCATACACCATGATGTTGCGCACGGTCAGGAAATAGGGCTCGTAGCGCTTGTCGGCGATCAGACCGAGCTCGTACTCGATCTGGGTCGAGACCTTCTCGGGAATGCCCTGCGGATAGCGCACATGGGCGCCTTCCATGGTCAGTCGCCTGAGCGTCTCGGTCGTCGTTTCGCCGGCAAAACTCTCGTCGGGATATTGATATTCGAGCTCCAGCAGGTTGAACTTCAACCGGCGAAAAAAATGCCCGGTATTGTCGATCGCTTGCGGGTAGTCGCGAAAGATCCGCGCCATTTCCGCCGGCGGTTTCAGGTGTCGTTCGGCATTTGCCTGGAGCCTGTATCCTGCCTGCGCCACCGTCACGTGCTCGCGGATGGCGGTGACGATATCGGCGAGCGGCCGGCGTGCCGGCCCGTGGAACAGCGGGCTGTTGGTGGCGATCAGACGCGTGTCCGCGTTGCGGGCGATGGTGGCAAGCCCGGCAAAGACAAGCTGGTCGAAGCCGTCATAGCGCGGCACCAGCGCCAGATAGAGCCGGTCGGCAAACTGCGGCTTCAGCCGCTTCAGGAACGCCGAGAGTTTGTTGGCCTCCGGTGCACCGATCACCGGATCGGGGACGACGGCAAGAAGAATATCCTCGCCCCATTCGACAAGATCGGCCTCGTAGAGCGTGCAGTCGCCCTTGGTCGAGCGCAGGTTGCCCGCACTCAGCATGCGGCAGAGATTGCCCCAGCCCCGGCGATTGCGCGGATAGGCAAGCACATCCGGGATATCGTCCGTGAAGGAAAGGCGGGCGCCGGGCTGGAAGGCATATCCCTCTACCTTCGCCTGCGCATGGGCGCGCACCACGCCTGCCACCGTATTGCGATCGGCAATGCCGAGACCCGTGAGGCCAAGGCGACTGGCGGCAACGATCATTTCACCCGGATGGGAGGCGCCTTCGAGGAAGGAGAAATTCGACCAGGCGCCAATCTCGAAATAGGGCGTTTTCATGCGAAGACCCCATGCATGAACCAGCGCGGCTGCGTCGGCCCGCCATAATGGCCTTCGCGAAACAGCCAGAACCGCCGGCCTCTCTCGTCCTCCACCCGGAAATAATCCCGCTCGGCCGCCGTCTCGCCATCGACCCACCATTCGGCCGCGATCCGTTCCGGGCCCTCGGCGCGTGCGATACGGTGCAGGCTGCGCCGCCAGCGAAAGCTTCTGGGTGGCCCCTCCGGCACCTCGGCCACCGCCTCCACCGGTTCCGGACTTTGAAACAGCCGCTGCGGCCGGGCGGAGGTTGCCAGAAGCGCGGCCGGGACGGCGCAGACAGCCTCTCCCAAGGTCTTCAGCATCTCCACATCCGCAAGCGGCTGAAAAACCGCAGCCCGCTCCGGCATGTGGCTCTCGGACAATACGGGCACAAACAGGCTTTCCGCCCCCAGCCGTGCCATGACCCTGTCGGCAAAGGCAGCAAGCGGTCGCTCACGATCCGGCGTGCCGGAAAAATCCTCCTGCATCACCTCGTATTTTTCGCTTCTGGGCACCGACAATCGCAGGATCTCGAAGCCGAAACCGGCATCGAGATCGTCATGGACCGCTTGCAGCCGCTCGCGGAAGAGGCCGGCGATGCGGCCCGGTTCGATCAACGGCGAAGACGTTCCCGCAGCAATGCGGAAGACCCGGCCATCGACCCGGAAAAGCAGGAGCTCGAACAGCCGCCCGCCCTGCCCGCGCTTTTCCAGTTCCGGCTTCAGCCGTGCCGCCAGCTCCTGCGTGAGAACAAGAATATCGTCCTCGCCCTGGACCGGCTCCGAAAGCCGGCGCTCGGCCGAGAGGCTGGCGACGGGAAGCCGCGGCGAAAGCGGCTCGTCCTCCAGCCCCATCGCCTGATCGAGGCGCAGGAGCAGCATGGATCCGAAGCGGCGGGCGAGCGGTGCCCGCGGCGCCTCGATGATGTCGCCGACCTGCTTGAGCCCGACCCGGCCGAGCGTCTCGATCGTCTCGGCCGGAAGCCTGAGGGCTGCCATCGGCAGCGGCGCCAGCACGCCCGCAGCCTCTTCCGCAGCAATCACGCCCTGCGTGCCGAAGCGTGCCACGGCCCAGGAGAGCCCGGCCGAAGACGAGATCGCCGCGCGCGCTTCGATGCCCAGATGAAAGAGCCGCGCCAGCAGGTCGTCGAGAAGCGATTTCTCTCCGCCGAGAAGATGGGCGCAGCCGGTAATATCGAGATAAAGGCCACTTTCGCCGTCGAGCGCCACCAGCGGCGTATAGCGGCTGCACCAGTCGGCGAGCCCTTCGAGAAGGGCGCGATCCGCCGCCCGGTCGGCCGGCAGCACATCGACCTCGGGGCACATGGCCCGCGCCTCGGCAACGCCCTGGCCCAGCTGGAACCCGGATTTTTCGGCAAGGCCGTCGAGCGCCACCAGGCGCATGGCATTCCGGACCCGGTCGGCAAAGACGACGGGCGGATGCTCAGGACGCCCGCGGGAAAGCCAGGAGGTGCCCCAGCGGCTCCGCGCCACCCGGTCGGCCGGAAGATGCGGAAAGTCGAGCGACAGAATGCGCTGGTTCTGGATCTGCCGCAGCAGCGGCTGGCAAGGGCTCGACGGGGTAAAAGCGGCGGTCATGGGGATTCCACTCCAGGAAGAGGCCGACGGGAGCAGGAGACCTGCTTTTTTCGGCAATGACGTGAAAGACGGGATGGCCGATGCTGCCGCAAAGCATCGAGCCGTCAGGAAGGGGGCGCTCGCGGGCGGGCGCCGGTTCGATATGAAGCCGGAAGAAGGCGCTGCTTGCCTCCTCGTGGCCGGACTGGCGCAGAAGCAGAAGCGGAATGCGGCCGGCGCGGGCACGAACATGCAGGCGCCGGCTTTCGCTCAAGGCGAGCGACGCCGGATTGCCGCGAATTTCCAGAATAACGGCACAGAAGGCCGAAACGGAAAGCGCCGTCTCGGCAATCCAGAGCGCGTCCTTGACGGTGCGTGGCAGGCTGAGGATCAGGCTGCGAATGTCGAGCCCATATGCGCTGAGGCCGAGACCATAGGGCAGGCCCGCCTCGGTCGAGGCCAGCGACTGGCTGATCCACAGCACCGGCGCTCCGTCATCGCCCTTTTGCTGGCGCGCCCGCTGACAGAGGGCACCGAGCGCGGTGGCAAACCCGGCTGCAGCGCCGGCATCGCGCGTCTGCGCATTGCGGATCTCCGTCATGCCCTCGAGCGGCAGCCCGCCCTCGAGGAGATCGTCGAGGTCCGGAATACCGAGCGGCAGGACCTTGCGGCCGGATGCCGGAGTGCCTTCTTGCCTCAGCCGAAAGCCCGCGGGATCGGCCGCCTTGACCGTCTTCACGACCCCCGCAAGCCTGCGGTTCTCGATCCGCGCTATGGTTTCGCGAAGCGAAAGAACGGTCTCCCGCTGCACGGCGTTATCGGCCATGACGGTCAACTCCCATATAAGATGTTCCTGTTATGTTCTTATAGATTCCAGAGCTGCCCGGAGGAGTCAACAGCCAAATTTAAGAATTTATTCCTTGATCCTTGCGGCCGGAATTCAACACTCGAAAAATAAAGGCAAAATCGCTATATGGAGGACAACAAGGAGTGCCTATGGCCCGCATTGACCAGACCGATGATTGGCGGGAACGCCACGCACCGACACTTACGACATTCGAACAGCTCGCAGTGGAAGCCTACGGCCACCTGCCGCAGGAGTTCCGCAAGCTGACGACCGACCTCATCATCGAGGTTGCCGATTTTCCCAGCGACGACGTCTTCGAGGACATGGCGCTGGAAACGCCGTTCGACCTGCTCGGCCTGTTCGAGGGGCGCGGCATCACCGAACGTTTCACCATGGAGACGGGCGAATTTCCGAACCGGATCACCCTTTATCGCCGGCCGATCATCGACTATTGGGCGGAAAACGAGGAAACGCTGGGTGACATCATCACCCATGTGCTGATCCACGAGATCGGCCACCATTTCGGTCTGTCCGACGATGACATGGAACGGATCGAGGCAAGCGTCGAGCACGTGGGCAACTGACAGGCTCGCCTATTCACTTTGCCCCTCATCCGCCGCCCGCACCTTCTCCCCGCAAGCGGGGAGAAGAAACACCGCGGCATCGCTTCTCTGAAAAGCATCCCCGCAGAGGGACGATACCACGTGACGACGGAGCTTTCGCCCGCGTCGCCTCTCCCGCCTTCGGGGAGAGGCAAGGGTGGGGGCCTAACGGGCCTGACGGCCCGCCTTACTGCTCCGACAGCTTGATGTCGGGATTATAATCCTTGCCTTCGACCTCCTTGAAGACAGCCTGCCCGCACTGCATGTACTGCTTATCCGCATTGAAGGCGTAGGTCGGCGAGCCGTGCAGGGACCAGCCCTGGTTCAGCGCCGCCGTTACCTTATGGCAGAAGGACGCATCGTCGGGGCCGGTGAGGAAGCGGTAAAGTTTCAAAATCTTGCCTTTCGTTTTTCAATCGTGGCCGCCTTGGCGGCGAGCCTCAGGGCCTGATCGAGATGAAGCCGCTCGATCATCCTGCCATGAAGATTGATGACACCCTTGTCGGCGTTCTCATTAAGCGCGAAGGCGGCGATGATGGCGCGCGCCTCGTCGACGGCGGCCTGCTCGACGCCGAAGCGCTCGTTGGCCGGGCCGATCTGCAACGGGTGGATCAGCATCTTGCCGTCATAGCCCATGTCGCGCCCCTGGCGGCACTCCTCGTCGAAGCCATCCGCGTCGCGGAAGTCGTTGAACACCGCGTCGATGACATCGAGACCGCTGCCGCGGGCTGCGAGCAGGATCTGCATCAGCCAGGGGATCAGGTAAGGCCGACCCGGACGGTCGGGAACCCCGGTTTCCTTGCGCAGGTCGTTGAGACCGACGACGAAACAATCGAGCCTGCCGCCAAAAGTGCGGCCGGTCTCGGCAATCGCAGGCGCATTGACGACGCCGCGCGGCGTCTCGATCATCGCCCAGAGGCGCACATCCTCCGGCGCATCGTTGTCCGCCAGCCAGTCGGCGGCGATCTGGATATCGCCAGGGCTTTCGACCTTCGGCAAAAGGATTGCATCGGGCTTTGCCGAAAGAGCCGCTGCCAGGTCATCCTGGCCGAAACCCGATCCGAGCGCGTTGATGCGGATGACGATCTCGCAATCCGGCCGGTTTTCGACGAGATGGCGAACGAGCCCGACCCGGGCCTCGGCCTTGCGCTCGGGCGTCACCGCATCCTCGAGGTCGTAGATTGCGGCATCGACTGCCAGCTGCGAAACCTTCACCAGTGCGCGGGCATTGTCGGCAGGCACCGAGAGCACCGAACGGCGCAGGCGAACGGGGTGATGTTCGATCGATTTTGTCATGCGGCAGTTGTGCCCGCCTTTCATTTTTTCCGCAAGGCGAGGCGAACCGCCGCACCCCTCTTGCAAGCGGCGGCGGCAACACCCACATCGGAGCCAGAAAGGTGACGATCATGCAAAGCATACGTTCTGTTCTCTTTACGGCCGTGGCCATTACCATCACGCTGGCAGCCTTCGTGTTTACCGCGTCGCTGGCACTTGCGCTCGCCGGCATCGCCGCCGTCGTCGCGATCGGCAGCGCCATTGCCGCCCGGCTGAACTTCAGGCC
>UBXV01000033.1 GCA_900469625.1 Hyphomicrobiales bacterium
GTCCCCTCTCCCCGCGTGCGGGGAGAGGGCTAGGGTGAGGGGAAAAACCAAGAACACCAAAGGTTCGGCATGATCGACAAGCTGGAAATGTTTCTGGTTCTGGCCCGCGAAAGGCACTTCGGCCGGGCCGCAGTCGAATGCGGCGTGACCCAACCGACGCTGTCGGCGGCGATCCGCCAGCTCGAGGACCAGCTCGGCGTGATGCTCGTCAGCCGCGGTTCCCGTTTCCAGGGCCTGACGCCCGAGGGGCAGCGGGTGCTCGAATGGGCGCGCCGCATCGTCGGCGATGCCCGCACCATGCGCGAGGAAATGCGCACGGCGCGCAAGGGCCTGTCCGGACATATCCGGCTGGCAGCGATCCCGACGACGCTTGCCATGGTGCCGATGATCACCGCGCCGTTTCAGGAGAAGCATCCCGACGTGACATTCTCGGTGCTGTCGACCACGTCGCTGCAGATCCTGGCGCTGCTCGAAAACCTCGAGATCGATGCCGGCCTCACTTATCTGGAGAACGAGCCGCTCGGGCGCGTCACCAGCGTTCCGCTGCAAATCGAGCGCTATCATCTCGTCACGGCCGCCGGAACGCCGCTTTCCGATCGCGAAACCGTGACGTGGAAGGAGGTTAGCGCCATTCGGCTTTGTCTATTGACCGCCGATATGCAGAACCGCCGCATCATCAACCAGCATTTTTCCGAGGCTGGCGCCGTTGCCGAGCCGACGCTCGAATCGAACTCGATGATCGTGCTCTTCTCGCATGTACGCACCGGCCGCTGGGCCAGCATCATGCCCTTCAACGTCGCGAAATCATTCGGCTTTCACGAAGATATCCGGATGATCCCGATCGTTGAACCGGACGCGCATCACACGGTTGGTCTGGTTGCGACGCATCGTGAGCCGTTCACGCCGCTGGTATCGGCGCTTTTGCATGAAGCCCGCATTCTCGGCGAGCGGAATCAGGTTCAATAGATTTTTTCTATCAATCAACGAAACAGCCTTATTGACCCTTCCGGCGAGAAGCGCGAAGCTTTTCGCTCATGGGAAAGGACGCGGAGGAACGGCCTTCCCGGGCGATGCCAATTGGAGCTGAGCGCGATCCGTAGATTGGCGCTTCAGCCCGCGAGCCGGGAGGGCTCCCCGAGTGAACATTCACCAGCCGCGTGGCGACGTTTCCGGGCGCACGCTTGCGATCGTCGAGGACCTGAAGGGGCTTGAAGGGCCGCTGCTGCCGATCCTGCATGAGATCCAGCAGGAATTCGGTTACGTGCCGCAGGACTGTCTGCCGGTGATCGCGCGCGAACTCAACCTGTCGCGCGCCGAGGTCTACGGCGTCTTTTCCTTCTACCATGACTTTCGCGAACACCCGGCCGGCCGGCATGTGCTGAAGCTCTGTCGCGCCGAGGCCTGCCAGTCGATGGGTGGCGACCAGCTGGCCGAGCGCGCCAAGCGCCTGCTCGGCATCGATTTCCACGAGACGACGCCCGATGGCGCGGTGACGCTGGAGCCGGTCTACTGTCTCGGGCTCTGTTCCTGCGCACCCTCCGCGATGTTCGACGGAGAGGTGCATGCCCGGGTCGATGCCGACGATCTCGACGCGCTTGTTGCGGAGGCGCGCCGATGAGCGTGAAGATCTACATTCCCCGCGACGCCGCAGCCCTGGCGCTTGGTGCCGACAGGGTGGCGAAGGCGATCGAAGATGCGATCGCCGCGCACGGCCTCGATGTCACCATCGTGCGCAACGGTTCGCGCGGCCTGCATTGGCTCGAGCCGCTGGTCGAGGTGGAGACGCCTGAAGGCCGCGTCGCCTATGGGCCGGTCAAGGCGCGCGACGTCGCCTCGCTCATCGATGCCGGGCTTGTTGAAGGTAGAGGTCACGCGCTCTGTCTTGGTAAAACCGAAGACATTCCCTTTCTGAAGCAGCAGACACGGCTGACCTTCGCGCGCTGCGGCGTCATCGATCCGGTATCGCTCGACGACTACCGCGCGCACGGCGGTCTGCGCGGCCTTGAGAACGCCATCGCCCTGGAGCCCACGGCAATCGTTGCCCAGGTGACCGAGAGCGGCCTTCGCGGCCGCGGCGGCGCCGGTTTCCCGACCGGCATCAAGTGGAAGACCGTCCTCGAAGCGACGGGCGGGCGCAAATACATCGTCTGCAACGCCGACGAGGGCGACAGCGGCACCTTTGCCGACCGGATGATCATGGAGGGCGATCCCTTCGTCTTGATCGAAGGCATGGCGATCGCGGGCCTCGCGACCGGTGCGACCAAGGGCTTCATCTACACCCGCTCGGAATATCCGCATGCGATCGCCACGATGGCGCAAGCGATCGAGATCGCGCGACGGGCCGGCGTGCTCGGGCCGTCGGTGCTCGGCTCCGGCCGCGCCTTCGACATGGAAGTGCGCACCGGCGCGGGCGCCTATGTCTGCGGCGAGGAAACGGCGCTCTTGAACAGCCTCGAGGGCAAGCGCGGCATCGTCAGGGCAAAGCCACCCTTGCCGGCACACAAGGGCCTGTTCGACTGTCCGACCGTCATCAACAACGTGATCTCTCTCGCCTCCGTGCCCGTGATCATGGACAAGGGGGCGGACTTCTACCGCGACTTCGGCATGGGCCGTTCGCGCGGCACGATCCCGATCCAGATCGCCGGCAACGTCAAGCACTCCGGCCTGTTCGAGACCGCCTTCGGCCTGGCGCTCGGCGAGATCATCGACCATATCGCCGGCGGCACGGCGAGCGGCCGGCCGGTCAAGGCGGTGCAGGTTGGCGGTCCGCTCGGCGCCTATTTCCCACGTAAGCTGTTCGACACGCCCTTCGACTACGAAGCCTTCGCCGCCCGCGACGGGCTGATCGGCCATGCCGGCATCGTCGTCTTCGACGACACCGCCGATATGCTGAAGCAGGCGCGTTTCGCCATGGAGTTCTGCGCCATCGAAAGCTGCGGCAAGTGCACGCCCTGCCGCATCGGCTCGACCCGCGGCGTCGAGGTGGCCGACAAGATCGCTGCCGGCATCGAGCCGGAGAAGAACCGCGAACTGCTCGCCGATCTCTGCAACACCATGAAGTTCGGTTCGCTCTGCGCGCTCGGCGGGTTCACCCCCTATCCCGTCGTCAGCGCCATGACGCATTTTCCGGATGATTTTCAGCCGGCTCCGATCGCGGAGGCTGCGGAATGATGGTTGCTGCACATCGAAACTTGCCCCTCACCCTAACCCTCTCCCCTCAGGCGGGGAGAGGGTACGAGGCCCACATGGCTTCAGAAGCGAAGGTGAAGGGTGCGGCATTTCCCTTCGCCCCGCTCGCGGGGAGAAGGTGGCGGCAGCCGGATGAGGGGCGGATGCTTGCATCGGTGCCGATGGTGGCGGACGCGACGTCCTTGAACAAGAATTCCAAGGAGGCCAGACATGTCTCTCATTCATGAAATCGACTATGGCACGCCTGCCTCTCGCTCTGAAACCATGGTGACGCTGACCATCGACGGCCGCGAAGTGACGGTACCCGAGGGCACGTCGATCATGCGCGCGGCGATGGATGCCGGCATCGAGGTGCCGAAACTCTGCGCCTCCGACATGATGGACGCCTTCGGCTCCTGCCGGCTCTGCCTCGTCGAGATCAAGGGGCGCAATGGCATGCCGGCCTCCTGCACCACGCCGGTGGCCGCGGGCATCGAAGTCTCGACCCAGACGCCGCGCCTGAAGGACGTTCGCCGTGGGGTGATGGAGCTCTATATTTCCGACCACCCGCTCGACTGTCTGACCTGTGCTGCCAACGGCGATTGCGAGCTGCAGGACATGGCCGGTGCCGTCGGGTTGCGCGATGTGCGCTACGGTTACGAGGGCGACAACCACGTCAAGGCGCGCAACAACGGCGAGATCAACGCCAAGTGGCTGCCGAAGGACGAGTCCAATCCTTACTTCACCTATGACCCGGCGAAGTGCATCGTCTGTTCGCGGTGCGTGCGCGCCTGCGAGGAAGTGCAGGGCACGTTTGCGCTGACCATCGGCGGCCGCGGTTTCGACAGCCGCGTGTCGGCCGGCATGGCCGAAGACTTCATGGCGTCGGAGTGTGTGTCCTGCGGCGCATGCGTCCAGGCCTGCCCGACGGCCACGCTCACCGAAAAGTCCGTCATCGAGATCGGCCAGCCGGAGCATTCGGTCGTTACCACCTGCGCCTATTGCGGCGTCGGCTGCTCCTTCAAGGCGGAGATGCGCGGCGAGGAACTGGTGCGCATGGTGCCGTGGAAGGATGGGCAGGCGAACCGCGGCCACTCCTGCGTCAAGGGCCGGTTTGCCTATGGCTACTCGACCCACAAGGATCGCATCCTCAACCCGATGGTGCGCGAGAAGATCTCCGATCCCTGGCGCGAAGTGACGTGGGAGGAGGCCTATGCGCATGTGGCCGCCGAGTTCCGCCGCATCCAGTATCAGTATGGCCGCGAATCGGTCGGCGGTATCACCTCCTCGCGCTGCACCAATGAAGAAACCTATCTGGTGCAGAAGCTGGTGCGCGCCGGTTTCGGCAACAACAATGTCGATACCTGCGCCCGCGTCTGCCACTCGCCGACCGGCTACGGCCTCGGCCAGGCCTTCGGCACGTCGGCCGGCACGCAGAACTTCGATTCGGTCGAGTTCACCGATGTGGCCGTCATCATCGGCGCCAACCCGACCGATGGCCACCCAGTCTTCGGCTCGCGATTGAAGAAGCGGCTGCGCGAAGGCGCCAAGCTGATCGTCATCGATCCACGCCGCACCGACATCGTGCGGTCGCCGCATGTGGAGGCCGCCTATCACCTGCCTTTGAAGCCCGGCACCAACGTCGCGATCCTGACGTCGATCGCGCATGTCATCGTCACGGAAGGGCTTGCCGACGAGGCGTTCATCCGTGAGCGCTGCGACTGGTCGGAATATGAGGACTGGGCGAGTTTTGTCGCCGAGCCCTATCACAGCCCCGAGGCGACCGAAGCCTATACCGGCGTTCCCGCCGATCTCGTGCGTGGTGCAGCCCGGCTGTTTGCCACCGGCGGAAACGGTGCGATCTACTACGGCCTGGGGGTTACCGAGCACAGCCAGGGCTCGACCACGGTCATGGCGATCGCGAACCTCGCCATGGTCACCGGCAATATCGGCCGGCCCGGCGTCGGCGTGAACCCGCTGCGCGGCCAGAACAACGTGCAGGGCTCCTGCGACATGGGCTCGTTCCCGCATGAACTGCCGGGCTACCGCCATGTCTCCGACGACGCGACACGCGAGACCTTCGAAAAACTCTGGGGCGTCGAGATTTCCAACGAGCCGGGCCTGCGCATTCCCAACATGCTCGACGCTGCCGTCGACGGCACGTTCAAGGGCATCTACATCCAGGGCGAGGATATCCTGCAGTCGGACCCCGACACCAAGCACGTGGCCGCCGGCCTTGCGGCGATGGAATGCGTCGTCGTGCACGACCTCTTCCTCAACGAGACGGCCAACTACGCGCATGTGTTCCTGCCGGGCTCGACCTTCCTCGAAAAGGACGGCACCTTCACCAATGCCGAGCGCCGCATCAACCGGGTGCGCAAGGTCATGACGCCGAAGAACGGCTATGCCGACTGGGAGGTGACCCAGAAGCTGGCGCAGGCCATGGGCATGAACTGGAACTACCGTCACCCTTCAGAGATCATGGACGAGATCGCGGCGACGACGCCGAGCTTCGCTCTCGTTTCCTACGACTACCTGGAGAAGATGGGCTCGGTGCAGTGGCCCTGCAATGAGAAGCACCCCGAGGGCTCGCCGATCATGCATGTCGACGGCTTCGTGCGCGGCAAGGGCAAGTTCATCCGCACCGAATATGTTGCGACCGACGAGCGCACCGGCCCGCGCTTCCCGCTGCTGCTCACCACCGGTCGTATTCTCAGCCAGTACAATGTCGGCGCCCAGACGCGGCGGACCGACAACGTCGTCTGGCATGCGGAGGACCGGCTGGAAATCCATCCGCATGACGCAGAGCAGCGCGGCATCCGGGATGGCGACTGGATCCGGCTTGCGAGCCGCGCCGGCGAGACGACGTTGCGCTCGCTGATCACCGATCGGGTGGCGCCGGGCGTGGTCTACACCACCTTCCACCATCCGACGACACAGGCAAACGTCATCACGACCGACTTCTCCGACTGGGCGACCAATTGCCCTGAGTACAAGGTGACGGCGGTTCAGGTGATGCCGTCCAACGGGCCGTCGGACTGGCAGCAGGACTATGACGAACAGGCGCGGCAGTCGCGCCGGATCGCCGGCAAGCTGGAGGCCGCGGAGTAGTCTTCATGTCCGGGCCATCCATGCCGAAATTCCAGCTGTCGAAAACCGTGCCGGAAACCGTCCTGCGCGCTGGAACCTTGCGGGACGGCTCTCGTGCCGTTCCGCAGGAGACGCCTGTGGCGTTCACCTTCGGCGGCTCGACCCATGCGGTGATGATGGCCACTCCCGGCGATCTAGAGGATTTCGCCGTCGGCTTCAGCCTGACGGAGGGCATCGTCACCGAACCCGACCAGATCGAGGCGATCGAGGCTGTTGCCGACGAAGTGTCGGGCAATCTCGGCATCGACCTTCAGATTACGCTCAAGGATGAGCAGAACGACGTCCTGCGCCTGCGCCGCCGCCACATGGCGGGGCCTGTCGGCTGTGGTCTCTGCGGCATCGAATCGATCGAACAGGCGGTACGACCGACACCCGACGTCTCGGCCTCGAAACTCCGTCTTTCACAGGAGGACGTCGTTCAGGCGGTCGCGCTCTTGAACGGCCAGCAGCCGCTGCATTTCGAAACGCGCGCGGTGCACGGCGCGGCGTTCTACGTGCCGGGCAAGGGCCTGATTGCCGTGCGCGAGGATGTCGGCCGTCACAATGCACTCGACAAGCTCGTGGGGGCCGCCGCCCGTGCCGGATTTCACGGATGTGACGGCGCTGTCGTCGTCACCAGCCGGGTTTCCGTCGAGATGGTGCAGAAGACCGCTATTGTCGGCAGTCCCGTCATCATTGCCATCTCGGCGCCGACGGCGCTGGCGATAAGCACGGCGGAAGCCGCCGGCATGACGCTGGTGGCACTGGTGCGCGGCGACGAATTCGAGATCTTCACCCATGCCGAACGCATCAAGTCCGGAGCCGTCGCCGATGTCGCATGACACCAACACCAAGCTGATCTACATGGCAAACCAGATCGCCACCTTCTTCAAGAGCCAGCCGCAGGACGAAGCCGCCCAGGGCGTTGCCACGCATATCAACAAGTACTGGGAGCCGCGCATGCGCAGGCAATTGTTCCAGCATATCGATGGCGGTGGCGAGGGCCTTAGCCCGCTGGTTCTGGAAGCGGCATCGAAGATCAAGCGCCCGCAGGCAGCTTGAGAAAAGCGCCGGTCTTCGGCTCATTTTGTCTGTTGGAGCAACGGGCGGGGGTGAACCCGCTGGCAGCGATCCGCCGACATTTCCCGTCAGCATCCGATCGGCTCGCCACTAATCAGGAACGCAGCGGTAAGCAGGTTCCGCGCCGGGCTTCTGACAATACGAGATTGGGAGGCAAGGACTGGTGCTTTCAATCGCCAGGTGGCGGCGATGCCTTGCCTTGCAAAGATTTGAGGGAAGGCGGCGACCGGTCGCCGCCTTCCCCTATTTCTGAGTGCGGGGTGCAGGGATTGCGCTCAGAAATTCTGCCATCCGTCGCTCGATGAGGCGACTGCGAGGGCCTGTCGTTGTCCGCCGCGCACGGCGCGCGCGGGTGTGTGCATGCGGCTTGTCTGTTGGCGCTCCTCGCCGTGGCGCGGCATCTCTGTTTGCGCCGTCTCGTTGCCGATCCGGAACTGTCTGAGGAGCGCGTGCAGGGCTTCGGCCTCGCGTGACATGTTGTGGCTGGCGGCGGTGCTCTCTTCCACCATGGCGGCGTTCTGCTGGGTCGCCTGGTCCATGGAGTTGACGGCCTGGTTGATCTCCTTCAACCCCGTCGACTGCTCACGGGCTGCCTCGACAATGGCCGAGACATTGAGGTTGATCTCCTGAACTTCGACGAGAATTTCCTCGAGCGCGGTCCCGGTCTGCCCGACGAGCGATACACCGTTCTTGACGTGACCGCTGGAAGCGGTGATCAGCGCCTTGATTTCCTTGGCGGCCTGAGCCGAGCGCTGAGCGAGTTCGCGCACCTCCTGGGCGACGACGGCAAAGCCCTTGCCGGCCTCGCCGGCACGGGCCGCCTCGACGCCCGCATTCAGTGCCAGAAGATTGGTCTGGAAGGCGATATCGTCGATCACGCCGATGATGTTGGAGATCTCGCGCGAGGATTGTTCGATCTGGTCCATCGCGCCGATGGCGTTCCTGACGACGCCGCCGGAGCGCTCGGCGCCCGCCTTGGTCTTGGCCACCAAGCCGCCTGCCTCTTCGGCGCGGCGGCTGGAGTCGGCGACCGTGGTGGTGATTTCATCGAGCGCGGCTGCGGTTTCCTCGACGGAGGCTGCCTGCTGCTCCGTGCGCTTCGACAGGTCGTCGGCGGCGGAGCGGATTTCGCGGGCGCCGGACGCGATCGCGCTGGCATTTTCGCCGACCGTCTGCATTGCCCGGCAGAGCCGGTCTATGGCGCCGTTGAAGTCGGTGCGCACCGCTTCCATGCTGGGAACGAAGGGCGTCGGCAAGTGATGGGTGAGGTCGCCTTCGGCAAGCGCCTGTAGCCCGAGGCCGAGCGCCTTGATTGCGCCCATGCGCTCGCTGACGTCGGTCGCGAACTTGACGACCTTGTAGACCCTGCCGCTGGTGTCGCGGATCGGATTGTAGGCTGCCTGGATCCAGATCTCCTTGCCACCCTTGCCGTAGCGCACGAACTCGTTGGAAATGAACTCGCCTGCGGCCAGCTTTCTCCAGAACTCGGCATATTCTGCGCCTTGTACGTAAGTCTGCTCGCAGAACATGCTGTGATGCCTGCCTTGAATTTCCTTGAGGCTGTAACCGAGCGCGTTGCAGAAATTGTCGTTGGCCGTCAGAATTTCGCCCGAAGGGGTAAACTCGATCACCGCCTGCGATCGCGATATCGCATCGAGCTTGCCGCCATCCTCGTTGGCCTTGATCTTGGCTGCCGTGATGTCGCTGGCGAACTTCACCACCTTGTAGGGCTTGGCGTTGTGGAACACCGGATTGTAAGTGGCCTGGATCCAGATTTCGCGGCCGCCCTTGGCAATGCGCTTATAGGCGCCGGCGTCGAACTCACCCCGTCCGAGCCGTGCCCAGAAATCCCGATAGTCCTGCGTCTCGACATAGTCCGGCGCGCAGAACAGGCGATGGTGCTGGCCAACGATGTCCTGCAAGGCGTAGCCGAGCGCCTTGCAGAAGTTTTCGTTGGCGGTCAGAATTTTTCCCGTGAGATCGAACTGGATCATGGCCTGCGACTTTGACAGCGCGGCGACGATCTGGCGCGAATCCAGGCTCTGCCCGAAAGAGAACATGATTACCCTCTGATCTGGTTTTTGTTGCTTTACGCGGAAAGCCGGGTCTCGTTTCTTGCGGTGTCGACAGGGCGTGCGGGGCCGAAAGCGGCGCAGGCTCCGGGGACAAGGACAAATGCCGGCTTGCCGAAAATTGTCTGGTCCGTCGTCCGCCGGCCCAAAAGGGGTCAGCGTTTTCGTGCTGTGAGGGGAGTTCGAACTCGTGGGCGTTCATGCCCATGACGTCTTGCTTATGCAATCTAGATTAGTATTATGATTATTAAGCAGATGTTAAAATAGCAATTATCAGTTTTTAGTTGTGAAAAGTCACATATTACTTTTTGAGTTGAATTAGCAACTTATCGTTTACGTATCGGCGCCGCATCTTGCCGATACTTGCCTTCTGGACATGAAAAAGCCGCCGTGCCGGGTGGCAAGGCGGCTTCGATATGGCGATCCGGCGGATGACCTAGGCGGCCATTTCCTCGACTTCGCGTTCCTTGAACATGCGCGCGAGGTTGAGGAAGCAGATCATGCCGTTCTCGTTGGCGATGATGCCTTCGGCAAAGCTCTTGTCGAAAGAAGCGGTGACCTCGGGAACCGGCTGTACCTGGTTGCCCTGGACCGTGAGGATGTCGGAAACACGGTCGACAACCAGGCCGATGACCATGTTGTGCACTTCGGCGACGACGATGGCGCTGCGCTCGTTGGCCGTGGTCGACTTCATGCCGAGCTTGTGCGCCAGATCGATGATCGGGATCACGGTGCCGCGCAGGTTCATCACGCCGATGACCTCCGGCGGCGAATGTGGGATCGGGGTCGAGGGCGCCCAACCGCGGATCTCGCGGATCGTGGTGGTCTTGACGCAGAATTCCTGATCGTGGAGGCGGAACGCGATGATTTCCAGCGTCTCGCCGTCGAAACCAGCCGTCCTGAGGGTGCTTGTCATCGAAGGTCCTTCCAGCTTTCCGGTCGACGCCTTGAGGCGCGACACCGCCAAACTCGTTACATCTCCGTGCGGTGCGGTCGCGGCTGGCGCGGCCATTGAGCCGATGGGGAGCGTTTTTCAAAAGTCCGCCGACGACATCCGGCGGGGCGCAGCTGCATCATGCGCGGAGGAACCGCTTTGCGCTTTGGGAAAGGACTATAGGCCGGGATTCGTTAAGACTTGCTTTTGCAAGTGCTAATACCAAAACGCCCCGGTGGATGCCGGGGCGCAAGGGAAAATCCCATAATGGCTAAAGATCAGGCCGAGGCGAGGACCTTGGCAAACTGCTCGACCGCCCAATCCACCTGTTCGGCGGTGATGACAAGCGGCGGGGCGATGCGGATCGTGTCGCCGTGGGTGTCCTTGGCAAGGATGCCGAGCTGCTTCAGCGCTTCGCAATACTTGCGGGCGCCGCCTGCTTCGGGCACCAGCTCGACTGCCAGCATCAGGCCGCGACCGCGCACTTCCTTGATGATGTTGGAGCGGATGTCGGTCAGGCCCTTCTGGAAGCGGTCGCCCATGCGTGCCGAGTTTTCGATCATGCCTTCTTCGGTCAGTGCCTTGAGTGCGGCGCGGGCAATAGCGCAGGCGAGCGGGTTGCCGCCGAAGGTCGAGCCGTGCTGGCCCGGCTTCAGGACGCCCAATACTTCCGAATTCGAAAGCACGGCCGAGACAGGATAGAACCCGCCCGAAAGCGCCTTGCCGATCAGCGTCACGTCGGCCTCGATGCCTTCGTGTTCTTCTGCCAGCAGCTTGCCGGTGCGCCCGAGGCCGGTCTGGATCTCGTCGAGGATCAGCGTGATGCCATGCCTGGTGCAGAGTTCGCGCACGGCCGGGAAATAGCCAGGCGTCGGGACGAGAACGCCGGCTTCCCCCTGGATCGGCTCGACCAGAAAAGCGACGGTGTTTTCGGTGATCGCGGCTCGGAAGGCGTCGATGTCGCCGAAGGGCACCACCTTGAAGCCCGGCGCAAACGGGCCGAAGCCGGTGCGCGCGTCAGGGTCGGTCGAAAACCCGACGATCCCCATGGTGCGGCCATGAAAATTGTTGGAGCAGACGATGATCTCGGCCTTGTTTTCGGCCACGCCCTTGACCTCGTAACCCCACTTGCGCACGGCCTTGACCGCGGTCTCGACGGCTTCGGCGCCCGAGTTCATCGGCAGCACCTTGTGCGATCCGGTCAGCGCTGCGATCTCTTCGTAGAAATGCGCGAGCTGGTCGTTGCGGAAGGCGCGCGAGGTCAGCGTCAGCTTCTGCGCCTGCTCCATCATCGCCTGGAAGATCTTCGGGTGGCAGTGGCCCTGGTTGACGGCGGAATAGGCCGAGAGGCAGTCGAGGTAGCGATTGCCTTCCATGTCCCAGACATAGACGCCTTCGCCGCGCGACAGCACGACGTCGAGCGGCTTGTAGTTGTGTGCGCCGAGCCGGTATTCGGTTTCGATCAGGTCTGCCGTGGTGTTCATCCGTCGTCCTCCGTTGTTTTCTACAGCGCCGCGCGTCTGATCAGACGCGCAAAGGTCGCTGTAGCACTTTGATTTTCTGCATAATTTCCCCTTGAAACGATTTCGTTTCAAGGAATTATGCAGGGCTCAGGCGCTGCGGGTCGGGCGGTCAAGGACGCGGCGACCGAAAAGGCTCGCGGTCAGCTCGACCAGGACGCGCGCGCTCTTGCCGCGATCGTCGAGGAAGGGGTTGAGTTCGACGACGTCGAGGGAGGAGACGAGATCGCTTTCCCAGAGCATTTCCATGATCAGGTGGGCTTCGCGGAAGGTGGCTCCGCCGGGAACGGTGGTGCCGACGCCGGGTGCGAGCTCGGGATCCATGAAATCGACGTCCAGGCTGACATGCAGCAGGCCATTGGCCGAGCGCACTTCATCGAGGATATGGCGCATGATGTGGGCCATGCCGAGTTCGTCGACGGCGCGCATGTCATAGACGCGCACGCCGTGTTCGGCGATCTCCTCGCGTTCGCGGTCGTCGACCGAGCGGATGCCGACCTGGAAGACCTTGGTCGGATCGACCATCGGCCGGTCCGCCGGCAGGATCGGGGCAAACTCGGCCTTGCCGCAGTAGAAGGCGACCGGCATGCCATGCATGTTGCCCGACGGCGAGGTTGCCGGCGAATTGAAGTCGGCATGGGCGTCGAGCCAGAGCACGAACAGCGGACGGCCGACTTCGGCGGCATAGCGCGCCATGCCGGAAACGCTGCCCATCGACAACGCGTGGTCGCCGCCCAGGATGATCGGGAAATGGCCCTTGCGAACGGTGTCGTGAACGGAATCATGCAAGGCGCGGGCGAAGGCCGCGACGATCTGCAGGTTGTTCGCGCCCGGGTGGTTGGCAAGGTCGCGCGCCGGCAATGGCTTGAAGTCGCCTTCGTCATACACGGTATGGCCGAGGTCGCGCAGAACGGTGTCGATGCCGGCAATGCGAAGCGCCGTCGGGCCCATGGCCGCGCCGCGTCGTCCTGAACCTTCCTCGATGGGTGCGCCGATCAGCGTGATTGTCGTCATATCCGCCCGTTCCTTCCTGGTGATTCCTGTGAGTTGCGCGGATTATCGTCAAAACGCATGACAGCAAAAAGATGGAAAACTGTCGATTGGAAAGCTAAGATCGACAGATTGCCAAGTCCGATTTTGCAAAGTGAGAACCATGGACGACCTCGATCAGGCGCTGATCAGTGCGCTTCGCCAGAATGCGCGCCTGCCGGTCTCGACGCTTTCGGCGCGCACGGGCGTGTCGCGCGCGACCGTTGCGGCCCGCATCGACCGGCTGGTCGCCAACGGCACGATCGCCGCCTTTACCATTCGCACCGGCTCCGAAATCCCGGCGTCCGGCGTGCGCGCAGTCGTGATGATCGAGGTCCATGGCAAGATGGCCGACCGGGTCGCCGAGCAGTTGCGCGGCCTGCCGCAGGTGCGGGCGCTGCACAGCACCAATGGCCGCTGGGACTTCATCGCTGAACTCGAAGACCGGGACCTTGTGTCGTTCGACGAGACCTTGCGGCGGATCCGGCTGATCGACGGCATCACCGTCACCGAAACCAACATCCTGTTGAAGACCAGCAAGCTGACAGGCGCATTCTAGCCGTTTTCGGCTTCTTCCAAAGGCTGTCGAAAAATGTGGCCGCGAGTCATTTGTTCTTGATTTGTTCCGTTTCGCTTGTATGATGTGCGCCTCACCCGAGACTGGAGGATGTCATGGTCATCAATGGCGGCAGGCTGGCCGATCGGCAGATCTGTGTGAAGCTTTTTGTCCGGCATGGCGACGAGGACCGCGCCATTGCCTTTTATCGCGACGTGCTGGGCGCCGAACTTGTGCAGCGCCACGAGTGGCCGAGCGGCATCCTGACCAGCGCGGATCTGAGGATCGGCGAATCCGTCTTCCGGATCGCCGGCGCCAATCCGCGCCGGGACGCGGAGCCGAAGCTTGGTGGGCCGAGATCGCCGCATGCGCTCGGTACGACGGCGGTCATTCTCGAGTTGCATGTCAAGGATGTCGATAGGGTCATGGGCAGGGCGATCGGTGCGGGTGCAGCGCTCAGGAACCCGGCAGAGACGCTGTCGACCGGAGACCGCGTCGGCGCCTTCATCGACCCGTTCGGCCATATCTGGGCCTTGTTCAACGCCCTTGAGGATACCGACTTTGCAGACGCCGATGTCGTCGATCTGAACCTTGAGGCCCGCGCCGCCGCTTGAGGCGGCGCGGGCCATCGTCCTTGCGGGCTCAGAAGAACTCGTCGAGAAGACAGTAGAAATCGAGTTTTGCGCGATCGGCGCGGCGGATGCCGTAGAGATCGAGAAACGGCTGGACCCATTCGTCCCCGAGATTGAAGCCGATGCTGCGGCAGGTCAGCGCGAGGTCCTGATAAGGATCGGCAACACCGAGGCGACTGCAGTCGATGAAACCGGCGAAACGGCCATCCCTGACGATGATGTTCGGCAGGCAGGCATCGCCATGGGTAACCACCAGTTTTCCCTCCGGCGGGCGTTTGTTCTCAAGCTCGACGAACAGCTCTTGCGCGGTCTTTCCCAGCCGTTCCTCATCGAAATCGGTGACGTCGACCAGATCCGCGTCCGCCCGCAGCCTGGCGATCGGGATGCGTGCGCCGATCCGGTGATCGAACGGGCAGGCATCGGCATCAAGCGCGTGCATGCGCCTCAGGGCTTCGGCAAGCAGGACGATCTTTTCCGGTGCGGCAAGCGGGCTCGAGGCGAGGTCGACGCCTTCGACGGCCTCCATCAGCAGCCAGTTCTCTTGCGCGTAAACCGCGCGCGCTATGATACGCGGGCAGGGCATGCCCTGACTGCCCAGCCATTCCAGGCGCTCTGCCTCATCGACCAGTTCCGAAAAGGTACCGGCCTCTTCGATCTTGAGAACCAGAGGCGGTCGGCCTTCGGCATCGAACAGGAAGACGCTCGATTCCGATTGGCCAAGACTGTCCTTGCGCCAGGAGTAGCCTTCGAGTGGCGAACCGAAGCCCGGTGGAAAATTGATGTCGGGAAGCTGAAGAGACAAGAAACACCTGAAAATTGCGTTGTACTGAAAATGTCGACGAGCGCTCCATCCGACCTTCAGGACCGAACGAGCAACCCGGAACACCGCGAAGCGCCGCACGCTTTCAACCGGAGCCGGACGCGGCTTTAGACAGGAAGGAATGCAACGGCTGCGCGAGCACATGTAGGGACGGCGTCGGTCAAAATCCATTTCGGTCCGGCCCCGATGCGCCCATTCTCCGCCCAATCTTGATGCAACGCGCACAGGATGCTGCTTGAGCCGGACCTAGGGTCATAGTTTAGAACCGGAAATCAGGAGGCCGAGATGAGCGACAAGCGACACCATGACCATCTTCTGACCGCTGCCGAATGCGCCGAACGCCTCGGCCTGACGGTCAGGGCGCTGCGCGTCTACGAGGATCGCGGCCTGATTTCTCCGCGCCGGACAGCCAAGAACTGGCGGCTTTATGGCGGTGCGGAGATCGCCCGCCTGACCGAGATCCTTGCCCTGAAGCGTCTCGGCCTCAGCCTGACCCGGATCACCATCCTGCTTGCAGGCACCGCACCGGATCTCGGCCAGACGCTGACGGTCCAGCAATCCGCGCTCGTCGATCTGCGCGATCGGGTCGAACACAGCCTGTCGCTGATCGGTGCGGCGCTCAAGAAGATAGCGAACGGCAACACCGTGTCGGTCGGCGAGCTCATCACTTTGGCCAAGGAGACCGGGATGACCGATCTGTCGCCGGATACCGTTGCATGGCAACGCTATGAGCAGGCGCGTCCGCGCAAGGAGATCGGCTTCGATCCCGAAAGACACGGCGCGCTCGTTGGCGATTTTCAGCTCGACGGCGGCGATGTGCTCAGCATCACCCGTCGCGACGGCGGCCTGATGGCCCAGCTGACCGGACAGAGGGCGGTGGAAATCTACCCGGAAGCAGACGATGCCTTCTTCTACCGGATCGTTCCGGCACAGCTCACCTTCACGCGGGACGAAGAGGGCCGGGCAGAAAGCGTCGTCCTGCACCAGGGCGGCTACGAGCAGGCGGCCCGGCGCATCGACGAGACGAGGGCGCGCACACTCGTCGAAGACCTGGAGAGGCGGGTGAGGGACAAGATCCCGCTGCCGAACAGCGAGTTTCTGCTGCGCCGCGTCCTTGCCGAGCATCAGATCGGTGCGCCCGACTACGATGCGATGACGCCGCAGCTCGCGGCTCTGGTGCGCGAGTTGGCGCCGGCGATCTCGCACGAAGTCTGCCGTCTGGGAACGCTGCAGGCGCTGGTGTTCAAGGGCGTCCTGCAGGAGGGGTCCGATGTCTATGACGTCCGATTCGACAAAGGGACGCTGGAATGCGGGTTGAGCCTCGCGCCCGACGGCAAGATCAGCAGCATCTATTTTCGCCCGGCGCTCTGAAGGCGGCTGCCGTCTTTCCGTTTGACACAGGCGCCCGTTGGCGGGCGTTACGCGGGACAGGACGTATCTCGAGAAGCGAGACGTGGATCGCCGCAGGACAGGCGCAAGTCCGGGGAGAAGGAACGCCCCGTCGATTTCGTTGACATCCGAAATGTTCCGGCGACCGGCGACGCGTCTGTCGGTTTCCGCTGCGGCGAGGACCGGGAAGGGGCTCCCGGTCAGTATTCCTTTTCGAAGAAGATGCCGCCCGATGCCGAGCCGTCGCCGGCGGCCGAGCCCTTCAGCTTGACGCCCTTGCCGACGTCGAGATTGATCACGGCTTTGCTGGAACCGGAGTCCGATCCCTGTTGCAGCTCGATGTAGGTGCGGTCGTTGAGGTACTTGCCGGCACGCACCGAGGCGCCGCCCTTCTCGTCGGTCGTGACGTCGAGGTCGTCGACACCGAGCTTGTTGCGCAGGCCGTCGAGCAGCGAGGTCGAGCCGCCCCCCGCCAGCTGGCTGACGGCGGACGCCAGCTGGGCGATCTGGAAGGCCGAGAGGTTGGACAGCGATCGGTTGAAGATCAGCTGCGCCAGGATTTCGTCCTGCGGCAGGGCGGGTGACGAGGAAAAGGTGATCTGCGGATTGTTGGCAAGGCCCGCGACATTGACGGTGATGGTCGTCGCGCCCGCCGTCGAGGTCGCCTTGAGATCGAGCGTGGGAACAAGATCGCCGCCAAAGCCGATGGTGCCATCGGTAAAGGTCAGGCGCTTGCCGAGGATTTCGAGCCGCCCGCGGCGCATTTCGAAGCCGCCCGATATCGTCGGCTGCACAGCGGTGCCGCGGATCGTCAGATCACCTCCGAGCTCGGCATCGATACCACGGCCGCGCACGAAAACCTGGTTGGCGGTGACGCCGAGATCGAAGGCGATAACGCCACTGGCATTGGCGCCCGCCGGCTTTTCGTCCTTGCGCAAGTCCCTTGCCATCTGCTTGACCTTGGCAGGCGCGTTCTTGTGCTTGATGTCGATGGCCGACAGCGAAGTCGGCAGTTTTTCGGGAATGGTGATTGCCGCCTTGCGGATCGTCACCTTGCCGCCGAGCGTCGGCGTGCCGGTCAGCGGTCCCTTCAGCGTCATCTCGCCGGCGAGCTGGGCGTTGAACAGCGTGCCGTCGACATAGCTGGCGTTGTTGAGCCGGATCGTCAGATCGGCCGGGAAGCCGGATCCCGGCACCGTGCCGACCGTACCGGTAACATCCACCGAGCCGCCGGTTGCCAGGTTGGCCGATAGCTTGGTGATCGTCGCCTGCCTGCCGTCGAGCGCCACATTGGCCGTCAGGTTGTTGAGCGCCAGGTTTCGCCGGACGTCGACGAGGCGGCCGCCCGCGGTGGTGATCGTGCCTGCTATCTGCGGAGCTTTTGCCGCGCCCGATATCGAGAGATCGACGGCTGCCTGGCCTGTCAGTGTGAAGCCCTGCTCCGCCATCAGGTTGGCAATGAGCGCAAAGGGTACATTGCCGGTGAACTTCATTGAGATCGGCATGTTGCCGGCGATATCGACATTGCCGCCGCCCTTGAAGGCGAGGCCACCGGCGCCCGAAAGTGTGGTGTCGAGCGTGACGCGGTTGTTGGCGAACTTGCCGTCGGCCGAAATGTCGAAGGCCCCGACGCCGGCGCTGCGCGCTGCCGACAGCGAAGCGCCGGACCATTTGAGGTTATAGGCGACGGCGGGTGCCGCCGGCGTGCCACTGACATCGACGGTGCCGCCGATCGTGCCTTCGGCACCGAGATCGGGGACGACAGCGTTGACGAGCGCGGCGGGCAGGGCGTTGAGTTTCGCGTTGATCGCGAGCTTTTCTCCAGCGGTGCCGCTGACCGCGATCGTGCCCTTCGATGCCTGGATGGTCAGGCCGTTCAACCGCACGGTGCCCTTGTCGATGGCGATCACGGTGGGTGCCGCGAGCTTCAGGGCAATCTGCTTCGGCGTTGCGCCGAATGCCGACAGACGGATCTCCGTGCGGCCATTCGCGCTCGTCAGATCGCCCTTGGCCGTCAACGGTCCGTCGTCATACTTGCCGTCGATGGCAAAGCCCGTCCTGCCCGCTTCCTGTGTGAAATCGAGGCTCAAGCCCGAGACCCGGTTTTCACCCTGGGCGATCGTCTCTGCCCGCACGCTGCCCTTGATCGCCAGTGCCGAGAGGTCGGCAATGGTGATGTCAGCCACCGGCTTGGCGATCGTCAGGTCGTCGCGCCTGATGCCACTGCCGCCGGCCTTGAGCACGATGGAGGTGATGCCGTTGGTGGTCTTGATGGTGGCCGATCCGGCGAGGTCGCCCGAGGCCTTCTGCCCGGCCATGGCGGCAAGCAGGCCAAGATCCGGCAGCTTGAAATCGACGGTGCCATCGGGTTTGAAGTCGGGCGTGAAGTTGATGGCGCCGTTGAGCGTGTTGTCGCCGATCTTGGCTTCGAGCACGGGGATCGAGGTGCGGCCATCCTTGGAGACCACATCGGCACGCACGTCGATCGGCTGGCCGTCGAGCGCGCCGGTTGCCGTCAGGCTGGCCTGCGGGCTGCTCTGGTTTGCCGTGGCATCGGCCTTGATGGTGAGGTCGCTGAGCGTGCGGCCGGCGAGCGTCGCCCCGCTCGAGGACAGCTTCGCCTTGATGCCGAGTTCGGCAAGCGGCCCGGTGACGGCGGCGGTGAAGTCGGCCTTGCCCTTGGCGTCCGCTAACAGCTTGCCGAGATCCGGCAAAACGCCCTTGAGGTCCGCCGTCAGGTTGCCGCCCGTGAGCGCGACTGAGCCGGCCGCTTCGATCGTTCCGGATTTGAGCTCGATGTTTTCGACGGTGACGCTGCCGTCGGCGCCGGTCGCCAGGCTGCCGGCAAGCGCGATGGTGCCATCGAATTTCTCAGCCGCTGCCGGCGGCAGGGCGGCCGGAACGGCAAAGAGCTTGAAGGTCGCGGCAACCGTGTTGGTTTCGCGGGAGAAGGCGCCCTCGACCGTGCCGCCGACGCCGGGGCTTTCGATCGTGACCGGTTTGAAGGCGATGCTGTCCTTGGCAACGGCGATATCGCCGGCGATCTTCATCGGCGCCTGGACGAGGCGGGCAAGGTCCGCGTTGTCGAAGCCGGCCTGACCGATCTCGACAGTGGTCTTGATCGGGCCCGTTTGCGTTGCGAGGTTGAAGCCGTCGCTTTCGGCCTGAAGCTTGATGGCACCGAGCGCCACGTCCGGCAGGGCGAGCGAGGCGAGATCGGCGGCCATGACCAGCACGGCCGACTGGGCATCGCCGACCAGCGACAGATTGACGGCATTGATCAGAGCTCGGGCTTCGCCCTTTTCCAGCGGCCAGCGGAAATCGACCGCGCCACTGGTGCCGGTGAGCCTTGCCTGCAGGTTGTTCTCACCCTTGCTGTCGAAGGTGCCGAAGGCGCCGAAGGCGAGCGCGCCGGTCGCGACATGACCCTTGTCGACGCGCACCATGCCCTTGCCGTCGAAGGCGGCGGCAAGATCGATGCTGGTCTCGCCCTCGAACATCGGGCGCAATGCCGGCGGCATCAGCGAGCCGAAGCCGCCGCCGCCGGAAAGCGTCAGCCGATGCATGCCGTCCGTCGTCTGGACATGGCGGCCGTCGAGCTTGAGGATCTCGGCGCCGTCGAGCGACGCGGTTCCGGTGCCGGCCCAGTCGGAAAGCGGGCCTTCGCCCGTGACCTTGATGTTGACCGCGGGTTCGCCCGGCAGGCGCAGGAGCTTTGCCAGCACGCCGTTCTGGGGCTCGTTGACGGTGGCCTCGAGTTTCAACTCGTTGCCCGCAGGATTGAAGACGATGTCGGCGACCGCTCGGGCGTCGGGCCGGTCGCGCTGCGCCGCGGTGATCGCAAGCGCGATGCTCTCGTTGGTGGCGTTGACCTTGCCGGTTGCGGTCAGGAACTGGTCTTCGCCGGCGATCGCCTTGCCGATGACGATTTCCTTGAGGTCAATGGCGTCGATCTTGACGTCGACCGGTAGCGCGAAGGTCGAGCGCACTTCCTTGGTTTCGGTCGATGGCACAGGCAGGCGCTCGACGCGGATCGAGCCCGCCGAAATCGCCGCGGCGTCGAAGCGGAACGAGAGGAGGGCCGCGGGCGACCAGGCGAGCTGAAGGTCGCGAACCTCCGTATAGATACCCTCGCCATCAAACAGCGTCACGCTGCCGGCGGTGAACTGTCCGGTCAGCAAGGGGCTCGGGTCGGAGATCCGCACGATCTGGTCCGGCGTTGCCGCATACTTCTCGATCGCCCAGGCGACCAGACGGGCGCCGGGTGTGGTGAAGCCCACGAAGGCGACGAGAAGAAGGGCTGCGACCGCAAGAACGCCAAGCACATAAAGGCAATAGCGCAGCGTCGCGCGAAGAAAGCGGACGACGTGATTCATGATCTACCCATAACGCAACTTGCGCCGCTGCGGAATCTTTGCAGACAGAAACTGCGCGCGCTCAGGCGAAATTTACCGGTGAAAGCGCAAAATGCGGCGCAAATCGTTGCGGATCAGAAGGATTGGCCGATACCGGCATAGATGCCGTAGCTGGTGCCACCGGGATATTTATTGAGCGGCATGGCCACATCGAGGCGGATCGGGCCGAACGGGGTCTGGTAGCGAAGGCCGATGCCGGCGCCGGCGCGAATGTCGGAGAAGTCGGGCGTGGTGCTCGACGATACCGTGCCGGCGTCGATGAAGGGGACGATGCCGATCGTATCGGTGATGCCGATGCGCGCCTCCAGCGATGCATTGACGTAGGAGCGCCCGCCGGTGAGGTCGTTGCTGGCGTTGCGTGGGCTGATCTCCTGATAGGAGTAGCCGCGCACGGAACCGCCGCCGCCGAGATAGAAGCGGCGGTTGGCTGGGATGTCGGCAAGGCCGTCACCGCCGACCAGAACGCCAGCGCCGATCTTGCCGGCAAGCACGAAACGCTTTTCGTCGCCAAGCGCGTGGTAGCCGGATGCGGTTGCCTCGAAGGACGAGAAGAACGTCTGGCCCTTGATCTCGTAGCTCGGCTTGGCGCTGATCAGCGCTCGATAACCCTCGGTCGCGTTCAGCTTGTCGTCGCGGGTGTCGCGGACATATTCGAGCGGGATCGCGGCCGTGAGGTAGGAGTTGGAGCCAAAGGCGTCGTCGACATTCGCCCAGCTGAGTTCGCCGCCGCCCGAGACAGTGTCGGTCGGAGACAGCTCGAATGTCGCGCCGGCCGCACCGGTCAGGATCTTGGCGCGATAGGCGTCGGGATCCTGGATATTGGCCTTGAGGCTTGCGGTAAAGGTCGAGGCCGGGCCAAAGGCGCCGGGCTTGGCAAACAGGATGCCTGCGGAATAATCGAGCTTGTCCAGCTCCTGCGTCTCGCCGATGCGGTCGATCGAGCCTTCAACGCGCAGCGATTCCGCCCGTCCGAACAGGTTGCGGTGCCCCCAATAGCCCGAAAGACCGAGGCCGTCCGTGGTCGAGACCTGGGCGCCAAAGCCGAAATACTTGTGCTTGCCTTCCGATACCTCGATCTTCATCGGGATCGACCCATCGGGCGCCAGCGTGCTGGCTTCCTTGATGGTGACGCTCGAAAACACGCCGAGCTGGCGTAGCCGCTCGGAAGCCCTGCGGATATCCTCGGGCGAATAGGGGCGGCCCTCGTTGAGCCTGGAGAAATCGCGAACGAAGCCGGGATCGACGGTCTTGGTTCCTGAAACGCTGACTTCGCCGACGGGTGCCACGGGACCGCTTTCAGCCGATATCACCACGTCGACGGTCGAATCCGCGTGGTCGGCAACGACGCTGCGCTCGGTCAGCTTGGCAAGCGGCCGTCCCTGCTCGCGCAGATCGTCGACGACCTTTTCGCCCGCTTTGATGATCCGCGTCGAATCCGCCCTGGTCCCGAGTGCCAGATCGTAATCGGCGGGATTGAGGCCGGCGGCATCGCCTTCGAACTTGACCGAACCGAGCGTGAAGGTGGGGCCCGGTGTCACATTGACCGTTACGGGGATGGCCTTGCCGTCGGGGAAGGACGGATCGGGTGGCAAGCTGTCGATATCCTGGCCGTTGACACGGATTGCGACGGTGCCGCCGTAGCGGGCCTTCTCGTAGAGCGCGGCCAGCAGGCGGTCGCGGTCATCGCGGGCGCGGATCGTCAGGCCGAGATCACCGGAAACAGGCTTTTCCTGCCCCTGAAACAGCTGTGAGCTGTTTTCCAGCGCCTCCTTCAGTTCCTTGTCGTCGGTGCCGGCGTCGAAGGTGAGAGTGTAATTGACGGGGTCGATGACCTGCGCTTCGTCCTCGTCGCCCTCGAAGAACTTCATGCCGAAGATCTTGAACGCATAGGCCTTGCCGGCAGACATAGGGCCGAGCGCGCACGAGGCGGCAACTGCGAGCGCAGTCGCTGCCTTCCAATACGCAATACTCGACCGTGGTGGGGACATTCGCTTCCGCATCCCGTCTTAAGGCGACCCAATACAAACTGCCTTCTATGCGGCGGGGGTCACTATTGCATGCCTAAGGTTTTCCATCTGTTAACGATGACGGCCGCCCGCATCCACCCCCAAGGCCCGGAATCCGGGTCGATTTCCTGGAAAAAGAGCCTGAATGTTGTCATCGCAGCACAAAAACGATGTGCCGCGGCCACAGTGTCGCCGGCGACGGGCTGCTCAGGCACGTCGTTTCCTGGGCGGCGCGTGGCCGGCTCGAGGCGGGTCAGGCCGGCTCCGGCAACGACCTCAACCGGGGGACCTGCGAGGCGATGATCACCAGGAACTGGATGAGGAAACCCGTTGTTGCGACCAGGAGGCAGGCGTCCACGCCATAGCGCGTGGCAACGATCGCGCCGAGCGCCGCGCCGATCGGCCTGGCGCCGAAGGTCGCCGTGGTGATGAAGGCAGAGACCCGTCCGAGCATCGCGTTCGGGGTGATCGCTTGGCGGAGCGTCAGCGTTGCGATCGACCAGAGAACCGGCCCGGCGCCGAAGAGGAAGAAGCTCAAGCCTGCCAATGCGCCGGATGGGAACCAGACGGTCAGCAGCATCACCAGGGCTGCGAGCAGGCCGCCAAGCGGGCCGAGCGTGATCAGCACGCCAAACGGCAGACGGCGGGCGAGGGCAGGCGCGGCATAGGCGCCGATCGTCATGCCGGCGCCATAGATGCCGAGTGTGATGCCGACGCCGGTCGCGGTCATTTCGAGCGAGGTGATGGCATAGGCGACATAGACCGCCTGCAGCACGAACCAGGCGATGTTGAAGACGATCGCGGTGACGAGGATCGGCCGCAGGAGCGCATGGCCGGTGAGAAACCGTGCGCCCTCTATGAGGTCATGCAGCAGGTTTCGCCGTGGTCGAGGCTCGGTTTTCTCTTCGCTGATACCGGCAAGCAGCACGACGGCGAGAAGGGAGAGCGTGGTGGCGGCGACATAGGCAAGTGACGCGCCGGTCCAGGCAACGATCGCCCCGCCGATCGCCGGCCCGCCGGAATAGGCGAGGCTGCGGGCCAACTCCAGCCAGCGATTGGCATCGGCGAGCTGCGCCCGCGGCACGATCGCCGGGATCAGCGCCGGCGCGGCAACGCTGTAGCAGACGGTTCCGATCGCGCCGACAAAGCCCATGACCGCCAGAAGCGGCAGGGTGACATAGCCGGCGACGAGCAGCAGCAGGGTGGCGGCGAGCGACACGGCACGCAGCATTTCCGAGGCGACCATGAGGGAGCGCCTTGAGGCGCGGTCGACGAGCAGGCCGGCGGGAATGGACAGAAGCAGGAACGGCAGCGTCTGCATCATCTGCAGCCAGCCGGTTTCGGCAGGGCCTGCCGAAAGCAGGAGAACGGCGGCGAGCGGTGCTGCCGCCAGCGCGATCTGCTCGGAAAACTGGGCGAAGAGGTTGGACCAGGCGATCCGCTTGAACGCGGGCGGCAGGGCGATGGCTGGTGGTCTCGGCATGGAAAGGTCCTCGAACGGGCTGTTTCGAGAAACCTGACAGTGTTACGGCGCTGCAAGCCACCCGGTTCCTGCGCCATCGAAGACGCGGGCCGGCCGGATCGGCCAAGCGGTCGGAAAAAACGAAAAACCCCTCACGGCGATGCCATGAGGGGTGATGTCCCGTCCGGTCCGCCATGCGGGGCCGGACGTTCTGTCGATGCGATCGACCGAGCCTGCGGCTTAGCGCGGGCAGGAGTCGATGTAGCGGCGGCCGTAGCGGTCGCGGTAGTAGCACTGGCCGGGCTGTTCGGTGACATTGCCGATGACCGCGCCGGAAACGCCGCCGATGGCAGCGCCGACAGCCGCGCCACGGACGTCGCCGGTGATCGCGCCGCCGATGATTGCTCCCGAGACGGCGCCGATACCGGCACCCTTTTCAGTCTGGGTGCAGCTCGCAACCGACAGCGCAACCAGCACAAGTGCGATGGCTTTCTTCATTGTTCTCTCCGATCTCTACGGATCTCAGCCTGTCGCCTCGTCCGTCCCTTGAGTGATTGGCAAAAAGACGGATGTCTTTCTCCACCTGAACTTGCAATTTCAGAAAATAAACCGGCCGCTGTGAATGTCTACAGGAGGTCCGGCGGATTCTCTTCGCCGCCAACATAATGATATCGTTCCTGAACGGGACATGAAGGCGTCATTCCGGCAAACGCAACCATCACGCAAATTTTTTATCGCGGCCGGCGTCCGGGCGGTTGCGACATTCCAAAAAAAGACAATGATACAGACAAGCCACGAGCGTTCCCGGAGGAGCGGGTCTCGCGGCGAAGGGCATCGATAGCAGTTGGCGCGTTCTGGAAGTCGCGTGAACAGATCATCACCCGGCTCTGCGCGCCCGTGTTGGCATTGACCCACCCGGAGGAGCGAAATGGCGAAAATTACAATGACGGTCAACGGCCGTCAGGTGAGCGGTCAGTGCGATGACCGAACGCTGCTGGTGCATTTCATTCGCGAGAACCTTGGACTGACCGGCACCCATGTCGGCTGCGACACGTCGCAATGCGGCGCCTGCGTCGTCCACATGGACGGGCGGTCGATCAAGAGCTGTTCCACCCTCGCCGCGCAGGCGGCGGGCGCTGACATCACCACCATCGAGGGCCTGGCTGCGAACGGCGAGCTGCATCCGGTGCAGGCGGCTTTCAAGGCCAATCACGGCCTGCAATGCGGCTTCTGCACGCCGGGCATGGTGATGACCGCCGTCGACATGATCCGTCGGCATGGCGGACAACTCGACGAGGCGACCGTACGCGCCGAGCTCGAAGGCAATATCTGTCGATGCACCGGCTACCACAACATCGTCAAGTCGATCCTCGCCGCAGCCGCTGAAATGGGCGGGGCCCGCGTCGCTGCCGAATGACATCCGGTCCGCGGCGATGAGTTTGCGCCGCGATCACGTTTCACCGCAGGACTTTCGCTGGATATCTCGGGAGGAGATCGGCAATGGGCGTTGAAGGTATCGGCGCGCGGGTGGCGCGCAAGGAAGACAAGAGGTTCCTGACGGGCAAGGGACGCTACACCGACGACATGTCGGTGCCCGGCATGAAATATGCGATCTTCGTGCGCAGCCCCTATGCGCATGCGAAAATCAGATCGATCGATGCGACAGCGGCGAAAGCCATGCCCGGCGTGATCGGTGTGCTCGACGGCAAGCAGCTGCTCGCTGACGGCATCGGCAACCTCATCTGCGGCTGGATGATCCATTCCAAGGACGGATCGCCGATGAAGATGGGCGCCTGGCGACCGCTTGCGCATGAGACGGTGCGCTATGTCGGCGATGCCGTCGCCATCGTCGTTGCCGACAGTGTCGCCGAGGCGAAGGATGCGGCCGAAGCCGTCGTCGTCGACTATGAGGAGCTGCCCGTCGTCACCGATGCGACGAAGGCGCTGGAACAGGGCCAGCCGCAGCTGCATCCGGAGGCACCGAACAATCTGATCTTCGACTGGCAGATCGGCGATCCGGCCGCCACCGACAAGGCGATTGCGGCGGCAGCGCATGTGACCGAGATCACCATCCACAACAACCGCCTGTCGCCGAACCCGATGGAGCCGCGCGCCACGCTCGGGATCTACGACGGCGGCGACGATCATTACACCTGCTACACCACCAGCCAGAACCCGCATGTGGCGCGGCTGGTGATGAGCGCCTTCTACAATGTCGCGCCCGAAAACAAGCTGCGCGTCATCGCCCCCGACGTCGGCGGCGGCTTCGGCTCGAAGATCTACATCTATCCCGAAGAGATCGTCTGTCTCTGGGCGTCCAAGCGCACCGGCGTGCCGGTGAAATGGACCTCCGACCGGACGGAGGCCTTCCTGACGGACGCGCATGGCCGCGACCATCTCTCCAAGGTGAAGATGGCATTCGATGCCAACAACCGGATCATCGGGCTGAAGGTCGACACGGTCGCCAATCTCGGCGCCTATATGTCGCTGTTTTCCTCGGCGGTGCCGACCTATCTCTACGCGACGCTGCTGTCTGGCCAGTACGACATCCCGGCGATCCACGCCAATGTGCGCACGGTCTATACCAACACCGCCCCGGTCGATGCCTATCGCGGCGCCGGCCGGCCGGAAGCGACCTATCTGTTGGAGCGGACCATGGAGACGGCGGCCCGCGAGCTCGGGGTGTCGCCGGCGGAACTGCGGCGGGTGAATTTCATCCGCTCATTCCCGCACCAGACGCCCGTCATCATGAATTACGATGCCGGCGACTACGATGCCTCGCTCGATGCAGCAATGAAGGCCGCCGACTGGAACGGCTTTGCCGCCCGCAAGGCGGAAGCGGCGAGACGAGGCATGAAGCGCGGCATCGGCATGAGCTGCTACATCGAGGCCTGTGGCATCGCGCCGTCGGCGGCGGTCGGATCGCTCGGCGCCGGTGTCGGGCTGTGGGAATCGGCCGAGGTTCGCGTCAATGCCGTCGGGACGATCGAGGTGCTGACCGGCTCGCACAGCCACGGGCAGGGGCATGAAACCACCTTCGCCCAGCTGGTCGCCGACCGCTTCGGCGTGCCGATTGACAGCGTCAACATCGTGCACGGCGATACCGACAAGGTGCAGATGGGCATGGGCACTTATGGCTCGCGCTCGGGTGCCGTCGGCATGTCGGCCGTCGTCAAGGCGCTCGACAAGGTCGAGGCCAAGGCGAAGAAGATCGCCGCCCACCTGATGGAGGCGGATGAAAGCGACATCGTCATCGAGAACGGCGAACTCAAGGTCGCCGGCACCGACAAGTCGGTGCCGTGGTTCCAGATGGCGCTTTCGGCCTATACCGCCCACAATCTACCACCGGGCATGGAGCCGGGACTGAAGGAGGGCGCCTTCTACGATCCGGCCAACTTCACGTTCCCGGCCGGCTGCTACATCTGCGAGGTCGAGGTCGATCCCGAAACCGGCGTCACCAAGATCATCCAGTTCGTCGCTGCCGACGATTTCGGCAACATCATCAACCCGATGATCGTCGAGGGGCAGGTGCATGGCGGTCTGGCGCAGGGCATCGGCCAGGCGCTGCTCGAGGGCGTTCACTACGATCCGGGCAACGGCCAGCTACTGACGGCGAGCTACATGGACTATGCCATGCCGCGGGCCGACGACCTGCCTTCGTTCACGGTATCGACCTCGAACACGCCCTGCCCAAGCAATCCCCTCGGGATCAAGGGCTGCGGCGAGGCCGGCGCCATCGGTTCGCCGCCGGCGCTGATCAACGCCATCACCGATGCCATCGGCAACAACCGGCTGACGATGCCGGCGACGCCGCAGAAGGTGTGGGCTGCCGCCCACGCCGCCAACTGAGCGGGAGGACGCGCCATGTATGAGACGAATTATCACCGGGCGTCCTCGATTGAAGACGCCGTCAAGCTCAGGCAGGCCGCGGGCGAGGGCAAATACCTCTCCGGCGGCATGACGCTGATACCGACGATGAAGCAGCGGCTTGCCGCTCCGACCGATCTCGTCGACGTCAGGCAGATCCAGGACATGAAGGGCATCAGGGTGACAGGCAGGACTGTCCGGATCGGTGCCGCGACCTCCCATTTCGACGTGGCGTCGTCGGCCGAGCTTGCGGCCGTCTGCCCGGCGATAACAGGGCTCGCCAGCCATATCGGCGACCCGCATGTGCGCCACATGGGCACGATCGGCGGCTCGATCGCCAACAACGATCCGGCCGCCGACTACCCTTCGGCGATGCTGGCGCTCGATGCGACCATTGTCACCGACCGGCGCGAGATTGCCGCCGGCGACTTCTTCACCGGGCTTTTTGAGACGGCGCTGGAGGATGGCGAGCTGGTGACGGCGATCACCTTCGAGGCGCCGGCAAAGGCAGGTTACCAGAAGTTCGCCAACCCGGCGTCGCGCTACGCCATGACCGGCGTCTTCGTGGTGCGACGGGACAATGGCGATATCCGCGTTGCCGTGACCGGGGCCGGATCGAGCGGCGTCTTCCGCCACAAGGGCATGGAGGCTGCACTTGCCGGCAACTGGTCGCCTGATGCACTCGCCGGCGTGACGGTCGATGCGTCCGACCTGCTTTCCGATATCCATGCGGATGCGGGCTATCGGGCCAATCTGGTCAAGGTGATGGCAAAACGCGCGGTGGCGGCGGCATGAGCGGATCGGACCCGCTGCGCTGCGACAAAAAGGGGCGGTTTTGGCCGCCCTTTTTTCGTCCAAGCTTGACTTCGATCAAGCTTGACGTGATGAACATGCATTAAAGCTTTCTTTGGAATGTTTCAAAACTAGGGCTGTCCCGGTTGAAACGGTTTCAGGGAAAGCAGCGCAGATGCTCCGGATCAAAAATGCTAGGCCAGATGTGGTGCATTCGTTGGACGGGCAACGCTTGAGGGGCCATTTGCCGCAGTTGGCAGATGCCGGGCATTCCGAGGTTGACCCCAGGCCGCTTTGAATCAAGAAGAGCGGCCGGGCACTGGAGAAAATGATGGATTTCGAGAATTTCTTTAAAACCGAGCTGGACGGGCTGCATCAGGAAGGTCGCTACCGGGTTTTCGCCGATATCGCTCGCCATCGCGGCAACTTCCCGAAAGCGGCGCGCCACACGGCTGAAGGCATCCAGGAAGTCACCGTCTGGTGTTCCAACGACTATCTCGGCATGGGCCAGCATTCCATCGTGACGGAGGCGATGAAGCGCGCCATCGACGAATGCGGCGCCGGCGCCGGCGGTACCCGCAACATCTCCGGAACCAATCACTACCATGTGCTGCTTGAGCGCGAGCTCGCGGATTTGCATGGCAAGGAATCGGCACTTCTGTTCACGTCGGGTTACGTGTCCAACTGGGCCGCGCTCGGAACGCTCTGTTCGAAGATTCCCGGTGTTATCGTCTTCTCAGACGCCGGGAATCACGCTTCGATGATCGAGGGGATCCGTCACTCCAAGTGCGAACGCGTCATTTTCAAGCACAATTCGGTTGCCGACCTCGAAGCCAAGCTTGCTGCAGCCGATCCGCGTGCGCCGAAAATCATCGCCTTTGAATCCGTCTACTCGATGGATGGCGACATTGCCCCGATCAAGGAATTCTGCGACCTCGCCGACAAGTACGGCGCGATGACCTATCTCGACGAAGTGCATGCCGTCGGCATGTACGGTCCGCGCGGCGGCGGCATCGCCGAGCGCGAAGGCCTGATGCACCGCCTGACCGTCATCGAAGGCACGCTCGGCAAGGCCTTCGGCGTCATGGGCGGCTACATCACCGGCTCGACCGCGCTTTGCGATTTCATCCGCTCGTTCGCGTCCGGCTTCATCTTCACGACGGCGCTGCCGCCGACGCTTGCCGCCGGCGCGCTCGCCTCGATCCGCCACCTGAAGGAAAGCCAGGTCGAACGCTTCGCGCACCAGGAGCGCGTGCGCCGGCTGCGCTCGCTGCTCGACCAGCGCGGCATTCCGCACATGCCGAACCCGAGCCATATCGTTCCGGTCATGGTCGGCGATGCCGCCAAGTGCAAGTGGATCTCCGACCTGCTGCTCGACCATTTCGGCGTCTATGTGCAGCCGATCAACTATCCGACGGTGCCGAAGAAGACCGAGCGTCTGCGCATCACTCCGACGCCGCTGCACTCGGATGCGGATATCGACCATCTGGTCGGTGCGTTGCATTCGCTGTGGTCGCGCTGCGCGCTGGCACGGGCTGTCGCGTAAGCTTCGGCTTATGTTTTCAGAAAACTGCCCCTCACCCTCACCCTCACCCTCTCCCCGCTTGCGGGAAGAGGGGACGAGGACGACGGCGGAGGCTCCGCGTCTGGCGGACGCAGAAGCTGTGTCGGCCTGATGTTGGGGAGCCAAGGCCGAGAACGTCAGCGGTTGATCGGAGCGGTTGCAGCAACGTCCCTTCGCCCCGCCTGCGGGGAGAAGGTGCCGGCAGGGGGATGAGGGGCGCACCCCCACGCGATGGCGAAGTGCCCAATCAAGCCAATTATTGAAGCAGCCCGGCCGCCAGTTGCCGGGCTTTTTCGTCGGCGGCGAAGACATCGTCCATGGTGACGGCCGCGGGCAGGTCAGACAGCTTGTCCATGACCTGTTCGACGATTTCCGCCATGGCGAGGAAGCCGACCTTTCCGGCGATGAAGGCTTCAAGTGCCGTTTCCTTGGCACCGTTCAAGACAGCGCCCTGCACGCCGCCCTCTTCCATGGCGCGGCGCGCCAGCCGGATCGCCGGGAAGCGCATCTCATCGGGAGCCTCGAAATCCAGCCGCGACAGCCTGGCGAAGTCGAGCCGCTCGATCGGCAGGTCGCAGCGGCTGGGATAGGAAAGCGCATAGCCGATGGCGGTGCGCATGTCGGGGCAGCCGAGCTGAGCCAGCACCGACCCATCGGTGTAGCCGACCATCGAGTGGATGACCGATTGCGGATGGACGATCACCTCGATCTGCTCCGGCTTCAGCCCGAACAGATGTTTCGCCTCGATCATCTCCAAGGCCTTGTTGAACATGGATGCGCTGTCGATCGAGATCTTCAGGCCCATCGACCAGTTGGGATGGGCGCGGGCGACATCGGCGGTGACGTGTCGCATTTCTTCGAGAGACTTGGTGCGGAAAGGACCGCCGGAGGCGGTGAGGATGATGCGTTCGACGGCGTGGCGCTGGTGCTCTTCCAGCACCTGGAAGATGGCGTTGTGTTCGCTGTCGACCGGCAGCAGCCGGCCGCCGCCAGCCTTCACCGCCTCGATGAACAGGCCGCCGGCGGAGACCAGGCATTCCTTGTTTGCAAGCGCGATGTCGGCACCACGGCTGGCGGCGGCGAGTGTCGGGGCAAGGCCGGCATTGCCGACGATCGCCGCCATTACCCAGCCGGCATCACGCTCAGCCGCCTCGATCAGGCCGCTCCTGCCGGATGCGACAGCAATGCCGGTGCCGGCAAGTGCCGCCTTCAGGCTGGCATAGTGGCTGTCGTCGGCGGTGACGGCAAGCTCGGCCCCGTGCGCGATCGCTTGGCGCGCCAGAAGCGGAATGTTGCCGTTGCCCGTGAGGGCGACGATCTCGAAGGCGTCGCGACCGCCCAGATGCTCGACGACATCGAGCGTGCTGGTGCCGATGGAGCCGGTCGAGCCGAGGATCGTCAGTCGGCGCTTCGCGTGTTCGCGGGATGCCATGCCAATTCCCATATTCTTGTTCGCTGTTCCCAGGGGGACGTTCGGCGCATGGCCGTGCCTGCGGCGCTCGCTCCTGCGCCTGGAAGTCGCGTTTTGATTTTGCCGCAAGCCGATGCCGGTCTTGCGGGGTATGGCTAGGCTCTACAGGCGAAATCGACGTGCAACAAGGGCGCGGCCTTCAATCCGACGTGTGATCGGGTTAAGAATCGGGTGACGAGTCGAAGCGCCAAGGAGTTCCCGATGCTGAAAGTCGCCACTGCCCTTTCCTGTGCCTGTGTGCTGATCGAAATGGCCTCGATGCAGACGGTCGCCGCCGAAAACGTGCCGCAGGCGCTGGTCGGTACCTGGCTTGCCGAGGATATCGCCGGCCGCGGCGTCATCGATAATCTGCAGTCAACGCTGGAGATCCGCGACGACGGCACCTATGGCGGCATGGCTGGCTGCAACCATTTCACCGGAACCTTCGGCCTTTCCGGCGCGAAGATAACCTTCGGGCCCGCTGCCTCGACCCGCAAGATGTGCGTGCCGGCGGTGATGGATCAGGAGCGCAAGTTCCTCGACGCGCTGCGCACCGAGCTCACCTGGACGGTGGAAGGCTCCAAGCTGATGCTCGCCAAATCGGCCGGTACACCGGCGCTGACGCTTGCGTCCATGGCGGCAGGCGGAGCGGGCAGCGTCGACATCGCGATTTCGATTCCCGGTGCAGAAACAGTCGATCGCCAGCAGGTGCGCTACGATTGCGGCGGCAAGGCTGTTGATGCCGAGTATATCAATGCCGGCCCCGTCTCGCTCGTCACCTTCACCATCGATGGCAACTTCACCGTCGCGTCCAACGTGATTGCCGCATCGGGCGCAAAATATGTCGGCGGCCAATATATCTGGTGGACGAAGGGCGACGAGGTGACTTTCTACGATGCCACCAAGGGCGACAACGACGCCGGGATCGTCTGCAAGGCGGCGAGTTGATCGGCAGGCTGCCCGCAAAGGCGGCCACCCGGCGTGACGGCGGCCGCGACTGCGGCCGAAAGACCGCTCTCCCCCCTCGCGAGGAGCCGCGATCCGGCGCCCGACGGGCTCGCCGATTCGCTACCGGATCGAAATAAGTGTTTGCCGATACTGGAACTTTTCGGCTCGCCTCATAGTTACAAGTGAGACGACTTCGCGTCGCCTTACAAAGGGAGTTTGTCTATGGGGCTTCTCATCAGCATTCTGATCACGTTCCTGGTTATCGTGCTCGTGCTTTATCTGGTCCAGCGCCTGCCGATCGACGGCCGCGCCAAGCAGATCGTCCAGGCGATCGTGCTCATCATCGGCATTATTTCGCTGTTGAAGTACCTGGCTGTCTTCTGACGCAACGGCCGACGTCAACGGTTGGAGTGAACCGACAGTGATTTCGCAAGGCCGCCGGCTCCAGTTCTGGAGCGGCGGCTTTTTCGTGTCCTGTCGGTTCGATGCTGACAGAAATTGACAGTGGCCCACGATAGCCTGCGATCATCAACAATGGAGATGATCGACGATGCTGAGCCCGAACCTTATCCTGCTTTACGTGGAAGACCCCGAAAAAAGCGCCGCCTTCTATACGCGGCTCTTCGGCCGCGAGCCGGTTGCGGCCTATCCGAGTTATGTCGCCTACGCGCTGGAAAACGGCCTCACCTTCAGCCTCTGGTCCACCCGCGCCGCCAATTTCGTCTCGTCCGGGTACGGCCACCGGATGGAAATCGCCTTCATGGTGACGGATGATGTCGACGTCGACCGGCTCCACACCGCGTGGCGCGCAGCAGGGGTGGAGATCGAGCAGGAACCGATGACCGCCGTCTTCGGCCGCACATTCGTCGCGGTCGATCCGGATGGCCATCGCCTGCGTGTCTGCACGCCGGACGAATGACGATACGGATCCCGCGCCTGTTCTAGGCCTGCACGAAGTGCTCGGCCGAAATCTGCCGATATTCCCTGTTGGCCGCGATGTAGTCAGGGGCGCGCATCGGGCTCTTGATTTCGTCGCTCGAGACATTGCGCCTGGTGTGTCGCCGGGTCGGATCGGCGATCGGCACGGCCGCCATCAGCTTGCGGGTATAGGGGTGCTGCGGGTTTTCGAAGATGTCGGCGCGCGGGCCGATCTCGACGATTTCGCCGAGATACATCACGGCGACACGGTGGCTGACGCGCTCGACCACGGCCATGTCGTGCGAGATGAACAGATAGGCAAGGCCGAGGCTCGCCTGCAGGTCGAGCAGCAGATTGATGACCTGCGCCTTGATCGAGACATCGAGCGCGGAGACGGACTCGTCGGCGACGATGACCTTCGGATCGAGCGCCAGCGCCCGGGCGATGCAGACGCGCTGGCGCTGGCCGCCGGAGAATTCATGCGGATAGCGCGCCGCCATGTCCGCCTGCAGGCCGACACGCTCCAGCAGGTCGGCGACCTTGTCGCGAGCCTGGCTCGCCGTGCCGAGCTTGTGTTCGAGATAGGGTTCGGCGATTGCCGCGCCCACGGTCATGCGCGGATTGAGGCTGGCGAACGGATCCTGAAAGATCATCTGCATGGTGCGGCGCATCTCGCGCAGCGCCTTGCTATCCATCGCCAGCACGTCCTGGCCGTTCAGAACGACCGATCCGCTCTGCGGTTCGATCAGCCGCATGATCGCCCGGCCGGTGGTCGACTTGCCGCAGCCGGATTCGCCGACGAGCGACAGCGTCTCCCCCGGCTGCAGGCTGAAGGAGACGTTCTCGATGGCGTGCACGCGGCCCTGCAGCTTGCCGAGCAGGCCGGCATGGATGTCGAAGCGCTTGACGAGGTTCTTGACCTCGAGGATCGGGCGCGTTTGCGCGACCGTGTTCGTCCCCTCGACCGGCGTATCCGGCAGGCCGGTGGTGCTGTCGATAATGGGAAAACGCAGCGGCTGCGACGTGCCCTTCATCGATCCGAGCATCGGCACGGCCGAGAGCAGCGCCCGGGTATAGGGGTGTTTCGCCCGCAGGAAGATGTCTTCCGTCTGGCCGGTCTCGACCGCTGCGCCGCGGAACATCACCACCGTGCGGTCGGCGATTTCGGCGACGACGCCCATATCGTGAGTGATGAACAGGACCGAGGTTCCTTCCTCCTCCTGCAGCACCTTGATCAGGTCGAGGATCTGTCCCTGGATCGTCACGTCGAGCGCGGTCGTCGGCTCGTCGGCGATCAGCAGCTTCGGGCGGCTGGCAAGCGCCATGGCGATCATCACGCGCTGGCGCATGCCGCCGGAGAAGCGGTGCGGATATTCGTCGAAACGGGAGGCCGCCGAGGGAATGCGGACCTTGTCGAGCAGGCGGATGGTTTCGGCCCTTGCCTCCGCCTTGCTCATCGGCCGGTGGCACAGCAGCGCCTCGGAGATCTGATCGCCGATGGTGAACAGCGGGTTGAGGCTGGTCATCGGCTCCTGGAAGATCATCGCAACGTCGTTGCCGCGCACGCGGCGCATCTCGTTTTCCGGCAGGTCGAGGATATTGCGGCCACCGAGCATGACACGCCCCTCGGTGCGGCTCATGTCCTTCTGCAGAAGGCGCATGATCGACAGCGAGGTCACGCTCTTGCCCGAGCCGGATTCGCCGACGATCGCCACCGTCTCGCCCGGCATGACCGAGAAGGAGATGTCCCGCACCACCGGCTTCCAGGCGCCATCGACCAGAAACGAGGTCGTCAAGTTCTCGACCGAAAGCACGGGGTCTTTCGCCGGATTGGTGGCAGCGTCTGTGCGGGTCATGTCTTCCATTCCTTGTCGTTCGGCAACGGTGGCGGCGGGCAGTCTCAGTCGGGCCAGCGCAACAGGCCGGCAAAGCGGCGGGTGTTGCGCTCATGAAGCGGCGTGGCGATGATCTCGTTGGAGCTCTGCGCCTTCGTCAGCTCTTCCGACAGGCGGGTGGCAACGATGGTCTCCTGGCCGGGGTGTAGGTTGCACGGGTCGAGATAGAAGTAGTTATGCTCGACCTCGTGGTCGCGCACGATGATCGGCGGCGTGCCGCGCGCCAGCGCATCGGCAAGGTCCCAGGCGGTGATATGGGCTTCCTGCGGATCGATGTTGATGCGCAGGCGGTCGAGCGGGTTTCCGGTCGGATCGGCCTCGATCACCGGCTTGATGCCGGGGCGGCCATCGAGCGTGTCGCGCCACAGGCTCAGGTAGCCCGCCTCGCGCTCGCGGATGCCCTGGTGATCGCGTGTTTCCCAGGCGATGAGGGCTGCCATGACGCCGAGCATGCTTTCCTTGCCGACCTTCATGCCACGGCCGATGCCGAGGTTCTGCAGGAAGGCGTTGCGCACCAGCGTCTTTTCGCCGGCGACGATGCCCGAGGTCGGACCGCCCAGGAACTTGTGGCCGGAATAGAGAACGATGTCGGCACCCTGCTCGAGGAAGATCTTCAGGTCGTATTCGGACGCGGCATCGACGATGACGGGAACGCCCTTGGCATGGCAGGCCTCGGCGAATTCCTTCAGGCCCACGAGGCCATACTGCACCACGTGGTGGGAGATGACATAGACGGCGGCCGCGGTGCGCTCGTTGATGGCGCCTTCGATATGATAGCGATAGGCCGACGTCGCCTGGCCGACCAGCACCGGCTTGCCGCCGGCAATACGAATTGCCTGGTCGACGGGTGCGCCATAGCTGACCACATGGCCCATCTGGATGATGACTTCGTTCTTCAGTCCGGTGGTGTCGGGCAGGCGCTCGATGGCGGCGAGATCGTTGCCGGTCATGGCACCGGCGACGGCCAGGCTGATGCCGGCCGAACAGGACGCGGTGATGAAGCCGGCCTCGGCCCCCGTCAGCCGGGCAATCACCGGGCTGATCTTGCGCTGCAGGTCGTTGATCTCGACGAATTGCGGCAGTATGCCTGTCATCGCGGCGATCGCCTCCGGGACCACGATCGATGCGCCGAGGCCTGTCATCGTGCCGGATACGTTGATAACGGGACGAAGTCCGAGAGCTTCGCGGATGTCGCGGTCAGGCATGGTGGTCTCCATATGATTTTCTGGCAGTCGTAACCGGCAGGCTATTCCGTTTTCCCGGAATATCTACCATAGTAATGAGATATGAGTGGCGCGGTTCGGATGTCCCGACCGGCCGTGGTTGCGGATGTGGCCGATGGCCGTTGCTGCCCGCCCATCTGTTGCGCATTTCGAATTGCACGGGAGCAGACCCTTGGACAAGACGACGATTGCCGCCGAGCCCGGCGAAGACATGGAGCCGACCGGAAAGACCCGCCGCTCGCGCGTGAGCGGCATGGACCGGGCATTGCAGGTGCTCGACTTCCTCTACGAGACCGGCTCGCCGAGCGGCGTCTACGCCATCGCCAAGGCCGTCGGCGCGCCGCTGTCGACCGCCTATGTCATCGTCGACGACATGGTGGAAAAGAACCTGCTCAGCCGCGATGCCGACGGTCAGGTCTGGCTCGGCGACCGGCTCTACCATTACGGTCTTGCCTATGCGCGCTCGCTCGATTTCCTCGGCGTCGCGACGCGGGAGATGCACGATCTCGGCCGGGAAGTGGCCGAAACCATCCAGCTCTGCGGCCGCGACGGCGACTATATGCAGGTGCTGGCCATGGCCGACGGCCCCGGTCATTTCCAGGTGACCTCCAGGGTCGGCACCCGCGTGCCGCTCAACTGGACGGCATCCGGGCGCCTGCTGGTCGGCCATCTGCCCTCCGACGAGCGGCTGGAACTGTTCCGCCGCTGCGCCCGCACGTCGCCGACCGGTCGGGCCGACGTCGATCCGGCAGCCCTGTCGGCCCAGGCGGAGGCGGCGCTGACAGCCAAGCTTTCGATCCAGGCCGGCGAATCCGACTATGCGGTTGCCTGCGTCGCTGCGCCGATCCTCGATGACAAGGGCGGCTGCGTCGCGACCATCTCCATCGTTCTGCCGGAGCAGAAGATCCTCGACGATCGCAATTTCTACGCCGATCACGTCAGGGTATCCGCCGAGCGGATCGAGAAGATGATGGGCTGGCGCAGCCATTGATCCGACCTTCCTGTGATCGTCAGTCGTGAAGCGAGACGATCGCTTCGATCTCGACGGTGATGTTGCCGGGGAGCGAGCCGAAACCGACCGCCGAGCGGGCATGCTGGCCCGCTTCGCCGAAGACATCGACCATCAGGTCGGAGCAGCCGTTGATCACCTGCGGATGATCGGCGAAATCAGGCACGGCGTTGACCATGCCGAGCAGCTTGACGACGCGCTTGACGCGACCGAGGTCGCCGAGCGCATCATGCATCACCGCCAATAGGTTGATGCCCGTCAGCCGGGCGTGCTCATAGGCGCTTTCGACATCGACGTCGGCGCCGACCTTGCCGGCATGGAGATGGCCGTCGACTTCGCGTGGGCCCTGTCCGGAGAGGTAGAGGATATTGCCCTCCTGGACGTGGGTCACGAAATTGGCGATCGGCGGCGGGGCCGGCGGCAGGTCGATGCCGAGCGCTGCGAGCCTCTGGTAGGGCGAAGCCGGCGCACGGCCCTTGGTCTTATGGTCCAAACTGTTCACGCGATATCCTGCCAGTTTCTGTGTTCTGTGATGGTTCAGCGGTAGCTGTAGCCGTGGCTGTGGTCGGGGCATTCCACATGCGGCGGCTGGTATCGGTTTGCCGCCACGACGTCGGTGCCCATGACCGCGTAACGCGGCTCGAAAAGTCGGTTGAGATGCGCCTCGGCGCCGAGCGAATCGAAGACCCGCAGCTCGGAATCGACGAGATCGAACAGGGTGAATTCGGCGCGCGCGCCGACGGCGAGCAGATTGTCCATCGGCAGCCGAATGACCGAAGCGGGCGCCTGGGTGACGGCTTCGACGACCTTTTCGAACGGCATGCCGACGCTCAAAAGCTTCGACATGGTGGTGCCGAGATCCCAGACCGACTGGTTCATGCTGCGCAGATGCACGTCGGTCGAGATCGAAAACGGCAACAGGCCGCGGGCAATGGCGACTTCGGCAACCCGGAACGAGAACGAGGCGCCGCCATGGCCGATGTCGAGGCGGATGCCTTCGCCGGCGCAGCGTTCGGCCAACTCGAACAGGTCCTCGTCCTCGATGATGCTCGATCCGGCCTTGCCGTTGAAGCAATGGGTGACGATGTCGCCGGGGCCAAGGATTTCGAGCACCTCGTCATAGAGCGCCGGCGGCTCGCCGACATGCACCATCATCGGGATCTTCAGGATCTTGGCGATCTTCTTGCCGAGCTTGACCGGGGTGACGCCCCAGGAACCGGTGATCACATGGCTAGCGCGCACCTTCAGGCCGACGATATGCTCGCGGTTTTCCTGGTAGCAGGCGATGATGCGGTCGATGTCGATCGAGCGGATGTCGCTGAGTTCGCTGACGCGGTTGCAGGCGACGAGGCCGATGGAGCCGAGATTGAGGAAGGCCTTGATGCGTTCGCGGGCCGGCTCGATGATGTATTCGCGGAACCCGTGGAAATTGGCCTCACCGGCCGAGCCGGCGTCGACGATGGTGGTGACGCCGCGCTCCATACCGCAGAACTGCGGCCGAACCGAGATGTCGGTGCCGCCGTGCCAGACATGGGCGTGCAGGTCGATCCAGCCGGGCGAAATCCAGCCGCCCTTGCCGTCGATGCGCTCTGCCCCCTCAGGCGCTGCCAGCCCCTTGCCGATGGCGGCAATGGTGCCGTCGGTGCCGACGAGAATATCGACCGTTTCGGAGGGTGCCGCCATGCCGAAGGCGACGGGCTTCACGTTGCTGATCAGCACGGGGCTGGTGCTACGGGTTGCAGTGGGCATGGATCACAGGTCCTTTCTGAGGCGGGGATCGAGCATGTCGCGCAATCCGTCGCCAACCATTTGCAGGGACAGGACCGAAAGTACGATGGCGATGCCGGGAAACAACGTCACCCAATCGGCCTGTCCGATATATTGCCGGCCGGAGGCGATCATCGTGCCCCAGGTCGGGATTTCAGGGCTGACGCCGACGCCGAGGAAGGAAAGCCCGGCTTCGGCGAGCATCGCATGGGCAAACAGGAACGTGCCCTGCACCAGGATCGGCGAGAGCAGGTTGCGCAGTACGTGCCGCGTCATGATGTGCGGCGTCGAGATGCCGAGCGCGCGGGCCGCCTCGACATAGGGCAACTCGCGGATGACAAGCGTGGAGGCGCGCACGACACGCGCCAGCCGTGGCGCGTAGACGACGCTGAGCGCGATGATGACGGTCGTCAGCGAGGGCCCGAGGGCGGCGACGAGCGCGATCGCCAGCAGGATATCGGGAAAAGCCATCATCGCGTCGATCAGCCGGGCGATCGGCGCGTCGAGCTTTGGGAAGAAACCGGCCAGAAGCCCCATGACGACGCCGACGATCGTTGCAAGCGTGACGACGGCGGCACCGACCAAGAGCGACAGCCGGCCGGCATAGAGCGTGCGTGAAAACACGTCGCGGCCGAATTCATCCGTGCCGAACAGCCACTGCAGGCTTGGTGGCGACAGGCGGTTGACGATCGACAGCTTGCCCGGCGCATAGGGCGCGATCAGCGGCGCGAACACCGCAAGCAGCACGAAGGTCACGAGAATGAACAGACCGAAGGCAACGGTCTTGCGCTTCAAGAGGCGGCGCAGGAACTTGGCGCGTTCGCTCATGACAGGGGTTGATACGGCGACGGTCATCAGTAGCGAACCCTTGGATCAACGAGGAGATAGAGCATGTCGATCGCGAAATTGATCAGCACGTAGAGCGCGGCGATCACGAGGAGCGCGCCCTGGATCACCGGGTAATCGCGCCGGAGCACGGCCGAGACGACGAGGTTGCCGACGCCTGGAAGGCCGAAGACGGTTTCGGTGACGACGGCGCCGGAGATCAGCACGGCCGCGGTGAGCCCGACGATCGTCAGGATCGGGATGAGCGCGTTCTTCAGGGCGTGTTTCATCACCACGCGACGTTCGCCCAGGCCCTTGGCGCGGGCGGTGCGGATGAAGTCGTCGCCGAGCACGTCGAGCATCGAGGCGCGGGTGAAGCGCAGGATCAGGGCCGAGGAGACGACCCCGAGCGCAATCGCCGGCAGGGCCAGATGATACATGCGCTCCATAAAGGAGGAGCCCGGTCCGCCGTAGCCCGATACCGGAAACCAGCCGAGTCGCACAGCCAGGAACTGAATGAGGATCAAGCCGAGCCAGAAGCTCGGGATGCTGGCGGCAAGCATGGCGAGCGTGGTGGCCGCCTGGTCGACGAAGGAGCCTCGCCTGTAGGCCGCATAGATGCCGATCGGCAGCGCAATGCCGCTGGCGATCAGGATCGAGAACAAGGTGAGGAAGAATGTCGGCTCGGCACGCTCGGCAAGCGCCGAGGTGACCGGCTGGTTGAGGAAGATCGACTGGCCGAGATCGCCCTTAAGCAACTGCCCGATGTAATAGACATATTGCAGCCCCAGCGACTGGTCGAGGCCGAGCTTGGTGCGCAGTTCGGCGATGTCTTGCTGGGTTGCCTCGGGTCCGAGCATGACGGCAGCGGGGTCGCCCGGCGTCACGCGCACGATGACAAAGACAATGGTGACGACAAGCGCCATGACCACGATCATGCCGAACAGGCGCTGGAGGATATAGCGTATCATGGATGCCTCGAACTTCTTCCGCACGGGCGCCGGACAGGTGGCGCCGGGCTATCCGGCGGGCAGCGATCCCTGAAAGGGATGCCGCCCGCCGAAGGCTTCAAGTGGGTGAAGACTTACTTCTTGATCGAAGCGTTCCAGAAGTAGGGCCACGGAGCCGGGGAGACGCCGTCAAGCGTCTTGGCCTTGGCCGACAGGGCGTTGAAATCGCCGATCTTGATGAACGGAACTTCCTCGTAGATCACCTTCTGCACGTCGGCCCACAGCTCGACGCGCTTGCCGGCATCCGATTCGGCGTTGAAGGCGTCGACGGCCTTGGCGCGGGCCGGGGTATCCCAGTTGCCCGGGGCCTTGGTCGACATCATGCCGATCAGTGCCGGTTCCGGCAGGAACGGGCTGTGGGTGATGTAGATATCCCAGAGCGTCGGGTCGGCGCGGCGTTGGGTGAGCGTCGCCCAGTCCACCACCTGCATGTCGACGGTGAAGCCGGCGAGCTTGAGATATTCCGCCGCGACCTGCGCCATCTTGTAATGGAATTCGTACTGACGGCTGGTCAGGATGCGCAGCGGCTCGCCGTTGTAGCCGGCGGCCTTCAACAGTTCGCCCGCCTTTTCCGGGTCGGCGACATTGTAGCCGCCTTCCGTGCCGGCTTCGGTGCGCCAGACATATTGCGCCGGATAGAGAGCGGCATCGAGCGCGTAGAAGTCGGTGCTGCCGAAGGCGGCCGCCATCATGTCTTCCATGCTGAGCGCCGTGCGGATCGCCTTGCGCAGTTCCAGGTTCTTGGTCATGCCGTTGCCGGAGTTCAAGACGAAGACCGGCCAGCCGAAGGGCTGCAGCATGACGGGCTCGGAGGCCGAAGAGCCCTTCACCCGCTCGAAGGATTCCACCGGGATGGAATCGACGTAATCGTACTGGCCCGAGACGGCCGCTTCGACGCGGGTGTTCGGATCGGGAACCGGCACGAAGCGGATTTCGTCGGCATATTGATGGCGCGCGCCGCCGTAACCGTTGGCTTCACCTTCGGGGGAGACATAGCCATCGAAGCGGGTCAGCTGGATGTACTGGTCGGCCTTGCGCTCCTTGAGCTGGTAGGGGCCGGTGCCGACGAAATCGACCATCGGCTCGGCCTGCTTTTCGGACGGCAGCACGATTGCGGCGGAATTGTTGAAGGCGAGCAGCGAGACCAGCGGCGCGTAGGGCGTGTTGAGCGAGATCTTGACGGTGGTCGCGTCGACGGCCTCGATGCCGGCGATCGTCGTTGCCGTCTGCTTGCCGCGCGAAGCCGTCTTCGTCCAGCGCTCGAGCGAGGCGACGACATCGGTCGCGTCCATGTCGGTGCCGTCATGGAACTTGACGCCGGAGCGCAGCTTGATCGTGTAGGTTTTGCCATCGGCGCTGATTTCCGGCATGGCCGCGGCCAGAAGCGGGGTCGGCTTCCAGTCCTTGTCGAAGGTGTAGAGCGTCTCGAACATGTGCTGCGAGACAATGCCGACGAGGTCGGCCGTCGAGGCCATCGGGTCGAGTGTCGGCGGCTCGCCGACCGTGGCGACGTTGATGACGCCGCCCTTCTCCTGCGCGAAGGCAAATGATGCGGAGGCGACGAGCGCCGTTCCCAGAAGCAATGCAATCCTTGTTGATTTCATTTTGTGTTCCTCTCTCTTTTTGTTATTGCATAATTATGTACTACGCTACTTTATATTGGAATGATAAGATCAGGCTTACCGAGATGTCAAGCGGCCGCCGCACGCCATGATGGAAATGGCAGCGGTCAGGGCACGACGGTTCGTAATGGGGGCTCGTAATCTGCAGGAATCGGTGAGCGACGCGATGGCTGCCGGGCACGCGAGTGCGGCGGTCGTATGCACTCCGCCGATCGGGGTTCGAACGGACGTGAATTCGAGCTCAATTTCTGGATATTGTGTTTTCCGCCAATCGCTTGGGATTGGGGCCCGCCGCAGGTACGCGGCGGGATCTTCTAGTGCAATGCTAGCGATGGGGGCTAGCGATAGGGCGAGTAGCAGGCCCGGCGCGCACCTTAATAGGGCTGGAAGGTGTTGTCCCAAGCCCTGTACGAGCGGTATCGGCTTTGGCACCAGCGCGCGATCGAGATTGCAGCTCAGGCAACGTGAACCCGATGCACGGTCTACTCGCTGACCTCTTCACGCTTGCTGTCGAAGACCGAGAAGCCGGCGCGGCGATAGGTGTCCTGCGCCTTGGGATGATCCCATTCGTCCGTGTGCAGCCACACGCGATCCGGCGCCCGATCCCATAGGGAACGCAACGCGCCGTCGAGGAAGTATGGTCCGAGCCTTCTGCCCTGCATTTCGGGAATCAGTCCGAAATGGGTGAGCTCGATATCGGCGCTGTCGACACGATCGAATTCGCAAAGCCCGACGGCACGGCCGTCGACCCGCAGGACGTAGACTACAGTCGACGGGCTGCGCAAAAATGGATCGAGCGCCTCCTTCGGCATGCGCAACCGTTGATCCCAGCGCAAGGGTTCGCCGACGGCGCGATAAAGCGAGAGGAATGCCTCCACCTCCAGCCGCTCAACAGCAAACGATGCGGTCTCGAGGGGCGCGGGCAACGGATCGCCGGTCGGTGGAGATTGCATGTCCATGTAGGTGACGAGGAGCTGAACCATGATCTCTTGCATCGATATCGGAGAGGGCGCTGCGGACCTGTGGCCGGACCACTCTGCCTGGGCTTGCTGGATAAACTTGCCGGTAAGGGGAATGGTGATCCCGGCGCGATTCGAACGCGCGACCCCCAGATTAGGAATCTGGTGCTCTATCCTGCTGAGCTACGGGACCACTTGGATAGCACCCATACAAAAGCAAGGCCTGTTCGCCAAGTGTTTTTGCGGGATGCTCTGGCGATTCTGGATGCAGCGCATCGTGCTGGCCATCGGCGGGAGGTCGGATGTTGCATGCCCGACACGGCGCCGTCCTCTACCGAGGCGTGCCGAAATCGAGGGCTGGTGTTTTCTGTCTTTCGAATGCTAAGCAGTCATGAGCGCCGGCTTGAGGAGGCTGGCGCTCCCTCATTCGACCTTTACCCAGAGACCTGATCCAGCATGTTCATCGGAATTGATTGGGGCGGCACGAAAATGGAAGTCATCGCGCTCGATCGCGATGGCGAAACGCGCGCCCGCCACCGCGTCGCGACCCCGACCAGCGGCTACGACGACTGCATCCGGGCCGTTCTCGACCTTGTTGCCGCCGCCGAACAGACGGCAGGCGAAGAGGGCTCGATCGGCATCGGCATTCCCGGCAGCCCCAATCCGCGTACCGGCATCGTGCGCAACTCCAACGCCGTGCTGATCAACGGCAAGCCGCTCGGTCGCGACCTGGAGCAGGCGCTCGGCCGCAAGGTGCGCCTTGCCAACGACGCCAATTGCCTGGCAGTGTCGGAGGCGGTCGATGGTGCCGGAAAGGACGCACAGACCGTGTTCGGCGTGATCGTCGGCACCGGTCATGGCGGCGGACTGGCGATCGGCAAGAAGGTGCATGCCGGCTATCAGGGCGTTGCCGCCGAAATCGGCCACTATCCGCTGCCGTGGATGACGAAGGACGAATATCCGGGCCACAAATGCTGGTGCGGCAAACACGGCTGCCTCGACATGTATGCCTGTGGAACCGGCGTCGAACTCGACTACCGGCTGACGACGGGCATCGAAAAGCGCGGGCGCGATATCATCGAGGCCAAGCGCGCCGGTGATCCGGTGGCGACCGGCGTCTACGATCGCTTCGTCGACCGGCTGGCGCGCAGCCTTGCGCTTCTGACCAACATCGTCGATCCGGATGTCTTCGTGCTCGGCGGGGGCATGTCGAATGTCGACGAGATCTACGAGGACGTGCCGCCGCTGGTGGTCGACTATCTCTTTGGCGACAGTTTCGAAACGCCTGTTCGCAAGGCGCTGCACGGGGATAGCTCCGGCGTGCGCGGTGCGGCCTGGCTCTGGAAGGATTGAGCGGAGGCTTCATGAATATCGACAAGGATCTCAAGCGTATCGCCCAGCAGGAGCGCGAACTGCAGTTCGACAGCTTCGACCTCGAGCGGGCGTGGCAGCTCGGTTCGATACTTCGGCGCATGGCGGCCGAACGCAAGCTCGGTGTCGTCATCGACATCAGCCTGTTTTCGATGCAGGTCTTCTATGCCGCGCTCGATGGCGCGACGCCCGACAATCCGAACTGGGTGCGCCGCAAGCGCAATACCGTCTTCCGCCTGTTCAAGAGCAGCTATTCGACCGGCCTCGGGCTGTTGAAGCAGCAGACCAACCTGCAGGCAAAGCTCGGCCTTCCGGATGCCGAATATGCCGCCCATGGCGGTAGCTTCCCGATCGTGGTCAGGGGCACCGGCTGCGTCGGCGCAGTGACCGTCTCCGGTCTGCCGCAGCGCGAGGACCACAATCTGGTGGTCGAGGCGCTGGCCGAGTTGCTCGGCAAGACCCATGACGATCTGAAGCTCGAGGACTGAAGCATTGCCGCAGGACATTTTTTCGCAATCCGCCACCCTGTCGGCATGGCTTTCTGAAAAGGCCCTGCCGCTCTGGCGCGACAAAGGCGTCGATGCCTCGGGCGGCGGTTTCGTCGAGACCATCGATATGACCGGCGAGCCGACGCGCGCCAATCGCCGGGCGCGGGTGCAGCCACGCCAGGTCTATTGTTTCGCCGAGGCCGGCCGGCGCGGCTGGGGCGGAGACTGGAAAAGTGCCGCCGAGGGCGGGCTTGCCTATTTCGACCGCGTCTTTCTTCAGCCGACTGGATTTTACGCAGCCCTTGCCGATGCAGACGGCACGGTGATCGATGCCTCCTTCGATCTTTACAATCAGGCTTTCGCGCTGCTTGCCTTCGCCTATCTGGCTGACGTCTTCCCGGAGCGCAAACCCGAGATGATCGAGCGCAGCAACCGCCTGCGCCAGGGCCTCGAAGCCCATTGCAAGCATCCGCTGATCGGCTTCGAGGAGGACGATCCGTCGCGATTGCCGCTCTGCTCCAATCCGCACATGCATCTGTTCGAAGCGTGCCTGGCGAGCGAAGCGGTCGACGGTTTCGACCGGGTCGCATGGTCCAACCTTGCCGACGAGATCGCGCATCTGGCAATGGACCACTTCATCGACGGCCATACCGGCGCGCTCAGGGAGTTCTTCGATCACGACTGGGCGCCCTATCCGGGCGAGAAGGGCCGTATCGTCGAGCCCGGCCACCTGTTCGAGTGGGCCTGGCTGCTTCTGCGCTGGGCCGAGCGCCGCGGCAGCGCCGAAGCCATCGTCAAGGCGCGGCGGCTGTTCGAGATTGGCGAGGCCCATGGTGTCTGCGCCACCCGCAACGTCGCGGTCATGACGCTGCTCGACGATTTTTCGGTGGCCGACCCGATTGCCCGGCTGTGGCCGCAGACGGAATGGCTGAAGGCTTCGGTTCGTTTTGCGGCGCTGACCGACGGGGCGGAGCGCGAGCGCTATCTCGCTTCGGCGGCGCGGGCGGCTGCGGCACTCGGCCTTTTCCTGGAGACTCCGGTTGCCGGCCTCTGGCGCGACAAGCAAATGGCCGATGGCGCATTCGTCGACGAGCCGGCGCCGGCGAGCAGCTTTTACCATATCGTTTGCGCCATCTATGAAACCGAGGATTGCCTCGCCCGCCTCTGAGCGCTGGCGGCTATCTCATGTCGATGGCCCGTCGCACCTGCGGCGGGCCATTTTCGTTGTGCCCCTCGTTCAGTCGAAAGACGGAATCGCCTTTCGGTCGCTTTCCTGTGCACACTGAATCGGTGTGCGGGAGGAGCCGGTGGCGGCTCCATCGAGGCAAATTAAGTCCATTCATATGTTGACATAAAGATATCTTTATGTGATTGACTTGACTATTGTTTGTCGTTTTCAGAACGGGAGATTTCCCATGTCCGCCATCGACGCCCTTTTCGGCGACCTTTCCTCCAAGCCGGACGGCTCCGAAGTCATGCGGGCGCTGAAGCAGGCGGCCAGCGAGCGTATCCTGATCATGGACGGCGCCATGGGCACCGAGATCCAGCAGCTGGGTTTCGTCGAGGATCATTTCCGCGGCGATCGCTTCGGCGGATGCGCCTGTCATCAGCAGGGTAACAACGACCTCCTGACGCTGACGCAGCCGAAGGCGATCGAGGACATCCACTATGCCTACGCCATCGCCGGCGCCGATATCCTGGAAACGAACACGTTCTCCTCGACCAGCATCGCCCAGGCCGATTATGGCATGGAAGACATGGTCTACGACCTTAACCGCGACGGCGCACGGGTCGCGCGGCGTGCCGCCAAGCGCGCCGAAGCCCATGATGGCCGTCGCCGTTTCGTCGCAGGCGCTCTCGGCCCGACAAACCGGACCGCGTCGATTTCGCCCGACGTCAACAACCCGGGCTACCGCGCGGTCAGCTTCGACGATCTGCGTATCGCCTACGCCGAACAGATCCGCGGCCTGATCGACGGCGGCGCCGACATCATTCTCATCGAGACCATTTTCGACACGCTGAATGCCAAGGCGGCGATCTTCGCCACCAAGGAAGTGTTTGCCGAGAAGGGCATCGAACTGCCGGTGATGATTTCCGGCACGATCACCGATCTTTCCGGTCGCACGCTCTCCGGTCAGACGCCGACGGCGTTCTGGTATTCGGTGCGTCACGCCGAGCCCTTTACCATCGGTCTCAACTGCGCGCTCGGCGCCAACGCCATGCGCGCCCATATCGACGAGCTTGCCGGTGTCGCCGACACCCTGATCTGCGCCTATCCGAACGCCGGCCTGCCGAACGAGTTCGGGCAGTATGACGAGACGCCGGAGCAGATGGCGGCCCAGGTCGAAGCCTTTGCCCGCGACGGTCTCTTGAACATCGTCGGCGGCTGCTGCGGCTCGACGCCCGCCCATATCAGCGCGATCGCCAAGGCGGTTGCCAAACATCCGCCGCGCCGCGCTCCCCATGTCGCGCCGCTGATGCGGCTTTCGGGCCTCGAGCCCTTCACGCTCACTGCCGACATTCCTTTCGTCAATGTCGGCGAGCGCACCAACGTCACCGGCTCGGCCAAGTTCCGCAAGCTGATCACCGCCGGCGACTATTCGGCAGCGCTCGATGTCGCGCGCGATCAGGTCGCCAACGGCGCCCAGATCATCGACATCAACATGGACGAAGGCCTGATCGATTCGAAGCAGGCGATGATCGAGTTCCTCAACCTCATCGCCTCCGAGCCGGATATCGCCCGCGTGCCTGTGATGATCGACTCCTCGAAATGGGAGGTCATCGAGGCCGGCCTGAAATGCGTGCAGGGCAAGCCGCTGGTCAATTCGATCTCGATGAAGGAAGGCGAGGCGGCGTTCCTGCATCACGCCCGGCTTTGCCGCGCCTATGGTGCTGCCGTCGTCATCATGGCCTTCGACGAGGTCGGCCAGGCCGATACCAAGGCGCGCAAGGTCGAGATCTGCACCCGCGCCTACAAGCTCCTGACTGAAGAAGCGGGCTTCCCGCCGGAAGACATCATCTTCGATCCGAACATCTTTGCGGTCGCGACCGGGATCGAGGAGCACAACAACTACGGCGTCGACTTCATCGAGGCGACCCGCGAGATCATCGCGACCCTGCCGCATGTGCATATTTCCGGCGGCGTCTCCAACCTGTCGTTCTCCTTCCGCGGCAACGAGCCGGTGCGCGAGGCGATGCACGCGGTGTTCCTCTACCACGCCATCCAGGCGGGCATGGACATGGGCATCGTCAATGCCGGCCAGCTCGCCGTCTACGATGCGATCGATGCGGAGCTGCGCGAGGCCTGCGAGGACGTGGTGTTGAACCGCCGCACCGATTCGACCGAGCGCATGCTTGAGATCGCCGAGCGCTATCGCGGCCAGGGCGGTGCCCAGGCCAAGGAGAAGGATCTCTCCTGGCGCGAGTGGTCGGTGGAAAAGCGGCTGGAACACGCGCTGGTCAACGGCATCACCGAATATATCGAGGCCGACACCGAAGAAGCCAGGCTTGTGAGCGCGCGGCCGCTGCATGTGATCGAAGGCCCGCTGATGGCCGGCATGAATGTCGTCGGCGACCTCTTCGGCTCCGGCAAGATGTTCCTGCCGCAGGTGGTGAAGTCCGCGCGCGTGATGAAGCAGGCGGTTGCCGTCCTGCTGCCGCATATGGAGGCCGAAAGGCTGGCCGCCGGCGGCGAAGGCGAACGCCAGAGCGCCGGCAAGATCCTGATGGCGACGGTCAAGGGCGATGTGCACGACATCGGCAAGAACATCGTCGGCGTCGTGCTGGCCTGCAACAATTACGAGATCATCGACCTTGGCGTCATGGTGCCGTCGGCCAAGATCCTCCAGGTGGCCAAGGAGCAGAACGTCGACATCATCGGCCTTTCCGGCCTGATCACGCCGTCGCTCGACGAGATGGTGCATGTCGCCTCCGAACTCGAGCGCGAAGGGTTCGACATTCCTCTCCTGATCGGTGGTGCGACGACCAGCCGGGTGCATACGGCGGTCAAGATCAATCCGCGCTACGACCGCGGCCAGACGGTCTATGTTACCGATGCGAGCCGCGCGGTCGGCGTCGTCTCCAGCCTCTTGTCGCCGGAGGCGAAGGGGTCCTACGTCGAGACGATCCAGGCGGAGTACCGAAAGGTTGCCGACGCCCATGCGCGAAACGAGGCGGAGAAGCGTCGCCTGCCGCTATCGCAGGCGCGCGCCAATGCGCACAAGGTCGATTGGAGCGGTTACCAGGCGAAGGCGCCGTCCTTCCTCGGGACCCGGGTTTTCGAGGGGTGGGCGCTGGGCGAGCTGGCGCGCTACATCGACTGGACGCCGTTCTTCCAGACCTGGGAGCTGAAGGGCGTCTATCCGAAGATCCTCGACGACGAGAAGCAGGGCGAGGCCGCCCGCCAGTTGTTCGACGATGCCCAGGCGATGCTTGCCAAGATCATCGAGGAAAAATGGTTCGCGCCGAAGGCGGTCGTCGGCTTCTGGCCGGCCGGAACGGTCGGTGACGACATCCGCCTGTTTGCCGACGAGACACGCGACGCCGAACTCGCCACCTTCTTCACGCTGCGCCAGCAACTGAGCAAACGTGACGGCCGGCCGAACGTGGCGCTGTCGGATTTCGTCGCACCCGCCGACAGCGGAAGCCGAGACTATCTCGGCGGCTTCGTCGTCACCGCCGGCATCGAAGAAGTGGCGATCGCGGAGCGTTTCGAGCGCGCCAACGACGATTATTCGTCGATCATGGTCAAGGCGCTCGCAGACCGCTTTGCCGAGGCCTTTGCAGAACGCATGCATGAATATGTGCGCAAGGAACTCTGGGGCTATGCCGCCGATGAGGCGTTTTCGCCGCAGGATCTGGTCGGCGAAGCCTATGCCGGCATTCGCCCGGCGCCGGGCTATCCGGCCCAGCCCGACCATACTGAAAAGGCCACCCTGTTCCGGTTGCTCGACGCAGAAAAGACGATCGGGGTGACCTTGACCGAGAGCTATGCCATGTGGCCGGGCTCTTCGGTTTCCGGCCTCTATATCGGCCATCCCGAGGCCTATTACTTCGGTGTCGCCAAGGTCGAGCGCGACCAGGTCGAGGATTATGCGGCGCGAAAGCGCATGCCGGTGCGCGAGGTCGAGCGCTGGCTGTCGCCGATCCTCAACTATGTGCCGATGCCCGAAGCAGAGGCTGCCGAGTAGTTTTCGCGAATCCAGCAACAGAGCTGGCGGGTCATCAAGCCCGCCAGTCTTGCCGTGAAACGATCCGGCCCGAAAGGCTGATCGCCCCCGATGACATTTTAAGCAAAGCCAGGATGAAGCTGCGCCTGGCGACCGCGGACGCCGCTATTGGCCATTCCAGGCGACATTATGCTTCGCCGAGCAGAGCTACTTCTCCACAGTCGCGTTTTATAGTCGAATGAGCCACTATACTTCTTGAGTCATTCAGAAATAACAGGATGGAAAATCCGGGCGGAATTCAACTGAAACGACGATCATTGAACGTTGTTTTCGCGATGCGCTGCCGCATTTGTGGCGGTTTCACAAATGAAACATTGAAAATCCCAAAAAAAGAATTATATGGGTGCAATCGAATATTGCTTGCGACCTTTGTCAAAGCGCTGAAAAGCGTAGTCAGATTTCCTCTCAACATCGACACGGCCCGGCGAATACCCGGCGGGCGAAATCAACGATTGAAAGGAGATCGTTATGAATTCAGGCACAGTCAAGTGGTTCAATGGCACCAAGGGTTTTGGTTTCATCGAGCCCGATGATGGCACGACGGATGTTTTCGTTCATGTTTCCGCTGTAGAGCGTGCAGGCATGGGCTCGCTGGCCGAAGGCCAGAAGGTTACCTACGAAATCGTCCGCGACCGCAAGACCGGCAAGAACTCTGCCGACAACCTGCGGGCTGCTTAATTCGTCGTCTGCCTCCCCCGACCACGGATGTACTGGCTGGGGACGTTTGATCGACGGGAAGAGGTCGGGTGAAGCCCGGCCTTTTTGCGTCCGGACCCTGCACCGCCGGGGAAGGAAACCATCATGACCCGCAGAATTTGTGCCGTTGGCGACACGGTGACCGTAAGGGCCGATTTCACCAAGCTGGCACCGGCCGTCAGGACATGCCGGATTATCGGTGTTCTGCCTGCCGACCACGGCGAAACACAATATCGCGTCCGTTTCGACGGCGAGAACTTCGAACGTCGCATCGTTGCAAGCGACGTCGAGACCACTGAGGCGGCCTCTCCGATCGAAGAGGGACCGTCGCGTAGAATTGCCACGGGTGAGCCCTGGCTGAAACCGTCGCGCATCCGGATCGGAAGATAGCTGCTGCTACCTCCGGTCCATCGATATGCGACCTCCAACCAAAGGGAAGGATACATCTTGCAGGTACTCGTCAGAGACAACAACGTCGACCAGGCACTCCGCATCCTCAAGAAGAAGATGCAGCGCGAAGGGCTGTTTCGCGAATTCAAGGCGCGCAGCGCCTATGAAAAGCCGTCGGAAAAGCGCGTTCGCGAAAAGGCTGAAGCCGTTCGCCGCCAGCGTAAGCTGACGCGCAAGAAGCTGCAGCGCGAAGGCCTGCTGCCGGCACCGAAGAAGGCTGTCCGCACCCGCTAAATCCGAGGTACCGATGCCGATTGCGGCATCGGTCCACGCCCCAGCGAGGAGGCGCGCATGACGTCGACGAAGAAAGATCTTTTCAAGCCGGAACGCGTTTCGGCGGCCGACAAGGCTGCAGCCACCGACCAGACCGCCCGCGGCATCGTCGCGGCGGAAAAATTGGCGCGTGAGAAAAAGACCGAAAAACTCAAAGCCCAAAGACTGCTGCAGGAGGCCGACGCCGAACCGGTGGCTCCGGCGCCCAAGCGTCAGCCGGCCCGCAAGCGCACCAGCGCCTGACTTGCCCGTCATGGTCTGACCTGGAGCGTTTCCGGCGCAGACCGGTTCGCGGAAGCGCTCTATCTCTCAATTTTACATTCTGACGGAGCGCTGTTTCACCGTTCTGCCGGAACCGGCCTCGGTGCGGTGATGCACTGTCGACCAGCCGCGCGCCGTTGGCGGCGCTTGGCACAGGTTCACCAACTGACGCACTTTAGCCTCAGTGTTCGCTCCGTGTGCTCGCGTCTCGAAAGACCGGCCATCTGATCGGCTAATTGACTGGGCTCGGCTCCGGAAACTGCCACTTTCCATTCAGTATGTCCTGGCGTGGTCGGTAGAGGCGCACGGTATAGTTCCAGCCCTTCGTGATCGGCAGGCAGTTTTCTGTCTTGCCGTCACAACCGCCGAACTGGATGGCGATCGCGCCATCGGCGGCTTTCTTGGCGGTGATGTCGTTGATGGTGTAGGCGTCGTACTGGTTCTTCTCGTAATATCCAGCCGCATTGTAGACGCTCACCGACCAGAAGGCCTCGACCGGAACATCCTTTACATCGAGCTTGTAGATTGTCTTGCCGTCGTTGTTGGCCGGCGTGATGTTGAGGTAAGTCGCATCCTTATCGGGATTTCCGCCCCAGGCCGAAGCGGTGCCGATCAGGTGACGAACGGGATCGACTTCTTCCCTGGTCCCAAAGGCCTTCTTGAAGTCTGGCATGGTTGAGCCGAGGACAAGTAAGGATTCGCGGACCTTCTTCTGGCTCGCCGGATCCCAGGCCGGGATTTCAAAGGTTCCAACGCTCTTCTGGTTGACCTTGATCGCGTCCTGCAAGGCATGGACTGCTTCAATATCTTTGGAGTCGGCCGGATCGACGAGCGTGCGGATACCCACCACGACGTAGCGCGTTCCGACACCCTCCTTCGTCAGCGTATGTTCGCCGGCATCATAGGTCACTTGCGGTACATAGTGATCCTCGTTGATCACCTGCATCGACATGAAGCGCTTGCCGGCGTCGGGCATCGTGATCGTTACCGGTCCGGCGTCAAGGTCGAATACAGCCGAGGTGTAGAGCGTGTCGCGGTTGAGGCGAATGACGGTCTGGTTGTCGATCGAAGCCGGCTCGCGACGGTGCAGAAGCTTGCCCAGCCCACCATCCTTGACCAAGGAGCCTGTATACATGTCGCTCTCGGCGCGGACGAAGTTATCGACGCCGACTGGGATGGGATCTGCGGCTGAAGCCTGGAGAGGGCTGATCCCTGCGAGCGCGGCGGTCAAAGCGATAATGATGCGGGGTAGGGTCATGTGGGCGTCCTCAGCGTTCAATTGACGTTTTGCAGCGGCGGGGCTTTCCATTGGCCGTCGAGCGCTTCCGGCTTCGGCCAGTAGAGGCGCATCGCCATGAAAAACGGGCCGGCGGGGGCCGGCAACCAGTTGGCCTGCCTGTCGGGGCCGGGGTCCTCGTTCTGGATGTAGAGCGTCAGACCGCCATCGGCGTCCTTCTTCAGGCTCGGCAGCATCGGCGAGTTGATCAGGTAGCGGTTGAGCGGATTGGCGTGGAGCAGGCTCGACGGCAACTCGTAGAGGGTGAGCGACCAGAAGGCGTTGGCGGGCGGCAGTTGCCCGGGTTCGAAATGCAGCGCGTACCTGGCTGCGCCGGACAGCGGCTTTTGCTGGTCATCGGTGAAATAGGCGGGGTAGAGGGCTTCGTCCTTCGAGTTGCCGTAGATACCGAGTGCAGCGCCCGACATGCGCTGCATGTAGTCGTTCTTCAGGAATTCGCGCGTGCCGAATGCGTCGGCGCTCGACGCCTTGCCGGTGTCGATCATCGTCTCCTTGTGTTGCTTGAACGCCGCCCAGGCATCCGCCATGCCGTCGGTGATTGCCTTTTGAACATCCGGTGGGAAAGCCTCGAAGTCGAACGTCTTGCCGGCGCCGACGTTCAGATCGGCAAAACGCTGCATGAGCGCCGTCTCGGACGGGTGCGTCGGGCAGAACTGCAGGATGAAGTTGAGCACCTTGAAGAAATCCGGTGAGGTCTTCTCGTCTGGGGCACTCAAGGGGGCGATGAAATCGACGGCGGGGGCGGGGGCCGGTGCCGGCTGACCGAGAAACGTCGACAGAGGCTCGACCTTGTAGCCGGCCTGGATCGTCTTGACGTTTTCGATGTCGCCGGGATTGAAGAGCTGGGTGCGGTAAAGGACGAATGCGAACTCGGTCTCCGAGCGGATGACCGCTTTCACGCCTGAAGGCGTCTCGCCCTTCCAGTTCGGACCCGCCAGCAGGTAGCTGCCGGCTTCGTTACCGGTGGCGCGGCTGCCGACATAGGCGAAGTTGAAGGTATAGAGATCGATGAACTGCAGCGAATAGTACCGGTCCTTGTCGATCGCCGGCACGGTGAAGACCAGCGGCTCGGCCCGCAGATCAGCGCCGACATAGGAGTAGGGCGTATCGGAATTCGGCGTCTGGATCGCCTTGTCTTCCGGTGTGTAGACCCGCGCATTGTTGACGAGGGTGTTCCAGGGTGCCTTGAATTCGGGGCCGCCGGCATCGACGAAGTAGTAGTGCTGGATGCGGTAGTTGTCGACCATGGGGAAGCCGTAGATCGTCGCATCCCTCGCGATCGCCCGCGCCTCGTCGGGTGTGAGCACCGCATCGGCGGCAACGGCCCGCAGCGCCGCGAGCGACGGAAGCGTTGCCGCAAACGCGCCGCAGATCAGAAGGGTCCGTCGTGCGAGCATTCGAAATCCTCCGGATGGGCGCGTGCGCCGCAGGTGGCCAGGGCCACGCGCATGAGCGTGCCGATCAACAATGGTCCGATGGTGGGCGACGGCCGGGAAATCGCAAGTACGTAACAGTTACTACGGCGCTTCGATGCGATGGCGGTGCCTGGCGACCTGCGGTAACATTGCCGTTGGAATACATCGCCGTCGATGGAGCGCCGCCTTGCAGCCATCCTGATCGCCGACGTCGCCGGATACAGCCGCTTGAGCCGGCTCGACGAGGAGGGAACGCGCGACCGATTCCAGAGCGACCTGCAGGGTATTCTCACACCGAAATTTTCCGAACACCACGGCCGCCTCGTCAAGACGATGGGTGACGGGCTGCTGGTCGAGTTTCGCAGCGTCGTCGATGCGCTTCGCTGCGCGGTCGAAATTCAGCAGCGAAAGGCCGAACAGGCCGACGGGGTCGCGGATGACCGCCGCCTCGCCTTCCGCATCGGCATCAATCTCGGCGATATCATCGTCGAAGGCGACGACATTCACGGCGACGGCGTCAACACCGCCGACCGGGTGCAGGCGCTGGCCGAGCCGGGGGGCATCGCGATTTCCGGCACCGCCTACGATCAGGTGCGGTCGAAGCTCGGCGTCGGTTTCGCCTCGCTCGGCGAGCAACTGGTCAAGGGCATCACCGAGCCGATCCGCGTCTACCGCGTACTTCTCGACCCGGATGACGCGGGCAAGACCATCGTCAAGGATCCGAGACGGCGCGGCAGGCGGACGTGGGCGATCGTTGCCGGCGTCGCCGCGCTCATCCTCGCACTTGCGGTGGCCTGGTGGCAGCCCTGGACGCTCATCCTGAAGGAGGCGCCGACCGAGCGCTTTGCCTATCCCTTGCCCGACCAGCCATCCGTCGCCGTGCTGCCGTTCATCAATGTCAGTGGCGACAGAGATCACGATCATCTGGCCGAAGGGCTGACCGACGACCTGATCACTGAGCTTTCAAAGGTGTCGGGGCTATTCGTGATCGCGCGCCATTCGGTATTCGCGATCAAGGACAACGCCGCAAAAATCCAGGAGGTGGCGGCGGAACTGGGGGTTCACTACATTCTCGAAGGCACCCTGCAGCGGGCCGACCAGCGGCTACGCATCAATGTCAAGCTGATCGATGCGATGAGCGGGCTGTCGCTCTGGGCCGAGCGTTACGACCGGCAATATGTCGATCTCTTTGCCGTGCAGGACGATGTCATCGGCAAGATTATCGCGGCGCTGGAGGTCAAACTCAGCGAAGGCGAGCGCGATCAGTTGGCCCGGATCCCGACCGACAATCTCGAGGCCTACGATTATTACATGCGGGCCGAGCAGCAGGGGTTGATCTACAGCGATGTCGACACCTATCGCCAGACGCTGGCCTTCTATCAGAAGGCGATCGACCTCGACCCGCGCTTTGCCGACGCCCATGCCGGCATCGCGCGCGTCGCTGTCGACGTCTGGCGCAATGACTACAACTCTCTCTGGTCGGCGGCGGTCGCGCGCAAGATCGCCTATGATGCTGCCGGCCAGGCGCTGAAGCTCGATGCCAACAATGCGCGCGCCCACACGGTTCTGGCACTGCTGCAACTCGTCGATGGCCGCGATACGGAAGCGCGACAATCGGCAGCGCGGGCGGTCGCAGCACAACCGAGCGATCCGGAGGCCTATGCCAACCAGGCGCTGATCCTGGCGCAGACGGGGGAACACGAACAGGCGATCGCCGATCTGGAGCGGGCGCTCCGGCTCGACCCGTCGCCGTCCCCAAGCTTGCGGCTGCTCGCCGGCATTGTCTATTACACGGCGCGCGACAACGACCGGGCAATCCCGCTGATCGCGGTTGCCGGCGAGGCCCTGCCGAATGCCGAGGCGGCACGGGAATATCTGGCCGCCGCCTATGCCCAGCGCGGCGACCGGGCCCGCGCGGTGGCCGAAGGGGAGAAGCTGCTAAAACTCTTTCCCGACACCAACCTCACCTATTACAGCTATCTCTACGACTACTGGCGCGAGGAGGACCTGAACCGCCACCTCTACGGCCTGCGTACCGCCGGTATCCCGGAGTGGCCCTTCGGCTTCGTGGGTGCTGCAGCAGACCGGCTCGGACCTGCGGAACTCGGGGCGCTCACCAGCGACAAGACCTGGAGCGGGCAGCACAAGAACGGCACGATGTTCATGCAGTTCTTCGACAAGGCCGGCAACACAGCCTATCGCAGCGCCAACACCAACATCACCGGCCGCATCGAGGTGAAGGGCAACCAGCTTTGCGAGAAGTTCGATGGTTATTTTCTCGATCGCATGGTGTGCGGCTATGTCTACCGCAACACGGCCAAGGGCGAGCGCGGCGCCGACTTCATCCATGTGACGCCGCAGGCTCTGAAATTCTTCTCGATCAGGACATGACGGCAGTCGGAATGGAAAAGCGTCAGCGCGCCTTCTGCCAGGTGGTGCCGAGCTTTTCCGAAACGAGCGTGTTTTCCACTTCCGACCAGTGCTTCCTGGAATCGACCAGCTTGTTCGGGTTCTTCTCGAAGCCTTCCGCCGCACCCGGATCATAGCTCAGGAACAGCTTGCCATCGATGATCCGCCAGGCCTGCGGATCGATGTTGGTTGTGACCGTTCCAAACGAAACGCCATCGGCGCAGTAACCGCCGTATTGCGGGGCATAGCGGGTGGGTTCGCGGATGAACAGTTCGCGGTTTTCGGCGCTGGCAAACTGCCAGTTCGCTCCGAGCCAATGGTAGGTATATTGGGGCGAGCCCTGCAGCGCCTTGCTTTCGGTGAAATAGGCCACCGGATCGTAGCCCTTGATGGCGACATCGCCGAAATAGCCGGTGTTAACGAGGTCTTCCGTCAGCGCCGGCGCGGACAGTGCGAGAAACGCCGTGGTCGCGAGACAAACGGCGCAGGCGTATCGATGGTAAGACATTCCATTTCTCCGATTTCCGGATGCGGTTGGTGCATGAGGCATCACTTCCGCTTGGTACATTCGGTGTAGAGCCAGTCGCCGACGAGATCGGCCTTCTGGCAGGTGGCGCCGGCTTTCAACAACAGTTCGGCGGCGTCCCAGTGCGAGCGCCAGCCGGCCTGCGTCAGCGGCGTGTAGCCATTGCGTTCCTTCGCCTCCACCTCGGCCATCTGCGCAAGCAGCACAGCCACGACGTCGGCATGGCCCTCTTCGGCGGCCGCATGCAGAGGTGACATATGGTAGAAGTTCCTGGTGTCGTTGACGTCGGCGCCCTTTGCGACGAGCAGCTTGACGGTGTCGACCTTGCCGCCATAGGCGGCCGCATGCAGGGCGGTGAGCCCGCCCTTGTTGCGGATCTCGATGTCGCAGCCGCGCTCAAGCAAAAGCGTGACCACATCGGGCCGCCCGGCCAGCGACGCGATCAGCAATGCCGGTTCGCCGGCCGCATCCGGCTCGGCGATGTCTGTTCCCTGATCCAGCAACTGCGCGACGCGTTTGATGTCGCCGTCTCTCGCCGCGTCATGCAAGGGGCCCGCCCATGCCGCCGAGGCGAAAAACACCAGCCCGGCGGCCGCAGCACAAACATACCTCATCGCTCAACCTCCGCCCCAGCTTCGGTTTTGCATATAAGAATATACGAAAATAGCACGGAGTCCTTGCCGTCAACAAGGCCATTTGCCGATCCGGGCCGTGCCTGCGGGTCAGGCGTTGACCCGCATCAGACCAAGCACGCGCTCGACGGCACAGGGGATGGGCGCGATAATCGGTGTCGCAAATTGCGGCTGCAGCTGCTCGGCTGCCTGCCCTAGCGGGCCGCCGCCGATGATGACGGCCTCGGCGCCGTCAAGCTCGATGCATTGGCGTACCGCTTCGGCAAGTGCGTCCCGCAGGCGCTGCTCGTCGCCGGCAAGCAAGAGAGGATCGCCCGGGGTGCAGCGGATGCCGGTATATTGACCGGCAAGGCCGAGATCGCGGGCGCGATCGTCGATCGCCTCGATCAGCTCCGGCGTCGTGGTCGCGACGCCGAAGGAGCGGCCATTGCGTGCCGCCTCGATCATCGAGGCCTCGCAGATGCCGACGACCGGGACGTCGACGCGGGCTCTGAGGTCGACAAGCCCCGGGTCACCGAAGGCGCTGACGATGATCCCCAGGCAACCAGCGCCGTGGGCGGCGCCGATCTCGATGACCTCGTCGGCCGCAGCGGTCAGCTGCTGCGGCGTGACGATCATCGGCGGGTTGCGCCTGGCCGTGGCGACTGCCACGGCCAGGCGTCCGGTGACAGCCCGTTCGGCGATGGCAACCATCATGTTGCTGGTCGCCTGCGAACTGTTCGGGTTGATCAAGAGGATATGCGCGGTCACGTTCTGACTTCCATGCCGACATTGATCTTGTTCGGCTCAGCCTTGGCAAGGTCGGCGTCCGCCGGCTGGTCCAGGTCCTCCATCGACATGCCGTAGGTCTCAGGACCGAGCTGGATGCAGAATGCGAAGACCGCGTACATGCCGGCGGCGAGCCCGAATACCCCGACCATGCCGTAGGTGTCGAACAGCATGCCGGAGATGGTCGGCACGAAGGAGCCGGCCGCCGATCCCGTTGCCAGGATAAGGGCGACACCGAAGGCACGGATGCGGGTCGGGAAAAGCTCAGGCGCGTAGATCCAGATCGAGGTGTTGAGCAGCAGCACGAAGAACTGGAAGATCGCGCCGAACATCAGCACGAGATAGATGTTGGTGCCGAGATAGGCGATCGAGACCGCGGCCAGGCAGGCAAAGACCGCGCCCAGCGTCAGCACCTTCTTGCGCGGGAAGTAGTAGCCGAACATCGAGGCGGCGATGGCGCCGAGCACGCTGCCGCTCTGGATGATCATGCTGTAGAGCAGGCTGCCCTGTAGCGTGTAGCCCATCGACACGAAGATGATCGGCATCAGGGTCAAGACCGACAGCTGCGCGCCGTAGCTCATCAGGATGGCGATCGCCACGGGAATGGTCCGGCCGATGAACGGGGCGCGGAAGAGCTCCTTCCAGTCGCTCTTGGCCGGCGCTTCGTCCTTAAGGTGTTCCTTGGTCAGGTATTCCTCGACCTTGAGGTTGCGTGGTCGCAACGAGCCGGAGGCAAGGATCGACAGCACCTTGTTGGCCTCGTCGATCTTGCCTTGAGAGGCGAGGAAGCGCGGCGTCTCCGGCACGAAACGGCGATAGAAGACGACGAGCAGCGCAGGCAGAGCCAAGGCGGCAAACAGCCAACGCCAGCTGTTTTCGCCGGGGAAGAGCGTGAAGATCAAAAGGCCGAAGGCCGGCGCCAGGAAGTTGCCGAAACCGCCGGCGCCGACATTGACGAGGCCGGCCGCCGTTCCGCGGAACTTCGGCGAGCAGAACTCCGACAGCATCGTGACGGCAGTGGAGATTTCGCCGCCGACGCCGAAACCGACGATGGCGCGGGCAAAGCAGAGGGCTGCGAAATTCGGCGCCAGCGCGCAGGCGGCCGAACCGATGGTGAAGAGAAGAAGGTTGATCGTCAGCATCACGCGGCGGCCGTAGCGATCGCCGAGGATGCCCGACAGCAACCGGCCGATGGCGGCGCTGCCGAAGGTGATGGTGTTGAGGAAGCCGATGTCGGTGCCGGTCAGGCCCCAATGTTCCTTCAGGAGAGGGCCGGAGATGCCGATGGTGTTCTGCTCGAAACTGTCGAACAGGCAGCCGATCAGGACGAGGGCGATGATCTGCTTGTGGGCGCCGGTGACGCCGATCTTGGTGAAGGCTGATTCCAATTGTCGGATGACCGGCGAAGACTTGCCGGACGGCACCATATTTTCCGCTGCCATGGTTTGTTCCCCTTTATGGCTTAACTGGCGTGAAAACCTAGTTTCATGATGCTACATTAAGAAATCACAGTTTCATACAAGATTCTTGCCGGGAAGCCGATGAACTGGAGGTTTCACGCCTGACGGGCGCGGTTTGCGACCAGTACAATTCTTCTTCGCAGCAATGCCTTTGAGGAATGCAGGTTTCGTGCCAAGTAATAAGAAACAGTAGTTTCTCTTTTCTATTCAGATATATAGGGACCGTCCGGCGTGACAACGGCGCGCGAAACCGAGATTTCGTGTGATCGGATAATGTACTGTCGTTTCGGGCAAGTGCCCAAACAACGATCACAGCTCTTCGAGGGCGTCATTCAGCGCTTCGATGCCGCGCAGGCGGTTCCGGCCGGTAACGCCGGCTGTTTCGATGCAGCGCGTCGTGAGCAGATGGCAGAGCGCCATGACCGAGACATGGTTGAAAAGAGGGCCCGGCGCCAGCGTCTGGCAGCGGAAATGCCATTCGGCCTGGGTCAGGAAAGGCACGCCCTCATCGGTAATGTACAGCAGGCGTGCGCCGGATCGTTCCACCTGGGCAAGAAGTGTGTCCATCAGGGCGATGCGGCGGCGCAGGCCGAAGACGATGACAACGTCGTCAGGCGTGAAGCTGACGAGATGTTCGCCGAGCGTCTGGCCGCCGCCAGGAATGGCGGAGATATTCTCGATCACCTGCGTCAGTTGCCATTGCAGATAGGTGGCGAAGGAATGGCTGGCGCGAAAGCCGATGACCCACACTTTTCGCGCCTGCAACAGCGCTGCCGACGCGGCATTGATCTGGGTTTCCGATATCGCCAGGAAGGTGGCTTCGATATTGGCAACCCCTTGCGCCACATGGGCGGTGACGGACTGCTCGCCGGCCGTGTCGGCGCTGGTTGCCAGGAAAAGGCGCGATCCCGTCTGCTTGTCGGCGCGCGCATGGCGGCGCGCCTCCTCGTAGTTGTCGTAACCGAGGCGCTGGATGAAGCGCGACACGGTTGCCTTCGACACATGGGCGAGGGCCGCCAGTTCCTGGGCGGAGTAGCTGGCGACTTCGCCGGGAAAGTCGCAGAGAAAATCGCCAAGGCGCCGTTCCGCCGGATGCAGTTCCGGCAGAACCTGACGAACGCGGGTGAGGAAGGATCGCTCTTTGGGACTCATTACCAATTCCATGAAACTGCCGTTTCACGGACTGTCCGATTTCCAGGCCGCATTGGCAAGGGCGCGAGGCCGCAAAGACGCAGCAGCCTCGCGCTGGCGTCATCAATACTTTGACGGCACGTAAAGCTCTGGCGGCAGTACCTTGCGCTCATAGTCGGGGTTGAAGACCCGTTCCGGCAAGGTGATTTCCTCGTGCGGGACGTCCTCGTAGGGGATCTGCTGCAGCAGGTGGTCCATACAGTTCAGCCGCGCCCGCTTCTTGTCGTTGCCTTCGACAATGTGCCACGGAGCTTCGGGGATGTTGGTCCTGGCGAAGGTCTCTTCCTTGGCCTTGGTATAGGCTTCCCAGCGCACGCGCGACTGCAGGTCCATCGGCGACAGCTTCCATTGCTTCAATGGATCGTGAATGCGCACCAGGAAGCGCATCTGCTGTTCCTCGTCGGTGATCGAGAACCAGTATTTGACCAGCCGGATGCCGGAGCGCACCAGCATGCGCTCGAATTCCGGCACGTCGTTGAAGAACTGCTCGACCTGGTCTTCGCTGGCAAAACCCATGACGCGCTCGACGCCGGAGCGATTGTACCAGGAGCGGTCGAACAGCACGATCTCGCCGCCGGCCGGCAGATGCGGCACGTAGCGCTGGAAATACCACTGTGTCTTTTCGCGGTCGGACGGGGCAGGCAGCGCCGCAACCCGGACGACACGCGGGTTGAGCCTTTGGGTGATGCGCTTGATCACGCCGCCCTTGCCGGCTGAATCGCGCCCCTCGAAGATCACCACGACCTTTTCCTTATGATGCACGACCCAGTCCTGCAGCTTGATCAGCTCGGATTGCAGTGCGATCAGGGCGCGAAAATAATCGATGCGCGGCAGCGACGGCGGATGGTTCTTGCGGTAGATCTTGCGGATCTCCTCCGACAGCGCCGGCTCGGAAAGCTCGAGCTCGTAGTCCTCGTCGAGCGTATCGGCGAGTTCCGCCTCAAGCCAGTCCTGCCCTTCGACGTCGCCAATTGACCTGTTCATCGCATCCCTCCAGCGCACAAGCGCGCAATGCCGCCGCACCACGGCAAGATGCGACCATCCCTTGGCTTATTCCATAGCAGCATGAAGGGAATTTGACGCCGTCCTCCGCGGTCGCTGCTTTGTGTCGGAAGCGCCCTACGCCTTGATGTACCAGCCCCAGGGCTCGTCGGCGTCGAAGCGGGTGATCTGTTTGGTTTCGAGATAGTTGGCAAGGCCCCAGCGCCCGAGCTCACGACCGATGCCCGATTGCTTGTAACCGCCCCAGGGCGCCTCGGTGAAGGTGGGTTGCGAGCAATTGACCCAGATGATGCCGGCGCGCAATGCGCGCGCGACGCGTTCGCAGCGCGCCTCGTCCTTGGACATCACGGCTGCGGCAAGGCCGAAGCGGCTGTCGTTGGCCATGCGCACCGCATCCGCCTCATCTGCAAACGGCTTGACGCAGACGACAGGGCCGAAGATCTCCTCGCGCCAGACATAGCTGTCTTCGCTGATGTCGATCACAACCGTCGGCTCGACGAAATAGCCGCTGTCGAAGCCGGCCGGCCGGCCGCCGCCCGCCGCGATGGTTGCGCCGTCCTGACGGGCGCGGTCGATCGCGGTCAGGATCTTGTCGTACTGGCCTTTTGAGACGATCGGCCCGAGCAGCGTGCCCTCGTCGAGGCCGTTGCCGATCTTGATCTTGGCCACCTCTTCGCAGAGCCGCTTGACCACGGCGTCGTAGATCGGCTCCTCGACCAGAACGCGGGAGGTCGCCGAGCAGACCTGCCCCTGGTTCCAGAAGATGCCGAACATGATCCATTCGACCGCCTTGTCGATGTCGCTGTCGGCAAAGATCACGAAGGGCGATTTGCCGCCGAGCTCGAGGCTGATGTTCTTGATGTCCTGGGCGCCGGCCATCATCACCTTTCGACCCGTGGGCACCGAGCCGGTGAAGGCGAGCTTGTCGACCAGCGGATGCTCCGTCAGCGGCTGGCCCGCATCCTGGCCGGTGCCGGTGATGATGTTGAGAACGCCTGGCGGAAGCTCGATCTCCTCGGCGATGGCGCCGAGCTCCAGAGCCGTCAGCGGCGTCAGCTCCGACGGTTTCAGCACGATGGTGCAACCGGCCGCAAGCGCCGGCGCGACCTTCCACGACACCATAAGCAGCGGATAGTTCCAGGGCGTGATCGCGCCGACGATGCCCAGCGGTTCGCGAATGGCACGGGCGGTGAAGCGGCTGTCGCCGACGGCGATCGTTTCCTCGGCGTTGGCGTCGAGCTCTTCGGCAAGGCCGGCATAGTAGCGAAAGCATCCCGCGGCATCGTCGATATCCCAAAGGGCTTCCGGCAGCGGTTTGCCGTTGTCGGTGACCTCGAGACGCGCCAGCGCATGGCGCCTTTCCTCGATCCTCTCGGCAATTGCGCGCAGATAGACCGCTCTCTCGCTGCCGGAGAGCTTCGGCCATGGGCCACTGTCGAAGGCGATGCGGGCCGCTTTGACGGCGCGGTCGATGTCGTCGTAGGTGGCGGCCGGCGCGCGGTGGATGACCTCTTCCGTCGCCGGATCGATGACGTCCAGCGTGCCGCCACGTCGCGGCTTTTCCCATTTTCCGTCGATGAACAATTTGTCCCGCATGCCTGTCCCCTCACCTCAGCCCGGGGAGTATGGCCTCAGCGGTGGCTATCGCGCCAGCCGCCGGCCACACTTTTTTTGCCAAACTTGCTTTTAGCATCGGCACTTAGGTCATCGAGCGTCGTTTTGACGCGTGGCTTTCAGGGCAAGGAATGGAAGCACGGGAAGGATGGCAGCTGTGCTTGCCAGAAACCAGAATTGCCGAAGCGTCATCCAGCCCGAGCCATACAGCATGCCCGTGAGGACGCCCGCCACCATGAACAGATCCATCAGCGGCAGGCTCAAGGCATAGAAGATGGCCTGGCGCTCGAGGGTCAGTCTTTGCTGGATGATGGTGAAATAGGCGGCGAAGGCCACCATCTCGGGTATGCCGCCAAGGACCAGCATGATCGATGCGAGCGTATGGGTAGGCGCAAAGACCAGTGCCAGCGTCGTTATACCTTCCAGGAGGCTGGCGACGAGATAGGCCGTCAGTAGCGACCCTTCGGAGATCAGCTTTCGCGCCAGGCGGCTGGCGATCCATGCGCCGAGGACGGCGCCCGCCCCTTGTGCGGCGATGAGCGTGGTCCACATCGAGGCATCGAGCCCGAACTGGTCGTGATTGAGCCAGAACAGGAAGGGCTGCAGCGCGCCGAGCGAGATCATGTAGCCGAGCGCGGGCAGGACGAGGACTGAGAGTACCGGGCTTTCTCGCATCATCGCCATCGCCTCGCGAAAGAGACCGGCTTTGGCGGCGATCGGCGGTTCGGCCCGCATCTGTCCGGCTGCTGCGATGCCGGTGAAAAGCACGATCGCGGCTAGGAGATGGCCAAGCGCAAGTGCCGCGAAAGCAAAAGCAGGAGCGATCGCCGTCACTATCAGGCCGGCCGCGGGCGGACCGAAGATCTTGGCAAGCCGGTCGATCGCCTGGAAGGCCGTGTTTGCCTCCATGTTGCGGCCGACCGGCACGACGGTGGAACGCAGCGCCAGCAGCCCCGGGACGACAATGGTGTCGGCAAGACCGATCGCCAGAACGACGACCTGCAACGCTCCCGCATGCGCAACACTTGAAAGGACGACAAGACACAGCGCGGTGACGACAAGCCCGGCGCAAACGGGCGCAAGCGGACCTGCGCTGCGGATCAACGCGGCGGCGACAGGGGCAAACAGGATGCGCGGCGCAAGTCGAAGCGCGAGGCTGCCGACGAGTTCCGCGCCGGTGCCGAACCGTTGCGCGACGAGAAGCGGCAGCGCCGCAACCAGCATCCATGAGCAGAAGGAATAGAGGGTAAGGGCGAAGCCGACGCGCCGGAAGGCGGCCGATTTCCAGAGAGAGGGAGACGTCATGACAAACCCGACAGACAGTCGATTGGCCGGCTCCCGACAATAGCGCCCACCGCGGTCGGGTGCTGTGCGTTCAGGAGCGGAGATCAATCGAACAGGAGAAACCAGCCCGTGGAACACGGGCGACTTTGGGCTCGCGACTGCAAGCCCCGCCTTGCGGGGCTCGTCACGCCATCAGGTGTATTTGGCTCGACATGGCCACTGACTACCATGATTGCGTCCAAGGCGGCAAGAATTGCACAGGGGTCAACGGGCCTGGCCTGCGAGCGCGGGCAGGGCGCTTGTGAGCTGGGTGATCACCATGCCGCCGATTATCAGTGCAACGCCGACGAGGCGAGCGACGCTCACCGGCTTTTGCGCAAAGCCCATCAGGCCGAAGTGGTCGATGACGATAGAGACCGCCATCTGCCCCGCAATGACGGCAACGATGAAACTGGCGGCGCCGAGTTTGGGCGCAAGCAGCAGGGCCGCAGTGATGTAGACGACGCCGGCCGCGCCGCCGATCCAGATCCACCACGGTCCCTTCAGCGTTGCGCCGAGCGTCGGCATCGGCACGCGAAGTGCGATCATGACGGGGATGATGAGAGCGAGGCTGATGCCGAGCGAAACGACGGTCGCCCACAACGGGTGGCCGATGAGACGACCCAGCATGGCGTTGGCGCCGGCCTGGAACGGCACGACGGCGCCGGCAAAGACGGCGGCGAGGATAAGGAGGAGGGAGGGAGCATTTGGCATGACGACATTCCGATCTGTTTGACTGGCACATCCTCAGTCATTCAAATTCGGAATGGAAATTCGGATATGGCACAGTCTATATTCACAGGATGAATGATTTCTCCGGAATTGACCTGAACCTGCTCGTCGTGCTCGACGCGCTTCTCGCCGAGCGCCACGTGTCGCGCGCTGCCGTCCGCCTGAACAAGAGCCAGCCTGCGGTCAGCCACGCGCTGGCGCGGCTGCGCCACCTTTTCGACGATCCTTTGCTGGTGCGACACGGCGGGCGGCTCGAGCCGACCCTGCGGGCGCTCGAAATCGCGCCTCGACTGACCGAGGCGATGGGGCGGATGCGGTCTTTGCTGACACCTTCCGGTTTCGAGCCGGCAACGGAGCGCCGTGCGTTCCGGATGGCGATGTCGGATTACGGCGCAGCGGTGCTGCTGCCGAGATTGATGGCGACCTTGCGCAAGGAGGCACCGGAGGTCGACCTGATCGTCAGCCAGGCGAGCCGAGAGGTGATGGCCGCGCAGGTGGCCGATGGCGAGATCGATCTGGCACTCGGCGTGTTTCCCACCCACGGCGAAGGCATTCGGTCGTCGCTGCTCTTTACCGAGACCTTCGCCTGTCTCGCGGACGCGGCGCAACTTGGCGGATCGCGGACCATGGATATGGGCGACTATCTCGCCCGGCCGCATGTGCTGGTGTCGCTACGCGGCGATGTCGGAAACGAGATCGACGTTGCGCTGGCGGCGACGGGCAAGACGCGCCGCATCTGTCTCGCCATCCCGCATTGGAGTATCGCGCCCGGCCTGGTCCGCGGCACGGACCTCGTCCTGACCGTGGCGCGCCGCATCCTGTCCCCGGCAGATGGCGATGGCCTCGCCGTGTTCGAGCCGCCCTTTGCCATTCCGCCATTCGACTTCGAGCAGATCTGGCACCGGCGCCGCGATGCGGATTCCGGCCATCGCTGGCTGCGGGGACTTGTCACGCGCCTTCTCGGTGGCGCCGAACCGACAACCGGCCGATGACGCTGCGGCGTTTGCCGCCGGACACGGTGCCCGACCTGCCGTCGCCTTGCTGTCAAAGGCCAAAAAAGACCCGGACGGATGGGCCGGCCGGGTCTCAAAGGTTTAGTGTGCTGACGTTATCTTACGTGTGTTATCAGGCGTGCCCGACGCCCTGGATGGCTGAGACCTGCCATTCGCCGTCGGCCTTGCGCACGAAGGTCCACAGCTCGACGGCTTCCGTCAGGTTGTCCGGATCGCCGCTGATCACCTTGCCGGTCGTGCGGTCGCGCATCACGTCGATGCTCTCGTAGCGCATGGCAACGGTGGCGAAGTCCTTGCCGTCTTCCGACCAGGCCTCGGCGACATCGCCCTGGACGAGGTGGACGTCGGTCACGTCGTTCTTGACGCCGCTGGTGGCGTTGTCGCTCAGTTCCTCGGCGAGATAGGACATGGCTTCCGGTGTCGTCAGGCGACGCAGGGTGCCGTAGTCCTCGGCCGCATAGGCTGCCTGAACGTCCTTCAGCATCTTCTCGAACTGCTCGAGATCCGACTGGCCAATGCCGATTTCATCGGCCGGGCCGTCGGTGACGGGTGCCGGCTGCGGTGCAGCCATCGGGCGCGCGTTGGCCTGGTTGGGCTGTCCGGTTGCCTGGCCACCGCCGATGCTCGGGATCTTGAACGACGGCATGCCGCTTGCAGGCGACTGGTTCGACGACCGTTCCGACGGGCCGGCGTAGGCCGTCTGCTGACGGTTACGGCCGAAGAAGCGCATGGCGAGCATGATCACGCCACCGATCAGCAGCATCTGCACGATCAGGCCGAGGAAGCCCGCAGCACCGCCGAAGCCGCCGCCCATGAGCATGCCGATCAGGCCGCCAACCATGAGGCCGCCGAGCAGCGAGCCGCCGAAGCCGCTGAAGAAACCGGGACGAGCGTTGGGCGTGTTGGCAGCACCCGGACGCGTCTGGGCGGCGCCGGGGGTGGCCGATGTCGGGCCGGCATCCTGGCGCGGCGTCATCGAGCGGTCGATCGGCGCCGCGTTGGTCGGCGCAGTACGGGTGACGGGCGGCTGCGAGAACGTGCGTGTACCGCGGCTGCCGAAGCCGCCGCCGGAGCGCCGTGCCTCGGCGACATCCACAACCGTGAGCCCGATCGTGAGACCGATCGCCATCATCGCCAGAGCTCGTCCAAAACGCTGCATTGCCATTCAAACCCCTTATCGTGCTTGGGCCCGTTCAGGGCCTTCGCTGGTTCATATAGAGGTTCCGGTCCCGGAATTTAAGGTTTTCGAGTCGTTTTCGGTCCGGTTTACCGTAATCCCGATCCTGAAATCGGGGCGGAGAAGCCATCAGCGATCGGCAGAAAGGATCAGCGTCGCCGCCTTCTCGGCAATCATGATCGTCGGCGAGTTGGTGTTGCCGGACGTGATCGTCGGCATGATCGAGGCGTCGGCGATCCGCAGGCCCTCCAGCCCGCGCAGGCGCAATTCCGGATCGACGACGCTTGTGGGATCCGCGCCCATCCGGCAGGTGCCGACCGGGTGGAAGATCGTCGTCCCGATGTCGCCGGCAGCCCGTCTGAGATCTTCGTCGCTCTCATAGGATGGGCCCGGCTTGAATTCGACCGGATTGAAACGGGCAAAAGCGGGCTGACTGACGATGCCGCGCGTCAGCCGGATGGAGCGGACCGCAACATCACGGTCGGCCTCGGCTGTCAGGTAGCGTGGGCGAATGTCGGGCGGCGTTGCAAAATCCGGTCCCTTCAGATGCACCGAGCCGCGGCTTTCCGGCCGCAGATTGCAGACGCTGGCGGTAATCGCCGGGAAGGAATGCACGGGTTCGCCGAACCTGTCGAGCGATACCGGCTGGACGTGATATTGCAGATCCGGCGTTTCCTTCTCGGGGCCGGAACGGGTGAAGATGCCGAGCTGGCTCGGCGCCATCGCCATCGGGCCGGAGCGTCTGGCCAGATATTCAAGGCCGATCGCCGCCTTGCCCAGCAAGGTGCTTGCCTTTTCGTTCAGCGTCGGCACGCCCGAGACCTTGTAGGCGAGGCGCAGCTGCAGGTGATCCTGCAGGTTTTCGCCGACACCTGAAAGCTCGTGCCTGACCTCGACGCCGTTGTCCTGCAGCACGCTTCCACGGCCGATGCCCGACAGTTCCAGGATCTGCGGCGATCCGATGGCGCCGGCCGAAAGCACGGTCTCGCGGCGACAGCGCACCCGCTTGACCACGCCGTCATGCTGGAACTCGACGCCTGCGATGCGACCCTCCTCGATCACCAGCCGGCGGACATGCGCCTTGGTCAGAACCGTAAGATTGCGCCTCTTGGCGGCCGGCCGCAGAAAGGCCTTGGCCGTGTTCCAGCGGATGCCGGAGCGCTGGTTGACGTCGAAATAGCCCGAGCCTTCATTGTCGCCACGGTTGAAATCAGGCGTTTCCGGAATGCCGGCCTCGGTTGCCGCTTTCTGGAAGGCGTCGAGAACGGCCCAGCGAACACGCGCCTTTTCCACCCGCCATTCGCCGCCGGCACCATGCATCTCGTCGGCGCCACGATAGTGATCTTCCGATTTGCGGAAGTGCGGCAGCACGTCGTCCCAGCCCCATCCGGTACAACCGAGCTGGCGCCAGTGATCGTAGTCGCGCGCCTGGCCGCGCATGTAGATCATGCCATTGATCGAGGAGCAGCCGCCGAGCACCTTGCCGCGCGGATAGCCGAGCGCCCGGCCGTTCAGCCCCTCCTCGGCGGCGGTGGTGAAACACCAGTCGGTGCGGGGATTGTTGATGCAATAGAGATAGCCGACCGGGATGTGGATCCAGTGATAATTGTCACTGCCGCCAGCCTCGAGCAGAAGGACGCGGCGGTCCCGGTTTTCGGAAAGGCGGTTTGCCAGAACGCAGCCGGCGCTGCCCGCTCCGACGACGATATAGTCGAACGTGTCCATGGGCTCACTCTTCCTGCCGATGACCCGGTCCCGCCGGACCGGGACCGCTCTCTCTTGGGGACCGACCCGTCTAGTGCCGATGCTCGAAGCCGAGCTTGCGACCAAGCCTCGAATTGTAGAACTCGCCGACGATGCCGCGCCGGAACAACAGCACGCAGACCATGAACACCAGGCCGGTAATGATCGTGACCGGGAATTCGGAGGTGGCGAGGTAGTTCTGCAGGGTCACGACCAGGCCGGCGCCGAACAGCGGCCCGATCAGCGTGCCGATGCCACCGAGCAGCGTCATCAGGATGACTTCGCCCGACATCTGCCAGCCGACATCGGTCAGCGTCGCGAACTGGAACACCAGCGCCTTGACGCCACCGGCAAGTCCGGTCAGCGCCGCCGACATGACGAAGGCCGCAAGCTTGTAGTTGCGCACGGAATAGCCGAGCGACACGGCGCGCGTCTCGTTCTCGCGGATCGATTTCAGGATCATACCGAAGGGCGAATGGATGATCCGCCAGATGATCGCAACGCCGATGATGAACACGCCGAGCACGAAGTAATACATGTTCGTCGACTGGCTGAGATCGATGAAGCCGAAGAGATGGCCGCGCGGCACGGACTGGATGCCGTCCTCGCCCTTGGTGAACTCGGCCTGCAGACAGAAGAAATAGAACATCTGCGCCAGCGCCAGGGTGATCATGGCGAAATAGATGCCCTGCCTGCGGATCGCGAGATAACCGATGATCGCTCCAAGGAACGCCGCGCCGGCGACGCCGACGAGAATGCCGAGCTCCGGCGGCAGCCCCCATTCCTTCACCGCATGGGCGGTGAAATAGGCAGCCCCGCCGAAGAAGGCAGCATGTCCGAAGGACAGAAGGCCGGTATAGCCGAGCAGCAGGTTGAAGGCGCAGGCAAACAGGGCGAAGCACAGGAGCTTCATCAGGAAGACCGGGTAGAAGAACAGCGGTGCGAGCATCAGCAGCGCGAGGCCCGCCGCCAGGAAGATAGTCTGGGCGACGACCGGCTTCTTTTCGCGTGGCTTGTCGATATCGAGTGTCAATGTCATATCAAGCATCCCGGCCGAAGAGGCCTGCCGGCCGTATCAGGAGAACGATGGCCATGATCACGAAGATCACGATGTTGGAGGCTTCGGGGTAGAACACCTTGGTCAGCCCCTCGGCGACCCCGAGCAGGTAGCCGGTGACGATCGCCCCCATGATCGAGCCCATGCCGCCGACGACGACCACGGCGAAGACGACGATGATGATGTTGGAGCCCATCAGCGGCGACACCTGGTAGATCGGTGCCGCCAGCACGCCGGCAAGGGCTGCCAAGGCAGCGCCCAGCGCATAGGTCAGCGTCAGCAGGAACGGTACGTTGATGCCGAAGGACTGCACGAGAATGGGGTTTTCGGTGGCCGCGCGCAGATAGGAGCCGAGCTTGGTTTTCTCGATCACCAGCCAGGTACCGATGCACACGACGAGCGAGAAGGCGATGACCCAGCCGCGATAGACGGGCAGGAACATGAAGCCGAGATTGGTGCCGCCGGCAAGGGCTGTGGGCGTCGCATAGGGCTGGCCGGAGGCGCCATAGAGATAGCGGAACGTGCCTTCGATCGTCAGCGCCAGGCCGAAGGTGAAAAGCAGACCATAGAGCGGATCGAGCGTATACAGCCGTCGCAGCATCGTACGTTCGATGATCGCGCCGACAAGGCCGACCGCAAGCGGTGCGATAACCAGCGCCGGCCAGTAGCCGATGCCGAAATAGGACAGAAGCAACCAGGCGAAGAAGGCGCCAAGCATATATTGCGCGCCGTGGGCGAAGTTGATGACCCGCAACAGGCCGAAGATGATCGCAAGGCCGAGGCTGAGCAGCGCATAGAACGACCCGTTGATGAGCCCGATCAGCAACTGCCCGAGGAAGGCCTGCAGTGGAATTCCGAAAATCATGGTCATGGCTCAGACCCCCAGCACATCGTGCAGCATGTCCATGCGGGCGGAAAGTTCCGAAACGGGAAACTCGCCGACCATGCGGCCATGGTCCATCAGGTAGAAACGGTCGGCAACCTTGCTGGCGAAACGGAAGTTCTGCTCGACCAGCAGAACGGTCATCCCGCGCGCCTTCAGGGTCTTCAGCACGTCGCCGATGCGCTGGACGATCACGGGGGCAAGACCCTCGGTCGGCTCGTCGAGCAGCATCATGCGCACGCCGGTTCTCAGGATCCGGGCGATCGCCAGCATCTGCTGCTCGCCGCCGGAAAGTTTGGTGCCGGGGCTGTTGCGGCGTTCATGAAGGTTCGGAAAGAGCTCGAAGATCTCGTCGATCGTCATGCCGCCCTTGGCAACCGCCGGCGGCAGCAGCAGGTTTTCGTAGACCGACAGCGTCGAGAAGATGCCGCGCTCCTCGGGAATGAAGCCGATGCCGCGATGGGCGACCCGGTGCAGCGGCACCTTGACGAGATCCTCGCCGGCAAAATCGATCGCGCCCTTGCGGTTGCGCACGATGCCCATGATCGAGCGCAGCGTCGTGGTCTTGCCGACGCCGTTGCGGCCGAGCAGGGTGACCATCTCGCCTTCGCCGACGGTCATGTCGACGCCATGCAGGATATGGCTTTCGCCATACCAGGCGTTGAGGCCGGAGACTTTCAGAAGCGGTTTCATCTCAGGCCTCCTCGGTGCCCATATAGGCGGTACGGACCCGCGGATCTGCCGAGACTTCCGCATAGTCGCCTTCGGCCAGGATCTCGCCACGTTGCAGCACCGTCACGTGGTGGCAGAGCGTCGAGACGACGGAGAGATTGTGCTCGACCATCAGCACCGCGCGCTCCAACGCCACCTCGCGAATGATTTCGGCCACCATGCCGACATCCTCGTGGCCCATGCCGGCCATCGGCTCGTCGAGCAGAAGCACCTTCGGGTCGAGCGCAAGCGTTGTCGCGATTTCGAGCACCCGCTTGCGGCCGTAGGAAAGATCGGCGGCAATCGCATTTCTTTCCTTGTCGAGGCCGACGGAGCGGATCAGCTGATCGGCCTTGGCGATCAGCCCGTCGAGCGCCGACATCGGCTTCCAGAACTGGGTCGCAAGGCCGTTTGGACGCTGCAGCGCCACGCGCACATTGTCGAGCACGCTCATATGCGGGAACACCGCCGAGATCTGGAACGAACGCACCAGGCCCATGCGCGCCACCTTGTCCGGCGCCGTGCGGGTGATGTCCTCGCCGAGCAACGTGATCGTGCCGTCGGTCGGCTGCAGGAACTTGGTCAGGAGGTTGAAGACCGTCGTCTTGCCGGCGCCGTTCGGGCCGATCAGCGCATGCACGCGGGCATAGTGGACGTCGAGATTGACGTTGTTGACGGCGGTGAAACCGCCGAAGTCGCGACGGAGACCGCGGGCGGACAAAACCACCCGCGGCGCTCCATGCTGTTCTGGCAAGCCGGCCGTCATCGCGAACCGACCGCTCACGACTTCACGAGGTCGCAGCCGCTCTTGGCCGGATCGATGAAGGCTTCCGAACCCGGGATGGTGGCGAGCACCTTGAAGTAGTCCCAGGGCTCCTTGCTTTCGTCCGGCTTCTTCACTTCGAGCAGATACATGTCGTGGATCATGCGGCCGTTTTCGGCGACCTTGCCGCTTTCAGCAAAGACGTCGTCGACGGGCAGCGCATGCAGTTCCTTCGACACGGCGTCGGCATCGTCGCTGCCGGCCTTCTCGATCGCCTTCAGATAGGACAGCACGGCGGAGTAGGTGCCGGCATGGACCATGTTCGGCATTTTTCCGGTGCGCTCCATGAAGCGCTTGCCGAATTTCGCCGTTTCCTCGTTGCGGTTCCAGTAGAAGCCTTCGGTCAGTGTCAGGCCCTGCGCCGCTTCGAGGCCGAGGCCGTGCACTTCGGCAAGCGTGAAAAGGAGCGCCGCCAGGCGCTGGCCGCCCTGGACGATGCCGAATTCAGCGGCCTGCTTGATGGCGTTGGCGGTGTCGAGGCCGGCATTGGCAAGGCCGATAACCTTGGCGCCCGACGATTGCGCCTGCAGAAGGAAGGACGAGAAGTCGGTGGTCGCCAGCGGATGGCGAACCGAGCCGACGACGGTGCCGCCATTTTCCTTGACGTAGTTGCCGGTGTTTTCCTCGAGCGAATAGCCGAAGGCATAGTCGGCGGTCAGGAAGAACCAGCTGTCACCGCCTTGCTTGACCAGGGCGCCGCCGGTGCCGACGGCGAGCGCATGGGTGTCGTAAGCCCAGTGGAAACCATAGGGCGAGCACTGCTTGCCCGTCAGTTCGGTCGTCGCGGCGCCGGTGTTGATGGTGATCTTCTTCTTTTCCTTCGACAGCGCCTGCACGGCAAGGCCGACCGACGAGCTCGTCAGCTCCATGATGCTGTCGACCTGTTCGGTGTCGTACCATTGCCGGGCGATGTTGGAGGCGATGTCGGCCTTGTTCTGGTGGTCGGCAGTGATCACTTCAACGGGGACGCCGAGCACCTTGCCGCCGAAATCCTCGACCGCCATCAGTGCCGCCTCGTAGGAAGACTTGCCGCCGAAGTCGGCATAGACGCCGGACTGGTCGTTCAGGATGCCGATCTTGACCTTGCCGTCGGATGCGTCGGCAAGCGCCGCAGTGCTGCTGGCAAGCATCAGAGCGAATGCGGTGAGCAGTTTCTTCGTCATCGTGTCCTCCTCCAAGGTTTTCAGGCTGGAACTGCCACGCGAAATCGCGTCTTGCTCCGGCAAAGCGCGTGGCATTGCCGGACCGTCAGTCCTGTTCTGTTCAAATTTGGCCAGACATGCTCCTCAGATGTCGGCTCCGGCGCTACAATCCGGAAAAAACCGCTTGGATGCAAGCGCTGCCGCCCGTAAATTACAAACAGGGTCTGTTCATTTTCGAACAGATGGGGGCAATGCCATGAATCCGAACTTCACCTGGGACGATCTTCAGTTCTTTCTGGCGGTCGCGCGCACCGGCCAATTGTCGACGGCGGCAAGGCGGCTCAGGACCAGCCACGCGACGGTGTCGCGGCGCATCGACCGGCTGGAATTCGCGCTCAAGGTCAAGCTGTTCGAGCGCAATCCGCGCGGCTATGTGCTGACGGCGATCGGCCAGCGCTTCGTCGAGACCGCCGAGCGCATCGAGCGCGAGACCGAGCAACTGCAGCTCGACATCAGCGACGGCCTGACGGCGCAGCGCGGCGTGGTGCGGCTGAGCACGCTCGAAGGTTTCGGCAACTTCTTCCTGTCGGACCGGCTGTCGAGTTTTGCCGCGACCTATCCGAACATCTCGCTCGAACTGGTGGCGATCCAGCAGATCATGTCGCTGTCACGCAAGGAGGCGGATCTGTCGGTGGCGCTGACGGCGCCGAAGGCCGGCCCCTATCACTCGGAGGTGCTGACGCCCTATACGCTGCATGTCTATGGCGCGCGAAGCTATCTCGCCAACCACCCACCGATCAGAAGCCGCAACGATCTCGCAGCCCATCGGTTCGTCGGTTACATCGAAGACATGATCTTTGCGCCCGGGCTCGATTATCTCGGCGAGATCCAGCCGGGCCTCAGGGCGCATTTCCAGAGTTCGAGCATCCTCACGCAGCTGAAGGCGGTGCGCCAGGGGCTCGGCCTTTGCGTATTGCCGCATTTCATGGCGCGCGAGGAAAGGGACATCGAGATCGTGTTGCCCGATGAGGTCGAGCTGAAGCGCACCTACTGGATGATCTGTCACCGTGACCTCGTGCCGGTGCCGCGGGTCAGGGCGGTGCGCGAATTCCTGATGCAGATCGTGCGGGAGAACCGGGGTCATTTCACGCGCGAAAGACCGTTTGCGGGTGCGCCGACGGCCCTGGTGCTTGAGCCGAAATAGAGCTTCGCCCATGCCTTCAAGGCGTCTCAGGCGCTTTGGCCTGCCGTTCGACGTCGTTCCAGTCGAAATCGGGACCAGAAATTGCCCCCATTTGCCCTGTTGAAAACCTTCGCCTGAATTTATCGTTTG
>UBXV01000038.1 GCA_900469625.1 Hyphomicrobiales bacterium
TCAAATTTGCTCTTTGCCATGGGTACGTTTCCTGTGGTCAAGTATGATTGATCAGCCGGCGGGGCCGGTTTGTGGAGCCGTTTAAGGGTTTCAAGGGATTTGCGCAAGACTTAATTGCGTGCGCCCGGACCGGCCACGGCGGCCATTTCCCAGCAACATGTAAGAACGGAGCAGCAAAGATACAAGCCGCACCGATTCGCGAATCAGGTTGGGGGGCGAATAACGAACAAACAACGGCTTACGCAAAGCAATTGAAGCATTATGTTAGCAAGAGATGGGAGGCTGGCGCAGCTGGAGCGGGTAGCGGGAATCGAACCCGCGTATTCAGCTTGGAAGGCTGCTGCTCTACCATTGAGCTATACCCGCGGGCCTTCGATCCAGAAGCAGAATGGTGGAGGGAGTTGGATTTGAACCAACGTAGGCGAAGCCAACGGATTTACAGTCCGTCCCCTTTAACCACTCGGGCATCCCTCCATTATTCTGTCGGGATCAAGTCGACCAAGCATTTGAGATCGTGAGACATCCAGCGATTTGTCGTGGCCGCCTCTCGTTCTGCGGGGGGTATATGACGGCCCGCCTTGCTCCTGTCAACACGCCTCAACGGAATTTTTTGGGAATTTCTCAGCAGGCTCGTTTTATCCACTGCCATCGAATTCCGTTCCCAGGTCACACGAAGCGCTCTATAAGGCCAGCATGAGCAAAGATGATATCGGCGACAAGAGCGCCAAGAACACCCATTACGCCACTCTCCGACGCGCCCACCGCGATGCCAAGCGCGAGCGCGGGGAAATCCCGACCCCCAAGCAGGATCGCTGGCGCAAGCAGCCGGGCGACTGGAAGCCGCCGACACTGGCACCGGAACAGGTACTGCTCTACGGCCTTCATACGGTACGCGCGGCACTCGACAACCCGTCGCGCAAGATCGTTCGCCTGTGCGTCACCCAGAACGCCGCTGCACGGCTCGAACTCGGCGAATTGTCCGAACTCCCCTTCCCGGTCGAGACCGTAGCGCCGCATGATCTCGACAAGATCCTCGGGCCCGATGCAATCCATCAGGGCGTGATGCTCGAAACCAAACCGCTGCCCCTGCGCAAGCTCGAAGCGCTCAGCGACTGCCGGCTCATCCTCGTGCTCGACCAGGTCACCGACCCGCACAATGTCGGCGCAATCATGCGTTCTGCCGTCGCGTTCGATGCCGGCGCCCTGATCACCACCATCCGTCATAGCCCGACCGAATCGGGCGTTCTGGCGAAGTCGGCTTCCGGCGCGCTCGAGATGATCCCGTATATCCAGATCACCAATCTGTCCGACACGATCGAGGAACTGCATCGTCTCGGGTTCCACACGATTGGGCTTGATTCGGAGGGACCCGAACCGCTCGAAGGCACGTTTGCCGGAGAAAAGGTTGCGCTGGTGCTCGGATCGGAGGGCAAGGGCCTTCGCCAGAAGACGCGGTCGACAGTCAAGGCCCTCGCCCGTCTCGACATGCCAGGTGCGATCAAGTCGCTCAACGTGTCGAACGCGGCGGCGATCGCCATGTATGCGGCCTGGCAGTTCCTGGCCAAGTAAGCCTGGCTGCCGGCGCGGCCAAAGATGGAAAACGCTCTCCGGCTTTCTGGAGCTGGAGACGGTCGCCGCGTCTGGTGACAAACTTCAGAAACGTTCCGCGGTATCGGCCTTGAGCCATCGGCTCTCGTTGCTCGCCGTCGGGCAACCGTCACGGAGCTTCTTCCAAGTGGTGACGTTGAGGTTCATCTCGCAGCGCGCGAGATAAGCGTTGCCGTCTACGCGCAGGCAGGCGGTCTGGCCAAGCTCGTATTTTGAGCCGTCGCGATTGCGGCAGGTGCAGCGCGCGTCGGGCGGAGCCGCAAATCCAGCATCGGCGGCCACCAGCGTGACCACCGCAGCGATTATAGCCAAAAGCCTTCCTCGCCTGTCGCTCATAAGCACATCATAATACAGATGCACGCATCCGAAAACGGACAATGCCGGCTGCATGCGCAACCGGCACCGTCCGCAATGGGGCCAACGGCCCTTTACCGGATCACGGACGCGATCCGGTAAACTTTGTGATTAGCTGGCCAGGCGAAGGACAGTGCCTTCGGCAATGGTCTTTTCCGCTTCGGCGATCGCCACCTGCTTGGAGTCGGCGCTGAGGTTCAGGCCCTCGGCGCGGACGAACTCGACGTCAGTGATGCCGAAGAAACCGAAGACCGTCTTCAGGTAGGCTTCCTGGTGGTCCATCGCCGAGGCAGGGCCTGCGGAGTAGTGACCGCCGCGGGTCGAGGCGACGATGACCTTCTTGCCCTTGGCCAGGCCTTCCGGGCCGGATTCGGTATAGCGGAAGGTCTTGCCGTTGACGGCCAGACGGTCGATCCAGGCCTTCAGCTGGCTCGGAATGGAGAAGTTGTACATCGGCGCGCCGACGACGATCGTATCGGCAGCCAGGAATTCCTCAAGCATCTCGCGGCCGATCTTGACTTCGGCGGCCAGGCTGGCATCAACACCTGCAAGATCGGCAGGCGCCATGATCTGGGCACCGGTCAGATGCGGGATCTGGCTGGTGGCGAGATCGCGATAGGTAACCTTGGCATCCGGACGATCAGCCTTGATCTGGTTGGCAATGGCAGCCGTCAGGCGACGGGAAACCGAGTGATCACCGAGGATACCGGAATCGATATGAAGGACGTTCATGTGAAGCACCTTTGTGTTGGCGTTGCGGTGGTTCACATATGATTGGAAAACAATCGCGCGATAAGTCGGTGGTTATTTGACATACTGTTTCCAGATGGAAACAGTGACACCGGTGATCTGGCGATGGGAGACGACAAGCCGATGCAGGACCTCAACGACCTCGCTCTTTTCGCAGCCGTCGTACGCAACAACGGTTTCAGCGCCGCCGCACGCGATCTGAACATCCCCAAATCCAAGCTCAGCAAGCACGTGGCGCGCCTGGAAGAGCAGCTTGGCGTCCGGCTGCTGGAGCGCTCGACGCGAAAGCTGCGCGTCACCGAAATCGGCCAGGTCTTCTACGAGCATTGCCAGAGCCTGCTCGACGGCATCGCCGTGGCGGAAGCGGAAATCGCTGCGGTCAAGGCCGAGCCGACCGGCACTGTGCGCCTCGCCTGCCCGCTCGGCTTCACGCCGATGCTCGCCGACATCCTGCCCGCCTTCCACCGCCGCTATCCCGGCGTTCGGCTGCTGATCACCGCCACCAATCGACGGATCGATCTGATCGAGGAGCGCATCGACGTGGCGCTTCGCGCCCGCGATCAACTCGACACCGACAACCAGCTGATCATCCGCAGGTTCGGAGAGGTGCGCCAGAGGCTGGCGGCGAGCCCTACCCTGCTCACCCGCCTCGACGACATCACGATCGACAATCTGAGCGAAATGCCGACGCTGTCGATGAACGAGAACCACGCCACCGATGTCTGGCGCCTCGTCGATACCGATGGAACGACTACAGAGATTTCGCATCGGCCCCTCATCGGCTGTAGCGATTTCCTGATTCTCGAGCGCGCCGCCATCGAAGGCATGGGCGTGGCGCTGCTGCCAGACCATATTTGCGAACGCGCCTTTCGCGCCGGCGTGCTCGCCCCGGTACTGCCGGAGTGGAGTTCGGGCGACGTCGTCGTCCACCTCGTCTTCCCATCGCGCCACGGCATGTTGCCGGCGACCCGCGCCCTCATCGAGTATCTCGCCGACAACCTTCTGAACGCGATGCAGAAATGCCGCGAAGTTGTTCCAAAGGCAGCCGGATCGTTCGAGATCTGAACAAGAGACCGCCTCGCGCCAACGGCGCCATCACCACAGCGACATCGGGATCCGGGTTGGATGACTGTCCGCCCAATCGGGCGCACCAAAACCTTGGCCGCAGAGGACAGAGGCTAAATAAAACAACGATGTTCCTGGAAAAAGTGGTGCCCCCAGAGAGACTCGAACTCCCGACCCTCTGATTACAAATCAGATGCTCTACCAACTGAGCTATAAGGGCACTTTCTGCCGTGGGAGTTATCATAATCTCACGGCGTGTAAAGCAAAATTGCGAATTGTCCCAATTTTTCAGATGCGTTCGGGGTCACTCCGTGCCAGAAACGAAGCCTAGGCTCGGCCACCGCGGCGATGCCCAACCTGTTGAACGGACTGAAAATTCATGGCCCGCACGTTCACATCTCTCGCGTTCCTGGCGTCCCCTGCAGAAGAGGCGCAAAAGGCGGCGGCCGATCTGAAGGCGATCTACGGCGATCATGATGCTGAGAAGGCCGATGTCATCGTTGCACTCGGTGGTGACGGCTTCATGCTGCAGACGCTGCATCAGACGATGAACACGGGCAAGCTCGTCTATGGCATGAACCGGGGATCGGTCGGGTTTCTCATGAACCGCTACAGCACCGAGAACCTGACGGCGCGGATCTGCAACGCGGTGGAAAATGCCTTTCGCCCACTGGAGATGCAGACCACCGACGGCGACGGCGCGACGTTCAAGGCGCTCGCCATCAACGAAGTCTACCTGTTCCGTCAATCCTACCAGGCCGCCAAGCTGCGTGTCGTTATCGACGGCAAGACGCGGCTCGAGGAACTGACCTGCGACGGGTTGTTGCTGGCGACGCCTGCTGGCTCCACAGCCTACAATCTTTCGGCGCATGGACCGATCCTGCCGCTGGAGGCTCCGCTTCTGGCGCTGACACCCGTCAGCCCCTTCCGCCCGCGACGGTGGCGCGGCGCCCTGTTGCCCAATCACGTGACGGTCGAGATCGAGATCCTTGAGGCGGACAAGCGGCCGGTCAACGCCGTTGCCGACCACCAGGAGGTCAAATCGGTCGCCAAAGTGCGGATCGCCGAATCGGAAAAGATGACTGCACGCATCCTGTCCGACCCCGATCATTCCTGGTCCGACCGGATCCTTGCCGAGCAGTTTTCCAATTGAGCCGACGGCTCCGATACGCGATATGCTATGATTGCGGCGACCACCGGTTGCCCAGCCATGGGTCGATTCCACAACAAGCACCGCCTCGCGGTTCGAACGGGAAATCAGTAGCGATGCACAAGCCACTCATCCTTGCGCTTCTTCTCGCCTTTAACGGCGCGAGCGCCCATGCCGAGGATGCAAACGTGGTTTCGCCCCAAGTGACCTTCGTCACCAGCACCGGCTACTGGGAAGAAAGCGGCGATCCGCTTTCCGGGCTGGATCCCAACAGCGCGCAGACGGAGCCACCGTCGGAACCGGGCAATGCCGACGTCGCAAGACGCGGCTACTACAAGCTGATCGCGCTCAGGCAACAGGACGGCACAGCGCAGATCCACCTGCAGCAGATCGAGGCGACGCCTGCCGGACCGGAGGTCGTCTCCTCGGCCGAACTGGAAGAATTCTCGTCGTTGAAGGCCTATGTGACCGACATTAGGCCGGAAACGTCGACCGGGGTGACCGCGCAGCCCGGCATGTTCGCAACCGTTTATCTCAAAACCGATCCCGCCGCCCGCGAGCCGGAAACCTGGACGGTGCTGATCGACGACCTCGGCGACATCAAGGTCGAGCGGGCATCGAACTAGGTTTGGATTGACCGGAGACGTGCGTTTCCATCCCTTAATCACGATCATACCGCATGGTCGAGTTTAACGGCTGTTGTCCATGCTTCCGGGGCCACCCGGACGTTCGGCATGGGGGCTATCGGGCAACGGCTGGATTTGGCCGGCAATCGACTTGGTGGACCGTCGTTATGCGTCCCTCATAAACTTCCGATGAGAGCGGCAACTGCCAGAAGCGCCCCGGTCAGGATGTTCGCCAGAAACAGGCGATAGCTGATCTCGGGCCGATCAAGGTCGAAACGCCATGCTTGCCAGGCGAGGTGCGCTGCGATCACCAACATGCCGATGGCATAAAATTTGGACATGCCCAGCATCCAGCCACCGAGAGACCACGCGGCGAGCGTAAGACCGTAGAACAGGGCGATGAAGGCTTTCCCCCGCGAACCGAACAGGATTGCAGTCGATTTGAGGCCAAGACGCTGGTCGTCGCGCACATCGACATAGGCGTAGGCCGTATCATAACCGATCTGCCATGCGACGGCCCCAGCCCACATCAGCACAGCGCCCGCCGGAACGTGTCCGGCGACCTGCGCCCATGCCATCAGCATTCCCCAGTTAAAGGCAGCGCCCAAAATCGCTTGCGGCCAATGGGTAAATCTCTTGCAGAAGGGATAAAGAAACACCAGCGGCACGACAGCCACCGCGAGCAGGCGCGTATCGGGCGTTAAGAAGACCAGGAGAGACGCGGCGAGCGCAAGCTGCCCGATCAAGAAGAGAACGGCCGCAGGCATGCCGACCTCGCCATTCGCAAGAGGGCGAAACCGGGTGCGCTCGACATGCCCGTCGAAATTGCGGTCGGCAATGTCATTGATTGTGGAGCCGGCGCTTCGCATCAAAAATGCGCCGAGCGTGAATACCAGAAAATCGCGAATTCCGGGGACGCCATGCGCGGCCTGAAAAAGAGCCGCCCAACACGGAAAGAGTGTCAGCCAGACGCCAACTGGCCTGTCCAGCCGCGCGAGACGGGTATAGGGCCGGATCGTTTGTGGCAGCCAACGATCCACCCAGTCGCCTGGATGAATGTCTGTCAGATCGGGGCGGCTCGCTGCGGCCATGAGGCGGGCAATCCAAATTTGGGGCGGATAACTCATAAAGCTATCGCAAACGTCTTCGTTATTAGAGCGGGGGGCCTTTCCGGTAAAGAGCGCAGACTCAGGTAAGCCAGACAAGGACGCCGACGTTCGGCGTGGAGATTGGCGCTCAGGCGACGTGGAGAACGGGACCTGAACATATGAGTTGGCGCATGCCAGGAGCATGCGCGACAACCGCCAAAACCCGTCGATGCGGCATCATCCGGTTGACCGCATCGTGATCTGATAACCGCACGTCCTCGGTTGATAGCGAAGGCGAGGTTCCGGGCAACGTCCGCCTGGTCGACACAGCGCAAGCCATCAACGACTGATGACCTCGAGCAGAGGTGAAGTCCATGTTGCTAACAAGAAAAAGGCCGGATGAGTACATCCGGCCTTTTTCGTCTGGTATTGGCTGCGCCATGCCGGCAGGCAAAGCGCCCGCTGCAATCGGTTCTAGTTCAAGTCGTCCACAGTCGCATCCGCACCACCGCTGACGCGGTGAGCAAGGGCCGCTTCCATGAACTCGTTCAACTCGCCGTCGAGCACGTCGCCCGGCGCCGTGCTTTCAACGCCCGTGCGCAGATCCTTGACCAGCTGGTAGGGCTGCAGAACGTAGGAACGGATCTGGTGGCCCCAGCCGATATCGGTCTTCGATGCCGCCTCGGCGTTGGCCGCGTCTTCGCGCTTCTTCAGCTCCGACTCGTAGAGGCGCGCGCGCAGCATGTCCCAGGCCTTGGCCCGGTTCTTGTGCTGCGAACGTTCCTGCTGGCACTGCACGACGATGCCCGACGGCATGTGCGTGATGCGCACCGCCGAGTCCGTCGTGTTGACGTGCTGGCCGCCGGCGCCCGACGAACGATAGGTGTCGATGCGGCAATCGCTCTCGTTGATGTCGATCTGGATCGAGTCATCGACGACGGGGTAAACCCAGATCGAAGAGAACGACGTGTGGCGACGCGCGTTGCTGTCATAGGGCGAGATCCGCACCAGGCGGTGAACGCCCGATTCGGTCTTCAGCCAGCCATAGGCATTGTGGCCTTTGACGAGCAAGGTCGCCGACTTGATGCCCGCCTCTTCGCCGTCCTGAATTTCCATCAGTTCGACCTTGTATCCCTGGCGCTCGGACCAGCGGGTGTACATGCGCAACAGCATGTTGGCCCAATCCTGGCTCTCGGTGCCGCCGGCACCCGAATGCACTTCGAGATAGGTGTCGTTCTGATCGGCTTCGCCCGACAGCATCGCCTCGACCTGCTTCTTGGCCGCTTCGTTGCGCAGCTCGCGCAGCGCCTGTTCGGCGTCGGCGACGATGGCGGCGTCGCCCTCTTCCTCGCCAAGTTCGATCAGTTCGATGTTGTCGCGCAGTTGCTGCTCGAAGCGGCGCAGGCCGTTGACGCCATCGTCGAGCTGCTGGCGCTCGCGCATCAGCTTCTGCGCTTCAGTCGCATCATTCCACAGCGACGGATCTTCCGCCTTGTTGTTCAACCAGTCCAGTCGTCTTACCGCCTGATCCCAGTCAAAGATGCCTCCTCAGCAGGCTTATGGCCTGCTTGATTTCGTCGACAATGTTCTCGATTTCGCTGCGCATGATCCTGCTTCTTGTGAACCCGAATTAACGTGAGCGTCAAATAGCGATGCCCGCCGCTGATGTAAAGGCGGCGGGCATTGCGAGACGAAGGATAGGCCTAGAACAGGCCGTTGGAACCGGAGGTGACGGCCTGATTGGCCTGCGGAGAATTCTTCAAGATCTCCTCCGGCGGCACGTACTGGTCGAGACCGCCGATGACCGAGAAGGTATCGGCCGGACCGGTGCCGGGCTTGAAGGCTTCGATGATGGTGTCCGGCTCGCCCTCGTAGGCGGCCATGCCGGTCTTGCGGTTGACGGCGATCATGTTCATGCCTTCCGGAACAACGAACTTGCCGGGACGCGAGCCCTTCACGGCTTCCTGCATGAAATTGTTGAAGATCGGCACGGCAAGGCTGCCGCCGGTGGCACCGCGTCCGAGCGGTGCCGGATTGTCGAAGCCGAGATAGAGGCCGGCGACGAGATCAGGCGTGTAACCGACGAACCAGGCGTCCTTCTCGTCGTTGGTGGTGCCGGTCTTGCCGGCGACCGGGCGGTCGAGCTTGATCTTGCCGGCGGCGGTGCCGCGCAGGACCACGCCTTCCATCATCGACGTGATCTGGTAGGAGGTCATCGGATCGAGCACCTGCTCGCGGTTGTCGGTCAGCACAGGCTCGTCCTGCTCTGCCCAATCGCCCGCATTGCAATTGTCGCAGGTCCGGTCTTCATGACGGAAGATCGTCTTGCCATAGCGGTCCTGGATGCGGTCGATCAGCGACGGCTTGATCTGCTTGCCGCCGTTGGCCAGAACCGAATAGGCCGACACCATACGCAGAACCGTGGTTTCACCGGAGCCCAGAGACATCGCCAGAAGCGGCGGCATCTTGTCGTAGATGCCGAAACGTTCGGCATATTCGGCAACGATGTTCATGCCCATGTCGTTGGCGAGGCGAACCGTCATCAGGTTGCGCGACTTCTCGATGCCGAGGCGCAGCGTCGACGGGCCGGCCGAGCCGCCGCCGTAGTTTTCCGGACGCCAGACCTGGCCTCCGGCGACGATCTCGATCGGCGCATCGAGAATGACCGATGCGGGCGTGTAGCCGTTGTCGAGTGCTGCCGCGTAGACGAACGGCTTGAAAGAGGAACCGGGCTGGCGCATCGCCTGAGTGGCGCGATTGAATTCCGACTGGCCGTAGGAGAAGCCGCCGACCATGGCGAGCACGCGGCCGGTCTGCGGGTCCATGGCGACCAGCCCGCCCTGAACCTTCGGCGGCTGGCGCAGGCGGTATTCGCCCTTGTCGGCCAGCGGCTCGACATAGACAACGTCACCCGGACCCAGCACGCCTTCGGGCGACTTGGCCGACTTGCGTTCGGCGCTGGCCGAGCGATAGGCCCATTGCATGTTCTTGGCCGAGATATGTCCGGTCACGCGTTCGGCAATGATCTTGCCGGAGGCTTCCTTGTCCGGCTGGATACCGATCTCGACACCCTGGCCATCGGCTGAAAGCACAACCGCCAGCTTCCATTCCGGTACGTCGGACAGCGCAACGACCTTGCCGAGCGGTTCGCCCCAGTCGCCGCCGATCTCGATCGACTTGACCGGACCGTGGAAACCGCGGCGCTCGTCATAGCTGAGCAGTCCATCCTGCAGTGCCTTGCGCGCGGCGACCTGCATGCGCGGATCGAGCGAGGTGCGAACCGAAAGGCCACCCTCGTAAAGGGCGTTGTCGCCGTATTTCTGGATGATCTGCCGGCGCACTTCCTCGGCAAAGAAGTCGGAGGCAAAGAGATGCGCGCCACCGCGGCGCGGATTGACGCCGAGCGGCTGCTGCTTGGCGTCCTCGCCATCGGTCTTGGTGACGTAGCCGTTCTCGACCATGCGGTCGATGACCCAGTTGCGCCGCTCGATTGCCGCATCCGCCTTGCGGAAGGGATGGTAATTGGCCGGGCCCTTCGGCAGCGCTGCAAGATAGGCAGTTTCGGCGATCGTCAACTCCGTCACGGACTTGTCGAAATAGGTCAGCGCGGCGCCGGCGATGCCGTAGGAATTGAGGCCGAAGAAGATCTCGTTGAGATAGAGCTCGAGGATGCGGTCCTTGCTGTAGGCCTGCTCGATGCGGAAGGAGAGGATCGCCTCCTTGACCTTGCGGTCGATCGTCTGGTCCGACGAGAGCAGGAAGTTCTTGGCCACCTGCTGGGTGATCGTCGACGCGCCGACGGGCCGGCGGCCCGATCCGAAGTTCTGGAGATTGACGGCGATAGCGCGCGCAAGACCGGTAATGTCGACGCCGGGGTGCTGATAGAAGTTCTTGTCTTCAGCCGAAATGAACGCTGCCTTGACGCGGTCCGGGATCGCCTGGATCGGAAGATAGAGGCGCCGCTCGCGGGCGTATTCCGCCATCAGCGCGCCGTTGCCGGCGTGAAAGCGCGTGGTGACCGGCGGTGAATACTTCGCCAACACCTCGTAATCCGGCAAATCTTTGGTGACGCTGCCGAGATAGATGGCAACGGCCGCGGCGACACCGAGCAGCAAGAACGCACCAATGCCGAAGAAATATCCAATCAGTCTGATCATCAGTCAGATACCGGTACCTTATTATCGTCCAATCGCCAGACCACTCGAACCGATCGAGACGCTTCCCGTCCCAACGGTCCGCATTCGATCGGCCTGACCAAACGCTTCCATCAGAAAACATCTGGCATCGCGGCTATACGCGCCACCCAGCTCCTCATATGGCGAGGGGCACCGGGCATCAACATGTTTCCCAACAAATCCGGGCGCAACACGGGATAGGTCCCGGATTGTGCGTAAAATAGGGCTTGTTTACGATTATCGAGTGCGCATCCTGTTGAAAAGCATATCGCTGTTACCGGGGCGACACAAATCACTTCCTATGCCGTGGTGTCGGACGGCGTGCCGTAACCGGTCGTCAGCCGCCGTTTGCGACCGCCTGCTCGCGGTAGCGCCTTACCGCGACAGCAAGAAGACCGGACACTTTCTTGCGCCATTCGGGGTCCAGCAGCAGCTTCTCGTCGTCCTTGTTCGACATGAAGCCGAGCTCCAGCAGGATCGAAGGAACATCCGGCGCCTGCAGCACACGGAAGCCCGCGTGCCGGTGCGGATTGTTGATCAGATTGATCTGCCCCTCGAAGGACGAAACCACCGTGCGCGCCATGTTGACCGAGAAAGCCTGCGTCTCGCGGCGGGTCAGATCGATGAGGATATCGGCGACTTCCGCGGGCTCGCTTTGCAGCGGTACGCCGGCGATCTCGTCCGAGAGGTTCTCGCGCTGGGCCAGGTCTGCCGCCAGATGGTCGGACGCCTTGTCGGAGATCGTATAGACGGTCGCGCCGCGAATGTCCTTCTGCTTCAGCGTGTCGGCGTGGATCGAGATAAACAGGTTGGCGCCCTTGTTTCGGGCGATCTGCACCCGCTGCGGCAAAGACAGGAACACGTCCTTGTCGCGCGTCAGAAAGGCTTCGATGCCGCTTTCGCGATTGAGGGTGGCGACAAGCTCCTGGGCGAAGGCGAGCGTGACGTGCTTTTCCTCAGTCTTGGTGCCGCTGCCGATCGCACCGGTATCGATCCCGCCATGTCCGGCATCGATCGCAATCACGAAGGCGCCGCTCTTTTGCGCAGGCGCAACGTTCGGTCGGTCCGTCTTTGCGGCGACGATGGAGCCGGTCCACTGCTGTTCTCCCAGAAGGGCATCGAAGCGGGTCTGGTCCACCTTCTCCGCATCGATGACAAGCCGGTAGCTCTTACCGCCCTCCTCCTCGATCACTTCGGCATGACTGACAGCGACCGGCCCTTTCGAGGTCAAGACGAGGCGGGAACTGCCGGCACCCATGCCTCCGTACCGGATGGTTTCGAACAGGCCGCGCGGCTCCAGGCTCTCGGCCTTCAGGCCAAACGCTGTTTCGGGCAGATCGACGACAACCCGCACCGGATTTGCGACATAATGTATGGAAAATTCCGGCTTGCGATCGAACTCCACCACAACGCGCGTGCGCGCATCGTCGCCAGCCACGCGCGCCGCGAATGCCAACAGGGGCGTTGGAGCAGGTTCGGTCGCATGCGCAACGGTGCCAGCCACCATCAAGGCACCGGCAACCAGAACCGACGCAACAATACGGCCGCGAAAACGCAGCACTCGCGACAACAGTGAAGCGCACATATGATTAGCCGAAGGCTTCACCCCGGTCTCTCCGTCTATCCACGAAAACAAAGCGGCAAGCGCGCAGGACATTCGCCCGCCATACCGTCACATCCCCCGATCAATGAACCCTTACGGTTAACCAAAGCTTGACAGCGCTCCTGAAGCAACGCGACCAAGGCATGCGATTCGCCGCCGTCCGACCTACTCTACGGGGGCAAGCGAATCGATCATTATTGTGGCAGCGCAGGCTTTTCCCTTGCCAATGTGACATAGAAAACATAAAAGCATCACAAGGAGAAAGTGTTGACGGGATAGAATCGTCGGCCGGGCAGCCGGAGCTTTCCAGAGCTTGGCGCCAGGGAGTGGTCGGGCCGGAATTGCCGGTTGTAACCGTATCATCTTTCCGCGGCCGCAAGGTGTTCATCCGCCGTCGCTGCATTTCCTCCCCGTATACTGGATCGCAAATTTCCGGCGGTGGCCGGAGCTCTTGGCGGTGATTTTTCACCGGAAAGCCCGCAAGCGGGCGCATTCATCGGGTCTTTATGAGACCTTTGACATTGGCATTCTTGTTTGGTCATTGATGTTGACTCAGCGGTATCGGTCAGAAGTAAAGAGGCCCCGGAACGACATCGTTCCGGCTGCCATCTGGCTGCTGCACCATCACCTGCACCAGACAGGACCTTTCACATCCGGCGCAACATCCGACGCGAGTGGCAGTCTTCCCATGGAAGAACGCCTGCCGCCCGTTCCGTTGTCGCGCCGAGGAGCACCATTTAGATGGCAGAGAAAATGCTTATCGATGCGTCTCATTCAGAAGAGACGCGCGTCGTTGTCGTTCGCGGGAACCGCATAGAAGAATTCGACTTCGAATCGGAACACAAGAAACAGATCCGCGGCAACATCTACCTCGCAAAGGTTACGCGTGTGGAGCCCTCGCTCCAGGCCGCCTTTGTCGACTACGGCGGCAATCGCCACGGGTTCCTGGCCTTCGCTGAAATACACCCCGACTACTATCAGATCCCGCTTGCCGACCGTCAGGCGCTGTTGAAGGCTGAAGCCGAAGAAGCGCGCCGCGACGATGATATCGAGCATGTCGAAACGGCAACGCCGACGCAGACCACGCTCGGCGTTCCCGTCGATCTGGATGTTGCCGTCGAGGCGGTTGAGGCGGAAGTCACAGCCGAGGTTACCGAGGTAGCGCCTGAAGCCGTCGTCGAGACCGAGGCGTCCGCCGAAAAGACCAAGGCGAAGCCGAAGCGTCCCCGTCGCACCAAGGCAAAGATCGCCGAAGAAGCTGCGGCTGCGGCTGCAGCCGAAGAGGCCGGCGAAGACGGCAATGGCGGTGAGATGGCCGCCATGGTCGATACCGATTCGATCTCCGAGGATGTCGACAGCCGTCGCCGTCGCGATGACGACGACGATGATGACGACAATCACGACGGCGAGAAGGAAATCATCGAGTCCGTCGGCGCCGAAGACGCGATGGAAGAAGTTCCAGATCGGCATGTTCGCAAGCCGCGCAAGCAGTACCGTATCCAGGAAGTCATCAAGCGACGCCAGATCCTGCTCGTTCAGGTCGCCAAGGAAGAACGCGGCAACAAGGGTGCAGCGCTGACGACCTATCTGTCGCTTGCCGGTCGCTACTCGGTGCTGATGCCCAATACGGCGCGGGGCGGCGGCATTTCCCGCAAGATCACCAACTTGCAGGACCGCAAGCGCCTGAAGGAAATCGCACGTGGCCTCGAAGTCCCGCAGGGCATGGGCGTCATTCTGCGCACGGCCGGTGCAAACCGCACCAAGGTCGAGATCAAGCGCGACTTCGAATATCTGATGCGCCTTTGGGAGAACGTCCGCACGCTGACGCTCAATTCCACGGCCCCCTGCCTCGTCTATGAGGAAGGCAGCCTGATCAAGCGCTCGATCCGCGACCTCTACAACAAGGACATCAGCGAGATCGTCGTTTCCGGCGAAGAAGGTTACAAGGAAGCCAAGGGCTTCATGAAGATGCTGATGCCGAGCCACGCCAAGGTGGTTCAGCCTTACCGTGACGTGCATCCGATCTTCTCGCGCTCCGGCATCGAAGCGCAGCTTGACCGCATGTTGCAGCCGCAGGTGACGCTGAAGTCCGGCGGCTACATCATCATCAACCAGACGGAAGCGCTGGTTTCGATCGACGTCAACTCCGGCCGCTCGACCCGCGAGCATTCGATCGAGGACACGGCACTTCAGACCAACCTCGAAGCCGCCGAAGAAGTTGCGCGCCAGCTGCGCCTTCGCGACCTTGCCGGTCTCGTCGTCATCGACTTCATCGACATGGAAGAAAAGCGGAACAACCGCTCTGTCGAGAAGCGCCTGAAGGATTGCCTGAAGAACGATCGCGCCCGTATCCAGGTCGGTCGCATCTCGCACTTCGGCCTGCTCGAAATGTCGCGCCAGCGCATCCGCGCTTCGGTTCTCGAATCGACGATGCAAACCTGCCCGCATTGCAACGGCACGGGTCACGTCCGTTCGCAGTCGTCGGTCGCGCTGCATGTCCTGCGTGGCATCGAAGAGTATCTGCTCAAGAACACGACGCACAACATCACGGTGCGCACGATCCCGGATATCGCGCTCTATCTGCTCAACCACAAGCGCTCCACGATCATGGATTACGAGCAGCGCTTCGGCGTCTCGATCATCATCGAGGCTGACGCCCATGTCGGCGCGCAGCACTTCGCGATCGATCGCGGCGAACCGGTGGAAAACCCGGTCAAGATCGAACAGATCCTGCACTTCGAGCCGGAGCCTGAAGAGGACGACGATATCGTCATCGAAGAGGATCTCGACGAAGAAGAAGCAGAAGAAGTCGTGGTCGAACAGCGCCAGGAGCAGCCGAAGGCTGCCGCCCAGGCCGACGACCAGAACGGCCGCAAGCGCAAGCGTCGCCGCCGTCGGCGTGGCAAGGGCAGCCAGCAGGCTGAAGGCGCTGCCGCACAGGACGGCGATACCGCCGATGATGCCGAAGACGCCGCCGAGACCGATGGCGACGAGGACGAAAACGATACGGATGCGCTGACCGCCGACGGCGAACAGAAGCGCAAGCGTCGCCGCCGCGGCAAGCGCGGTGGCCGTCGCAACCGTCCAGAATTGGGCGAAGGTGAAGTCGAGGGCGAAGAGCAGGCTGCTGCATCTGCCGACGGCGAAGCCGACGAACAGGGCGATGCAGAAGCACCGGCGGTAGCCGAGGTTGAAGCGGTCGCCGTGGTTGCCGAAGCCGAGATCGTTGCGGAAGCCGTGGAACCGGTCACCGAGAAGGCCGCCAAGCCGAAGCGCACACGCAAGAAGGCCGTCAAGGCCGAGGAGCCTGTGACGAGCGCCGACGAAGCAGCCCAGAGCGCGGTCGAAGCACAGCCGGAAACGGCAGTCGAAGAGCCGGTCCCGGAAGCAATCGTCGAGGCTGCCGCTGATCTCGACGAAGGCAAGCCCGCCCGCGCGAACCGCGACATCTCGACGATCGCATCGGAGCCGGTGCTGACGTCAACGGTCACGAACAAGACCGAAGGCAACGAGGAAGACCAGTCCAAGCCCAAGAAGGGCGGATGGTGGCAGCGTCGCGGGTTCTTCTAAGCGACCCGCTCACCTTCGAAAGAACAGAAAAGCCCGGACATGGTCCGGGCTTTTCTCGTTTGGGGCGTTTTCGATTTATCAGGGAAAATCGAAATGCTCGGTGTGTCCGTCTCGACGCCCGTCTGACGCAAGACTGCTGCGCATTTTTTTCCGGGAAATGCGAGGGTCGACGACGCGCGGCTCGTCTGCGCGCAAGCCTGCGCCCGGCGACGAGACCAGAGTGCCGGTCTGCCTGACAATTTGAATCAAGGGCTTCTCAACGAGAATCCGGTGACGGACCCAAGCCGTTGAAATGACTGCCGATCAGGAAATCCAGCGGGCAATGCGGTCCATGGCCTCGCTCATGTCCGCGGTCGACCCGGCATAGGAGAAACGCATCGTCCTATGACCTTCAAGCGGATCGAAATCGAAGCCGGGTGTCGCCGCCACATTGATTTCCGCCAGCATGCGGCGGGCAAACGCCATGCTGTCATTGGTAAAGCGGCTGACATCCGCATAGGCGTAGAAGGCGCCATCCATCGGCGAGGCGATCGTGAAGCCGATTTCCGGCAGGCGCTTCAGCAGTATGTCGCGATTGGCGGCATAGGCGGCCTTATAGCCGTCGAGTTCGACCTGTGCGCCGAGGGATGCCTCTGCAGCAATCTGCGACAATTCCGGCGGCGAGATGTAGAGGCTCTGGGCGATGCGCTCGAAGCCGCGGACCTGCTGCTCCGGTAACACCATCCAGCCGATCCTCCAGCCGGTCATGCAATAATATTTCGAGAAGGAGTTGATCACGACGACGTCGTCCGTCACCTCCAGGGCGCTTGCCTCCTCGCCGGCAAACGTCAGGCCGTGATAGATCTCGTCGGAGATGAAGGCGATGTCTTCGGCGCGACAATAGTCGGCCAGCGCCTTCAGACCCGCCCTTCCCGTCACTGTTCCGGTCGGATTGGCCGGGCTCGCCAGCAGCACGCCCTTCAAGGGGCGCCCAACCCTGGCGGCGGCCCGCGTCAGGTTTTCCGGTGTCAGCGTAAAGCCACTCTCGGCATTGGCTTCCACCTCCACGACCGTCAGGCCGAGGGCTGCAAGAATGTTGCGATAGGCGGGATAGCCCGGCCGCGCGATCGCCACGCAATCGCCCGGGTCGAACAGAGCAAGGAAAGCAAGATTGAACCCGGCCGACGAGCCGGTGGTCACGGCGACACGTTGCGGGTCGAGCGCAATGCCATGGCGATTTTGATAATGCCTGGCGATCGCGGTTCGAAGCGAAAGCGTGCCGAGCGCATCGGTGTAACCCAGCCGGCCATGCTCGAGCGCCTTGCGCGCCGCATCCAGCGCAGCCTTCGGCGCAGGGTGCGCCGGTTGGCCAACAGCCATAGAAATCACCGGATGGCCGGCGTCGCGCCGGCGTGTCGCCTCGGCAAGGACATCCATGGCGTGGAAAGGTTCGACGGCGCTGCGGTTCGACAATTCTACCAAGGCGATTTCCTCAAGAAGCGGCGCGGAGCAACCTGCGCTGATACCCAGGGAGCCCCTTTGCCCGATCACCCGAAGCTTCACAAGTCCGCGAGCGCCGTATTTCCGCCGATTTTGCCGTTTCGTTTCCCCGGGTGCCACCCTATGCTGCCGCCGTGTTGCGGGGCTGGAGATTCCTGTCGTCTTTTAAAGCACGCATTGACCGTGTATCGCGACATGGACGACAGACAGGGCAAGCAGAGACAACGAGGACGATATGAATTTCAGCACGAAAATGATTGCCGCGGGAACGCTGGCCGCGTTCCTGGCAGGCGTCAGCTTGCCGCAAAGCGCTCTCGCGCTCGACCAGAAGCAGAAGGACGAATTTGGCGCCTTCATCAAGGAATACCTGCTGGCCAATCCCGAGATCATGCTCGAGGTCCAGGAAGCATTGGCCACCAAGCAGCGCGCCAAGCAGCAGGAAGCGGCAGAAGGCGCGATCACCGAGAACAAGAAGGCGATCTTCAATTCCCAGTACGACATGGTGCTTGGCAACCCGGATGGAGACGTCACGGTCGTCGAGTTCTACGACTACAACTGCGGCTACTGCAAACGTGCACTGACGGACATGGAAGACATCCTTGCCAAGGACAAGAACGTCCGCTTCGTGCTGAAGGAACTGCCGATCCTCGGCCCGGATTCGCTGGCCGCCCATAAGGTCAGCGCCGCATTCCGTCTGGTGGCGCCCGAGAAGTTTGGCGAATTCCACCGGGCCCTTTTGGGTGGCGAGGACCGCGCGACCGAGGAAACCGCGATTGCCGTTGCCGGCAAGCTCGGCGTGACCGAAAAGCAGCTCCGCGCCAAGATGGAGAAGGAGCCGCATGACGCGGCGGTGCGCGAGGCCTATACCCTCGCCAACGACCTCGGCATCACCGGCACGCCCTCTTACGTGATCGGCAACGAGGCCGTGTTTGGCGCCGTCGGCGCCGAGGAAATCAGCAGCAAGGTTGCCAATATGCGCAGCTGTGGCAAGACCGCCTGCTGACCTGCGCCCCTGGACGATCTGTCCCAACTGTGGACAAATCCCGCGAGGACCCAAAGGGCTTTTCCTCGCGGGACCATCAGTCTATAGGTAACCCACCATCACCGGACCGGAATCCCGCATGCCAACCAAAATTTTCGTGCTGAACGGCCCCAACCTGAATGCGCTCGGCAAGCGTGAACCGGGGATCTATGGCGGCCAGACACTCGCCGACATCGAGGCGATGTGCACCACGGAAGGCAAGACGCTGGGGCTCGCGGTCGATTTCCGGCAATCCAACCACGAAGGCACGTTGGTCGACTGGCTGCACGAGGCCGGCGAAAAGGCTAAAGGCGTCGCGATCAATCCGGCCGCCTACGGCCACACGTCGATCGCGCTGCATGATGCCGTCCGCGCCATCGGCATTCCGGTGGTCGAGTTGCATCTTTCCAACATCCATGCGCGTGAAGAATTCCGCCACAAGTCGATGATCGCGCCCGCGGTCAAAGGCGTGATCTGCGGTTTCGGTGCGCAGAGTTACATTCTGGCGCTGCATGCGCTAAAGAACCTGACAGAAACGTCGAAATAAAAAGAACACGAGGCTCATATCCCATGGCTGACAAGAAACCCGGTATCGACCAGGCGCTGATCCGCGATCTCGCCAATATCCTGAACGACACGGATCTCACAGAGATCGAAGTGGAACAGGAAGATCTCCGCATCCGCGTATCGCGCGCCGGCACGCCGGTCGCTGTCTCGATGCCGACCTACCAGGCCCAGCCGGCTGTCCATGCCGCACAGCCAGCCGCTGCCGCCGCCCCGGCGGAGACCAGCCGCACTTCCAAGAACGCTGTCACGGCCCCCATGGTCGGCACGGCATACCTCGCACCCGCTCCAGGCGCCCGCCCCTTCATCGAGGTCGGCACCGTGGTCAAGGAAGGCCAGACGGTTCTGATCATCGAAGCGATGAAGACCATGAACCAGATCCCTGCCCCGCGTTCGGGCAAGGTGACCGAAATCTTCGTCCAGGACGCAGCCCCCGTCGAATATGGCGAGCCGCTGATCGTAATCGAATAAGGCGGCGCTGCGATGATCTCGAAAATTCTCATTGCCAATCGCGGCGAAATCGCACTTCGCGTACTGCGCGCCTGCAAGGAACTCGGCATCGCCACGGTGGCCGTGCACTCCACGGCCGACAGCGACGCCATGCACGTGCGTCTCGCCGACGAAAGCGTCTGCATCGGCCCTCCGCCGTCGCGCGATAGCTATCTGAACATTCACCAGATCGTCGCGGCCTGCGAAATCACCGGCGCCGATGCCGTGCATCCGGGCTACGGCTTCCTGTCGGAAAACGCCAAGTTCGCCGAAATCCTAGAAGCGCACGACATCACCTTCATCGGACCGACTGCGGAACATATCCGCATCATGGGCGACAAGATCACCGCCAAGAAGACGGCGCAGGAACTTGGCATCCCCGTGGTTCCGGGTTCCGACGGCGAAGTGCGCCCGGAAAATGCGCTCGAAGTCGCACGCAAGATCGGCTTCCCTGTCCTGATCAAGGCAACCGCCGGCGGTGGCGGCCGCGGCATGAAGGTGGCCAAGAGCGAAGCCGATCTCGAAGAAGCCGTGTCGACCGCTCGTTCCGAGGCGCTTGCCGCATTCGGCAATGACGCCGTCTACATGGAAAAGTATCTCGGCAAGCCGCGCCATATCGAAATCCAGGTCGTCGGTGACGGTCAGGGCAACGCGATCCATCTCGGCGAACGCGACTGCTCGCTGCAGCGTCGTCACCAGAAGGTATGGGAAGAGGCAAACTCCCCCGCCCTCAACGTCGAACAGCGCATGAAGATCGGCGAAATCTGCGCCGACGCCATGCGCAAGCTGAAATATCGCGGTGCCGGCACGGTCGAGTTCCTCTACGAGAACGGCGAGTTCTATTTCATTGAAATGAACACCCGTCTTCAGGTCGAGCATCCGATCACCGAGGCGATCACCGGTATCGATCTCGTGCACGAACAGATCCGCGTCGCATCGGGCGGCGGGCTCTCGGTCAAGCAGGAAGACATCGTGTTTTCCGGTCACGCGATCGAGTGCCGCATCAATGCCGAGGACCCGCGCACCTTCGTCCCCTCGCCGGGCACGATCACGCATTTCCATGCACCGGGCGGCCTCGGCGTTCGCGTGGATTCAGGCGCCTATCAGGGCTACCGGATCCCGCCCTACTATGACAGCCTGATCGGCAAGCTCATCGTTCACGGCCGCACGCGCGTCGAATGCATGATGCGCCTTCGCCGCGTGCTCGACGAGTTCGTCATCGACGGCATCAAGACGACGCTGCCGCTGTTCCAGGACCTGATCAACAATCAGGATATCGCGAATGGCGAGTATGATATCCACTGGCTGGAGAATCATCTGGCCTCCACGTCCGAATAGGACCGTGCATTGAAAGGGACGCGCAGCAAGCAACCCGACGTAACACCGGACATGCTGCTGCGCGCCTATTCCATAGGCCTGTTTCCGATGGCCGATTCGGCCGACGACCCGGAACTTTTCTGGGTCGAGCCGGAGATCCGCGGCGTTATCCCGCTCGATGGATTTCACGTCTCGCGCAGCCTCGCCAAAACAATCCGCAAGAGCCAGTTCGACATCCGCTTCAACACCGCCTTCGAAGCGGTCATGGAAGGCTGTGCTGCGCCGGCGCCCGATCGTCCGACCACCTGGATCAACGGCAAGATCCGCACCCTCTACGCCACCCTCCACGCGATGGGCTACGCCCACAGCGTCGAAGCCTGGAAGGATGGCGCTCTGGTCGGCGGTCTCTACGGTGTCTCGCTCGGCTCTGCATTCTTCGGTGAAAGCATGTTTTCCCGGCGGACCGATGCCTCGAAGATCTGCCTTGTGCATCTGGTGGAGCGCCTGCGCGCACGCGGCTTCGAACTGCTGGACACACAGTTTACGACAGAACATCTGAAGTCGTTCGGCGCGGTCGACGTGCCGAAGGCCGAGTATGAGATCATGCTCGCCAATGCGATGAATTCACCTGATTTGACGTTCTGAGCACAACGCCGGATCGCTGGTTTTGCGGCAGCTATCACAAAGCAGGCGCCGTCCATTTTTGCGCGCCTTCGCGGCATATGGGGCCAGCGTCAGCATTCGCAAACTGAATCATGCCGACGCTCTATCTCTTTGTATTGACCCGTTTTCCGACGCTACGCTCGTTCGCCCGGCGCGAGCGCGCTGCACCCGCGCCCGACGTCGTCCGACAAGAGGATATCGCCTGCCTTGCCGGGGTCACCGGCACGGTGGTTCCATTTTCCCTGCCAGGATGAGCGCGCAACGACACGCAGAACCTTTGCTGCGCGCCGACAAGCGTGTCCGTTAGGGCTCGTTACTTCTTGGACGCTGTATCGGGTGGAGGCAGATCCGAAGTCGCCTTGCAGGACTGCAACCAGACGTCATAGACCGGGTGCTCGACTGCATTGAGACCCGGGCTGTCGGCAAACATCCAGCCAGTAAAGATCCGCCTGATCTTGCGATCGAGGGTGATCTCGTCGACCTCCACGAAGGTGGTGATCTTCTGCGCTTCGGTATCGTCCCTGTTGTAACAGACGCGCGGCGTTACCTGCAGCGCGCCGAACTGCACAGTCTCGCCGATGTAGACGTCGAAGGTCGTGATACGGCCGGTGATCTTGTCGATGCCGGAAAAGACGGCGACGGCGTTGTTGATACGCGCGGCTTCGGCAGTGCCGATCGAGGAAACCATCGGCAGCGCAGCAAGCGCGGCAACACAGAGCCGGCGCGATGTCTGGCCGATTGATTTCCGCAGATAAGAACCCGCCATTCCCGCCTGTCTCCCGCGCGCCTTGCATTCACTGTTGATGAGTATCAGGCGCTAAACATGAAATGTGGCCGCCCCGTGGTCACCGGACCATTTGGCGAAGCGGCGCACGCTTGTCCGAGAACAAGTGTCTCAGGAACCCGGCGTCCAGGCGTCGTAGTCGCCCGTCACACGCGGACGAGCCCCGGCACCTGCGATCGAACCCTGCGGCCTGTAGGCGTTGGCGGTGCCGGTCGGGTTCGGGCGATGTGGCTTCTGCCACTCGCGAGCGACATACTTTTCGTCAGCCGGCGATACGTCGGTGCGGTGATGCATCCAGCCATGCCAGCCAGCCGGAATCGCCGAGGCTTCGGCGTAGCCGCTGTAGATCACCCAGCGGCGCGTGCGGCCTTCTGAGTCCTTGCCGCCCTGATAATAGACGTTGCCGAGCTCGTCTTCGCCGACACGCTGACCGTTACGCCAGGTGTGGAAGCGCGTTCCGATCGTCTGTTGGTTCCACCAGGTGAAAATCTGCAGCAGGAGCTTCATGGATGCCGTCCTCAACCGACCGTTGGGAAGGCGGCCGGATACCAAAACTATGTCCCCGCTTATGCCCCGCCACTCCGGCCTTGTCCAGTGTTTCCGAGGTGTGGCCGGTCATTTCAACGGCATGTGAAAGCCGAAATGGCTGCGCACGAAACCGAGACGCTCATAGAACCGATGAGCAGCTGCCCGCGTCGCATTCGAGGAGAGCTGCACTTTTGCAGCGCCCCTCTCGCGCGCCCGCTCGATCGCATAGAGCATCATGCGTTCGCCGATACCGCGCCCGCGCGCATCCTCGCGGGTTTGCACCGCCTCGACCAACAATCTCGGCTGACCACGTCCTGGAAGCGACGTCAACAAAGTCGTCTGGAACGTGCCGACCACGTCGTCGCCAAGCCGGGCAACGTACAGGGTTTGCAGCTCGGATGCCTCTATGCGCTCAAAAGCTGCGAGATAATCGGAAAACGCCTCGGTCGCGGTCGTGTCGTCATGTCCGCCAACGCTGTCGGCGGCAAAAAGCGCGATGATGGCGGGAAGATCGGTCCGAGCGGCCTTGCGAATTTCCAGGTCGGTCGTCGCGTCCATATCGTCCTCCGCAAGTGACCATCAGCACCAACCGTCAATCATCACGAGGCTACGGCTTCGTGACAACCAATCGCGAACGCGGTCTTTTCCACAAAGAAAGGCGAAGGCACCAGCTCCAAGGGAACGCGGCTCAGACCAACGGTTTTTCGAGAATGAGTGCCGGAAGTCCTGACGCGTCGCCGCAATCGCTTGTCCGGCCGACTTCGGAAAAGCCATGAGCGCGATAAAAGGCAAGCGCGTGAAGGTTCTGCGGCTCGACTTCGACGCGCATGCGCTCGGCGTCCGGAAAACAGGTTTCCAATTCAGCGAAAATATCCCGGCCGATCCCCTGCCGCTGCAATTTCGGCAGGACGTAGAGCTGATGGAGCACGACGGTCTTCTTCAATGTGTCGGACATCGCCGCATAGCCCATGCCGCCGATGTTACGGCCGTCGTCGGCCACGAGAAACTCCGCGTTCTTGCGTTCCAGCCGGCTCTTCAGCGCCGGCAGTGAATGCCAGCGCCCTGTAAGCTCGTTGACTTTCTCGACACCATAGAAGGTGTCGTAGGTCGCGTGCCACGTCTCGGCGAGCAACACGCGAACCTTTTCCAGATCACGCTCACTCGCCGTGCGGACGAAGAACATCGATTATTCCTCGATACCGAGCTTGGCCTTGACCAGGGCTTGAACGGCCTGCGGGTTGGCCTTGCCGCCAGTCGACTTCATCACCTGGCCGACGAACCAGCCGGCGAGCGACGGCTTTGCCTGCACCTTGGCGACCTGATCCGGGTTGGCGGCGATGATCTCGTCGACGGCCTTCTCGATGGCGCCGGTGTCCGTCACCTGCTTCATACCGAGCGCCTCGACGATCTCAGCAGGATTTCCGCCTTCGTTCCAGACGATTTCGAAAAGATCCTTGGCGATCTTGCCGGAGATGGTCTCCGCCTTGATGAGATCGATGATACCGCCGAGCTGGGCGGGGGAAACCGGAGTCTCCTCAATGGCTTTGCCGGCTTTGTTCAAGGCGCCAAGCAGGTCGTTGATCACCCAGTTCGCGGCGATCTTGCCGTCACGCCCCTCGGCCACAGCCTCGAAATAGTCAGCGATCGACTTCTCCGAAACGAGCACGGAGGCATCGTAGACCGACAGACTCAGGGAACTGACGAAGCGCTCCTTCTTGTCATCGGGCAGCTCCGGCAATTCGGCCTTGAGCGCATCGACGAAGGCCTGGTCGAATTCGAGCGGCAGCAGATCCGGATCCGGGAAGTAGCGATAGTCGTGCGCATCTTCCTTGGAACGCATCGAGCGCGTTTCGCCCTTGTTCGGGTCGAACAGGCGGGTTTCCTGATCGATCGAACCACCATCTTCCAGAATGCCGATCTGGCGACGCGCTTCATACTCGATCGCCTGGCCAATGAAGCGGATGGAGTTGACGTTCTTGATCTCGCAACGCGTGCCGAAAGCCTCGCCGGGGCGGCGAACCGAGACGTTGACGTCAGCGCGCATCGAGCCCTCGTCCATGTTGCCGTCACAGGTACCGAGATAGCGCACGATCGAGCGCAGCTTGGTCATGTAGGCCTTGGCTTCGTCAGACGAACGCATATCGGGCTTGGAGACGATTTCCATGAGCGCAACGCCGGAGCGGTTGAGATCGACGTAGGACATCGACGGGTGCTGGTCGTGCATGGACTTGCCGGCATCCTGCTCCAGGTGCAGGCGCTCGATGCCAATCTCGACATCCTCGAACTGGCCCTGGCGATCCGGCCCGACAGAAATGACGATCTGTCCCTCGCCGACGATCGGGTCCTTGAACTGCGAGATCTGATAGCCCTGCGGCAGATCGGGGTAGAAGTAGTTCTTGCGGTCGAAGATCGAGCGGTTGTTGATCACGGCCTTGAGGCCGAGGCCGGTGCGCACCGCCTGCTTGACGCATTCCTCGTTGATGACGGGCAGCATGCCTGGCATGGCCGCGTCGACGAGCGACACGTTTGCATTCGCCGGCTTGCCGAATTCGGTCGACGCACCCGAGAACAGCTTCGAATTGGAAAGCACCTGGGCATGGACCTCCATGCCGATGATGACTTCCCAGTCGCCTGTGGCGCCGGGGATGAAGCGTTTGGAATCGGGGGTACGGACGTCGACAATGCTCATATCATGCTCTTCTTTGAAGCCTGAATTCTTGGTTTCTCGGTAGAGCAATTGCCGCAATGGTGCAAGTTGTTAGGCGCAATCGCCCGGCGTGCGCCGACGTGTTGCCCGGTTTAACCGACGCTTAGCGTCCCGCGTGCAAAAATCGAACATGCCCGCCACCACCATCATCGCCCTGTACGCCCTTGCAGCGATCAACGTCACGAGCTTTTGCCTGTTCTGGTACGACAAGCACGCCGCACGCAAAGGCTGGCGCCGTATCCGTGAACGCACATTGCTGCAATCGGCGTTTTTCGGCGGTAGCATCGGTGCCATGGCGGGCCGGAAGGTCTTCAGACACAAGACGCGCAAGGAACCGTTTCGCACACGTCTGCTTCTGATCGTCCGGCTTCAGACGATTGCGACAATCGCTTTCGCAATCCTTGCGAGCGGCGCTCTTGACACCTTCGCTCGCCTCTTCTAGGTCAGACCCGTTCGAATGGAGTTTTGATGTTCTCATCGTCTGAGTCCCGGTAAGGGCCCCTGCCCGCTTTCTTCTAAAGACTGCGCGCACGGGCCGGAAACGTAACCCCGCTTTTCCCAAGATTTGCGGAACGTTTTTATGCGTTCTTACGAACGCTATTCCGGAACATTCAGAAATGGATATCTCACGCGCTGAGCAGCGCATCCTTCATCATTTGGCCCAGGGCGGCCGCATCGAAATCACCCGCGACGGCAAGGCGATCATCGACATCCGATGCTTCACCCGTGACGGATGGGTCTATCCAAGCCTTGACCTCGAGCTTTTCCGCAAACTGAAGCGGAAGAAGGCGATCTCGTCATCGTCAGGCAAGCCCTACCGCATCACCCAGCAAGGCCTGCTTCTCGTCCGCTCCGAACTCAACAATCGGTAACCGGGCACATCAGAGAAGATGCCGGGCCGCAGCCTGGCATCTTCGCACCTGCCTTCCCACGCATGCGGAAGGCCCCCTTGCTTCACGCCCGAATGGCGGGGCGGCACTGCGCGTTATCGCTGGCGTGCAGCATCGAGCCGCGCGACCGTCGTATCGGCTGCCGGCGTGCCGTCGGCAAAGGTGCGGATGCAATCGCGCCCCTCCGCCTTGGCGACATAGAGCGCCCTGTCGGCCTGCGACAGCATGGCCTCCAGTCCGGAACCGGCTGGCAGCCGCTCGGCAATGCCGATGCTGGCTGTCACCGAGAGCGTCTCGCCGTTCTCAAGCTCGACACCGAGTGCACGGATGGCGGACAGGACCCGCTCGGCAACGCGATCCGCATTCGCCGGCGCCTGTCGGACAAGAAGTATCGCGAACTCTTCGCCGCCGAACCTGCCGAAGAGGTCGTCGGAGCGCAGGGTCATGCGGACGGTCCGTGCCACCGCCTGCAGCACACGATCGCCTGCTGCATGACCGTAGGTATCGTTAATCACCTTGAAGCGATCGATATCCAGCATCATGGCGAAGATCGGTGTTTTCCGATTTTCGGCTTCGATCGAGGCGGACGCCCGCACCATGAAAGCGGCGCGGGCAAGACATTGCGTCAGGAAATCATAGTCGACCGCATGGGAAAGCCGGGCGATCAAGGTTCGGCGCGCCGCATCGATGCTTGCCACGGTCAGCGGCCCGAGCGCCAGAAGCGTGATGCCGAGGCGCGTCGATATGAGTGTCGCCTCGGCGAGACGATCGCCGCCGAGATGCAAGGCGCCTGATGCAACGGCGACCTGGGCCAGCATGCAGACGATTGCCATCAACACGGCGACGGCAAACAAACGATAGGTCAAGGCGCACCACAGCAACGATGGCACGGGAAAGGCAATTGCGCCCGGACCACCGATCAAAAGCGCTGCAGCGCATGACGCCACCAGGGAGACGATCGGCCAGGGATTGACGCCCGCCGCAGGCGGCGTCCCAACCGCAGGAACAATCCGCTCCCGGTCGACCATCCCCGGCATTGCCAGAAACACCGGCAGGATGACGACGTAATTGACCAGCTCGGTCATCAGCCAAGCGACAAGGGCGCGCGAGGCCGGTTCACCGAAATAATGCACAACCGCGAGCGCGCCGACAATCGACGCGCTGCCGCCGGCCATGACCGCGATCGAAAACATGTAGAGCACGGCCAGGGGCCGGCGCAGATGACGATGCTCGGTCGACAGACGCATGAAGAGGATGTAGCCGACACCGACGCCGATCAGATTGGCGGCATTGAGCGCCACGGCTGCGCCGAGCCCCGAACCGGTCAGAAGGTCAGCCAGAAGGTAGGCCAGGGCTGCGCAGGTCCAGGCGGTCGGCGTGCTCAACGCGGGATGACGCACCAGCAGGCCGAGCAGGATGGCATTGGCCGGCCACACGGAAGCGAGCATGCCGAAAGGGCGACTGAAAATACCGAGCAGGCAGGCTGAGAATATCGCCAGGCCGAAGCCGACAAGCCATAGCGGGCGAACGGATGACCTATAAGACGCGGATTGCTCTACGGTATTTTGGAGGATCTGCAACGAACGTCCCCTGCGTCGCCACGTAGTTTCAATACCCCTAATATTTCATGGGTCGAATGAATGCGAGGTGAATATTCGGCAGGGAGCCTTATCGCGCAAAAAACATCATGCCTTTCAGCTCAACGGCCGTAGAGATCGGGAGCGGCGACCGCCAGCAACTTGCTCAGGCCGATGAACTCGACGTCCCGATCGAGCCTCGGCGCATAGGCAGTCGACAGCCAGCTGACGCCATAGCCCTGCTTGCGGAAGAAGCCGATGGCTGCCGTGTTCTGTGCATGTGTCTTTATTTCCACGGCCTCGAAGCCGTCACTTGCGATGCGACGCTCGAGATCTGCGAGCAGGAGACCGCCGAGCCCCCGCCGCTGCGCCTCGGGCTCGATCCAGAGGTCGGAAATGCTTTCGTCGAAATTTTCCCGCGCTGCCCAGCCACGCGGTCTGCCGTCAAGCTCGACCAGGGAAACGGAAAGCCAGTGGGCGGCAAGAAAATCGGCGAAGGCGTTTTCTGCCAGGCGTCGCATCCGATTGACGTCGGCAAGGCCAGTGATCGCGCCTTCCCAGGCGCGCAGGCCGATCGCGATCAGAGCGCCGACCTCATCCCGGCGGGCATGTCGGATCAAAGGCATGGCGCGGTCCCCCTCTCCGCGTCACTAGATCATGCGGCCGCCGGGTTTGCCAGACGGCGTCGAAGGCGCAGCCGCCTGGGGCGCTGCGCCTTCAGTTTCTTACCACCACTTGGTGGGCGTGAAGCGGCCGGCTGCCTGTTCGATCACATGTGCGGTCTTGAACAGGGTCTCTTCCTCGAACGGCTTGCCGATCAGCTGCAGGCCAAGCGGCAGGCCCTTGTGGTCGACGCCGCCCGGAACGGCGATGCCCGGCAGACCGGCCATGTTGACCGTCACCGTGAAGATGTCGTTGAGGTACATCTTGACCGGATCGGATGCGAGATCCTCGTCGGCGATGCCGAAGGCGGAAGACGGTGTCGCCGGCGTCAGGATCGCGTCGACACCGGCGTGGAAGGCCAGCTCGAAGTCGCGCTTGATCAGCGTGCGAACCTTCTGGGCGCGCAGATAATAGGCGTCGTAGTAGCCAGCCGAAAGCACGTAGGTGCCGATCATGATGCGGCGCTTGACCTCCTGGCCGAAGCCCGCGGCCCGGGTCTTTTCGTACATGTCGACGATGTCCTTGCCGTCGACGCGCAGGCCGTAGCGGACACCGTCATAGCGGGCAAGGTTCGACGACGCTTCGGCCGGAGCGACGATGTAATAGGCCGGCAGCGCATATTTCGTGTGCGGAAGGGTGATGTCGACGATCTCGGCACCGGCGTCCTTGAGCCAGGCAATGCCCTGCTGCCACAGGGCTTCAATTTCCTCGGGCATGCCCTCGACACGATACTCGCGCGGAATGCCGATCTTCATGCCCTTGATCGACTGGCCGATCGAGGCTTCGTAGTTCGGCACCGGCAGATCGACGGAAGTCGTATCCTTGGCGTCGACGCTTGCCATAGACTGCAACAGGATCGCGGCGTCGCGCACGTCACGCGCGATCGGGCCGGCCTGGTCGAGCGACGACGCGAAGGCGACGACACCCCAGCGCGAGCAGCGACCGTAGGTCGGCTTGATGCCGACGGTGCCGGTAAAGGCTGCCGGCTGACGGATGGAGCCGCCGGTATCGGTTGCGGTGGCACCCGCGCACAGATGGGCAGCCACGGCTGCCGCAGAACCACCGGACGAGCCACCCGGAACGAGATCGAGGTTGGAGCCCTTGGCCCGCCAGGGGTTTTTCACGGCGCCGTAATAGGACGTCTCGTTGGAGGAGCCCATGGCGAACTCGTCCATGTTGAGCTTGCCGAGCATGACCGCGCCGTCGTTCCAGAGGTTCTGGGTGACAGTCGATTCGTAACGCGGCGCGAAGCCATCGAGGATGTGGCTGCAGGCTTGCGTGTGCACGCCTTCGGTTCCGAAGAGATCCTTGATCCCGAGCGGAATGCCTTCGAGCGCGCCGGCGTTGCCGGCGGCGATGCGCGCATCCGAAGCCTTGGCCATTTCGCGCGCCTTGTCGGGCGTGACTGCGATATAGGCGTTGATCGCTTCGTTGGCGCCATCGATCGCGGCGATATAGGCGTCGGTCAGTTCAACGGCGGTGATTTCCTTGCCGGCAAGCTTGGTGCGGGCTTCGGCGATCGTCAGGCTGGTGAGTTCGGTCATGGTGAAATCGGGCTTTCGCAATCAGGGACGTCGGGGCGGCAGGCAGTCGGATTATTCGACGACCTTCGGGACGAGGAAGAAGTTGCGATCGGTATTGGGAGCATTGGCGACGATGTCGTCGGCCTTGCTGCCATCGGACACGACGTCCAGGCGCTTTTTCATCTCCATCGGCGTTACCGACGTCATCGGCTCCACGCCTTCGACATTCACCTCGGAGAGTTGCTCAACGAAACCAAGGATGCCGTTGATTTCGCCCACCATCCGCGTGGCTTCATCTTCACTGACGGCGATGCGTGCGAGGCGCGCGACGCGCTTCACGGTGGCAAGGTCTACGGACATGGTCGTCTCCGGTCTCTGGAACTTTCCCCCGCTATAATGGTGCGCGGCGAGGCGCGCAACGGGGGAATCGCCCGATCGCTCGCCTGCCAATGCCCCGACGGCATTTGCCGTCAAACGGTGACGACGCCGCCGACCGCAGGTGTCGCGACCTTGGTCGAGGCGCTATCCATGCCGACGATGAAATTTTCCGGCGTCTGGTCGATGATCGGGAAGGAACCGTAGTGACAGGGAATGGCGGTCGAGAACTTGAAATAGCGCTGGCAGGCGAGCGCGGCCACGGCACCGCCCATGGTGAAACGGTCGCCGATCGGAACGAGGCCAATCTCGGGCTGGTGCAGCTCCTCGATCAGCGCCATGTCGGAGAAAATGTCGGTGTCGCCCATGTGATAGAGCGTCGGCTCGTCCTCGAAATGCAGGACGAGACCGTTGGCACTGCCGAGCGAATGCGACACGCCGTCTTCGGTGATCTGTGCCGACGAATGCAGCGCATTGACGAAGGTTGCGGAAAAGCCCGGGAGATGGATGGTGCCGCCGGTGTTACCGGGCTCCATCGCCGAAACACCCTGGCGACCGAGCCACATGCAGAGATCGAAGTTGGCAACGACCACGGCTCCCGTTTCCTTGGCAATGGCGACGGTGTCGCCGACATGGTCGCCGTGCCCATGCGTCAAGAGAATATGGGTGAGCCCGGAGGTTACCTCCCGGCGCTCGCTGTCGAGGAACGCGGGATTGCCCGTAAAGAAGGGATCGATCAGGATCTTCGACGCTGCCGTTTCGACGTGAAAGGCGGAATGGCCAAGCCATTTGATCTTCATGACATTCTCCCAGATGATTTGTGCGTTGATCCAGCTATATGGAACGAAACGAGCCCCTGCAAAGATCGAATCGGCAAACCAAATGACAATTCTGACCATCGAAGAGCTTGCGAGCCATCTGCAGCCCAACCAGGCCATCGCCGGCCTCGATCTTGGCACCAAGACGATCGGCATTTCGGTGTCAGACCTTGGACGCCGGATCGCCACGCCGCGTGAAGTCATCAAGCGGGTCAAGTTTGGCATCGACGCCATGACGCTTCTGGCGGTTGCCGAGAAGGAACGGGTTTCGGCCTTCGTCATCGGCCTGCCGGTCAACATGGACGGCAGCGAGGGGCCCAGATGCCAGGCGACCCGCGCCTTCGTTCGAAACATGGTCGAGAAGACACCCCTGCCCTTTGTCTACTGGGACGAGCGACTGTCGACGGTCGCGGCCGAGCGGGTGCTGATCGAGATGGACGTCTCACGCAAGAAGCGGGCCGAGCGCATCGACTCGGCCGCCGCATCCTTCATTCTTCAGGGTGCGCTCGACAGGCTGGCGTCCCTTGCCAGGGACGGCGCATCGCGCGACTGAGCGCCGGATGTCACGAAGCGTCGGCGATACCAGGCGGAAAGCTCACGCCGCTTGCGAAAGGCAATGATGCCGAGAACGATGAAACTGTCGACGATGATGGCGCGCGCAACAAGCGGCGGAATGCTCTCGGGCGGAATGCCGAGCACGTTGCCATAGACCTGAAAGACCATGTCGTGGGTCTGGCGCGTCAGCATGAAGAAGCCGAAGCTCATGTCGTAGTAGGAAAGGCCGTACCAAGCGGCCAGAAGCATGACGGGACAAGCCCACAGGATCAGAAACCACTTCATGCGGCCCCCCTTTCCGATAGGCGCCTGGACAACAGTGGATAGAGTGCACGGTCTGCCAATACCAAGGCAAGCAGAACCGTCGCGGGGACCACGATATCGAGCGCCAGTCCGGCGAAAAACATCATCATGATGATCAAAAGACCAGTTCTCACCGAACCGCTCCATTCCGGATTTCATTGCGTTACCCGACCACTGTCCACGCTCGGCTCCGATCGCGCAATGTAAACCATTTGTTAAGGTTAATTTTCACAGGCCGCCTGCCGCTGACGGTCCTTCCGGCCTTGCGAAAAGACCGCAGGACCAAGATGTCTCCTCACGAATTTCATCTGAAGTGGATTCCGATCCGGGGCATTATGCAGTAACGGTGAGGCCCTCTCCCGAGCGGGCCCGCCATGATCATCGTTTTCGAAAGCATCCTTCCCATCTTCCTTCTGCTCCTGCTCGGCGTGTGGCTGAAACGCACGACGCTTGTCGATCAGAACCTGTGGCTTGGCCTCGAACAGTTCGGCTATTACATCCTTTTCCCCGCCCTCCTGTTTTCGACGCTGGCCCAGGCCGATTTTTCCGGCATGAAGGCTGATGCAACCGCCATCGCCACCATCGGTAGCGTCAGCCTGATGTCGATCTTCGTGCTTGCGCTCTGGCCGCTGTTTCGCAACAGGCAGGTTTCCGGCGCTTCCTTCACCTCGGTTTTCCAGACGGCGACGCGCTGGAACGGCTTCATGGCACTGGCGATCGCCCAGAAACTCTATGGTCCGATCGGGTTGACGCTGACGGCGCTGGTGATGACCCTCGTGATCATCCCGATCAATCTCTACAACGTCGGCGTGCTGGTTTGGTTCGGCGGCGGCAATCGAGATTTCCGGCGTTTCTTTGCCAAGATCGTCACCAATCCGTTAATCGTCGCATCGGTGCTCGGCATCCTCTTCAACCTCGCGGCCATCAAGGTCTATGGGCCGGTGATGACGACGATCGACATGCTGGCGAGCGCGTCGCTCAGTCTCGGGCTGGTGATGGTCGGTGCCGGTTTGCGGGTGTCCGACGCCTTGAAGCCGACCGGTTCCGCGTTGCTCGCGGTTTTCCTGAAGCTGATCGTCATGCCGGTGTTCATGGTCGGCGCCAGCTTCCTGCTCGGCATCCGCGGCGACGCGTTGTGCGTCATCGCGCTCGGCGCTGCCGTGCCGACAGCGATGAACGGCTACCTGCTTGCCAAACAGATGGGCGGAGACGCCGAGCTTTATGCGGCGGTGGCGACGGTCCAGACCGTCGTCTCCTTTTTCACGATACCGCTGGTGCTTTCGGTGACGGCTTACGTCGCAGCCGGATAGAGCAGGTCGAGAATGTAGGCCGAATCGAAGCGAGAATCGAGCATGCCATAGGTCGAGCGCCAACCGGCGGCCAGGCGCGATTCGAGGAAGGCATCGGCAATGCGGCCGGCACCGAGCCGATAGAGTTCGGCGGCAGCGGCGGCGAGCGCAAGTTGCTCGACCAGCATGCGGGCGGCGCCCTCGTCGCGCTCACACAGCGACATCGCCGCGCGCAGCACGTCGATGGTCTTGCGACCGGCCGGGCCGAGATCGCGGCTCAGAACCGCGAACAGTTGCTCGAACAGGTCCTTGCGCTTGAGAAGCACGCGCAGGACATCGAGCGCCATGACGTTGCCCGAGCCTTCCCAGATCGCATTGACCGGTGCCTCGCGATAGTGCCGCGCCAATGCCCGTTCCTCGACATAGCCATTGCCGCCGAGGCACTCCATCGCTTCATAAATGAGCGCCGGTGCGATCTTGCAGCACCAGTACTTGGCGACCGGCGTCATGATGCGGGCGTAGGCTGCCTCTTCCGAACTGCCATGCGCCTTGTCGAAGGCATCGGCAAGGCGAAACGACAGGGCGCTGGCGGCGGCAACGTCGAGCGCCATGTCGGCCAGAACCCGGGTCATCATCGGCTGGCTGACCAGCGGCTTGCCGAACACTTTTCTTCCACGCGTGTGGTGCACCGCTTCGGCGAGCGAAGCCCGCATGATGCCGGCGGACGCAAGTGCACAATCGAGACGGGTCAGCGTCACCATGTCGAGAATGGTGCGGATGCCGGCATCCGGGGCGCCGAGCACGAAACCGAACGTGTCGGAAAACTCGACTTCGGAGGATGCGTTGGACCGATTACCGAGCTTGTCCTTCAGCCGCTGGAAGCGCAGGCCGTTGGCGGCACCGTCTTCGAGCAGTCGCGGCACGAGGAAACAGCCAAGGCCGTCGCGGGTCTGCGCCAGCATCACGAACGCGTCGCTCATCGGCGCCGACATGAACCATTTGTGCCCATTGAGACGATAGATGCCCTCGCCCACGCGCTCGGCGGTCGAGGTGTTGGCGCGCACGTCGGTGCCGCCCTGCTTTTCCGTCATGCCCATGCCGACGGTGACGGCGGATTTCTGCATCCAGGGCTTGTTCGACGAATCGTACTTGCGTGACAGGATTTTCGGCGCCCATTCCTTCTGGACGGCTGGCGATGCGGTGATCGCGGCCAGCGAAGCGCTCGTCATCGTCAGCGGGCAGAGATGTCCGCATTCCAGCTGTGCCGTCAGATAGAAGCGGATCGCGCGCGTCTTGTGCGACTGGTTGCGCTCGTCGGGCAGGTTTTCCCAGGCGGACGCGTGCAGGCCCGAGGTCATCGAGCGCCGCATCAGTGCATGCCAGGCCGGATGGAATTCGACGACATCGAGGCGCTCGCCCCGCGGACCGTGCGTCTTCAGCTTCGGCGCGCCTTCATTGGCCATGCGCGCCAGTTCCTGCGCCTCCGGTGAGGTCACGTAGCGGCCGAGCGTGTCGAATTCGTCGCGCAGCGCCTTCGTCATGCCCGAGGTGATGTCCACGACCAGCGGATCGGAACGATAGGCATTGATGCCGGACCAGGGCTTGGGCTGGTTCAGCTCGGCGAGTTTCTGTTCGGTCCGGTTCATCTGATTCATGGGCCGGTTCTAGCGCAAGTTTGCCGGCCACGAAACGGGGCCCGGGAAAGATAGGATGCCGCACCCAAGTTTTCTGCGGACGGGCATGCGCACCGCTTGCCGTGCCGGGGGTCACGTCTTATAGAGCGAGCCACATTCCAGAGCGCAAGGGCGGCCCATGACCACTTTCTCGCATCGCCACCTGCTCGGCATCAAAGGTCTCACGGAGCAGGATATCACGCACCTGCTCGATCGTGCCGATGAAGCCGTCAAGATCTCCCGTCAGCGAGAGAAGAAGACGTCCACCCTCCGTGGACTGACGCAGATCAATCTCTTCTTCGAAGCGTCGACGCGGACACAATCCTCCTTCGAACTCGCCGGCAAACGGCTTGGCGCCGACGTGATGAACATGTCGGTCGGCAATTCCTCGGTGAAGAAGGGCGAAACGCTGATCGACACGGCGATGACGCTGAACGCCATGCACCCGGATGTGCTGGTCGTGCGTCACTCTTCGGCAGGTGCCGCAGCCCTCCTGGCGCAGAAGGTATCCTGCTCGGTGGTCAATGCCGGAGACGGTCAGCACGAGCACCCGACCCAGGCGCTGCTCGACGCGCTGACGATCCGCCGCATCAAGGGCAAGCTCTCGCGCATCATCGTGGCGATCTGCGGCGACGTGCTGCATTCGCGGGTTGCCCGCTCCAACATCCTTCTTCTCAACCAGATGGGTGCACGGGTACGCGTCGTCGCACCGGCGACATTGCTGCCGTCGGGCATCGCCGACATGGGCGTCGAGGTCTACCACTCGATGGCCGAGGGGCTGAAGGATGCCGACGTGGTGATGATGCTGCGCCTGCAGCGCGAGCGAATGGCCGGTTCCTTCGTGCCTTCGGTGCGCGAATACTTCCACTATTACGGCCTCGACGCCGAAAAGCTGAAAGCTGCCAAGGAAGACGCACTCGTGATGCATCCGGGCCCGATGAACCGCGGCGTGGAGATCGCCTCCGAGATCGCCGATGGTCCGCAGAGCGTGATCGAACAGCAGGTCGAGATGGGTGTCGCCGTGCGCATGGCAGTGATGGAAACGCTTCTTCTTTCGCAGAAACAGGGGCCGCGCACATGACCAGACCGCTCGTTCTTAGAAACCTCCGCATCATCGACCCCTCGCGCAATCTCGATGAAACCGGCACGGTTATCGTCGGTGACGACGGCCGGATCCTCGCTGCAGGCAAGGATGCCCACAACCAGGGCACGCCGGACGGCGCCTTCGTCAAGGACTGCGACGGGCTGACGGCCGTACCGGGCCTCGTCGATGCGCGTGTCTTTGTCGGCGAGCCGGGTGCCGAACATCGCGAAACGATCGAATCGGCGTCGCGGGCGGCCGCGGTCGGCGGCGTGACGTCCTTCATCTCGATGCCGGACACAGACCCCGTCATCGACGACATCGCGCTCGTCGAATTCATGCAGAAGACGGCGCGCGACAAGGCGCTGGTCAATGTCTATCCGGCAGCTGCGATGACCAAGGGTCTCGCCGGCGAAGAGATGACCGAATTCGGGCTGCTGCGCGAGGCAGGCGCGGTCTGCTTTACCAACGGCCGCCGGGCGATCCACGACACACTGATGCTGCGCCGTGCGATGACCTATGCCCGCGAGTTTGGCGCCGTCATCGCGCTCGAAACACGCGACAAGTATCTCGGCAACGGCGTGATGAACGAGGGGCTGCTTGCAAGCTGGCTCGGTCTTGCCGGCGTGCCGCGCGAGGCGGAGATCATCCCGCTCGAACGCGACCTGCGCATCGCCAGCCTCACCAAGGCCGCCTACCACGCCGCCAAGATCTCGGTTCCCGAATCGGCCGACGCCGTGCTGACGGCCCGCAACCGCGGCGCCAACGTTACCTGCGGCATCTCGATCAACCATCTTGGGCTCAACGAGAACGACATCGGCGAGTACCGGACATTCTTCAAGCTCTCGCCGCCCCTGCGCCGAGAGGACGACCGGGTCGCGATGGCGGAAGCCCTTGCCAACGGCACCATCGACATCATCGTTTCCTCGCACGATCCCCAGGACGTCGACACCAAGCGCCTGCCGTTTTCCGACGCCGAGAACGGCGCGATCGGGCTCGAGACGATGCTTGCGGCCGCCCTGCGTCTCTACAACAGCGGTCAGGTGCCCCTGATGCGGCTTATCGATGCGATGTCGACGCGCCCCGCCGCGATCTTCGGACTGGACGCCGGCACGCTGAAGCCGGGTGCCAAGGCCGACATCACGGTCATCGACCTCGAAGAGCCCTGGGTCCTCCACAAGGAAGCGATCGTTTCGCGGTCCAAGAACACGCCATTCGAAAATGCGCGCTTTACCGGGCGGGTTGTGCAAACCTATGTTGCCGGCAAGCTCGTGCATTCGGCATAAGCGACAGCGGTCGCGCGGGAGGAACCGGTGGATCTATTTTCCTGGCAGCTCGGGCTGCCCCTGACAGCCTTGAGCCTCGCCTTCGGCTACCTGTTGGGCTCGATCCCCTTCGGGCTCATCCTGACGCGCATGGCCGGCCTTGGCGACGTTCGAAAGATCGGCTCGGGCAATATCGGCGCCACCAACGTCCTGCGCACCGGCAACAAGAAGCTTGCCGCGGCAACGCTTCTTCTTGATGCCCTGAAAGGCACGGCGGCGGCCGCGATCGCATCGCACTGGGGTGTCGAAGCCGGCATCGCCGCCGGCCTTGCAGCCTTCCTCGGCCACCTCTACCCGGTCTGGCTCGACTTCAAGGGCGGCAAGGGCGTGGCCACCTATATCGGCGTGCTACTCGGCCTCGTGCCGTGGATGGTTCTCGTCTTTGCCGCGATCTGGCTGGCGATGGCGAAACTCAGCCGCTATTCCTCGCTTTCGGCCCTGGTTGCAACGGCGGTCATTCCGGTTGTACTCTACTTTGCAGGACACGAGAAAGTCGCTCTGCTGTTCGCGGTCATGACCCTGATCACATGGGTGAAGCATCGCGCCAACATCAAACGGCTGCTCGCAGGTACCGAGAGCAGGATCGGAGACAAGGGATAATGTTGGATGTCAGCGCACGACGAACCGGAGTTGCGCTGACCGATCAACAAAAGATGTCCTGGCTGCGGCTCATCCGCAGCGACAATGTCGGCCCGGTCACCTTCCGCGATCTGATCAATCATTTCGGCACCGCCGACGCTGCACTCGACGCGCTTCCGGAACTCTCCAGGCGCGGCGCCGGCGCGCGAACCTTCCGTGTCGCAACAACCGCCGAAGCGGAACGCGAATTCGAAATCGCCCACCGTCTCGGCGCGACCTTCATCGCCATCGGCGAACCGAACTACCCCTTCGCTCTGCGCCAGATCGACGGCGCCCCTCCTCTTCTTGCAGTTAAGGGCAACCTCGATGCCGCAAGACGTCCGTCGCTCGGCATCGTCGGCTCGCGCAATGCCTCGGTCAGCGGCGCGAAATTTGCCGGCATGATGGCGCGTGACGCCGGACAGGCCGGTTACACGATCACGTCGGGACTTGCGCGCGGCATAGACACCGCCGCCCACAGAGCAAGTCTTGCGAGCGGAACGATCGCCGTGCTTGCGGGCGGTATCGACCGGCCCTATCCGCCCGAAAACATCGGGCTCCTCGACGACATCATGGCTGGCGAAGGCCTGGCCGTCAGCGAGATGCCGTTCGGATGGGAGCCGCGTGCGCGCGATTTCCCGCGACGCAACCGCCTGATCGCCGGCATCAGCCTTGGCGTGGCGGTCGTCGAGGCGGCCAACCGCTCCGGTTCACTGATTACGGCGCGTTATGCCGCCGACTTCGGCCGCCTGGTGTTTGCCGTTCCCGGATCGCCGCTTGACCCGCGTTGCCACGGCACCAACGACCTTCTCAAGCAGGGGGCCATCGTCACGACGACATCGCACGATGTACTCGATGCCCTCGCCCCGCTCAGCCAGCCTACCTTGCCTTTTCCGACGGGAGCCAGTGAGCCGGCCCAGGAATTCCCCTCGAGACAACCGCAACCGCTCGCTGACCGTGACCGCGTGACCATCACCGATGCGCTCGGCCCGACGCCCGTCGATATAGACGACGTCATTCGCCATACCGGGCTGCCCGCGGCCGAGGTTTACCTGGCACTGATCGAGCTCGACCTCGCCGGCCGCCTCAACCGCCATGCGTCGGGCCTCGTGTCGCTCGAAGGCGAGCAATAAAACTTCTTGTTTGCGCACGATCCTGTCGACAACCGGCAACACAAAAGTACATTCGCAGATACGAAGAAAATGCGTCCGGCTCAATTAAAACGCGATGTGTTTACCCGTTCCCGCGATGGCTGCATAACGCCGCCCTGTCGCTATTTTGAAGGAAACCCCTTGACCGCGCTCGAATCCCTGTCCATTTCGGGGCATCGATATTCGGCGACGCTCGGTGCGAACAGCGCTGGTGCAGTGCCAAACCCGGTTGTCTCAGAAAAATGACGATGAATGTTGTAGTGGTGGAATCGCCTTCGAAGGCAAAGACGATCAACAAGTACCTCGGCCCCGGCTACAAGGTTCTTGCATCGTTCGGCCATGTGCGGGATCTGCCTGCCAAGGACGGCTCCGTGCGTCCTGACGAAGATTTTGAGATGTCCTGGGAGGTCGACGCCGCGTCGGCCAAACGCATGAAGGATATCGCAGATGCCGTGAAGGCATCCGATGGCCTGATCCTCGCGACCGACCCGGATCGCGAAGGTGAAGCGATTTCCTGGCATGTGCTCGATCTTCTGCGCAAGAAGAAGGTGCTCGGCGACAAGCCGGTCAAGCGGGTGGCGTTCAACGCCATTACCAAGAAGGCCGTTCTCGACGCCATCGCCCATCCGCGCGAACTCGACATCCCGCTGGTCGATGCCTATCTGGCACGGCGCGCGCTCGACTATCTCGTCGGCTTCAACCTGTCGCCGGTGCTGTGGCGCAAGCTGCCCGGAGCGCGCTCCGCCGGCCGCGTCCAGTCGGTGACGCTGCGGCTGGTCTGCGACCGCGAATCGGAAATCGAACGGTTCGTCTCCGAAGAATACTGGAACCTGTCAGCGCTCCTGAAGACGCCGCGCGGCGACGAATTCGAGGCACGCCTCGTCTCGGCGGACGGAAAGCGTCTGGCCCCGCGTGCCATCGGCAATGGCGAGGAAGCCAACCGGCTGAAGAGCCTGCTCGATGGCGCGACCTATGTGGTCGACAGCATCGAGGCCAAGCCGGTCAAGCGGAACCCCTCACCGCCATTCACCACATCGACCTTGCAGCAGGCGGCCTCGTCGAAGCTCGGCTTCTCCGCGTCGCGCACCATGCAGGTCGCACAGAAGCTCTACGAAGGCGTCGATATCGGCGGGGAAACCGTCGGTCTGATCACCTATATGCGTACCGATGGCGTGCAGATGGCGCCGGAGTCGATCGAAGCCGCCCGTGAGGCGATCGGAAGCCAGTTCGGCAACCGCTACCTGCCGGAAAAGCCGCGCATCTATTCGACAAAGGCGAAAAACGCCCAGGAAGCGCACGAGGCCATCCGTCCGACCGACTTCAACAGGACGCCGGATCAGGTTCGCCGTTTCCTCGATGGCGACATGCTGAAGCTTTACGATCTCGTCTGGAAGCGCGGTATCGCCAGCCAGATGGCCTCTGCCGAGATTGAGCGCACGACCGCCGAAATTACCGCCGACAACGCCGGCAACAAGGCCGGCCTGCGCGCCACCGGCTCGGTCATTCGTTTCGATGGCTTCATTGCCGCCTATACCGATGCAAAGGAAGACGGCGAGCAGACCGACGACGGCGACGAAGACGGCCGCCTGCCGGAGATCAATGCCCGCGAAAGCCTGGCCAAGCAGAAGATCAACGCCTCCCAGCATTTCACCGAGCCGCCGCCGCGCTACTCGGAAGCAACGCTGATCAAGAAGATGGAAGAGCTCGGCATCGGCCGTCCTTCCACCTATGCGGCGACTGTCACCACCCTGCTCGATCGCGACTACATCTCCAACGACAAGCGCAAGCTCGTGCCCCAGGCCAAGGGACGGCTCGTCACGGCGTTTCTGGAGAGCTTCTTCACGCGTTATGTCGGCTACGACTTCACCGCGTCGCTCGAGGAAAAGCTCGACCAGGTCTCGGCCGGCGAGGTCAACTGGAAGGATGTCCTTCGCGATTTCTGGAAGGATTTCTTCGCCCAGATCGAGGAAACCAAGGAACTGCGCGTTACCAACGTGCTCGACGCGCTGAACGAGGAACTGGCACCGCTGGTCTTCCCCAAGCGCGAAGACGGCAGCGATCCGCGCATCTGCCAGGTTTGCGGCACGGGCAAGCTGTCGCTGAAGCTCGGCAAGTACGGCGCCTTCGTCGGCTGCTCGAACTACCCTGAATGCAATTTCACCCGCCAGCTTTCCTCCGACGGCAACAGCGACGCCGAGGCTTCGGTCTCGAACGAACCGCAGGCGCTGGGCAAGGATCCGCATACGGGCGAGGAAATCACGCTGCGAAGCGGCCGCTTCGGCCCCTATGTCCAGCGCGGCGACGGCAAGGAAGCCAAGCGCTCAAGCCTGCCCAAGGGCTGGACGCCGTCCACCATCGACCACGAGAAAGCCGTGGCTCTGCTCTCGTTGCCGCGCGACATCGGCGCACACCCCGAGACCGGCAAGATGATCTCGTCGGGCCTTGGCCGCTACGGGCCATTCGTGCTGCATGACGGCACCTATGCCAATGTCGAATCGATCGAAGACGTGTTCTCGATCGGCCTGAACCGCGCCGTGTCGGTGCTTGCCGACAAGCAGTCGAAGGCCGGCGCCGGTCGTGGCCGTGCGGCTGCCGTCGCACTGAAGGAACTGGGCGAGCACCCGGAAGGTGGCCCGGTCACCGTCCGCGACGGTCGCTACGGACCCTATGTCAACTGGGGCAAGGTGAACGCGACCCTGCCGCAGGGCAAGGACCCGCAGTCCGTGACGGTCGAAGAGGCGCTCGCGCTCATCGCCGAACGCGCGGCCAAGAGCGGCACCGGCAAGGGCAAGGCAACGAAGGCCAAGGCAAAAACGGCGACGAAGTCGACGAAGGCTGCGGCTGACGGTGCGACCAAGAAGGCCACCAAGGCCAAGGCGCCCGCCAAAGCAAAACCAAAGACGGCCGCGAAGGCCAAGAAGGACTGATCTTGACCAGAATACCGCGCGACCCGACCCAAAGATCCGGAAAAGGCTCCGGCAGGAAAGAGGGCCGCGCGGCAAAGGCCGCGCCGGCACCGGAGAAAACCGCGATCATCCACGGCGCGGTGCCTCCGCGCGACGTGCTGATGCGGTTCATTGCCGAGAATCCGGACCGCGCCTCCAAGCGGGAAATTGCCAAGGCTTTCGGCCTCAAGGGCGACACCCGCGTCGAACTCAAGGCATTGCTGCGCTCGCTGGAAGCGGACGGGCTGGTCGAGAAGAAGCGCAAGTCGCTTGTGCGCCCCGGCGCCCTTCCGCCTGTGGCCGTTCTCGATATCACCGTGCGCGACGTCGATGGCGAATTGATCGGCCGTCCGGCCGAGTGGCTGGATGAGGACGGCGTTGCGCCGGCCGTACTGATCAAGCAGTCGACGGTTGGCAAGGAAAAAGGCAAGACGCCGGTCGGCGGCCTTGGCGACCGTGTGCTTGCCAAGATCTTCCCGGCCAAGGACCGGGGTGGTCCTGCCTATACCGCACGCATCATCAAGGTGCTCGACAAGCGCAAGGACGCGGTCCTCGGCGTTTTCCGCGCGACCCCCGGTGGCGGTGGCCGACTGATGCCGATCGAGAAACGCGGCGAGGAAATCCTTGTCGATCCTGATTTCGTCGGCGATGCCAAGGACGGCGACCTGATCGAGGTTCAGCTGACCCGCCTTGGCCGCTACGGCCTGCCGCGTGCCCAGGTTCAAAACGTCGTCGGTTCCGTCGCATCGGAAAAGGCGATTTCGATGATCGCCATCTATGCCCACGGGATACCGCACGTCTTCCCCGAGCGCGTCATGCAGGAAGCCGCGGACGCCGGCCCCGCCACGATGGCGCACCGGGAAGACTGGCGCTCACTGCCGCTGATCACCATCGACCCTGCCGATGCCAAGGACCACGACGATGCGGTCCATGCGGAGCCGGACACCTCCGAGGACAATCCGGGCGGCGTCATCGTCACCGTCGCGATCGCCGACGTTTCCTGGTATGTCAGGCCGAAGTCGGCGCTCGATCTCGAGGCGCTGAAGCGTGGCAATTCCGTCTATTTCCCCGATCGAGTCGTTCCGATGCTGCCCGAGCGGATCTCCAACGATCTCTGCTCGCTGAAGGAAGGCGTCGACCGGCCGGCGCTCGCCGTTCGCATGCGCTTTTCCAAGGAAGGCCGCAAGGCGGGCCATACCTTCCACCGCATCATGATGAGAAGTGCTGCCAAGCTCTCCTATCAGCAGGCCCAGGCGGCGATCGACGGCAACCCCGACGACAAGACCGGCCCGATCCTCGAAACGATCCTGAAGCCTCTGTGGGAGGGATACCGCATCCTGACGCGCGGTCGTGACCGCCGCCAGCCGCTCGAATTGAACATGCCCGAGCGCAAGATCATCCTGAAGCCCGACGGCACGGTCGATCGCGTCTTCGTGCCCGACCGCCTCGACGCGCACAAGCTCATCGAAGAGATGATGATCCAGGCGAACGTCGCTGCCGCCGAGACGCTCGAACAGAAGCGCCAGGTGCTGATCTACCGCGTGCACGACCAGCCCTCGCTGGCCAAGCAGGAGAGCCTGCGCGAGTTCCTCGCCACGCTCGACATCGCGCTGGTCAAGGGCGGTAACATGCGCTCCAACCACTTCAACGGCATCCTGTCCAAGGCAGAGGGCAAGCCGTTCGAGACCATGGTCAACGAGATGGTGCTGCGCTCCCAGAGCCAGGCGATCTACAGCCCCGAGAACATCGGCCATTTCGGCCTGAACCTTTTGAAATACGCGCACTTCACCTCGCCCATCCGGCGCTACGCCGATCTCATCGTGCACCGGGCGCTCGTGTCCTCGCTCGGGCTCGGCGAAGGCGGCCTGACGCCGCAGGAAGAAGCTGTTCTCGACGATATCGCCGCCGAAATCTCAACCTTCGAGCGCCGCGCCATGGCTGCCGAGCGCGACACCGTCGACCGGCTGATCGCCCATCACCTCAACGGCCGCATCGGCGAGGAATTCGAGGGACGTGTCGCCGGCGTGACCAAGGCGGGACTTTTTGTCACCCTGCCCGCCTATGGCGCCAACGGCTTCGTGCCTATATCCACGCTCGGGCGAGACTATTTCATCTATGATGAAGCCCATCAGGCCCTTTCCGGCGAAAAGACCGGGCTCGGCTTCCGTCTTGGCGATCAGGTCGAGGTCAAGCTGGTCGAAGCGGTGCCGCTTGCCGGCGCGCTTCGCTTCGAAATGCTCAGCGAAGGGCGCAAGATGCCGACCGCCACGCGCTCTTTCCACAAGTCGGGGCGTCGTGATCGCTCGGGCCCGCGCAAAAAGCCGGGAACACGACCGCCACGCGGAAAGCGCTAGGCAATGATGTGGCCGGCGACGGCGACAAGGAGAGAATTCACATGACGGCAACGGACAAGGAAACGCTTCATCTCGGAGGTCATGCCACCGAGGAACGTCCTGTCGGCCGCGCCATGCGCCGCGGCTTTCTCGGCGCCTGCCCTGCCTGCGGCAGCGGCAAGCTATTCCGCAGTTACGTCAAGGCGGTCGATGCGTGCGCGGCCTGCGGCGAACGCATGGATCACCAGCGCGCTGACGACTTTCCGCCCTATATCGTCGTCACCATCGTCGGCCACCTGGTGCTCGTCGGCTACATGATGACCGATATGATCCTGCCGTTGAACTCGTGGCAGCATCTTGCCATCTGGACACCGATCACGGTGATAAGCTCGCTGGCGCTGCTGCAGCCGATCAAGGGTGCCGTTATCGGCCTGCAGTGGGCGCTGAAGATGCACGGCTTCGGCGGCCAGGAAGATGCCCCCGAGGATGTCCTACCGGCACGAGACCCCTCCGCATGACGCAAGGACGCCAAAGCGTCCCTCCGGCATCAAACGGCCCCGAGCGGCGCGTGAGGCCACGAGACGCAGCGTCGATCATGCTGCTCGACCGCTCTGGAAGCGGCGTGCGGGTGTTGATGGGACGCCGCAGCAGCGCCCATGCCTTCATGCCCGACGTATACGTCTTTCCCGGTGGCCGAAGAGATCCGACCGACCACCGTCTGGCATTTTCGAGCGACCTCAACCCCGTTGTTCTCCAGTCGCTGAAAAGCGTTGTGGGGCAACCGGTCAGTGACGCCCGTGCCAGGGCGCTGGCGCTGGCAGCGCTGCGGGAGCTTTACGAGGAAGCGGGTGTTCCCCTTGGCTTGAGCCACATGGAAACGGAAGCGCCCCTGCCCTTTCTTCCAGATCTTGCAAACTTGCGCTATATGGCTCGTGCCATAACTCCTCCGGGGCACTCGAGGCGGTTCGATACACGCTTTTTCGCGATCTTCGCGGACGAAGCCGACGTCGATACGTCGAGCGTTCTGGAAAGCCGGGAGCTCCAGGATTTGCAGTGGATCGATGTCAACGACCTGCCCTCGCTCCGGATACCGGAGATAACCGCCATCATCCTCGCGGATCTGAGAAGCGGCCTTAATGCGGACCCGACGCTTCCCTATGAGCGCTCCGTGCCTTTCTATTTCACGCGCCGTGGGCGGTTCATCCGCACGCTTCTCTAAGGACCACAGCCGCATGTCACAGCCGACGCCCGGGTGCCCAGCACCGGTTGAGGAAATTCACTGGCCGTCGCTGATTGCCGCGGTCTCCGCCATCAGCGCCGTCGGCATCGCCATCGGTCTTGGGCTGCCGCTGCTGTCGATCATCATGGAAAAGCGCGGCATCTCGTCGACGCTGATTGGCCTCAATTCGGCCATGGCGGGTCTCGCCTCCATGGTGGCAGCCTCGTTCACCACCAAGTTCGCCCATCGCCACGGCGTCGCGCCCACGATGCTCTGGGCCGTGCTCCTGGCCGCCATCAGTGCCTTCGGCTTCTACTACATCACCAATTTCTGGCTCTGGTTTCCGCTGCGCGTCCTTTTTCACGGCGCGATCACCGTCCTGTTCATCCTGTCGGAGTTCTGGATCAACGCCACGGCCCCGCCGGCAAGACGTGGCTTCGTGCTTGGCATCTATGGCACTGGCCTGTCGCTGGGCTTCCTCACCGGGCCCCTGCTGTTCTCCATCCTTGGCAGCGAAGGCGTCCTGCCTTTCGTCGTCGGCGCTGGCGTCATCCTGCTTGCAGCCGTGCCGATCGTCATCGCGCGCAATGAGAGCCCCGTGATCGACGAGAAGCCGGACCGGCACTTCGTGCGCTATATATTCCTCGTGCCCACGGCCACCGCTGCCGTCTTCATCTTCGGCGCGGTCGAATCAGGCGGACTGTCGCTCTTTCCGATCTACGGAACGCGATCGGGCTTCACCGAATCGCAGGCCGCATTGCTGCTGACGGTCATGGGGATCGGCAACTTCATCTTCCAGATTCCGCTCGGCATGTTGTCCGATCGCGTGAAGGACCGGCGCACATTGCTGTCGGCGATGACCGTCATCGGCCTTATCGGCGCCCTCTGCCTGCCGATGCTGGCGGAAAGCTGGTTCCTGATGGCGGTGGTGCTGCTGTTCTGGGGCGGTTGCGTCTCGGGGCTCTATACGGTCGGCCTCAGCCATCTCGGCTCCCGCTTGCAGGGTTCAGACCTTGCGGCTGCCAACGCCGCGTTCGTCTTCTCCTATGCGGTCGGCACAGTCGCCGGCCCGCAGGTCATCGGCGCGTCTATGGATGTGGCCGGCAACAACGGCTTTGCCTGGGCAATTGCCGGGTTTTTCGGCCTTTACGTCGCGCTTTCGGTTGTAAGGATCGTTTTGAATCCAAAACGGCCTTGACTTTTCGGCCGCGATTTGTAGTTTCGCGCCAACCTTGCCCGTGGCCCGCAACCGGTTGTCCACGGCTTTCAATTTCATAAAGGCAGGACGACCATGGCAAAAGCCACCACCATCAAGATCAAGTTGCTGTCGACAGCCGACACGGGTTTCTTCTACGTCACGACCAAGAACAGCCGTACCATGACGGACAAGATGACGAAGACCAAGTATGATCCGGTCGCCAAGAAGCACGTCGAATTCAAGGAAACCAAGATCAAGTAAGATCTGACGTTTCGTGGGATCAAGGGGCGCCGACCGCAAGGTTTGGCGCCCCTTTCCGTTGGTGCACCGTCACGCCACAGCGACAGTCGCGGGACCCTGCCCTGCCGCGTTTACGGCTCAAACAGGCTCAAGGAAACGCGCCACATCCTTGCCTCGCCTCGAGCGAGAAAGATCACATTTCGTCCTCTCCATAAGCTCTGAGTCGGCGCGGCAGCGGGAATACCTGGTCACGAATCAAAAAACGCCGCCCCTTGCGGAACAGCGCTGTGAATTGGGGGTCGGCTGGCTTCTAACCGCGGCACGAGGATTCCGCAGGTGTCAAAAGCCAACCGACCGACCCCACGACCCAGGAGATGCGGCGGACCTGAGCATCATGGGGTAACCGATACTGATGGAAGCTATGCCCCCGTATTTATCAGCATCACCTGAAAATAGAAAAAAATCAATGAATTCTTAATGCGCTAAGCGGTCTCGCTCAGCGCATGGTTAATTCTGTATCGTACCGGTACATCTGAAAGCCTGCGCGCCACTGCTACCAAACCCCTCGGTAGCATCGGCGCGTCGAAGAATACAACTTTAAGGTCACTCCGCAAGAGGCGGCCTTAAAAATCTGTCCGGGTTTGCGTTGACGGCGGAAACGCAGTCAGGTGTCAGGCGGCGGCCGCGACCACCCTGTTTCGCCCCTCGTTCTTCGCCTGATAGAGCGCCATATCCGCCCGCTTCAGCAGCGCCTCGGCGCTATCGCTTTCGGGCTTGAGCCCGGCGATACCCATCGATGCGGTGATGACCAGGGCACCGTCGACGTGCGGTATCGAGAACGGTTGGCTCTCGATAATGTGACGCAGCCGCTCGGCGACAGTCGCGGCCATCTCCGGCGATGTATCGGGCATGACCACGACGAACTCTTCGCCGCCGAAGCGGCAGGCGAGATCTGCGCCGCGCACGGTCGAGCGGATGCGGCTGGCAAATTCGCGCAGCACCTCATCGCCGACATCGTGGCCATAGGTGTCGTTGACCTGCTTGAACCGGTCGATGTCGGTCATGCAGATCGACAGCGGGCGCCCACGCGCTGCCGCCCGGTCGAGCAACAGCTTCAGATGATTGTCCAGGTAGCGACGGTTGTGCAGGCCAGTCAGGCCGTCGGTAACCGCCAGCTCGATCGTCTGCTGCACGCTCTTTCGCAGCATGTCGTTGCAATGCTTGCGCCGGATTTGCGTCAGCGAGCGGGCGACCAGTTCATTGGGGTCAACCGGACGGATGATGTAATCGGTGACACCCAGATCGAGTGCCCGCACGATCATCTCATCATTGGCCTGTTCGGTGATCAGCAGGATCGGAATGAACCGCGTGCGCTCGAGCGAGCGCAGCTGCGAGGACAGTCGCAGTGGATCGTAGTCGTCGAAATTGGCGTTGACGATGACCAGGTCGAAATTGTTCTCCGCAGCCTCGAACAGTGCCGCCTGAGGGTCCGAGATGACGGAGACGTCGGCGATCGGCTTCAGCGTGCGCTGCAGCCGCTCCTGCGACGAACCGCGGCCATCGACCAGGAGGATATTGCCCGGCTCGTCCGGGCGGTCCTGGCGCGCCAGCTCCTGCAAGCCGATGGTCTGCGCGGTCTGAGCCCGCAGCCGCAACTCGTCGCTGACGTTCTTCAGACGGACGAGGCTCTTCACCCGCGACATCAATTGCAGATCATTGACCGGTTTCGTCAGAAAATCGTCGGCACCGGCCTTCAGACCACGGACCCGGTCGGACGGCTGGTCGAGTGCGGTCACCATGACGACAGGGATGTGGGCGGTGCGCGGATTGGCCTTCAGACGCTCACAGACCTCGAACCCGTCGATGCCTGGCATCATGATGTCGAGCAGCACCAGATCGACCGGCGTCGTCTCGCAGAGCGACAGAGCCGCATAGCCGTCGTTCGCGGTCAGTACGTCGAAATACTCTGCGAGCAGACGCGCCTCGAGAAGCTTAACGTTGGCAGGCACGTCGTCGACAACAAGAATGCGCGCAGTCATATCAATTTTCCCGCCAATCAGGCATCGCCAAGGTAGGTCTTGATCGTCTCAATGAACTTTGGCACAGAAATCGGTTTGGAAACATAGGCTTCGCATCCACCCTGGCGGATACGCTCCTCATCGCCCTTCATCGCGAAGGCCGTGACGGCAATGACCGGAATGACGTGCAGCTCATCGTCTTCCTTCAGCCACTTCGTCACTTCGAGACCGGAGACCTCCGGCAGCTGGATGTCCATCAAAATCAGATCGGGACGATACTTCCGCGCCAGCTCGAGCGCCTCCATCCCGTTGCGCGTCTGGATCGTCGCGTAACCGGAAGCCTCAATCAGGTCTCGGAAGAGCTTCATGTTCAGCTCGTTATCCTCAACAATCATTACCTGTTTGGGCATGTCGATCCCTTGTTGTCCGTCGTCTTCTTGCAAGTCTTCTCAAGACATCTAAGTTGCAGAGCAAACGACTCGACCCATTTCCTCGAGTTCAACGATAATCCTATTTGGTTGAAAAATAGGTAATTCCGGGCGTAAAAACAGTAGGAGGCCAATACATTGAAGAGCGCCGACGAAATCGCCATCGACATTCTTTCCTGGCTTGCCGGTGAGCCGGACCTCCTGTCCCGATTTCTGGCGCTGACCGGCACGGATCCATCTTCGCTGCGCAATGCAATCGGCGAACCGGGCTTCATGGGCGGGCTCATCGCCTTTCTCATGGACCACGAGCCGACACTGATTGCTTTCTGCGAGGCAACGGGGACGGCACCCCAGGATGTCGTGCGGGCGCATGAGAAACTGTCCGGCGCCGCCGACCTGCAGGACAGCTGACCGTGAGCGATACCATCCTCGAAAGCGACATCCGGCTTGGCGATCGCCCGCTCGTCGTCAGCGACATCGACGAGGTGGTGCTCGAATTCCTCAGCCCATTCCAAGCCTACCTCGAAAGCTGCGACCATGTTCTGCTGCCGCGCTCGTTCCGGCTGACGGGCAACGTCGTCCACCGGGAAACGCAGGAGGCCGCGAGCGAGGCGGCGGTCAACGAGTTGCTCGAAACATTCTATGCGACGCAGGATCGCTGGCAGACGCCGACACTCGGCGTTGTCGAAACCCTGCGCGGCCTGTCGCGCGACGCGGATATCGTCTTCCTCACGGCCATGCCGCCGCGCCATGCGACCGTGCGTCGGGCCCTGCTCGACCGGCTCGGCCTCCCCTACCCGTTGCTCGCGTCCGAGGACCCGAAAGGACCGATCGTTCAGCGACTGCATGCCGGGCGCGCGCTTCCTGTCGTTTTCATCGACGACATCGCGCGCAATCTGGAATCCGTGCAGACCCACGCGCCGTCCTGCCTGCTGATCAATCTGATGGCGAACAAGGCGTTTCGCGCGCTCGCGCCCGCTCCGGCGGACTGCGTTCACGTCGCTGCCGATTGGACCGACGCCGCCAACGCCATTCGCGCGCATTTTCAGCGCTGAGGAAAAGGCCGCCCAACAGACCGGAACCGTCCGGCGGGTGGTCATCGGCAAGTGCAAATGCAAGGCAATTTCCAATGCCGCCTCCCTTGAGACTCGCCAGAGTAGAGCGTAAGCTCGCAATGTTCAACATTTGTTCCAGATATGCTCGACAGTGGTTCTCAGACTCCAGGCTTCTGCCGTGATTGCCTCAGGGACCAGACCGCGACCGCGCGACGCTGCCTTGCCTGTGGCAGTCCGCGTATCCTGCGCCATGCGGAACTCTTCGATCTGACGCTCGCCCATATCGATTGCGATGCGTTCTACGCTTCCGTCGAGAAACGCGACAATCCCGAGCTTGCCGACAAGCCGGTGATTATCGGCGGCGGCAAGCGTGGCGTGGTTTCTACCGCCTGCTATATCGCCCGCATCCACGGGGTGCGCTCGGCCATGCCGATGTTCAAGGCGCTCGAAGCCTGTCCGCAGGCCATCGTCATCAAACCCAACATGGAAAAATACGTTCACGTCGGCCGCGAGGTTCGCACGCTGATGCAGGAGCTGACGCCCCTGGTGCAACCGCTCTCCATCGACGAGGCGTTCCTGGAGCTGAGCGGTACGCAGAGGCTGCACCACGATCCCCCGGCCCGAACGCTCGCACGCTTTGCCCGCCGGGTCGAACAGGAAATCGGCATTACCGTCTCCGTCGGCCTTTCCTATTGCAAGTTCCTCGCCAAGGTCGCGTCGGATCTGCAGAAGCCACGCGGCTTTTCAGTGATCGGCCAGACCGAGGCACTCGAATTCCTGAGAGAGAAGCCGGTGACCTTGATCTGGGGTGTCGGCAAGGCGTTCGCTGCCACGCTGGAGCGTGATGGCATCCGCACGATCGGCCAGTTGCAAACGATGGAGGAGGCCGACCTCATCCGCCGCTACGGCACCATGGGTCAAAGGCTCTTTCGCCTGTCTCGCGGCCTGGACGAAAGGGCGGTAGAGATAGATGGCGAAGCGAAAAGCGTGTCGTCGGAGACGACATTCAACGACGACCTAGCCCGTCACGACGATCTCGTGACGCACCTGCGCCGCCTGAGCGAGAAGGTCGCGCACCGGCTGCGCAAATCCGAGCTCGCCGGGCAGACGGTGGTTTTGAAGCTGAAGACGTCCGACTTCAAGACCAGGACCCGCAACCGGCGCCTCGACAGCCCGACGCGGCTCGCAGACCGGATCTTCCGCACCGGCCTGCAATTGCTGGAAAAAGAGGTCGATGGCACGAAGTATCGACTGATCGGCATCGGCGTCAGCGATCTTTCGAGCCCTGATCTCGCCGACCCGCCCGATCTCGTCGATCCGGCGGCGACCCGGCGCGCTGCCGCAGAAGACGCCATCAACAGGCTGCGCGACAAGTTCGGCAAGGCAAGCGTCGAGACCGGCTACACGTTCGGCAGCCGCAAGCGCGATCAATAGTGCGTTACCGGCGCCCCCTTGACGCTTCCTGCGCCGGGTGCGGACGAATTCTTTAAAGTTTGCAGGCTAGGCTCGCCGGCCAGTTTACGTGTTGGGATGAGTGTATGGTATCGCGTTTCGCTCTCACGGCCAGCGTCGTCGTCTTCCTGTTTTCGCCTGCAGCCGGAGTTGCCGGCAACGGCGCTCCGCTGCAAATCATCGTCTCGAAGAACCAGCAATCCCTCGTCGTCTATGACGGCGACGCGGTGATCGCGACGTCGGCGGTTTCGACCGGCAAGGCCGGGCATTCGACCCCGACGGGCATCTTCTCGATCCTGGAAAAGCGACGTCACCATAAGTCCAATATCTATTCCAACGCTCCGATGCCGTTCATGCAGCGGCTGACCTGGTCGGGCATCGCCTTGCACGGTTCAAACCACGTCCCGGCCTACCCGGCCTCGCACGGTTGCGTGCGCCTGCCGAGCAAGTTTGCAGCCGACCTCTTCAAGATGACATCGCGCGGCATGCACGTGCTCGTGACGGACCGGCAAGTCAGCCCCGTCGAAGTGTCGAGTACAATGCTGTTTCAACCGGAACCGGCGCCGGGCGAAACGCCCGCGCCGCTGTCGGACGTGCCGCTCCGGCCGACAATCAGCCAGGCGGAGAACGGGCCCGTCGAAGTGGCAATGACGGAGGCCCCGACCGGGATGCCGGCCGTCGTTGCGGAAGACCGCGAGCCGATCCGCATGCTGATCACCCGGCGCGGCGAGCGCGACATCCGACGCAACGTCCAGTCGGCTCTGAACGAACTCGGCTACATCGCCGGTGTCGCCGACGGCCACGTCGGCCCGGACACGACCGCCGCCATTCGTGCCTTCCAGACGGGCGAGAAGCTGACCGTTGATGGCAAGCTGTCGCCAGAGTTGACGCAAGCCATCTTCAAGAAGGCGGGGCGCGATGCACCCGCCAATGGCGTCATCCTTGTTCGCCAGGGTTTCAAGCCGATTTTCGAGGCGGATGTGTCGATCGACGGACCGGAACAGGCTCTCGGCACCCACTTCCTGCAATTTCATGATGTTGGCGGCAACGGGGACGAAGGAAAATGGTACGGCGTAGCGCTTGAAAACCACCTGCCGACCGCCGCGAAAAACCGCCTTGGCATTACCACGGACGCCGACCCCTCCGCTTTCAACGCCATCCAGCGCACGCTCGGACGTCTGGCTGTTGCCGACGACGTGCGCAAACGGATCGGCCATTTGCTTGCGGATGGCTCTTCCCTGTCGATTTCCGACATGGAGAGCGGGCTTGAAACCGGTGACGGCACGGATTTCATCACCATTACGCGGGCATCGCCGCGGGGGTGAGCCCGCAAAGCCCAACGACGCCGTCCCCAGGGGCGGCATCACTGGACCACAGTGCTTTCAGGCCGTCCAAGCACGTTGCCGGGGCGAGCCCCATGCATTGGGGCCGATGCGGGTCAGACGAGTTCGACGTCCACTACGCCCGGGGCTGAGCGCAGGGCTGCCGCAATCTCCGGCGAGATCCGGAACTTTTCGTTGAGCTCGACCTCGATCTCGCGCTGTCCATTGTCCTTGATGACGATGAAGGAAACGAGGCCCTCACCGCGCGCATTCAGATGGGCGGCAATCGACTTCAACGGACCGGAATCGCGCACATAGACGCGCAGCGCCTTTTGCATCTGCAGCGATTCTTCCTCGAGGGAGCGCAGTGTCTGGATGCGAAGGCCGATGCCTTCCGGCCGCTCCTCCGCCTGCACGGTCATGACCAGCGACTTGCCGGGCTCGAGCAGGTCCCGGTACTGATGCAGCATTTCAGAGAACAGCACGGCTTCGAACTGACCGGACGAATCGGAAAAGGCGATGATGCCCATCTTGTTGCCGGTTCGGGTCTTGCGCTCCTGCTTGGACGTGACGGTACCGGCAAGGCGGCCGGCCGTTGCTCCCTTTTTCACGGCGCCGGCGAAATCGCCAAACGTCTGGACGCGCATCTTGGCGAGCAGCGGATTGTACGTATCGAGCGGATGTGCCGAGAGATAGAACCCGAGCACCTGAAATTCGCGGTGCAATTTCTCTGATGCAAGCCACGGCGTGTAGGATGGAAGCGAGATCCGTTCCGGGCCTGTTGCAGCTCCCGCGCCGAAGATATCGCCCTGTCCGCTCGTCTTGTTTTCCTGCGCGCGCTGGGCAAAGCCGAGAATGCGATCGAGACCGCCGACGAGTTCCGCCCGGTCGTACCCGAAACAATCGAAGGCGCCCGCCGCAATCAGGCTTTCGAACACACGCCGGTTGAGGAGCTTCGGGTCGATCCTCAGGCAGAAATCTTCAAGGTTCGCGAATTCGCGATCGCCGCGGACGGCAACGATGTGTTCGACCGCCGATTCGCCGACGCCCTTGATGGCGGCCAGCGAATAATAGATGCGCTTGTCGCCGGTCTGGAAATGCCGGAACGACGATTGCACCGACGGCGCTATCACCTGGATGCCGAGACGGCCTGCGTCCTGGCGGAAATCATTGACCTTTTCGGTGTTGGCCATGTCGAGCGTCATCGACGCCGCCAGGAACTCGACCGGATAATGCGCCTTCATAAAGGCAGTCTGGTAAGAGACGATGGCGTAGGCGGCGGCGTGCGACTTGTTGAAGCCGTAGTTGGCGAACTTCGCAAGCAGATCGAAGATCAGGTCGGCCTGCGGCTTCGACACCTCGTTCTTGACCGCACCGTCGACGAAGCGGGCACGCTGCTTGTCCATCTCCTCTTTGATCTTCTTGCCCATGGCGCGACGCAGAAGGTCGGCTTCGCCGAGCGAATAGCCTGACAGGACCTGGGCGATCTGCATCACCTGCTCCTGATAGACGATAACGCCCTGCGTTTCCTTGAGCAGATAGTCGATCTTGGGATGGATCGATTCGATCTCTTCTTCGCCGTGTTTGCGGGCGTTGTAGACCGGAATATTCTCCATCGGGCCGGGGCGATACAGCGCCACCAGCGCGATGATGTCCTCAATGCAGTCGGGGCGCATGCCGATCAGCGCCTTGCGCATGCCGGCACTTTCCACCTGGAACACGCCGACCGTCTCGCCACGCGAAAGCATCTCGTAGGTCTTCTCGTCGTCCAGCGGAATGCTGGCGAGATCGACCTCAATGCCGCGCAGCTTGACGAAATCGACGGCCACCTTCAGCACGGTCAGCGTCTTCAGGCCGAGAAAGTCGAACTTTACGAGCCCGGCCTGCTCGACCCATTTCATGTTGAACTGGGTGACCGGCATGTCGGAGCGCGGATCGCGGTACATCGGCACCAGCTTCGACAGAGGTCGATCGCCGATGACGATACCGGCTGCGTGCGTCGAGGCGTGGCGGTAAAGACCCTCGATCTTCTGCGCGATATCGAGCAGACGGGCGACGACCGGCTCCTTCTCGGCCTCTTCCTGGAGGCGCGGCTCTTCCTCGATCGCCTTTGACAAGGGCGTCGGGTTGGCCGGGTTGTTGGGCACGAGCTTGCAGATCTTGTCGACCTGGCCATAGGGCATCTCGAGCACGCGGCCGACGTCGCGCAATGCGGCGCGCGCCTGCAGCGAACCGAAAGTGATGATCTGCGCGACCTGCTCACGGCCGTACTTCGCCTGGACGTAGCGAATGACCTCTTCGCGCCGGTCCTGGCAGAAGTCGATGTCGAAGTCGGGCATCGATACGCGTTCAGGATTGAGAAAGCGCTCGAACAGCAACGAGAACCGCATCGGATCGACGTCGGTGATCGTCAGCGCATAGGCGACCAGCGATCCGGCGCCCGAACCGCGGCCCGGACCGACGGGAATGTCGTGCTGCTTGGCCCATTTGATGAAGTCGGCAACGATCAGGAAGTAGCCGGGAAACTTCATGCGCTCGATGACGCTGAGTTCGAACGCCAGTCGCTCGCGGTATTCTTCCTCGGTGTAGCCGGGCGCCATGCCGAGCGTGCGCAGGCGGTCGTCGAGCCCCTCTTCCGACTGTCGGCGCAACTCGCCGGATTCGGCGCGCTCGGCCTCCTCCGGATCATCGGATGCGCCGGTGAAGCGCGGCAGGATCGGCCCGCGGGTCTTCAGCATGAACGAACACCGTCGCGCGATCTCGATGGTGTTTTCGAGCGCTTCGGGCAGATCGGCAAAGAGCGCCGCCATTTCCTTGCGCGTTTTCAGATAATGATCAGGGGTCAGGCGGAAACGGCTGTCATCGGAGACCATGGCGTTGTGCGCGACCGCCATCAACGCGTCATGGGCTTCGTAGTCGGAGGGCGCGGGAAAGAACGCCTCGTTGGTCGCGACCAGCGGCACATCGAACTTGTAGGCAAGATCGATCATGCGACGTTCATGACGGCGATCGAAGTTGCCGTGTCGCTGAAGTTCGATGTAGAGCCGGTCGCCGAAAAGGTCCGTCAACGCTTCCAGGCGCGCTTCGGCCAAGGCCATCGATCCGGACCTGACCGCCATGTCGATCGGCCCGCCGCCGGCACCCGAAAGCGCGATCAGCCCCTCGGTACCGCTCTCTTCGAGCCACGACCGCGTGATCCTGGTGACCTGGCTGCCCTCTCCGCCGAGATAGGCGCGGCTGACCAGATCGACCAGGCGCGTATAGCCGTCGTCCGTCGCGGCGATCAGAACGATCGCCGGCAATTTGGCGAGCTGCTGTGCGTTGCCACGACGATCGCCTTCGCCCTCGTCCTGCATGTCGATCGACAACTGACAACCGGTCAGCGGCTGCAGGCCGTCGTCGGCCGCCTTCTGGGAAAATTCGAGCGCTGCAAAGAGATTGTTGGTATCGGCGATGCCGATCGCCGGCTGGGCATCGGCCACGGCCTTGCCGATGACCTTCTTGATCGGCAAGGCGCCTTCAAGCAGCGAAAAGGCCGAGTGGACGCGCAGATGCACGAACTTTGGGTCCGCCGCCACCTGATCGTTCCGTTCCACGCTGCCTAGATCCGCCATTGCCACACCCTGATTCCGTTCAGGGTGTCAGGATATCCCGTTTCTCACCCGCCATGTCCAGTTTTGCGTCGTGAGCCAGCGTTCTTTTCAACGCTGCGATACCGGGATGGGATCACGCGACCCCGCAACGGGATCGCATCAATTCGCATATATGCCCGGGGATCAAAGACCGAGCGCGATAAAGGCTACGCTTGCGACGAACAGGCCCATCGATGTGAAGGCGGCGAGGTCACGAACAAAATCAGTCATAACATGGCTCCTTTTCCGTTATGTTTTTACTTTGTTCTATTTTTGTTCCGACGTCAATCGCTGTTGAACACAGCGCCCGCTTTCCACTGCGCATGGTTAACCGCGGCCAGACGGACCGATCGAGGCAATTAACCGAACGCTTGAGCGCATCGTTCAACCCGCTTAGAACCGGAGCATCACACGGAGCACAAGCGACATGACCGCACGCCTGATTCTGCCTCTGCTTTGCCTGCTTCCTTCCCTGGCGCTTGCCGCCGAGGCAATCGACCCCAGCCGCATCGTTTCGGCCGCAACCGGCGACTGGAACAAGGACGGCGCAAGCGACCTGGCTCTGCTCGTCAAACCAGAAGACGGGATCGATGAGGACAATGGGGTCTACATCTACCTTGCTGGTGAGGACGGTCCACTGACGCTCAAGTCGGCGATCCCAAACAAGGTCTGGGGTCAATACGGAATGGCCGGCCAGGCGCCGACCATCACCGCGCTTGCCAATGGCTCGCTGGTGATTACCACCCATAACGACGCGATCGGCCGCGATCGCTGGGAACAGAAACTGACGGTTGCCTACCGCAACTTCGACTTCGTTGTCGCCGGCTACACCTATGCCTCCTACGACACGCTCGAGCCGAAAAACACCGCGCAATGCGACCTGAACGTGCTCACCGGAAAGGGCAAGGCGAACGACAAGCCCGTCATCGCAAAAGGTCAACTGGTGCTGCTCAAGGACTGGACCGACGACCGCGGTCAGCGCGCCTGCGGGATCCAATAATCGTAGCCTTGTTCTCTTTTTGTTCTTTACATCATTGCGATGTCGCGGCATGCTCCAAGGGAACAAGCAGGGTGTCCCATGGCCAGCATCGAACAGCTCAAAGACTTCATCGTGGAAGCGAAATCGAAGACCTATATCGGTGGCGGCACGGCCAGTCCGGCATCACGCGCCGGCGCACGCGATATCGGCTACCAGCGCGACCGGTGGCAATATCTCGACAGCTATTTCGGTGGGACGGATTTCGCCGGGCAGGAAACCGTCTGGCTCGACGGCGATACCCGTTGGGTCATGAATTATTTCGGCCGCGTCGTCCGTCCGGATCTGATCGATGGCGAACGCGCCGGCATCGTCATCAAGGCTGCGCTCGAGACCATGTATCGCGAGAAGCGGCATTTCCTCGGGGGCATGGAGTATCGACACGCCTTCGGCACCTACATCGACAGCAGCCGCGGTGACACGGGGCACTTTTCGGGCCGCGAGGTCATCTTCGTCGACGGCGACGAAGCCTACGAGCTCGACTATCGCGGCGGTCTTATCGTGCCATAGGCCAAGGCCGGCATGGGTCGTCGATATCGAGTTGCGATCCCATCACCTGATGCCCGGAGTCGATACCAGGTGAAAAAGTGCTTTTGCGGCTCAGCCAAAAGCGCTTGGCGCGTTATTTCAGCTCGACGACCTTGCCATCTTCGATCGTCACCCGCCGGTCCATGAGCGATGCAAGCTCGTGGTTGTGCGTGGCGATCAGGGCTGCAAGCCCCGACTGGCGCGCCAGCGCTTCGAGCGCCTCGAAGACATAACCTGCAGTTTCCGGATCGAGGTTGCCGGTCGGCTCGTCGGCCAGCAAGACCAGCGGCGCGTTGGCAACGGCACGGGCAATCGCCACGCGCTGCTGTTCGCCGCCTGAAAGCTCCGACGGGCGATGCTCGGCTCGATGGCCGATGCGCATGTAGTCGAGCAGTGCCCTCGCCCGCTCGGCGGCCTCCGCCTTCCCCAGGCCGGCGATCAACTGCGGCATCATGATGTTTTCCAGCGCAGTGAATTCCGGAAGCAGATGATGGAACTGGTAGACGAAGCCGATCTCGTTGCGACGAATAGCCGTTCGACGGTCATCGTTTAGACCGTCGCAGGTCAGACCGTTGACCACGACCTTCCCGCCATCCGGGCGCTCCAGTAGCCCGGCGACGTGCAAGAGGGTCGACTTGCCGGTGCCGGAGGGCGCCACCAGAGCGACCGTCTCGCCGCTCATGAGCGTGAAGTCCGCCCCCTTGAGGATCGAGAGGAACGTATCCCCTTGCCCATAGTTACGCTCGATGCCCGAAAGCTGCAGTGCCACACGCGCATTCATTCAGATGATGTCCTTGTCATTCGTAACGCAGGGCCTGCACGGGATCGAGACGCGAGGCGCGCCATGCCGGAAAGATGGTGGCAAGGAACGACAGTCCGAGCGCCATGACGATCACGAGGATCGTCTCGTCGGCATTCATGTCTGCCGGCAACTGGCTCAGGAAATAGAGTTCCGGGCTGAACAGCGTGGTGCCTGAAATCCAGGAGAAGAACTGCCGGATGGATTCGATGTTGAGGCAGACGACAACGCCGAGCAACACGCCGGCAACGGTTCCGGCCGTACCGATCGCAGCCCCGGTCATGAAGAAAATCCGCATGACGGACCCGGCCGTCGCGCCCATCGTCCTCAGAATGGCGATGTCGCTTCCCTTGTCCTTCACCAGCATGATGAGGCCGGAGATGATGTTCAGCGCCGCGACCAGCACGATCAGCGTCAGGATCATGAACATCACATTGCGCTCGACCTCGAGCGCAGAGAAGAAGGTCTTGTTACGGTCGCGCCAGTCGGTGATGAAGATCTGCCGCTGGGCGGCATCCTCGACCGGTTGTCGCAGTTCGTCGACCAGATCGGGATGCTCGACGAAGATCTCGATCTGCTGCGCCAGCCCCTCGGCGTTAAAGTAGAGCTGAGCCTCCTCAAGCGGCATGAAGATAATCGACGAATCGTATTCCGACATGCCGATCTCGAATACCGCCGAGACCGTATAAGCCTTGACCCGCGGATTCATGCCCAATGGGGTAACGTCGCCGTTGGGCGATGTCAGCGTGATGGTGCCGCCCACCTGGATGCCGAGCTGATCGGCCATGCGCGAACCGATCGCGACACCGGTGCCTGCGGCAAAGCCGACGAGGTCGCCGGACTTGATGTGCTCGGAGACCGACTTCATCTTGCCAAGATCATCGGCGCGGATGCCCCGCACGAGCGCGCCGGTCGAGCTGTCGCCGACCCCCTGCGCCAGGACCTGCCCCTCGATGAGCGGGATCGCCATCGTCACGCCCTTCACGCCGGAAAAGCGGGTGGCAAGATCGGCATAGTTGTTGAGCGGACCATCGATAGGCTGGACGATCATGTGACCGTTGATGCCGAGGATGCGCGAGATGAGTTCGGTGCGAAAACCGTTCATCACGGCCATGACGATGATCAGCGTGGCAACGCCGAGCATGATGCCGATGAAGGAGAAGCCGGCGATCACCGAAATGAAGGCTTCCTTGCGCCGCGAGCGCAGGTAGCGCCAGGCGACCATGCGCTCGAAGGCGGAAAAGGGGCGGCTGGCGGACTTTGCGGACTGGCCAGCGGCCTGAACCTGATCTTCCGTCACGGCGGTCATCCTGCCTCCCCTTGCCTCACTTACTTCGTCGCGATCAGCTTGTTGAGGGCCGCCTCGACAGTCATGGTTTCACGCTCACCGGTCTTGCGATCCTTGAGCTCGACTTCGCCGTTGGCGATCGAACGCGGCCCGACGATGATCTGGACCGGCACGCCGATCAGATCCGCGGACGCGAACTTTGCGCCGGCGCGGTCGTCGGTGTCGTCGAGCAGCGCATCGAATCCGGCGGCGCCGAGCTTCGAATAGAGCGTCTCGGAGGCTGCGTCGCAAGCGGCATCGCCCGCTTTCATGTTGATGATCACGCCATCGAACGGCGAGATCGACTTCGGCCAGATGATGCCGTTGTCGTCATGCGAAGCCTCGATGATCGCCGGAACCAGCCGTGTCGGGCCGATGCCGTAGGATCCCATGTGGACCGCGTGCTCCTTGCCGTCGGGTCCCAGAACCTTTGCGCCCATCGCGTCGGAGTATTTGGTGCCGAAGTAGAAGATGTGGCCGACTTCGATGCCGCGCGCCGAAACGCGGTCGCCTTCGGCGACTTCGTTGAAAGCAGCCTCGTCGTGCATTTCAGAGGTGGCGGCGTAACGCGAGGTCCACTTGTCGAAGATCGTCTTCAGGCCGGCGACATCGTCGAAATTGGTATCTTCTCCGGGAATGTCGAAGCCGAGGAAGTCCTTGTGGCAGAACACTTCGGACTCGCCGGTTTCGGCGAGAATGATGAATTCGTGGCTGAGATTGCCACCGATCGGACCGGTGTCGGCGCGCATGGGAATGGCGCGCAGTCCCATGCGCGAGAAGGTGCGCAGATAGGCCGCGAACATCTTGTTATAGGCGTGTTCTGCGCCTTCGCGATCGAGGTCGAAGGAATAGGCGTCCTTCATTAGGAACTCGCGCGAGCGCATGGTGCCGAAGCGCGGACGGATCTCGTCACGGAACTTCAGCTGGATATGGTAGAGGTTGAGCGGCAGATCACGATAGGACTTCACGTAGGAACGGAAGACGTCGGTGATCATCTCCTCGTTGGTCGGACCGTAGAGCATCGGCCGGTCCTGGCGGTCCTTGATGCGCAGCATTTCCTTGCCGTATGCATTGTAGCGGCCGCTTTCCTGCCAGAGCTCGGCCGACTGCAACGTCGGCATCAGCAGCTCGTTTGCGCCAGTGCGGTTCTGCTCTTCACGAACGATCGCATTGACCTTGTCGAGAACCCGCTTTCCGAGTGGCAGCCAGGTATAGATGCCCGAAGACTGCTGCCGGATCATACCCGTCCGGAGCATAAGACGGTGGGAAACGATTTCCGCTTCCTTCGGATTTTCCTTCAAGATGGGCATGAAAAAGCGGGACAGGCGCATGACGGGTTCCAGAACTTGATGAACGTCGCACTATCGACGGATTCGGGCGAAATGACGTTGAGCGCAGGCACGCCGGTCTCACCGAAAACAGGCAAAGGCGACCATTGCTTCTTGGGGTCGGCTCTCAAATTTCCGTCGCCGACAAATCGGCAGGAACCTTTCCGAGCCCTGCGTTCATAGCCGCTTCGCGCCCCGATGAAAACCCTGCCTGAGGCAAGAACAGCGCAGACCCAAATGGAGAGATCGGAGGAAGCGACAGCAAGCGAAAGCTGCGTCAAAAGAGCACGCTAGTAACAGGATTACGACGATGCTTGTCAACGGAGAAATTTTATCCAACTGTAGCAAAAATGCAAAAAAACAGGGTGACATCGCCCAATGTTTGGGCTAATTTCGGCTCACAAAACAGGCATGAAGTCTAAATTCTTGCCGACTTTCGCGGTCAAGTCTTGGGAGGATAAGATCTTAGGCGCGCTTCGCCGCTGCCGCCGGAAACGGATTAAAGATCACGCGATACTTGAAAAACAAGGCTTTTAGCCTTGTTTTTTTTTGCCTTTCAGCAAGCGCGACAGTGACGAAGCAGTCATGCGTTCTTGAAATATGTCAATTTAGAGGCGGTCAATCGTAGGAATGCCCGGGTTTCACTCCGAGGGCTGTCCGAAGCCCTTCGGCGAGACTTCCAGCTGAGAATTCGCGGATGTTTAACTGGGGATTGTTGGCAGTCGAACGCTGGCGCTCCATCCCGACCGCTGCCGGGCAGGTCTGGACCCGCCTTGGCAGATGCCTCAGTAGAACTTCGGGTAAAAGCGCGGGATGCTGTCGATGCCGTAGCCGAGCCGCACCGATACGATGTACCAGGCGAGTTGAATGACAGCGGCAATCGCTGTCGTCAAAAGCAGGACGCGCTTGGCGCGGAACCGCGCTGGAGCACTTTCGACGGTGCCGGGCACCACTTCGTTCTCTTCCGCCTGTGTGCGCACGCCGAGCGGCAGCACGGCAAACAGCGTCAGCCACCAGATAATGAAGTAGATGGCAAAGGTGGAAAAAATCGGCATTTCCGGCTCCTGATGAAGATCATTTCCTGCAGAGGGAAACGATCCTCTCGACATTCTCGCAGTGCTTATAACGCCAAGGGCGCGATCACACAAATCCGCGCCACGCGATCAACTGTCACACCTGTTCAAGCTCGATCAAAGTGCCCTGAAAATCCTTCGGGTGCAGAAACAACACCGGCTTGCCATGGGCGCCGATTTTCGGTTCTCCGTCGCCCAGGACGCGTGCGCCGGACGCCTTGAGAGCATCGCGGGCGGCAAGGATGTCCTCGACCTCGTAGCAGATGTGATGCATGCCGCCGGAGGGGTTCTTGGCGAGGAACGCCGCGATCGGCGAAGTCTCGCCGAGTGGCTCGAGCAACTCGACCTTGGTGTTGGGCAGCGTGACGAAGACGACGGTCACGCCATGTTCCGGCAGGGCCTGGGGCTCCGTTACCGTTGCGCCGAGCGTCGCGCGGTAGCTTGCCGCGGCGGATGCCAGATCCGGTACGGCGATTGCCACGTGGTTGACCCGTCCAAGCATCACGATCCTCCAACCTGCAAAAAGAGAGCCCCCGCGCGTCTACGACGGCGGGAGCTCCGAGAAAATCAGACTTTGGTGACAAACACCGTGACCACGGGCTTTTTGCCCCAGATCTGGTTGACCGTGCTGCGCACCGCGCGACGCACCGCCTCCTGCAGCATGGCCAGATCCTTGCGCTTGGCGCGCGGAATGCTTTCGACTGCACCAAGCACCGCGTCGTAGAGCGTGTCTTCCATGTCCTCGCCCTCGTCGTCGAACTCCGGCAGGCCGACCGCAACGAGATCGGGATCCCCGAGGAAATCATAACGATTGTCGAGCACGACGTTGACGGAGACATGTCCGGCAAAGGAAAGCTTGCGACGCTCGCCGATGCCCATCTCCTCGAAATCGCCGATCAGCGAACCGTCCTTATAGATGCGGCCGTGCTGCACGGTATCGATGACCTCAGCCGGCCCCGGTGCCAATCGCAGCATCTCACCGTTACGCAGGCGCGGAACGCTGGCGATACCTGACTGCCGGCCAAGTTCGCCGTGCGCGGTCAGATGTGCGGCTTCGCCATGAACCGGTACGAGGATCTGCGGACGGACCCATTGGTACATCTGCTGCAACTCGCTGCGACGCGGGTGGCCGGACACATGCACAAGAGCTTCACTGTCGGTGATGATATGAATGCCCTGCTCGATCAGGCCGTTCTTGATGTCGTTGATCGCCTTCTCGTTGCCGGGAATGGTGCGCGACGAAAACACGACCGTATCACCGGCGGAGAAGGCGACATTGCGCATCTCGTCGCGGGCGATCTTGGCGAGAGCCGCACGCGGCTCGCCCTGGCTGCCGGTCAGGATCACCACCACCTTGTCGCGCGGGACGTAGCCGAACTCGTCTTCGGCGAGAAACGGCTTGATGCCTTCCATCAGGCCGAGATCACGGGCAACGGCTACGACGCGCTTCATCGAGCTGCCGAGAAGCAGAACTTCCCTGCCGGCCTCGTCGGCCGCTTCTGCGATCGAGCGGATACGCCCGACGTTCGAGGAAAAGGTGGTGATCGCGACGCGCCCTTCAGCCCTCGAAATGATCTCCGTCAGGCTCGCGGACACTTCCTGCTCGGACGGCGAAACGCCATCACGCAGCGCATTGGTCGAATCGCAGACCAGTGCCAGTACGCCTTCGTCGCCGATCTTGCGGAAGCGCTGCTCGTCCGTCAGCGGCCCGAGCGACGGCTGAAGGTCGATCTTCCAGTCGCCGGTGTGCACAACTGCTCCAAGCGGCGTCCGAATGATCAGCGACATCGGCTCGGGGATCGAATGGTTGACGCCGACAGCCTCGATCTCGAATGGACCGACATTGATGCGGTCGCCCTGTTTGAAGATCGTGATCGGGATTTCGCCGCGGCTCTTCTCGAAATCGCGCTTTGCTTCCAGCATGCCTGCCGTGAACGGCGAGGCATAGACCGGCACGTTCAGCCCCGGCCAGAGGTCGTTGAGGCCACCATAGTGATCCTCGTGGGCATGGGTGATGATGATGCCCTTGAGATTGCGTCGCTCTTCCGCCAGGAAGCTGATATCGGCCAGCACCAGGTCCACGCCCGGAAGCTCCGGCCCCGGAAAGGTGACGCCGCAATCGACCATTATCCACTGTCGGTTACCGGGTCTGCCATAGCCGTAGAGGCCGAGGTTCATCCCGATTTCACCGACGCCGCCGAGCGGCAAGAACACCAGTTCTTCTTCTTGCGCCATGTTTTGATGCGCCCTTGTTTTGATTATCCGAAAAATACGTCGCCGGCGGCGATCGTCTGCATCGTGTTCGAGCCCGTATCGAGCATCAGCCGGCCGTCCTGATCAATACCGGCAAAGCGGCCGGAAAGCGACCGGTCCGGCAGGTTCACCGTAATGGTCTCGCCGATGCCGCGCGCTGCCGCCCGCCATTGGTCTATGATGTTTGCCACACCCCGGCCCCGGTCCCAAACGGAAAGCGTCTCGGCCATGGTCAGAAACAGGTGGGCAAACAGTTCGTCCGGCGATACCGACGCGCCTTCGTTGCGAAGCGACGTCACCGGGTAGAGCGCTTCATCCGGTGTGACGGCAATGTTGATGCCGCAACCGATAACGAGCGCACGACGGCCATCCGCAAGGCTTTCGCCTTCAAGCAGGATGCCGCAGGTCTTCTTGCCGTCTATGAGAATATCGTTCGGCCATTTGATTTCGACCGGGGCACCGGCCGGCGGCATCACCTGGCGGATCGCCTTGTGGACCGCGACCGCCACCGCGAGCGGCAGCGAATGCAGCAGCTCTATCGGTGCCGGCTCGATCAAGAGCAGCGATGCATAGAGATTGCCGGGCTCTGAAAACCAGGCCCGGCCGCGTCGGCCACGTCCGCCTGTCTGGCGGGCGGCGGTGATCCAGAGGTTTCCCCCGTCTCCCGCACGCGCCCGCAACAGGCATTCGCTGTTGGTGGAACCGACTTCATTGAGAGCGACGTGCCGGAAATCGTCGAGCGAAACCCGGCCGCCGCCTTCAAGGCCGATCAAAAGAACGTCCGAGCCGCAGCTTCAGCGGCTTCGCCGAGCGGACCGCCAATCAGAACGTATCCAAGCACGAACAGACCGGAGAGACCGAAGACCAGGCGAAGCTCACCAGCCGTGCGGGCGAATTCGCCCTTGGCGTCGTCGAACCACATCACCTTGATGACACGCAGGTAGTAGTAGGCACCGACAACAGAAGCAAGCACGCCGATGATGGCGAGCGCATAGAGATGCGCTTCGATCGCCGCCATGAACACGAAGTACTTCCCGAAGAAGCCTGCCATCGGCGGGATGCCGGCGAGCGAGAACATCAGGACGGTCAGCACCGTGGCCATGAAGGGGTTGGTCTGCGAGAGACCAGCGAGATCGTCGACGCTTTCGACGTTCTCGCCGTCCTTGCGGCGCATGGCGAGGATGCAGGCAAAGGTGCCGAGCGTCATGACCATGTAGATGAGCATGTAGAGCAGAACGCCGCGAACGCCCGCCATCGACCCGGCAGCAAGACCGACGAGTGCATAACCCATGTGGCCGATCGAGGAATAGGCCATCAGGCGCTTGATGTTCTTCTGGCCGATTGCAGCGAATGCGCCGAGCAGCATCGAAGCGATCGAGATGAAGACGACGATCTGCTGCCACTGCACGACGACAGGCTCGAAGGCGTTGATGACGATGCGAACGAAGATGGCCATGGCGGCAACCTTCGGAGCAGCGGCGAAGAACGCCGTCACCGGTGTCGGCGCACCTTCATAGACGTCAGGCGTCCACATGTGGAAGGGAACGGCGGAGATCTTGAACGCGAGGCCGGCCAGGACGAAGACCAGACCGAAGATCAGGCCGAGCGAAGGGGTGCCGGTTGCGGTCAGAGCAGCGGCAATCTCATCGAAGCCAGTGTGGCCGGTAAAGCCGTAAACCAGCGACATGCCGTAGAGCAGCATGCCCGAAGACAGTGCGCCGAGGACGAAATACTTCAGGCCGGCTTCCGTCGAGCGGATGCTGTCGCGGTTGATCGCAGCGACGACATAGAGCGCCAGCGACTGCAGTTCCAGCGACAGGTACAGCGACATCAGGTCGTTGGCCGAGATCATCAAGAGCATGCCGAGAGTTGCGAGAACCAGGAGTACCGGGAACTCGAAACGATCGATCTGCGACGAACGGGCGTGTCCGACCGTCATCACCATGGCGGTGATCGATCCGATCAGCGCCAGCACCTTCATGAACTTGGCGAAGGGATCGGACAGGAAGGCGCCGTTATAGGCTTCGCCCTCGCCGGTCTTCAGGACGAGCCAGAGACCGGCGATGATGAGAAGGGCAACCGCAAGTCCGGTGACGGTCGACGTCGACTTTTCACCGGAAAACACGCCGATCATCAGGAGCGCCATCGCACCGACGGCGAGGATCAACTCGGGGATCGAGAGCTGCAGGCTGGCGAGGAGGGTTTCAGCAGTCATGTCCAATCACGTCCTGTGGTCATTGCACCGAAAGCGCAACGCTTTGCGCTGCCTGCAGGGCTGCGGAGTAGTTGTTGACGAGCAGATCCACGGAGGCTGCAGTCGCATCGAAGATCGGCGCCGGATAGACACCGAAGAAGATCGTCAGGATCACCAGCGGATAGAGGATCGCCTTCTCACGGCCCGAAAGATCGAGCAGCGCCTTCAGGCTTTCCTTCTCCAGCGCGCCGAACACCACACGGCGATAGAGCCAGAGCGCGTAGGCGGCCGACAGCACCACGCCGGACGTTGCAAAGAGCGCGACCCAGGTGTTGGCGCGGAAGGCACCGACGAGGGTCAGAACTTCGCCGACGAAGCCTGATGTGCCCGGAAGACCGACGTTCGCCATGGTGAAGACCATGAAGGCGACGGCATATTTCGGCATGTTGTTGACGAGGCCACCATAGGCCGAGATTTCGCGGGTGTGCAGACGGTCATAGACGACGCCGACGCATAGGAAGAGCGCGCCGGAGACGATGCCGTGCGACAGCATCTGGAAGATCGCACCCTGGACGCCCTGGGTGTTGGCCGCGAAGATGCCCATGGTGACATAGCCCATGTGCGCGACCGACGAATAGGCGATCAACTTCTTGATGTCGCTCTGCATCAGCGCCACCAGCGAGGTGTAGACGATGGCGATGACCGACAGCGTGAAGACGAACGGCTGGAAATAGTCGGATGCAAGCGGGAACATCGGCAGCGAGAAGCGCAGGAAGCCGTAGCCGCCGAGCTTCAAGAGGATGCCGGCCAGGATGACCGAGCCCGCCGTCGGCGCCTGAACGTGCGCGTCGGGAAGCCAGGTGTGCACCGGCCACATCGGCATCTTCACCGCGAAGGACGCGAAGAAGGCGAGCCATAACCACGTCTGCATTTCCCGCGGGAAGTTATAGGCAAGCAGTTCGGTGATGTCGGTCGTGCCGGCCTGCCAGTACATCGCCATGATGGCGAGCAGCATCAGCACCGAGCCGAGCAGCGTGTAGAGGAAGAACTTGTAGCTGGCATAGACGCGGTCCTTGCCGCCCCACACACCGATGATGATGAACATCGGAATGAGGCCGGCTTCGAAGAACACGTAGAACAGCACGATGTCGAGCGAGACGAACACGCCAATCATGAACGTTTCCAGAATCAGGAACGCGATCATGTATTCCTTCAACCGCTTTTCGACCGAGAACCAGCTTGCGAGCACGCAGAACGGCATCAGGAAAGCGGAGAGAACGACGAAGAGCACGGAGATGCCATCGACGCCGAGATGGTAGGAGATCCCGGTGCCGAGCCATTCATGCTTCTCGGTCATCTGGAAGCCCGGGTTCGAGGCGTCGAACTGGTACCAGACATAAACCGAGACGGCGAAGGTGAAGAGCGTCGTCAGCAGCGATACGTTCAGGATGTTGCGGCGGCCGTAGGCGCTGTCTTCTCTTGTCAGCAAGAGAAGCAGAACGCCGACGAGCGGCATGAAGGTGACCGCGGAAAGTACGGGCCAATCGGTCATCAGAAGGAACTCCCGAGCATCATCCATGTAACGAGCGCTGCGATGCCGATGAGCATGGCAAACGCGTAGTGATAGAGGTAACCGGTCTGCAGCCGGACAACACGATCGGTGACATCAAGCACGCGTGCCGCAATCCCGTTCGGACCGAGGCCGTCGATGACCCGGCCGTCGCCTTCCTTCCACAGGAAGACGCCAAGGCGCTTGGCCGTGCGCACGAACAGGAAATCGTACAGTTCGTCGAAGTACCACTTGTTGAGCAGGAACTGGTAGAGACCGCGATGCTGCTCTGCCAGATACTTCGGCACATCCGGCCGGCGGATATACATGTACCAGGCGGTGAAGAGGCCGAGCGCCATGGCGCAGAACGGGCTCCACTTCACCCACAACGGAACATGGTGGAACTCCTCGAGGATTTCGTTCTCCGCCGAGGTGAACAACGCACCCTGCCAGAATTCGGCATAGTGGTGACCGAAGAAGTAGTCGTGGAACAGGACGCCGGCCACGAGGGCGCCGACGGCCAGGATGTAGAGCGGCACCAGCATGACCTGGGGCGATTCATGGACGTGATGCATGACATCCGAGGAAGCGCGCGGCTTGCCGTGGAAGGTCATGAAGGTCAGACGCCAGGAATAGAAGCTGGTGAACAGCGCCGCGATGACGAGCATCGAGAACGCGAAGCCGGAAACCGCATTGTGAGCCGCAAACGCCGATTCGATGATCGCGTCCTTGGAGAAGAAGCCGGCCGTGCCGATGATCGTGCCGGGGATGCCGACGCCGGTCAGTGCGATGGTGCCGATGAACATCATCCAATAGGTGACCGGAATGTGCTTCCGAAGTCCACCCATGTAGCGCATATCCTGTTCGCCATCGACGGCGTGAATGACGGAGCCTGCACCCAAGAACAGCAGTGCCTTGAAGAAGGCGTGCGTGAACAGGTGGAAGATCGCCGCGCCATAGGCGCCGACGCCAAGCGCCACGAACATGTAGCCGAGCTGCGAGCAGGTCGAATAGGCGATGACGCGCTTGATGTCGTTCTGGACGAGACCGACGGTCGCGGCAAAGAACGCGGTGATCGCACCGATCAGCGTGACGACGGTCAGTGCATCCGGCGACAGTTCGAACAGCGGCGACATACGGGCGACGAGGAAGACACCGGCGGTGACCATGGTTGCAGCGTGAATGAGGGCCGAAACGGGGGTCGGGCCTTCCATCGCATCCGGCAGCCAGGTGTGCAGCAGGAACTGAGCCGACTTGCCCATGGCGCCGACGAAGAGCAACAGGCAGGCAGCGGTAATCGCATCGGCCTTGTCGAGATGCATGCCGAACAGCGTGATGACCGCCTCCCCTGCTGCGGCACCTTCGGCCGGCAGGTAGGTCTGGGCAGCAGCGAAGATGGTCTCGAAATTGACCGAGCCGAACAGCACGAAGACAAGGAAGATACCGAGGGCGAAACCGAAGTCGCCGACGCGGTTGACGATGAAGGCCTTCATCGCCGCGGCGTTCGCCGAAGGCTTCTTATACCAGAAGCCGATGAGCAGGTAGGATGCGACACCCACGCCTTCCCAGCCGAAGAACATCTGAATGAGGTTGTCCGACGTGATCAGCATCAACATCGCGAAGGTGAACAGCGACAGGTATGCAAAGAAGCGCGGGCGATGCGGATCGTGGTGCATGTAGCCGATCGAATAGACATGCACGAGCGTCGACACGGTATTGACGACAACGAACATGACCGACGTCAGCGTATCCACGCGGAATGCCCAGTCGACGTCGAAGCTGCCGGACTGGATCCAGCGCAGCACCGAGACCTTGATCAGTTCCGGCTCGCCGAGCGCGACATGGAAGAAGACGAACCACGACAATCCGGCGGTGATGATCATCAGTCCGCTGGTGACGAATTCGGAAGCCTTGGCGCCGATCGAATTGCCGAAGAGGCCAGCGACCAGAAAGCCGATCAAAGGCAGGAAAACGATAGCCTTGATGATGGTATCCATAGCCCAATCAGCCCTTCATCATGTTGACGTCTTCAACAGCGATCGAGCCGCGGTTGCGATAGAAGACGACGAGAATTGCAAGACCGATGGCGGCTTCCGCGGCCGCGACGGTCAGAATGAACAGGGCGAACACCTGGCCGGTGATGTCGTTCAGGAACGACGAGAAAGCGACCATGTTGATGTTGACCGCAAGCAGGATCAGTTCGACCGACATCAGGATGACGATGACGTTCTTCCGGTTCAGGAAGATGCCGAAGACACCAAGCGTGAACAGGATGGCGCTGACGGTGAGATAGTGGGAAATTCCGATTTCCATTTTTTTGTTCCTCGACCTCGCGTCCGAATTAAATGCCCTGCCCGGGCTTGACCGTGACTACCTCGACGGCGGTCTCGGGCGTGCGGGCAACCTGCTGCGGAATGCTCTGGCGCTTGATGTTCGTGCGGTGGCGCAGCGTGAGCACGATGGCGCCGATCATGGCGACCAGCAGCACGAGGCCCGCGATCTGGAAGAAGTAGACATAGTGGGTGTAGAGCACGTCGCCGAGGGCGGCCGTGTTCGTGCGATCGGCAATCGCCGGGATCGGCATCGAAATGCCCTTGGCAATCTCCGGCGAGAAGCTCGCGCCGCCGACGACGATGATCAGCTCGGCGGCAAGGATCAGGCCGATCAGCGCACCGACCGGGGCATATTCAAGCACGCCGGCCCTCAGCTCCGCGAAGTCGATGTCGAGCATCATGACGACGAACAGGAACAGAACCGCGACCGCGCCGACATAGACGACGAGCAGGATCATCGCCAGGAACTCGGCGCCGGCCAGCAGGAACAGGCCCGCCGAATTGAAGAAGGTCAGGATCAGGAACAGAACCGAATAAACGGGGTTCCTGGCCGCAATGACCATGAATGCCGATGCCACCGCGATGAAGGCAAAGAGATAGAAAAAAAGAACCTGCAGACCCATGATCGGTGCCTTTTTCGTCTTGCACGGCGTGAAGCTCTCGCAGCCCCACTCCACTGGCAAAGCCGGACGCTTGTCCGGCCTTTGCCCCAAACTGTTTCACATGTGCCGCCTTTTGGGGGCGGCACCACGCAGAGGCTCAGCGATAAGGCGAGTCCATTGCGATGTTGCGTGCGATTTCCCGTTCCCAACGGTCGCCATTGGCGAGGAGCTTGTCCTTGTCGTAGTACAGCTCTTCACGCGTCTCGGTGGCGAATTCGAAGTTCGGACCCTCGACGATGGCATCGACCGGACAGGCTTCCTGGCAGAAACCGCAATAGATGCACTTCACCATGTCGATGTCGTAGCGCACCGTGCGGCGGGTGCCGTCGTTGCGGCGCGGGCCGGCCTCGATGGTGATCGCCTGGGCAGGACAGATCGCCTCGCAAAGCTTGCAGGCGATGCAGCGCTCTTCGCCGTTGGGATAACGACGCAGGGCATGTTCGCCGCGGAAGCGCGGGCTGACCGGGCCCTTTTCGAAGGGATAGTTCAACGTCGCCTTCGGCTTGAAGAAGTAGCGCATCGACAGAAAGAACGCGCCGACGAATTCCTTGAGGAACAGCGAGCTGACGGCGTGCGAAAGACCGGCCATCATTTACCTCCAGACTTGCTGGCCTCAAAGCGGCCAGCGGTATGCAACCGAGCGAAAGCCAGCATCATGCGGCTCCCGTCAGCTTGAGAACGAACGCAGTGATCACGACCATTGCGAGAGAGATGGGCAGGAAGACCTTCCAGCCGAGACGCATCAGCTGGTCGTAGCGGTAGCGCGGAACGAAAGCCTTCACCATCGCGAACATGAAGAACACGAAGGATGACTTGAGAACGAACCAGATGATGCCCGGGACCCAGTTGAGGAACCAGACGTCGACCGGAGGCAGCCAGCCGCCGAGGAAGAGAATGGTCGTCAGGGCGCACATCAGGCAGATCGCGGCATACTCGCCGAGCATGAACATCATGTAGGGCGTTGAGCCGTATTCGACCATGAAGCCGGCGACGAGTTCGGATTCCGCTTCCGGCAGATCGAAGGGCGGACGGTTCGTTTCAGCCAGCGCCGAGATGAAGAACACCACGAACATCGGGAACAGCGCCAGCCAGTGCCAGTCAAGGAACGATGCCGGCAGACCGAGGTTGGTGCCTATGCCGTTCGACTGCGCATTGACGATATCCGTCAGGTTCAGCGAGCCGACGCAGAGCAGAACCGTGACGATGACGAAGCCGATCGAGACTTCGTAGGAGACCATCTGTGCTGCGGAACGAAGCGCGCCGAGGAAGGGATATTTCGAGTTCGACGCCCAGCCGCCCATGATGATGCCATAAACTTCGAGAGAAGATATGGCGAACACGAAGAGGATGCCGACGTTGATGTTCGCGATCACCCAGCCGGCGTTGAGCGGGATGACCGCCCAGGCTGCCAGCGCCAGCGTCACGGAGACGAGCGGTGCCAGCAGGAAGATTGCCTTGTTGGCGCCAGCCGGAATCACCGGTTCCTTGAAGACAAACTTCAAAAGGTCGGCGAAGGACTGGAAAAGACCCCAGGGGCCCACCACATTCGGACCACGGCGAAGCTGGACAGCAGCCCAGATCTTGCGGTCGGCCAGAAGAACGTAGGCGATGAAAAGCAGCAGCGCGACCAGCAGCAGCAGCGACTGGGCGACCATGATGATCGCGGGCCAGACATAGGTCGAAATGAAAGCGTCCATGATACTCTATTCCCTCGCGCTCATTCCGCCGCAGCTTTGAAGTTGTTGCGTGCCAATGCCGAGCATTCGGCCATGACGGCGGATGCGCGCGCTATCGGGTTCGTCAAATAGAAGTCTTTCACCGGAGACGCAAACACGGATTTGCCCATCTCACCGGCTTTTTGAGCAAGTGCGGCAATTTCGTCGCCACTGCCGACCGCAATTGCGTCGACATCGGCGAAATGCGGGTGCGCGGCATAGAGCTTCGAGCGCAATTCACCAAGCGAATCAAAGGGCAGCTTCTTGCCAAGAACGTCGGAAAGCGCACGGATGATCGCCCAGTCTTCACGGGCGTCGCCCGGTGCGAAGCCGGCGCGGTTGCCGATCTGCACGCGACCTTCGGTGTTGACCCAGGTGCCGGACTTTTCGGTGTAGGTGGCAGCCGGCAGGATGACGTCGGCAGCATGCGCGCCATTGTCGCCATGCGAACCGATATAGACCGTGAAGCCCGACTTGCGGCCAGCCAGATCGATCTCGTCAGCGCCGAGCAGGAAGAGAACGTCGGATGCGGTGACCATCTCGGCCGCCGTCTTTCCGTTCGCGCCCGGAACGAAGCCGAGGTCGAGACCGCCGACGCGCGACGCAGCGGTGTGCAGAACGGCAAAACCGTTCCAATCTGCTGTCACGGCATCGACTGCACCGGCAAGCTTGGCGGCAGCGGCGAGAACGGCTGCACCGCCCTCCCCTGCGATGGCACCCTGGCCGATGATGATCATCGGACGCTGTGCCTTCTTCAGAGTGGCTGCAAACTTGCCCTTGCCGGACACGAGTTCGGCAAGCGTGTCGGTGCCCGCGCCGAGGTATTCGTATTCGTAACGCAGTTCGCCCGGCTCGCCGATAACGCCGATCGGGAAATTGCCCATCCGGTAACGCTTGCGGATGCGAGCGTTGAGAACGGAGGCTTCGAACCGCGGGTTCGAGCCGATGATCAGCAGCGCGTCGGCACTTTCGATGCCCTGGATCGTCGGGTTGAAGATGTAGCTGGCGCGGCCGAGAGACGGATCGAGAGCGGCGCCATCCTGGCGGCAGTCGACGTTTTCGGAGCCGAGCGAAGCCATGAGCGCCTTCAGCGCGAACATTTCTTCTACGGAAGCAAGATCACCGGCGATGGCGCCGATCTTGTCGCCGGAGGCGCCGGCAACGGCGGCCTTGACCGCCTGGAACGCCTCACCCCAGCTGGCTGCCTGCAGGCGGCCATCCTTCTTGACGTAAGGACGGTCGATACGCTGGGTCTTCAGGCCGTCCCAGATGAAGCGGCTCTTGTCGGAGATCCACTCTTCGTTGATGTCCTCGTTGACGCGCGGCATGATGCGCATCACTTCGCGGCCACGGGTGTCGACGCGAATCGCCGAACCGAGCGCATCCATCACGTCGATGGATTCGGTCTTGTTCAACTCCCACGGACGCGCCGTAAAGGCGAAGGGCTTGGAAGTCAGCGCGCCGACCGGGCAGAGGTCAACGACGTTGCCCTGCAGCTCGGAGGTCATCGCCTGTTCGAGATAGGTGGTGATCTCGGCGTCTTCGCCGCGGCCGATCAGGCCAAGCTCGGCAATACCGGCGACTTCCGTGGTGAAACGAACGCAACGCGTGCAATGGATGCAGCGGTTCATCACCGTCTTGACCAACGGACCGATGTACTTGTCTTCGACGGCGCGCTTGTTTTCCTGGTAGCGCGAACTGTCGATGCCGAAGGCCATCGCCTGGTCCTGCAGGTCGCATTCGCCGCCCTGGTCGCAGATCGGGCAATCGAGCGGATGGTTGATCAGCAGGAATTCCATCACGCCTTCGCGCGCCTTCTTGACCATCGGCGTGGTCGTGAAGACTTCCGGCGTCTCGCCGTTCGGGCCGGGACGCAGGTCACGCACGCCCATCGCGCAGGAAGCGGCGGGCTTGGGTGGCCCTCCCTTCACCTCGATCAGACACATGCGGCAGTTACCGGCGACCGACAGCCGCTCATGGAAACAGAAGCGCGGAACCTCGGCGCCGGCCTCTTCGCACGCCTGAAGCAGCGTGAAATGATCCGGGACCTCGATCTCTTTTCCGTCGACTTTCAGCTTTGCCATCTTCGTACTCAATCCTGTCTTCCATCCGTCCACCCTCAAGGCGACGGACAATTCCAACACAGCCATGCTGCTTGCCGGTGGTGACCGCTTGAGGTCACCGCCTCTTATTCCTTTGCGCCTTTCAGCGCCTTTGCCTGCTCTACCCAGTCGTCGCGCAGAATGCGCCCGCCAAAACCCAGTTCGTCGTCGAAGCGGGCGACGTCGGCGTCGCTCCAGGCTGCGATATCGGCAAACCGGCGAATGCCCTTTGCGTTCAGCACCTGCTCGAGTTTCGGGCCGACGCCGGAAATCCGCTTGAGGTCATCGGCGGCACGGGCCTTCTGCCTGGAAGCAGCCTTCGCCCTTGCAGGCTCTGCCGATATCTTCTCAGCCTTCGGCCCGGATGCCGGACTTTTCCTTGCCGCGGCCGGCTTTCCGGCCTCCTGCGGCCCTGCATCCGTCTGGACCGGAGCGACGTCGAGCACGCCGGCCTGCATCTGGCCGGCCAGAGCCGAACCCTTCTGCAAAACTTCGACGGCACCCTGCATCGCACCGAGCATCACGCCGGCGATGTGGCTCGACAGACCGAAACCGAGCGCCGTTGCAGCCGCCACGGCCCCCGCGGGGTGCGCCATCAGCGGATGCAGCGGAACCTGCGGCATGGCCCTCAGCCATTCGCCCATGCCAAACGGATCGGCCGGCTCGCCGCCAAGCGGACGTGCGAACGAAATGCCGTCTGCGGCCTCTCCCCTCACCTGTCCATCCTTGCGTGCGCCGGCCATGACCCGTTACTCCGCTGCTTGCAGCACCGCGCCGTGCGACGAGGCGTTGCGCGTGTATTCGTCGATGCGCATTTCCATTTCGGGACGGAAATGCTTGATCAGACCCTGGATCGGCCAGGCGGCTGCGTCGCCAAGCGCGCAGATCGTGTGGCCTTCCACCTGCTTGGTCACGTCGAACAGCATGTCGATTTCGCGCTTCTGGGCGCGCCCCTGAACCATGCGTTCCATCACGCGCATCATCCAGCCCGTGCCTTCGCGGCACGGCGTACACTGGCCGCAGCTCTCATGCTTGTAGAAGGCCGAGAGACGCCAGATCGCCTTGATGATGTCGGTCGACCTGTCCATGACGATGACCGCGGCGGTTCCAAGGCTGGAACCGACCTCGCGCAGCCCGTCGAAATCCATGATCGCGTCCTTCATCTGCGCGCCGGGCACGCAAGGAACGGACGAGCCACCAGGGATGACCGCAAGCAGATTGTCCCAGCCGCCGCGAATGCCGCCACAATGCTTTTCGATCAGCTCGTGGAACGGAATAGACATGGCGTCTTCGACCGTGCACGGGCGATTGACGTGGCCGGAAATCGAATAGAGCTTGGTGCCGTGGTTGTTCGGGCGGCCAAAGCTCGTGTACCAGCCAGCGCCGCGGCGCAGGATGGTCGGGGTAACCGCGATCGACTCGACGTTGTTGACGGTCGTCGGGCAGCCGTAGAGACCCATGTTGGCCGGGAACGGCGGCTTCAGGCGCGGCTGGCCCTTCTTGCCTTCAAGGCTTTCGAGCAGGGCCGTCTCTTCGCCACAGATATAGGCGCCGGCACCATGGTGCACGTAGATGTCGATGTCGTAGCCGAGCTTGTTGTTCTTGCCGAGCAGTCCGTAGTCGTAGCACTCGTCTATGGCTGCCTGCAGCGCCTCGCGCTCGCGCACGAACTCGCCGCGCACGTAGATATAGGCGACATGCGCACCCATAGCGAAGCTGGCAATGACGCAGCCTTCGATCAGCGTGTGCGGATCGTGACGCATGATGTCACGGTCCTTGCAGGTGCCGGGCTCGGACTCGTCGGCGTTGACGACGAGATAGTGCGGGCGGCCGTCGCTTTCCTTCGGCATGAAGGACCACTTCAGGCCCGTCGGGAAGCCGGCGCCGCCACGGCCGCGAAGGCCAGAGGCCTTCACTTCGTTGACGATCCAGTCACGGCCCTTTTCGAGCAACTGCTTGGTGCCATCCCAATGGCCGCGGCTCATCGCGCCCTTGAGGGACTTGTCCTTGAGGCCGTAGATGTTGGTAAAGATGCGATCTTCATCTCTGAGCATGGTTCACCTCTTTACCGCGGCTTCTTGCCGAAAACTTTGATGTATTCGGCTTCGCCACCCTTGGCGAGCGCCTTGGCCTGCTTGACCCAATCGTCACGTTCGATCCGGCCCTTGAAATTGAGATAGCTGTCGACCCATTCACGCTCGACCTTCTTCCACGACGCGACCTGCGCGAAGGTGAAGATGCCGAGTTCGTGCAGCGTGCCTTCGATCTTCGGGCCAACACCGGAGATCAGCTTGAGATCGTCGACAGAACCGGGCCTGGACATGCCGGCCGGACGGTTCTTGTCTTCGAGCGACGGCTTGCCGGAGATCTCGGCCGCCTTGGCGGGCTTCGACTTGTCGGCGGTGTCGCCTTCAACCTTGGCATTTGCGGCCGCGGCCGACTTAGCCGTTACCGGCGTCTTCACGGCGGCGTTCGTTTCGATGGCATCGGTCTTGACGCGCGCGGCATTCGACGGCGGAACGCTGACGGCAGGCGCGTCGCCAGCCTTCTTTGCGGCCGCCGGCGCCTTCTTCACCGGTGCATCCGGGGTCGCGAGCGTCGTCGGGCCACCTTCCGGTGCCGAGAAGATGCGGTCGATCTGCGGACCGGGGGCAACGTCGGCGCCCTTGCCTGCATCGAAGCGGTCGATGATCTGCTCGAGTTGCTCGGGCGTGAGGTCTTCATAGGTATCCTTGAAGATCATGACCATCGGCGCGTTCACGCAGGCACCCTGACATTCCACTTCTTCCCACGACAGCGTGCCGCTCTCGTTGAGGGTGAAGGGATCGTGAGCGATCTTGCTCTTGCAGACGCGGATCAGGTCTTCAGCGCCGCGCAGCATGCACGGTGTCGTGCCGCAGACCTGGACGTGAGCCCGCGTTCCGACCGGCTTCAGCTGGAACTGGGTATAGAAGGTCGCGACTTCGAGCACGCGGATATAGGCCATGCCAAGCATGTCGGCGATCGATTCGATCGCGGCCTTCGTTACCCAGCCGTCCTGCTCCTGCGCCCGCATCAACAGCGGAATGACCGCGGACTGCTCGCGGCCTTTCGGATACTTCTGGATTGTCATTTGTGCCCAGGCGGCATTTTCGCGATTGAACGCGAAAGCGGCCGGCTGGACATTGTCTTCGGCTAGTCGACGAACAGACATTCTTCACGACACCTTATCAGTTAATCGATCCACACCGCGACTTCGTCACCGAAACGAACTCGCAGGCATAGGCCGACTGGTCTTTTTGTAAAAATACGATGTAGCGCGTGCCATTGGCCACGGCTGCCTTGATCTCGTAGCCCTTGGCCACGAGATCGGCCATCGATCCCCCGCGCATGCCGGCGGATGCTTCGGTGCTCGCGGAATCCTGAGCGGATGCCGCCGGTGCAGCCAAAAGAAGTCCAGCCATTGCAAGGGGCGCGAAACGCATCAGCGATCCACCTCACCGAACACGATATCGAGGGAGCCCAGCACGGCCGAAACGTCGGCAAGCTGGTGTCCGCGACAGAGGAAGTCCATCGCCTGCAGATGCGCATAGCCCGGGGCACGGATCTTGCAACGATAGGGTTTGTTGCTGCCATCGGAGACGAGATAGACGCCGAATTCGCCCTTGGGCGCTTCAACGGCGGCATAAACGTCGCCCGCCGGCACGTGGTAGCCTTCGGTGTAGAGCTTGAAGTGGTGGATCAGCGCTTCCATCGAGCGCTTCATCTCGCCGCGCTTCGGCGGAACGATCTTGCCGTCCATCGACGAGACCGGGCCGACCTTGGCGTCGCCGAGCAGGCGGTTGACGCACTGGCGCATGATCTTGGCCGACTCGCGCATTTCGATCATGCGGATGAGGTAACGATCGAAGCAGTCGCCGTTCTTGCCAATCGGAATGTCGAATTCCATGTCCGAATAGCATTCGTAGGGCTGCGAGCGGCGCAGGTCCCAGGCGGCACCCGAACCGCGAACCATCACGCCGGAGAAACCCCAGGCCCAGGCGTCATCCAGCTTGACGACGCCGATATCGACGTTGCGCTGCTTGAAGATGCGGTTGCCGGTCAGGAGCTCGTCGATATCGTCGACGGTCTTCAGGAAGGGATCGATCCACTTGCCGATGTCTTCGACCAGCTCGTGCGGCAGGTCCTGGTGGACACCGCCGGGCCGGAAATAAGCCGAGTGCATGCGCGCGCCGCAGGCACGCTCATAGAACACCATCAGCTTTTCGCGCTCTTCGAAGCCCCACAGCGGCGGCGTCAGCGCGCCGACGTCCATGGCCTGCGTGGTCACGTTCAGAAGATGCGACAGGATGCGGCCGATTTCCGAGTAGAGAACACGGATCAGCTGCCCGCGGATCGGTACTTCGGTTCCGGTCAGCTTTTCCACGGCAAGCGCAAAAGCGTGCTCCTGGTTCATCGGCGCGACGTAGTCGAGCCGATCGAAGTAAGGGACAGCCTGCAGATAGGTCTTGGTCTCGATCAGCTTCTCGGTGCCGCGGTGCAGCAGGCCGATATGCGGGTCGACGCGCTCGACGATTTCGCCATCAAGCTCGAGCACCAGACGCAGAACGCCGTGCGCCGCCGGATGCTGCGGACCAAAGTTGATGTTGAAATTACGGACGTTATGTTCGGTCATACCGATTGCTCCAGGCCGGACGGCGCCCCAAAAGGGCTGCCGCGGGCCGCCTTAGTCTCACCGTGCTTTCGCCTTCTCGTCGCCGGGCAGGACATATTCGGTCCCTTCCCACGGTGAGAGAAAATCGAAGTTCCGGAATTCCTGCTTCAGTTCGACGGGCTCATAGACGACGCGCTTGGCTTCGTCATCATAACGAACCTCGACAAACCCGGTAACCGGAAAGTCCTTGCGCAGCGGATGCCCTTCGAAACCGTAGTCCGTCAGGATGCGACGCAGGTCCGGGTGCCCGGTAAACAGAATGCCGTACATGTCGTAGGCTTCACGCTCGAACCAGTCGGCGCCTGGAAAGACGCCGGTGGCCGACGGCACGGGCTCGCCGTCGCCGGTGGCAACCTTGATGCGCACACGCAGGTTCTGGCGCGGCGACAGGAGGTGATAAACAACGTCGAAACGCTGCTCGCGCTGCGGCCAGTCGACACCGCAGACATCGACGAAGTTGATAAAGGCGCACTGCACGTCGTCGCGCAGGAACGTCAACAGCTCGATCAGGTTTGCAGCGGTCGTCGTCAGCGTCAGCTCGCCGTAGTTGATCGCGGCGTCCGAAATCAACTGGCTGCGCGTCTCGCGCAGATAGGAGGCAAGCTCTTTCAGGGCTTCAATCATGTTCAGAACCCCCTACCCTTAGCGTTCGATCGTGCCGGTCCGGCGGATCTTCTTCTGCAGCAAAAGCACGCCGTAAAGCAGCGCTTCTGCCGTGGGAGGACAGCCTGGCACATAGATATCAACGGGCACGACACGGTCGCAGCCACGCACGACGGAATAGGAATAGTGATAGTAGCCGCCGCCATTGGCGCACGAACCCATCGAGATCACGTAACGCGGCTCCGGCATCTGGTCGTAGACCTTGCGGAGTGCGGGCGCCATCTTGTTGGTCAGCGTGCCGGCGACGATCATCACGTCGGACTGGCGCGGCGAAGCACGCGGCGCAAAGCCGAAGCGCTCGGCGTCATAACGCGGCATCGACATCTGCATCATCTCGACGGCGCAGCAAGCCAGGCCGAAGGTCATCCACATCAGCGAGCCGGTGCGCGCCCAGGTAATGAGCTCATCGGTCGAGGTAACCAGAAAACCCTTGTCGGCGAGCTCGTTGTTGATCTCGCCGAAGAATGCATCATTGCTGCCGATCGGCTTGCCGGTCGAGGGATCGATGATCCCCTTCGGCTTGGGCGCAACGAGCGTGGTGCCGGATGCTAGTTCCATTCCAGCGCTCCCTTCTTCCATTCATAGATAAAGCCGATCGTCAGCACGCCGAGGAAGACCATCATCGACCAGAATCCGAACCAGCCCAACTGGTGGAACGAAACGGCCCATGGGAAGAGGAAAGCGACTTCCAGGTCGAAGATGATGAAGAGGATCGACACAAGGTAGAAACGAATGTCGAACTTCATGCGCGCATCGTCGAACGCATTGAAACCACACTCGTAGGCCGACAGCTTTTCCGAATCAGGCGCCTTGAACGCAACGGCGAAGGGGGCAATCAAAAGTGCCACGCCGATCACAAGTGCGATTCCAATGAAAATCGCGATCGGAACATAGGAACCGAGAAGTTCAGTCATTGTTATCCGTCCCTGCCTGCGGGAGGGCGCATGGGAGAGCGCCAATCAACAAATCTCACAGGCCGAAAAATATGTTGCAACGCCAGAGTGGTTAGCGCAGCCCGCGCTTGCGCGCAAGCCTTTGAGGGGCATTTAAACCGGTTCACGACACAGGATTGGACGACGTGCCGCGGCAAAGCGCTGATTTGCAGGGATAGCCAGACTTTACGGTAAAAACGGCAGCTGAAGGACAGATTGCCGCACCGCAAAAGAGGCTTCTCGCACTCATGTTATATCGGATTATATCGGAGGAAATAAAGTGGTAAATGGCGCGAGTGACGGGGCTCGAACCCGCGACCTCCGGCGTGACAGGCCGGCACTCTAACCGACTGAGCTACACCCGCGCATATGACCCAAGGGGTCAGTATTACCACTATCGGCGCTTCCTGAGAATGCCTCTAGTCTAACCATGTCAAGAATGGCGCGAGTGACGGGGCTCGAACCCGCGACCTCCGGCGTGACAGGCCGGCACTCTAACCGACTGAGCTACACCCGCATCATCTTGAAGTGGCTGGAGCGTTTCCGCCCCGGCACCGAAGCGGGCTTGCCCGTTCGATGAGCGGCTAACTAAGCGGTTCGCATTTGGGTGTCAAGCGTGTTTGGAGACAAATCCGTGACAGAGCCAAATTTGATCCACAGGCAACGTCAATGCGAACTTCTCCCTCCCCTGTCACTGCAAGCTCGCTTGCCCTTGTACGGCGGGACGTTCCGGCGTGCGGTAAGCCGATGCGCAGATATTCTGCCAAGTCTCGTTGATGGGGACCATTTAAGGCAGCCCCGATCGGATTTGCAGCTCGGCGCGTTGCGCGGAACAATGCTCACGCAGCAATCAAGGATCCCGCCGCCGCTGAGAAGCCTTCCGATGGTGGTGCGTTGCCGGATCTTGGCGTCATATGCTTGATTGATGTGTCAGCATCGGCCCAGGTGAGAGAATCGTATCAGCACCGATCGACGGATTCGTGCGAAGATTGCCACGAGACCGGCAGTCGTTTTCCACAGCCTCAGCTCGCCGCTTTTTCCACAACGCGAAAACCCGACAACTCCTGCGCTTCTGTCGCCTCGAACAAAAAAAATCGAAAAAACGACGGAAATGCTCTTGCGGTTTTTTTCGGTTACGCCTAGATCACGGCCACCGACGCGGCGGACACATCTGGTCCGGACGCTGAAGGGCGATTAGCTCAGTTGGTAGAGCGCCTCGTTTACACCGAGGATGTCGGCGGTTCGAGTCCGTCATCGCCCACCATTTCTTCACAGCATGTTACATCGAAATATTCAGAATTCTTGGGTGTCGCCGCGTTCTATGCAGGGACGACTGCCGCTCTCTATCTTGCCTCTCCGGTTGCTCCCGCAGCCGTGCCCGCCGCACAAGCGGCGCGCATCGACGAGCATGCGACCGGTGAGCCTGATCCCATGCGTAAAGCTCCTTGCTGACGTAGCGGGCTGCGGGCGACCGCGCGGACGATTCGTCAGACCATCTCCGGCGACATCGAATCGCAACTGAACCGGCTAGGCGCCGTGATACTGCGCGTCATCGACATGCTCGAGCCAATCGACAGCCTTGCCGTCGAGCGCCTCCTGAATGGCGAGGTGAGACATGGCTGTATCGGGCGCGGCACCATGCCAGTGCTTTTCGCCCGGAGGAAACCAGACCACGTCTCCTGCCCTTATCTCGCGCATCGGCCCGCCCCAGACCTGTGCAAGGCCGCGGCCGGATGTGACCACCAGCGTCTGCCCGAGCGGGTGCGTATGCCACGCGGTGCGCGCCCCTGGCTCGAACGTCACGTTGACGGCACGCACGCGCGCCGGCTCGGCCGCCTCGATGACGGGATCCTGCCTGACGACCCCGGTAAAATACGCGGCCGGGGGCCGAGCCGAGGGTCGCGATCCAGCGGGTATGATCTCCATCTGCCGTTCCTCCAGGTCATGGCGATAATTCGCCTGAAACTTATTGCCTGCGTGCGGTCGTCATAGCCTGTGGATAGTCACCTCAGGGCAAGCCGCCCGAGCAATGTCGCAGAGATGCTCATGGTGAGTGAGATAGATCACCTGACCGACGCGTGCCATCCCCGCCATCAATTCGAAGGCGCGGCCGGCACGGCCGTCGTCGAAGGTTTCCATGATGTCGTCGGCGATGAAAGGCAGGGTTTCTCGTGCCGCAGCAACCTCGTGATAACCCGCGATCCGCAGTGACAGATAAAGCTGAAAGCGCGTACCCTTTGAAAGATCGCGCGCCAGCTTCGATCCGCCGCCGGCAGCGTTGGCAATCAGAAACTCCTGGCCCTTCTCGGGCTGTGCCGACAGGCCGCTATACTCGCCGCCGCTGATCCGGCTGAACGTTTCCGAAGCGCGCCGCATCATGGCGCTGCGATGGCGCTCGCGGAAGAGCCGCAGCGCCTGCTCGGCGGCGATCAACCCGGCCCTCAGCCGGAGATAGCCGAGCGCTTTCGCCTCCATTTCCAGCAGCAGCGTGCGGCGGCGCTGGTCGAGCGCGGCGACAGTGTCGTCGCCGGCGACGCCATCGAGCGCTGCTTCCTTGGTCCGCATATCGGCATGCAGTTCGCTGACGTCCCGGTCGCTCTCTTCCAGCAGCGCTTCGACGCCAACCAGCGCCTGCCGGAGCGTCTCGTCCTCAAGCGTGGCCAGCAACGCCTCGGCATCCGCGCAACTGGGGACGCCGAGGCGCAGGACGAGATCAGCCTCCGATTCGGCGATTCGCTGGCGCAACCTCTCCTGTTCGCGGGAGGCGTCCAGTCGCAACCCGGCTTCATCCAGGGTCTCGCAGTCGAAGAAATCGAGGATCAGACGTTTGCGGGCGTCGTGCAGGTCCTGCTCGGCCGCCACATCGCGGCTTTCCTCCTCAAGCCGGGCAAGTTCCTTCAACAGCGCGGTGCGCCGATCCTCCTGTTTTTCAGCTTCGCCGACGCGCGCCTTCATGGCCGCGAAGGTCGAAAGCGGTTCTTCCCCGGAGGATTCTCCGGCCAGATCCGCGATCGCCGTCTCAAACATCACCTGGTCCTTGCGCATGCCGGCGACGCGGTGGTCGAGGTCCGCCTTGCGCTGCACCAGCTTGTCGAGCTCCTGCAGGACCGCGAGCATCGGTGAAACCTGATCAGGCAACAGCCGCTCTGGCGAGCCGGCAAGCCAGGTGGTCGACAGCGATTGCTCCCACTGCGCCTGCCAGGAGGACAGCGCGTCTTCCGCCAGAAGCAATGCCGACTGACGTTGCTCCACCATATCGCCGGCACGCCGCGCAGCCTCGCGCGCCGCCTTGCCGGCGGAAAGCGCCGCCTGGACCTGAGCGACAGCGTTTTCCGCGAACGCTATGAGGTCGTCGAACCGCTGCGGCAACTGCGCCGTTACACCAATCTCGGCCAGTAAACCTTTCAGTACATCGCGTGCTTCGTCCTCGTCGGCCTGGGCGCGATCGAGTTCGAACCGCGTTGCGCGTTGCTGCGCTCGAACGTCAAGCGCCGAAAGTCGCGCCGTGAGCCATGCCTCAAGCTGCGTTAACTGCCTGACGTTGGGTAATCCACATGCGGCTGCCGCGGCTTCCACCGCGTCCAGAACCTCCGACATGTCCTTTGTCAGCGCACGCTGCTGCCGCTCCAGCGCATCGATGCGGCCCTTGCGCTCGGCAACCGACACGGCGAGCGCGCGCATGTCGGCAACCTTGGCCGCTTCGGCAAGCCGCAACGCCGTCGCATCGTCGTCACGATCCAACGCGTCTTCAAAGAGCGCCGCTGTCGCCGCGTCCAGCCGGACCTTATGCTGTTCCCAGGCGCGCTGGCGGTGCTGGCGAAGCTCGGCGGATGCGTCGTCGTCGATTGCGCCGCCCGAAGCCGTCAGCTGGGCCAGGCGCGCCTCGTCCCCAGCCAAGTGCTCGGCCCCGCTGGCAACTCGATCGGCAAGGCGCAAGCGTCTTTCATCCTGCGCCACGAGCTCTCGCCGCCAGATTTCGATCGTGCCAGCAGCAGGCACCGGCAGACCGGCCAGATCGTCGGTGCTGCCGGTAAAGGGCTGCAGCGTCGCCAGCCTGTCGGCAAGATCCAGATCCAGGCGCATGAGCGACTGTCTCGCAGCCTTCAGCCTGAGTGCGCAGTCGTCCTGTCGCAGACGCCGCATTCGCTCGACGAGCGCGCCAGGATCGACATCCGGATCGCCTGCGGCCGGCAATTGCGACATGGCGGTCGCCGCCTCGCGCTCCAGGCGTTTGGCACCCTCCATCTCCTGTCGAGCGGAGGCCACACGCTCGTTGAGCGCGGAGTGTTGCCGGGAAAGCTCCTGCAGGCGGGCGCCTGTGGACGTCGTGAGCAGCAGCGATGCCGGATCCCGGTCCACCGGCACGCCCAGCCGGACAAGGCGGGCGGAAATTTCCGTTGTCGTGCGCGACAGTTCGTCGATCCGGGCCGGCATGTCGCGTGCCGCCGTTATGTAGCGCGCATCGAGCGCCGTCTCCTCAAGCGCGTTCAAGCGCTCCATCAGCTCGAGGGCCGTCGCGTCGCGCGGCAGATCTTCCAATTCCTGCTGCCGACGACGGCTTTCGTCCGCGAGACGACGCAAACGGGCGGCTATTTCTATGTCGCGCCGACGCAGCGCGGGCAATTCCGTAGCCCACTCCGACGGAGCACGCGGCAGCGCTGGTGCCCTTGCCAGATCGGCGCGCAAAGCTTCAAGCCGCCGAAAGAGCGGCAAGGCATCCAACTGGGCCTTCAACCTGTCGCGCTCCACGCGCAGCTCGACGCGACGTGCCATCGACGCATCGTGCCGCTCGCGCGCGGCAAGCAGCGTCTTGCGCAACGCAGCATATCCGCGGGCATTGACATCCAGGCCGTTGCGCTCGGCCTTCAGCGCGTCGAGTTCCGCCTTGAGTTCGGAGAGCTGGTGCTTTCGGGCCTGCGGACGGAAAAAGCCGTCCGCGTCAGCGCGCAACGCAGACAGGACCGCCGCGCTGTCCGGCAGACCGGAACTGGCGGAAAAAAGCAGCGAGCCGAGTTCCCCCTCGCTCTTCAGGATCGCCTCCCCGCCTTGCTCGATGCTGTCGTCGTCGAGCGAAAACATCATGCGATAGGTTGCGCGGTCGATCGAGCCGAGCGAGGCGGAAAACAGGTTGTCCGGCAGCGGCTGATCGTCGGCTCCCACCAGCGTATTTGCCTTGCGTTTTATCCGGTAGGCGCGATGGGTGCGTCCTGCAGCCTCCAGTGTGCCGCCGACCCGCATGGTCTGGTAGGGATGCAGAAAGCCATAGCCGCTGTAATGCTCGATGCCGAAGAGCAGATCCAGGAAGCCGGAAAACAGCGTCGACTTGCCGGCCTCATTGGGGCCGTAGACGATATGCAGGTCGGGGCTGCCCGGCGTCTGCGGACCGAAATCGAGGCGGCGCTCGGTAAACTTGCCGTACCGCACCAGATCGAGTTCGCGCAACCGCATCAGCGTGCCCCCACGCTGGCGCAGCCGTGGAGATGCGCGAGCACCTCAGCCGCCCCGGATACCCCGGCATCGAACGCGAGTTTTTCGACCGCAGCCTCATCCGGCGCAAGGGTCTGGCGCAGCTCCGGAGGCAGTTGCTGCAGCAACTCCTCCAATGCGGCGCGAACTTCCTGTCGAAAGCCATGCGCCGGCACCACATCGCTTGAAACCAACGCCGCCAATTCGTCGACCGGATCGGCCATCGCCGTCGAGCTTTCGGCGTCGGGACTGCGGCAATCGAGCTCGATCTTCTCGACCCAGCAGCCGCCTATGCCGGCCGCCACATTGTCGATCTCGGCTTGCAGCAGATCGCCATCGCGGCGCAGGCGCCAGGCAAGAGGCGTCGCTCCGCTCACGGTCAGGCGCAGGATGACATTGTCGGCGACCGTCTCTCGAGACCGCTGGAAAGCACGCGCAACCACATCAAGCATGGCGCTCCACTCAGAAACCCCGGTGAGGTCGAGGTTCATGCGCGCGAAGGTGGCTAGGCCAATCGGTCGCTCCTCGATCGAAAGGCGTCCTTCGTCGTTCACCGTCACGAGCGTTACGCCCTTGGCTCCAGCTTCGTTGATGTCGCGTCCCTGTGGCATGCCTGGCATGACGACAAAGGGCTCGCTGGCATGGACCTGACGCTGATGGACATGGCCAAGCGCCCAGTAGTCGAACCCGTGCGCCTGCAGATCGGCCACGCTGCAGGGAGCATAGAGATCATGGCCGGCAGCGCCGGCAAGGCTCGTATGCAGCATGCCGATGTTTATGGCCCCGGCTGCCGGCGGCTGAAAGGACGGCAGCAGGCTTTCGGCCGCGTGCGGGTTGGCAAAACTCATGCCGTGAACATAGACGTCGCGGCCGCTCTCCAGCGTCTTTGCCAGAACCGCCTTGCTGCGTCCCTTGAAGACATGCACCGACGGCGGCAACGTCAATTCATTGGTCACCTGCGATTGCGCATCGTGATTGCCGCGAATGATGAAGACGCGGATGCCCGCCTCATCCAGGCGGCGCAGTTCGCCGGCCAGGAACAGTGCCGTGTTCATCGACGTCTGATTGCCGTCATAGAGGTCACCAGCGATCAGCAGGGCGTCGACCTCCTCGGCAAGGCAGAGGTCGACGATCCGCACAAGCGCTTGCCGGGTCGCGCCGCGCACGATGTCGGCGAGATCCGTGTTTCGAAGCGCCAGGCTGCGCAGGGGGGAATCAAGATGAAGATCGGCGGTGTGAACGAAGCGGAAAGGCATGGGCGACCATGGCCCGCTGGCGCCACGTCCGTCAATGCTGCCGATTGCGTCATCCACGCACACACAGCAGTCACTAACCACGCGTTCAGGTCTGGCAAGTAAAGCGCTGACTGATACATGAAGCCCGCAGATTCGACATGAGATGCTGCACCGCCAAAATGCGAAATCTTACGTGCAAATATCAGATTATACTCACTTTAATCGATTAGCGCTTTTGTAAGAACTTGTTGGCTAGGGTCCGCGCGGCTGCACTTTGCGTGCCGCCAAGCACAGGAATGACTCCCTGCTTCGGCATCCGCTCCGTCATGACGATCAAGAGCCGGAACGACTTATTCATGCACAAGCTTTTGCGGACGCCGTTTTTCCGGAGTTATTCATGTCGCGCCTAAAGATATCACACACCCTTATTGCCCTTTTCCTGATGGTCGGTCTCATCGTCACCGTGCTCGCGGTCGCCTCCCTCGGCGGCATCAAGATGATGAACGAGCGCAACAACGAGATCGCCACCACATGGTTGCCGCGTGTCTCTCTCTCGCGCGCCCTTGAAACGCAGCTTTCCGACACACGCATGGCGTTTGCCCGGCATCTCATCTCCCTGACGCCGTTCGAGAAGAAGGCGGCCGAAAAGGTTATCGGCGAAACCGTGAGCGGCTTCGGCAAGCTTTCCGACGAATATGCGGCCCTGATGGTGACCGATGCCGACAAAGCCGCGCTGGAAAAGGTCAAGGGCGCCTACGAGGCCTACCTCTCGGTCTCCGCCGGCATGGTCAAGCTCTCCAACAATCTCGAAAATATGAAGGCGCAGAGCGTATTCAAGGTCGAGATGCGCGAAACGGAACAGCAGGTCGATCAGGCGATCAAGGAAATGCGCGCCCTCAACCTCGCAGGCGCCGATGCTGCCGTTGCCGCCAGCTCGGCGACTCACGACCAGATCCGAATGATCGAAATCGCCGTGATCGCCGTTGCCGCCCTGATCGTGCTCGGCGCGATCTTCTATGCGATCCGCGGTATCGCCCGGCCGATCCAGATCATCACCCGCTCGATGGCAGGCCTTGCAAACGGCGACACCGCCACCGCCATTCCCTATGGTGCGCGCAAGGATGAGATTGGCGAGATGGCCCGTGCCGTCGAGGTGTTCCGCGAGGCGGCCATCTCCAATCTGCAGCTCGAGGAAGATGCCAAGGTGCAGCGTTCGCAGGCAGAAGCCGAGCGTCGCCGCGTGACCGAAGACGCCGAGGCCGCCGCCCAGCATCGCCTGCAGGAAGCCACCGCTGGCCTTGCAACCGGTCTTCGCCGCCTTGCGGCCGGCGACCTCGCATTCCAGCTCAACGAGCCCTTCGCGCCGGATTTCGAACAGCTCCGCCATGACCTCAACCAGGCTGTCGCGCAACTCGCCGACACGCTGGCAGCCGTATCGTCGAGCTCGGGCAGCATCGACAGCGGAGCGCGCGAAGTCAGCCAGAGCGCCGACGACCTGTCGCGCCGCACGGAACAGCAGGCCGCATCGCTCGAGGAAACGGCCGCCGCGCTCGATGAGATCACGGTCAATGTCGGCAGCTCCTCCAAGCGGACCAACGAAGCCCGCGCCATCGCCAGCCAGGCAAACGAAAGCGCCCACAAGTCGGGCGCCATCGTCTCCGGCGCCATCGACGCCATGGGTCGCATCGAGCATTCGTCGAGCCAGATTTCCAATATCATCGGCGTCATCGACGAAATCGCGTTCCAGACCAACCTTCTGGCGTTGAATGCAGGCGTCGAGGCCGCGCGCGCTGGCGATGCCGGCAAGGGCTTTGCGGTCGTCGCCCAGGAAGTGCGCGAACTGGCGCAGCGCTCGGCCAATGCTGCCAAGGAGATCAAGGACCTGATCCGCAATTCGGCCGTCGAGGTGCAGAGCGGCGTCAAGCTCGTTCGCGAAACTGGCGAAGCGCTGCGCACCATCGAAGGCTTCATCGTGACGATCAACCAGCACATGGATGCTATCGCCGTATCCGCGCAGGAACAGTCCGCCGGTCTTTCGGAGGTCAACACCGCCGTCAACCAGATGGACCATGTGACCCAGCAGAACGCGGCCATGGTCGAAGAGGCAAACGCGGCAAGCGCGACGCTCGCACAGGAAGCAGGACGTCTACGCGAACTGATCGCCCGCTTCACTTTGGCCGAGGCTTCCGGTTACGGCCACAAGACTTCGGCCGGATCATCGCGCTGGGCGGCATAGTCCGAACGGGCTAATTTCTTCCGCTTGCAAGTCAAACGGCCCCCGGAAACGGGGGCCGTTTCTTGTCTGTAGGAGCCGTTACCGTGAAACGGCAGAGGTTTTAGTCGACAAATGTAGCAATTGTAACTATCAATAATGTTGCTGCCATTTCACATGGCACCTCACAAATTTCCAACGATGATCATGAAGAAGACATTTGAAGTTTCCGACAGGCTGTTTGAGCTTTACCACCGCGTCCATCGGCTGGTGAACGAGTCCATGACGGAGGAAGGCGTTTCGCTGGCGCGCAGCAAATTCCTGTTCTTCCTGAGCAAGCTCGGCCCTTGTCGCTCAACGGATATCGCCTGCGCATTGAACTTTGCGCCACGAACCGTCACCGAAGCGATCGATGGCCTGGAGCGCGACCGGCTGGTGACGCGCAAGCCGGACCCCGAGGACCGTCGCGCCAAGATCGTCTCGATCACCGATACCGGCCGCGTCATACTGGAGGCCGCCGAACATCCGCGCAAGCAGCTGATCGAGGAGATCTTCTCCGCGCTGGACGATAAGGAGCTGGATCAGCTCTTCGATATCGTCGGCAAGCTGGTGGACAGGACCGACGAGATCCGCAAGCGCAAGGACGAGGCGGAAGCCGCGCAGATCGCGGTAGCACGCTAGGCGCATTCTTCCCCATTAGAGCTGTCCGGAACAGAAAGAGGCCGGGACGTCATGTCCCGGCCTCTTCCGTTTTTCTCCTGGCCAGACGCTTACATCGCGTCGATGGCACCGATGGAGAAGAACAGCGTTTCACCGGAGGAATCATCGACCCCGTCATTGTCGGTGACGACATAGCCGTTACCGGCTGCATCAACGGTGAAGCCTTCGACCTTGTCGACGACGTAACCGTTCAGAGCCTTCAGATCGGGGATAAGGTCGCGAACCTCTTCCTTCTTGACGACAGGCAGTTCGCCGCCAAGTTCTGCCGGCTTCAACTCTGCGAGCGCCACGCGATAGAGCTTCTTCAGCTTGGCAGCCTGGCCGATCAGGTTGTCGCGTTCGATGATGTAGGCATAGTCGCCGTGGACCGAGATTTCCGACAGGCCGACCCAGCCGCCATCAGCCTTTTCGAGCGGATAGCGAACGGCGCCCCATTCTTCGCTCGACGGCTTGTAGGAGACGAGCTTGACGAAGCCCTTCTGGTCGTCCTTCCACTCGCGCTGCACCGCCATCCACAGAACCTGGTCGTCGCCTTCGCCAACAACCGTCACACCCTCGAAACCGAAGCGGGTTTCGCCGGCACGCAAAGCTTCGGGAAGCGCGATCTCCTTCTTGATCTCACCCTTCTTGTTCACCTTCAGCAGGGCGTGGCTGTAGAGCTTGTCGGAATTGCCTTCCGAAACGAGCCAGAAGCCCCCTTCCCCGTCATTGGCGATGCCTTCGATGTCGAGCTTCTGTGCCGGCGCGCCATCGCGGGTGATGCGAAGGGCTTCGGTGATCAGCGCCGGCTTCTGCGTCGCGTCGATGGTGAAGATGGTCGGCTGCGATGCGTAAACCGAATCGTTGACGGCGCGCAGGAAGCCCGGCTTGTCGGCCACGGCGGCCAGGCCCGAAAGCGCGCCGAAACCGACCGGCAAACCATCCTTGTCGGCCGAGCGGATTTGCGGATAGGCGGCCACGCCTTCACCGCGCTCATAGAGCATCACGTGTGAACGCGCGCCGCCGTCCTCGCCGAGATCGACCTCGTTGGCGGTAGCAAGCAGGTTGCGCGACGGGATGGCGACGGCACCTTCAGGCGAGATGCCCGACGGCAGCAACTGCAGGAGCTCCGGTTCAGCGCCGGTATCCTTGTAGACGCCGACGACGGATGCACGCTCGGCAAGCACGAAGAACAGATTGTCGTTGCCGAACTTTGCGGCCTCCAGGCCCTCCGGCTCGACGCCCTTGGCCGAAGAACGCTTCTCGGGATAATGGCCGATCGATGCGATCACGTGTTCGAAGCTTGCGCCCGATTCGAACAACACCTTGCCTGACGTGTCGAAGACGGTGAAGCCACGCGAACCGCCCTTATAGTCGCCTTCGTTGGCGACGACGATGCGGTTGTCGTCGAGCCACTTGACGGCATCGGGCTCGCGCTTGCGGCCGGGCTGCTCGTCCTTGAAGGCGATCGCGCCGTCGCGCTTGGTATCGATGTCCTTGAGGTCGACGCTGCCTGCGGAGAAATGCGTCTTCACCGTTGCCGACTTGGCGTCGATGATGACGATGTGGTTGTTCTCCTGGAGCGTCAGCGCGATCTCGTCTTTGCCGTTGAAGGAGACGAATTCCGGCTCCGGATCGTCGCCGGCAACCTCGGCAAGGCCGGTCAGGGTCACGTGCTTGATCGTGGCGCAATCGGCAACGCCGTCGTTCAGCGACAGGATTACCAGGTCGCCGGCCGGCATCTGCGGGATCTTGCCGTCGTTGACCTCTTCGTCACGCTCGTTCTCGATGGCGATCGCCGCCAGCGTCCGGTCCTTGTTGACGGCAACGCTGTCCGGCTGGCCACCGAGATCACAGGTCGCTTCGATCCTTTTGGAGGCGACATCGACGGTGGCAAGGAAACCCGACGGCTTGGTGAAGCTCTCGCTGGTGTTGACCGCGACCAGGGCCTTTCCACCTGCGACGGCAACCGATGTCGGCTCGCCATCGAAACCGACGATGCCGGCCGGCTTCGGTGTCTTGGCATCGGTGATGTCGATGAGACCGATGCGCTTGCCGGGGCTATCGGAATAGATCAGCGTGTTGCCGTCTTCGGTGGCAGTGATGATTTCCGCCGATGTCGCTTCCTTGCGGGCATCGCCTTCAGGCAGGTTGTCGGCCACTGCGAAGGACGCGATGCGATTGAACACCGGTTCGGCTGCGGCCGGAAATGCGACGGACGCGAGAAGCATGGCGGCAAGTGCCGTTCTGCATGATGAAATGGTCATGAAATCCCCCAGTTCGAATCTTCAAAACAAGGGGGTTTCTGCGGGATGGCGATGACAGGCGCATGACAATCCCGCGCCTTTGTTGTGCAGCGTGGCGCTATGCGGTTCTGCGCTCGCGATTCATCTCGTGCCGCATGATGAAAAGCGAGGCGCCGAGGATGAGGATGGCCCCGAGCCACAGATAGCCGCTCGGTGCGTAGCCGAAGACCAGCCAACCGGCCAGCACATTGAGCGGCAGCTTGAGATCGTCGAAGGGCTGCACATAAGCCGCGTCGGCAACGCTGTATGCAAGGGTCAGAAGATATTGCGCCACCACCGTCAGCAGGCCTGCCAGGACGAGAAGCGCGAGGATCGTCCCACTCGGTACGACGAACCCTGCCGATAGCGCCAGCACGCCGTTGATCGGCGTCAGGAGGACCAGCAGCCAGACCGTGATCGTTTCAGGGCGCTCGATGCCTGTCAGGCTCTTGGTGATGAGCGACGACGCGCCCCAGAGCAAAGCCGACAGGACCGGCAGCAGCGCCGCCCAGGTGAAAGTCTCCGACCAGAGCTGCAGGATGATGGTGGCACCGGCAAAGCCGACGGCGGCCGCGGCCCAGCGCGCAGCCCCCACGCGCTCGCCGAGGAAAAGGCGTGCGCCGAGAATGATGAAGAATGGCGACGTCATCACCAGCGCGATGGCTTGCCAGATCGGGACGGAGGCAAGGCCCGACACCCATGCCGCAACGCCCAGTGCAGCAAGTCCAACGCGAACGACATGGCGCCAGGGGTAATCGGTGCGCATCGCCGACAGACCGACCCGCAGCAGGAACGGCAGGGAAAAGACAAGCGCGAAGGCATATTGCCAGAAGGCCGTCGACGTCGCGGAGTAGCCGAGTTGCATCGTCATCCATTGGGTGACGACATTGAGCAAGGCAAAGGCGACCCCGGCCAGGATCATCCAGGCGGCGCCGGCCACGGCACGGGAGGTAAAAAGCACTTGGGTAGTCTGATTCATGTCCTTCATCCGCAAACAGGGACCAACACAAATCAGGACGCATGAACGCCGTATGCGACGACGGGCAGCTCTGCCCCTCGCACCTCGTTCATTCTCTTCCATCCGGACTGTGACCGTCGGCTCCGGAATTGCACCGGATCTGCTACCTTCCATTGCCGAGACGCCGGAAGTGCTCGCGGGCTTGGGCCGAAACCCTTACCGCCGGTGGGGACTTTCACCCCGCCCTGAGAACAGATCGAGCCGTAGACGAAAGACTGCGCGGCTGCAAGGTCGCCGCAACGCAAAAGGGTCCGGCGTGAGCCGAACCCTTCAAGACTTGGACTGCCGGCCTCGTATCCGGCCGTCAAGCAAACTTATCAGCCGTTAACGGCATCCTTCAGGCCCTTGCCGGCCGTGAACTTCGGAACGTTGCGTGCCGGAATGTCAACTTCAGCGCCCGTGGACGGGTTGCGGCCCTTGGAGGCTTCGCGACGCGAAACGGAGAAGTTGCCGAAACCGACGAGGCGAATGTCGCCGCCGTTCTTCAGTTCAGCCTGGATGGTCTCGAAAACTGCATCAACTGCGGAAGATGCGTCGGTCTTGGAAAGTCCGGCCTTCTCAGCAACGGCAGACACGAGCTCATTTTTGTTCATGTTTCCACCCCTTTCAAAATGGTTCGAAACAACTGTGTTTTTAAGCCGCGGCGGCTTTCGCATCGCCTGCGCCTTGCCATTCCCAATTGCGCCTAATCCCTTGGAATGCAAGGCTTGGGCCGTGCTTTTACAACAAAAAAGACCGGCCAAAGGCCGGTCTTAAGCGTTTTTCTGCCAATTGGACCCGGCGGCAACACTATTGCCGCCGCCGGTCCGTGACGATCAGTGAGCGATGGATGCGCCGGCTTCGTCCTGCGAATCAACCGCGGCGACGGTCGCCGGTTCGTTTGCCGGGTCCCATTCGATCGGCTCGGGCACGCGCACCAGAGCGTGCTCAAGCACCTCACCCATGCGCGAGACAGGAATGATCTCGAGGACGTTCTTCACGTTGTCAGGGATCTCTGCGAGATCCTTGGCATTCTCCTCTGGGATCAGCACCTTCTTGATGCCGCCGCGAAGCGCTGCCAGCAGCTTCTCCTTCAGACCACCGATCGGCAGGACGCGACCGCGAAGGGTGATTTCACCCGTCATCGCCACGTCCTTCGAGATCGGAATACCGGTCATCACCGAGACGATTGCCGTTGCCATGGCAACACCGGCCGACGGGCCATCCTTGGGCGTCGCACCTTCCGGCACGTGCACGTGGATGTCGCGCTTGTCGAACAGCGGCGGCTCGATGCCGAAGTCGATCGCCCGCGAACGGACGTAGGACGCCGCCGCCGAAATCGATTCCTTCATCACGTCACGCAGGTTGCCGGTGACCGTCATGCGACCCTTGCCGGGCATCATGACGCCTTCGATCGTCAGCAGTTCGCCGCCGACCTCGGTCCAAGCAAGCCCGGTGACCACACCGACCTGATCGTCGCGTTCGGCTTCGCCGTGACGGTAGCGCGGCACGCCCAGGTAATCTGGGACATTGTCCGCCGTAACAGCCACAGACTTCGTCTTGCCCTTGATGATCTCGGTCACCGCCTTGCGGGCGAGCTTCATCAGTTCGCGCTCGAAGTTACGAACCCCGGCTTCACGCGTATAGGTCTGGATGATTGCCATCAGCGCACCGTCGGTGACCGAAAACTCCTTCGGCTGCAGCGCGTGATCGCGGATCGCCTTGGGCAGCAGATGCCGCTTGGCGATCTCCAGCTTTTCTTCTTCCGTGTAACCGGCGATGCGGATCACTTCCATGCGGTCCATCAGCGGCGCCGGAATGTTCAGCGTGTTTGCCGTGGTGATGAACATCACGTTGGACAGATCGTATTCGACTTCCAGGTAGTGATCCATGAAGGTCGAGTTCTGTTCCGGATCCAGCACCTCCAGCAGAGCCGAAGACGGGTCGCCGCGGAAGTCCTGGCCCATCTTGTCGATCTCGTCGAACAGGAAGAGCGGGTTGGACTTCTTGGCCTTCTTCATCGACTGGACGACCTTGCCGGGCATCGAGCCGATATAGGTGCGGCGGTGACCGCGGATTTCCGCTTCGTCACGAACGCCACCGAGCGCCATGCGGACATATTCGCGACCGGTCGCCTTGGCGATCGACTTGGCAAGCGAGGTCTTGCCGACGCCAGGAGGGCCGACGAGGCAAAGGATCGGGCCCCGGATCTTGGTCGAGCGCGCCTGGACGGCGAGGTATTCGACAATGCGTTCCTTGACCTTGTCGAGGCCGAAGTGATCGACGTTGAGCACTTCCTCGGCGTGGTTAAGGTCGGTCTTGATCTTGGACTTCTTGCCCCAGGGCATGCCGAGCAGCCAATCCAGATAGTTGCGCACGACGGTGGCTTCCGCCGACATCGGGCTCATCTGGCGCAGCTTCTTCAGCTCGGCATCAGCCTTTTCGCGCGCTTCCTTGGAAAGCTTGGTCTTGGCGATGCGTTCTTCGATTTCGGCCATCTCGTCACGGCCGTCTTCGCCGTCGCCGAGTTCCTTCTGGATCGCCTTCATCTGTTCGTTGAGATAGTACTCGCGCTGGGTCTTCTCCATCTGGCGCTTGACGCGCGAGCGGATGCGCTTTTCCACCTGCAGGACGGAAATCTCGCCTTCCATGAACCCGAGCGCCTTTTCGAGACGCATCTTCACGCTGGTGGTTTCCAGCATTTCCTGCTTCTCGACGATCTTGATCGAGAGGTGCGAAGCGACGGTATCGGCGAGCTTCGAATAATCTTCGATCTGGCTGGCAACGCCGACGACTTCAGGCGAAATCTTCTTGTTGAGCTTTACGTAGCTCTCGAATTCGGAGACGACCGAGCGGCTCAGCGCCTCGATCTCGACCGGATCTTCTTCCGGCTCGTCGAGCGCCTGCGCCGTTGCCTCGTAGAATTCCTCGCGTGGCGTGTAGCTGTCGATCTTGGCGCGCGTGCGCCCTTCGACCAGCACCTTGACCGTGCCGTCGGGCAGCTTCAGAAGCTGCAGAACATTGGCGATCGTGCCCACCTGGTAGATCGCGGACGGTTCCGGATCGTCATCCGTCGCGTTGATCTGGGTGGCAAGCATGATCTGCTTGTCCGTCCCCATGACCTCTTCCAGTGCACGGATCGACTTCTCGCGGCCGACGAAGAGCGGCACGATCATGTGCGGGAACACTACGATGTCGCGAAGCGGCAAGACCGGATAGGTCGCGCTCTCAGTCGTCGGAGACGTTTTGCTCGTCATGTCATTTCCTTTCCGTCCCGATTTCGGGCCCGTTCCCAGGAGCCACAGCGGCACTCCCGGTTGTCATGATTTCCACATGAAAGTGGAGTGCTTGAGAGTCCTTTTCAAGGCTCGATGCGACATCCACCCCCAATGGCCGGGTCCTTCTGACTACGCTTGGTTGCTGTTGCGTACCTTGCGACGGAAAACGAGGCTTCAAGGATAGGCAACGGCCGAGGCCCTTTTACTGAATCGTCACATCATTGCGTTGTTAAGACACTTTAGCAACAACCGAATTGTTAAATCGGCGTTAGCGCAACGCATCTCAACAACTATGTTCAGCTCACGAAAAAGCCCGCACGAGGCGGGCTTTCAGATCGTATCCATCGACCGGTTATCAGGCCGAAACGTTGGTCTTCTCTTCCGAGCGCTCGGAGTAGATGTAGAGCGGCCGTGCCGACCCCTTCACCACTTCGTCGGAGATCACAACTTCGCGAACACCCTCGAGCGTCGGCAGCTCGAACATCGTGTCGAGCAGGATCTTTTCCATGATCGAGCGCAGGCCGCGCGCGCCGGTCTTGCGCACGATGGCACGACGGGCGATCTCGCGCAGCGCGTCTTCGTGGAAGGTCAGCTCGACGTCTTCCATCTCGAACAGGCGCTGGTACTGCTTGATCAGAGCGTTCTTCGGCTCCGACAGGATCTGGATCAGCGCGTCCTCGTCGAGGTCCTCGAGCGTCGCCAGAACCGGCAGACGGCCGATGAATTCCGGGATCAGGCCGAACTTGACCAGATCTTCCGGCTCGAGTTCGCGCAGGACCTCGCCAACCCGACGATCTTCCGGCGAACGGACCGTTGCGCCGAAACCGATCGAGGTCTTCTCGCCACGCGCCGAGATGATCTTGTCGAGGCCGGCAAATGCGCCACCGCAGATGAACAGGATGTTGGTCGTATCCACCTGCAGGAATTCCTGCTGCGGATGCTTGCGACCGCCCTGGGGCGGCACCGAGGCGACAGTGCCTTCCATGATCTTCAGAAGTGCCTGCTGCACGCCCTCGCCCGAAACGTCACGGGTGATCGACGGGTTGTCGGACTTGCGCGAGATCTTGTCGACTTCGTCGATATAGACGATGCCGCGCTGAGCGCGCTCGACATTGTAGTCGGCTGCCTGCAGCAGCTTCAGGATGATGTTCTCGACATCCTCACCGACATAACCTGCTTCCGTCAGCGTCGTCGCATCGGCCATGGTGAACGGTACGTCGATGATGCGCGCCAGTGTCTGCGCGAGGTAGGTCTTGCCGCAGCCGGTCGGACCGACGAGCATGATATTCGACTTCGCCAGTTCCACATCGCTGCCCTTGGCCGCATGGGCCAGGCGCTTGTAGTGGTTGTGCACCGCGACCGACAGGATGCGCTTTGCCTGCTGCTGGCCGATGACGTATTCGTCGAGGACCTTGATGATTTCCTGGGGGGTCGGAACGCCATCGCGGGACTTGACCATCGAGGTCTTGTTCTCTTCGCGAATGATGTCCATGCAGAGTTCGACGCATTCATCGCAGATGAACACCGTCGGTCCGGCAATCAGTTTGCGGACTTCGTGCTGGCTCTTGCCGCAAAACGAACAATAAAGCGTATTCTTCGAGTCACCGCCGTTGCTACCGCTGACCTTGCTCATTTCCATTTCCTTCCAGCACGTCGGACATCCTCGAAAAGATGTCACGGACCACTCAATTCGCCCCGCGCAATAACTTGCGCCGCATGAAGAGGGCTTCCGGGAGTACCCACCGTATCAGGGCGATTTGCCCATGTTCCGGCCGCAACGACTCTCCCACCTAAGTCTGAACCCTATGTCTTCACAGCTCAACATAACATTAAGGGGGTCATCTTAGCGGCTTTACCCCCTCGATAAACCCCTTTGACCATTACAATTGTGTCACAATTGCATCTATCGCGACACAAAAGCGCGTTATCACGCCTGCTCTGCAGCCTCGATCGCTTCACGCGATGTGATGACCTTGTCGATCAGGCCCCAACCGAGCGCTTCGTCCGAACTCATGAAATGGTCGCGATCGAGCGTCTGTTCAACCTCTTCGTAGGTCCGGCCGCAATGCTTGACGTAAATCTCGTTCAGCCGGCGCTTCATCTTGATGATGTCCTTGGCGTGGCGCTCGATATCGGAGGCCTGGCCCTGGAAGCCGCCGGACGGCTGGTGCACCATGATGCGCGAATTCGGGGTGGCGAAACGCATGTCCTTGTGGCCGGCCGCCAAGAGCAGCGAGCCCATCGAAGCAGCCTGGCCGATGCACAGCGTCGAAACCGCCGGCTTGATGAACTGCATGGTGTCGTAGATCGCCATGCCGGCTGTCACGACGCCACCCGGCGAATTGATGTAAAGCGCGATTTCCTTCTTCGGATTTTCCGCCTCGAGGAACAGAAGCTGGGCGCAGACGAGCGTCGCCATCTGGTCTTCGACCGGACCGGTCATGAAGATGATGCGCTCTTTCAGAAGGCGCGAAAAGATATCGTAGGAACGTTCGCCGCGGTTGGTCTGCTCCACAACCATCGGCACCAGCGCCATGGCGGTATCAACTGGATTTCTCATATCGAACCTTCATCAATCGGGCCCGCAATACCTTTGCGAACCGGGAATCACAGGATTGGCCTTCTGTCCCTACATAGAGTGTCAACACCCTTCACTTCAAGTCGCCACGCTTCGATAAGCTTAATCGACAGCGCCTGTCAGACCGAAGAACGGCGGTCTTCCACACGGGATTGCTGATAGAACATTTTTTCCCCGCCGCCTTTGGCAACACCCTGGCTTTTGCGCTTTCCGCACAGCATTCGCGACGGCGCGGTAAATGAACGGTAAACCCGACGATACGGTCGACGGCGTCAAAGTTGCGATTCGATCGGCAGGAAACGGATGATGCCGGCAATCATTCGCCTGAGCAGGCTGGCGTCCGGCTCGCGGCGCAGCAACCGCTCGGTTCCGTTGGTGCGGTCTCGCCAGACGAGCCGCGCGCCATCGAGACCGAGGCGGTAACTGACGGACGGCGCCGTCTCCTCCGTAAACATCGCGGCGAGTTCGCCCGCGAGCGCCGCATCGGTGAACACGACGCCCATCTCCGTGTTCAAGGACGCCGATCGTGGATCGAAGTTCATCGAGCCGACAAAGCCGTTCAGGCCGTCAACGACGAAGGCCTTGCTGTGCAGGCTGGCGTTGCGTCGACCGAACAGCGACATGCGGTGGCTTTCGACGGTATCGCCCTGCTCTTTCAACTCGAAAAGCTCGATACCGGCGCGAACCAGGCTGCGGCGATACTTGACGTAGCCACCGTGAACGGCTGCCACATCGGTGGCGGCCAGTGAGTTGGTGAGGACCGCGACCCGGGCGCCCCTGTTCACAAGCGCCGTCAATTCGCGGGTCCCGGCGGTGCCGGGAATGAAATAGGGCGAGATGATGCGCAGATCATTCCTTGTCGCCTGGATCAGCGGAAAGAGTTCGCGCAGCAACCAGTTCTGCCGCTTCTGCATCAGCGCCTTTTCGGGCGGATCGGCCTCGAGCCGGACCTCTTCGATCCAGTGCAGAATGCGCGAGCCGCTGTAGACCGTTTCGTTCTCCAGGGCGTCCGCCACCCGATCCAGATAGAAGCGGGCGGCAGGCGTTCGCGCGTGGGTTTCGAGCGCATCCCTCAGTGCCGGCAGGTAGTGCTTGCGCGGCGTGCGCAGCTTGGCGATGGGCAGCACGGACGTGCTGTTCCAATAGCGGTCGAACATGGAAGTCGCCTGCTCGACCACCGGCCCGACCATCCAGATATCGAGGTCGCGAAAGTTCGAGAGTTCCGCCGCGTCGAAATAGGCATCGCCGATGTTGCGTCCGCCGGCGATCGCCACGCGCGCATCGGCGACCCACAGTTTGTTGTGCATGCGGCGGGTGGCGCTGAAGGCGCGAATGGCCATCTCGAAACCCCGGCGGATACGATCGGTGCGGGCACGGCTGGGATTGAACAGCCTGACGTCGATGTTTGCATGCGCGTCGAGCGCGATGCACATCCGGTCGTGAAGGCCCGCATTGATATCGTCGAGCAGCAGGCGGACGTGGACGCCGCGGTCAGCCGCCGCCAGAATTTCGCGCGTCAGCAGCAGCCCGGTCAGATCGTCTTTCCAGTAATAATATTGCAGGTCGAGACTGCGCCCGGCCCGGCGCGCCGCATGAACCCGGACGACAAAAGCCTCGATGTTGTCGGAGACCAGCGAGACGCCGTTGCTGGCTTGGCGCGTGAGAAGCAGCGGGCCGATCGCCCGATCGAGTTCGGTGTCGTGGTCGGCGACGGCAAGCGCCGAGGACGGTTCTCCATGGGGACGCCGGCCGAAGCGGCCATAGACGTACAAGATCGCTGCGCCGAGCGCGCCGCCGACGGCGACAACGGCAACAATAACAAAGGACAACATCACCTGCCCGCCAGAAAGTGTCTCAGGCCGAACCGGCCCGGCTCACTTCGATCCGTTCGTTGTTGTGGTCTTCCCGCTTGCCGACCTTCAGATCGATCGATGCCTTGACGGGCAGATGATCGGACGCGACGCGGGCCAGGGGAGAATCGTGCACGGCGACCGATGTCACCAAGCTGTGGGGATTACCGAGAACGCGATCGAGCGGCAAGAGCGGAAAGCGCGATGGAAAGCTCGCGACCGTCGCATGCGACGGATCGAAAACGGGGCTGAGGAAGGAGAGCGACGAGCGTTTGCCCATGCGCCACTCGTTGAGGTCGCCAATCAGCAAGGTGGGGCGCCCGCCGGCATCCGACGCGGCCTCGATGATCGCTTCCGCCTGCTGGGCGCGGGAATGGCGCAAAAGCCCGAGATGGGCGGCGATCACCCGCAACGGCCCGATCTTCAGGTCCAGATCGACGACCAGCGCGCCGCGCGGCTCGACACCTGGCAGTTTCAACTGCTTCACGTCGGAAACCGCACCTTCGCGCAGCAGCAGCACATTGCCGTGCCAGCCGTGCCCCTTGGTGGAAAAGCCCGAGATCGGCACGGAGACGAGATGGGCCTCGCGCCGCAGATGTTCGAGATCGAGCAAGCCCGCCCGTTCGCCGAAGCGCTGATCGGCCTCCTGAAGGGCGACGATGTCAGCCCCGAGTTCGCCGATCACCTGGGCGGTTCGGCTCGGATCGAAACGGCCGTCGGTACCGACGCATTTGTGGATATTGTAGGAAGCAATGACGATATCACCGCGGTTGACCGCCGCCTCCCGGCTGACGACGGTGGGTCGCCGCTTGCGGATAGCCGCCACGATGCCCGCCGATAGACTGGTCTGGTTTTTTGCCATGCCGCTCCCTGCTTGCTGCCGCATCATGCGCAAATAGGTCGCCGGACGCCACAGAAAAAGGCTTGGGATGGAAAGTTGTTCCGTTCGAAATGCCGGGGGCGGCGTTTTGCGTGCGCCATTCCGCCCTCCCCGGACACCATCGAGCCAGCTTTCAATCTGCCGCGACCGCGCGCGGCAAGACCACACGCCGTCGGGCAAACACCATCAATCCGCGGGACCTGCAAACAGGATAAGATTGCCATCGGGATCGAGCACGATGAAGTTTCGCGCGCCCCAGGGCTCCGTTCGCAGGGTCTGGTGAAATCGAATGCCGGCCGCCTGAAACTCGAGGAACAGGCGTTTGATCTCGTCCGTCGTCGCAACCGTCAGGGCAGCGGACAGCAGATGCTCCCGCTCCCTGACATCACCGACGAAGACGGGTTCGCAAACCAGGCGCAATGCCAGCAGCGCATTGTCGCGCCTTACCTGGCCATAGAAAGGCGGATCGCCATAGGTGAAGTCAACGGCAAAGCCGAGTTTCTCCGTGAAGAAGTCGCAAGACGCCTTGATATCGGCGACGAACAATTGCGCCGCGGTCGATTGCAAAACGGGGCGGGCTTGTTCCTGTCGTGCTGGTATGGTCATTGTCAGGGCTCCTGATCTGAGCGCCTGCCAGCCGTCAAAACCCATCTGGCGTGCAACGAGTTCCTGGGCGTCGGCGAGCTTGAACGCCGCCGTCAATATCTCCCGGTCGTCCAGTTCACGAAAGCGCGGCAAGGCAGACCTGATCTCGGCAGCCACAGGAAAATATCCTTCGCGGTGCCATCTCAGATACTGTTTGGCCTGCTTCTTCAGGTTTTCGAGGTTCGGCATGGGCGCAACTAAGGTCCGTCTCCCGTAGGTGGGCGTAGCCCTTTCGACCTTGCACCGATGCGCCCTACGCAGCGTCAACAGATTGACTCGGGCAAAGCCATCTTGTCAACGGAGCCGCACTGTAGAGGAAAACTGCCATCATACCTTGCCTGTTCACATCATCGATCTGACACGTCGCATGCATGAGCCCTTGCAGGCGAGACCAGGACGCTCCTAGAACTAGCCGTCCACCTGTCTTCAAACGAGCCGGATCATGCCGCTGAAGCCCGCAATCACCATCGACCGCGCCGACCGGCGCGTGTCGATCGACGTCCACGACCCGGATTTCTACCGTTCGCCATCCACGACCTATGCGGAGATCCATGCGCAATGCCCGGCGTTTTACTGGAGCGAGCGTGAACAATGGTATTTCGCAGGCTACGACCAGGTGAATGCGCTGCTGCGCGACCGACGTTTCGGACGGCAGATCCTGCACGTGGCGACGCGCGAAGAGCTCGGCATGCCCGCCCCGAAACCGCATCTGAAGGCTTTCGACGCGCTTGAGGAGCACTCGCTGCTGGAACTCGAGCCACCGGCACACACCCGGCTGCGAACGCTCGTCAACCGTGCCTTCGTCTCAAGGCAGATCGAACAGCTTCGGCCCGATATCGAACGCCTTGCGCATGCTGTCATTGATGGCTTCGAGCGCGACGGCGAGGTCGAGCTCCTGAAAACCTATGCCGAAACCATTCCGGTGACGATCATTGCCCGCATGCTCGGCATCCCGGTCGAAGCGGCGCCAGACCTTCTCGACTGGTCGCATCGCATGGTGCGCATGTATGTTTTCAATCCAAGCCACGAGACCGAGCTCGACGCCAACCAGGCATCCGCCGACTTCGCCGACTACCTCAGAACCGTCATCGCAGAGAAGCGCCGCAATCCGGCCGACGATCTGCTGACGCATATGATCACCTCGGAGAAGGACGGGGAGCGGCTGTCGGAGGCCGAGCTGGTCTCCACCGCTGCCCTGCTTCTCAACGCCGGGCACGAGGCGACCGTGCATCAGATCGGCAATGCCGTCCACACCATCCTGCAAACAGGTCACGCGTCCGCAGATCTGTTCGCAACGGAGTCGGCAACGGCGCTCACGATCGAGGAATGCCTGCGGTTTGCAGCACCGCTGCACATCTTCCAGCGCTATGCGCTATCGGACATCGAACTCGATGACGGCATTTCGCTGCGCAAGGGCGACAAGATCGGCCTGCTGCTCGGCGCGGCCAATGTCGATCCGCGAAAATTTATTGACCCCAACCGCTTCAACCCGAAGCGCGACGAAGGCGCCAACGTCTCGTTCGGAGCGGGTCTGCATTTCTGCATCGGCGCGCCGCTTGCAAGGCTCGAACTCAATCTGTCGCTGCCGATCCTGTTTCAGCGCCTGCCGGGCATGCGGCTGAAGCACGAACCCGAGGTCAGGGACAGCTTTCACTTTCACGGGCTGGAGCGGCTTGATGTTGTCTGGTGAGGGCCCGCCTGCCAGAACGGCCGCAGCGTCATCGCAGCGGCCGTTCGACGTTGCGCGAACGCCGGTGAACCTCAGATGGCAGCGGCCTTGCGCTCGACACCATAGCGGCCTGCCGGCCGGTCGTGCGAAAGATTGGGCGCTAGCACCAGGCGCGCCTTGACGAAGGTGTCCCAGTCGGCGGCGTCGGGCAGCGATGGAATGGTGATCAGCTCGCCCTGGTCGAAACCGGCAAGTGCCGCGTCGACTAGATCGGTAACGTCCATGACCATCGACGGATCGAGATGGTCGATCGAGCCGCCGGCGCGATCGAAGATTTCGGTACGGGTCAGGCCGGGAAGCATCGCCTGGACCTTGACGCCCTTGCCCGATACTTCTGCGTTGATCGACTGCGTCAGGTTGAGCACGAACGCCTTGCTTGCATTGTAGGTGCCGTTGAACCGCTCGGGCACCAGCGCCACGACGGAGGCGATGTTGATGATCGCGCCCTTGCCGCGGGCGGCAAAGACCTGTGCCGCAGCGATCGCCAGCCGATTGACCGCCACGACGTTCAACTCGATCATCGCCTCGAGATAATCGATGTCATCGGCAAGCAGCGGCCCCTTCGGGCCGATGCCGGCATTGTTGACGAGCAGTTCGATTGCGCCGTCTTCGCGCAGACGTTTCTCGACTACCCTTACGTCTTCACGCTGCGTGAGGTCCGCCTTCAGTACATCGACGGCGACGCCGTATTGCGCCGAGAGCTTGGCAGCAAGGCCGGCCAGGCGTTTCTCGTCCCGCGCCACCAGCACCAGGTCGTGGCCGCGTTGCGCCAGACGGTCCGCATAGGTCGCGCCGATCCCGGAAGATGCGCCCGTCACCAGCGCCTTACCCATTTTCTCCACTGCACTCATTGCCGGTTTCCTTGTTTCGATTTCAATTTAGTGGTATATGCCACTAAATATACAGCAAACTGGACGCTGCGCAAGTGTGGCGCTACGAAAGTCGCAAACGTGTGGATCGCCCCGGGAGGAAAACGATGGACGAGACGCCTATGGGTATCTGGGACTTCTGCACCAACAGCGCGCTGAAGCGCGCGTCCCGGCAATTGGGACAGCTCTATGAAGACGTGCTGGCGCCGAGTGGACTGCGCGGCACGCAATTCTCGCTCCTCAGCCAGATCTCCCACAGCAAGAACGCGTCCTTGCGCACGCTCGCCAATCTGCTGGTGATGGATCTGTCGGCACTTGGCCATACGCTGAAGCCGCTGATCCGCGATGGCTATGTCGAGCTGGTTCCCGACGTCTCGGACCGGCGCGTCAAGCGCGTCCAGCTGACGCCGCTCGGCCAGAAGAAGCAGCAGGAGGCCACAGATCTCTGGCGCAAGGCGCAGGCGCGCTTCGACAATGCCCTTGGCAAACCGGAAGCCGACGCGCTGCGGCGGGCGCTGAACGGCCTATCGGAAGCATCCTTCGCGGAAGCGTTCACGCGTGCGTCCGACACCACCGGGCCGGGCGAAAGCGGGTAGCCGACCCGGTCAGAGACGGACGACGTAGTCCTTGCGGGTCGTCTCGACGACCTCCCACGTTCCCTTGAAGCCCGGTCTGACGATCATGCTCTCGCCGGCGCGCAGGTGCACGGCCGCGCCGCCATCTTCCGTCACAACCGAGTAGCCGGATAGAATGTGGAAATACTCCCACTCGTCATAGGCGATCCGCCACTTTCCCGGCGTCGATTCCCAGACGCCGGCATAGAGACCGCCATCGGCCTCCTCGACATTCCAGGTGCGGAACTGCGGCGTGCCGGCGATCAGCCGGTCGGCGGCGGGACCACCGACTTCGGGTTCGACCGTCGCCAGATCGAATTTTTGCATCTTCACCATGGCTCGACAGCTCCGAAGTCAGTGGGATCCGCCCCGTCATTGGGGTATGATCGACACGTTCGTTACTCCGACCGGCGTTTTCAAGGGGCGGCTGCGCCCGGACACAAGAATTTCGGGCACAAGGACTTGCTCGCAGTAAACTACGGTATCTTACTCTTGGCCGATCGGGACCGGTACTATCCTCTACGCAACTGTTTTCACGAGGGAGTGGTGACATGAGTGACGTGAAAGGCCCAGATCCCAATACCCCGGTCCCAAGTGCGGCCGATCTGCGAAAAACGCTGCTGGAGAAACAACTGGCGGCGATGGATCGCGACGACGTGATCAAGGCGCGGCAGCGGGAAGAGCGCGCCAAGTTCGCCGACGAATTCTTCAAGACCCATGTCAGCGACGAAGAGCGGGCCATTATCCGCAAAGTCGTGATGCGGGCCGTTTCCGACGGAAAGATGGAGGCGCTGGTCTACAGTTTCCCCTCCGATTTCTGCACGGACAGCGGCCGGGCGATCAACAACAGCCAGCCGGATTGGCCCGAGACGCTGCAGGGCAAGGCCAAGGAGCTCTACGATCGCTTCAAACTGGTCGCGCAACCGGAGGGCTATCGTTTGAAGGCAATGGTCATCAATTTTCCAGGCGGCGTCCCGGGCGACATCGGTTTCATCCTGAATTGGGAGCAACCGATCGCCTAGCGTACCGTGCGATCATTGGAACGCATGCGCTTCGGCACAGACGAACGATGGGACTGATCCCGCGCCGCCCGATCGGTGGCGCTGCTGTCGGGTCTGATCCGGGATAACGATAACGCCGGGGGGCGCGTGCATGGATGAGAGCCGAACGCAAAAGGATGAGCGCGTCGATCCGCCGAAAAATGCGGCCCCGGCGATCGAGACGCGGATCACCGACTATGTTCGGCTCGGTATCGTCGGGCTGTTTGCGTACTGGTCGCTGACGCTGGTCGCCCCCTTCGCCATCATCGCGATCTGGGCGGCCATTCTCACCGTCGCCCTCTATCCCGCCTACGCACAGCTTCGTCGCGTGCTGGGCGGCGGGCTCGCCGCACTTCTTCTGACCCTGCTCAGCCTCGGCATCATCATCGGTCCGCTGGCGGCGATCGTCCTCGGCTCGGCAGAAGCCGCCCAGGTGCTTTTCACCAAATTCAAGGCTGGCGGCATCGCCGTTCCGCTGCCGTCGCAGAGCGTGCGTGACTGGCCGCTGATCGGCGAACGCCTCTATGCAAACTGGGTACTTGCTTCCAACAACCTCGAGGCCCTGATCAGGCAACTCGAGCCGTCGCTTCTGCAAATGGGCGGTTCGGCCGTCGGGATCATCGCCGGCATCGGGATCGGGCTCTTGAGCTTTGTCGCATCGGTGATTGTTGCCGGGTTTCTGTTTCAGCCCGGACCGCGCATCGGCAGCGTCATCATGACCTTCGCCGATCGGATAGCGGGGCAAAGAGGCATCGGCTTCGTCAACATGACCACCTCGACGATCCGGAATGTGGCGCGGGGCATCATCGGCGTCGCCCTCATCCAGACGTTTCTCGTCGGCATCGTGTTGCATATATTTGCCGTGCCCCTGCCCGGCCTGATTGCCTTTGTCGTGCTCATCCTGTGCATCGTGCAGATCGGCCCGGCACCGGTGTTGCTCCCGCTGGCGATCTGGGGCTGGTTTACCTTCGATACCGGGAGCGCGGTGGCGCTGACGCTGCTGCTCGTGCCCATAGGGCTGATCGACAACATCATGAAGCCAATTCTGGTCGCGCGCGGCCTTTCGACACCGACGCTCGTCATCCTCATCGGCGTCCTCGGCGGCACGCTGTCCTATGGCCTTATCGGCCTGTTCCTCGGGCCGATCGTGCTCAGTGTCTTCTACGACCTGTTGCGCGTCTGGCTGCGCGCCGGAGGCCCCGGGCATAGCCCTGGCCCTTTGGATTGATCCTTATGCGGCGCTTCGTCGATAGGCCGCGGGGGACCGCCCTCACGCGGCTAGCGGTGCCTGTCGAACACGTCGGGCACGGAGTTGCGCGGCGTCGTGTCATCGACCCATCCGTCAGGTCTTTTCTGCCGTTTACCCAGATCGGGCTTCTGGAATTTGACCTTCTCATAGGGGATCGACTTCAGGATATGGCTGATGCAGTTTATCCGCGCGCTCTTCTTGTCGTCTGACGGGACCATCCACCAGGGCGCATGGTTGCTGTCCGTCATGCGGATCATCTCGTCATAGGCGCGGGTATAGTCCCACCAGCGCTGATAGGACTCGACATCCATCGGGCTCAACTTCCACTGGCGCAAGGGATCTTCGATCCGCCGGCGAAAACGCCGCTCCTGCTCGTCCTCGCTGACGGTCAGAAAATACTTGAGCAGCGTGACACCGCTTTCGACAATCGCCGCCTCGAAGCGCGAGGCAAGTTCCAGGAACCGTCGCGCTTGCTTGTCGGTGCAAAAGCCCATGACACGCTCGACGCCCGGACGGTTGTACCAGCTGCGGTCGAGGATCAGAACTTCGCCCGCGGCCGGCAAGAGGGCAATGTAACGCTGCATGTAGATCTGGGTCTTCTCGCGATCGGTCGGGGCCGGCAGCGCGACCACGCGAAACACACGGGGGCTGACGCGCTCGGTCAGGCGTCGGATCACGCCGCCCTTGCCGGCCGCGTCTCGCCCCTCGAAAATAATCACAACGCGTGCGCCGGATTTCTTCACCCAGGCCTGAAGATGCGCGAGCTCCACCTGCAGGCGCGTCATTTCCTTTTCATAGCGGGCCGTATGCTCCTTCTTGCTTTCGCCGTTCTGGCGAACCGCCTTGTCGACTTTCTTGTCCATGTTCAGTCCTCCTGATACTGGCCCCGCACGCCTGTCGCGGCGATCGCCTCCTGCTTGGCTTTGTTTGCCCCCGATGCCTGGAAGGCACGAAATGCATCGTCGAGATCAGCGAACACGAATGTCGCTCCGATCTGGTCCAGAACCCCGGCGCGCTCCAGCAATTGCCTGACTTCGTCGTGAAGCTCCGCCAGCGCCAGCGTCGTGCCCTGCTTGGCAAGCTCATCATGCACCTCCGCCAGCATCACCGCCGCGGTGCTGTCGATCTGAACGATTGCGCTGGCGTCGAGCACGAACCAGCGTGTACCCGCGGGCAGCTCCTCGAAAATCGCCCGGAGACGCGATTGCACGTAGTCGGCGTTGAAGAACAGCAGACTGCCCTGGATCAGGCAGACCGCGAAACCGGGCACGGGCCGGGCATCGGGCGTTCGATGAAGCTTGTAGAAGCCGTCGCGCCCGGCAAGCCGCCCGAGCAGCGCATCGCGTGGGAACATCATTTTCAGGAGCAGGTAGCTGAGCGTGGCAGCAATGGCGATGATCACCCCGTTCAGGACGCCGAGGCTGATGGCGCCCCACATGGTGACGAGCGCGAAGGCAAATTCCACGCGACTGACACGCCAGATCTGCCTGAGCTCCCGGATGTCGATGAGGCTGATGGCGGCGGCCGCAAGGATAGCGCCGAGGGTCGGCGTCGGCAGGATGGTCAGCGCCCGCCCGAGATAGAGCAGAATGACGATGAGCGCTGCGGCCGATACCAGACCGGCGAGTTGCGACCTGCCGCCTGCCGAAAAATTGATGGCGGTTCGGGAGTCCGACATGCTCACCGGGAAGGCCCCGAACAGGCCCGCCGCGACGTTCGCCGCGCCGATGCCAACGAGCTCCTGGTCCGCGTCCACGCGTTCGCCGGCGCGATTGGCGAAGCTGCGTGCGGCGACGATGCCCGATCCGAAGCTGACGAGGAAAATCGCTCCGGCACCGAGCAGCACCTTGTCCAGCGGCAAGGCCCAGACCGAAGGCAGCGAGAGGGTCGGGATGGTCGACGGGATGTCGCCGACGACAGCAATGCCCATGCCCTTGAGGTCAAGGAGAGCCGACAGGATCACCGAGATCACGATGGCGATCACTGGCCCGGGCACCGGAAGGCGGAACGCCGTCGCGGTCTGCAGCAGCAAGAACATAGAGCCTGCCAGCAGCACCGACGGCCAATGAATGTCACCGCTCTTTCGCAGAAGCTCCAGGATCGGCGCGAAAAGCCCGTCTGCCTCGATGGAAAGACCTGTGACGCGACTGATCTGACCAACCAGGATCGACAGGGAAATGCCGGCAAAGAAGCCGACCAGGATGGGCCTAGAGAGGAAGGTCGCCAGGACGCCAAGATGCAGGAGACGCGCGGCAAGGCAAAATCCGCCGACGGCGAGCGCCAGGGCGGCGGCGATGCCGACGCGGTCTATCGACGCGGCAGCCGGCATTGCCGCGATGATCGAGGCGATTGCCGCGGCGAGCACCGTCATGGTGGCGGCATCCGGGCCGACGATCATGCGATGCGACGGACCGAAGATTGCATAGGCAACAGGCGCGGAAATGCTGGCATAGAGCCCGACCTCGGGGGGGAGGCCAGCGATCGCCGGATAGGCAATCGCACTGGGCAGCCCGACGGCTGCTATCGCCAATCCTGCCGAAATATCGTTCGCAAGCCAGGCGGCGCGAAAGCCACCAAAACCAGAGAAGACCGGCAGATGAAAGCGACCTCCCATTGCGCACTCCCTCACGGGCAACCGAATGGTCTTCGATCTCTACGCCTTCACGCGCCCGCGCGCGTTGCGCAATCGAGAGGCTCGCGGAAATCCGGAGGCTCGCCGACCACCCAACATACCGTTCAGCCGCCCGAGCGGCCTGTAGCATCGTGTAACATCGGTGTGTCCGGCCGCGCGGACGCCAAAGGACCTATTCCTGCGGCACGTCCAGCCCGGCACCGCGGATGCCTTCCATGAACTTCGCCTGGTCGACCGGGCGAGCGACACGAATGGCAACTTCGGTGCGGATATTCGCCACGATTTCAGGTGCGTTGGCACGCAGCCATTGCAGCTCGATGGCCGCTTCCTTCGTCTGCCCGGAGCGACCGAGGATCGCGAGCAATATCAGGTGGTAGATCGGATTGGTCTGCATATCGGCGAGCCGGGCCCAGCGCTCCGCCCCCGGATAGTCGCCCGCGATGTAGGAGCAGACGGCCAGGGCCGTTTCGAAGTAACCGAGCGGCCCCGGATTGCGCTCAACGGCTCCGCCGACCAGCCCGCAGCCTTGCGCCCATTCACCCGACAAGGCCAGCCGGAAGCCATATTCGCCCGCAAGTTCGGTATCGTTCGGGTTGAGGGCCATCGCGCGCGCGCCGATGTTCAGCGCCGCATCGACCTCGCCGCGAAAGAACAGGCTAAGCATCTCCGCCTGCAGGGCCCGCACGTTCTGCGGGTCGAGCTCGACCGCACGCGCGGCGGTTTCGATCGCTCGGTCCAACGAGACCGGCGACGTTTGGTTGAAGCGATAGCGGAAGCGAAGCTCGTCGATATAGGTCAAAGACAGCAGCGCCCAGGCGGTGGCATAGTTCGGGAACCTGGCGACCGCCTTCTGCAGGCAGGTCTGCACCGAAGCGTGCGTTTGAGGATCGAGGCTTGCCCGATAGCCGTAATAGGAAAGCGTACAGGCATAGGCATCCCAGTCCTGCGGCGGCGATTGCCCGAGATTGGTGGCATCGGCCTGAAAGATGATGCCATAGGGCTGGGCCAGCGCCGTCGCGACCGACCGCGCCACCTCCCCTTCAATCGTCAGCAGATTGCCGACATCCAGCACCTCGTCGTAGTTGGCGGCCCAAAGGATGGATTGATCCGAACGTTGAACCAGGCGGAAACCCAGTCGCAATTTGGTGTTGTCCAGGCGGACACTGCCTTGCAGGGCATAGAGGGGCAACTTCGTGGGTGGCAGGCTGGCATCGGGCAACGCGGAGGGTGGCCCGACCACAACGGTGATTTCCTTGAACTTGACGATCTGGCTGATCACCTCGTCGGTGAGGCCACGGGCGATCGTCGACGAGAGTTGGCCATCGGACAGGTCCTCGAAAGGCTCGACGAGCAGGCGGGGGATTGCCGGCCGAGCATCGCCCTGCGCCAGCGTGGCAGGGCTTTCGGGCGCAGTCAGCTGCCGCAGCCGCGGAACGAACGTCATGATCAGCGCAGTCATGATCAACGCAACGATACCGAAGGTCAGCGAGCGCCATTCCGGCCGCGGCGACCGGGTATCGTCATCGATCTCGCGCTGGCCGTCGAGGGCGATCGTTTCGCGTCGCGTAAAGGTCGGGACATATCCGCCTTTTGGCATGGCAATGATGATCGGATCGTCGCGGCCGGCAACGAGATAGTAGCGCTCAAGCGCCCGGCGCACCCGGCCTGCCTCGATGCGCACGGCCGGATCCGCCTGCGCGTCGAAGGACGCTTCCCTGCCGAAAACTTCCGTTGCGATCGTATAGGCCTTGATCCGCCCGGCCCGTCCGGCGATTGCCTCTTCGATGACGTAGCCCAGAAACTTGCGCGCGCGTTCGGGCGTGTCGAACTCGGGACTGGACCGAACTCGATCGAGTTGCGCGCGGATCTCAAGTTCGCTCGGGAGCGTTGCCGCTCGGTCAGCGGCACTCGCTCTCATGGCAAGAGTCATAGTCTCCCCCTATGCCCCGATGGCCACGCAGACTTGGGGGTCCCGTATGCTCCCGTAATTTACGTGCCCGATCACAGCATAACACAATATAAGATTGCACGCATGCATCGTGTCGCGCTTCGAACGGAGGATCGGCATGAACTGGAATTCCCATGGGGCAAAGCAGGGCTTGGAGGCGGCGTCGCGCCGGTTTCCGCTGCTGTCTCTGAAGATCAGGTCACGCGCGCTGAAAGACGAGACGTTCAGAGGCATCTGCGCCGATCTTGCCGATGCCGAAACGGCGCTCGCGTCCGTGGACAGGCTTCCACCCCATCTGCGCGAGGAACGTCGGGCTGAATTTGAAGACATGATCGAGAGCCTAGCCCTGGAGATCAAGCAGTGCCTGACATAGCCCGTGCGGCAGAGGGACCAGGCGAAGGCGAGGACCACAATGACCCGCAAAAACTCCATTCTGGCCGAGACCGGGCCATACTGGACGCGGCCCCTGCCCGTATACCCGCTTGAGCTTCATCCCGCTCTGCTGCACGAAATCGAAGGTCGGGAAGACAGCAGTGCATTCGAAGCCTACATGCTGATGATTTTCGATGACGTCGCGAGCCATCCGTCGGGAATCATGGAGATTGTGGTCAATCCGCAGACGCGCTGCGCCTGCGCTCTGTACGAAGCCAAGCGCCCAAGCCGTCCGCTTTCGCGCCGCTTTTCCAACGATGCCACCAAGCCGTTTTGGCTGAAGGCAAGAACCGCGCAGCAGGCAGCCAACAAACTCTACCGTGCCATCGTCGAGCAGGCTCACGAGATTTGATCGCGAGCGTCAGGCGCGACGCCGCCACACAACATGAAGGGCAAGCCATGCCTCTCAAGACCATACTCGTTTTCCTTGATTGTCCGCCGGCGGGCCAACCGCGCGCACGCTACGCCGCCAACTTGGCACGTCGCCACGGCGCCCACCTGGTCGGGGTCTATGTCGCACCATCCGGATGGCAAGGCGATCATGCCAGTTGTTTTGCCCGCGGCCAGGATGCGATCCGCGAGGTCATCGAACGACATAAGGCCGAGGAGACATCAGCATCGCAGGCAGCACTGCAAAGCTTCAAGGCACTGACGGAGCGCGAGGGCATCAACTTTGACTTCCGCATCATTCGGGAGGGCGATGCCAATGAAGACGGCAAGTTGCATTCTTTGCACGCAGACCTTGTCATTTCAGGTTTCCCCGGCCCGGGAGGACTGCCGTACAACTGGTCGCCGGAAGACATGCTGCTGGCGACCGGAGTGCCGCTGCTGATCGTTCCCGAGACCTGGAATTCAAACTCGGTCGGCGAACATATCGTCGTTGGCTGGAATGCCAGTCGCGAGGCCCGCCGGGCGATCGCAGATTCGCTGCCCTTGTTGATCGCGGCGAGATCTGTTTGCGTTGTCCTGGTTGATTGCGACGACAACGCCCGTGACGGCCAGACGCCCGGCGCAGATATCGCGCAGTACCTGAGCCGACATGGCGCGAAGGTCGAGGTGGAGCACACCCGGTCGGCGGACCATTCCGTTGCCGACGTACTTCAGATGGCGGTTCAGCGACACAATGGCGACATGCTCGTTGTTGGCGCCTACAGCCACTCCCGCCCCCGGCAGACACTCTTCGGCGGCGTGACGCGCTCCCTGCTTTCGCATGTCGCGGTGCCGTTGCTCATTGCCCACTGAGCGCGTGCCTTCCGGCACGACCAGATCGACCGCTTAAACCGATGCAGGCGCAGGCGGGATCCGCCTGCGCCTGCATTACGTGATGGGCCTCACCGGGCATCGTCAAGGATGTCCAGCGGCCGCCTCCAGAAGCGCGTCAGATCTTGGCGAGCGACTGTTCGAGGTCAGCGATGATATCGGAGACGTCTTCGATGCCGACGGACAGGCGCACATCGTCGGGGCCTGCCCCCGCCGCGACCTGCTGCTCCGGCGTCAACTGACGATGGGTGGTCGAGGCCGGATGGATGACGAGCGAACGGGTGTCGCCGATATTGGCAAGGTGCGAGAACATCTCCAGCCCCTCGACGAAACGCTTGCCTGCTTCGTAGCCGTCCTTGAGGCCAAAGGTGAAGACAGCGCCCGCCCCCTTCGGCGAGTAGCGCTTCTGCAGCCCGTTGTTCGGATCCTCGTCAAGGCCGGCATAGTTGACCCAGGATACCTTGTCGTGGCTCTTCAGCCACGTGGCGACGGCGAGCGCGTTGTCGCAATGGCGCTGCATGCGCAGCGGCAGCGTCTCGACGCCGGTCAGGATCATGAAGGCGTTGAACGGCGAAATGGCCGGGCCGAAATCGCGAAGGCCGAGAACGCGTGCTGCGATCGCGAACGCGAAATTGCCGAACACCTGGTGCAGCACGACACCGGCATATTCCGGGCGCGGTTCCGAAAGCATCGGGTACTTGCCGGATTTCGACCAGTCGAAGGTGCCGCCGTCGACGATGACGCCGCCCATCGAATTGCCATGACCGCCGATGAACTTGGTCAGCGAATGCACGACGATGTCGGCACCGTGCTCCAGCGGGCGCAGCAGGTAGGGCGTCGCCATCGTGTTGTCGACGATGAGCGGCAGGCCGTGCTTGTGCGCAACCTCGGCAATCGCGGCGATGTCGACGAAGGTGCCGCCCGGATTGGCGAGGCTCTCGATGAAGATGGCCTTGGTGCGGGCATCGATCTTGGCTTCGAAGCTCGCAGGATCGCTCGGATCCGCCCAGCGTACATGCCAGTCGAAGGATTTGAAGGCATGACCGAACTGATTGACCGAGCCGCCGTAAAGCCGGTTGGCAGCGACGAAGTTGTCGCCCGGACTCATGATGGTGTGGAACACGAGAAGCTGGGCCGCATGGCCCGATGCAACCGCCAGTGCCGCCGTTCCGCCTTCAAGCGCTGCCAGGCGCTCTTCGAGCACCGCCTGCGTCGGGTTCATGATGCGGGTGTAGATATTGCCGAACTGCTGCAAGCCGAAGAGTGCAGCGGCATGGTCGGTGTCGTTGAAGACGAAGCTGGTCGTCTGGTAGATCGGCGTCGCCCGCGCGCCCGTCGTCGGATCTGGTTGCGCTCCGGCGTGGATTGCGAGCGTGCTGAAACCAGGATTGTCTTTCGTCATTCATCCCTCCCATGACGAGGGTGCCGCGCCTCCCGTGGAGCCGCCCAAAGGCACCCTATCGCTTTGATTCCAGGCATCGAGCGTGTCGAGGATCGCCTTCGATCTCGGGCGCGTGCACTGGAGCGGCGGCACTATTCCAGAGCCGCCCCACATGGTCAAAGAAAGATTTTTTCAAAACTGACGGTTGCGCGAAACAACGCTGCGGCCGACCCGGCGTCAGCCGATCAGGCGCGGATACTCCATCGCCGGACAGCGATCCATCACCACCTTGATGCCGGCCGCCTCCGCCTTGGCAGCAGCCCCGTCATGGCGCACGGACAGTTGCCCCCAGATTGCCTTCGGCAGGGTCTCCAGCGCCAGGATTTCGTCGACGAGCCCCGGCAGTGCATCGGCCGCGCGAAAAACGTCGATCATGTCGATCGGAACCTTTATGTCGGCAAGCCTTCCAACGACAGGTTGATCGAGGATCGTCTTGCCGACATGGCCCGGATTGACGGGAATGACGCGGTAACCCTTGCGCAGGAGAAAGGCCATGACCCGATGGCTCGGTCGCTCGGCGTTCGGCGACGCACCAACGAGCGCGATCGTCTGCGTCGAGCGCAGGATGTCGGCGAGGTAATAATCCGGGTAGGCGTCGTGGTTCATCTTCTGATCCGAATTCATCTGGTGAGGGCGGCTATAGTCGGCACGACTGCGGTGGGTGTCAATCGAACGCCGGATCTCCAAGGCGAACGAGCGTGAGACCATGTGATCCGGGCTTCCGCCAGTTTCCGGTTGCTTTTCCCGTACAGCGGCGCGACAACGCTGGCAACGGCCTGCCCTATCGTCCACCGAGGTTTCATCTTGCCCCTTGATGTCATTGCGCTCGTCCTTTTCGGGGCGCTTTTGCACGCGACCTGGAATGCCCTGGTCAAGGCGGGTTCGGAAAAATCGCTCGATGCGGCCATGATCGCGCTTGGCGCAGCCGTCGTCGCCATCCCGCTTTTGCCGTTCCTGCCGTTACCTCAACCGGAAGCTTGGCCTTATATCCTGGTCTCGGCGGTCTTCCAGTTTGCCTATTTCCAGCTGGTCGCCGCCTCCTATCGCGCTGGCGATATCGGCCTCGTCTACCCATTGATGCGCGGTGTAGCTCCACTGATCGTCGCCTCCACCAGCAGCGTCATCATCGGCGAAAGGCTGACGACCGGTGCGATGGCGGGTGTGCTGACAATCAGCGTGGGTGTTTTGACGCTGGCGTTCGAATCGCGAAAGGGAGGCAAGCACGCGATCATTCTGGCACTGCTCAATGCCTGCGTGATTGCATGCTATACCTTTGTCGACGGTATCGGCGCCCGCGTATCGGGCAACGCCATCGCCTACACGCTGTGGATGGCGCTGCTGCCGCCAGTGCTGCTTTTCACCTGGGCCTTCGCGCGCCGCGGCGTCAAACCCGTCCTTCGCCACGTCTACAAGAACTGGTGGCGCGGCCTCGTCGGTGGCGCAGGGTCGATCGGCGCCTACGGGCTCGCGCTCTGGGCGATGACGAAGGCGCCAGTAGCGTCGGTCGCCGCACTGCGCGAAACCTCGATCCTGTTTGCCGTCGTCATCTCGGTGGTGTTCCTTAAAGAGCGCGTCAGCGTCTGGCGCATTGCAGCTGCCTGCGTCATCGCGCTCGGCGCGCTTCTTCTGAAGCTTGCCTGACGGCTATTTGCCGTCCCATTCCGGCATGCGCTTGTCGAGGAAGGCGCCGATGCCGTTTGCCGCGTCGCCGGCCATCATGTTTTCGACCATCACGCCGACGGCGTAATCGTAAGCCTCGGGAAGGCTCATTTCCGCCTGGCGATAGAAGGCTTCCTTGCCGATCTTCAGTGCCTGCGGCGATTTCGAGGCGATGACGGCGGCGTATTTGTCGACGACCTGGCGAAGGTACTGCTGCGGCACGATGCGGTTGACGATGCCGAAGTCCTTTGCCGTCGAGGCATCGATGGTTTCGCCCGTCAGCAGCATTTCCATCGCCTGCTTGCGGTGCGATGCGCGCGACAGCGCCACCATCGGCGTCGAGCAGAACAGACCGATATTGACGCCCGGCGTGCAGAAGGTGGAACTGTCGGTGCAGATCGCGAGATCGCAACTGGCGACAAGCTGGCAGCCGGCCGCCGTCGCCAGACCGTCGATCTCGGCGATGACTGCCTGGGGCAGCCGGGTGATCTTCATCATCAGTTCCGCAGCGAGGCGGATCGTCGTTTCGAAGAATGCCCTGCCCCCATCGGCATCGGCGCGATGCGCGGTCATTTCCTTGAGGTCATGGCCTGCCGAAAACAGCTTGCCCGATGCCGAAAGGATGACAACCCTGATCTCCCCGGAATGGGCGATGGCGTCGAGCGCCGTGTGCAGGGCCTCCATCATCCCGATCGAAAGCACGTTGGCGGGCGGGTTGTTGAGCGTCAACCGGAGAACCGGCCCATTGAGTTCGCGCAGCAGCAAGCCATTCGGCTCTTCCTTGCGAAATGAAACAACGTCCGCCATGTCCTTCTCCTGCTGTCTTGTCTATTCCAGTCGATGGGCATCGTGGTACGCCGCCTCCCGCCTGCTTTCAAGTCGGCGATGATCAGGGCGACTAAGACCTTTTTCCGCCTTGCGAAGAATCGGATGGCGGCATCTGTTGACGTAACGAAAGATCCGCGCAGAGGAAGACCCATGAAATTCCAGCCGATCATGACGGTCGAGGCGCTGAACCAGTTTCTCGACACCGATTTTCCCCAGGTCCACACGGACGGCAAGGTCTTCCAGGTCACGGACACGGGCCCCGGATTTGCGACGATGCGGCTCGATCCGAACGAACGTCATATCCGGCCGGGCGGCACCGTTTCCGGGCCGACGCTTTTCGCCCTTGCCGACGTTTCCGCCTATATCGCGCTCATCGCCCATATCGGCCCCGTGGCACTTGCGGTCACCACCAATCTCAACATCAATTTCCTGCGAAAACCGGAGCCCCAACCGCTCGAATGCACCTGTCGCATTCTCAAGCTCGGCAAGCGTCTGGCGGTTCTGGACGCTTCGATCGCCATGGTCGGCAGCGACGATCTCGTGGCGCATGCGACGGCGACCTATTCGATTCCACCGCGATAAATTGAGGTATCAAAATACCCCATCGCTAACACGTTGTTTTTGCTTATGTTTATTTCAGCATTGCAAAATCGACATTGTTGACGCCTTTTTCACGCTTGCGTATAAGCACCCTCAGATCGCGGTCCCTCTCGGGCCGCTTTCTTCTTTTGGCTGAAATTCGGTCAAAACCAAGCAACAAGAAACGCCCAACGGTTCGCCGTTATGGGTCCAAAGAAAGAGTTTTGTTATGGGAACCTTCGTTCAGAAGCCTGCAGAGGTGGAGAAGAAGTGGATCATCATCGACGCCGAAGGCCTCGTTGTCGGTCGCCTCGCCTCCATCATCGCGAACCGCCTGCGCGGCAAGCACAAAGCCACCTTCACGCCGCATGTTGACGATGGCGACAACGTCATCGTGATCAACGCCGAGAAGGCCGTGCTCACGGGCAAGAAGTACACCGACAAGAAGTACTACTGGCACACCGGCTACCCCGGCGGCATCAAGGAGCGCACCGCGCGCCAGATCATCGAAGGCCGCTTCCCGGAGCGCGTCCTCGAGAAGGCCGTCGAGCGCATGGTTCCGCGCGGCCCGCTCGGCCGTCGCCAGATGAAGAACCTGCGCGTATACGCAGGCTCGAACCACCCGCATGAAGCACAGCAGCCGGCCGTCCTCGACGTCGCCAAGCTGAACAGCAAGAACACAAGGAGCGCCTAATGGCCGACCTTTCCGCTCTCAAGGAAATCGCCACGACTGCGGAACCGGCAGCTCCGGTTCACGTCAAGAAGGTCGACGCTCAGGGCCGCTCCTATGCGACCGGCAAGCGTAAGAACGCTGTTGCCCGCGTATGGGTCAAGCCCGGCTCGGGCAAGATCACCATCAACGGCAAGCCGTACCTCGACTACTTCGCTCGTCCGGTTCTGCAGATGATCCTGCAGCAGCCGATCGTCGCAGCTGCCCGTGACGGCCAGTTCGACATCGACGCGACGGTCGCCGGTGGCGGTCTCTCCGGCCAGGCCGGTGCCGTTCGTCACGGCATCTCCAAGGCGCTCACCTACTTCGAACCGGGCCTGCGCTCGGTGCTGAAGAAGGGCGGCTTCCTGACCCGCGACAGCCGTGTCGTTGAACGTAAGAAGTACGGCAAGGCCAAGGCCCGTCGTTCGTTCCAGTTCTCCAAGCGTTAATCGCTCGAAGACACTGCATCTTGGAAGGCCGGGCTCGCCCGGCCTTTTTTCGTTTTCAGATCGGCAACTCGGTCGTCGACTTCAGTTCGCGCAGCACGAAGCTCGACACCACCGTGCGCACATGCGGATTGCGCATCAGATAGCGGGTCATGAAGGCGTCGTAGCTGTCGACGTCGTTGGCCCTGATCTTCAGCATGTAGTCGAACGTGCCCGACAGCGCATAACACTCCATGATCTCCGGCCGGTCGCGCACGACCGCCGAGAAAGCGGCAATCGCCTCGTCGTGATGATCCTCCAGCGTCACATGGGCGATGATGCAGAGCTTCAGATCCAGCTTGCCCGGATCGAGCAGCGCCACCCGCTTGCGAATGACGCCGTCGGCCTCCAGCTCCTGCAGTCGCCGCCAGGTCGAGCTTTGCGACATGCCCGCCCTTTCCGCGAGCTCGGACAGGGACTGGCCGCTGTCGGCCTGAATCAGCCGCAGCAGCCTGCGCAAAGGTTGGGAAGTTTCCTTCAAATCTGACGACATTTCGAAATTTCCTCCCGCAACAGCGCCCTCCACCGGCAACTGTGAAACAAATACTCGCTCCATTCGCGATACAATTGCAACAACTTGGTGTTTTGGCGAAGAGGAGACGTCATGCCGAAGGAAAGCAGCTACACCGCGAAACTGCCCGAGCCGGATGGCAGCTATCACTACACGCCCGAGGAGGACGCGATCTGGGGCGAGCTTTATCAGCGGCAGATGAAGCTGCTCGCCGACAAGGCATGCGACGAATATCTGGAAGGCGCGCGCAAGCTTGACCTCGGCCCGGACCACGTGCCGCAACTCAAGGACGTCAACCGCCGCCTGCAGGAAACCACCGGCTTTGGCGTCGAAGGCGTACCGGCCCTTATCCCGCCATCGCGGTTCTACGAGCTCTTGTCCGAAGGCAAGTTTCCGCTCGCAACCTTCATCCGCCGGCGCGAGCATATCGACTACATCGAAGAGCCCGATATCTTCCACGAGGTCTTCGGCCACTGCCCGCTCCTGACCAACCAGAGCTATGCCAATTTCGTCCGCCGCTTCGGCGAGAAGGCCGTCGGCCTGGGCAAGGGCTACTCCTGGCACCTGTTCCGGATTTTCTGGTTCACGGTCGAATTCGGGCTGATCAACACCCCCAAGGGCCGGCGCTGCTTCGGGGCCGGCATCGTGTCGTCGCCGAACGAGACCCGTACGGCCATGGAGCCATCGACGAGCGAGTTCCGCCCGTTCGATCTGATGTCGGTGCTGCGCACGCCGTACCGCATCGATATCGTGCAACCGATCTATTATGTCATCGACAGCTTCGCCCAACTCGAGGCGATCATCGAGGAGGATATCGGCGCACGCATCACCGAGGCCAAGGCGCTCGGCGATTTTGCGCCGACCTTCGAGGCCAAGGCGTCCTGACAGAATTGGAATTCGCCGGCAGGGACTTGCCTTGCCGGCGGCGATTGTCCAACCTCTCGCCCTACACGGGAGACGGGATATGGCAAACAGGACGATCGACCACGCGCTGACGGCGCGCTCACTCACATCGGCGGCATCGGACCCCACGCATGCCGGCATTCTCTCCTTCATGCGACGCAAATATTCCAAGCAGTTGAAGGATGTCGATGCCGTCGTGTGGGGCATTCCGTTCGACGCCGCAACATCCAACCGTCCCGGTGCCCGATTCGGCCCCCAGGCGATCCGTCGCGCCTCGGCGATCTTCGACAACGATCCGCAGTACCCGTTCGAGCGCGACCTCTTCGCTCAGATGGCAACGATCGACTATGGCGACTGCCTGCTCGACTACGGCAACCACTCGAAGACCCCGGCGACGATCGAGCGTGAGGCAGCGAAGATCCTGAACAGCGGCGCCTATCTGCAGACGCTCGGCGGTGACCATTTCGTCACCTATCCGATCCTCAAGGCCCATGCCGCGATCCACGGTCCGCTCGCCCTCGTCCAGTTCGACGCGCATCAGGACACCTGGCCGGACGAGCGCGGCCGCATCGACCACGGCTCCTTTGTCGGCCGTGCCGCCCGCGCCGGGCTCATCGATACGGACGCCTCTATCCAGATCGGCATCCGCACCCATGCACCGGAGGACTGCGGCATCCGCATTCTCTACGGCTACGACGTCGAGGAAATGAGCGTTTCAGAGATTGCCGACGCCATCATCCAGCAAGTGGGCGAACGCAAGGCTTACCTGACCTTCGACATCGATTGCCTTGACCCGGCCTACGCGCCCGGCACGGGCACGCCCGTTGCCGGCGGACCTTCGAGCTCGAAAATCCTCTCGGTTCTGCGCAAGCTCGGAGCTCTGACTGTCGTCGGCAGCGATGTCGTCGAGGTCGCCCCTGCCTATGACCATGCGGATATCACCGCGATCGCCGGCGCGACGGTCGCCATGTACATGCTGGGCCTGCACGCAGAAAAGCTGGCGGAGCGTTCGACGCTCCCCTAAAACGCCGCGCCTTCAATCGAGGTCGAGCAGCCCGGCGTTCTGGCGTTGGCGAAGGTGCTGGTCGACCAGCGTGCGATCGGCGCAGGTATGGTAGTGACCGTCGCAAGCGTCGCGCAGGCGCGCCAGCGCCTCGAATGTCGGCGAGGTCGGCAGGCCGACCGCTTCGATCAGGCTTGCCGTGAGGAAGCCGACGTCTAGCGGCCTGGCAAACGGCCGCATATCGATGTCGCGGCCATAGGCATAGACGGAATAGTACGTCCTGTAGGCCAGCGAATTGAGGTCGGCAAAGAGATTTCCTTGCGGTGCGCCAGCCTGCAGATATGCCTTTGTCGCGACCGCCTGGTGATCACCGAAGTCGAGAACGACCGTGCCGTTGGGACCCGGCGCCTGCTCGCGCTTGCTGCGAAAATCCTCGAGGTCCTGCTTGGCCAGCGCCACGCGGCGCAGATACTCGTTGGCTTCGGCATCCGGGGCGAATGCCTTTGCCGGCAACGTTTCTTTCGGCACCAGGTTCATGTCATAGGGACCATGCGGAAACATCGTCTGCATGGAAATGAACAGCGGGCGCCGATCCTTCTCACGGTGCGCGCGAACGATCCGGTCGACGACGTCGAAATAGAAGCTGTCGCGGACAAAATGCGATTTCGGCCGCATCGCGTCGAAATCGACGATCTCCTGAAAACCGATCGAACGCAGGAAGGGCCCTTCGTTGACGAAACTCGCCTGCATCGGGATCACCGCAACGGTGCGATAACCGCACCGCGCCAGGAGACTGGGCAGGCTGCCCTTGACCCTGCCCTCAAGGATCTGCGTGACGTAGGGGCTCTGCCAGCCGAAGTCCGCACCGGACAATCCGGTCATGACGGAAAAGTTCGTCACCCAAGTACCGCCGCCGAACGTCTCGACCTGTAGCGGATGCACGCGCTGGTCCTGCGATCGAAACGATGCGGCCATCCACTCCGGAACGTTCACCTGCGGGAAGTAGCTCGGACTGGTCTGGCTCTCGCTGAGGATGAGGAAAAGATCAGGCTTGCCGGCGGCCACGTCGCAACGGACCTCATCGCGAAGGCTTCCTTTCGCCTCGACGGCATCAAGTCGATCGGAAAGCACGATATGGCCGAACGGAAATTCGAGATCGCCGATCGAGACGAAAAAGGACGAGGCGTCGTAGCCGGAGATGTAATGAACATAGCCCGGCTCGTTCTTCTTGTCCGGATAGAGGGCAAAGACACCGGCTGCCGCGACGAGAAGCAGGCCGGCGCGCACGCCGAAAGACCGCCCCGACAGGCGTTCACCGCGAAATGCAACGATCAGCAACGCGAGCGCGGCGGCCAGCACCGCGATGCTTCCGATCAACAGATGGAAATAGGAGCCGACCAGAAAGGAAAGCGCCGATCGGTCGAGGCCGGTGAAGGCGAAATCGAAGACGTGCAGCGAAAATCCCTTGAGGCGGAACTTGGCCTCCGACATCGCGGCAATCAGCAGCACCATGATACCGGCGGCCCAGAGCGAAAAGCTCGGGCGGCGTGAGAGCAGGAAGAAGAGAGCGGCGATCGCAAGCGTCACCATGACGAGAAAAGGCACGTACCGCCAGCGCGTATCGAAATAGTGCAGGGCCAGGAGCAGCGCCAGGAATGCCAGCGAGACAGACAGCGGATGCCGAAGCACGCCCCCGATCCGCATGATCAGGTTTTTCACTCCGCAGCTCCAATATGACGGGTTTGTGACACCGCATCAGATGCAGAATTGCACGCGACGACGCAACAGCTCAGTTAAGTTGTGGTTAACTATGCAAGACGAGCGCCAGACCCGACCACACGGCGCCATCCGCCCCCGCACGGTTGCGACCTCCGACCGGTGCTTATATATGAATTCGTCCACGGCACAGCCCGCATCACTTCCGCGCAGACGGCCGTGTTGAGAAACTGAATCAAACCTGTGTCAGATTGATTCTGCGACAGCTCGCAACCTTTTGGAAGAACGGGAAAATCATGAAACCGAAGATCTTCATTGATGGCGAACACGGCACCACCGGGCTGCAGATCCGCACCCGCATGGCAGGCCGCAGCGATCTCGAACTGCTGTCGATACCGGAAGCAGAACGACGCAACGCCGCCATGCGCGAAGATCTTCTGAATGAGGCCGACATCGCGATCCTCTGCCTGCCCGACGATGCGTCGCGCGAGGCCGTCTCCATGGTGTCCGGCAACAACCGGGTGCGCATCATTGATACCTCGACCGCACACAGGATCGCTCCGGATTGGGCCTACGGCTTTGCAGAGATGGACAAGGCGCAGCCCGCCAAGATCCGCGATGCCCGCCATGTCGCCAATCCGGGTTGCTACCCGACGGGCGCCATCGGCGTGATCCGGCCGCTGCGCCAGGCCGGTATTCTGCCCGATGGATACCCGGTGACGGTCAACGCCGTTTCCGGCTACACCGGCGGCGGCAAGCAAATGATCGCCCAGATGGAAGACGAGGCGAACCCGGACCACATCAGCGCTCCGCATTTCCTCTACGGCCTGACGCTCAAGCACAAGCATGTGCCGGAAATGAAGATGCACGGCCTGCTCGACCGCGCGCCGGTGTTTGCGCCATCGGTCGGCAAGTTCCCGCAGGGCATGATCGTTCAGGTTCCGCTCTATCTCGACGACCTCGCCGCCGGCGCGACGATCGAGAGCATTCACGCCGCCCTCACCGAGCACTATGTCGGCCAGTCGATCGTTGAGGTCGTGCCTCTTGCCGCAAGCGAAAAGCTCGGCCGCATCGATGCGACGGAACTTGCCGGTGCGGACACGATGAAGCTGTTCGTGTTCGGCGCCCCCGGCGGAACCCATGTCAACCTGGTCGCCCTGCTCGACAATCTCGGCAAGGGCGCCTCCGGCGCCGCTGTCCAGAACATGGATCTGATGCTGTCCGCCTGATCGTCAGCGACGTTTACCAACAAAAAACCCGGCGAAACATTCGCCGGTTTTTTTGTTTTCTATCGCTGTGTTTCAGCTGCGCAGCTCGATGGCGGTCGGCTTCGGATATTCACCGATGAAACCGCGCCAGTGGGCGATGGCAAATCCAAGTACGACCAGCGCGCCGCCCTGATGCAGCACGCCCCAGCCGACCGGAACCTGCAGCAGAAGCGTGGTCACGCCGATCGCCGCCTGGATAAGGACGAGGGCGAACAGCACGACGGAACGCCGCGCATGGGTGGAGTGCGGGGCTGCCCGCACCGACGCGATCACATGCATCAGCGCGAGCGCGAAGAGAACATAGGCGCCGATGCGGTGGACGAACTGCACGGTCTTCGGGTTCTCGAAAACGTTGATCCACCAAGGGTGCTGGAGGAAGAGATCCGACGGAATCCACGCGCCATCCATCAACGGCCAGGTGTTGTAGCTGAAACCGGCGTCAAGCCCGGCAACCAGCGCACCCAAATAGATCTGGAACAGGCTCATGATCGCGATGATCGCCGCCATCTTGCGCGAGCGGTCGGTCGGTGCCGCGTCACCGGTGTGCGGACACAGGCCGCGCTGGATCCACATGCAGGCGGCAAAGATCAGGCAGGCGATGACGAGATGGGTCGCCAGGCGATATTGGCTGACGTCGGTTCGCTCGACGAGACCGGAGGATACCATCCACCAGCCGATGAACCCCTGGAAGCCGCCAAGCGCCAGAATGCCGAGCAGCGGCCAGCGCAGGCGCCGCTCGACCCGTCCGGTGAACCAGAAGAAGGCGAGCGGAACAGCAAAGATCACGCCGATCGTGCGGGCCAGAAGCCGATGCGCCCATTCCCACCAGAAGATCGTCTTGAACTCGCCGACGGTCATGCCCTTGTTGATCTGCTGGTATTGCGGAATGCGCTGGTAGAGCTGGAACTCTTCTTCCCATTCCGCAGCTGACAGCGGGGGAATGACACCGTGGATCGGCTTCCATTCGGTGATCGAGAGGCCGGATTCCGTCAGGCGGGTGGCGCCGCCGACGAGCACGAGCGCAAACAGAGTGAAGAGGACGACGACCAGCCAGCCGCGGATCTGCCGGCGGTTGCGGTCTGTCCTGTCGATCTCGCTTCGGAGCATCTGTTCTGTCGCCAATTCGACGCCTGCCATGGTTTTCCCTCTGGTATCGCGGGGTTGGCGGCAGGGGATAAAGCGGTTGATCGCCGCGCCTGCCGGAAAGCCGTTGATTTGCACCAGAGCGGCATGCAAAACAAGGCCGAACCCTTTGCGGCATGCCGTCGCGGCCGGATATGGCACCCTGTGAGAGAATTGAAATGCCCGCACGTCTCAGAAAGCTGATCGGCACGATCCTGATCATCATCCTCGTTATCGTCTACGCGCTTGCCGCCGTGACCTTTGCATCGTTGCTCCTGGGTGCAGCCCCCTGGTGGGTCCACCTGATGTACTTCTTCTTTACCGGCCTGTTGTGGGTGCTGCCGGCCATGCTGATCATCAAGTGGATGGAAAAGCCGGCGAAGGACCGCTGAGACAAGGAACACCGATGAAGGTCGCGATCATTTCAGATATCCACGGCAACGACCTGGCGCTGGAGGCGGTGCTTGCCGATATCGACGCGCTCGGGATCGCCGACATGGTCAATCTCGGCGATCATGTCAGCGGGCCGCTCAATGCCGCACGCACCGCCGATATCCTCATGTCGCGCGATATTCCGTCGATTGCGGGCAATCACGACCGCTATTTGCTGACGCTGGATCCGGCCGATATGGGGCAGTCCGACCGGGCTGCCCATGGCGAACTGCAGCCGCGACATCTCGATTGGCTTTCGACGCTGCCGGCCACCCGCGTCCATCGCGATGCGCTTTTCCTCTGCCACGGCACGCCCGCAAGCGACGAGGCCTACTGGCTCGAAGCGCTGACGGCCGACGGCGTCGTCCACATGGCCGCGCAAAGCGCCATCGAGGCGCTTGCCGCCGGCATCGAACAACCGGTCATCCTGTGCGGTCATACGCACACTCCCCGGGCTATCCGCCTTGCGAGCGGGCAGCTCGTCGTCAATCCTGGCAGCGTCGGTTGCCCGGGTTACGACGATACCCTTCCAGTCCCCCACAAGGTGGAAGTCGGCTCGCCCGATGCGCGCTACGCCATCATCGAACGCGTCGGCGAAGACTGGAGCGTGACGTTCCGCACGGTTCCCTATGATCATCAGGCGATGTCGCTGCTTGCGGCCTCGCGCGGCCGCCAGCAATGGGCATCGGCGCTTCGGTCGGGTTTTCTTGGCGCCTAGCGGCCGGGTTCATGGTTTGCTAACCGCATTTTCCGGTTGTTGTCCGGTGGCCACCACCGTCTGCGAGGAATTAAGCGGATTGTAGCGGAGTTGCCTTTCAATGCTGGCTGCAACCGGACGGCCATGCCGATGATGAATACAGATCTGACCATCGGCCGATCGGGCCAGGCGAGCGCACAGGCTGCGCCGCGATGCGACGCCGCCTTGAGCCGGCTCGAGATCTCCATCCACGACACGATGGCGCCGCTGGAACAGGAGTGGCGTGACCTCGACGCCCATCCGCTCAATTCGCTGCACCAGGGCTTCGACTGGTGTCGGGCGTGGGTCGAGGCACACGGTAGCAGGCTCGCCATCGTTCGCGGTACTGTTGACGGAGCGCTGCAATTCATTCTGCCGCTCGAGCTGGTGCCCGGTCGCCTGTTCAACACTGCCCGGCTGATCGCCGCATCGCATAGCAATCTCAATACCGGGCTCTTTGCAACGAACGCGCTGCCCCTTCCCCATCGCGCCTTTGCCGATCTGCTCGCGCATGAACTCAATCATCACCTGCGCCTGAACATCGATCTGGTGACGCTTGAAAAGACACCGGACCTGTGGCGCGAAAAACCAAGCCCCTTCGTCGGCATGCCCGGCGTCAAGAACCAGAACGCCTCCTTTCAGCTCCCGTTGCTTTCGGATTTTCAACGGACGCTCGCCCAGGTTAACGCCAAGCGCCGGCGCAAGAAGATGCGCATTTCCGAACGACGGCTGGAAGCGATCGGGGGCTATGACTACCTCGTCTCCCAAACTCCAGGGGAAGCGCGGGCGTTGCTCGATGTCTTCTTTCTGCAGAAAGCGAAGCGCTTTGCAGATCTCGGCCTTCCCGACGTATTTCGCGAGCCGTCGACCAAAGCCTTCTTCCACGCACTGGCGGGCCATGGCGCCGCAGTTGACGAGCCATTGCTCGAACTCAACGCCATCCGCCTCAAGGGCGAAGACGGCGGGCGGATCGTTGCGGTCGCCGGCCTGTCGCGCAAGGGCGACCACGTCATCTGCCAGTTCGGCTCGATCGACGAGGCGCTGGCGGGCGATGCCAGTCCCGGCGAACTTCTGTTCTACAAGATGATCGAGAGGCTTTGCGGCACGGGGGTGGCATTGTTCGACTTCGGCGTCGGCGACCAACCCTACAAGCGATCCTGGTGTACCATCGAAACGTCACTCAGGGATATCGTCCTGCCCTTGACGTTGCGCGGCCGTTTCGCGGCCGCTTACCACCGCACGGTGGTGCGGACAAAGGCGGCGATCAAGGCGAACAAGGTCGCCTATGCCTTCTTCCAACGCGCTCGCAGCCGCAAGCAAAGCGCCACTTCAGCGGATGGCACGGCAGACCGGGCGTAAATCTTTTCGCAACGACGTTTAGTCCCGACTTCCATGCCGGCCGATCATGCGGCGTCGCGATCGGGATAATCAGGGCCTGTTTCGCCGCCTCCGGTCATCAGAACGACGTCGCGATAGCCCGCTTCCCCGAACCCCGTGAGAACCTTCACGATCATTTCCTCGCTCACGGATGGCGCTGACAGGATGATCTCTGCCCCGCCGCGGCGGGCGATCTTGTCGACGGAATTCTCGTCTGCCGGCCCGCACTCGACCAGAACGAGATCATAGGCATTGGTCAGGGCATCGATGATCATCTGCAGCCGCTCGATGCCGCGCATCGCGAGCAGCGGATCTGCGTCGCCTTGCGGAATGATGTGGGCATCGGAGAAGCGGTCGGCATGGATCGTATCGGTGAACGGCACTTCGCCTGCCAGGAGGTTGGTAATGCCGGGAAGCTGCGCCGAGCGCGCCATCAGCCGGGTCGGGCATCCAGAGCCGGTCAGATCGATCAGCACGACCTTCCGATCGTCTTCAGCGATCAGCCGTGCCAGCATGACTGTCGCGGTCGATCCTTCGTCGCCGCCGGGCGAAACCGAGATGGCGATGCGGACTTCGTTTTCCCGCAGGTGATCGGCGACCGCTTCGATCGAGAAGTCTGGCTCGGCTGTCTCGTGGATCTGCTCAGGCGCGGCATCGGTCGCTTCGGCGGCAATCGCTGGCGACAAGGGCGACAGTTCGACGGCATCGTCGAGGACCGGCGGCATCGCGCTCGCGTCGGTGCCGGAACCGGCAGCGGCAACGGCAGCGATCGCAGGTCGGGGCCGTGCCGGCGGCCGCTCGGCACCGGCCGTGACCGGCCGCAAGGCGCGCCCGCTGAACAGTTCGGAAAGCATGATGATGATGCAGCTCAACAGGAAGGTCGCAAGCGCCGCCACGATGGTGACCGGCATAACCTTGGGGAAGCTCGCGCCGGTCGGCACGACCGCATTCGAAATGATGCGCGCATCAGCGGGCGTTGCGTCAGCCGTGCGCGATGTCGCCTCGCGGTAGCGTGCGAGGTACGTTTCGAGCAATTGCCGTTGCGCGGTCGCCTCACGCTCGAGCGCGCGCAATCCCACCTCCTCTTCGCCAGCCTGGGCGGATTTGGCTTTCAACGCATTCAGCTGTTGCGTCAGCTGCTGCTCGCGCAACTCGCCGACCTTCGCTTCATTCTCGAGAGTGCTGAGAACCGTGCGCGTCTCCGCGCGGATCTGCGCCCGGATGCCCTCGACCTGCGATTTCAGGGCTTTCAGCCGTGGATGCCCGTCGAGCAGCGTGGTCGAGAGATCAGCCACCTGCCCCTGCAAGTTTGCCTCCGTCTCCTTCAAGCGCTGGATCATCGGAGAGCCGACGACGTCGGCAATGGTGTCGACGTTGCGACCGCTGGCCAGCGCCGCCCTGACGCCCTCGGCACGCGCCTGCGCATTGGCCCGCTCGCCACGCACCCGGGCAAGCTCGCTCGATATATCGGTCAGCTGCCGCGTGGCGAAGTTCGTGGTCTCGCCGGTCGGAAGCAGGTCGGATGACGAGCGATAGGCCGCGACCTTGGCTTCCGCCTCCCTCACCTTCTCGCGCAGATTGGCGATCTCCGGCTCCAGCCAGCGGCTCGCCTCGGCGTTGGTGTCGAGCTTCGCACCGCTTTGCAGCGACAGGAAAACCTTTGCCATTTCATTGGGGATCGCCGCCGCCAGCTGACGGTTCTTCGACGTGAAAGCGATCGCGATCACGCGTGACTTTTCGACCTGATAGACCTGCAGCTTCGACGTGAACTCTTTCAAGATCCGCTCTTCGGGCGGCATCTCCAGCGGGTTCTTCTTGATACCCAGCATGACCATCAGATCGGAAACGGCCGAAGGATCGGCCGAAGGATCGAACTCCTTCAGCTCATGGAGCTTCATGTTGCGCGCCACCTGTTTGATCAGGTCGGCAGAGCGCAGCACCTGAACCTGGCTCAGGATGCCGGATTCGTCGAAGACCCGGTCAGAGCCGGTCTGTGAATTCTGGTTGGACCCGCTGAATTCGGGTTCGCGCGATTCGATGAGGAGGCGCGTCTCGCTTTGATAATCAGGCGCGATCATCTTGGCAGCGCCGAAGGCAAGCGCAGCAACGCATGCAGTGGCGAGCAATACCTTGACGCGGCGATCCCACACGGCGCGGAACAGCCCGCCGAGATCGATATCCACATCCTGTTGTCCGCCGCCGTTTCCCGACATGCTTCTGGCTCCGAACCTTAAAATCTCGCCGGAGGGTAAAGGAACATGGTAACGCAAGGGTTAATGACAGTTCAACTCCTGGGTGATCGAGCGCCTCCCCGCGGCAGGCGCACAGTTGAAAATTCCGCCGCGAGTTTACCAGCTATTAACCCTAACGGAACGATAACGGGCAAAAGAGGTGGTCGTTTCCGGAGCCCAAGAGCAGCATGTCAACCGCAGGTATAAAGACGGGTCTCGCTATCGCGGTGGCAGCACTGTCGATGGGGCTTGCCGGCTGCAGCAGCTACCAGCCGGCACCCAAGGCATTCAGCGAGGCAACGATCCAGCCCTATCGGCTTGATAGCGGCGACCGGTTGCGCATCAACGTGTTCGAGCAGGCCGGCCTCAGCGGCACCTACACGGTCGACCAGGCCGGCTATCTTGCATTCCCGCTGATCGGCACGGTGGCTTCGCGGGGGCACACGCTGCCCGAACTCGAAGGCATGATCGCAGCCAAGCTGAAACAGGGCTATCTGCGCGATCCTGATGTGACCATCGAAGTCGATCGCTATCGCTCCGTATTCATCATGGGTGAAGTCGGACAGGCGGGACAATATGCCTATGTGCCGGGGATGACCGTGCAGAACGCGATAGCCGTCGCCGGCGGCTTCTCGCCGCGCGCCAACCAGGCAAGCGCCGATGTCACGCGCAAGATCAATGGCCGCATCATCACCGGTCGCGTGCCCATTACCGACGCCGTGCTTGCGGGAGACACGATCTACATTCGCGAACGACTGTTCTGATCTCGATGCAGCCGCAGCGGCCCTTGCGCATCATCCACTGCTTCAGATCGCCGGTGGGCGGAATTTTCCGACACGTGCGCGATCTGGCGGAAGCGCATGCCGTGGCCGGCCATCAAGTCGGCATTCTCTGCGACAGCACAACGGGCGGAACCTACGAGGATTCGCTTTTCGACGAGATCCGGCCGCATCTTGCACTGGGACTGGTGCGCATGCCGATCCATCGTTCGATCGGGCCAATGGATTTTGCCGCGCTGTGGCGCGGCTACAAGGAAATCAGAAGTTTGCAACCGGATGTGCTGCATGGGCACGGCGCCAAGGGTGGCGCCATCGCCCGCCTCATCGGTTCAGCCTTGCGGGTCAACAAGTATAGCGTAGCCCGCCTCTATTCGCCGCATGGAGGCAGTCTCCATTACAGCCCGAGGTCGCTTGCCGGCAGGATCATCTTCCCGCTGGAGCGATTTCAGGAACGCCTTACGGACGCGCTGGTCTTCGTCTGCGATTTCGAGCGTCAGACGTACTTTGCCAAGGTCGGCAAGCCGCGCGAACGCCACGCGCTGATCTATAACGGCATAGACGACCGCGAGTTCGAAGCCGTCGATGCACGGCCGGATGCGGTCGATTTCCTCTATATCGGCATGATGCGGGACCTCAAGGGACCCGATCTCTTTGTCGAGGCCTTTTCCCGCACCGAGCGGATGGTCGGCCGGCCGCTTTCTGCGCTGATGGTCGGCGATGGACCGCAACAGGGCGAGTATCGCGACCTGGCGGTCGAGCAGGGTCTGGGCCGGCGTATCGCCATGCGCCCGGCCATGAACGCGCGCGAAGCCTTCGCGCTGGCGCGCCACGTCGTCATTCCGTCCCGTGCCGAATCCATGCCCTATATCGTGCTCGAGGCGGTGGCGGCGCAAAAGCCGGTCATTGCAAGCCGGGTCGGCGGCATCCCGGAGATCCTGGGCAAGGGCAGCGCCGCGTTGGCCGAACCGTCGGATGCGCAGTCGCTTGCGACGATCATGACAGCGGCGATCGTCGAAAAGGATTGGGCCAGCCGTTTGATGCCCGAGCCGCACACGTTCAAATCCAGGTTTGCCTCTTCTGTTATGACGGCGGAGATGTTGCAGCTTTACGGCGATCTGAACCAATCTGTGCGAACCAGCGCAAAGGCCTCGACGTAAGCGTTTCTTAGTGGCTTTCTGCTATACGGACTGGGACTTCAGTGCGGAAAGAAACGATGAACGAGTTTAAGCGGTCGGACGCGTTCGACCCCGAATCCATTCGCAAGAAGATTTCGGAGATTCGCACCCGCGCGCCCGAAGACATGGCCAACGGCGACGCTCGGACCGAGCTCAACCCGCTCGCTCGGCAGATTGCCGAACAGTTCCGGGACGACACCTTTTCCCCGGCCATGATCATGGGCTTGATGCGCCTGTTCGAATTCAGCGCGCTGTTTGCCATCGGCTACGCCATCAACACGCTTTACGTGCAGCCGAGCCTCGATCAGTTGCCGCTCTATCTTGCGATCCTCATCGGCGGCTCTGCACTGGCCGTGGCGGCGATGCAACTCGCAGACACCTACCAGGTGCCGGCGTTGCGTGCCTGGCTGCGGGTCATCCCGCGTATCCTCGCCTCATGGGCAATCGCATTCGGCGGCATCGCCGTCGCCCTTTTCTTTCTCAAGTCCGGCCACCAGTATTCGCGTGTCTGGTTCGGCGGCTGGTTCATTTCCGGCGCGGTCTTCCTCATTGCCGAACGCGCCTTCATTGCCTATTCGATCCGTCACTGGGCACGCAACGGCACGATGGAACGGCGCGCCGTCGTCGTTGGCGGCGGCCAGCCGGCCAAGGACCTGATCCGCACGCTGGAACACCAGCCCGACAACGACATCCGGATCTGCGGCATCTTCGACGATCGCGACGAGCGCCGCTCGCCGAACGTTATCGCTGGCTATCCCAAGCTTGGGACCGTCGATGAACTCGTCGAGTTCGCCCGCCTGGCGCGCATCGACATGCTGATCATCTCGCTGCCGCTGACGGCCGAAAAACGCATCCTACAGCTCTTGAAGAAGCTCTGGATCCTTCCTGTCGATATCCGGCTTGCGGCCCACGCGAATAATCTGCGCTTCCGCCCGCGCAGCTATTCCCACGTCGGCGACGTGCCGATGCTCGACATCTTCGACAAGCCGATCGCCGATTGGGATTCGGTTGCCAAGCGCAGCTTCGACATCTTCTTCAGCGTCGTCGCTCTCCTGCTTCTGTGGCCGGTCATGCTCGGCGCAGCGATTGCGGTGAAGGTGACCTCCCCCGGGCCGATCATCTTCAAGCAGAAGCGCCACGGCTTCAACAACGAGATCATCGACGTCTACAAGTTCCGCTCGATGTACACGCATCTGAGCGACCCGACCGCTCGCAACGCCGTGACGAAGGGCGACGCCCGCGTCACGCCGGTCGGCCGCTTCATCCGCAAATCCTCGATCGACGAGCTGCCGCAGATCTTCAACGTTCTCAAAGGCGAGCTGTCGCTTGTTGGTCCACGCCCCCACGCCGTCCTGGCGCAGACCCAGAACCGCACATATTCCGACGTCGTCGAGGGATACTTCGCGCGCCACCGCGTCAAGCCCGGCGTCACCGGCTGGGCGCAGATCAATGGCTGGCGCGGCGAGATCGACCATGACGACAAGATCCGTTTGCGTACCGCCTTCGATCTTCACTACATCGAGAACTGGTCGCTGCTTTTCGATCTGAAGATCCTGTTCCTGACGCCGTTCCGCCTGCTCAACACGGAAAACGCCTATTGAGCACCGTCGACACATCACATCCTGTCGTCTTTCGGCCGCAGCTCGCAGCACTTTCCCTTTTCGGTTCGTGGCTGGTGGCGCTTGCCGTGTTTCTGTCGGGTTTCGTGATTGCGGAGCCGGCGCCCTATGAGCTGTTCCTGGTGGCGCTTATCGGGCTCTGGGCGCTGTTCGGCCTGAAGATCTCCCGCTTCGTGGCGCCCCTCCTGACGCTGCTCACCCTGTTCATGATCGGCGGGATCCTGTCGCTGATGACGATGGCCGACCTGACCAAGGGACCGATGTACATGGCGGTCTCCGGCTTTCTGGCGCTGTCGTCCGTCTTCTTCGCGGCCATCATCGAAGACCGCCATCAACGGCTTCCCCTCATCTTCAACGCGTGGGTCGCCGCCGCCGTCCTGACCGCCCTGCTCGGCATCTTCGGCTACTTCGGAGCGATCCCGGGGGCGGAGAACTTTACCCTTTACGACCGCGCCAAGGGCGCGTTCCAGGATCCGAACGTCTTCGGGCCGTTCCTCGCGGTCCCGGCTCTTTACCTGATCCATGGATTGCTGACACAGCCCATTCGCAAGGCTCCGCCAAAGATCGCAGCACTGCTGACCCTGGCACTCGGCGTCTTCCTTTCGTTTTCGCGCGCAGCCTGGGCGCTGAACCTGTTCTGCGTCGTCGCGTTCATCTTCGTGATGCTGCTCAAGGAGCGCAACGGCCTTTTCCGCCTGCGCATCCTGGTCATCGCGCTCGTCGGTGGGCTCTTCGTCGTCGGCGCCCTGCTGGCCGCGCTGCAATCGGAACAGGTCGCGACGCTTTTTTCCAGCCGTTCGCAACTGGTACAGGATTACGATGGCGGTCACCTTGGCCGTTTCGACCGACACCGTATCGGGTTCCTCCTGTCGATGGAGAAGCCGCTCGGCATCGGACCGATGGTCTTCAGCACGATTTTCCCGGAAGACGAGCACAACGTCTGGCTGAAATCGTTGACCTCCTATGGTTGGCTCGGCTTCGTGAGCTATGTCGCACTGATCATCTGGACGCTCACGCTCGGCTTCCGTTTCCTGTTGCTCGATCGGCCCTGGCAAACCTATCTGATGATCGCCTGGGTCGTGCTGATCGGCCATGTCGGCGTCGGCAACGTCATCGACACCGACCACTGGCGCCACTTCTACCTGCTTGTCGGGATCGTCTGGGGCTGTGCTGCGCTGGAATATCGACACCGCCTGAAAGCCCGCGCCGGATGGCAGCAATGAATATGGAATATCCCTTGCCGCATCGCCCCGCTGCCGCACCCCTTCGTCTGCTCGAAGTGCTCGAGCCGAGCGGCGGCGGATCGGGCCGTCATTTCATCGACCTTTGCCGCGGCATGCATCTGCGCGGCCATCATGTGGAGGCGGTCTTTTCCCCCGTGCGTGCGGAGGAGAGCTTTGTTCGCGAGCTGAAGGCCGTTGGTCTTCCAGCGCTGCATGCCGTCGACATGCAGCGCGCGCCTGGTCCTTCGGACGTCCCGGCCTTCCTGGCCCTGCGCCGGATCATGAAAGAACATGGGCCATTCGATATCGTGCACGGCCACAGCTCGAAAGCCGGCGCGCTGACACGCCTGCGCCTGCCCGGTCGGCACATTCCCCGCATCTACACGCCGCATGCATTCCGCACCCTCGACCCGACGCTTGGGCGCGGCGGAAGGATGATTTATGGTGCGATCGAATGGGGCCTCGCCTGGTTCTATACCGACCATCTCATCTGCGTTTCCGATGACGAGCGTTCGCATGCCGTGTCGCTGCACATGCCGCAAGAGCGTATGTCGGTCATCGTCAACGGCGTAGACCCGCCCTCCCCCGACATGGCCCGGACGATCAGGGCCAGCTTCGGAATTACGCCCGATGCATTCGTCTTCGGCTTCATTGGCCGGCTGACCGCACAGAAGGCACCCGAGCGGCTCGTTGCGGCCTTTAGGCATGTGGCCGGATCGGTGAAGAACAGCCATCTCGTGATGGTGGGCGCCGGTGAAATGGAAGGCCGGTTGCGGCAAGCCATGGCCGAAAGCGGCCTTCAGAACCGCATGCACCTCACATCCGCATTTACCGGACCGCAAGCCGCGCCCGCTTTCGACGTGCTTGTCATGCCGAGCCGCTACGAGGCGATGTCCTATGTGATGCTCGAGGGAGCGGCGGCCGGAAAGCCGATCATCGCCAGTGACATCGGTGGCGCGCGAACGGTGATCGAGCACGGCGGCAATGGCTTTATCGTTAAGAACAGTGACGATGTCTCCGAACTCTCCAAGACCATGATTGCGGCTGCGGCACCCGAAACCTTCGCCCGGCTCGCGAGTGTAGCCGACCGCCTGAAGACCCGCTTCACGCTCGACACCATGCTCGATCGAACAGAGATGCTCTACTGGAAGCTGGCGGAGCGACGCCGAGCCCGGATTGGCGCCTGAGTTCCAAAGCGGTTCATCAAAGGCGGACGGCGCAGATCCTTGGGCTCCGTGCCCATTCCCTCAAAGTGGGTGGTTGACCGAACGAAGCACCTTCGAGCGTTTGCCATTCAGGCGGAAACGCAGAAACGCTTTATGTCTCTGTCTTTGCGCTTTTCCTGGGAGTGCTTTGGTCTGTTGTACGCGATGTGCCGCCTGATCGCCGAGGCCCGCGAACGGCCACTCAGCATCGGCGCCGCGCGCTGACGGCATTGCCGGTTTGCCAAGGAAGAGTTTCTGTCAATCACCCCTTGGGGGCTTGGTGATTGAAATGGTCGGAGCGGCGGGATTCGAACCCACGACCCCTTGACCCCCAGGAGAGTAGGCTAGTTTTATGAAAGCCTTGTAGTGCAGGCGATTGCGGCATGTCTAGTGGGGTTGTTCGGGACTTATTTCGGGACTCTGTGTCGCAAATTTGACTTTGCCGCACCAGCGCATGGCTATGGACTTCAGTGGAATCGGTTGCACACTTTTGCCCCTCGACCAGACCGAACCGGCCACTAATCTCACCTCACCACAAGAGGAGATACCCATGAATCGAGCCCGTGACGTGGAGACGATGACGGACGAGGAACTGGTCGAGATCTGCGGGATGATCCTGCAAGCGGCTCTGGACAAAGACATACTGCCTCGGGATATCGAACCCATAGCCAGCGCGGCCGTCGACGAAGCTCTACGGCGACGGACTATCCGAGTGGCAATGCATTAGCGTACCCTTGTGAACGCGATTTCCTGCCCTACTCTCTTTTTCAGGAGGAACCGCCGATGCCGAAAATTCCTGCGCCGAAACACCCAAAGACCCACCCAGATCGAGACCTCCTTTGCCAGGAGGCGATCGAGGCCGAATTCCAGTCACTCGCCGATCGAGCAGAGGCGGCCGGCTGGTCACGCGAAGAGGTGGCAACGGCGCTGATGGAATTGGCGGACAACCATTTCTTGGGCCTGAATGCGAACGCGGAAATGTTCGAGCTCGGCGCCGGGGTCGTCCTACTCGCGCGCAAACCGCATTGATCACCCGAAATCAGGTCGTTGACTCTTTCTGCCAAAGAGAACATTTGTAGAACGAATGAACTCAGAAGGCATTGCAAAATGAGCGACGAAACCGGCGAGGTCAAAGCACCAGCAGCTGGCCCCTATGTCCACTATTGCGAACACCCAGGCTGCAAGAAATGGGGGAGCTTCGGTTTCGCTGTCGGAAGGGCCACGCCGAACTGGTTCTGCTACGAGCATCGGCCGGAGTGGAAGAAGCGCAATGCCTAAGAACGGTGCCTGGTGGCTTTCCGAGATGGTCGCCAAGGTTCGGGTCGAATGCTCCTGCGGCATGAAGAAGCAATATGACGCCAAGACACTGCTGGAGCGCGCCGGCGATTTGCCGATGCCCTCACTTTTGGGCAAGCTGGCGGAAGCCAACGGCTGCTCGAAAACCAAGAGCACCTTCAATGATCGCTGCCAACTGCGATACAGCGACCCAATGCCGTCGGAGGCCCCCTCCCTCCCGATGGTGGCGGCCGGCAACGCGGAGCCAGCCGGACGACCGGAAGAAATCACCTTCGCCAATCTGCCGGAATGGTATGAGCTTTTCTGCAAATGCAAACGTTGCGGCCGAGAACGTCACCTTGATAGGCACGATCTAGCGCGTCGATTCGGCACGGCTCAGTCTATTGTGGCCCTTGGTCGACGTATGAGCTGCCAGCAGTGCAGCAACAACAACGGCAACGTGATCCGGGTTGGAAAACAGAGACGGTGACTATCGACAGGGGCGCGGGAACAATGCCCGCTGGCGCGAGTTTTACAAGCTCCGCAACGTAGCAACTCTCTAAGGCCGCTCGTCCCCCAGGGGCCTATTTTTTTAGCTTGAACACATCGACGTTGTCGGCCCGCTCGCGCATGCCCTTGAACGAAGGGTGCCGCAGCTTTCCGTCGCTGGTGACCTCGGTATAGGTGATCTCGGCGACGAAGGCCGGCTCACAGAACACGGCGTTCTTGCGCTTGAGTGCGACCGGTGGCGCCTTCGTCGGCATGGCAGAGAGTTGCTTTCGAAGGTCGCGGGCCATCTTGTCGGTGAAGCCCGTGCCAACCCCGCCCACGTAGACCAGCTCGTCGCCTCGCCTAGCCGCCAGCAATAGCCGCGAGATCGCACCCGGCACCTTCGTCGATGGCTCGAACCCGACCACAACAAACCCGTCGCTCTGAGTGCATTTCAGCTTCAGCCAGTCGCCCGTCCTACCGGATCGATACGGTGCCCGCCGGTTCTTCGCGATGATACCTTCAAGCATGAACTTGCAGGCCTGCGCCAAGATGGCGGCGCCGTCGCCCTCGATCTCGTCCGATAGCCGGATGATCGAGCCGCCGTCGTGGAGCGCGTCTTCGAGGATCTGTCGACGCTCTTGCTGCTCCATGCCGCGCAGGTCATGGCCGTCGAAGTAGAGAAGGTCGAAGGCGAAGAACAGCGCCTCTCCGGCGACCCGCTTGCCGCCCCGGCCGCCGAGAGCCGCCTGCAGCATCCCGAAGTTCGAGCGACCCGCTTCATCGAGAACGACCGCCTCACCGTCGAGGATCATAGTCGTCGGGCCGAGCGCCTTCGCAGCAGCTTCTATCGCAGGGAAACGATGCGTCCAATCATGGCCGCCACGCGTCAGAATGCGCACGCTGCTAGGTTCGACATGGACCGCCAATCGATACCCATCCCACTTGATCTCGAATGCCCAATCGCAAGCCGGCACTTTCTTGGCAAGCAGCGCCAGACAGGGCTCTACGCGATCCGGCATTGGATCCGCCGTTGGCCTACGAGGCGGTTTCTTTCTCAGCGTTTTAGCCATTCCGCATTAACGCATGAAACAGCAAAAACGTCTAAGCGGCGCCTCTTCGCAGGTCGCCACCCGCAGGCGGGATGAACATGACCGCGACGGCGCGCGATCCGCAACGCACCGGAGCCGGGAAGCAATGTTCGCGAGCGGGAAGTCACGACCGGCAGCGCGAGACGGATACCTTTGCGCAACCAGGAGGAGACCGAGCATGTGCGGACGCGTCTATCTGAAGACCAACCTTGAGGGGCTGCTGCGCGCCTTCGCCTACGCGATCGACGGCGCTAACCAGGCTGCCACGCTACGATGGTGCGCCATCGCAATATTATCCGATCATCATCCGAGAGGTGATCCGCGACGATGGCGTCACAGGTCCAGTTTTCGTCCGCGCCCGTTGGGGACCAATCCCCAGTTGGATCAAGGAGCGAAAGCCCGGGCAGCCGGCGCCGATCAAACGCGAAGTGCGAGACGGTCGCCACCATTGGAATGTTCCGCAGCGCCTGCAGCTAGATTGAACAGGCGATGGTTGGCATTCTCTCGACTATCGAATGAGAGAGGCGGAGTGAAATGGTGAGCGTCCGGTGAAGGC
>UBXV01000035.1 GCA_900469625.1 Hyphomicrobiales bacterium
TCATAGGAATTGCTGGTCATTATCGTTCCATTTCAGGTGGGTGAAGAGAAGGGGCGTTACTTGCCGCCCCGGACGTATTTGTTGCCGATGGCCGCTGGCGGCCGCACGCGGCCGGCGAAGACGACGAGCGCGATGAAGGACGCGATGAACGGCACCATCGAGAAGAGCTGGTAGGGCACATCCGGATTGTTGAACTGCAGGCGCAGTTGCAGCGCTTCCGAAAAGGCAAAGAAGATGCAGGCGGCAAACACCAGCGCCGGGTTCCAGCGCCCGAGGATCACGGCAGCAAGCGCGATCCAGCCCTTGCCGGCACTCATGTTTTCGGTGAACACGAACACCTGGCAAAGCACGAGATAGCAGCCGCCGAGCCCGCCGAGCACGCAGCTCCCGATGACGCAGAGCGCACGAACCGCCGGCACGCTGACGCCGACCGTATCGGCGGCGACCGGATAGTCGCCGATGGCCCGCACGATCAGTCCAAAAGGCGTGCGGAACAGGAACCAGTAGGTCAGCGGCACGGCCAGATACATGAGGTAGGCCAGCGGATCCTGATTGAAGAGCACGGGCCCAATGACCGGAATGGACGAAAGGACGGGGATCGCCAGCGGTGAAAAACCCGGCAGGGTCGTGGTCGCATCGGCTCCGAGGATGAGGCGCGCAAGATAGGAAGTCAGACCCAGCACGAGGATGTTGATGGCGATGCCCGTCACCAGCTGGTTGATGCCGAGGTTGACGGCAAGCCCTGCAAGCACGCAGCCGATGGCCACCGCAAAGAGCAGGCCCACGACGAGACCGCCAACCGGCGTGCCCGTCAGGTACGCTCCTGTCGCCGCTCCGAAGGCGCCGCCCAGGATGCAGCCTTCCAGCGAGACGTTGAATACTCCTGCGCGCTCCGAAAGCACCCCGCCGAGCGCGGCGAAGACGATCGGGATCGACAATCTGAGAACGGTGGACAGGAAATCCACCCAAGCGGACATATCGCCCAACAGGTTCATGACTTGCCTCCGGAATTGTTTGCAAAGCCCTCGGCAAGGCCGGCGTCCAGCAGCCGGCGGCGCTCGAGGAGCCGGCGCCAGTTGCCCCGGTCGAACCGGAAGGCAAGGCTTGCGGCAACGAAGATGATGACAAGGCCCTGGATCGCCTCGACGACCGTGCTCTCGAGGCCGACGGCCCGTTGCATGATGAGGCCACCGACCTTGAGCCCGCTGAGGAAGAAGGCGGCAATCGGCGCCATCAGCGGGGAAAGCTGCGCAAGGAAGGCAACGACGATGCCGTCGAAACCATAGCCCGGCGAGAAGAGATGATAGAGCCGATGTTTCAGTCCCAGCACCTCGAAGGTACCGGCAAGACCGCCGATGGCACCGGCAACGAACATCACCGCGACGACATTGCGCCGGACGCGGATGCCGGAATAGGTGGCGGCTGCCGGGTTCTTGCCGATCATGCCCAGGCCGAAGCCGACCGTGGTGAAGCGAAAGACGAACCAGGCTGCAAGGCAGAGCGCGATCCCGGCGACCACGCCGAGATGGGCGTCCGTCTGCGGCATGATGTAGGGCAGCCACAGCCCCTCGCGGATCTCCTGCGAATAGGGATAGGGCGCGCCCTCCTGCATCATCGGCCCGCCCGCGACATAGCTCACCAGATTGATGGCAATGAAGTTGAGAAGGATGGTGATGATGACTTCATTGATGCCGCGATAGGCCTTCAGGTAACCGGGAATGAGACCCCACAGACCTCCGCCGAGAGCACCCGCAAGGACGCAGAGCGGCACCTGCAGGAGGGGCGACATCTCCGGCAGCAGCAGCGCCGCCATCGACGAGAACAGGCCGCCCATGTAGATCTGGCCTTCGGCGCCGATATTGAGCAGCCCCACCCGGAGCGGCACGATGACGGCAAGGCCCGCGAGCAGGATCGGCGACATCTTTGCCAGCGTGCTGGCAAGGCCGTAATAGTCGAGGAAGGCGCCGCCGAAGAGGGCGCCGTAGGCGTCCACGGGGTTGACCCCGGCGACGGCGATCAGGCCGGCACCTGCAAGAAGTGCCGCCAGCACCGCCCAGACCGGACGCAACACGTAGATATATTGAATGACCAGCAACATCATGCCACCTCCGCCTCTGCAAGCCCGCCGAGGAGCGCGCCGACCCGGTCGGGTGTCGCCTCCTCGGGTGCGATGATGCCGGTGATCCGGCCTGCGCACATGACCGCCACGCGGTCGCAGACGCTGAGAATGTGTTCCAGTTCCGTCGAGATGTAGAGGATCGCCGTGCCACGCTCCCGTTCGGCAAGAACGGTCCGGTGCACGGCCTCGATGGCACCGACATCAAGCCCCTTGCAGGGCTGCATGATCACCAGCAGCCGCGGACGGCACTCCACCTCGCGGGCGAAGATCAGCTTCTGCTGGTTGCCGCCCGACAGAAAGCGGATCGCCTGATCGACCGATTGCAGGCGCACGTCGTAACGCCGCACCCAATCCTCGGTCACCGCTTTCGCGCCGGCCGTCTTCAGCAAGCCGCCGGAGGAGAACGGTTCCTCGCGGAAATCGCGGATCATCGCGTTCTGGTAGACCGGCAGGTCGAGGACGAGACCCGTGCCGTGGCGATCCTCCGGCACGAATGAAATGCCGAGCCGGTGGCGGCGCTCGTAGACCCCGGCGGCGGTGATATCCTCGCCGGCGAGCTTCACCGTGCCGGCTTCGACCGGGCGCAAACCCGTCAGCGCCTCGGCAAGCTCCGCCTGGCCATTGCCGTCGACCCCAGCGACCCCAAGGATTTCGCCCGCGTGGATGTCGAACGACACACCCTTCAGCGCCTCGGTGCCACGGTTGTCCCGGGCTTTCAGATCACGCACGCTGACGAGCACCGCGTCAGACGTCATCGGCGATTTTTCAAGTGTCGTCAGGACGACGTCGCGCCCGACCATCATGCGCGCCATTTCGGCGGGCGGCGTGCCCGCGACCGGCAGGTTCGCCGAGACGGCGCCACGGCGCAGCACCGTTACCCGGTCGGCCACTGCCGCTACCTCGTCCAGCTTGTGGCTGATGAAGATGATGGTCTTGCCTGCGGCCCTCAGCCGCCGCAGTCCCTCAAGGAAGGCGTCGACCTCGTTGGGCGCGAGCACGCTGGTCGGCTCGTCCAGGATGATGATGCGGGCGTCGCGATAGAGAACCTTCAGGATCTCCACACGCTGGCGCATGCCCATCGGCAGCTTCCACACCGCCTGATGCGGATCGATATCGAAGCCGAAACTGTCGGCAAGCGCGGACAGCTTGCGCGCATGCTCGTCGAGGGAAAGCCGCATCCCCTGCCCAGGCAGGCCGAGCACCACGTTCTCGACGACGGTCAACGTTTCCACCAGCATCAGGTGCTGGTGGATCATGCCGATGCCGAGATCCATTGCCCGGCGCGGCGAGCCGATCTTCTGCGGCGTGCCATCCAGCATGATGCGCCCGCCATCGGGTTGGTAAAGCCCGTAGAGAATGTTCATCAGCGTCGTCTTGCCAGCGCCGTTCTCGCCGAGAATGGCGTGCACGGTGCCTTGGGGCACCGTCAGATCGATCCCGTCCAGCGCCTTGAAGTCGCCGAACGTCTTGGTAATTTTTTCCAGCCGAAGTCCTTGCGCGGTCATGGCACAATCCAGCAAACCTGCGAGTGACGGGATGCGCGAGGAGGACGAACCGCCCTCCCCGCGCGGCAAATGCGCGGCCCGCGCGTCAGTGGACGTCGATTTCGCCCGACTTGATCTTCTCGATGATACCAGCCGCCTCGTCCTGCACCGTTGAAGGCACGGCTGAGGAATAGGTGCCGATACGGGCGGCCGCGGGCGTTTCGAGGCCGTAGATATAGGCCTTGCCCTCAAGCTTGCCCGCCTTGGCTTCGCCGAGCAGCGTCAGAAGCGCGCCGCGCATGTCGAAGATCGCAGACTGGATCACGGTGTCGGGCCAGTCGGAGATCGCATCGTAATAGATGCCGATCGCTTTTTTGCCTTTTTCCTTCACGCCCTGCAGGCTGCCGACCACGGCATTGTCCATCGACGGGAAGACGACATCGGCGCCCTGGCTGATTTCGTTGAGTGCTGCTTCCTTGCCCTTGGCGACATCGTCCCAATCGTTCGTCCAGGCCGTCATCACCTCGCCGTCGGGGCGTGCCGCCTTGAAACCCTTGGCATAACCATTGCCGAGATCGACGTAGAACTTGAGCTTCTGGGCGCCGATGTAACCGCCCTTTCCGGTCTCGGACACCTTGCCCGCGACATAGCCCATGACATAGCCGAGCGCCGGGAAATCGAAGCTCATGATCGCGACGTTGCCGCCCGGCTCCGTGCCGTTGACGACGACGAACCTGGTATCGGGAAAGCGGGATGCGACCTTGGCGACCGAATCCTGGAATTCGCCGCCATGGCCGATCACCACGGAATAGCCGCGCCGCGCATAGTCGGCGAGCGCTTCAGGCTGGTCCGGCTGGGCGACCTTTTCGCTGTAGGCGAACTCGAGGCCGAGTTCCTTGGCCGCGTGTTCCACCCCTTCATAACCTGCCTGATTGAACGACTTGTCCGTCTTCACGCCCGGCAGGACGATTGCAACCTTGAGATTATCGGCAAGGGCCGGCGCCGACAGGCTAAAGCCCGCCACAACCGTCGCCGTTGCCAGCAAGCAGAAAGAACGTCTGGAAATGCTCATTTCGGTTCCCCATAATTTTGTAGAGCATAAAAAGTTTATGTGACTATAAATTCTTGTCAACATCATTTTTGTTGCGCATTAAGGAAATTGGAGGCACAAGCCATGGACGGGAGGAAAAGGCAGGCGAAATGAATTCGATGGGATTGAGAGAACGACAGAAGGCGGACCGCCGTGAACGCATTCTGGAAGTCGCCAAGGTGCGGTTCCAGACAGACGGTTATGCCCCGACCACGATCGAACTGATCGCCAAGGACGCGGATGTCTCTGCCGTCACCGTCTACAACTATTTCGACAGCAAGGCGGGCCTTCTCCTCGCACTCGTCAGCGAAAGCGACCAGTTGCTCATCCAGCAATTGAAAACCATGATCGCGCGCAAGCCGACCGACGTGATCGACGCGGTTGCCACCTTCGGCCAGATCCTGCGCCGCCATGCCATGAGCTATCTGGCGAAATCGACGTGGCGGGAGGTTCTTTCGGCCAGCATCCAGGAAGGCAGCAGCGACTTCGGTCGGACCTATCTCGAACTGGATCGCGTTCTCGTCGACCTCATGCGCGTCATGGTCGAAGAGTTCCAGTCGCGCGGGCTGATCCCGCAGACGGTCGATAGCGCAGCCCTCGCCGATTGCCTTTTTTCACTGCAGAATATCCGGTTCTTCCAGTTCATTGCCGACGACAATCGCAATGACGAGGATATCGACCAGCGCCTGCGCACCGACCTCAAGGCGCTGAAAAGCCTCTTTTCCCAGTGAATTGCAGGACGGCTCAGGCGGGAATTGAACCGGCATCTCCGGCCTGCCCCAGGTGCTCGGCGATATAGGTCTCGAGGTAGTCGATTGCCTCGGTGGACTCAGCAGTCGGCAGGCGGTGCAGGCGCACTTCCAGATAACCGAGCGATTCCAGGCCGTCGGCCGCTCCGAGCAGCCGCACGTCACCCGGAAGGGTGCTCTTGGCCATCGCGGTAACGCCTAGCCCGGCCCTGACGGCGGCAAGCACGGCGCTGTGGCTGGAACTGAGATAGGCGATCCGGCAGGGCTTCGTCTCCCGGTTCAGCTGCTGCAGCATGCGCCGGCGGTAGACACAGGGCGGCGGCGCCAGCACCAGCGGCAGAGGACTTTGCATGTGCCCGAAGTGATCCGCGCTGGTAAACCAGATCAACGGCTCCGTATGAACGGGTTTGCCACCGCCTGCCTGTGCGTCGTCGTGCAAGGCAACGACCAGATCGAACTCGCCGTTCTTCTGACGCGTCAGAAGGTTCTTGCTGAGATCACTGGTCACTTCGAGCATGACATTGGGGTGGGCCTGGGCGAAACGCCCGAGCAGGTGCGGCAGAAGCGAGTCGGTATATTCGCTCGGCGCGCCGAGCCGGACCCGTCCGGAGACTTCAGGGCTTTGCATCAGGGCCAGGACCTCATCGTTCAGGGCCAGTATCCGCCGTGCATATTGCGCGAAGGTTCGACCCTGCACCGTCAGCTTCAGATTATGCGCGTCGCGCTGGAACAGCCGCACCCCGACGACGTCCTCCAGCCGTTTGATCTGCAGGCTCACTGCGGACTGGGTGCGCCCCACCATCTGCGCGGCGCGCGTAAAACTGCCTCCGTCGATCGCCTTGACGAAGCTGCGCATCAACTCAGTCGGAATATTCTGCATCATCGATCCTAGCATGAGTATACCTCATGCTAACATGAGAACTATGAAGTTCAACAATGATCGGAATTCAATATCCTCTTGAAAACGAGCGGTCGGCCTGCGCTGCCCGTCATCAATCGGAGGACAAGACATGACAGACGCCAACGCCCCACTTTCCGCTTTCGACCCGGCCCTCTGGCAGGCCATTCAGGCCGAGGGGCGTCGCCAGGAAAACGAGATCGAACTGATTGCCTCGGAAAACCACGCGAGCCTTCGGGTGATGGCAGCGCAGGGTTCGGTCCTGACCAACAAATATGCCGAGGGTTATCCGGGCAAGCGTTACTACGGCGGCTGCGGCGAGGTCGATGTGGTCGAGCAGCTTGCCATCGATCGCGTCAAACAGCTCTTCGGCGCCGCATTTGCCAACGTGCAGCCGCATTCGGGCGCGCAGGCAAACGGCGCGGTGATGCTGGCGTTGCTGCAGCCGGGCGACACCATCCTCGGCATGTCGCTGGATGCCGGCGGCCACCTGACCCATGGCGCCCGTCCAGCGCTTTCCGGCAAGTGGTTTCGTGCGATCACCTACGGTCTGACGCCGGAAGGCCGGATCGACTATGACGAGGTTGCATCGCTGGCGGAGGCAGAACGGCCCAAGCTGATCATCGCCGGCGCCTCGGCCTATTCCCGCATCATCGACTTTGCCCGTTTCAGGGCGATCGCCGACAGCGTCGGCGCCATGCTGATGGTCGACATGGCCCATATCGCCGGCCTCGTCGCCACCGGCCACCATCCGAGCCCGATGCCGCACGCCCATGTGGTGACGTCGACCACGCACAAGACGCTGCGCGGGCCGCGCGGTGGCATCATCCTGACCAATGACGAGGCGATCGCCAAGAAGATCAATGCGGCGGTCTTTCCCGGCCTGCAGGGCGGCCCGCTGATGCATGTGATCGCCGCCAAGGCCGTCGCCTTCGCCGAAGCCCTGCAGCCGGATTTCACTGACTATGCGGGGCGGGTCGTCGCAAGCGCCAAGGCTCTCGCCGAGGTTCTGGTCGAGCGCGGCGCGGCGATCGTCTCCGGCGGCACCGACAATCACCTGATGCTGGTGGATCTGCGCCCGCTCGGTCTGAAGGGCAACGAAGCCGCCGATGCGCTCGAGCGCGCCGGCATCACCTGCAACAAGAACGGCGTGCCCGGCGATCCGGAAAAACCGACGGTGACATCAGGCATCCGCCTCGGCACCGCGGCCGGCTGCTCGCGCGGTTTCGGACCTGAGGAATTTCGCCGGATCGGCCATCTGATCGGCGACGTCCTCGACAGTCTGCGCGCCGGCACGAACGCTGCCGTCGAGGCCGCTGTTCACGAGAAGGTCGCAGCGCTCTGCCTCGCGTTTCCGATCTATGGAGGCAAGGCGGATGTCTGATTTCGACCTCGTCGTCATCGGCGCCGGACCCGGCGGCTATGTCGCGGCCCTGCGCGCCGCCGCTGCCGGCATGCGGGTGGCCTGCATCGACGAACGCGCGACCCCGGGCGGCACCTGCCTGAATGTCGGCTGCATTCCCTCCAAGGCACTGCTGTCTTCGAGCGAACACTGGGCCGAACTGAAGTCGCTCGCCGATCACGGCATTGAAACCGTCACCGCAAGCTTTGACCTCGCGCGCATGATGGCGCGCAAGGAGCGGGTAATTTCTGACCTCAACAAAGGCATCGCCTTCCTGTTCAAGAAGGCCGGTGTCGAGTTCATCCATGGGCGGGCAAACATCACAGGCCCGGGGCGGGTCACGGTGGGCGAGCGTGAAATCGCGACCCATCACATCCTGATTGCCACGGGCTCCGAACCGGCCGCCCTGCCCGGCGTTCCCTTCGACGAAAAGCGCGTCCTCTCGTCAACCGGCGCCCTGTCGCTCGAGAGCGTACCGGATCGACTGGTGATCGTCGGGGCCGGTGTGATCGGCCTCGAGATCGGCCAGATCTGGTCGCGCCTTGGCTCTCAGGTCACGGTCGTCGAATATGTCGACCGCATCCTGCCCGGCATCGACGGCGAGATCGCCAAGGCTGCGCAGCGGATTTTCTCCCGCCACGGCATTGGCTTCAAGCTGAACGCTGCCGTCAAAACGGTTGCGGCCGCCGGCGCGACGGCGAGGATCGAGATCGAGAACCGCTCTTCCGGCGCGGTTGAAATTCTGGAGGCCGACGCCGTTCTGGTGGCGATCGGCCGGCGACCGCGCACAGGCGGGCTTGGGCTCGAAAGCCTCGGCGTAAAACTTGACGCCAAGGGTTTCATCGCTGTCGACGCGCAGTTCCGCACCAGCATCCCCGGCATTCTCGCCATCGGCGATGCGGTGCCCGGACCGATGCTGGCGCACAGGGCGGAAGAGGACGCGGCCGCCTGCATCGCAGCACTTGCGGGCGATCCGCATGACGCTCCCGACTACGGCCTCGTTCCGGGCGTGGTCTATACCGCCCCGGAGATCGCAGCAGTCGGCCTGGCCGAAGACGCCGCTGCCGGTCGCTCCATCCTTGTCGGCAAATCCAGCTTTCTTGCCAATGGCCGCGCCCGTGCGATCGGGGCAACCGACGGCTTCGTCAAGGTAATCGGCTGCGCCGAGACCGGCAGGCTCCTCGGCGCGCACATCCTCGGACATGGCGCCGGCGAGTTGCTGCAGGAGCTCGTTCTGGCGCTTCGCCTCGGCGCGACATTGCACGATCTCGCCATGACGTCCCACGCCCATCCGGGAATGGGCGAAGCGGTGAAGGACGCCTGCCACGCAGCCGTGGCCACCCAACGCCAGACGTGACGTTGCGCCGTCGGTGCACGTGTCTTGCGTGCTCGACGGCCCCGCGTTTTCCCTCTTTCGGAGCTTTTGATGACCTTGACAGAAGACTTGCGACAAACGCCGCTCACCGCCTTCAACATCGCGCATGGCGGCCGGATGGTGTCCTTCGCCGGATACGAGATGCCGGTCCAGTTCCCCGACGGGGTCCTGAAGGAACATTTGCACTGCCGCGCGGCGGCCGGCCTCTTCGACGTCAGCCATATGGGGCAGGTCATTCTGCGCCCGAAGGCCGGCAGGGTCGAGGACGCCGCCTTGGCGCTCGAACGGCTGGTGCCCGTCGACATCCTCGGGCTCAAGCCGGGACGCCAGCGCTACGGGCTCTTCACCGCGCAGGATGGCGGGATCCTCGACGACCTGATGATCGCCAACCGTGGCGACCATCTGTTCCTCGTCGTCAACGCCTCCTGCAAGGTCGAGGACATTGCCCATCTGCGTGCGCACCTCTCCGATGATTGCGAGATCGAGGAATTGACCGATCGCGCCCTGATCGCGCTGCAGGGCCCTGACGCCGAGGCTGTTCTTTCGGTTCTTGCGCCTGAAGTGGTGGACATGCGTTTCATGGACGTGGCCGATGTCACGCTTCTGGGCGTGTCCTGCATCGTGGCACGCGCCGGATACACCGGCGAGGACGGCTACGAGATATCGGTCGACGCCAGCCACGCCGTGGCGCTCGCCGAGGCGCTTCTCGCCGACATGCGGGTTCTTCCCGTCGGGCTCGGCGCACGCGACAGCCTGCGGCTCGAATCGGGCCTGTGTCTCTACGGCCATGACATCGACGCGGCCACCACCCCGGCGCAGGGCGCGCTCGAATGGGCGATCCAGAAGGTGAGGCGAACGGGTGGAGCGCGCGCCGGCGGCTTTCCCGGCGCCGACATAATCCTGCCGGAACTGGAGACGGGCGCTGCGCGACGCCGGGTCGGGCTGCGCCCCGACGGGCGCGCACCGATCCGCGAGGGCGCAGTCCTTTTTGCAGACGAAAGCGGCGGCGAGCCGGTCGGACGGGTCACCTCCGGTGGCTTCGGTCCCTCCGTCAACGCGCCGGTGGCTATGGGATTTGTCGCTACCGATCATTCCGGAACAGACACGCCCCTCTTTGCCGAGGTCCGCGGCAAGCGCCTTGCCGTCTTCGTCTCTCCGTTACCCTTCATCACCCAACGCTACAAGCGCAGCTGAGGAACCCTGACATGCTGAAATTCACCGAAGACCATGAATGGCTCGCCATGGAGGGCGATGTCGCGACCGTCGGCATCACCCGGCATGCCGCCGAACAACTGGGCGACCTCGTTTTCGTCGAGCTGCCCGAAGTCGGCGCGGTACTGGAGAAGGGCGGAGCCGCATCGACCGTGGAGTCCGTCAAGGCCGCATCCGACGTCTACTGCCCGCTGGCCGGCGAGATCGTTGCGGTCAACGAGGAAATCCTCGCCGATCCCTCGCTGATCAACAGGTCGCCTCAGGGCGACGGCTGGTTCTTCAAGCTGCGACTTGCCAATGCAGATGACGCGGCGGCGCTGATGGATGAAGCGGCCTATCTGGCGCTGGTCGGTTGAGGAGATAGGGATGAGCTACAAACCGACAGGCTATGCGCCCTACGACTTCGCAAACCGCCGCCACATCGGCCCGTCCCCGCACGAAATGGCAGAGATGCTGCAAACGGTCGGGGCCGAAAGCCTCGACACCTTCATCGACGCGGTCGTGCCCGCGGACATCCGGCAGGCGCGCCCGCTCGCCTGGGGCAAGGCGCTCTCCGAGCGCGGCGTTCTGGAACGCCTGCGCAACGTGGCCTCCAAGAACACACCCAATGCCAGCTTCATCGGCCAGGGCTACCATGGAACGGTCACGCCGCCGGCCATCCAGCGCAACATCTTCGAGAACCCGGCCTGGTATACGGCCTACACACCCTACCAGCCGGAAATCAGTCAGGGCAGGCTCGAAGCTCTGCTCAACTACCAGACCATGATGGCCGAACTGACCGGGCTCGACGTCGCCAATGCCTCGCTGCTCGACGAGGGCACTGCCGCGGCCGAGGCGATGGCGCTGTGCGAACGTGCCTCGCGCACGAAGGCGCGCGCCTTTTTCATCGACCATCATTGCCACCCGCAAACCATCGCCGTGGTCACGACCCGCGCCAACCCGCTCGGCTGGGAGGTGATCGTCGGCAATCCCTTCAAGGATCTTGATCCGTCGCGCGTTTTCGGCGCCCTGTTCCAGTATCCCGGCACCTACGGCCATGTTCAGGATTTCACCGGCCCGATCGCTGCCTTGAAACAGGCGGGGGCCCTGGCCGCCGTCGCTGCCGATCCGCTGGCGCTGACATTGCTCAAACCACCCGGCGAAATGGGCGCGGATATCGCCATCGGATCCAGCCAACGCTTCGGCGTGCCGATGGGCTATGGCGGACCGCATGCGGCCTATATGGCCGTGCGCGCCAACCTGACCCGATCGATGCCGGGTCGCATCGTCGGCGTTTCGATCGACGCCCGCGGCAATCGCGCCTATCGTCTGTCGTTACAGACGCGCGAGCAGCATATCCGCCGCGAGAAGGCGACGTCGAATGTCTGCACCGCCCAGGCGCTGCTCGCGGTGATGGCATCGATGTACGGCGTCTTTCACGGCCCGGACGGACTGCGCGCCGTCGCCGAGCGCATCCACCGCAAGATGGCAAGACTGGTCAAGGGGCTTGAAACGCTCGGCTTCGGCATCGAACCGGCGACCTTCTTCGACACCGTCTCGGTTGAATGCGGCCCGCGCCGCGATGCCATCATGGCAGCGGCGCTGCGTGAAGGCATCAACCTCAGGGCGATTGGCGACACGCGGATCGGCATCGCCTTCGACGAAACGACCCGGCGCAGCCACACCGAAGCGATCTGGCGCGCCTTCGGCGGCGGGATGGCGGATGACGTTCTGGCCCACGAGTACCGCTTGCCCGAGACGCTGTTGCGTACGTCGAGCTTCATGACCCACCCGGTCTTCCACATGAACCGCGCGGAAGCGGAAATGACGCGCTACATGCGCCGCCTCGCCGACCGGGATCTGGCGCTCGACCGGGCCATGATCCCGCTCGGCTCCTGCACGATGAAACTCAACGCCACGGCCGAAATGATGGCGCTGAGCTGGCCGGAATTCGCAAACCTGCATCCCTACGCCCCCGCCGACCAGGCTGAAGGCTATGCCGAGATGCTGGCCGACCTCGAAGCGAAGCTGTGCCAGATCACCGGTTATGACGGCTTTTCCATGCAGCCCAATTCGGGTGCGCAGGGCGAATATGCGGGGCTGCTTGCGATCCGTCGCTACCACGAGGCGCGCGGCGATGCTCACCGCGACGTCTGCCTGATCCCGACGTCCGCGCACGGCACCAATCCGGCTTCCGCGCAGATGGCCGGCATGAAGGTGGTCGTCGTCGGCGTTGCGCCCGACGGCAACATCGACGTCGCTGATTTCCGTGCCAAGGCGCAGGCCCATTCCGCAAACCTTGCCGCCTGCATGATCACCTACCCTTCGACCCACGGCGTTTTCGAGACCACGGTGCGTGAGATCTGCAACATTACCCATGCCCATGGCGGACAGGTGTATATCGACGGTGCCAACATGAACGCGATGGTCGGGCTTGCCCGGCCGGGCGACATCGGCGGAGACGTCAGCCATCTCAATCTGCACAAGACCTTCGCGATCCCGCATGGCGGCGGCGGGCCAGGCATGGGACCGATCGGCGTCAAGGCCCATCTCGTCCCGCATCTGCCGGGAAACCCGGCGTCGGGAGACTTCGCCGTCTCGTCGGCCACATTCGGCTCGGCCTCGGTCCTGCTCATCTCCTGGGCCTATTGCCTGTTGATGGGTGGCGAGGGCCTGACCCAGGCGACCAAGACCGCGATCCTCAACGCCAACTACATCGCCCGACGGCTGGCAGCCGCCTACCCGATCCTCTACAGCTCGGCCACGGGCCACGTCGCGCACGAGTGCATTCTCGACACCCGGGTGCTGAAGGAGCGCGCCGGTGTGAACGTGGACGACATCGCCAAGCGCCTGGTCGATTGTGGCTTCCATGCACCGACCATGAGCTGGCCCGTTGCCGGCACATTGATGGTGGAACCGACGGAAAGCGAACCCAAGGCCGAACTCGACCGCTTCATTTCCGCCATGCTGGGCATTGCCGCAGAAGCGGACGCGATTGCGGCAGGCACGCTCGACATCGAGGACAATCCCCTGAAGCGTGCGCCGCACACCGTCGAGGACCTCGTCGGGGAATGGAACCGGCCCTATAGCCGCGAGGCCGCCTGCTTCCCGGCCGGCGCCTTCCGGGCGGACAAGTACTGGCCGCCGGTCAACCGGATCGACAATGTCCACGGCGATCGCAACCTGATCTGCAGTTGCCCACCGCTCGAAAGCTACGCTGAAGCGGCCGAATAAAACGATCGCCCCCGGCACACCGCCGGGGGCGATCCTGTCAGGGAACCCCCATGTTTCTATCCGTTTTCGACATCTTCAAGATCGGCATCGGTCCATCCTCGTCGCACACGATGGGGCCGATGGTTGCCGCCTCTCGTTTCCTTACCGCGCTCGCGACCCTTCCCGACCGGGCAGGCTGTACGCGGCTCGCCGTGTCTCTGCACGGCTCGCTCGCCTTTACCGGCAAGGGCCATGCAACCGACCGTGCGGTGTTTCTCGGGCTCATGGGATGCCTGCCGGAAACGCTCGATCCCGACCAGGCGGAAGCCATGGTTGCGCAGCTGCGGGTCAACAGGACGATAACCGTGCCCGAAGGCGACCCTGTTGCCTTCGACCCGGATCACGATCTCGTCTTCGACTATGGACCGCCGTTGCCGGGCCATGCCAATGGCATGGTCTTCACCGCATTCTATCCTTCCGGCGAGATCCTGCTGAGACAGGTCTTCTACTCCGTCGGCGGCGGTTTCGTCGTCAGCGAAGACGAACTTTCCGGACAGTCATCGTCACGCGACAGCGTGCCCGCAGACGTACCCTATCCCTTCACCTCCGCGGTCGAAATGTTGCGGATGGGGAAAGGCACCGGCCTTTCGATCGCCGCGATGAAAGAGGCAAACGAGCGCGCCCGCCATGGTCCCGAGCTTGAGCCGGGGCTCGAGCGTTTGCAGGCGGCAATGAACGCCTGCCTTGATCGGGGTCTTCGCCACGACGGAATACTTCCCGGGGGATTATCGGTCCGACGCCGCGCACGCGGCCTGCACCAGCAATTGCTGAGCGAAAGGGGAAGCAACCAGGCCCAGCCGCACGCGGCCACCGACTGGCTGCTGGTCTATGCGATGGCTGTCAACGAGGAGAACGCGGCCGGCGGCCGGGTCGTGACGGCGCCGACCAATGGCGCGGCCGGCGTCGTACCCGCCGTGCTGCGCTACTATCGCGACCATTGCATCGGAGCCAGTGCCGCCGGCGCGCGCCAGTTTCTCCTGACTGCAGCCGCCATCGGCGGGCTGATCAAGCACCGCGCTTCCATTTCCGGGGCGGAGTGCGGTTGCCAGGCCGAGGTCGGCTCGGCCTCCGCCATGGCCGCTGCAGGGCTGTGCGCGGCACTGGGCGGAACCAACGAGCAGGTGGAGAACGCCGCGGAAATCGCGCTCGAACATCACCTCGGCATGACCTGCGATCCGGTCGCGGGGCTCGTGCAGGTGCCATGCATCGAACGAAACGGCCTTGGCGCCATCAAGGCCGTTTCGGCTGCAAGCCTTGCGCTTCGCGGCGACGGCCAGCATTTCATGCCGCTCGACAACTGCATCGAAACGATGCGCCAGACCGGGCAGGACATGGCAGACAAGTACAAGGAAACGTCGATCGGCGGCCTCGCCGTCAATCTGCCCGAGTGCTGACATCCGCTCCTGCGCTTGTCAGCAGGCCTGCCTCCACGCCTCCCCCCACACAATCAGGCTAACAAAAACCCGCCGCAACGAGATGTGCGGCGGGTCAAACTGTCGGCGGCTTGCGATGTATGTTGCTCAGGCCTCCTTGCGCCAGAGCTTCGACAACGCCCAAAGCCCGACGGCGGCACCGGCGAGCACCAGCTCACCGATCAGGAAGTCAGTGGTCTGGGAGACAAGGGCATAGCCGGTAAAGGCGACGACGATGATGGGCGGAAGCGGCCAGAACGGCATCCGGAAGGGCCGATGGACATCCTTCTGGGCGATGCGGCTCCAGAAGGCGGCGATCCCGACGAAGAAGTACACCGTCGCGATCATGGTGCCGGCGAACATGATGAGCCAGTCGAGGCTCGACATCATGATCAGGAAGGCCGAAGGCACGAGCAGAGCGGCAACGCCCCAGCCCGGTGAACGGAAGCGGTTGAGCTCGGCAAGCTTGTTGCCGACCGCCGGCGGCCAGAGGCCGTCTCGCGCCGATGCAAAGACGCCGCGGGCAAAGTACATCTGGAGCGTGAGAGCAGCGTTGAAGAGCGCTGCAATGACACCGATGTTGACGATCGTGCTTGCCCAAGGGCCGAGCGCGCTTTCGACCGCGGACACGATCGGCGCGTCCGACTGCAGGAAGGCGACTAGGTCGGGCGCCGCAATGACGCCTGCAAAGAGCGGGATGGTGATGAGGATCGAGGCCAGGATTGCCGCATAGACAACGGCTCGGCCGACGTCACGCGCACCTCCGACGAGCTCCTCGACGAAGCCGCAGACGGCATCATAACCGTTGAGCACGTTGAAGGCGGGGGCGAGCGTCGCCAGCGCGATGCCGAGGGTCAGGGGCACGAGCTGGCCGTTTTCCAGAACCACCGGATGGAACACCACGTCGATCGGGTTCTGGACGGGGGCGACGATGGCCGCCAGCACGATGAGCCCGACGACGATGAGCTGCACGAAAAGAATGGCGATGTTCACCTTCGCGCCGATTTCGACCTTGGTGATCGCGATGGCGCCCGAGATCGCCAGCAGCACGAATGCGATGACCTCATTTGGAACGGTGATCCATGGCAGCATGTTCTTCAGGAAGATCGGAATCCCGAGGAGCAGCGACGCCGGGATGACGATCCCCTGCGTTACGAAATTGAAGAGCGTGATCCAGGCGAGCGGCTCCGGCAAGGCGCTGCGGACCATCGAATAGGAGCCGCCGGTCGACGGATAGGCCGATGCCAGTTCGCCGAGGCACATGGCGATCAGCACCACGACGACGCTGAGGATCAGCATCGCCCCGACCCCGAACGTCCCACCAACCTGAAAAACGCCGGCCGTCAGCAGCAGGACGGCCATTGCGGGCGAGGCATCGGCCATCGCCAGGCACACCACATGCGAAACCTGGAGCCGCCGCCGCAGCGTGTGCCCGGTCCCGTCGCTCGCCGCACCCTCGTATTCCGGGCTCTGGCCGGCTCCTTCCAACACTTTCGTCGATGACATCACTCACTCCCCCCAATTGTGCCGATCACGGACACACGCTCCAACCTCTTGGACTACGCTTTCCTGCGGACCGCCCGACGCGCTCGATTCCTCCGCCCCGTCGGCCCACTCAGCATCTCCACATGCTGTATCCACTATAAACTTATAGTCTGTATATTTTTGTAGTAGCTAAACCACCCTTCGTCAACGGAGAAACCGCCGACATAGGCGATGAGAATTTTCACGAGTCTGGCGAGGTTTTGATCTGGTTGAGACGACCGACGGGGGCGCGATCACACGGCTGGCTTCGACGACCGGACATAGACGCCAACCATCGTATTCTCAGGGTGGAGTGAACAGTTGCAGGATAGGCCGGGAGGGTCCGGCGCGGTCTCCGCGCCATCGGCCTCGCAATGGCGCTCTCTATTCGGTGGAGACGCTTACCTTTCTGTCGAAACGAGGCAAGAAGACCAGAACCGACCTCTCGCTAGCTGCCCGGCGGTGACGCTCGTAGTCAGCCTGAGCCCGGAGCGCAGTCAGGTCGTTCGATCAGCGCAACGCCTGCACCAGCGAAAAATGAGCCGCAGTGCATCGTATGCGGAGCCAATCGCAGAAAGGCAACGCATTTGGCGCAAATGCCGCTTGCCGGTTCTATCGTGGCCTCTCTCGCTCTTTCTTCGATCACCACTACGGCAATCCCGTCCGCTGCCAACGTCCGGATCCGCATCAACCCATTCTGGACTAGCGTTGGGGAAGCGTCGTCGTGGTCTCATCCATGACGAACAGCTTCGGCTGAAGCACCAGCGCCCGCGCGATCGCGATGGCTCGCCCGGAAGAGCGTGCGGGTATAGTCGTGCTGCATGTCGCCGGCGCGCAATTGTGCGCGCGTCAGCGTTTCGACTGCGCGGGCGTTCTGCATCACCATCAATCGATCGCACATATAGGAGATGACGGCGAGGTCGTGGCTGACGATGACAAAGGTCAGGTTAAGCTCTCGACGAAGGCGGTTGAGGAGATTGAGGATTTCGGCCTGTACCGAGACGTCCAACGCCGAGGTCGGCTCGTCGAGCAGGAGCACCTCAGGCGACAGCGACAGGGCGCGGGCTATCGCCACGCGCTGGCGTTGGCCTCCGGACAGTTCGTGCGGGAAGCGAAACCGGTGTGCTGCCGTCAGCCCGATCATCTCCAGAAGCTCGACCGTGCGGGCATCCACATCCGACATGCGATTGATCAGCATCGGCTCGGCGATGGCCTGGCCGATCGTGTAGCGGGGATGCAGCGAGGCATAGGGGTCCTGGAACACCATCTGCGCCACGCGCACGAGGTCGCGCCGCCTTGCCTTGCGCAGATCAATATCGCCGATGTGGATATCACCGGTCCATTGGCGATTGAGACCCATGACCGTGCGCAAGACGGTGGATTTGCCCGAGCCGCTTTCACCGACGAGACCGAAGCTCTCGCCGCCTTCCACCGAGAGGCTGACGTTGTGCACCGCCACGGCGCTGCCGAAATGGACGCTGAGATTTTCGATGCGGATCATAGGCGGGCCTCTCCCCAGCTCGCGTCGCGCGCGAGAGTTGGCAGTGGTGTCAGCGGCCCATCGATGGCTGGCAGGCAGGCGAGCAGCCCCCGCGTATAGGGATGTACCGCCTCGTGCATGCGTCGCGCATCCAGCGTCTCGACGATCCGGCCGGCATACATGACCAGTACCCGGTCGCAGAAGCGCGAGACGAGGTTGAGGTCGTGGCTGATGAAGACAAGGCCCATGCCGCGGCGCCTGACCAGTTCATCCATGATCTCGAGCACCTGCACCTGCACCGTGACGTCGAGGGCGGACGTGGGTTCGTCGGCGATCAGCAGTTCCGGCTCGCGCACCACCATCATGGCGATCATCACCCGCTGGCCCATGCCGCCAGAGAGTTCGTGTGGATAGAGGTCGTAGACCCGTTCCGGCGCTCGGATATGCACCGCCTCCAACACCTCGAGCACTTTCTGGCGCACTTTTGCTGACGGCAGCGATCGGGCGCCGAGCCGGATCGCCTCGGCGATCTGCTTGCCGACGCGCATCACCGGGTTGAGCGAGAATTTCGGATCCTGCAGGATCATGCCCATGCGATTGCCACGCAGCTGCCGGCGCACCCGCGGCGAGGCCGAAAGCAGGTCGATGCCGGCAAAGGACATGACATCGGCCGAGACGCGCGCATGCTCCGGCAGAACGCCCATCAGGGCGCGACTGGAGAGACTCTTTCCCGAGCCGCTTTCGCCGACGATGCCGAGCTTTTCCCGGCCGACTTCGAAGGAGACGCCCTTGACCGCCTCGATCATCGTGCCGCCCTCGCCGGCAAAGGCGATGCGCAGGTTTTCCACGGTGACAAGCGTCTGGCTCATGCGCGCCTCCTCAAGTGCGGGTCGAGCAGGTCGCGCATGGCATCGCCCAGAAGGTTGAAGCCGAGGCTAACGATGAAGATCGCAAGTCCAGGCATCGTTGCCACCCACCACTGATCGAAGATGAATTTGCGTCCGGTCGAGATCATTGCGCCCCATTCGGGCAGCGGCGGCTGCGCGCCGAGGCCGATGAAGCCGAGTCCGGCGGCTGTCAGGATAATGCCCGCCATGTCGAGCGTCATGCGCACGATCACCGAGGAGAGGCACATCGGCATGATATGGCGCAAGACGATGCGGAACTCTGAGCCGCCGGCCAGCCTGACGGCGTTGACATAGTCGCTGTCGCGAACGATCAGTGCTTCGGCCCGCGCGAGCCGCGCATAGGGCGGCCAGGCGGTGAGCGTGATCGCCAGCGCCGCATTGACGATGCCGGGCCCGAGAGCCGCCACGAAAGCAAGCGCCAGCAGCAGTTTCGGAACGGCAAGGAAAACGTCGGTGATGCGCATGAACACCGCATCGACCCAGCCGCCAGACGTTCCCGCCACCGCGCCGATGATGAGGCCGATCGGCGCGGATGTCGCCACCACCAGCCCCACGATGAGCAGGGTCAGCCGGGCGCCATAGAGGATGCGGGAGAAGATATCACGACCCAGTTCGTCAGTGCCGAGCCAGTTCTCAAAGCTCGGTGGCGAAAGGCGGTGCACGAGATCTGGCAGGTAGGGATCATGGGTCGCAAGAAGGGGCGCGAAGACTGCGCTCGCCAGCAGCACACCGAGGATGGCAAGGCCGATCATGCCCAGCGGATTACCGGCGAAACGGCGGGCAAACTTGGTGAATTCACCGAGGCGCGCACGCCGAAGCTGGCGGCGGGTCTCGGCATGGGTGAGATTGATGGCGGTCATGGCGGCCTCCTACCGGCGACGAAGGTTGGAGCGCGGATCGAGCATCTGGTAGACGACGTCCGAGACCATGTTGAGCAGGATGAACACGGCGCCGACCAGCACCGTGCCGCCGAGCACGGCGTTGATGTCGGCCCTGAAGAGCGATGAGGCTATGTAGTTGCCGATACCAGGCCAGGCGAAGACCGTCTCGACGAGCACGGAGCCTTCCAGCAGGCCGCCGTAGGAAAGGGCGATCACCGTGACGAGCGGGATGGCGGCATTTCGCAGCGCATGCAGCATCACCGCGCGATATTCGGTCGCCCCCTTGAGGCGGGCCGTCAGCACATATTCCCGCGACAGCTGGTCGAGCATCATCGAACGCGTCATGCGCGAGATGTAGGCGAGGCTGTAGTAGCCGAGCAGCGCTGCCGGCAGCACGATATGGCTCAAGGCGTTGCCGAAGACTTCCCACTCGCCAGATAGAAGCGAGTCGATCAACAGCGAGCCGGTCACCGGTTTGACGATGCCCTGATAGAAGACGTCGATCTGGCCAGGACCGGCCACCCAGTCGAGCCGGGAATAAAAGACGAAGAGACCGACCAGTCCAAGCCAGAAGATCGGCACGGAATAGCCGATGAGGCCGACAAAGCGGATCACGTAGTCGGGCCATTTGTCGTGCCAATAGGCAGCGGCCACGCCCGCCGGCACGCCGATGAGCGTGCCGGCCAGAAGGCCGAGCGTCGCAAGCTCCAACGTCGCGGGAAAGAAGCCGGCGAGGTCCGAGAGCACGGGCCGGTTCGTGACGAAAGAGATGCCAAAATCGCCCCGAACGAGCTTTCCGGCATAGACGACGAACTGCTGCCAGAGCGGCTTGTCGAGGCCCATTTCGAGGAAGACGCGCTGGTAGACCTCCTCGCTCGCCTTCTGTCCGACCACCGACAGGACCGGATCGATCGGCACAACGCGGCCGATGCAAAAGGTGAGTGCCACCAGGCCAATGAGCGTGATGCCCACGGTGAGGAGAAGCGTGAGGATCCGGCCGGTGATACCGAGAACCCGGTTGATGAGAACTGCCGGCACGAACCACTCCGTTGGCTTGACTGCGATTGACCTCGGCCGCGACCGGCGCCGGAGCACCGTTCGCGGCCGAAACATGGGTTCGGACGGTTACTTGATTACGTTCCAGTATCGGTCGTCGGCGAAGGTCTGCCCGAGGACGACCCCCTTGATCGAACTGCGCACGCCGACCTTTCGGACCTGCTGGAACATGTAGAGGAAGGGCGAGGTGTCGGTGTGTGCCTTCTGCAGGGTTTCATACATCGCCCGTCGCTTGTCCGTATCCTGCTCGCGCACGGCCGCCATCGCATCCTGCGACAGGCTTCCGGCCGCCCAGCCAAATCGATCGGCAAGGCCGGCGGAACCGTCCGGCGCATCCTGCTTGTTCACGGCAAAGGCCTTGGCGTTGGAATGCGGGTCGGGATAGTCCGGCCCCCACAGGCCGAGCCAGATGTCGAGGTTTGACGAGCGATAGCGCTCCAGCCACTGCTGACCGTCGACGACTTCAAGGTTCAGTTTGACGCCGGCCTGCGCCATCGTCGCCTGGATCGCCTGGGCGAAGTCAGTGTAGGGCGGCGTGTTCCAGACAACGGTGTCCAGCGTGAGCTCACCCGAAATTCCGGCCTCGCCCAACAGCGCCTTTGCCTTCTCGATATCGAGCTTGTACGGATTGTAGTCGATTTCGCCGAGGAAACCCTTCGGCACCAGCGTCTGGTGGACTTCCACCGTGCCACGCGAAATCGTGTCAGCGATGCCCTGGTAGTCGACCAGATACTTCAGCGCCTGCACGACCTTGGGCTTGGCCAGGTGCTCGTTCCTGACGTTCAGGCCCATGTAATAGATGGTTCCGGAACGACCGTCGACGAAGCCGACGTCCGGGTTCTCCTCGATTGCGCCGAAATCATCCGGCCCGAGTTTGTTGGCGATGTCGATGTCGCCCTTTTCGAGCAACAGGCGCTGTGCGGCGCTTTCGGGAATGTGCTGGAGGAAGATCCGCTCCAGGCCTCCGGTCTCGCCGGTATAATTGGGATTGCGGGTCAACATGATTGACTGCTTGGGCTCCCAGCGCGACAGCACATACGGACCGGAACCGGCGGAGTTCTCAACCTTCAGCCAGGCATTGCCGAAGTCGCCATTGACCTCGTGCTCCTGCACCAGCTTGGAATCGACGATGCCGCCGACATAGGAAGACAGACAGTAATAAAGGAACGACGGCGCATAGGTGTCACCGATCTCGATGACCAGCGTCATGTCGTCGGTCGCCTTGATGCGATCCTTGACGTTCTCAGGCGTGAAGCCGAACTGGGTGAGAATGAAGGCAGAGCGCGACTTCATCTGCACGACGCGGCGTAGCGAGTATTCCGCATCCCTCGCCGTCACCGGATTGCCGGAGGCGAATTTCAGCCCCGGACGCATCTTGAAGGTATGGGTCTTGCCGTCCGGCGAGGCCGTCCAGCTTTCGGCGAGCACGCCGATGATCTTGCTGGAATCGTCGGTCGCTGCCGTCAGAAGCGGCTGGTAGATCTGATTTGCCGCAAGCACGCCGCCAACCTCCGAGACCTCGCCCGGATCAAGCGTGATGATGTCGTCGATGGCATCGGCCACGACGAGCGTGTTCTTCGGCGTTTCGGCCAAAGCCTGGCCAGTTGCCAACGCCAGCACGAGCGCCGCGCCGTTTATCAATTTTTTCACGCGCATTTTTCCTCCTTCAGGCGTGAAGGGTTTCACCTTTCACCGCCTGCCCCCGCGTTGCGTTGTTTGAAATGCTAGTCCGCTTTCCGGCCCGGTCCTGTGACACAGACACCGCACCGGCGAAGCGGCTTCCCGTCGGAGCGGCCTCCACCACTCCACCTCGAAACTTTAGTCACGCTAAAGTTTATTGAGGGCGTTTGTCAATCGGTCTCATGATAATTTCTGGGAGAACTGATGTGGCTGCCGCGCCCCCATCACCGCTCCGGTATGATCCGCGTCGTGCCGACCCAAAGTTCCCGCGCCTCGCCGTGCCCGACATTGCGCGCACGGTGCGGCAAGGATGCGGGAAAGTGCAGCGTGTCCCCTGCCGTGAGCTGATACTTGCGGTCGCCGACCTCGTAGAGCATCTCGCCCTCGATGACATAGAGGAAGTCTTCGCCCTCGTGGCGCGTCACATCCGAGACGTATCCGGGAGGCATGTGCGTGATACAGCTGTTGAGAAGTGCACCGGGAAAACCGCGCTGCAGCAGTTGGTACACCCGCTCTTCCGCCTCGATACTGTAGTTGTGGCGCTCGCTCGCATGCGAGACCACGGAATGGGACCGCTGCGGCACTTGCGGCAGAAAAGCCTCGACACTCGCCTCCAGACTGGAAGCGAGGTTGCAAAGCGAGATCAAAGAGGGCGTCGAAAGACCGCGCTCTACCTGACTGACAAAACCCTCGCTAAGGCCCGCCTCGCGCGCAACCTGCCTCATCGTCTTGCCGATTTCCTTGCGCCGCTGTCGAAGCGCACGCCCGAGTGAAACGGCAGGTGGAAAAAGAGGGGATCCCTTCTGCGGCACCTCCCGATCGTTGAAGCTCATCTTGTATGTCCGAATTTTGCTAGCTCGAGAAAACTTTAGTGTAACTAAAGCAATTCTTGCAAGTCAAAACAGAGGTCGGGGTGTTGATTTACGCCGAGGGCCGACCGGGGATTGGCGCAGAGACGTGCCGCGATTTGGGATTGTTTCGGGTGGATCTGCCGCCAACGGGTGATGCAGGAGCGCCGGCACATGCGTCTTGGTTGGATGGTCGGATTTCAGCATCTTGCCTTCAGCACGGCTACTTCGTCGCGTTGAAGGCAGGCGACAGGTGTACGCGCCTGATGACGTGTCCGGGCAAGATCTGTTCGGCAGGCTGACAGAAGCCGATAGGCTGGATCCAGCATTCCGCCGGCGTCTGTTGAGGCAGATAGGCGATGCTCCGGGCAAAGGCACGGCCGACCACCTGGTCGAGTGCCACCGTGTCATAGCAGATGCGGCCACGCCGCTGCTGGCGCGCAAATCCCGTGACAGGCTGGCCCGTCCTTAATGCATCGCTGCGAACCAAAGGTGGAGCCGGCCGCCTCTTCGCCATCGAAGAGAGAAGGCGGCGACGCTTCTGCGCCGCCGCCAAACCTGCGGGATCAACAGGGTCAGTTGCTGGCAGCAACTTTCTTGAGGGCTGCATCGTAGAAGGAACGGTCAATCCAGGTCTCGTAATTGACCTTGCCCTTCAACAGATCCGCATCCGCCATAAAAGCTTCTTCGCCCTGTAGCGCCTTGACGGCATCCTGCGTGATTTCGGGGTCCTGGAAGAAGCTGCCTTTCGGGTAAGTGGCCCTTACTGCCTTTTCGCTACTGCCGGTCTCCTTGACGAAGATCGCGATGGTCTCTTCCGGGTTTGCGTCTGCCCAGCGAGCAGTCGCGATATCGACGGCCAGCAGACGCGTCACGATGTCAGGATACTTGGCCGCAAATTCACCGTTGACGCTGAGGAGATGCGGAACCGCCCAATCCGGGTCGCCCGACACGCCGGCGTCGAAGATCACGCGCGCCGCGCCTTTTTCGACAAGCGTCTGGACAGGCCCCGTGCTCTCCACGATCGCATCGACGTCGCCACGCGCCAGCGCCGGACCGGAGCTTTCGATACCGAGGTTCAGGCTCTCCACATCCTTGAGCGAAAGTCCGGCAGCCTTGAGTGCCTTGGCGAAGGTCGAGTGACGCACGGTGCCGGAGAGATAGGCGGCCTTTTTGCCCTTCAGGTCCTCGATCTTCTGGATCGAAGACTCCGGCTTGACGACGATCTGCGTTTCGTTCGAGCGGTTCCAGCTCGAAAGGCCGATGAGTTTGACGTCGGCGCCGGTCGCCGCAAGGCGAAGCGACGGATTGTTGCCGATATAGGTGAAGTCGATGGCCCCGGAACCGAGCGCGACAGTCGCGGCCGAACCGCCATCAAATGTCGTCAGCTCGATCTTGATGCCATCCTTGGCGAACTCGTCCTCCAGTAGCTTCTTGTTGCGATAGAGGATGAATTTCAGGTGGCCGGGCGCGGTGGATCCGATGCGGATGACCTCGGGCTTCGCCTCGTCGGCGAAGGCGGGCATGGCGTGGGCAGCCGGCAGAAGCGAGAATGCAATGGCGAGCTTCAACAGCGTCCGGCGGAGCGGATTGGACGTCATGGATGGATCCTTTCGAGATCGCGTGTTCGTTGGGAGGGAGGCTGGACTCAGTTCGGGCCGCTGTCGGCGTTGCCACGCCAACGGGTGGCGCGCCGTTCGCCGGCCACCAGCAGGTAGTTGAGGAGAAGGCCGATGATCGTGAGCGTCAGGATGCCGGCGTACATCCGGTCGGTTTCCAGCATCAGCGAAGCGTTCTGGATGAGGTAGCCGATGCCGGATTGGGCTGCGAGCATCTCCGCGGCGATGACCGAGAAGAGCGAGGTCTTCACACCAAGCCTTGCGCCTGCGACGATCGAAGGCACCGCCGAGGGAAGTATGACCTTCTTGAAGAGGTCCCAATCGGACGTTCCCATCGAGCGGGCCGCTTTTACCAGTAGCGGGTCGACCGACTTCACGCCAACGATGGTGTTGATCAGCAGGAAGAAGACGGCCGCATAGAAAGTGATGGCGATTTTCGACGCCTCGCCGATGCCAAGCAACAGGATGAAGACGGGCAGCAAGGCAAATTGCGAGGTATTGCGCAGGGTCTGGACGAGAAAGTCCGAGGCCTTTTCGAAGAGCGGATAGCGCCCCATCAAAAGGCCGAGCGGCACGGCGACAACCACGGCAAGCGAAAAGCCGATCGCGGCGCGCTGCAGGCTGATGCCGATGTGATCGGCAAGCTGACCGGAGACAATCATCTCCCACAGCACCGAGAGCACCTGGCTGAGGGGCGGGAAAAAGAGCGCGTTGATCCAGCCGGCGCGCGGCGCGATCTCCCAGAGAAGCGCAAAGGCGATGAGCGCCGGAAGGCCGAGTGTGATGGTTGAGAAGGTTTCACCCAACACCGTCGGCGGCTTCTCCGCCGCGCGTTTTCGGCGCGATGAAAAGGTGTTGCGGAGCGGCAGGTTGCGGTCGGCGATCAGACTCATCGGAGCCTCCCTCAGTTGGCATAGCTGGATGCCAGCACCCAGTCGCGCTGGGCTTTGACGACTTCGTCACGCAGGCTTTCCCAGACGCGACCGCGATAGGCATTGAACGCTGCGCTGTTGCGGATTTCGAGGTCGCGCGGGCGCGGTAAATCGATCTCGACGATCTCCTTGACGCTTGCCGGGCGCGCGGTCATCACGACCACGCGGTCGGCGAGGTAGATTGCCTCGTCGATCGAATGGGTGACAAAGACGACGGTCGTCTTGATCTGTTCCCAGATGCGGAGAAGTTCACTTTGCAGAATGTCGCGCGTCTGGGCGTCGAGTGCAGCAAAGGGCTCGTCCATAAGAAGCACCTGCGGATCGGTGGAGAGCGCCCTGGCGATTGCCACGCGCTGCTGCATGCCGCCGGAAAGCTGCGAGGGGAAGCGGTCTTCGAAGCCTTTGAGCCCGAAAAGATGCAGGAAATGACGGGCCTTCTCTCGGCGCTCTGCCGCCGGCACGCCGCGAACCTCCAGCGCATATTCGATGTTCTGGAGCGCCGTTCGCCAGGGAAAGAGCGCGTATTGCTGGAAAACATATGCTGTGCGGGCGTGCGGCTTCGAAACCTCGATGCCATCGATCCGGGCAACGCCTGAGGTCGCCTCGGTCAATCCGGCAATGACGTCGAGCAGAACGGACTTTCCGCTGCCGGAAGGCCCGACGAGAGTGATGAATTCGCCGCGCCTGATTGTCAGGTCGACGCCGTCAAGCACCGCAATGCGGTTGGAAGTAACACCGTCGACCGTTACGGTCTGGCCTTGTTTGAGCGTGAATGTTTTGCGCAGTGCGCTGACGGCTATACGTTCCATGGTCGAACTCCCTTCAAACCTGCGCCACGCGGATGTGGCGGGTCGGATCATTTTGCGCGCCGCCGGCGCGGCCGCGGCTCCAGCCGAGCGACCGGGCGTAGGCGCCGAAAAGGTCACGCTCCACCACCTCGGCTTCGGCGATGCCGATCGGTCCGTGTGCCGCCTCGGCGACATAGAGCGCATCCGTCGGACAGTAGATTTCACAGAGAAAGCAGGTCTGGCAGTCGTCCTGCCGGGCGATGACCGGAAGGCCGGTTTCGTCGCGATCGAAGACGAAGGCGGGGCAGACCCGTTCGCAGATGTCGCAGCGGATGCAACGGTCCGAGGAAATGACTTCGATCATCGCTCAGCCCTCCCGAGCCGTTTCAAGCGCGAGATCTTCACGCAATGCGCTTACCCGATCGAGGCCGGAGACGATGATGCGGCTCGCCTGCCTTTCGTCTTCGCGCGGAAAGTCGCTCCGGCGATGCACGCCTCGGCTTTCCGTGCGCAGAAGTGCTGCAGCGACCGTCCAACGGGCGCTCGCCGTTACGGAGGCCACCTCTCGAGCGCGAAGACGCTCGATGCCGACTGAAGGCTTTGCCTGGTTAAGGCCGGCCCACACGTCTTCGAGGATGCGACGGCTGGCTTCGAGCACATTGGCCTTGCGCCAATAGCTTCTGTCGAGCGGCACGATCTCGTCATGGACCGTGCGGGCCGCAACCGCCAGTTCGACGTCCTCGCGCTGACCGGCGCCGCGCAAACCCGTTGCGCCAAGCGGCCGCAGGCGCGCGAAATCCCGGTGCTTTCGACTGCGGGCGTGGTGGGCAGCGCCGTGACCGGACCACCAGCCGCTCGCGATCGCCCAGGAGGCGTTGATTGCGCCGCCTCCGGAAACGCCGCCGGTCACGTTTTCGCGGCTCGCCGCGTCGCCGGCGGCGTAGAGGCCGGCAATGCCGGTTCCACAGTCGGAGGAGACGATGCGGATACCACCCGTGCCACGCACCGTGCCCTCGTATTTGAGGTCCACCCGGAACAGCTGTTCGAAAGGGTTGATCCCCATGCGATCATAGGGCTGAAAACAGTTCGGCTGACCACGACGCAGCCAGTCCTGGATCGCCGGTTCGGCAAGATCGAGCCGCGCATAGACCGGTCCGGACAGCAACGCCTCGGCGACCTGACGCTCGCCGCCGCCGATACCGTTCGTTACCGGTTCTCCGCGATCGTCACGCAACACCTCGCCGCTCTCCCGGTAAAAGGTGGCCCAGCGGAAGGGCAGCCCCTTGTTGAGAGAGGAACCGTGCGGGGCAAGCGTGTACTTTCCGGTGAACTCCATGCCGGAAAGCGATGCGCCAGCCTCCGCAGCAAGCAGATAACCATCGCCGGTGAGCCCTGTCCCTCCAAGGATCCGTTCGAAGAAGGCGCATCCTCCGGTGGCGAGCACGACGGCACCGGCTGCCACGGAAAAGCTCGCGCCATTGCGGCGCGAAAGTCCTGCCGCGCCACCGACATGATTTTCGTCACCGAGCAATTCCAGAATCGGATGATGGTCGAGGATGGTGACGCCGGCCTTCTGTACACGTTGGCGCATGAAGCGCATGTAGTCGGGGCCGCGCAGGTTGGCGATGTAGAGACTACCGTCCTCTTCGCTCGGAAAGGGATAACCCCAGTCGACAAGCTTCTGGAGATTTTCATAGGCTCGATCCGCCGCACGCAACATCCAGCGGCGATCGGCAAGGCCAGCCGTGCGTTTGAAGCGCTGCTCGACCGAAGCCGCCCTGCCCTCTCCCGGCGGCACACACCACGTTCCCGTATTGGAAGGAGCCGTTGCGCCGCTCGTGCCATGATAGCCCTTGTCCGCCAAGATGACGCGCGCACCGGCTTCTGCAGCTGAAAGCGCAGCCCAGGCGGCGGCGGGGCCGCCACCGACCACCAGCACGTCCGTCTCCATGTGTCGCCCGTCTTCGGTGGGCTGTTCCTTGCGACGCGATGCCATCTTGTTCCGGTCTAAAAAAGAGAGCGTTGGCCGGCGCTTCGACCGGCCATTTGCGGTTGGTGATCAGGCGGCAGTCGAGAACCAGGACGGTTCGTTGCCGACCGTCCACTTGATGTTGCAGCCGATCGAGGGGACCTGGCCCGTGCCAAGCGCCTCGCCTTTCAGGACGGCGTCCACGGCCGCACGCAGGTCCGCGCCCGTCACGTCCTTACCGTTGCCGGGCCGGGCGTCGTCGAACTGGCCGTGATAGGCAAGTTTGCGATCGCGATCGTAGAGGAAGAAATCCGGCGTGCAGGCCGCACCATAGGCCTTGGCGACGTCCTGCGATGCGTCCTTCAGATAGGGGAAACCGTATCCGTGCGCCTTCGCCTCCGCGCTGATACGCTCCAGTGTCTCCTCTGGATGCGCTTCGGCGTCGTTGCTGTTGATGGCGACGACGGCAAGCCCCTGCCCGGCGTAGTCGCGGGCAAACTTCGCCAGCTCCTCGCGGATCAACACCACGAAGGGGCAGCGATTGGAGATGAAGCCGACGAGCAGCGCCGGGCTATCCTCGAATTCGGCGAGTGTGAACAGGTTTCCATCGGCATCGGGCAAGGTGAAATCCGCGGCGCGGGTTCCGAGCTTGATGGGGTTGGATTCGGTTTTGGGCATGGTATCCTCCTGGCAAGCCAACAGGACTATTAACCTATGAAATCCATAGATTTTATAGATATCAATTTTCTCGGAATTGCTGGCCTTTGAGATAATCTTGCCGCGCAGCCGGGCAAGACCCGGATTTTATTTCGGCTTGCCTGAAACATGCCCGTTCGCTTCAATCCTCCGGCAGACAAGCGTTTTCGGAGCTGTCGACGAAAGCGCTCTCGTACAGAGGTATCGTGCCATTCCGCCCCCACGTTGTGATCAGATCACGAATTCCGCCTCGTAGGTCTGTGGCTCGGGAACCACCGTAACCTCCACCGGAACGATCCAATTGGCCCCGTAGCTCTCGAAGTCGGAATGCTGCAGGTCGGGCTGCACACGCCCCGCCCCATCGCTCGCGCGACATCGCAGTTTGTATTGCCCCACGTCTTCAGGGGTCCAGATGTACTCCCACAAGCGCCATACAAAGGGACGCTCCGCCTCGAGGAGCCTTGCGTCGCGCCACCCCCTGCCGTCTCCGGTGCAGACCTGCACCTGCCTGATAGGGGCCTCGCCGCTCCAGGCGGCTCCGAAAATCCGGTATGGTTGCCCGGTGATGAGACGCGCGCCCTGTACGGGTCGCGCGATCTGCGCTTTCACCTCCATCTCCGTGAGGGGCACAAGCCGGGGTTCCCCGAGGTTGCGCTCCCAACGGAAGTAGTCGCGGGCCTGCCAGTAGCCAAGGAACGGCTGTTCCAAAACCGTGATATGCGTGATCCACTTGACCCAAGCCATGCCGAACCAGCCACCCACAACCGCCCGCAGCGGGTAGCCGTGTTCACGCGTTAACGGCGCATCGTTCATCGAATAGGCGAGCATCGTGCTGTCAGCGACAGCCTTCGCAAGCGGTAAACTACGGGCAAATGCGATGGGGCCGGGAGAAGCCGTTTTCCTGTTCGTGTCGACGACGCCGCTGTCTGCGCCCACAAGCAGAACCTCACGCGCGGTTTGCCTGACGCCCGCCATCTCCAAGATCTCGCGCAGAAGAACACCTGTCCAAGCAGCATTGCCGACGGCTCCGTTCTGCCACTGCAACCCCTCTTTCGGTGGCACGTAATAGACGCGGCCGTTCCCGGCGCACTCGACGACGGCGTTGAATGTCGCGCTCCGCATCGACTTGATGCTGTCGAGGTCGAGTTCGATCGGCCGCTCGACCGCCCCGTCAACGCGTAATCTCCAGTCTCGCACATCGAGGTCCGGCGCAGGGAAATGGTTTCGCACGAAGAACAGCTCGGTCGGGATCAGCCAATCGGAGAGCGATGCAAACGGGAACTCGGTGTTCTCCGGGGATTTCTGTCGAACAATCAGACCGGGCTGCTCTTGTGTCGGCATAGTGCACTTCTCCCCTTCCAACAGCACAACCTTGGCACTCGCCCGGGCGAATTACGGCTTGATTACAGCGCGTCTGTCGTGTTCGGCCTTCATACCGCACATTCCTCGGATCAACCTCGGACGGCAGAAAAGCGCATAAATGCTGCTAAGGGCCAGTTCTTTTTTCGCACCAGCCTGTCGTTCAAACGCTCCCGGCGGAGAAGACCAGCAACATATTGTTGGCAGGCATCTCGACCGTCTCGCGGAGAACAAGTCCAGCGGCCTTACTCACTTGTTCAAGATCAGCGATATCACGCACGCCCCAGGAGGGGTCGCGCGCCTTCAGAGCCGCATCGAAAGCAGCATTCGAGGGGGCCGTGTGCGCCCCGTCGCGCATGAATGGGCCGTAGAGAAGAAGAAGCCCGCCAGCGTGAAGCAAGCGGCCAGCTCCTGCAAACAATCCCAAGCTTGCCGCCCATGGCGCAATATGGATCATATTGATCGACACGATGGCGTCGAAAGGGCCCGTCTGTTCGACGCCCCATTGCCCTGAGCACACATCGATATCGCGCGGCGCCAGCACATTCTTCAGCCTTGAGAATTTGATCCAGCTAGACGTGCTGGTGCGGGCGTCGGCATCCGGATCACTCGGCTGCCAGGTGATGTTTGGCATTGCCCCCGCAAAACACACGGCGTGCTCGCCGGTCCCGCATCCAATCTCCAGCACGGCGCCACGGGCAGGAAGGACACGTTTCAGGACTGCGAGGATCGGCGTCGAATTTCGCGCAGCGGAAGGTGAAAACATGCGCTGGTCGCCGCTTGCGTCGCGCTGTTCCAGCGCAACAGGCGAACGGTCCTTCTTTCCTGGGAGCATTGGCCTTGAATCCCTCTGGGCGACGTCTTCCACCTTATAGCTGAAATGATGAGACGGAAATCAAGGATTTCGGACTTAGGAAAGTGTCATCGACGCGTGCGTTCGGCCGAGGACGACCGAACGTCTACTTCCCGTCAGATCACGCGGCCACCGGAAGCCGACGAGCGAGGTGTCATTTGGTATTGAACGGATCGATACCTAGGCGGAAAACGGTGGCAGAACCGGCTACGACCAACAAGACCCGGATAATGTGATGAAACACCACGAAGGGGACCTCAATCCCAAGGGAAAGCGCTATCAGGCTCATCTCGGCCACCCCTCCGGGCGAGTATGCGAGGACAGTTCCGACAAGGCGATCCCCGGTCATGGTCGAGACAAGCAGCGCGAACCCGAGCGACACGGATAGCAACAGCACCGTCGAACCGACGGAAAGCCCGATCACCCTCAGGATCAAACTCGGGGCGGTGTTTACGAACCGGCATCCGACCGTGGCGCCGATCACCACCTGCGCTGCTACCAGAAAGACGCTCGGAAGCTGGAAATCGGATACGCCTGAGAGATGTAGGCCTGCGCTGACAATCATCGGTCCGAGCAGATAGCGCGCGGGGAGGCGCAGGATAATCCCGGCCGCCACACCCATCCCTATGGCAGCGGCGAACCAAGCGAGGTCCTTCGCCTCGAGCGCTGAGAGTGGGACGTCGCTGGACCCGCTCCGACCTATCTCTTCTCCCGTTATGAGTTGGATGACAAACGGCAGTGAGAGAACGACCAGAAAGATGCGCGCCGCGTGGATGAGCGAGATCATCCTCTCGTCGCCGCCTCGTTCCGCACCGAGCGTGACCATTTCGACCAGTCCACCGGGCATGGCCGAGAAGAACGCCGTCGGATGGTTGAATTTGCCGACCTTGCGAAAGTAGACGTAGGCGAGCGACGCCGCGGCGGCGATGAAGAAAACGAGCCCGGCAAGAGACACGAGCCATACGCTTGCATGTTCGAAGACGGCCGGCGAGAACGACGTCCCCAGCATTGCCCCGATCGTGGCGGTCATCGGAGGGCGCGCAAACTTTGGCATTGCGAGGGGAAGTCCCGCCATTGCTGCCAGCCCGCAGAAGATCATCGCGCCGAGAAGCCAGGCGAGCGGCATGTGAAAATGCCACATCACCCATCCACCGACCCCTCCGATGGAAAGCGTCAGCAGAAACCTTGCAGTGCCATGCACCTTCATTCCCGTCACGCGGCTCCGTATCGCGCCGTGGGCGAAGAATGCGTCACCAGCGGTGGGCTTTCGAAGAAAGCTCCGACGAGACGCCGCCACTCCTGGAAATCGTCGGAACCGCGAAAATCGACGAGGTGATTATCGACGGTCTCCCATTTCACCAGAAGACGATACGTGGACCGGCTCTCCACGACCCTGTGGAGTGAAAGGCCGTAGCAACCTTTTGCACGAAGGAAAAGCGGAGCCGCTTGCTCGACCCCCTTTTCGAAATCGGCTTCCTGACCAGCCTTTACCGTGATCTCAGCAACCTCATAGATCATTGGAACCTCATGCGGGCTTGTGGCCGTGTTCGGCGTCGATCGACCGTTCCTCGCCGGTGGCGATCATCGTGCGGGTGGCATCGACGGACGCGTAGACCCAGAAAATGCGCATGGGCTTGTCGGTCGGGTTGATGAAGCGATGTGGGACGTTTGCCGGAATCCATGTCGTGTCGTTTGTGTCGAGATGATGCTGGACACCGTCGATCTCGGCGATCGCCTGACCTTCGATCACCATCACGCTTTCTTCGCAATTGTGCTTGTGCAGCCCGATCGCAGCGCCGGGGTCGAAGGCGGTAATGCCGTTGATCATGCTGGTCGATCCGCATTTGCGCGTGACCAGCGGTGTCGTCCGCGCGCCACCGCCACGGTCGTTGGTCCGCAGTTCACGCGGGCGAAGTATTGCTGCTTTCGTCATCAAAGCCATCCTCACTTTGCGGTCACGGCAGGACCGATCCAGACGGTCTTGATGTTGACAAATTCGCGAATGCCATAGACCCCGAGTTCGCGGCCATAGCCGGAACGCTTGATGCCGCCGAAGGGATAGCGCGGGTCCGAAGCGACCATGCCGTTGATGAAGACGGCGCCCGCATCGAGATCGCGGGCAAGCTTGCGCGCTCGTCCGACGTCGCGGCTCCAGATCGCCGAGCCGAGACCGAACTCGGTCTGGTTCGCCAGGCGGATTGCATCCTCGGCATCCCTCGCTCGAATGATTGCGGCGACAGGTCCGAAAGTCTCCTCGCGAAACGCCGTCATGTCTGGCGTGACGTGGTCAAGCACGGTCGGAGGATAGTAGAAGCCGTGACCATCGATCGGCTTGCCACCCATCTTGAGCGTCGCACCCGCCGCGACCGTCTTCTCCACCTGGGCATGCAGACCGCTCAGGAGATTGGCACGCGCCATCGGCCCGATATTGGTATCGCGTCCCAGGGGATCGCCGATCTTCAGCTTCGCAACGCCCGCGCAGAACAACTCGACGAAACGATCCGCAACCGCGTCTTCGACGATGAACCGTTTCGCGTTGACGCAGGACTGCCCGACATTGATGTAGCGCGCCTTGACGGCAACGGCGGCGGCCTCATCGAGATCGGCGTCGGCAAGCACGATGAACGGATCGGAGCCGCCGAGCTCCAGAACCTGTTTTTTCAAAGCGTTGCCGGCTTGCGAGGCGACGATAGCCCCGACCTCGGTCGAACCGGTCAGCGTAACCGCAGCGATGCGATCATCAGCGATGATCCCTGCGACCTTTTGAGGCTCGATCAGAAGCGTGCGGAACAATCCCTCCGGGCAGCCGGCTTCCATCATGATCTCTTCGATAGCCAAGGCGCATTGCGGCACGTTGTTGGCATGCTTGAGGATCGCGCCATTGCCGGCCGCAAAGGCCGGGGCAGCGAAGCGAAAGAACTGCCAGAAGGGATAGTTCCATGGCATGATCGCGAGCACGACGCCGAGCGGGTCGAAGGCGACCACGCTCTCGGACGCGTTCGAAGGGACCGGTTCGTCCGCGAGATACCTCGGTGCGTGTTCGGCGTAGAAGTCGCAATTATAGGCACATTTCTCGATCTCTGCCTCGGCCTCGACGATCGGCTTGCCCATCTCGAGCGTGATCATTTCGGCATACCGGGCCTTGCCGGTACGAAGCGCCTTTGCCATGCCGGCAAGCAGGCGCACCCGGTCTTCGACCGACACCTTGCGCCATGCCTTCTGGGCGGCAGCGGCTGCGGAAAGCGCCGCATCGACATAAGCGTCGTCATGCGCCTCGAAACGCGCCAACTCCCTGCCGTTCGCCGGGTTTATTGCTGTGATCATGCGAGCCTCCTGTCTTGCCGCCTCTGCTGCAACTTGGCGCCGATCAACTGCGTCCAGAGGGGCAGGAAGGCGACGCTTTCAATTGTGGTTCTGGAAGGGATGTATTCGAAGCCGATCGCGCCCTCGTAGCCCTGCTCGGCAAGGGCATTGAGAAGCGCGTCGAAATCGATCGACCCGGTTCCGGGCTCATGCCGGCCCGGATGATCGGCGATATGGATGTGCCCCACCCGATGGGAGTTGGCCCCTATCCAAGGCACCAGATCGATGCCGTTTGCCTGCGCGTGGAATGTGTCCAACAGCAGCGCGAGGTTGCCGGGACCAAAGATGTCCTGAACCCGGCTGGCATGCTCGAGCGTGGACATGAAATAGCCCGGCACCGCAACCTCGCTGATCGCCTCGATGAGGATTTTGACGTTGGTCCCGGCGGTCCGTTCGACGGCGTAGCCCAGATTGCGATGATAGGTCTCGGCCGCAGCAGCCCCTGCGGCATTGCCTGGAACGCCGGCCATAGGGTGCACGAACGGGCAATCGACGGCGACCGCATAATCGAGCGCCCGGTTGAAGCTCTCGCGGAAGTCCGCCTCCCTGTCCGCAAGGGCGGCAAGCCCCTTCTCGCCTTTGCTGGCGTCACCCACAGCCGCGCAGAGCTGCGAGAACGAAAAGCCATTGGCAACGAGACGCGATCGCATCTCGGTTGCGGGAACTCCCCATGGGCTGGGGTGCTCGATCGCCGTAAACCCGGCGCTGGCTGCCGCTTCAAGCCGTTCCAACAGCGGGAGTTCGCTGAACAGGTAGCCGATATGGGCGGAGAGACGATTCATCAGGCTGCCTCGCCGGATGCCTGGCCGGTCGGGAAACGCACGCCGATCCGTTCGCCTTCCTTTGTCAGGTCCGCAACCACGTTCTCGGTGATCGGAATTCCCGTCATCAGTCGCTCGTCCTCGCGGCGCTGTTCCGGCTCGCCCGGCATCATGATCTCCCCGACACCCGCCGCCTTCGGCAGCGCCTTGATGCGCTGATAGAATTCGTCCATGCGCGCGTCGAAGTTCTCGAGCGACATGAAAAGATCAGGCTTGATAGCGAAGAAGAGGTGGCCGACGTTCTGCGGCTCACTGTGATCGAAATAAAGGCTCTTCACGTCACCGCCGAAGTTCGCGCCGGTGAGAACACCGGACATGAGGTCCATCAATGTTGCAAGCACGGATCCCTTGACCCCGCCAAATGGCAGGCAGACGCCCTCGAATGCTTTCGCCGCATCCGTCGTCGGGTTGCCGTCGACGTCGAGGGCAAGTCCCTCCGCAATGGCCTCACCCTTCATTGCGGCAAGGCGGATCTTGCCTCGGGCGATAACGGTCATCGCCATGTCCATGACATAGGGCGCGTATTTCCCGCCCGGAATACCCGCTGCAATCGGGCTTGCACCGAGGAAGGTTGTGCGCCCGCCCCACATCGGGATGGCCGGTGACGAGTTCGTGAAGATCATCGAAATGTAGCCGGCTTCGATCGCCTGGAGTGCATAAAGCGCACCCATGCCGAAGTGAGTGCTGCGGTGAACGCCGACCAGACCAATGCCGTTGGCTTTCGCCAGTTCAACGGCTTCTTCTGTCGCCTTATGGGAGGCAAGGAACCCCATGCCGTTGTCGCCGTCGACGAGGGAGACAGCGCCCGCAACCTTTTGGACGCGGATCTCAGGCCGTGCGTTCACGAGCCCGCGCTGCAATCTCTCGACATACATCGGTATCCGCGAGACCCCGTGGGAGTCGATACCGCGCAGATTGGCCTTCACCAGATCGCGGGCGATCGTGGCTGCATCGGGCTCTGACATTCCAGTGCCGGCGAATATCTTCGTCGCGAAGGCAGTCAGTTCGTCGACGGAGAAGTAGGTGACTTTCGACATGGCGATGTTCCTGGTTGATCGGTAACCGATGACAAGGCTCAGGCTTGGTTTGCCGCTTCGCTGGCCAGGCGCGCAGCGCGCCAGCGCAACAGGGTGGGCACGAGAACAAGCGTCACAGCGATGACAATCAGCGCGAGCGAGATCGGATGGGTGAAAAAGATACTTGCATCCCCCTGACTGATCGTCAGGGCGCGACGGAACTGCTGTTCGGCAAGCGGTCCAAGGATCAGGCCAACGATACAGGGCGCGACCGGGACGTTAAACACCCGCATGCCGAAGCCGATGACGCCGATGATCCAGAGCAACGCCACATCGACGATGTTGTTGTTGAGCGTATAAGCGCCCATCGTCGCGAACAGCAAAATCCCTGAGTAGAGCCACGGACGCGGGATGGCGAGCAGCTTCACCCAGACGCCGGCGAGCGGCAGGTTGAGGAGGAGCAGCATGACGTTGCCGATATAGAGGCTGGCAATGAGCCCCCAGACGAGCTCGGGATTGTTGTCGAAAAGCAGCGGCCCCGGCTGGATGCCATATTGCTGGAATGCGGCGAGCATGATTGCTGCCGTCGCCGAGGTCGGCAGGCCGAGCGCCAGAAGCGGCGCAAGCACGCCCGCGGCTGCAGCATTGTTGGCCGCTTCGGGTCCCGCGACTGCCTCGATCGCACCATGACCGAACTCTTCCGGGTTCTTCGAAAGGCGCTTTTCCGTCAGATAGGACAGGAATGTCGGGATCTCGCTGCCACCGGCCGGAAGCGCACCGATCGGAAAGCCAATGGCCGTACCACGCAGCCACGGCTTCCAGGAGCGGCGCCAGTCTTCGCGGCTCAGCCACTTGGAACCCTTGAGCTGGTAGAGCTCCTCGGTTTCGAAGCAGTGGCGCGCAACTGTGAACAGCGTTTCACCGACGGCAAAGAGGCCAACTGCAACAACAACCACGTCGATACCGTCAAGCAGTTCCGAGATGCCGAGCGTGAAGCGCGCCTGGCCCGTCTGCAAATCGATCCCGACCAAGCCCAGCGCGAGGCCGAACAGCAGGCTGGCAAGGCCGCGAGACAGTGAATCGCCAAGCACTGCAGTGACCGTGGTGAGCGCAAGCACCATGAGTGCAAAATATTCCGTCGGGCCGAAGAGCAGCGCGATCTTCACCATCAATGGAGCGACAAAGGTGAGCGCGATCGTCGCGATGGTGCCGGCGACGAAAGAACCGATTGCGGCAGTCGCCAGCGCCTGCGCACCGCGGCCCTTGCGGGCCATCGCGTGGCCGTCGAGCGCCGTGACGATGGATGCCGATTCACCAGGCGTGTTGAGCAGGATCGACGTGGTCGATCCGCCATACATGGCGCCATAGTAGATACCGGCAAACATGATGAAGGCGCTGGTCGGTTCCATCCCGTAGGTAACCGGCAGGAGCAGGGCGACCGTCAGCGCCGGTCCGATGCCGGGAAGAACGCCAATCGCCGTGCCAAGCGTTACGCCGACCAGGGACCAGAACAGGTTGTACGGCGTGGCGGCGACGGCAAAGCCGTGGAAGAGTGCTGCTAAGGTATCCATGTTCATTCCGCCCTCAGGCTATGAGAATTCGGCAAGGTCTTTGTTTGCGCATTCGAACCGAGCGCGGCTCAAGCGGTGCTGCCGGAAAGATCGATCAGGTCTTCGATGTAGCTGCCGGTCGGCAGATCGAGATCAAGGCCGTAATCGAAGACCAGATACGTCAGCGCGGTCAGCAACAGCCCAATCAGCAGATTGCGCAGATGAGTCCGGCTGCCGAAGGCCATTGCCGAGACGACGAAGAGGAAGGTGCCGGAGATGACCCAGCCGAGCCTCTCCAAGAGCACGAGCTGTGATGCGAAGGCTGCAGCCACAAGGATTACGGCCTTCCAGTCGAGCTCGGGAAATTCCTCCACCTGCAAGCGATGAAGGAAAGCCTCGTAGAGAAGCTGCAGGCCGACGAGAAACAGTCCCGTGGCGATGAGGGCGGGAAACAGGCCTGGCCCGATCACCGTCTGCGCTGCGATGGGAGGCGTCGACCATGTCTCGAAACCGATGAACAGACCGAGACTGAGCGACGCAAATCCGAGGATTGTCTCCCCGATACGGAAATTGGCCGATTTCAACATGATGACACCTCCCAAGGTGGACGACGGTCAGAGAAGCCCGACTTCCTTCAATGCGCCCTCGACGCGCTTCTGCTCCTCGGCGAGGAACGCAGCGAAAGCGTCCGCCGGCAGATAGGTGTCGATCCAGCCGCGCTTCTCGAGAGCAGCCTTCCATTCAGGGGTCTTGACGAGGGCGGCAATCGCCTTCTCAAGCCCTTCGCGGTCCTTGTCGGCAAGCTTTGGGTGCGCCATGATCCCGCGCCAGTTCATGACGGCGAGATCAACGCCCGCCTCCTTCAACGTCGGAACATCGACCCCCGGAATACGAGTGTCCCCGGTGACCGCAAGTGCGCGAAGCTGTCCGGCCTCGACCTGCGCGCGGAACTCTTCATAGCCACTGATGCCGACCGTCGCGTGCCCGCCAAGGGTCGAGGCCAGCACCTCGCCGCCGCCGGCATGCACCACGTAGTTGATCTTCTTCGGGTCGACGCCAACGGTCTTGGCAATCAAGCCCGCGGCGACGTGATCGATACCGCCGATCGAACCACCGGCCCAGGAGACCTTCGCCGGATCTGCCTTCAGACGGGCGACAAGGTCATCCATCGTCTTGATATCGGAGTTCGTCGGCACCACGATGGCATCGGCCTCACCCATCAGCCTGGCGACCGGAACAGTCTGGTCGAGCGTCACGGGCGACTTTGTCGTCAACACGCCGCCGACCAAGGCAAAACCGATGACCAGGGCCGACGGATGACGCGGCTTGGTTGTCACGAACTGTGAAAGGCCGACCGTGCCGCCACCACCGGCAGCGTTCTGAACCTCGACCGGTCCGGTGATCTTGTCTCCTTGCAGGATGGTCTGAATGGTTCGAGCCAACTGGTCGTAACCACTGCCAGGGCTGCTCGGCGCCATGACGTGAAGGGATTCCAGCTGTTCTTGCGCGAAGGCGGGAACGGTCGCCTGATGAACCAGCATTGCGGTTGCAGCGGCGGCCAGCGCCGTTGAAAGGACGCGTCGTGTGATCTTCTTCATGGAAACTCCTCCATCCATGTGCACTGTGTTGTTCGATCCCAGGGACCGCCACTCGGCCCCCTCCTCCCGGATCGCCGGAACACATTCCCGGCTCGCCCTTTCGGGAATTTCAGGTGTCGTCAGGCGGCCGATGTCGAAGCACCGACGGCGCGAATGGCATCCACCACCTTCGCGGTGAAGGCATCGGTATCGAGGCTTCCGCCGACGTCGCGCGTGCGTGATTGCGGGTCCCGCAAGACGGCCTCGGTGGCTGTCTCGATCAGAGCCGCGGCGCGCGTGAGGCGCGGATCGCTTCGACGGCGAGCGAGCCATTCAAGCAACATGCCGGCCGAAAGAATGAGGGAGGTCGGGTTCGCAACGTTCCTGCCGGCAATGTCAGGCGCTGAGCCATGCTGTGCTTGTGCGACGCAAATGTCGTCGCCGGCGTTGATCGATCCACCAAGACCAAGGCTTCCAGAAAGCTCCGAGGCCTCATCCGAGAGGATATCGCCGAACATGTTGGTGGTGACGATGACGTCGAAACGATCCGGCGAGCGAATGAGATGGGCCGCCGCCGCATCCACGATCAGCTCTTCCAGATGGACATCCGGATAGGCTTCCGCGACCTTGCGCACTTCGCGCAGGAACAGGCCGTCGGAGAGCTTGACCACATTCGCCTTATGCACCGCAGTCACCTTCTTGCGGCGGTGGCGTGCCAGTTCGAAAGCCACCTTGGCCACCCGCGAGGACGCCTTGGCAGTCACTTTTCGGATCGAAAACGCCATATCCGGATCAGGCATGAATTCGCCAGCACCGGCGTACATGTTGCGGTCGGAGTAGAACCCTTCCGTGTTCTCGCGCACGAGGACCAGGTCCATCGGTTTACGAAGGATCGTCAATCCGTCGCGCGAGCGGCAGGGGCGAATGTTGGCATAAAGCTCGAATTTGGTTCTGAGCTCGCCGGACGGATTGACACCGCCTTTGTCGCGCGGCGGATACTCGTAGTGCGAGACCGGTCCAAGAATGACGCCATCTACCTCGGACACACGCTTCATCACCGCGTCCGCCAATGTCGTGCCCTGCTCGGCAAGCGACTTGAGGCCGATGTCTCTGATTTCGAAGTCGAGCCCCACGCCGGTTGCGGCATCGGCAGCCTTCAGCACCTCCAAGGTCGCGGTGGTGATTTCCGCACCAATCCCATCACCCGGCAGTACGAGAAGTTTAATCGTCATGTCTTCCTCACCGTTCGGGAGATCGCGGAGGCCATGCGAGATCGTTCGCCGACTTCACGCCGGCGTCGAAAAAGCAAAGATAAAATTGGAGTCCTCCAGACCGCTCTTGGTCTTTTTCTCCTCTAAAATACCAATTACGCCGTTGCTTGGTATTTTGCAATAGGGAAAAACCAAAATCCCTTGGCCTCATCGCTCGTCTGTGGCATAGATAAGCAAAATCGGGAGCTTAGCCTTGCAGACCACCCCGCTGATCGTCAGCCTCGCCGACCAGATCGTCGCCCACATTCGCACCGACAAGCTTTCCGAGGGCGATCGCCTGGTGGAACGAAAGCTTGCCGAACAGCTCCGGGTATCACGCTCGCCGGTGCGCAACGCCATGAAGTTGCTGCACGAAGCCGGGGTACTGAAGCAGGGAGAAGGCGGCGGCTACATGATCGCCGACGTCGGGGCGGCCGAGAAGCTGTCGCTTGAATCGGCCTCCACGGAGGATGACGAACAGATCTATCTGACGATCGCCGACGACCGCCTGCACGGCCGCCTGCCGGAAAAGATCACGGAAAGCGAGTTTCTGCGCCGCTACGACCTGACGAAGGGCCGGCTGTCAAAAATACTCTTGCGCATGGCCAATGAAGGCTGGATCGAGCGGCTTCCGGGCCACGGATGGGCATTTCTGCCGGTCCTTACGTCCCTCCAGGCCTACGAAGACAGCTTTCGGTTTCGCCTGTTGATCGAACCCGCCGCACTGCTGGAGCCAACCTTCAAGCTGAACCGCCCCGCACTTTTACGCTGCCGCGAGGAACAGGAGTGGCTGGTCAACGGCGGCATCTGGACCGTGTCGGATGCAAAGCTGTTTGGACTGAACAGCGGCATGCACGAGGCGATCATCGAATGCTGCCAGAACAGCTTCTTCATCGATGCGCTCAATCGGCTTGATCGCCTTCGCCGCCTCATTGACTACCGCCAGATGCTGGACCGCAACAGCGCACGCGACCGATGCCTCGAACATATCGAGCTTCTGGACCTGATCCTCGCGGGGAAAAACGAAGAAGCGTCGCGCTACATGGCGCGTCACCTTGCAGACCTTGGCCGCCTCAAAACGGTGGCGCGGGAAATGCGAGGATAATTCAACGCTCGCGACCCGAGATGGATCTGAAGCGAAGGTTGGCTCCACGGACCGGGAAAACCGGGATGCCATCCACGGACACGCAACGACCAGCCTGTTCCGGGTCTCCAGGGCTCTGCTACGACCGAAAGCTGACCGACAGGCCTCTCGCCTTCACCGGCATCCATCACATTCTACCGCTTACTCCCACCTTCGCTCCAACTGACTTTTCACCGTTACCTTCGACATTGAGCAGCAGTCCTGCATCGATCGCCCACCCTTGCGTGGCATTAATCGACAGTCCGGCGGAAAGCGAGCCAAAAACACCCTCGCCATCAAGCTCGGAGTATCCGACCGTGCCGGCGAGCCTGGGGGTCAGGGTCAGGTCGCTCTCAAGGTTGAACTGTCGGGCAATCTCCGCCCTCAGGCTGACCCGCAGCTGTTCTTCGGTGAAGCCCTCGATGTCGATGGCGTTGCCGGCGCCATTCTTCACCCCATAATCGTCAACCGTTTCGGAGAAGTAGACGGCCCGCAACGCCGGTGTGAACACGGTGACGTCATCCAGCTGCCACTGCCCCTTGATCGCGGTGTCCATGAGCAAGCGGCGGGTGCCGAACGTGCCGTCCCAGGCGTTCGCATCGATGGTGTTGGACGATCCGCCATAAAGCAGGCTCGTATCCCAGAAGATGCCCTTGCCGATTTCGAAGGAGGCATAGGGACCGGCCAGCCAGCCATTGCCGAAAAGCTCCATATCCTCGTCGGTCGGATCGGTCATCCGGTCATGGTGGAAGGACAGCCCGAGCAGCGCTTTCTCCGACAGCAGATAGTCCGCGCCGAGCGAGACCATGCCGAAGTTGCCCCACCTGTCGTCTTCGTCCTTGCGGCGGTGCATCAGGACTGTGCCGTCGAGCCAGATGTTGAATGGCGAGATTTCCGCCTGTTCAACGCCATCGGCCCTGTCGCGGGCTGCCTTCATTTGGGCAAGGCTGGTGGAAAAGCCAAGTGTCACGCCATCGGTCGAGGGTGTCATGCGGCTGGTCAGCGTCTCGGTGCCCGCGGCCATCCGCCGACGGTCGATCAGGCCCGGCACCTTGATGGTCGAAGCGATCAGGTTCTGGCGTGTCTGCACGAAGTCTCGCACCAGCGCGTTGATCTCCTCGGCGTGCTTGGAGGCATCAAAGGCGAGCTTGTAGGTCACCGTCCCCGTGTTGGAAGCACCAAGCGCGCTGACGAGACGGAAGCCGATGCGCACCTGGCCGGAATAGGCCTTGTTGGGGATAAATTTCAGATACCAGCCGACCGGAGGAGCGACTGGGCCAACCTGTGCCAGTTCGCCCTGGATTATGGACGCGGTCCCGGCATGCTCCGGCTCCACGAAGGTCGCTTCGGCCCCGATGAACGGACCGCCGGTGGCGCCGCTATTGAGATAGACGTCCGATGGTGCCGATCCGGCCGGGACATCGACCACCTTGTCGGTGACTGTGATGGCGATGGCGCGAACGTTCAGGGTGTAGTTTACCGTTCCCGTTGCGCCGTTGTTGTCGCGAACCCCGATCGTGAAGGCATAATTGCCTCCGGCGTCAGCTGCGAGTGGACCCGTCAGTTCGCCTGTTGAGATGTTCAGGACCATTCCTTTGGGCAATGTTCCGGATGCAAGGCGATAAAGCAGCGGAGCCGCTCCGCCTTCAGCAGAGATCGGCTGGCTGTAGGCCTCGCCCGCCATCGCCTGCCTGAGAGATCCACTGGATGGCGAAAAGACGAGGATCGGTTGCGTGACTGTGATCGTCACAGTCGCCGCTGTGGACGGCCCCGTAGCGTTGGAGGCAATGTAGGTGAAGCTGTCGACACCGGAATAGCCCGGGGCCGGTGTGTAGGTAATCGCAAGTCCGGAGGCCGTTGCGATGCCGTGTGCCGGCCGGGTCACGATGGAAAGTGTGTCGGCGGCACCGCCGCCGAGGTTCAGCGGTATCGAATTGCCAGTCGAGTTTGCGGCAACAGTCGCATTTGAATCGCTTGAGGTCGGAGCGGGGACCACGATTGTAATCGAATAGGCCGACGTCCCCACGGCACCATTGGCATCGGTTGCCGTCACGGTGAAATCATTGGCCCCGGCGGTGGTTGGCACACCGGAGATGGTGCCCGTCGCGCCGTCGAACTTGAGGCCCTCAGGAAGCCCGCCCAAAGTGACGTCATAACGAGTAACCGGCGCTGCGGTCGCCGCAATGATCGTGAGCCCGTTATAGGGCGTTCCGACGGTTCCACGCGGCAGCGCGCCGGCCACAGGCGAAAAGACGAACGTCGGTTGCTCGACGGTGATTGTCACCATGCCCGGGAGAGAGTCCCCAAAGGGATTGCTGATCCTGTATCCGAAACGCACTTCGCCGGCCGCGTGGCCCGGCGGTGTATAGGTTACGACGGTACCCGCCACGGCAGTCACACCGTCCGCGGGCGAGCTGACAAGGGTGGCTGCGGTAAACGGTCCGCCGGTCGCTCCGGCCGCAAGGTCAATCGCGACAGCAACACCGGCGGCGGTCTTTGCGCCATGCGCGGTGACCGTCGGCACCGGCGCCGGCATCACGGTGACGGTCACAGTGGCGGGCGCGGAAGTTCCATCGGGGCCGGAAGCCACATAGGTGAAACTGTCCGTGCCGAAGAAATTGGCAGCGGGCGTATAGACCAGGACGTTCGGCAAACTGACGGACGCCGTGCCGTGCGCTGGCGCCCTGTCGATCGCGATTTCTGCGATGACCCCGCTATCGTTCCGGGTCACGAAGATGTTGGCGGAGCTGTTGGCCACCATGCGCTGTGTGTCGTCGGTCGCCACCGGAGCGGGCCTTCCAAGGACATTGATCGTCACACGCGCTGTATTCGAAACGCCGCCGGGGCCTACGGCCTGGTAGGTAAAAGTATCTGTGCCCTTGAACGGCCTGCCGCTTCCGTCCTCGCCCCGCTCATATGTTCCCGTTCCGTCCGCGAGAAAGCTGAATCCTCTCAAATGCTGGGGCTGGCTTTGCATCCTGAACTGGAAGGGTCCGGCTCCTGTAGCGAGGAGGCTGAAGCCCAGTCTCGTTTCCTCTGGCTTCATCTCAAATGTGAGGTCTTGCGCAACCGGGGGCGGGGGGTCTCCGACAGTCACTGTCACACGTGCTGGCAGGGAGGTCCCTGACGCATCCGTCACTGTATAGGTGAAACTATCGATGCCGTAAAAGCCTGGCCGCGGCTTGTAGCTGATCGTGATGCCGCTCGCCACGGCATCACCGTTGGCCGGGGAACTGGCCACTGCCACCGAGACTGGTGTGCCTTCGATGATGCGCAATGGCACCTGCACCTCGTCGCTATCATAGGCAACGTCCAATGCGACATCACCGACAACCGGCAAGCTGTCGTCGACGGAAAGTTTGTAGAGTCGATACTCATAAAAAGCTCCGTTCTTGGTGTAGAGGTTGACTACGACCACCACCGAATGTTCGCCTGGATCGCGCGCCGTACCAGACAGCAAGCCCGATCGCGACAGGGTCATGCCAGCTGGCAGCCGGCCGCTATCTATGGCGATATCATAGGGCTGGCGGGCGCCGCTAACCTGCATCTGTTGCGAATAGAAGGTACCGCTTGTCGCGTGCGGTAATGTGAGCGGCGATATCGTGATATTCGGACGGATGAGCATAATATAGGCTCGCTCACCGGTGTTGCCTTGGCTGTCGCGGACACCAATCGTAAAGCTGTAAGGGTCATAGCGACTTGGGGTGCCGCTGAGACCGCCCTCGGGAGAGAGACGCAGGCCGTCGGGAAGTTCGCCATATTTCAGGCTGAATGTATAAGTGCCAGCGCCTCCAGCCGCGGTGAAAGCTTTGCTGTAAGATGAACCTGCCATTCCGGAGATAAGATATAAATCGCTAGGACCGATCGTAATGGGCGCCGCCAGTGAAATCGTCGGAACAATCAAGAAAATGAGCACTGAGACCAGAATAGCCCGCAGGTCCAGAAGTCCTATCTGCATCACGCAATTCCCCGATCCAGCTTGATCTCGCGCAAAGAGTGCTGCCCTCACGACCATCGAGTATTTGGTGAGGTTAAACTCCCAAGGGTTCTCTTGCGCTTCGGGCTGGCTTCTCACGTCTGTCGCGGCAAAAAAATACGGCAGATGCCGTACTTCGACCGCATGGGGTCGGCTCACCCTACCCATGCAATCATGATGGGGATCGGCACAATTTTAGACGCAGCTTCGATCCTGATCGTAGCGACTTGAGCCAAGACGTCCGACGCTGTCGCAAAGCTTCTGAAAGACCAGGTGACCCTAAACCTCCCAGCGTCCGCTTTGAGAAAGCACCCTGACGTGACTGTCCTGGTCGACCCTGCTGCGTTCAGCAAAGCAGATTGAGATCGGACGCTATCGAAGCAGAGTCCGCTCTTGGGAGCCTGCAAACTCGATATCTGCCCCCCTCCAATGAGCGCACCAGGCGGCCGGGCCAGTTGGCGGTTAGAAAGGTCACCGCAGGAGGTGCAGCGTAGCGCCGACCAGCGGCCGGGAACTGGTACCGTGGGCAAGCCGCAGCCGCCTGGATGAGGGATGCCACCCATTCGCGCTACCGACCATTTCGAGCCTTCGTTCGCCGTTCGCGTCAGAAGCATACGAACAGCATCCGATATCATCGCTGATATGATTGAAGACGATGCTCACAGCGTCAGGCTGTGCACCCTCACGGGTGTTGAAGAATGGCCCTTCCCTTGCTCAAAGTAGGCAGATGCGGATTTTTATACGACGCTTCTGCTTGGGAGAACCGGGCGCCTGATCCAATGAGGAACCGTCATCCTAATAGCCACCCGGCCAATCCACCGGCAGCAATGATCAATAGGATCGGTATGCGTGGCACTCCCATCACCGCGGCGGCCGCGGCAGCCGCGGTAGCCGCGGTGAAACCCACAGCGCCGGAGAGTTGCAGTATCGAGACCACGCCGGCAATGATCAGTCCGGTCCCGACCGGCGCGAGGCCTTCGCGCATGGCACGATGCCAGGCTTTTTCGCGGTGGGCGCTCGTCAGCCTGAACACTGCATAGCAAAGCAGCGAGGACGGAGCGAAGAGCGCAAGCGACGCGACCACCGCTCCTCCCCAGCCAGCGACCTTCCAGCCGACCAGGGTCGCGAGCATCGTTCCAGGGCCGGGAGCGGCACGCGAAATCGCAAACAGCTCGACAAATTCGCGTGAACTGAGCCACGCCCGTGCCCGCACGACCTCACCTTCCATGCCGGAGATGATGCTGGCGCCGCCGCCGATGGAAATCAGCGAAAACGGAATGAAGACGGCGAGAAGTCCGAGATAGGCATCGTCACGCATCGGATTTGACACGCCCCCAGCTGAGCGTGACGCTGATCGGCGCGATAACGGCTGCGACCAGCAACAAGGGCAGTTTCAGGACGGCGACGGCTATCGCCGTCGCAGCGACAATGGCAAGACCGGAACCATGCCGTGCGGCCCGTCGCGTACCTTTCCAGCAGATGACGAGAAGCAGACCGCTGGCGCTGGCTGCAATGCCCGTGAGCACACCCTCGAGTTCGGCCAGGTCGTGCACGTGGTCGACGATCGCGCTCATACCGATCACGGCGAAGAAAGGTCCGATGAGGAAGCCGAATGTCGCCACGACAGCGCCGAGGGGGCCACGCAACTGCTCCCCCATGCAGACCACCAGATTGACAACGTTCGCCCCGGGCAGCATCTGCGAGATCGCCAGGCTGCTGGCGAAATCGTCCTCGCTGATCCAGCCGCGCCGCTCGACGAACTCCCGATGCAGCCAACCGGACAGACCACCGCCGAAGCTCAGCACGCCGATCTTCAGGCAGACGCCAAAGAGGGCCGGCAGGCTGGCGCCGCCTCCTGCTTGCCCGTTTTCCCGCTCGTCGTCAGGCTGCATTCGGAAGCTGTGCCATGCTCGCCGAAAGAAGCCGCTTCGTATAGTCGTGCTGCGGATTATCATAGACCGCCTCGGTCTTTCCCTGCTCGACGATGCGGCCGCGATACATCACCACCACGTCGGTTGCGAAATCGCGCACCAGCGCCAGATCGTGGGCGATGAAGATGTAGGACAAACCGAGCTCGCTGCGCAGTTGCTTCAACAGATCGATGACCTGCGCCTGGACAGAAACGTCGAGTGCCGAGACGGCCTCGTCGCACACGATGACCTCGGGCTTGAGGGCAAGTGCGCGGGCGATCGCGATGCGCTGGCGCTGGCCGCCGGAAAACTGATGCGGATGTCGGTCGATGTGATCTGCGTTCAGGCCGACACGTTCGAGAAGGCCGATTACCCCGTCACGCCACTCGCGCTTCGGCAGCACGTCGGAATGGATCGCCCATGGTTCGGAGACGATCTGGGCGATTGTCATGCGCGGATTGAGGGAGGCCGTCGGATCTTGGAAAACGAACTGCATGCGCCGGCGGACCTTGAAGGTCTCAGCCGGGCTCATGCCATGAAGATCGCGCCCATCGAAGCGGATCGTGCCTATGGTCGGTCTGTCGAGGCCAAGCAGCATTCTTGCCAGTGTCGATTTTCCGGAACCTGATTCGCCGACGATCCCCAACGTTTCGCCGCTGCGCAGCATGAAGCTCGCGTCATCAACGGCTCGGATTGCCTTCGGCCCGGCTTGCGCCGCCTTGCCCGGCTCGACGCCGTAGATCCGGGAAACCCCGTCGACGTCGAGCAGCACCCTGCCCTTCGCGTCGTGCGTGTTCGATTCGAAACCATGACGGCCGGGCATGGCGTCTAGCAATTTGCGCGTATAGGGGTGCTGGGGCGCGTTCATGATCGCATGAGCCGTTCCCGCCTCGACGATCCGCCCGCCTTGCATGACGACGACCCGGTCGGCGACCTTCTCGACAACGCCGAGATCGTGGGTGATGAGCACCATGCCCATGCCGCTCTCGGACTGCAGCTTCTTGAGCAACGCCAGCACCTGCGCCTGAACGGTAACATCGAGCGCGCTTGTCGGTTCGTCGGCGATCAAGAGCTCTGGTGCGAGCGCAATGGCCGACGCGATCATGATGCGCTGGCGCTGCCCGCCGGAGAACTGGTGCGGGTATTGCCGCGCCCGGCGCTCCGGGTCGTCGATGCCGACCTTGGCCAGGAGATCGATGACGCGGGCATGGGCCGTGGCCTTGTCGACGCCGTGCACACGCAGGGTCTCGGCAATCTGCCAGCCGACCGGGTAAACCGGATTGAGAGCCGCCAACGGGTCCTGGAAGATCATCGAAATCTTCTTGCCGTTGATCGCCCGGCGTTCTTCGCGCGAAGTCTTCAGGAGATCGCGCCCGCGATAGAGGATCTCTCCGCGCGAGATCACCGCCGGCGGCGTGTCGACCAGGTCGAGGACCGCCGATGCGCTGACGCTCTTTCCCGAGCCGCTCTCGCCCAGGATGGCGAGCGTTTCGCCCGGATTGATCGACCAACTGACATCATTGACCGCATGCACGGTCCCCACGCGGCTCGGGAACTCGATGCACAGGTTGCGGATTTCGAGAAGGGCCTGCTCGGTCATCGTACACCTGCTGATGTCTGGAAGCGCCAGCGTTCGACCGGGTCGGTTACCAGCCGGAGCCAATTGGAAAGGAGGTTCAACGCCATTGTCACCATCATGATCGCGACACCGGGCCAGAACGAAAGCCACCAGGCAGATCCGAGGTAGTTGCGGCCATCGGCCACCATCAGTCCCCAGCTCACCTCGGGCGGCTGGATGCCGATGCCGAGGAAGCTCAGGCCGGATTCCACCAGCATGACGAAAGCCATTTCGAGTGCCGCAAGATTGATGACCGTCGGCATCACCATAGGGGCAATGTGCCGGAACAGGATGCGGTTGGTGTTCGCGCCCATGGCAAGGGCGGCCGTGACGAACATTCGCTCCTTGATCTCGAGGACCTCGGCCCTGACGGTTCTGAGGAATATCGGAATGCGCGAAACCGCCAGCACCAGAATGACGTTCTCGACGCCGGGATCGAAGACGAACAGCACGATGACGGCGAGCAACATCGAGGGGAAGCTCATGATTGCGTCCGCAAGGCGCAGAAGGGTCGCGCTGATCCAGCCGCCCTTGTAGCCGGCGACGAGCCCGAGCGCGCCACCGATCGTCATCGACAGAAGGACGGCGCTGCTGGCGATCAGAATGGTGTTCTGGCTTGCAACGATGATGCGGGCAGCCAGGCTGCGCCCGAGCGCGTCCGCGCCGAGCACGAACCACCAACCCTTGTCGAGCGAGAACGGCGGCGCGTTGCGCGCCATCAGGTTGACGGCCCGCGCCTGGTCGGCCATCAGCCACGGCCCGAAGATCGTGCAGAAGAAAACGATCAGCAGCAGGATGGCCGATACGAAGGCAACCTTGTCCTGCCAGAGGAGCGCGGCGATCTGCCTCGCTGCGGCCGATCGGGCCGCAGGTTTCGCCTTGGCCACCCGTGGGGGGGCCATCTCAGTTATACCGGATGCGCGGGTCGACGACGGCATAGGTGATGTCCACAAGGATGTTGATGATGAAGACGGCAAGTGCTGTGACGAGCACGGCGGCCTGGATGACGGCGAAGTCGCGAAGCATGACGGAATCGATCATCAGCTTGCCGATGCCGGGAAAGCCGAACACGGTCTCGACGATGACGGCGCCGTTGACGATGCCGGCCGCCTGGTCGCTGGCAACCGTGATCACCGGCAGAAGTCCGTTGCGCAGCGCATGTACGAACACGATCGATCGCGATCCGACGCCTTTGGCCCGCGCCGTCTTTATGTAAGTCGACGACAGGGCCGTCATCATCGATGTACGAACGACCTGGACGAGCACGCCGGTCGGGCGCAGCGTCAGGACCGCCACCGGGAGGACCCAGTGCAAAACCGTTCCGGTACCCGACGTCGGCAGCAGGCGCAGCGTGACGGCAAACACCAGCACGCCGACGATGGCGACCCAGAAGTTGGGGGTGCTGGCGCCGAGCAGCGAGACGAAGCTGGCAAGCCGGTCAAAGGGCCCGCCTGGCTTGAAGGCGGCAAGCGAGCCTATGACGACCGCAAGCGCGATCACGAGCGGCATGGTGACGGCCGCAAGCATGAGGGTCGTCGGAAAGGCCTGAAGAACGACGTCGAGCGCCGGCCGCGAAAACTGCAGCGATTGCCCCATGTCGAGATGCATCAGGCCGACCATGAAGCGGCCGAACTGGAGATACAGCGGATCGTTGAAGCCGAGGCGTTCGTTGAACTGATGCCGGATCTCGGCGGACGCATCCTGCGGCAGATAAAGGTCGGCGGGCGAGCCGGTCATACGCGCCAGGAAGAACACGAGAATAATCAGGACGATGAGCGAGAACAGGCTCTGGAACGATCGCTTGAATATGAATGAACCCATATCAGCTCCTCCGCCGGATGTGGATTGAAGAATTGCCCGGAACCGGACGGAAACCTGCGGCGCCGGAGCATATCGCCCGGCGCCGCGCGCGTCTCTACTTCAGGGTCAGCTTTGCCAGTTGCAGTTCGACCGCGTTGGCGATGGTCGGCTGGAAGTCGAGCCTCGTGCCAACCCGCATATAGTTGACCATGTGGAACAGCGGCACGTCGGCCACCTTGTCCTCATAGATCCTGCGGAACACTTCCTGGTAGGTCTGGGCCCGCTTGTCGCCTTGCTCGGTACCGGCGAGCACGATCAGATTGTCGAGTTCGGGGTCGTGCAATTCGCTCTGGCGACCGTTTGAATGGTACTTGAAGAAGGCGGTGAAGGCCGCGTCTCCGCTGTTGTTGTCGTGCATCGTCAGAAAGATGTTAGGCTGGCGATCCGGAGCGAACGGCTTGTTGGCCATCTGCAGCCATTGCGACATTTCGAGATTGTCGAGCTTGATGTTCAAACCGACCTGCCGAAGCATTTCCGCCGCCGCTTCGACGAACTCGTTGCTGTTGGCAAACATAGCCGGGCGGCCGACCATGCGGATCTCGCGCGTCACGTCTACGCCGTCGGCCTTTGCCTGCGCGAGCAACGTCTTGGCCTCCTCCGGATCATAGGCCCAGGGCTTCAGGTTCGGATTGAAGCCAAGCACGTTGGGGCCGATCTGCTGCATGGCAAGCTGTGCCTTGTCGCTGACGATACTGCCGAGGAAGGCCTTGCGGTCGATGGCAAGGTTGATCGCCTTGCGCACACGCAGGTCGTTCAGCGGCGGAATGTCGACCGACAGGCGGAACATGGCGCTATCGGAGTTCGGATAGACCTTGTCCGTCGCCTCGTTGGTCGCATCCTGCGGCGCGATGGAGAAGGCGAGGTCCGCCTCGCCCGTCTCGACCATCGCCGCCGCCACCGAGGATTCGGTGCGCCAGACATAGGTTGCCTTGTCGATGACGGGCTTTGCGCCCCAATAGGCGTCGTCGCGGACGAGTACGACATTTTCGCCCTGCGTCCAGTGATCGAACCGGTAGGGGCCAGTGCCTACGGGCTTTGCGGTGTATTCGCCCATCGGTGTGTTGGGCGATGAAATCGCGAGCTGCGCCAGAAGTGTCGGCAGGATCGGGACAGGCGCCTTGGTGGTGAACTTCACCGTGTGGGCGTCCACCTCGCTTGCCGTCACATCAGTGCCGTCGAAATATTTAGTGCGGGTAATGCAGGTCAACTTCGGATCGACGGTGCGTTCCACCGAATGGATCACAGACTTGGCGTCGAAAGGAGCGCCGTCATGAAACTTGATGCCCTCGCGAAGCTTGAATACCCACTCGGTAGGCGAGGTCTGCTCCCAGCTTTCGGCCAGTCGCGGCAGGGTCGTGTTCTTGTCGTAGTCAAGCTCGACCAGCGTTTCGACGACATTCTGCTTGATGATGCGGCCGATGACGGAGCGCGGCGTTTCACACGGATCGAGCCGATCCGGTCCTGCGGGAAGCACGATCGTGACCGACGTGTTCGCCCCAGCCACCGCCATCCCGGCGGGCATTGCCATCGTTGTCGCCAACGCGACCGCAAACGATTTCCAAAGTTTCAAAGGCGTATCCTCCTCTTGCCTTGTCTCATGCCGTGCGTTTCAACCTTTCACCAGCTGAAGCCGCGCCTCCCTGAATTTTGCAATCTTGTCGCGTTCACGCTCCTCCTGGGCGCGAATGCCGGGAATTAATCCCGCGGCGATCGCCGGGGACAACGCAACAACGCCGTCATCGTCGCCAACAATCAGGTCCCCGGGATTGACGACCAGGCCGCCGATCGAGACAGGAACGTTGATCGCTCCCGGGCCATTCTTGTAGGGACCCCTGTGCGTCACGCCACGGGCAAAACAGGGCAGGTCCGAGGCGCGGATGGCGGCGACGTCGCGGATCGCGCCGTCGATGACGAAGCCGGCGACTCCGATCGATTCCGCATGGGTCAGGATGATTTCGCCGATCAGGGCCTGACTGATATCGCCGCCGCCATCGACCACGATGACGTCACCCCGGCGCGCGACCTTCAGGGCGGCATGGATGGCGAGGTTGTCGCCGTGGCGGGTCTTGACCGTCAGCGCCGTGCCGATCAACTGGCCGCCCCGATGATAGGGCAAGATCCCGGTCGCACCGGGAAGGCGCTCCAGATTGTCACTGATGATGGACGTAGCGACGCTGCGGAACTGCGCCAGGAGTTCGGCGCCAACAGGCGCGGCTGTCGGGAATTCTTCGACTGACATGTTTCCTCCGATGAAGGCCATCCCAAGGCCTTCCTTCATGACAAACATCTAAACTTGCCAAGCGAAGCAAAAAAGCGATAAATTTCGTCCTATATAAATCGCTTTTATTCATGGAACGACGATGTTCACCCTGAAGCAGATGGAAGCCCTCTATTGGGTCGCGACGCTCGGAAGCTTCGAAGCCGCGGCGTCCTATTTGAACGTCACCCAGTCGACGATCTCGAAGCGCATCGGCGAGCTGGAAAGCCGCTTCTCCGTCCCGCTATTCGACCGCTCCGCCCGGCAATCCGTGCTGACGTCCAAAGGGGGCGATATCCGGGATATCGCCGAGCAGATGCTGCGACTGAACGACCGGCTGGTGCTTACGGCGCGGGCGTCGGTGGCACCACCCCTGCGCTTCCGGCTCGGCGTGACAGATCTCGTCGCGCTGTCGTGGCTGCCGGAATTGCTGGCGACCATCATCGACCGGTACCCGGATATCAGCTTGGAGCCCGAGATCGACCTTACGGCAGGGCTCATGGAGCGCCTGACCGACCGTAAGATCGATTTCGTCATCTGCCCAAGGATCACCCAGCATCCACAGTTCATCAACATGCGGCTGGGAGAGATCGAGCTGGTGTGGATGGCGAGCCCGAAGCTTTGCGGCGACGATCAAGTTCTTACGAATGACGAACTGCTGCGGTTTCCGCTTTTGATCCAGTCGACGGGCTCGATCTTGCGACCGATCCTCCACGATGTCATCGACAATCCGAAACTGCCTTTTGCCAAGACCATTTCATGCAACAACATGGCAGCGCTCGCCGAGCTTGCGGCTTTCGGCCTCGGGATCACGATCCTGCCGAAGGCTTTCTTCAGCAAATATGTCAGCGACGGACGGCTGCGCATCGTGAGAACTGCGATCGATCTGCCAAAGCTCGAATATTTCATCACCTATCGCAATGATTACAATGGCGCATTTTTTGAAGAGATCGCCGAACTCTGCCGCGCCCTTTGCGATTTCACGGGTCGAACGGCCTCGGCGGGTTAGCCTGAAATGAGCCCCCTCAGCTTCTGTTGAGTTTCGCGATGTGCCGTCCTAGCGGCAAAACCGGGCCTGCTCTGTTTCCCGTTCGCCTCAACGAGGAACCGGCGATGCAACCGATACTAGCATCGCGCCTGGCGACTCACGTAAAGGCCCTCGGTCCCGCGCGGCAATCAGTGCGGTAACCTGTTGCGCCAGCGCGCCATCCGGCACCTGCGCTGACCGCCGACGCACAAGCTCCTGCTCAAGCTGCCCGCGAGACGACGACTTGAGGTCCGAGCACAATGTCAGACCCTTCAGTTTGCCGCGACACGGCTTGATCGCCACAACCGGATATCGGAGCGTATGTTTCGACACGAGACAACCGCACAACCCGGCAGCCTGCCACAGGCTCCTGCACCCACAGGGCTATTGATCGCCCAACAGGGATGCAAGCGCCGCTACGATCGCCGTGCGACTATATGGTTTGCGCACGATTGGCACCCCGCTCAGCCCATCCGGCAGAGCCGCGCCTTCGCCGTATCCTGTGGCGAAGACAAAAGGCGTTCCCAATTCGCGAAGTTCCTCTGCTATCGCGAACGAATTGGTCGATCCGAGGTTGATGTCGAGGATGGCGAGATCAGGCGGGCTGGTCTCGATCTGCCTCATGGCCTGCTGCACGGAACTGGCTGTCGCGACCTTGGAGAGACCTTCCTCCGCCAGCATCGTCTCCAGATCGAGCGCAATCAGAATCTGGTCTTCGACGATCAGAACGGCCGGATCAGCAACGCGCAGCGCGTCCTGCCGCATCGACGGATCCTGCGACGCGCGTGCCGAACGCATCACCTTCGATGCTGTCAGTTTCACATGCGGGGGCGGAATGCGAAACATCGCTTCGACACCTGACGGTTCGAACCGGACCGAGCTTTCGCCGTTGAGATCGTGGGGCACGCTGCGTTCGATCAGAGCACTGCCGAAACCGGTGCGAGACGGGATGCTGACACGCGGCCCGTTGCGCTCGCGCCAGCGAATTTCGCAAATGCCGCCATCGTCCATCGACCAGCTGACCTCGAGTTCGCCGGTCGGCATGGAGAGGGCACCGTATTTCGCCGCGTTGGTCGCCAGTTCATGGAAGACGAGCGCCATGACCGAAAATGCCTGGCTGTCGAGCCACACCGCAGGACCGCTGAGCTTCACGGTCGAAACCATGGTGCGATAGGGCTGCAACTCCGCATCGAGAAGATCGGCAAGGACGCCGCCGCCGTCGCCGCGCACCACCTGGTCGTGGGCGATCGACAGCGCCTCGATCCGCCCCTGCAGCGTGGCGACATAGTCCTCCAGCGAACTCTTGTGCTGGCGCGGTGTCGCGACCAGCGACTTGATGACGGCCAGGATATTCTTGACGCGATGACTGAGTTCCTGGTTCAGCATGCGCTGGCGAACCTCGGATTTGCGCCGCTCGCCAGCCATCAGTTCATTGTGCCGGAGCACGATCTCGACGATCGCCACGCGCGCGATCTCGGCGATCTCCCTTTCCGACTCGTTCCAGGATTGCGACTGCGCCTTGACCGTTTCCTTCCAGATCGCGAAGCTCTTGCGCGGGGTCAGGCGATCCCCCAGCGGCCCGGTTTCATAGGTCTTTTCCGGGTTTCCGGCCCAGGCCAGCGTCTGCTCCAGTTCCTTACGGAAGAACAGGAGGCAATCTGATCCGGTCTGGGATAGCGGAATGGCAAGCAGCCCCGAGACACGATCGCTATAAGCTGCCGCTTCCGGCATCTTTTGCGACAGCGTATGCGTCGCCCAGACGCGGCCTTCGCTGATGTCCCGGACGAATTCGAGAAGGCCTGGCATCATCTCGGCGGACGGCGCCGTGCCGAGCGACGCCCAGTTGCCGTCGAACATCACCCCGATGCCATCGCTTGGCAGGAGCTCCGAGAATTCGCGCAGGCTCTGGCGCAGCAGTTCGCCGACATCCTCGTGATGCGAGGACAGGATCAGGAACCGGTCGAGCGCTTCGCGCGTTCCAGCGACGGCGGCGACGCGGCGGCGTTCCTTCAGTGATTTCAGATGCAGCGAGAAGAATTCGCCAAACACCTCCATGGCCACGCGCTGCGCCATCGGCAGCGAGCGCGGCGAATAGTGGTGGCAGGCAATCAACCCCCAGAGCTGGCCGTCAAGAATGACCGAAATCGACATGGATGCGGCGACGCCCATGTTGCGCAGATACTCGCAATGGATCGGCGACACGCTGCGCAGGTGCGCGAAGCTCAGATCAAGCGGCTCGCCCGATGCATCCAGCTCCGGCTGGATCGGCGCGCGCGCACCGCTGGCATCGGAAATGACGCGGATCGTATTCTTGAGATAGAGGGTGCGCGCTTGCTGCGGAATATCGCTCGCGGGGAAGTACTGGCCGAGAAAACTTTCGAGATCGGCGCGTTTCGCCTCGCTGACGACCTTGCCGGAGCCGTCATGTTCGAAGCGGTAGATCATCACACGGTCATAGCCGGTCACGCCTGCCACGATGCGCCCGGCGCGCTGAACCAGCCGGTCAACCTCGGTGATGTCGCTGATACGGCCGATCATCTCACGCGCGATATGCAAGGGCTGGCCGATCGACGGCGCCGGTTCGAACTCGATGATGACGGCCGACTTATGCTGGTGCACCGAAATGTCGAAAATGCCGTTGCCGACGGCAATGCCCAGCAGCAGGGCCGGGCGGGAGGCGGAGATCGACGTGGTCAGCGCATTGCGCAGATCGTGGAGAAGCGCGTGTCCAAGAACCTCGTCCACGTCGCGACCGAGAAGGTCGCCCGCAAAGCCGAGCATCGCACCGGCATTTGCCGAGATCCGCTCGACTGTCTTCAGCCCGAGATCACAGGCAAGTAGGCAGCCGTGCGGTTGAATGCTGCCGGGAATGTGGATCGGCTCGCGGTCGCAGGTGTCAAGGGAAACAGGTTCATTGGACGACAAGGCAATCACTTTCGAAGCATCGTAGTGCGAAGGCAAAGACGGCATTGGCCGAAGCGGCCGCGCGCTCGATGTTAAAATCCGGCGCACTGTCCAGAAGTACGAGAAAGGATTGCCACTGCGCTATATCATTTGACATGAGGGCGAGGTGCCGCGCACCGAAAGTTTCATCAAGCCCGAGCGCGAGTGCACGCTGCCGCAGCACCCGGGCACCGAGCGTCGACCCCTCAAGAACATAGAGAGTGCCAAGCAAGGCGCTTTCGTCGCCCAGATCGAGGCACACCTTTTGCCGACTTGCCGGCGGCAGTTTTAGATCGAGCGTGTCGTCCGCAAGCGCATCTGCGACCCATGTCGGCCGCCACCGCCACTCATCAGGCCATACGGCGTTAAGCAAAGCCGCATCCATCGTGGCGCGGAACGATCCGATGCGGGCGATGTAGTGGCAATACGCTTCAAGCGTACCGAATGCCCCCACTGCTGCGTCGAGTCGATCATGGCCTTCCCGCGTCCGGTCTCTCAGTTCAAAACGCCGTTGGCTGGGGGCCATTCTGTCTCCGTTCATGGTTTGCCGTTTCGCGATGTCGTCTTGCCCTCGCACACCTGGCGGGGGCCGTCCAGATTCTGGAGAGAAAGCCAACATCAAACGCGCGCCGCAAGCCGAAATCGCGAGGAAATCTAGAGCATGTCGACATAACAACAAGGGAAATGCGAGGAAATTCCGAAGACCGACAGGCGTGCAGAGAGAGTATCGCAGACCCGTCGGACAATCGGCAAGGGTGCTTGCCCCGGCCGCGTGACCGGCCGTCCGTGATGTTTTGTTACGATCCGCCGCTCAGGACGGACCTGGCCGCGCTTGGCATGGCGGCCGCATACCCCTTCGGCGCAAGGCGCATGACCAGAACGACGGCGATCGCGATGCAGCCCATTTGCCAGATCCAGCCGGCTGAAAACCCGCCCGTCAAATCGTGCAGGCTCGACACGATCAGCGGCGGGCACGCGGCAAGAAGGAAGCCGCCGCCCTGCATCAGAGCCGAAAGCGCGCCAGCCGGTACGGGATCGCTGAAATGATCGAGCGCCACGACAAGGGACAGCGCGAAACACCCACCCAGTCCGAATCCGGTCGCTGCGACGAAAAGAAACGGTGCAAGGTCGGGCGCAAGCGCAAAGCCGGCAAAACCTGCAAACTGGCAGCCGAGCGTCAGCCACAGCCATGGCCGATGGTCGGATCCGTTGCGGTGCGCCAATGCCGGCAGAAAGAGGGCTGCCGCAGCCTGGCAGATTGCCATGACGGCAAGCAGACTGCCGCTCGCCGAAGCGCTCCAGCCAAGCTGCTGATAGGAAGGAGCGAGCCAGACCACGACGGATGTGTAACCGCCGTTGACCAGACCGAAAAAGGCCATCAGCAACCAGGATCGCGGCCGTGCCAGCAAGGCTCTGACGACATTGCCTTCGGGCATGCGCGGTCGGTCGGCCGGAATGACACGCCACGCAACAATGGCGGCGAAAAGCCCCAGCAAGGCCAGCGCGCCCAGCCCGATGTGCCAGCTTCCCGTCAACTCCATGAGGATGGGAGAGGCCTGTGCGCCGAGCGCGCCGCCGCCCAAAAGCATCGCGGAATAGAGCCCCATGACCGGCCCCGCCTGTTGCGGGAACTCGCGCTTGATGATGCCTGGGAAGAGAGCCTGCACCACCGCGACGCCGAACCCTGTCAGCGCCGCCGTACCCACCATGGTCCAGGCGCTCGAGACGAAGAACCGCAGGAATGTCCCGAGCGTGATGAAGACGAGCGCCGCGATGACTGCCGGGCGTGCGCCGAGAAGCCGTTGCAGGGCGGGGCCGAGGAATGCGAGACACCCCATCAGCACCATGGGTACGAACGTCAGCAGCGCGAGACCATGCGAACTGAGACCAGTGCCAGCGCGAATGCTCTCGGCCAGAGGTCCGATGCTTGTGATGAACGGGCGAAGATTGAGACCGATGACGGCGACTGCGATCAAGAAAGTCCAACGCGACCCGGGATGGCCCTGCATGTGTTTGTCCTGTCGTCGACGCTGGTGCCGGCACGGCTGATTGCGCCCGGATCCAGAGCGGGACCGAGCGCGTATCCAAGTGGTGGATGCCGGCCGGCGGCCGAAGATGGCTAGGCTATGCGAGCATAGTGTTCGATGCCGACCGCCTTCATGGGCGGCGTTTCATGCCGATAACCCGGCGGACGGATCGGGCTCCTGAGTTCGCGCGCTGCAAAGACGCGGGCCCGACGCTGATCCGGATGCACGATCGGTACGGCAGACAGCAATTGCTGTGTGTAGGGGTGGGCGGGCGCGCCGAGGACCGCGTCTCGCGGGCCGATCTCGATGATTTCGCCCAGATACATCACGGCGATGCGATCGCTGACACGCTCGACGACGGCCATGTCGTGAGAGATGAACAGGATGGAGATCGCAAATTCCTCCTGAATTTCGGCAAGCAGGTCCAGGATCTGACCCTGGATGGAAACGTCGAGGGCCGAAACCGGCTCATCGGCGATGATCACCTTGGGATTGAGTGCCAGAGCCCGGGCAATGCAGATCCGCTGTCGCTGGCCACCCGAGAACTGATGCGGGTAGAGGCTTGCCTGCGCCCGGGTCAGACCAACCCTGTCGAGCAGACCGAAGACGCGGTCCCGGATTTCAGTCGGGCTGCCGCTACGATGGATGCGCAAGGGTTCGGAAACGATCTGCTCGATCGACATGCGGGGATTGAGCGACGCATAGGGGTCCTGGAACACCATCTGGATGCGCTTGCGCATCTGCGTCATTTCGGACGCGCCGACGCCTTCGAGATTTCGCCCCTGAAGCAGGACCTCACCACCATCAGGGCGGATGAGCCGCATGATGCTCTTGCCGGTCGTGGATTTGCCGCAACCGCTCTCGCCGACGAGCGACAGCGTCTCCTTTTCCCTGAGATCAAAGGACACATCCTCGACGGCGTGGACATTGGCAACGACGCGCTGGAACATGCCCTGGCGGACGGCAAAGCGCGTCACCAGATTGCGCACGCTGAGGACGACCTCCGGTTTGGATGTCTCTTCGTCAGGCGCGTGGGCCGGTGCCTCGGTCACGCTTTGCGCACCACACTCCAGCCGGGCGCTGAGCTTCGGTGCGGCATCGAGCAAGCGGCGGGTATATTCATGCTGCGGCGCATTGAAGATGGCGTGCACGTCGCCGCTTTCGACCACCTCGCCCCGCAGCATGACGACGACCTTGTCGGCGATCTCGGCGACGACACCCATGTCATGGGTGATCAGGAGAATGGCCATGCCGGTCTCGCGCTGGATGGTCTTCAAGAGCGCAAGAATTTCGGCCTGTACGGTGACATCCAGTGCCGTCGTCGGCTCGTCGGCGATCAACAGGTCCGGCTTGCACAGGATGGCCATGGCGATCATCACGCGCTGACGCATTCCACCTGAGAGTTCGTGCGGATACTGTTTCAGCCGGCGCTCGGGCTCCGGGATGCGCACCTGCTGCAGTGCGTTCAGCGCGATCTTGTCGGCCTCGGCCCGGCCGGCCTTGCGATGCTTGATCACGACCTCGCACAATTGCTGACCGATGGTCAGCACTGGGTTGAGCGAGGTCATGGGTTCCTGGAAGATCATGGCGACGCGGTCGCCCCTGACCTGCTGCATCCGGGCCTCATCCTGGACAAGCAGATCGGTCGCCCCCCCTGCCCTTTCGCTCAGCATGGCCCGGCCCCGAACGATCTCGGCGCCCATGAACTCGACCAGCCGCATGATGGATTTGGCCGTGACCGATTTGCCCGACCCGGACTCCCCGACGATCGCGACGACCTCGCCGCGACCGATGGCGAGGTCGATGCCCTTGACGGCAAGCGCACCGTCCGGCGCACCATGAAACTTCACGGCAAGATCGGAAATGCTGAGCAGGTTCTCGGTCACGGTCGTCTCCAGGTTAGGCAGTTGATGCGGTGTCAGCAGGCGGCGTAGGCGCGGATTTCGACCGCGCAGTCACGCCGTGCCGCATGCCCGGTGACGACGGACAGAGCGGGCACGCCCTCGGGATCGATCCAGTCGTTCCAAAGCGCGCAAAACGCCGGATATTCGGTGATGTCGAACAGCCAGACCTGCACCATGAGGATCTTTCTGCGCGACGAGCCGACGCTCTCGAAATATTCTTCGATGGCGTTCAGGATCTGCAGCGACTGGTCCTTCAGGTCGCCGGTCTTGTCCGGGGCGGTCAGGCACACGGATGCCAATGTGTCGGAAGCCTTGCCGAGGCATATGCGCGGCTGATGGCCGGCACCGTCCTTCTTGCCGAGTTCTCTTAGTTCCATGGGGTTCTCCTTCGGAAGGTCGCTCAGGCGCGATAGGCGATGACGACAGCCTCGACGAGAACGTCCGAACGGTAGAGCTCTCCGCTGACGCAGGTCCGTGCCGGCGGGTGCGCCGTGTCGGCCCATTCGTTCCACACGGAGTTCATCGCCCCGAAGTAGCGCATGTCCTTCAGCCATACATGCACGACGAAGATCGACTTCTGGTTCGATCCGGCCGCTTCCAGCAGCCGATCGATGGTCTTGAAGACCTCGCGGGTTTGTTCCTTGATGTCGCCGCTGGTGTCGGTGGCGTGCACGCCCGACAGGAAGACCATGTCGTTATGGACGACAGCCATGCTCTTGAGGGCGCCGTCCGCCATCGATGTTTCGATACGCTCAACCAATGCGATAATCCTTCTCTTCTTTAGGTTTGGAACCGTCACGCGCGGTTCAGGCGGGGATCGAGATGCGTTCTCAGGACATCGCCCAGGAGATTGATGGCGAGAACGGTGCAGAAGATGCAGAGACCGGGAAACAGCGCCATCCACCATGACGTGCTGATGTAGGCGCGCGCATCCGACAGCATGCCGCCCCAGGTCGGGGTCGTCGCCGGCACGCCGAGCCCGAGGAAACTGAGGCTGGATTCCGCGATGATCGCCGTCGCCATGGCGAAGGTCGCGACGATCAAAGCGGACTGGATGAGGTTCGGCAGGATATGTGTGCGCAGGATCCTGGCATTGGTGGCGCCGAGCGAGCGGGCGGCGGAAACGAACTCCCGCTCGCGCAGGCTGAGGGCTTCGGCGCGCGCAAGGCGGCAATAGGGGATCCAGCGCTGCGACGCCAAGGCAACGATCAGGATACCGAGGCCCTGGCCGAGAAAGGCGACGATCGAGATCGCGAGCAGCAGCGGCGGGAATGCCCAGACGACTTCCAGGAATTTCTGGACAATCGAGTCGACGCGGCCGCCGTAATAACCCGAAACGACGCCCAGGGTGACGCCCACCACGCCGGAGAACAGAACGACGGCGACGGCGATCAGGAGCGAGACGCGCGAACCATAGATGATGCGGCTCATCATATCGCGCCCGACATGATCCGTGCCGAGGAAATGCGGCCCCGTGAGTTGCGGCGGCGTCATCGCCAGCATCAGATCCTGCCGGTTCGGGTCGAATGGCGCAATCAGCGGCGCGAAGGTAGCAGCCAGCAGCAGGAGTACGATGACGGCGAGGCTGAAGGCACCCTTCGGCGATTTCATGGCCTGCGCGAGTTTTCGAGTTTTGGAGGAGCGAACCATCCTAGTCACCCCATACGGATGCGCGGGTCGACGATGGTATAGATCATGTCGATCGCAAGGTTGATGAGAACGAACAGCGTCGTGTAGACGAGCACCAGACCGGTGATCAGCGGGAAGTCTCTAAACGAGATGCCCTGCAGCAGCAGGTAGCCGATGCCCGGCCAGGAGAACACGGTTTCGACGATGATGGCGCCGCTGATAAGGGTGCCGAATTCGAGACCGATGATCGTGATGACGGCAATGAGCGCATTGCGGAACGCGTGGCGCCACAGCACGACGCGTCCGCTCATCCCCTTGGCGCGCGCCGTCATGACGTAATCCTCCTGCAGGTTCTCAAGCACCGAGGCGCGAGTGATCTGCATGATGATGCCTGTCATGTTGGTACCGAGGACCACGACGGGAAGCGCAAGGTGGCGAAGAGAGTCCCAAAGGGCGTCCCAGCGACCGGCAATGATCGCATCGACCGTCAGGAATCCGGTGACCCGTTCGACATTCAGGCCCCAGGTTTCCCGGCCACCTGACGGCAGCAGATTGAAGGTGCCGGCAAACAGCAGGATCAACAGGATGCCGAGCCAGAAGTTCGGCAGGCTGATCCCGAAGAAGCCGCCGATCGAACCGACAGTGTCGACGATGGAATTTGGCCGGCTGGCTGCCCAGACACCGAGCGGAAGACCGATGGCGACCGCCAGCAGCGTCGAATAGATGGCCAGTTCGAGGCTCGCCGGAAGGCGTTCCAGGATCAGTTGCATCACCGGTTCGCGATAGCGGAAGGATTGGCCGAAATCGCCCATCACTGCGTTCTTGAGGAAGGTCAGGTATTGCACGTAGACCGGCTGGTCGAGGCCCCAGGCCGCGCGGATCGCCAGCCTGACCTCCTCGGTCGCCTCGTCGCTTACCAACATGTCCACCGGATCGCCGGGGGCGAACTGGACCAGTGCGAAAATCAGAAGCGAGACCATGAACAACACCGGAATGGTGCCTGCCACGCGTCTCAGCGTGTAGCCAAGCATGGGAGATCCTTGGAGCTCTGGAGGGGGTAGGCGCCGGGGCTACGCGTCAGGCGGCCCCGGCGTGGAAGGTGGTCGCGGCTAGCGCAGGTGGATTTCCCAGCCGTTGACCCGGTCAGCCTTGCTCGGCTTGTAGTCGACGCCCTTGGCCACCCCCCAGCTCAGCTTGTGCAGCCACAGGAAGCAGGCCGGAGCATCTTCAGTGATGGCCGTCATTGCCTTGGAAAGCATGGCGACACGCTTTTCGGGATCGAATTCCTGGCGCTCGGCCTGGAGCAACGCGTCGACTTCAGGGTTTGAATATTTCAGACGCGGCGAGGCGTCGGTCTCGAAATACTGCGCCAGTGCTGGTGAAGGATCGAGCATGTTGCCGCGGCCCATGTAGTAGAAGGGCGTGTCGCCGCGCTGAACATTGGTCCACAGCGTTGCCCATTCGGGCGTCTGGAGCGTCGCCTTGAAGCCGACGTCCTGGAGCATCGGAATAACCGCCTCGGCGATCTGACGGTCGGCGATGTAGCGTCCCACCGGCGAATAGAGATCGACGCTCGCACCGACTGCGCCCGCCTCCTCCAGCAATTTCCTCGCCTTGTCAGGATTGTAATCGATCGGCGAGACATAGGCCGGATCGAAACCGAGCTGGCCCGCGCCCACCGGTCCGTTCAGCAGCGTCACCTGATTGCCGAGGATTGCCCTGGCGATGCCTTCACGGTTGATCGCATGGCAGACCGCCTGGCGCACTTTCGGATTGTCCCAGGGCGCGGTCTTTGGGCTCATCGCAATGAACATCGCCTCGGCGGAATCGACCATCTCGGCCGTGGCGTTCGGCAATTGCTGGACGCGGCTGACGAGTTGCGGCGGAATGCCCTGTGCGATCTGCACTTCGCCATTCGCAAGCGCCGTCACCCGCTGCTCGGGCTCGGCCATCATGCGATAGATGATGCGCTTGGGGTTGGTCGGCTCGACCATCGGGTGATCGTCGACACGCTCGATGACGATGTGGCTGCCGATGCCGACCTCGACGAGGCGATAGGGACCCGCACCGACCGGATGCTCGCGATCGGCGACCTTCGCGCCATGCTCATCGTAGATCTTCTTCGAGGTGATCTGCATCGTCGCCAGATAGTTCGGCAGTGTCGCCATCTTCTGGGTCGTCGTGATGCGTAGACGCCGATCGTCAAGAGCCTCGGCCTTTTCAATGTACTGGACCGATGCCTGCGACATGCTTTCCGGATCGTTGCGCGAGCGCTCGATCGAATGGATCACGTCAGCGGCGACAACCGGCTCGCCATTGTGGCGCTTCCAGTCGGCGCGCAGCGTCAGGATCCAGTTCAGATCGTCTTCCGGCTCCAGGCTTTCGGCCAGGAACGGAACGAACTTGCCCGTCTCGAAATCCCAACGGGTGAGGCAACCGTAAACCTGGCACCAGATGGAACCGATGAGCACCACGGAATCGGCATACGGATTATTCCCGGTAATCCCCTCCGTGATCGCAACGGTGATCTGATCGGATTTTTGCGCCTGCACCTGCTGGGCCGCCCCGCCCGCCATGGCTGCAGCCGCGCCACCGAGCAAAAGAATTCTCTTGATTGCCTTCATCATGCACCCCTCCCCACTACCGCCCGCTCCTCGGGCGGAGGCTCCTCAAATTTGCTCTTTGCACCGCAAAAAGCCGCTCCTCTATTTTTGTAAGTATGCTATTACTTACTTGGTTGTCAATTGCCACGATGACCGGATGCGGTAGAAAGATCTCTGCCGATCGGCAAATTGAAGGATGGGTTGAAAATGCGTGACGCGGGCAACGGTGATCACCAGGGGGAAACAAGCGGCACGCGCTCGCGCAATGCGCAGGCAACGCGGCGATCCATCCTTGAAGCGGGAATAGTGGAGTTCTGCGAGCACGGCCTGAGCGGTGCCAGCACCGCCCGCATCGTCGAGCGCGCGGGTTGCAACATCCGGATGCTGTACCACTATTTCCAGAGTAAGGAGCTGCTCTACAAGGCGGCACTCCAGGACGTTTACGACGACCTTCGCAGCAACGAGGCAGGGCTCAATATCCTCGATCGCGATCCGGTCGAAGGGATCGCGGCACTGACGGCCTTTACTTACGACTACATGGCGGCGACGCCGGCCTTCATCAAAATGGTTCTGGCGGAAAACCTGATGCAGGGAGAATTCATCCGTACGATCGACAGCATACCCCGCTCCTCCCGACCGCTGATCGATTCCATCCAGACGCTGCTGGATCGCGGTGAAGCGTCTGGCGGCATCAAGCCGGGCATCGATGCCATGCAGCTATACATATCGATCGTCGCGCTGAGCTTCATCCACATATCGAGCCGCTACACGCTATCGGTCACATTCGGGGTCGACCTATCGTCGGAGCGGATCGTCACCGAACGACGGCGGCATGTCGTTCACTTGATCGAAACCTACGTGAAATCGGCTCCGGCTCGCCTGCCCGTCTAGTTGTGCGAATGGACCGCAAAGCAACTGCCATGCGTTTCGGCGGCAGCGGACAACGCTGCCGCCGTTAACCGCGAACAGCGGGTCGCGACACCGGATTGTTCAACATCAAAGGTGTCTGCCCCACCCGGATCGACGGAACGGCAGCGACGGCCGCTGCGCTAGGCGAGGACTGGACAAGCGGAACGAGATACAGAACTGACATCACCACCGCGGCGACAGATGCAGCCGCCCGACCCGCAGCTTCTGGACCACTTCGAGATCGCCTGCAGGACAATCGAACAGAAAGCCGAAATTGTGCTTGGCTCGCTGATGGCGCAGCCGTTGTAGCGCTGATCCATCGCCGTCCGCACGATCGGTCCCGGCGGGTTACCAACTCCGCTGGTCGCCACCCTGATCGAATAGCGCCAGGCCGGGGCGGCAAAAATCAAAGAAGGCTCAGTAGGGTGAATAGCACTGCCTTCTGAAACCGCTATAGGGCTGAAACGTGTTGTCGGAGGCTCGATAGGACCTGTAACGGGCGTAACACCAGCGCACATGCGGGCTACCTGAGACAACTCTCGGGCCGCTATCGTATCTTGGCTGGCTCGACAATCCGCCAATGATTGCGCCGGCAGCAAGACCACCCACGAATGCGCCGAAGTCATTGTCGTGGTGGCGATAGTGGCTGCGGTAATTGTCCCGGTAATAATCGTCACGGTCGTAGCCCCGTCGATCGTGGCGGTAGCCTTGACCGCAATAGGGCAGGCTACATCCGCTGAAATTCTTGCGCGCTTCGCCCCTCTCATAGGAGAATTGTACGGACTGAGCCGCGTCTGTTTGCAAAGCAAGCTTCGGAGCGATCGGAAACGCCTGAGCAACTGGCGCGCTGGCCATTGCCGTCAACGCCGCGAGTGTGAGAACTGTCAAGGTCTTCATTGCCTTCACCATATCCTTTGACGGAAGATAAAAACCGGCATGAAGAAGTAATGATCGAGATCGAATTTTGTGCCGCGAACTCCCATCACGAAGGCTTGATCGCTTGGATGACTGCAGTTTGAAATAGCGGATGCCATCAGTCGGTCGCGGCGGCGATCAGAGTGGTCGAGCCCCGCGAACACCGGACCGGCCTATCGTTTTCCGTGATCTCGCTACGCCCCTAGCCGAGGCACAGGCACCCGATTGGTCGCCTGACGTGTCATCAAGCGCGGAAACATCTGCAATGAGCCCTCATGGACTTGGTGCGCGCTCCGCAACCGAACGCCCGATCGGCGGAAGTCTGAACAGGCCATCGGCGACAGCCTCCGGTTCCAGACGGACCGTTTCCATGTCGTTCGGCAACAGCACGGCGACATCTTGAATGCCGAGATCAGCGAGCTGGTAGGGCGTACCGTGACCATATTCGAGGTGGCCGCGGCCGATGATGCCGACCACCAGCGCGGGCCCATGTTCGCCGATCGCCTCGGCAATGTTGCAGGCAAATGCCCGGTCCCATGTCTGCTGTGCCCGGACGAACCGGTCGAAGGCCGGATCATCGGGCGATGTCGCCTGCCGGTCCGGCCTGCTGCCGCCGGTGATGTCGAACAGATATTGCCGGTAGGCCGCCGTCGCCGGCTTTGCGGGCGTGACGCCGTCGCGGTCGCCGACGGGGATTTCATCCCAACCCAGCTTGCCGACCTCGGTGACCAGGGCCCGACGGCAATTCAGCGCCTTCATCGCAACGCCATATTGCCGGCAAAAATGGAAGATCGGCATGTAGAGATCCGCCGGAAAACCCCAGACCGTCCGCCACTCTGCCTCCTCGAGAAAGGCCACGTCGCTCAGCGCACCCGCAACCCATTTGTCGAGGGCCGGCTGCACCCGGCGCGGAAACATCTCGAAGCCGACGACCACATCGGTGCGGTGGGCGTAAAGGCCAGCGAGTACATGAAGCTGCCAACGATGGATGTCGTATCGGTCATGGCTCTCCCCGAGAAGGACAGCGCTCTTTCCCGCCATCTGCGCCATCAGCCTGTTATGCGGGACGGTTTCGCCCGTGCCAGGCACGAGCCATGTGGCGGGAGAATGTGCAACGGTTGACATGTTAATCTCGCTGCTCCCGTTCAGGCCGATACGGCGGCAGGAAGGCGCACGGTGAGGCCGATTTCCTTTTGTTGCGCATCGAGGGCACGGAAGGTCGTAGCGCCGCTCTCCTCGTGTTCGGCCCAGGCGGCAACGGCACCACCGAGCAGATGCAGGTGGAAGTCCGACGTCATCACATTGATGAACCCCATCGCCGGCTTTACCTTTTCGACGATCCCCGACCAGGATTGGCCGAAGCCTGGGGCTTCGAATGAAATCACAACAGGCCGCGCCGTTTGAAGCGCGAGGTTCAGCGGCTTCAGCCCTTCATCGTTCTCAGCGACGTCAGGGCGCTCAGGGCGCCCGGGCTTATCGGCTTCGCTGTCGCCCGCCTCGATGCGCAGGCCGTCCAGCGCCTTCTCGAACGGATCCAGTCCATCAAACCCGACGACGCTGAAAACGGGCTCACCCTTTTCGTCGTTGAAGTCGAGGCGCGGATAGACCTGTCCCTGCATCACGCTCGAGGTGTCGGCGACGATGGTCACCACCAGGGCCGGATCGATGCTGCTGTCATGGCAGGCGCCCCGACAGACGATCCGCTCAGCTTCGACGGCGACAGTCTCGACCGCGCCGATGCGTTCGTGGGTGGCGCCGTTGCGTTTGCCGATGATCATGAGCTTGCCGATCAGCGGCAGTTTTTGCAGCACCGCTTCGGCAGGTTCGCGCAGGATACGGCGTGTCGCTGGTTCTGTCATTTATGATGTCCTCTCGTGGTTCTGTCTTGGATGGTCATGCGGCCTGGCATTCAGGCGGCGACGGCTTGGTCGCGCGCCAGATCCAGATCGATCGTCCTGAAGGCGCCGAGCGCCTGCGGCGGGCGGTGCGCGATAATGATGAGCGTGGTGTCGGGCAGGCACTCGCGGACACGTTGCAGCAATTGCGTTTCGGCCGCAGCGTCGAGCGCACTGGTCGCCTCGTCTAGCATCGCCCAGCGGGGCGCCTGCCCCAGCAAGCGCGCGATCGCAAGGCGCTGGCGTTCGCCACCTGACAAACCGGCCTCTGAAACCGGTTCACCGCCGTCGCTCAGACGGTGCCCCAGCCCGACCTCCGCCAACAGCATCCTGATGGCGCCAGCACCGATCTCCTCCACGCGTGACGGATAGGCGACCGCCTCTTCGAGCGTGCCGAGCGGCAAATAGGAGGACTGCGGCACGAACATCCAGCCCTCGCGCGTGCGGCTGACTTCGCCTTGCCCATGCGGCCAATAGCCGGCGATGGCCTTCATAAGGGTGGATTTTCCGATTCCGGACGCACCCTTCAGCCAGACGCATTCGCCGGGGCGCACGGACAGTTCGGCAAGGTCGAGCAGGTGGCGATCATCCGGCGTGCTAAGACGCAGGCCCGTCAGTCGCAGACCGTCAGCCCGATCTGCATGGGCGATTGCGGACCGCGTTTGGGCGCGGCGCCGCGCATTTTCCATGAAATCATCCAGGCGCGTGCCGGTTGCCACAAGATCCGCGAGATCGCGGTAGGAGAAGATGAACCATGAAAGCGTCGTCACCACCTGCGAAAAGGCCGTGCTGAGCTGCATCAGGCCGCCGAAGGCGACATGGCCCGCGATGTAACCCGGCAGGGCGACGAACAGGGGGATGCGCAGGACCGAATGGGTGAAGGGATAGGTAAAGCTTCCGAGCACGAACTCGCGCCGGATCAGTCGCCGCCAATTCTGCGCCAGGGCGCCGAACCGCTGCTTGAACTGGCGAACCTCCGCCGCCTCGCCGCCCGCCAGCGCCACTTCGTCGAAGCTGCTGCGCCAGCGCGCCATGGCGTAGCGAAAATCCGCCTCACGATGTTGCTGCTGGGCAAAAAGCGACTTCAGGGGCTTGCCCAGCAAATGGGTGACCACGCTGCTGATGGCGACATATAGGAAGGCGGCCCAGACCATGTAGTGCGGGACCTCGATGTCGATGCCGAGCAGCGTCAGGCTCAACGGAAAATCCGCTAGCGTCCACAGGAGCGCCACGAAGGAAAACAGCCCGACGACGCGGGAGATGAGGTCGAGTGCCTCGTTCAACGCACCCCGCACGAAGAGGCGGCAATCCTCGGCGATGCGCTGGTCAGGATTGTCAACGCGGCCGTCGGTGGCATTCGCCATGTGCCAATAGGCCTTGTCCGTGGTCCAGAGCGCGATCGCCTTTTCGGTGAGCTTCTGCCGCCAGCGGATTTCAAGGATCTTGCGCAGATATTCCGCGATCAGATGCCGCGCCGAATTCAGGCCGACAATGATGGCGAACACCCCGATCTGCGCGAGGATGGCCGGACCGTCGATCTTTTCGATCGCGGAGTAGAAGGCGCCGGTCCATTCGATCAGGCGCACGCTCGCGTAGACGCTGCCGAGCGTCAATGCGATGACGATGCCCAAGAGGGCCAGATCGGTTTTTCCGCCGGGGTGGCGGATGCAGATGGCAATCAGGCGCTGGAATTGTCCGGCTAGCTTCAGCATGACTTCGTCCGTCAGATCGAGGGGTGTGGACGCGCGACGCGCGTCCACGTCAGGTCGGGGCTAGAAGCGAACCGTGGCGCCCAGCTTGAACGTCCGGCCGGGAGCGGTCTGCAGCTCGAGCGGATTGACATTTGCGACCGCAGCCGAACTTGGAACGCGCTGAAAACCCGTGACGGTATTCGGGAAATAGCGACGATCGAAGATGTTCTGGATGCCGGCGGTCAGTTCCACGTTTTCGCGCGGCTGCCATTTGGCGTAGGTGTCGAAGACGGCGTAGCCAGTCGACAGGAAGTAACCCGGATCGCTACTTTCGGTGCGGCCGGCCGCAAAGGTGCCGAAGAGTTCGAACTGCAGCCCGTAATCTGGCAGCTCGTGCTTCAGCCCGAGGACGGCGGTGAGCGGCGTCGCGCCGTCAAAGGCGGTCGTTGCAGCGCCCGAGGAAACGCGCTGGCGTCCCTTGGTCCAGGTGATGTTGGCCGACGCGGTCGTGTTGTCGAAGACTTCGTATTCGCCGCCGAACTCGATGCCCCAGAGCTTGACGTCCTCGACGTTGTTCGACGTGTAGCCAACGACCGGTATGCCACCCGGCGCAATGATGTCAACCGGCTGCAGGCTGCGAATGAAATTCGTATAGTCGGCATAGAACGTCGCGACGGTAAAGTAGCCGCGATCGAGTTCACCGCGCAGACCGATCTCGTAGCTCTCAACCGACTCCGGCTTGAGGGCGGGGTTCGGCACCAGATACGAACCGCTAAACGGATCGCTGCTTGATTGGAAGAGCTGCGCCGAGGTCGGCATCTTGAAGCCTTCGCCATAGGAGGCATAGGCCGAATAGATGTCGTCGAACTTGTAGATCGCTCCGACGCGCTTCAGGAGCTCGGTCTTGTCCTCTTTCTCCGGACGGAAGCCCGGCAGGCCCGGATAGGAGGCGTCACCCGTCGGGTCGATCGAGTAATGGGCAAGGCGGACGCCCGGATTGACGGTCAGCTGGCCATCGAAGAATTCGATGCTGTCCTGCAGGTAGAAATCGGCGCGCTCGGTGGTCACCCGCGGGAAGCTGAAGCCCTGGTTGATCGCGGTCGTCGTGGTCCCGGTCAGCGAATTGAAGGTCCGGTTGATGCCGGCATAGTCGCCCCTGGTCCGGTCGCCATCAAAGCCATAAGTCAGCGTGTGTCGGGTCGCCCCCAGATCGAAGGACGACTGCAGCTGGATATCGGCCTCGAAGAACTCCTCGCTATAGTCGCGATACTGCTCGTGCACCTGGTAGCGATTGGAATAGACGCGGCGCTGACGGCTGTCGGTCACGCGCTTCTGCGGCGACCAGGACAGGTTCCAGTTGACGCTGTCGAGCCACGCAGCACCCACCTGCCAATCGTGTTCGAGCGCGATGCGCTTGCGGCTCATCTCGAGGTCGCGCGGGTAACTGTCGTTGAGATACGTTGTCGTTGTCGGCAAACCCGTGGTCAACGCGCCCATTTCGTAAAGCTGCAGGATGTCGGTATCGCGGCCGAACAGTTCGCCCGTCAGCTTGAACGTGTGCTCGCCATCTGGCGTCCAGACGATCTTGGCCAGTGCATTGTTGACGTCGGTATCGGCCGGGAAGAGCTGATCGCAACCGATGGTGCTACGCGTGCAACCCCAGCTGCCGCCATCAGCGCGCGCCTTGCCGAGTTCGGCCTCGCGGGATGAAACCTGGCCATAGCTTCCAAGCACCTGGACATCGCCGAAATCATAGGCCCCGGTGACCTGCTTGCGCCAGCTGTTGTCGAGGCTGTCGAAACTGGTACTCACTTCGAGCGCCCAGGGCTTCGTCGGATCGACCAAGAGGTCGGACGGGTCGAGCGTGCGGAACATGACCGCACCGCCGAGCGCGTCGGCGCCCCAGAGCACCGAGTTCGGGCCGCGAACGATCTCGACGGCCTTGAAGTTGCTCATGTCGAAGAAGTCGCGGCTGCCGTCGGTGATCCCTTCCTGGATCCGCGAGCCGTCAACCGTCAACTGCACGCGGTTGCCGCCCATGCCGCGGATCGTGAACGCGTTCAATTGCCCCCAGGGATTGGTGATCGAGGTCCGTCGGTCGACGCTGACGCCCGGCTCGTAACGAACGAGGTCCTGAATATCCCGGACATTGTGATCGACGATATCTTCGCGGGTGATGACCGAGATCGATTGCGGGACGTCGAGCACTTTTTTCGGCTGACGCGTCGAGGTGACGACGATCCGTTCAAGCGCAGTTGCCTCCGGTTCCGCGCGCTTCGTCTTTTTCTGCGCGTCTTGCGCGCCGGCACTCGTGGCCAGCACCAGCACAATTGCCGTCGAGCAGGCGAGGCGCTGTCCCAGGCCTCTTCCAGTTGGCGCGTCGCTCAAAGTTCTCGTCATACCCAGCCCCCGGGATCAAAACAAAATCAACGGGCGCCTTGTAATTAAACTTGAGTCAAAGAATCAAGTTCAAATATGATAAAAACACTCAAATTTTAGGGGCAGCCAAAAACCGGAGGGGCGGCAGTGCAAAAATTGCCCGCCGAACGGCGCAAAAACAAAAACATGGTCAGGGGAAAATGCTTGCCAGCGACGCCAGTTTCGACTGGAAGATGACTTTAAGTCTAACCACCCGTCACGAAAGAACAATCGCCGAATCAGCAACCCAGGAACGAAGCATCCGAGGTTTGCACCCGACTTTAACGGCGCCAATGCGAGGAAAGACATGCATGAATGGGGGAGCCCATGACGAATACAACCGTAAGTCACACAACACCGCGCGGCATCGAGATCGCCGCCGGCTTGGGCACGGCCTTTGATGCGGTGAAGGCCGCACGGAACCTGTTGCGCACAGCCCGGGTCGCAGCCCTCGCAACACTAGATCCCATCCATCCACCATGGCGATAGCTGGCGTCGCGCCCGATCGCTTGCAAACGTCCGATCCGCACAGGTGGCGAAACAGCTGGCAAATTGATCTTCGATGCTGCGAGCACGGGACGTGGCCATTCATGCGCTCCATTTATGATGCATATCTAAAATGTTGCCTCTTTCAATGGCCAAACTTCAACGACGCCGTGCGCCACCGCACAAGGCACATGCGAAACCTTCTCGATGGCAGCGGCCAGATCGGGGGCCTCGATGATGGCAAAGCCCGCAATAGGCAAGGCCGACGACATGAACGGTCCATCGCGCGTTTCCATGTCACGGGCCTCTGGATTGCGGACCTGCACCGGCGTGCCTGCTATCCCGATCACAGCGCCTTCGGACCGAAGTTTGGCGTCCTGGGCATGTGCGGCGTCTCTGACAGCTTGGGATGTGCGGTCGTAGCCGGCCGCGTCGCCATATCCGATTGTGATGAACTTGGGCATGGTCTCGTCTCCTTCCGGGGAGTTTGAGCTGCGCTTCGGCCGCAGCGGCGTCATAGGCGCCTCGCAGACGGTCCGACACCGTGGGACCGTCATGGGGGTTCGGTATGCCGAGATGGCGCTCTCTCATCTCGGCCTGAATGCGTCCTGCAACGCCTGGCCCCTTCTTCGAGCGCCTGATTGCGGGTCCCCCATTCCGGTGTTGCAGGGGGAAACCGTCGTCCCCAGGCGCCGGGAGCAGAGCGATCGACTTTTCGGTCAGGCCGTAAATCGGTCGCTGTTTGTGGTTTGGACATCGGAATGCGTCAGCAGGCCCTCAGCGACCAATTTCTTGAGCCTGGCTCATAGAATGTGAGCCGCGATCCCTTCGAGCGAATGGCTGAGGATTCGCGAACATGCTGTCCCGCAGGATTATCACGAGCAGCTCTGCGGCCAGATTGATTGCGCAACTGGATCGCATCTTCATCTCGCAGTGTGGCAAATCTGATTGCATAATGCAACCTGTTGTACCGCAACACTGGTCGCAGGCTTATGCAGGAAAAGGTGGTACCTGCCCTTCGATCCCCGTCGCCGTCGACTATTGACCCTGCTTGAACTCTTGGGCTCCTTGTCAAAGTTCACCGTCCTTTCCCAGGGCTGCGAGAGCCACTTCACCGAGGTTTGCTGGCCCTATCAGCCACAGCTTTTGCGATCAGCGACGTTAATACCGATGTGGCGATCTGCTGGGATATCGCCCCGGCCTGTGTCTCGCTGGCAAGTGCCTCCGCTGCGCCTAAAAGACCGACGCACACAGGACGGAAGTGCTCGTCTTGCAGGTCGGAGAATGGCCGAAGGGCATCACACATCAGCTCGACGTAAACGTTGAGCATGAGCCGTTGCTGCGCGGCCATCTCCTCCGTCCCTTTTAGAGCAGCGGAGATGGCAAGAGCTTCCGGACCAAACTGGGCAAGGCAACTGAAATAGGCTTCGCTGATAACCTTAGCTACGGCGTCGAGCTCAGTTGGCGCTTCATGAAGAGCAGAGCGGAGCCATTGGACATAGTTTTCCTCCAACCGCTTGAACAGCGCCACCAAAAGGCCGGCCCGGGTTGAAAAGTGTTCGTATGCGATCGGACGACTGACCCCTGCTTTTGCCGCCAAGGTCCCGAGCGTCAGCTCATCCACGCTCTGATTCCGGACGATTTCCATCGCGACATCGAGCATCTGTTCGCGACGCATATCTTTCTTGAGCTTCACATTTCCCCCTTGCACAGAAACTTACAATCTGTAAGTTACAGTATGTAGCATCTTAGTCAAGGATGACGCGATGAGTGACGTAGCCGTGATCGGGCTGGGACGTATGGGTAGTGCGCTCGCCAAGGCGCTTGTGACTTCCGGCAAAAGCGTCACTGTCTGGAATCGAAGCCAAGGCAAAACGGACGCTCTGGAGCGCATCGGCGCCCTGAAGGCGGAAACGCCAGCCGCTGCTATTGCCAGCAGCAGTACGCTCATCGTCTGCTTGTCGGACTATGCTGCAACGTCGATCGTCCTCGATGAGTGCCACGCAACCGATTTGCTTGAAGGAAAGACCCTCGTCCAACTCACGTCAGGCACGCCGAAGCAAGCTCGCCATCTCGAGCAGTGGGTGGAGGCCCGTGGAGGAAGCTATCTCGACGGCGCAATTTCGGCCTGGCCCGATCAGATCGGTGGACCGGAAGCCTCGATTGTCATCGCCGGGCGAGAAAGCGTCTTAACCTCGGTCGGGCCAATCTTGCAGCTGCTGGCTCCAAATCTTTCTCACGTCGGGACTGACATCGGCCGCGCAAAGATTCTCTTCAATGCGGCGCTTTCCTATTTCGCCGGACACTGGATTGGCTTCAGCCATGGGGCGGCAATGTACGCGGCGGAAGGGATGGACATCGCTGAGTTTGGCGAAACTATCGCTGCCCTGTCACCAATGTTTGCAGACGATGTGCGTCACATGGGACGGGCTATTGCAGGGGACAGATTCGCCGATCCTCAAAGCACCATCAGGTCGGTTGGTGTGGACATTTCCAGGCTTGTGGAAATGGCGGATGATTTGAATATCAGTTCCGCGTTTCCCGAATTTGCTGCCGATCTCTTTCGCAACGCTGCAGAGGCAGGGTATGGCGCAGAGGAGCACTGTGCAATCTACAAAGTCATTCGCACGCGATGAGTAACGTCAGTATGTCGCCTCCAATGCACGAGGCTCCATGTCGAGGATCGCACGAGGTAGGAAGCTTCCTGACGGGCGCAAGTGGTGGCCTGCAGGCCCAAGTTCCGTTCAGGAGCGTCCGCGTAAATAGACCGCCCCCTCACCTATCCGCCCTGACCAGCGGCCGCGCGATATCGATGATGTCGTCTCGGGCGGCCGTGGGTTCATCCTTCGAAGAGGCGATGCCAAGCCCGATCCTGGAGCCCGCTCCCCTCACCTTTCGAAGCTCGAAATTGCGGTTGGGCAGATCCAGCATCAATTCCGGTGCAAAGCCGATGCCAAGACCGGCCGAAACCAGCGACACCGCTGCGCTTCCTTCCGAAAGGTGCTCGGTCCCAACGGTTGATTAGTTTTCGTTCGAAACCTGTAAGAATTCATCCCGGCGTGGAGTAAACGTATCAATCAGAAGGCCATTCGTCAGCGCGACGACGCCATGGACGAGATTGGGCGCAACGATGAAGCTACTGCCCGGTCCCAGTCGGGTCGTGACGCCGTCGACCGTGACATCGAAGCTGCCTTCTGCAACGTAACTTACCTGTGTGTGCGGATGCGAATGAAGCGCACCGATGGCGTCCTTGTCGAACCGGAAGGCCACGAGCATGAGTTCTGGACGCTGGCTCAACACCGCTCGGCTATTGCCAGGCGCGGTTTCGGTCCAGACCGTATCTTCAGGCAATGAATAATACTGCAATTTGATCTCCTTATCGGGCGAGCCAACCGCCGTCGACCGGCAGGATGGTGCCATGTACATAGTTTGATGCTGATGCCGCCAGGAAGACTGCTGCACCAACCATATCGTCCGGGCGCGCCCAACGTCCGGCGGGAATTCGTTTCAAGATATCGGCGCTGCGCTCCGCGTCCGCCCGAAGCGCCGTCGTGTTGTTGGTCTCGACATATCCCGGTGCGATGGCGTTGACGTTTATCCCCTTCGAGGCCCACTCGTTTGCCAACAGCTTGGTGAGCCCGGCAAGCCCGCTCTTGGCAGCTGTGTAGGACGGCACGCGGATTCCGCCTTGAAACGACAGGAGCGACGCGATGTTGATGATCTTCGCACCTCGCCCCGCCGAAATCGCCGACTTCGCAAACGCCTGGCAGAGAAAGAAAACCGACTTCAGATTTGTATCAAGAACCGCATCCCAATCTTCCTCGGTAAAATCGAGAGCATCAGCCCGCCTGATGATGCCGGCATTGTTGACGAGCACATCCGGGCTGGCACCGGAAGCAAGGGCTTTCGCAATGACGGTGCTCGCTATGCCCGGCACTGATAGATCGGCTGCGATCGACACGAATTTCCGGCCAATGGACGTTACCTCCGCCTCGGTGTCCGTCATGGCCGATCGCCCAACTCCGACGATATCGGCGCCAGCCCTGGCAAGCCCGACCGCGATCGCCTGACCGATGCCGGTGTTGGCGCCAGTGACCATCGCCCAGCGGCCCGTGAGATCGAACAGCGTCATCTGAGCGTTTCCATCGGCACCTTGTCCATATCGGTAAAGCTCATGTTATCGCCGGCCATCGCCCAGATGAAAGCGTAGCGGCCCGTCCCGGCGCCCGAGTGAATAGACCATCCTGGCGATAACACCGCGTCATGGTTCTTCAGGACGACGTGGCGCGTTTCGCTTGGCTCGCCCATGAAGTGGAAGACGCGCGTGCTCTCCTGCATGCCGAAATAGAGATAAACCTCCATGCGGCGATCATGCACATGCGCCGGCATGGTGTTCCAGACGGAACCCGGCTCGAACATCGTGAGGCCGACGAGAAGCTGGCAGCTCTCGCAGACATCCGGGTGCACATACTGGTTGATGGTGCGGGCATTGGATTCCTCCGCAGAACCCAGATGCACCTTCCTTGCCATGTCGCGGCTGATTTGCACGGTCGGACAGGCACGGTGCGCCGGCGCGCTCAGGAGATAGAACAATGCGGGCGCGGCAGGATCGTCGCTCGCAAAACCGAGCGCACCCTCGCCCATGCCGATATAGATCGCCTCCTGGAAACCGAGCGAATGGTCCCGGCTGCCCACCGTGACCACGCCGCTTCCGCCGATATTGACGACGGCGACCTCGCGGCGATCCAGGAAATGCTCCGTGCCCGTCTCGGCGACGCTGTCGATGACGAGTTTTTCGTTTACCGGCGCCACGCCACCGACGATCATGCGATCGAGATGGCTGTATGTGAGATTGATCTCGTCAGGGCGGAAAATGCCTTCGATCACGAAGCCGGCGCGAAGGCCCTGTGTGTCACGCCTTGCGGCATCAGCCGGTCCTACGACCTGACGTGTTGATACGGAAATAGTCACTACATCTGCCTCTCGTCTTGAAGGGATGTGTCAGGTCAGCACGACATATTCGGTCAGCTGGTTGATCGTCGTGTCTGCCTTGTCGACATCGAACACTTTCGTGCCGTGGCTCATGATCACGAAGCGATCGCAGACCTGGTAGGCGTGGTAGATATTGTGCGTCACCAGCACGCTGGAAACATTCTCCGCCTTGAGCTTCAGGACCTGGTTCAAAAGCGCCTCGGTCTCACGCACGGAGAGCGCCGATGTGGGTTCGTCGAGAAGCAGTATGCGCTTCTTGAAGTAGACGGCGCGGGCAATGGCGACCGCCTGTTTCTGACCACCGGAGAGATTGCCGACGAGCGTGTCGGGGGAATCGATGCCCGAAATGTGCACCGCGTTCTGCAGCACTTCCATGGCGATGTCGCGCATCTCTGCCTGTCGGAGAAAGCCGAAACGATCCGTCAGTTCGCGCCCCATGAAAATGTTGCGGGTGATCGAGAGGCTGTCGACCAGCGCAGTGTGCTGGTAGATCGTCTCGATACCAGCATCGGCAGAGTCCGAGCGGCAGGTGAAGGCCGTCTTCTTGCCATCGACGCTGAGATAACCTTCCGTCGGTTTGTGTATGCCGGAGATAAGATTGACGGTCGTCGATTTGCCGGCGCCGTTGTCGCCCAAAAGACCGACTACTTCACCTTCGCTGATATGGAAGCTCAGGTTGCGGAGCGCCGTGAGCGCACCGAAACTCTTGGAGATATTGTGCAGTTCGAGAAGATTGGGGGTCGACATCACGCAAGACCTCGCCGCTCGATAAGATGGTTGAAGATGGCGGCCAGCACGATCAGGGTCGCGATGAACATGTCGAGATAGAAGCCCGGCGCCCGCAGCAAGAGCAGCACATCGGTGATGGTGTGGATAAGCATCACGCCGAGAAAGACGCCAACGATCGAGCCCCGCCCGCCGCGGAGCGACAACCCGCCAATGACGCAGGCGGCAATCGCCTGAAGTTCGAGGCCAGCACCTTGTCCTGGCTGCACGCTGCCGACGCGGGCGGTCGCAATGATGCCCGCCACGGCCGCCATACCGCCTGCAATCGCAAAGGCGATAAGCTTGACGCGGTTGGTATTGATGCCGATGGCCTCGGCAGCAACCCGATTGCCGCCGGTTGCAAAGACGTGGTTGCCGAAGCGATGGCGGTGCAGGAGGAAATGAAATCCGACGACGAAGAGGATTATCCAGATAAAGGCGGCGTTGATACCGAAGAGGGTCCCGGAAAAGAGGCTGGTGAAGATCGGTTCCGGATCGAAGCGAACCTGGACCGCTCCGTTATAGAGAAGCACAGCACCGCGCCAGAACAGCAGTCCTCCGAGCGTCACGATGAAAGATGGCAGGCCGAAGCGCAGGGTGATGTGCCCGTTGAGAAGGCCGATCATCACGCCGGTCAGGATACCGAGAGGGGCAGCGATGAAGGCGCTAACGCCAGCACCAACCAGACTGGCCATAAGGATGGCGGTGAAGGTGTAGACGGAGCCGATGGAAAGGTCGAACTCGCCGGCAATCATCAGCACGCCGGCACCCAGCGCCAGGCAGCCGAGCACCGGGATCGCCTTCATCAGGATCGTCAGGTTTTGCGGCGAAAGATAGCGAAAATCATCGGGATAAAGGAGCGCTCCGGCGATGCAGACGATCTGCAGCGTTACGAAGACGAGCAGGATCGCCCCCGCGGGCATGCTCATGATCTGCTTGAGAAAGGATTGTCTCTGGGTCCGCGAACGGGGCGCGGCACTGTCGGCTAGGATAGGTGTCACGGTCTGTCACTCGATCGATTGGGAACGGGGAACCTGCCGAATGCGCCGGCAGGCCCCCACGAAACGCGGTTAGCGGTAGCTGCCGATCAGCGGCTTGACCGAGCTGATGCGCGATTTGTCGAGGAAGGCTCCCTGCCCCGTGTCGATATCGGTCGGGGTCAGACCGTATTTCTTGGCCAGCGCAATCTGGGCGATCGGGTGATAGCCCTGCAGATAGGGTTGCTGGTCCATGGTCGCGAACATGGCGCCGGACTCGACCGCGTTGACGATCTCGACTGCGAGATCGAAACCGCCGAACGGAATGTTGACGCCTGCATCCTTGATGGCGCCCGCGCCAACGGTGGAGGTTACGGACCCCGTACCGAACAGCGCCTTGATGTTCGGATTGGCAATCATGAACTGCGCCATGATGTTCTGCGCTTCGGCCGGATCAAGACCGGCACGCACCGTCTCGACCTTGATACCGTTCTCGGCCATTGCCTTCTCGATGCCACCACCACGGGCGACGGCAAAGCTGGCCTCGGGGATCTCGCGCGGATTGAACACCACATCGCCGGACTTCAGGCCGAATTCCTTGATCATGCGGTTGCCGAGTTCGTAGCCGGAGGCAAACTCGTTCATTCCGACATAGGCTTGGCGGCAATTGCCCTTGGCCCCATCCAGGTCGTCGTTGTTGAAACCGATGACGACGATACCGGCCTTCACGGCCGCGCAGATGCTTTCATCGAAGGCATCCGACGAGGAGATTGCGACGGCAATACCGTCGACACCGCTGGCCGTTGCGCTTTCGATCAGGTCGTTCTGGCGAACCGGGTCGTTGTTGGCATATTGCACGTCGAGGTCCACGCCGAACGCAGCGGCGGCGTCTTGCGCGCCTTTCACCACGGGGTTAAAGAACTGGACGCTCGGATCGAGATAGATGATCATCGTTGCCTTGACGTCTGCGGCAACCGCTGTCGACGCCAACGTCGTGGCAATACCCGCAGCAAGCACCGCGGCTCTAAGCTTGGTCAATTTCATTTGCGTGTCCTCCCATTGGATGTGCAATGCGGGTCGCAAGACCCAAATCTCGGCTGGCGGGCTCCGACCAAAGATCACGCCAGCCGAGTTTTTCTCGCGAGCCTCTCCGCCATTCTCCCAAAAGCGGAAACGCTCAATTTCCCGTTACGCCCCAGTCGCCACCATCATTATCCAAACCATGGCGTCGGGCGTCCGAGCGTCACGTGTACGCCCTTGAACTGCGAATACTCGTCAAAGCCATAGCGGCCGAGCTCGCGACCAAGCCCGCTCTTCTTGTAGCCGCCGATCGGCATTTCAGGCGTCCCGTCAATGACGCTGTTGATCCAGCAGCGACCGGCGCGGATGCGGCGAATTGTTTGGAGCGCGTTTTCGAGATTGGTAGACCAAACCGAGGCCGAAAGACCGAACTCGCTGGCATTTGCCAGCGCCACGGCCTCGTCCGCCGTCTCGAAGGTCAAGGTCGACAGGACCGGCCCGAAAATCTCCTCGCGCGCAATCGACATTTGAGGCGTCACGCCACCAAACACCGTCGGCGCGTAATAGAGACCTGCACCGCTCCCGACCCTTTCACCGCCGAGCAACAGTTCGGCGCCGGCAGCGACACCAGCCTCCACATAGGAATGCACTTTTGCGGCATGCGCCTCCGAAATCATCGCGCCGATCTTGGTGCGTTCATTCAACGGATCGCCAAACGTCACCTTGCGCGAAATATCCAGAAGGCGCTCCATGAGCGCGTCGCGTATTCCCTCCTGGACCAGAAGCCGGCTGCCGGAAATGCAGCACTGGCCGGCATTGTGATAGACGCCGTAGGCAATGCCATCAGCTGCCGCTTCAAGATCCGCGTCGGCAAAGACGATCTGCGGCCCCTTGCCGCCGAGCTCAAGCCCGACACGCTTGACGCTGCGCGCCGCTATCTCGCCAAGCTTGGTGCCGACACGAACAGAGCCGGTGAAAGCCACCATGTCCGTGCCTTGATCTTCCGCCAGCACCTGGCCCGCCGGATCGCCGTAACCGGTGACAACGTTGAAGACGCCATCAGGGATGCCGGCTTCCCGCGCCAGCTCCGCCATGCGGATCGAGGTGCCGGATGTGAACTCGGAAGGTTTCAGGACGACCGTACAGCCGGCGCCAATCGCCCAGGGAACGCGCTCCGATGCGATGATGAAGGGGAAATTCCAGGGCGTGATGATACCGACGACGCCGACAGGCTCTCGCAGCACGAGGCCGAGGCGGTCGTCGCCTATATTGTTGTGCGTCTGGCCTTCGAGCGCCCGCGCCTGGCCGGCGGCATAGGACCATAGGTCGGCGCAAAACCCGATCTCACCACGCGCCTGGGCGATCGGCTTTCCGACCTCGAGACTTTCGATCAAGGCCAGTTCTTCCTGACGTGCCAGAATAAGGTCTGCCACCTTGAACATGAGCCGCGACCGCTCGGCGCCCGACATGCGCGGCCATGGGCCTGTGTCAAACGCACGGCGAGCAGCGGCGATCGCAGCGCGCACGTCATCAGCCGAGGCCTCTGGCCATGTGCCTACCACGACGCCGGCATGGCCGGGGCTTACCCGTTCGACGGCCTTGCCGGATGCGGCATCAACCGACTTGCCATCGACAAGCATCTGATAGCGAGCTTTGATGCTCAGCCGTGGGTCAGTGGAATCAGGCGCAATGAAATTGGACAGCACTATTTCTCCAAGGCCGGCACGCTGTGCCGCCCCCTCCCTCTCGATCCGGTTTTTGACACCCGGATTTATGTTGCGTTGAAACTGTATGGTACTGTATGGTGGTTAAAAATGGAAGTCAACGCATGACGGTAGCGAAAGAAATGAACCTGGAATCCCTGAAGATCGACACCGGCGAAACCGCGGCAGCGCAGGTTGAACGAGACCTGCGGGAATTGATTATCCGCCTGGAACTCGCCCCCGGTGCGCGCCTATCAGAACAGGAGATTGCCACTCGTATGGGCGTGTCGAGACAGCCGGTGCGCGAGGCACTGATCGCTCTCGGCAAGTCGAAACTGGTCGATATTCGCCCGAACCGAGGCACCGTTGTCGTGCGGATCTCGGCCCGTCAAATGATGCAAGCGCGTTTCGTCCGCGAAGCGATCGAGACGGCCGTGGCGCGTCGCGCGAGTGAGACCTTTGACACTTGGACGCGGCGCAGGATCGAAACGATCCTCGATCGCCAGAAGGCGGCAAATGATGCTGGAGACCACAACGCCTTCCGCCGGGAAGACGAGCAGTTCCATATTGCGATCGCAGAGGGTGCTGGTTGTGGGCTCGCCTGGAATGCCATTTCGGACATCAAGGCCCATATGGACCGGGTGTGTAACCTGCAACTGCGCCATCCCGATTCCATGACGCGGTTGATCGCCGAACACGAAGCGATCATCAACGCTATCGACGCGAGGGATGCTGATGCGGCAGCGAATGCGATGCGTGCCCATCTCAATGGCATTCTAGCTGACCTGCCGCAGATCGAAGCTCAAAATCCCGAACTTTTTGAGTGACAGTCACCCGAACGGACACCAGCGGCTGTGACGCAGTCGTCCTTTTCTTGCGGACACCATATCGGCCGATGGTGCAGCTTTGCGTCGCTGATCTGAGAGGACGGCCGGTGGATACCTTTAGTCTCGAGCCCTCTGCGGAGACAGCATCTGGCTTCATCGGAACCGTGTTGCACTTCTTCCATAATGCCGCCGAATTTCGAAGGTCATCCGACTTCCGCGTCGCCTCCCTTTCCATTTTCAGAAAAGCGCGAATTCCTGCGATGTGTGATCTAGGAATCCGCTAGAAAACTTGTAGATTGAGCGACTTTTTCCAACCGACGGAAGACCAATGCAGGTTCTAGTACGTGATAACAATGTCGATCAGGCGCTCCGCGTTCTGAAGAAGAAACTTCAGCGCGAGGGCATTTTTCGTGAAATGCGGATGCGCGAGGCCTTTGAGAAGCCTTCGGTCAAGAGGGCGCGCGAGAAAGCCGAGGCGGTGAGCCGCCAGCGCAAGAATGCTCGCAAGCAAATGCAACGCGAAGGCCTGCTCCCGTCGAAGCCGAAAAAGAGCAGATAGCTTCATCAACGCTTAAGGACTCCGCTGTGACAGTGGGTAGAGCGACCCACTCTCTCAGCCGGCGCCTGAGACGGAAGAAGCCGATCCACGTCTGGGCCGTCGCCCTCCTCTCTGAACGACATCACCGCAACACGCCGCTTGCTTGAGACCGGCGAACGATCTTACTCGGATCGGCGAACGGGGATGGCCGCGCTGACCGTTCATTCGCTTCTGCCGGCAAAGCATCAACCAAGGTCATCAAGGAAGTCACATCCGTCGACGAGGGTTCCCGATGGACCTTGCGCATGGAGCCAGAGACGCACGTTTGTGACATCCCGCCGTGGCGGTGCAGCGCATGCCCCCCCCAATCATGCGGACGCTTTGTCGGTACCGACCGGCTCGTTGCTCGACCTTAAAAAAAATCAATCACCGTGCGTGTGCTGACCATTTAACCATTCGTGCGCTGGCTGTGCCAAATACTGCCGATAACCAGTGCGATGCCGGCAAACTGAAGCAGGGTCAGCGTCTGCCCGAGGAACCCCCATCCGAGAAGCACGGCGGTGAGCGGACTGAGAAACAGAAGCGACGATACCACCGACGGGGACAATCGCCCGATGCCTCGAAACCAGAGGGCATAGGTGAAAGCCGCGCCGATCAGGCCCAGCCATGCCAAGCCCAAGAGATTGGAGACCGTCGGAACCGGGATGGGGACGCCGGCGATCAGAACAACGGGAAGCAAAAGCAACCCGCCTGCCGTCAGTTGCCAAGCTGTGAAGGTGAGAGGCGATACCGGCGAACGCCATTTACGCGCCAGAATACTCCCGAGCGCCATGGATGTTGCGCCGGCCAGCCCGGCGACAATGCCGATGGCGTCAAGAGCGGCGCTGGGCGTCAGAACCAGCAGGGCGACGCCACCCATCCCGACCAAGGCGCCAATGATGGTTGACGCACGCACGGGGCTTGAGAGCAGAAATGAAGCCAGAAAGACGACGAACAGCGGCTGCGCCGATAGCACGGTGCCTGCAACGCCTCCGGGCAGCCGGTAGGCCGCGACGAATAACATGCTCAAGAAAATCGCGATGTTGAGAGCTCCAAGCACGAATGCGCGCAGCCACCAGATGCCGGTCGGCAACTCCCTCACAATCATCATCAGCAGCAAGCCCGCGGGCAAGGCTCGCAACATGGCAACGGCCATAGGTGAGAACCCTGGCAAGAATTCGGTCGTCACGAGATATGTGCTGCCCCAGATGACCGGTGCAATTGCCGTCGCCGAAATGTCGGAAAGGTTTGTCTTCATGATGTTTGCAGAACCTCGGAAAGCGGACGACGCGGTTTCTGTGGCCAGTTGCCCTGTCTGATGCGACCGACAGCGAAGAGCATCACCGGTATCTCATTTTGAGCGAGGCCAAATTCCCGGACGCCCTCGGCGGCATACATCAGTGTCGCTGCGCCAAGGGTGGCAGAACGTATCGCCTCATCGCGACCCGCACCATGTTCGGCGTATTGCGCCCTAACGCTCTCCTGCCATCCCGAAGCCGTGTCTTGCGATGTATGATGGCCTGCTTCGACGAACGCCGGCGATCGCGCGGCAATGGTCATATGATCGGGAGACTGCCGACAGATAATGAAGGTGACGGCGGCCTCTGAGACCTTGACCTGACCATAGGCCAGTTTGTGGAGCCTCACCTTCGCATCAGATGTCCGGGCTGCAAAGAACCGCCAATTCTGCAGGTTGTAAGCCACCGGTGCGCGCGTCGCGAGACGATCGAGATCTTCAATCTCGGCGTTAGCCGGCTCATGAGACGGATCGAATTGAGGAGCGGACACGCGCTTCTCGATAAGCCCGATTGTTGGATGACACATTACGAAATCCCCTGACATCGTTGTCGGAAGAGATAACGAATTCACCTTTGGATGATAATAAGCACCAAGAGAACGAAACTCTTATCCATTGGAGCATAATGAATGGACCGCTTCACGGCTTTGCGGGTCTTCAGATCCGTCGCGGAACTGGGCAGCTTTGCAGAGGCAGCTCGCATGCTTGGCCTTTCACCACCCGCCGTCAGCAAGAATATAGCGGAGCTTGAAGCCCATCTGGGCGTTCGACTGATCAATCGGACGACGAGACGGATGGCTCTGACGGAGGAAGGCAAGACCTATTTCCACTATGTCACCCGGGGCCTCGATGCGCTAAGCGAAGCGGAAACGGCGCTCTCACTTACGAAGCAGTCGCCTTCCGGTACGCTCCGCGTGAGTGCACCGATGACCGTCGCGCTTGTTCGCTTTTCTGAGGCAATTCCGGAATTCCTCGCACGTTATCCCGACCTCAAGCTTGACCTGCATCTCGATGACCGCCTCGTCGACATTGTTCGCGACGGTTTCGACCTGGCGATAAGGGGTAGCAGCGCTCTTGAAGATTCAAGCCTTGTCGCGAGAAGACTGGCAGTGACGCCGCATGTACTCTGTGCCGCTCCCTCTTATTTCAAGCGGCATGGAATGCCGACAACGCCGGCTGATCTGAAAGCGCTGGACCACGTTCGTTTCCTCTACGGCGGGAACGTTGATATCTGGGAATTTCGGAAGGAAGCGCGCACCGAAAGGGTCAAAGTCCAGGCGCGCTATTCGGTAACATCGAGCTTGGCCGTCCGTGACGCGCTGCGGGGCGGTTTTGGTGTCAGCCTGATCCCCCTACCGTTTGTCGAGAGAGACTTGCAGAATGGGCGGCTTCAATCGGCATTAGACGACTGGACAACGACAGAAATCACACACTACGCGATCTATCCGTCGCGTCAGCATCTGGCGCCCAAAATCCGCGTCTTTCTCGACTTCCTGTCCAAACAGTTTAATCGCGCGCCGTCTGCTCTCTAGTAACCGCAAGCCGCGTCGATTTCTTGTTCAATCAAACGTTGAAAGAGGTTATCTCCTCTACGGTCGACGATTTGGACAAAAGGGAGAGACAAAAAATTGGTCAAAGTGGATGAAAAGCTCGAGCCTATTCTGAACGAAGTTCTGAAGCGTAATGCGGGCGAACAAGAATTCCACCAAGCGGTGCGAGAGGTTCTCGAGAGCCTCGGGCGGGTTATCGCAAAACATCCGAAATATGCCAACAACGCCCTTATCGAGCGGATATGCGAGCCCGAGCGTCAGATCATTTTCCGCGTTCCATGGGTCGACGACAAAGGTCAGGTCCAGATCAACCGGGGCTTTCGCGTTCAGTTCAATTCCGCGCTCGGGCCCTACAAAGGTGGCATCCGGTTCCATCCTTCAGTGAATGTTGGAATTATCAAGTTTCTCGGTTTCGAACAGACCTTCAAGAACGCGTTGACAGGAATGCCTATCGGCGGCGGCAAAGGCGGCTCGGATTTTAACCCGCGCAATCGCTCGGACGGCGAGATCATGCGTTTTTGCCAATCGTTCATGACCGAGCTGCATCGACATATCGGCGAATACACCGACGTCCCTGCCGGCGACATCGGTGTCGGCGGCCGCGAGATCGGATACATGTTTGGCCAGTACAAGCGTCTTACAAATCGCTACGAAGCCGGAGTTTTGACCGGCAAGGCACTGTTTTACGGCGGATCCCGCGCGCGCAAGGAAGCCACCGGATACGGCGCGACCTATTTTGTCCAACGGATGCTCGCGACGACGGGTCAAGGCTTCGATGGCAAGCGGGTCGTCGTGTCCGGTTCGGGCAATGTCGCGATCTACACCATGGAAAAGGTGAAGGAGTTCGGCGGCAAAGTCATCGCGTGTTCCGACTCCAACGGATACGTCGTCGACGAGCAGGGCATCGATCTCAATCTCGTTAAGGAGATCAAGGAAGTCTACCGCGAGCGCATCTCGGAGTATGCGAAAAGAAGGGGAGCCGGATCCCACTATATCGAGGGTGGTTCTATCTGGGACGTGCCCTGCGACGTCGCCATGCCATCCGCTACTCAAAACGAGTTGACCGGCAAGGATGCCAAAACCCTGGTGAATAACGGCGTTATTGCCGTGGGCGAAGGTGCCAACATGCCGACGACGCCGGAAGCGGTCCGCCTGTTCCAGGAAGCGGGCGTGCTGTTTGCTCCGGGCAAGGCCGCCAATGCGGGTGGCGTCGCCACGTCTGCGCTGGAAATGCAGCAAAATGCATCGCGCGACAGCTGGACCTTCGAGCAAACTGAAAAACGTCTTGCTGTCATCATGCACAATATCCATGACACCTGCGCCGAAACTGCGGAAGAGTATGGGGCACCTCGAGATTATGTGCTCGGCGCCAACATCGCCGGCTTCGTTCGGGTCGCAGAAGCTATGGATGCGCTCGGCGTGATCTGAACGAAAAACAACTGCTCCCGATCCAGATCGGCACGGTCATCACGCCGTGCCGATTGATCGCCCAGGTGCGATCGCTTGGCCTTAGGAAGATAGCCGCGGTCCTGGAATGCGAGGTATTCGAGCTGTTCAGCTTGCCGCGAGAGGGAGAGGAAGAACTCGCAAACCTTCCGGGTGGGTGTAAGGCAAAAGGCGACGGGAACTCCGCCGTCGTTCCCGTCGACACGTTATGCGATCATGGCGGCCCGATAGTCGTGGTCGAAGTCGAATCTCCCGCAAGCAGCGCTTCATGGTAGGTCCAGAACTCGCTCACAAACCGTTCGGCGAGCACGCTGTCGGAACCCTGGCTGCGCCGGATCGCGAGGAAGCCTGCATCGACGAAGATGGCGAAGGGCCTGACGACAACGCCGCGCCCACGGAATTCGGTCGCGGACGATGGGTCGATGATCGCAATGCCCGCCCCTTCGGAGACCAGCGTCAGCGCGGTATGGGAAAGGCGCGTTTCCAGCGTCGATGACCGAGGAATGCCGGCCAGCGCTACCTCCACGCGCATGGCAAACAGCGTGCCGGGCTCCAGCGTGATCATGCGCTCATTGGCGAGATCGGCCGGCATGATGTCTTCCCGGTCGGCGAGCCTGTGACCAGTGGGAACCGCGACGACCGCAGGTATCGGACGGGTCTCGATCAGAAACCCGGGACGGTCGAGCGGACCATCGGCAAAACCAAGGTCCACCTGCCCCGATGCGACCGCCTCGATCACCAGAGACGACGGAATACCGTTCAGCGACGCATGAACGTTAGGACGGTCGCGCAGGAACCACGCAAGGAAACGCGGCATGATCCCGTTTGCCAGTGCTGGCATGGCGGCAATGCGGAGCATGCCGGCATTCTGCCGGCTGATCTCTTCGGCAAACGCCTTGATGCGCGACAGACCGACATAGGCCCGCTCCACTTCCTGGAGCAACGTCAGGGCCTCGCGCGTGGGCGTCAGCTGGTTTCCCCTGCGGTCAAACAGCTTCAGCTTCGTATCGATTTCAAAGTCACGGATCAGCCGGCTCACCGCCGGTTGAGTGATGGACATCAGCTCCGCCGCCGCCGTCATTTTTCCGGTCAACATCACGGTACGGAACGCTTCCACCTGACGCAGGTTCATGGATCACCATAATATTTGGTTATGCTCGCGGCCAGATTACGAATTTGACGGTATTGAAGCAAGCTGGCAAACCCACTGGAAAACAAACCGTGGCGTCTGGCTCGAACCGGCGCCGCACCAAGGGAACAAACTGGTGGGTGCTTTGAGCGCGTATCTCGATCTGATGGGGTTCGCCGAAGGAGCCTGGGGCATGGATATGCTCAAGGCGACAGGCGTTACCCTTTGCGTTGCCCTCAGCGGCTTTGCCGCCGGGGCGGTTTTTGGCTGTCTCTCCGCGGCGGCGTCGTTCTCGTCGCTGCGTGTTCTGAGGGCGTTGGCCGATGGTTACACCACCATCCTGCGCGGTATTCCCGACCTGCTCGTCATCTATCTCTTCTATTTCGGCAGCAGCGCCGTTTTAAGCCAACTCGGTGCTCTGTTCGGCTCCGAGGGCTTCATCAGCGCGCCCGTCTTCCTGACGGGCGCGCTGGCGATCGGGGTGGTTTCAGGCGCCTACCAGGCTGAGGTCTATCGCGGTGCGGTGCTCGCACTCTCCAAGGGCGAAATTGAAGCAGCAAGAGCCTATGGCATGCCGAACCACCTTCTGTTTCGCCGCATCATCCTGCCCCAAGCGACGCGGTTCGCAATCCCGGGGGTCGGCAATGTCTGGCAACTGGTGCTGAAGGAATCAGCGCTCATCTCGGTGGTGGGGCTGATCGAACTGATGCGACAGGCCCAGATCGGCGCGGGCTCGACCCGCAAGCCCTTCACGTTCTTCCTGACGGCTGCGGTGCTTTACCTGCTGATCAGCTTCGTGTCGGGCGTCCTGTTCCGGATTGCAGAGAAGCGCGCCATGCGCGGGATCAGGCGGGCACTATGATCGATCTTCCCTTCATCTACGACGCCTTCGTGCAGCTTTGCAGCGGCATCCCGCTGACGTTGCAACTGGTGGCAGTGTCCGTCGCGTCCGGCGCCGTTCTGGCAATTGCTCTTGCAGCGATGAGACTGTCGTCCTGGCCGCCGCTGGATCTCCTGGCGCGGATTTACATCTTCATCTTTCGCGGCACGCCGCTTCTGGTGCAGCTCTATCTCATCTACTACGGCCTCAGCCAGTTTCCCGAACTGCGCAAGACCTTCCTATGGCCGTTCCTGCGGGAGGCCTATTGGTGCGCAGCGCTCGCGCTTGCGCTCAACACAGCAGCCTACAGTGCCGAAATCATCCGCGGCGGCGTGCTCTCAGTGCCTGCCGGGCAGATCGAAGCCGCGCGGGCCTATGGCATGGGCGGCTTCACGCTCATCCGTCGCATCATAGCCCCGCAGGCGCTGCGGCAGATGCTGCCTGGCTACTCCAACGAAGTAATCCTGATGGTGAAATCGACGGCGCTGGCCTCGACCATAACCATGATGGAAGTCACAGGGCTGGCGGCAAAACTCATCTCGGCGACCTACCGCCCTGTGGAGATCTTCATCGCCGCCGGCGCGATCTATCTGCTGCTCAATTTCATCGTCAGCCGGCTGTTCAAGCTGTTCGAGTACCGGCTTTCAGCCGCGCAGCGCCAACCCCTCTACCGACGTGCCGCAGGAGAAAATGCATGATGAACGCACCCCTCGCGCCGGCCGTGAAGATCAGCGGGCTCGAGAAGAGCTATGGTGCCTACAAGGTGCTGCACTCCATCTCGTTCAGTGCCAACCAGGGTGAAGTCGTCTCGATCCTCGGGGCCTCGGGATCCGGCAAGTCCACGCTGCTTCGCTGCATCAACATGCTGGAAGTGCCGGATGCGGGCGAAATCTCCATTCACGGTGAGAGCTACAGGCTTACACAGCGTTCGGGCTTTGCCCCGCGCGTCGCCGATCCGAAGCAACTGCTGCGGCTTCGCTCCCAGGCGACGATGGTGTTTCAGTCCTTCAATCTCTGGTCACACCTGACGATCCTGGAAAATCTGATCGAAGCGCCGGTCCATGTGCAAAAGCGCAAGCGTGCCGAATGTGTCGCGGAGGCTGAAGCCCTCCTCGAGCGGGTGGGCATTGCCGACAAGCGCGACTTCTATCCGGCGCATCTTTCCGGCGGCCAGCAGCAACGTGCGGCGATTGCCCGGGCCCTCGCAATGCGGCCCAAGATCATGTTGTTCGATGAGCCGACTTCGGCGCTCGATCCGGAGCTGGTCGCCGAAGTGCTGAAGGTCATGCGCGATCTCGCAGCCGAGGGCCGTACCATGCTCGTCGTTACGCATGAGATGGGCTTTGCCCGCGACGTCTCGAACCGCGTTCTGTTTCTGCACAAGGGGCTGATCGAAGAGGATGGCCATCCGGAACAGGTCTTCTCGAACCCGAAGAGCGAGCGCTTCCGCCAGTTCATTTCCAAGCACAACGCCTGAAACCAACTTTGAAAAAACGAAGAGAGGAGAACGCATGAAACTGAAGATTATCTTGTCCGCCGTCGGGCTGCTGGCAGCGGCACAGGTCGCGCAAGCGGAGGACGCGATCCGCATTGCCACGGAAGGCGCCTATGCACCGTGGAACTTTTCCGGCCCCAACAACGTGCTGGAAGGCTTCGAAATCGACCTGGCGAACGAGCTGTGCGAGCGCATGAAAGCCAAGTGCGAAATCGTCGCGCAGAACTGGGATGGCATCATCCCTTCGCTGACCGCCGGCAAATACGACGCCATCATGGCGGCAATGAGCATCACGCCAAAGCGTGAGGAAGTAATGGCCTTCTCCGCCCCCTACGCCGCAGCGATCAATTCCTTTGCGGCAATGGAAGACAGCGATCTCGCCAACCTGCCGGAAACCGGCAAGCCGCTTTCGGTCGATTCCGAAGCCGCCAAGCCCGTGCTTGAGGAAATTGCCAGGAAGATCCAGGGCAAGGCTGTCGGCGTACAGGGCTCCACCACGGCTTCCGCGTTCATGGAACAGTACTTTCAAGGCGGCGCCGACGTCCGCGAATACAAGACCACCGAAGAGCACAACTTCGATCTCGCGAGCGCACGCCTCGACGCAGTCGTGGCCAATGCGACCGTTCTCGCAGCAGCGCTCGAGAAGGACGACATGAAGGGTGCGAAACTCACCGGCCCGCTCTTCTCGGGCAAGGTGTTCGGCATGATCGGCGTTGGAATGCGCAAGGAAGACACCGCACTGAAGGCGCGTTTCGACGACGTCATCAAGGCTGCCGTCGCCGACGGCACGGTGAAGAAGCTCTCCGAGAAGTGGTTCAAGGTGGACGTGAGCCCGCAGGAATAGGCCTCGACAACCGGCCCGTCCGAGTTTCGGGCGGGCCACGCCACCGGCATACGGACCGAAAAGCATGCGCAGACTACCAGATCAAGACATCGTCATCATTGGAGCAGGCCTTGTGGGCGCCGCCCTCGCCTGGGGCCTTGCGCGCGCGGGTGAGCGACCGCTGCTTCTGGACGGAGACGATCTGTCGCTGCGCGCATCTCGCGCCAACTTTGCGTTGATCTGGGTTCAGGGCAAGGGGCTCGGCGCTCCCCATTATGCACGCTGGACAATGCGCTCGACCCGCCTTTGGCCGGAATTCGCGGCCGCGTTAAAAGAGACTTCCGGCGTCGATGTTGCCCTGAAGCAAAATGGGGGCTTCACCTTTGCGCTGAGCGAAGCCGAGCTGGAACGGACGCATGAAGACGTCGTGGCGGTTGCACGCGAACTTGGCGATGATGCCACCGAACATACCCTGCTCGACCACGCAGAGACGGCGAAACTGGTGCCGGCGATCGGACGGGATGTCGTCGGCTCCGTCTATTCGCCAATGGATGGCGACGTGAACTCGCTCCGCCTGCTCCGGGCGCTTCATACCGGCATGATAAATCTAGGCGCTGCTTACGAGCCGCATTGTGAGATCGACGAGATCACCCCCCGATCGGGCGGGTTCCAACTGAAGGGCGGCTGGGGCGAGGTTTTCGCCAAACGCATCGTCCTGACGGCTGGCGTCGGCAACAGCCGGCTTGCCGCGATGGTCGGCATTCACGCGCCCTCCGTGCGCAGCAAGGGGCAGATCCTCGTCACCGAAAAATGCCGTCCATTTTTCCCCTACACCTCGGCCACGCTCAGACAAGCCGACGAAGGCGGCGTGATGATCGGCGACAGCCAGGAAACCCACACGGACTCGATTGCCACCAACCAGGACATCAGCGCGGTTCTGGCCGATCGGGCCATCCGGACATTTCCCTGCCTGAGCGGCGTCAACGTCCTTCGCTCCTGGGCCGGCTTTCGCGTCAAGACACCCGACGGTTTTCCCATTTACGAGCAGTCGGCCGACCATCCCGGTGCCTATGTGGCGATGTGCCATTCCGGCGTGACGCTTGCTGCAATCCACGCGCTCGTCGTCGCCGGTGAGATCGCCACCCAGCAGGCCGTACTTGCCGGCAACACGTTCCCCGGCAGGAGATTTCATGTTTCGCAGAATTGATAAAGCAGCGGATACCGTCGCCATCACGTTCGACGGTATCCCGATGCGCGTCGACATCGAACTGACGGTGGCCGCAGCACTCCTTAGCCAAGGTATCAGCACGTTGCGCACGAGCGTCGTCGGCGATCGCCCACGTGCGCCCTATTGCCTGATGGGTGTCTGCTTCGAATGCCTGGTCACCATCGACGGCGTTCAAAACCGGCAGGCTTGCATGACCGTCGTGCGTGACGGGATGGCGATCTCATCGCAAAGCGGTGCCCGCTCTCTGGACGAAGGGTGCTGACGATGGCGCTCCGGAAAATCGAAGACCTTCACCTTCTCGACCGCGAATATGATCTCGCAATCATCGGTGCAGGGCCGGCGGGGATGGCCGCAGCGGCGCAAGCGGCCGCCGCTGGCGCGCGAACGATCCTCCTTGATGAAAACCCCGCCCCCGGCGGCCAGATCTACCGGTCGATCGAAAGGAATTCGCCAGCAAGGCGCGCCTTCCTCGGCAAGGACTACTGGAAGGGAAAGGGCGTCCTTAAGGCGTTTCTTCAGTGCGACGCCGCCTACCTGCCCCAAGCACTCGTCTGGAGTGTCGAGCAAGGCGAGACCGATGGAAAGGTATCTGTCGAACTGCGCGTTTCGGCCGGTGGCAAAAGCAGCATCGTCCATGCGCGACGGGTCGTCTTCGCCACCGGCGCGATGGAACGGCCGATGCCCGTAAGGGGGTGGACGCTTCCCGGCGTCATGACGATCGGCGCGGCCCAAATCGCACTCAAGTCTTCAGGGCTGGTGCCCGACGGCCGCGTTGTTTTGGCAGGCAGCGGCCCCCTGCTTTATCTCTTTGCCGATCAATTGCTGCAGGCAGGTGGCAACCTCGTCGCGCTACTCGACACGACGCCGCGTTCGAATTGGGCGAAGGCGCTGCCTTTCCTGCCCCCGTTTCTGGTTTCGCCCTATCTGTTGAAGGGCCTGGCGCTGTTGGCCAAGGTCCGGCGCTCGGTACCGGTTTTCAACGATATCAAGGCGATCGAGATTATCGGTCAGGACCGGGCCACCGCAATCCGCTTCCAGGCCAAGGGCCGGACGGAGGAAATCGACATCGACAGCGCCTTCCTGCATCAGGGGGTCGTCCCCAACAACAGCCTCGCCAACGCGACCGGATGTCTTCTTGCCTGGAATGACCGCCAGAAGTGTTTTCAGCCGGAACTTGACACACGCGGTCGATCCTCGCTGCCGGCGATCTACGTCGCCGGTGACGGCGGCGGCATCGGCGGCGCGCTTGTCGCGGAGGTCGGCGGGCGGATAGCGGCGCTGGCCGCCTGTCTCGATCTCTTTCCGGAGAAGGCGCGCCGGATCGGACCGCTGCTTGCCAAGCACGAAAAGCGGCGCAGGGTCTTGTCGCGCGGACGCACCTTCATCGACACGCTCTATCAGCCCGCCGCGACGTTTCGCGCTCCGACCGATCTGGAGACGATCGCATGCCGCTGCGAAGAAGTAACGGTCGGCGCCATCCGTGATGCCGCCGCGCGCAACGTGGTCGGCCCCAACCAGCTCAAGACGATGCTGCGTTGTGGCATGGGGCCGTGCCAGGGGCGAATGTGCACGGCGACCATCACCGAAATTCTGGCTGACGTGCAGCAGCGGTCCCCTGCCGATATCGGCACCTACAGGCTTCGTACACCGATAAAGCCCGTCCCCTTGCGCGAGTTTGCCTCGCTCCCCCTCACGCCGGATGCCGTTCAGGCCGTTACCGGTGACCATTCCGACAGAAGCTGACCACTCCACAAAGGAAACAAAAATGGCAGAACGTCATCTCCGCACACCCATCATGCACCGCGTCGTTGAACACAACGGCATCGTCTATGTCGGCGGCACGACCTGCGACGACGAAAGCCTCGACATGGCCGGCCAGACCCGGGAAATCCTGGCGAAGATCGATCGTTATCTGGCGGAAGCTGGCACCGACAAGACGAAACTCCTGACGGCCACGATCTTCGTGACCGACCTTGGCAAGAAGCCGGACATGGATGCCGTTTGGAAGGCGTGGATTACCCCAGAAGAGCTGCCGACCCGCGCGACCGTGGGCGTTGCCGATCTCGGTGGCGACACGCTGATCGAAGTGGTCGTCTCGGCCTATAAGTAGCCGTCGCTGACCGGATCAGGCGAGACGACCCAGTCTCGCATGATCCGGCGCAGTCATTCAGGCGCTCGGTCGGGACTGAAGCGTGTCGAACGGGGCGACCGCCTGTCGCAGAAAATCTATGAGCTTGCTGGCTGCGAGCGATCGTGGATGGTTCCTCGGTGTAAGCAGCCACAGATCGATCGTCGTTTCCGGAACGATACTGCGCCGCACGAGAACGTCACTGCCAAAATCGAGCCCGACGAACGAAGGCACGATGGAAACGCCGACGCCATTGGCAACGAAACAACAGGCCGTCTCCGAGAGCGGAACCTCGATCCGGTTTCTCTTCTGCACGCCCTTGATCTGGAAGGCGCGGTCAATCGTCATCAGCGAGCAATCGTCACGCGCCAGCGAAACGAAGGGATCGCCGCCGAGATCTTCGAGATCGATGACGGATTTGTCCGCCAGCGGATGGTGGGCGGGAAGAACGCAGACCATTTCGAAACGCATAAGACGCTCGGCGTCGACGTTGGGATGCTCGAACGGCAGCACGCTGAGGCCGATATCCACCTGTTGTGCCGCGACGAGATCGATGATGCGCGGCGAAGGCAGGCTTCGCATCGTGAAGTGAATATCGGGCTGTTCGGCAAGCAGGGGCGAAAGCGCTTGGGCGAGAAAACGCGTGGTCAGCGCCGGCGGGGCGACAAGCGTGATCTCTCCCCATTCCTGATTGCGGACGGCGTCGGCGAGCCGAGCCACGCGCACGGTCCCCGAGAACATCTTAGCGACCTCGACCGCAAGCATGCGGCCTTCGAGTGTTGGCGTGAGCCGGCCGCCGGCGCGAACGAAAAGCCGGAAACCGCAGGCATCCGAAAAGCTGCGCAGGAGCTTGCTGACCGCCGGCTGAGAGATCCGCATGCGCTCGGCGGCAAGCGTGACGGATCCGGTCTCGACGGTATTGTGGAACGCCTCCAACTGGCGGATGTTCATGGGTATGCCTTTGCCTTGAATCGAACAATATGAGTTTAGGTTATAATGATCGGATAATTTGATATTTGACAATCATATCACCGTCTCGCTTCTCTGACACCAACCAAACACGACGGATCGGGCGTTCGATCTGCTTCAAAAAGGGAACGAGAATGAGAATAGCTCTGGGAACGGCCCTGCTGACTTTGGCGCTTTCAACTTCGGCACATGCGGGCGTCTTGTCGGTGTGTGTGGAGGGATCGCCGGAAATCTTCAATCCGCAGCTGAGCAGCAGCGGAACGACATCGAACGTGCTGGCCAACATCTACGACAATCTGGTGTCCGTGAAGGCGAACAGTTCGGACATCGAGCCGGCACTGGCCGAAAGCTGGACGATATCGGATGACGGCCGAACCTACACTTTCAGGCTGCGCAAGGGCGTGAAGTGGCAATCCAACGATCAGTTCACCCCGACGCGGGACTTCAACGCCGATGACGTGGTGTTCACCTTCGACCGGATGCTGAAGTCGGACCACCCTTACGCGAAGATCAGCAACGGTACGTACATCACCTTCAACACCAAGCTCGCCGATAACCTTGAAGCTGTCGCCAAGATCGATGATTACACCGTTGCCTTTACCTTGAAGGAGCCGTTGGCACCTTTTATCGGCATCATGGCACACCAGTCTCTTGCGATTACATCGGCAGAGTATGCCGATGGCTTGATGAAAGCGGGGACGCCCGAGACGTTCGACCGGATCCCGATCGGAACTGGACCTTTCGCACTGCAGGCCTATCAGCAAGATGCTGTCGTTCGCCTCATGCCGTTTAAAGAAACCTGGGGTGCTGCGATTGGCGACAAGAGCCGGACACCCATGGTCGACGCGGTGGTGATGGCGATCAGTGCCGATGCTCCAGTGCGGCTCCAGCGCGCACTCGCCGGCGAGTGCCAGATTGCGCTTTACCCGAACCTTGCCGACCGCGCCCAGATCGAGAACAGCGACACGCTCGAACTTGTGCAGACGCCGGTGGCATCGACCGGGTTCATCGATTTCAACTTCCGCGACGAGAAGTTCCGGGACAAGCGGGTAAGAACCGCATTGGCCGAAGCCATCAACGTGCCGGCGCTCGTCGATACGGTCTACAACGGCATGGGCATAGCCACGGGCGCACTTATTCCTCCGGTCCTCTGGGGACATGACAGCGAACTCCAGCCGCACCCCCATGATCCCGAAAATGCAAAGGCGCTTCTCAAGGAAGCCGGATATCCGGACGGCTTTTCGACGGAGATATGGGCGATTCCGGTCTATCGCCCATACATGCCGAACGGGCGTCGCGCTGCCGAGATGATCCAGGCCGACTGGGCGAAAATCGGGGTAAAAGCCGAGGTCGTTAGCTTCGAATGGGGCGAGTACATCCAACGCGCCCGAGCGGGAGAGGCTCCGGTAGCCATGTTCGGAGGCATCTATGATTTTCCGGACCCGAGCCAGATCCCGAACAACTACTTCATCTGCGACTCCGACGGCAAGCCAAGCCCCTCCAACGTGGGTGCCTGGTGCGACGGCGAGTTCATCAGCCTGATGAACGAAGCTGGGCGTATCGAGGACAAGGAGAAACGTATCGAACTGTATAAGAAAGCGCAGGCCCGCTTTCATGAAGAGGCCCCCGCCGTCATTCTTGGCGGAGCTGACACGCTGACTGCCGTCAGCAAAACCGTTCACGGCTTCCAGCCCGCCATTTTCGGAACAAGCCGTTTTTCGGGCGTGACCGTCGACTAGGCGGGTCGCACGGGCCAGCCACCTATTTGCATTGGAGCAAACATGAAAGTGCTAATCATTGGCGCCGGCATTCTTGGCGCCAGTACCGCCTATCACATCGCGAAAAAGGGAGTCGACGTGGAAGTCGTCGACGCCCAGCACGAGGGAAAAGCAACCCTTGCCGGCGCCGGCATCGTCTGCCCGTGGGCAACCAAGCTCGAAGACGGCGCCTTCTATGACATGTACGCCGCCGGCGCAGCCTATTATGCCTCCCTGGTCGACGGCCTGAAGTCGTTCGGCGAGGTAGATCTCGGATATGGCAAGGTCGGCGCCCTGGTCGTGGCCGAGGATAGGCAGGAGTTCGAGGCGGCCGCCGAGCGCGTGGCGCGGCGCGTTGCCAATGTTCCAGAAGCGGGCACGGTCGAACATCTGAGCCCGGCTGCGGCCCGCGAGAAATTCCCGCCGCTGCGCGAAGGGATGGAAGCGATCTTCATCCCCGGGGCCGCGCGGGTCGATGCGCGGTTGCTCGCGGCCGCAATGCTGCGCGCCGCAAGCTCCCTTGGAGCGAGGGTCAGACAGGATCGCGTTTCATTGGCGTTGGAGGATGGACGCCCCGTCTGCACGGCCAGCGATGGAACCGCGCTTCAAGCGGACGAAATCGTCGTCACGGCCGGTGCATGGGCGTCGCAGATTCTCAACCCGCTGGGCATTCAGCATCCGGTCGCACCCCAGAAGGGCCAGATCATCCATCTTCGTCTGCCCGGCCTGCAGACATCGAACTGGCCCGTGCTCCTGCCGATGGGCAGCCACTACCTGCTGGCATTCGACGATTCCCGCGTCGTGATCGGCGCGACCCGCGAGGACAATTCCGGTTTCGACTATCGCGTCACCGCGGGTGGCGAAGCCGAAGTCCTGAACGCGGGACTGGCGATCGCCCCGGGGCTTGCGACCGCGACACACATAGAAACCCGCATCGGCTTTCGCCCGGCGTCAAGCAACATGAAGCCCATTCTGGGCAGAGTTTCCGGTATCTCGGGTTTGACGGTCGGCAACGGCCTCGGCGCCGCCGGCCTCACCATCGGCCCCTTCGCCGGAAAGCAACTCGCGGAACTGCTGACGGGCGCTCCGCTCGACATCGATCTCACGCCCTACGCCCCGGCTTAACCGGCTTAAATCGCCGGCCGGCATTGAACTCAACACAAATGGAAAAGGAACAATCATGGTAACGCGTTACCGGAAACATCGCATCATGCATGCGGCTGTCGAACACAACGGCTTGATTTTTGTCGGAGGCCACGCAGCCACAGACATTTCCGTCGGCATGAAGGAACAGACGCAGCAGGTCTGCGCCAAGTTAGACGGCGTGCTGGCCGAATGCGGCTCCGACAAGACCCAGCTCGTATCCGCCCGGATCTACATCAGCGATATGTCGAAGAAGGAAGAGATGAACGAAGCCTGGCTCGAATGGCTCGACGAGGACGACCTGCCGTCACGCGCAACCATCGGCGTCGCCGATCTTGGCGATCCGAAGAGACTCATCGAAGTCGTGGTCGTCGCCGCCAAGAACTAGCTTAAGCAACATGAAGCCCAGGCTCGACTGGGCTTCAACCAACTGCTCATAAGTGTACCAGGAGGTGCATGCTCTCATTAGACGTTGTTAACTTGGGCGCCCGGGTCGCAAGCCGAAAAACTGATCGCCCCTATCGGAAATTCCCGACCATACATTATGCGATCTTAAACGCACGGACCGTGAAGATTCTAGCTACACGCCTTCCGCCGCACGCGTAATGAGCCGTTCCTTTCCATCCCAGCGGACTTTGGTTCCCCGACGTGAATTAGGAGCCTGAAAGGACCCACGCCTCCGCCCCGATCGAGTTGGACAGAAAATTTGAGAGTGTGTTTCGGCGTGGGAATGCGCCTCTCTGTGGAGTGCGCCCTTGAGGGCGGACAGTTAGGCTTTACGAATACTCCGTGGGGCACCGTGATGGCATTGGGAGAGACTCGCGGTTTCCATCAACGGGATTGTCATATCAAACCAGCTTTTAACCGGACTGGCGATCGCGGGCTTTACGTGATGCCACGCATATGGCCACCAAACGCCCTGCAGGCAATGCAGGCGGCCACATCGCGCACCAGGCCTAGGTACTGGACGCTATATGCAAGTGCGACGTGGCACCGAATGAACAGAGCAATCACTCCGTTGGATTGGGATCTTCGATATCTTCAGCTCATCGTTGACTTTTGATCGAATGGGTTTTGAAGGTCACCTTGCAGTCTACGAAATCTACTGTAGCAAGGCACGCAGATTGAGGGACTTCGCGAATCTCGATGAGACCGTGCTATTTCAAGTTGACGAGGAATACCCATGAACGGCGAACCAAATTTCATCGTAATTCGGCCACATGTCAGCGAGTTTCCTGAACCGATGTCCCTGAAGAAAGGGGATCGAGTTTCGGTCGGCGAACTTTATGATGGTCCCGAAGGCTGGCCCGACTGGTATCTCTGCTCAACTCCCAGTCAGGAGACAGGTTTCGTGCCAGAGCAAATTCTGGATCGACATGGAGACGGCTCCGGCACGATGCTGGAGGACTTCACAAACAGGGAATTGAATGTGGTGGAAGGCGATTTGCTGCATGGCGAACGGCAGTTAAATGGCTGGCTATGGGCAACCCGTATCTCCAGCGATGCAACAGGATGGGTGCCTCTGGACAACATACGTGCACTCGGCCGGGAATCGCCGTCGCGAAAAGCCTAAAACCTGCGATGGTCGATCCCCACGGTTTAAGCCACATCGTCAGTAATCGAACCGGCGCGCGAGGGAAGTACCTTAGACAGTCGTGACGCCTTCATCGCTGCACGCTGCCGTGTTTGAATCAAAAAGTAGTCTGCCGGAGGTTATGTCGTCTAGGTTCTGCGGACATGGCTGTGCAGCGCTTCACGCCGGCATACGCAGTACCATTGTTCCCTTCTTCGGCGATCTGACCTTTTGGGGGCATCTGATTGCCTCCCTCGGTGCCGGGCCGGCGCCAGTGTCGCGCTCAAAAATCAGCGTCGATACGCTTGCTGCGTGCTCAGGGCCCTGAGCGACAATGTCATCCGCGCCAAGGCTGAGCAGATGGGATATCCGATGAGAGCGGAGGGTGGCGCGCCGCCCATCTGCCCTCCGCTCTGGGGAGGTGCGATCGGTTTACCTGGCCATCGCGACCTTCATGCGCTAGAACGACAAATCATGGCGTGTGCTGCGTGCGCCAGGGTCTCACCCCTACTACGGAGAATTGAGCAACCTTTTCACCGAGGAAGAGTACCCACGCCCAACGACAGGACGCCCCCACAAAACAAGTGATAGCTTTGCAGCTGTCGAAAGGCGTGACGCCGACGGCAAATGGGAGGTGATCCAACGCAGCGGAAGCTGGGGTCTGAAAATCCAGTGGAAGGCCATGCCATTGTGGCACTGCATCAGCATCTGTTGCCTCAACGATACGGTCACCTGGCAGATCCCGGATAACGCTACGTCTGGAACGTATCGCATCGTGCATACGGAAGACTACGGGCCGGCCTATGGGTTGTCCGCGGTCATGCCATTCCGCGCCGAAACCTTGCCTTTTGAAGTTCGCGTTGCACAACGCTAAGGGCAAGAGCCAATCGGCAGATGGACCGCGTTCGATTTTAGTGGTCCCACGCCAACAGGTCGTTGCCGCGACACGAAAGTGAAATCTGTCCGACCTCCCTGATCGGGCAGAGCGCTTGTTCGGTAACGATCCAAGCCGGTCGAGCGACAGAGGCAGAGGCTATTGTGATCAGAAGGATCAGACCTCAGACACGAAACCAATGCACCCAAGATTCTGACAAATTGATCGGGACCTGCCCTTTGTGGCGGCAACTTATTCCGCAGTACTCTCGCCACACGGATTTTGGGAACGATAGGATGCCTCGAGAAGAGTGGTCTGCAATGTTGATCGAATGGGTGAAACGCGGAGCGGCTGTACTGCGCCTGGTTCCGCCTGCTTCCGTGAAAACGCAGATTCTCGAAATACGCGGCGCGACGGCAAAGGATGTCGTGCGGATTTTGCAGGCGTTAAAACAGCACGGCGACCCGCGATCCTCAAGGCCGTGAAAATCGTGTCTGGCGCAAGGATACGAGCGGCAACAACTATCTCTATCTGTCGCCGCAATTCCGCCAGGTTACGGCCAATGGCTCAACGGCGTGGGAGGTGGTGCTGCATGGCGGCCTCGGGCCCGCATACAGCCGCAAGGCAACCGGCGAGGCGGCAAGCGAAAGCTACCTTCACGGCGATGCCCGACACAGCCTGACCTTCACGACCGACAAGTCAGGTTCGCCGACCGAGTGGTTCCTCTATAACGCCTACGGATTTCCACTCGAACGTTCGACAGGCTCGCCCGACTACGGGTTTATGGGGCAACCCTTTGATGGCGATACCGGTCTCTATTATTTCAACCAGCGCTATTATCAGCCGGCGCTTGCAAGATTTACGAGGCCAGACACGCTTTATTCGGCAAGCATCTACCGGCAAGACAGCGCCAATCGATATGCCTTCATGCTGAACAATCCGGCTTGGGGATTCGATCCTAGCGGCCACGGCCTACCAGCCTGCATCATCGGCCTGGGTGGCGGCGTTCACCGGATTACGGTTTCGGCGCTCCGGTGGATCGAAGCGTAATGTTACCGCAAGGCAAAACGTCCATTCGGTCTCCACACAGCCGGAGAGGACCAATCCATGCCCTCACACAGGAAAGTATCGCTGAGCGCAAAATTCTCGGTGAGACTAGGCGAAAGGATTCCGGCAATACCCTTCATAGGTCTGCAGAGACCTCGCATCAGGAAACCCTCATAGATTGCATCTTGTGAATACAACAACACCAAGAGTTGTTTATAAAGTACCTCTGGTGTAATCGCTCGCGAAACAATTAGGCTCAGGCATTCTCAATTGGCTCCCCAAAAACCGTGCCATCGCACGCGCTTTACAATATTAGCGATCACCTTGCTTGGCGGTTGTGGCGCAGTCGTCACGTTCGCTTTGCCAAAGGCTACTCCCTCGGCTCAATCGGTTCTCACCGCACCCGTACGACGGGGCGCGTTATCCGAAACCGTCAACGCCGTCGGGACGCTTGAGCCTTCCCGCCTGGTGCAGGTGGGAGCGCAGGTAAGCGGCCAACTGAAGGCGATACATGTCAAGCTTGGCGACCGCGTGCGCAAGGGCAATCCAATTGCTGAAATCGATTCCCTTCAACAGGAGAATGAACTGCGGCTCGCGCGCGCTGCGCTTCGCCAGGCACAAGCCACCGAACGTTCTCGAGCGTTTCAACTGGAGAAAGCCGAACGTACGCTTGACCGTCAAAAGACGCTTCATGATGGGCGGGCAGGATCGGCAGCTGATCTTCACGATGCCCGATCGGCGGTCCAGATCGCGCGGTCTGAACTCGATTTGTCGATCGCGCAAACGGAAACGGCCTTCGTAAGTGTTGAGAAGGCGGAGACCAATCTTGACTACACCCGCATCATCGCGCCCATAGACGGCAAGGTCATTGCTGTTATTGCCAAGTCGGGACAGACCCTGAACTCCGCCCAGACGGCTCCGGTGATCGCGGTCATCGCCGATGTCGATGTCATGGTGGTGCGGACCCAGATTTCCGAAGCCGATGTCGGCAGGGTAAAGTCAGGACAGAAGGTCTGGTTCACAACCTTCAGCGATCGCAAGACCCGACGCGAGAGCGCGCTTGATGTGGTGGAACCGGCGTCCCCGGCGATGCTGGCCGCCCTTGGGATAATCACCGCCCCGACTTCCGCCAGCGCTCCCTCCCAAGCCGTCTATTTCAATGCCGTTTTCGACGCACAGAATGACGACGGTGCGCTGTTGCCGATGATGACCGCTGACGTGACCGTCACGACAGGCTCCGTGGAAAATGCCGTGCTCATCCCTTGGGCAGCGCTTCAGGGACCGGATGAAGGCGGCCTGTTCAAGGCCACGGTTAGAGACAAGGACGGTCAGTTGGAAACGCGCAGCGTCCGCATCGGCATAACGGATCGGATCGACGCGGAAGTCCTTGAAGGGCTGGCCGAGGGTGATGAGGTGGTATTGCAACTCGATACCGGGCCCACCGACACGGACACGATGTTGCAATGATCGCCCCGCGACTGGAAGTTTCCCATGTGACGCGCACCTATCGCAGCGGCAATGAGACCGTCACGGCGCTCAACGACGTGAGCCTTGTCATCGAGCCTGGTGAACTGGTCGCAATTGTCGGCGCATCGGGGTCTGGAAAATCCACGCTCATGAACATCCTGGGCTGCCTGGATCGGTTTGATGGTGGCACCTACCGCGTCGATGGGATCGACGTGTCGAACCTCGAAGCCGATGCCGTTGCGCACCTTCGACGCGACCGGTTTGGATTTGTGTTCCAGCGATACCATCTTGTCAACGCGCTTTCGGTTGCCGGCAATGTGGAGTTACCGGCAATCTATGCGGGGATGCCGACCGCAAGGCGGCGCGAACGCGCAGCCCGGCTCGTCGATCAGTTCGGGCTTGCCGACAAGCTACTTTTCCGTCCCAACCAGTTGTCGGGTGGACAGCAGCAACGAATTGCAATCGCGCGCGCGCTGATGAACGACGCGGGTGTCATACTCGCCGATGAGCCGACCGGTGCGCTCGATCGGCGATCGGGCGAACTCGTCCTCTCGGTCCTCAAGGAACTGCACCAGCAGGGCCGCACCGTCATCATCGTCACCCACGATCACGACGTCGCCTCCCATGCCGGCCGGATCATCGAAATTGCCGATGGCGCAATCGTTTCCGACTCCCGCGCGATCGGCGCTCGAGAAAATACGGCGCCCACCGAGACAGCGTGGGCGGCATCGGGGCCGTCCCGCACCTCGATCTCGAGCCTCCCAAGCGCGTTCGGAATGTCCTTCAAGGCGATGGCGGCTCATAAGCTCCGGACGGGATTGACGATGCTTGGCATTGTCATCGGTGTCACTGCCGTCGTTGCGGTCATCGGGCTTGGCGAAGGTGCGCGGATCACTGTCAGGAACCAGATGGCAGGCCTCGGAACCAATACGCTTGTAATATACCCCGGGCGCAGTTTCGGCGACCCTGAAGCATCAAGAATCGTCAGCCTGACAACAACCGATGTGGACGCGCTTGCCGCCCAGCCCTACGTCGACAGTGCAACACCGGAAATCCCCACAAGCCAGAAGGTCCGCAACGGTGCCCGGACGGTAGACCTGCAGGTGATCGGCGTAGGACCCTCCTATTTTCGAGCAAATGGCATGAAGCTGGTTTCCGGCCGGCTGCTCACGCAGGAGGATTTGGTAGAGGCCAATTCGAACGTGGTGCTGTCGGAACCTGCTGTGCCAAGCCTCTTTGGAAGCGCCGAGCCGGTAGGAAAACAGCTCCTGCTCGGCAAGACGCCAGCGACCGTCGTCGGTGTCATGGCGCTGCCGCATTTCCGGGGCGGGGCAGCAACGGCCTACATGACCCACACGGCTTTGCGCTCGCGTGTGACTGGAACACTGCCGCTGGCAAACATCACGCTGCGTGTACGCGACAACATCGACACGACCCTGGCCGAGCGTGCTGCGAGCAACTTGCTGCAACGCCGGCATGGGGTGAAGGACTTCTTCATTTTCAACAACGACCAAGTTCGTCGCGCCAGCGAAAACACTATGGCGACATTTAGCCTGCTGATTGCCGCACTGGCCACGGTTGCCCTGGTGGTCGGCGGCATTGGGGTAATGAACATCATGCTGATCTCCGTCACGGAGCGAACCCGTGAAATCGGCCTTCGCATGGCACTTGGCGCCAGGCGGCGTGACATCATGGCGCAATTCATGATCGAGGCCGTCGCGGTCTGCCTAGTGGGCGGCGGGTTCGGCGTCGCACTTGCAATTGTGCTGTCGTTCGTTTCGAGCGCGCTCATGTCTCCGCTTCCGATCGTGCTGAGTCCTGGAGCCATTCTCCTGGCCTCGGGCTTCACTGTTGTGATCGGTCTGGCATTTGGTTACCTGCCGGCACGCGGCGCAGCACGCCTTGACCCTGTGCGTGCCCTGGCAAGCGAGTAAACACCATGCGCTTGTTCCAGATAGGGATCGTTCTACCAATCGGCATTACGCTCGCGGGCTGCCTGACCACGGCCGAATATCAACGGCCAGAAGTCCCGTCCGGCCTTAGCTGGCCGACACGGAAAGCTCCCGGCAGCAGGGAACATCCCGCGACAACAGAACGGTGGTGGACGGCATTTGGTGATCCGGGCCTCGATGCCCTCGTCCCCGTCGTGCTTGCGGCCAACAATGATGTTATGGCCGCAAGCCTACGCGTGCGCCGCGCCGGTTTGAATGCAGGGCTATCAGCCGAGGCGGGCGCTCCGAAATTCTCGGGCGATGTCGGCGGAAGCGGGCGTATGCCCTTTGACCGCAGAGGCGACGCCAGCCAGAATGTTCAATCCAGCCTCGCCCTTTCCTACGAATTGGACTTGTGGGGGAAGATGGCGGCCGCTCGCGACATCGGCAATCTAGAAGCTTTAGCATCGACGGATGATCTTGAAGCCGCACGCCTGGCGGTCGCGGCAGCGACGGTGTCGACGTGGTGGCAACTCGCCCATGCGAACCAGATGTTGGATAGCGCGTCTTTCGGGCTCGCCGTGACCTTGCGCACACGCGATATCGTCGAAACCATGCGTACAGCCGGGACAGCATCGGACCTCGAACACTACGAGATAACGCAGGCGCTAGAAGCGCAACGCGCCTCCCAGGAACTGCTCAAGCGCGACCGTGACGTGTTGCGCAACCGTCTAGTGGACCTGTTGAATGGTAGGGCCAGCCCGCTAGCCGAGCCAAAACGGCTACCGCAAGGAAAATTGCCTGAATTGGCGCCTGGGCTGCCTGCGAGCCTTATAGGACGCCGGCCGGATCTGCGTGCAGCCGAAACGCGGCTTCGGGCAGCACTTCGCAGAACAGACGAAACGAGGGCAAGTTTTTATCCACCGATATCGCTGACGGGTAATCTTGGCGCCGGTGGCAAGGAACTTGCCGAACTCGTGGCCAATCCCGTAGCGACGCTCGGGACAAATGCGATCCTGCCATTTCTGAACATGCGCAAGATGGACCTGCAAATACGTGTTTCGGACGTTCAATACGAAGAGGCCGTCTCCTCCTTTCGTCGAACGATGCTGACGGCGTTGACCGAAGTCTCGAACGGCCTTTCATCCAGGGCATATCTCACCCGCCAGCACCAGCACCTGAGACGCGCGCTGGATGCGCGCAAGCGCGCCGAGGCACTTTACGAGACCCGGTTTCGTGCGGGGGCGATTGCGCTGCGCCCTCTTCTTGACGCGCAGGAGGGCACGAGGCTAGCGACTGATAGCTTAATGAACAACCAGCTGGCGCGGCTCTTGAACGAAGCAACGCTTATCCGGGCCCTCGGCGGGACACCACCACAAGCAGTCGACCACAAGCTTGATTCAAAACCGCAATGAATTTGTCATCGCTTGCCATGCAGAGACGTCGACTTTGTGCACGTCCATAATCGCGTCGAGCCCCAAGCTCGCCCCCGCTGAGCAGCGGCAATCGATTTATCTTGAACCCTCGACTTAAAAGGAATCGAAACGCCGACAGCTAAAAGAATTGGCGTAGGATTCACTCGTTGCCGAGCTCAGAGGGCCATATCAGGGCGCCGTGCAAAATGCGCAGTATGCGGACGCGGTCGACTGTCACCGTGTACGCGGCGACATAAGGAGTGCGCGGAATTACCAACTCCCGCGTTCCCTCAATTCGAACAGGGCGGCCGCTTTCGGGAAAGTCGAGGAGACGCCGAACTGCATGCGCAATCTGCGTCTCGATCGTCAAGCGCATACTGCGCCCAGACAAGCCTCATCGGTTGCCAGCCCCACTTTGGCGCGGACCCAGGCATCGCGGGCGTCACTGACCATCTCGAGCGGTAATGAGCCCTCGTTCGCCGTTCGCGTCAGAAGGATACGAACGGCGTCCGATACAGTCAGCCCCATGTTTTGCAGAACAGCCGTGGCGCGGTCCTTGATGTCCGCATCAATCCGCGTCTGGACCAGTGCATTTGCAGGCATGTCAAATCTCCTTCACAAGCACAATGCGCCTGCATGACAAAACCCAGTATCGTCGCTACTGGGGAGGCTTTGGAGTTTAGCCGCTTCCTGACGTTACATTATGCAATCGTTTTGGGGCTCGGGCAGCTGTCGGATCGTCCTTCGACCAGGCGACGCCAAGGCCAATCCTGAAGTCCACCCCCCACTCACCTTCCGAAGCAGGAAGTTACGATTGGGCGGATCCAGCGTCCATTCCGGTGCAAATCTATCCTTCAGTTAAGCGCGCACCCAGGGGGAAAATGCCAGAGCGACCTGAAAACTCGGGTGTCTTCGAGCGAATGGTGGTGGTTCTCAAGAAACTGTTGGGGAAATAGCCACCTTGTGTGCCGATCAGTTTCACCGATAGCGATGGGCACACAGGCGCCATCTGTCTAACGCCATCACAGACCAAATACAGAGATCACCGCCGTGATTCACTCGCTTTCAAAACGCCTTGTTGCCGAGGCCTTCGGGACGGGCCTGCTCGCGGTATCCGCTGGATGTATTCGACCGCGCCAGTTCACACTGCCTGCCTCCATCGATGTCTGCGTCAGCTGCGCACAGTCCACGCTCGATGAGGTAACCCGCGCGGCAGGCAAGCGATGGCCGTCGTCGGCGTCTGGGCAACCAAAACTTCACGTCCTGCATTGACCCCTCGCAACTTCAGCTAGACCGGCAGCGCAATTAGGCTTCTTACCTGCGGACGATGCCGCTATGATCGGGTCATGGATACCCGTGATTGCAACAAGATCGCCGCGTGGTTGGCTGAGGCCGGCCTGCTAGGGATTCGAGACGAGGGCTCGTTGACGCAGGCATTCTGCGAACGATGCGTCGAGGCTGGACTGCCGCTCGGCAAAGCCTTCGTGATGATCGACACGCTACATCCGATGTATGAGGCGCGCGCGTATTTTTGGGACGAGGGGCCCGAAAACCCTTTCCGCGAAGAAGAGTATGTCGGCAGGCGTGATCCGAAAGGTACGGCGCAGTGGTCGCGTAGCCCCTTCCTGCAGATGCTGCGCCGGCGCGAGACCTCGCTGCGCTGCCGGCTGGAGCACGGCGAAACCCACGGCTATTCAGCGATTCAGGAATTGTGTGACGCTGGTCAAACTGACTATCTGGCTTTCGTCTACCGTACGCGGCAGGCAGTCCGCGCCGAAGATGTCGATGCATTCTATGCGCGTTTCACCACGGCCCGGCCGGGAGGATTCAGCGACGCTGATGTGGCCTGCCTCGCGCAGCTGACGCCTCACCTCGGTCTCGCCATCAGGTCCGCTGCACAAACCCGGCTGACGAAGACGCTCGCCGAAGCCTATCTCGGCCGCGATGCCGGCCGGCGTGTGCTCAGCGGCGCGATTCGACATGATGCTGTGAGGCGTATCCGGGCCGTGCTCTGGTATTCGGACATCACCGGCTACACCCATCTCTCCGAGTCCGTGCAGGCCGATCAGTTGATCCCTCTGATCAACGACTATGCAGAGGCGGTGATTGGGGCGGTCAAGTCGGCCGGCGGTGATGTCCTGAAGCTGATCGGAGACGGCGTGCTGGCGATGTTTACGAGTTCCCGGCCGGAACATGCGTGCCGAGCGGCCGTTGACGCGGAGCACGATCTCCGGCTGCGGCTCGACCAGCTTGCACGCCGCCGCAAAACAGAGGGCTTGCCTGTCGCCGACATCCATCTCGGCCTGCATGCGGGCGATGTGCTCTACGGCAACATCGGCACACCCGACCGGCTCGATTTCACTGTGGTTGGCCAGGCAGTCAATGAAGTCAGCCGCATCAGCGACATGTGCCATTCCACGGGGCGAAACATGCTCTGCTCCTCGGAATTCGCCGACCTCCTGCTGGGGGAGGAACGAGACAAGCTCGTTTCCGTCGGGCGATTCGCTTTGAAAGGCGTTGGAAAAGCCAAGGAATTGCTCACGCTCGATCCAAGCCTTGCAGCCGCGGGCACGACACCGAAAAAAATGACGACCTCTCGCCGACGGGCATCTGTGGCGAGGCCTTGATGGGACAAGGCCTGTCACCGCGCCTTGCAGCCCGCGACTCGCGGCGAGCCTTGAACGTCCGCTTGATAAGCGCCGTCCCAATTTAGACCATCGCCCCGATCCTCCACCTCGTTCCCTTTCAAGGGTCGTTCCTGCATTCCCGCGCGACGCGGCTGCATTGGGTGCGATGCCATCAAGGGAGGTTCAAATCCAAACCAAGCATCGTGCTCAGGACATATGCGATGATCCCCACGAGCAGAAGGAATATAAGGAAGACCGCGGCCAGCATACCGCCCATGCGCAAGGCGGCCCGCCTTTCCTTCGTCGCCGCCTGAACATAGTGCCACTTGACTGCGAAATACATGCCAACGCCCAATACCAGTGCCTTGAACGCGCCGAAGACAATAGGTGTCCATTCCATAATATGCTCTCATGTAGATTAGCTACGCACGCTATGACCCATTCGTGGCAAGCTATAGCCATTCATATGCAATGCTTAGGTGTATCGTCAGGCGGCCGCTCGACTATTCACGCCGCTTGCGTTCTCCTGAATTTCGATACGTTGCGCTTTCGCCTTCATGCAAAACCGGCTTCTGGTGAGCCAGCCTTTCAACAACAGAATTGGCAGAGACAAGCCAGAAGCACGGGAGGAAGAGCGATGACGAGGTGCGCCCCTATAGAAGGCGAGTAAGCAATCTGTATCCGACAGAGTACTCCAGGCCGCAGGATTCGCGTCGCGGTTTCAGCGATAGGCAGCGATTGAGGAGATGGCCTTGTCCACAAGGGGAACAAAGGCCGTTGATGGCAGTCCGGATGGGGGAGGAGTCGCGGCCACTTGGTGGTCATGTCGTTCTCCTAGCAGCAAGGATTGATTGCATACAAACCACATACAATATTCCTAACAATACTGTAACGATACAAACCGTCGCAGGCCTATATGACAGGCCGGCGGCTTGCTTTCGTCTCTTGCGTTCGAGACGCAGTCAGACCGCTGGTGTCGATACATTATGCGGCCTTCTGTAACGGCTAGGTACATTCTATTTCCAAGTGTTGGTTGTGGACGGCCTCCGATGTGCGCGGACGCCGCAGCCGTTTGACCAACGATGCGGTTCGTTCCCGTGGGGACAACCAGGCAGTGCTGATTTTGCTGGGTGCTGGCTGCTGCCTTGCGTGATGCATGAGCGGCGCGTAGCTGAGACGCCCCCACGCCCTGCCCTCCTCGCGGGTGACCTACATTCCCAAACCGAGCCCCCTCTTCAGCCCACGGGTCAGTTCGTAGCTCCGGCTCAACTCCGCCCGGTGTGTCCTATCGACGAGACGCGCGACGTCCTTGATGCGATCGATCACGGCGGGATCTTTCAACCCGAGCCGATCGAGCTCCTTCTTGAAACTCCTCGGATCCGCGCTGCCCAAACGCTGCTCAAGAGCGCGGGCAATGGTTTTGGTTTCCTCCAGCACCTGGCGCCCTTCCGGCGTGCCGGAGAGCTCTGTGAGAAACCGCGGTTTGTCGACCTGAGGCAAGGCATCGAACTGCTTCAAGATGTCCTCGCTGCGCCCGGTCAGACCGGGAACTTCAACCACGTCCCTCTTCTCACGCTGCCAGGCTTCCGATTTACGTTCGGCCTCAAGGCGGCGCGCCCAAGTGTTGGCCGCCGATGCGACATGGAGACCGAGGGCTTTGGAAGAGTGCTGAGCAGCTTTGCGCTCCTTGTTGTCGCCGAAGAACCCGCTCTTGCCGCGCAGCTCCCCGAACCGTTCCGGATACTCGGTCACGGAGGTTGCAAGCGTCTGCCCGTCTGCTCCGTTCTCGACGATCGCCTGTCCGATTTTCACGGCAGCACTGTCCGGGTCAACATAGATTTGTCGACCAACGGATCGCACCGCCTCCATGGCGCGATCGAATTCCGGCTTTGCTTTTTCGCGTGCTATCTCCTCGATGCTGCGTGCATATGTCGTGATCGCCGGGATGAGCGGTTTGACGCTCGCGTGCCCTACCTCTCGTGCAGCAAATCCCGTTTGCGTATCCTGCGCAGGCCCGGGTCTGGGGACCTCGGACGCCGGCGCGATGGCGATCTCACTCTGGATGCCGAACCCCTCAGCAAGCCCTCTGCGCGCGGCGAAGATGCTGGTGTAGTCGAGCGTCGTTTCCTTCGCGCCCGAGCGTCCCATGCTGGCGCCAAGCGCCTTCATGTCCTTCATCTCATCCCGGCCGGCATAGAGCCGCACATCGTCGCGATGGCGGGTCATGGCGACATAGGCCAGATGCCGGTCCATGGTGCTGGATGCCATGACGAAGGTGCTGTCGACCGTTGCCCCTTGCGACTTGTGGATCGTCGTCGCGTAGCCGTGATCAAAGGATCGGTAACTGTTGACCGGTATGGAGACTGCGCGGCCGCTTTTGTTCGCGCCACCGCTGCCGTCGAGGCGTATATATAGTGCGTCCGGCTCGACGGCCTCAACGGTTCCAAGCATGCCGTTCTTCGCGCCGAGATCGCGGTTGTTTTCGAGAAGCACAATGCGATCGCCAAGGGCGAAGGACCGGTCGCCATTGTTGGTCCGGTAGATACGTTCCCGCCCGAGGGCCGCATCCTCTTGGTCACCGCGCGCCAGTCGACCACGCTCCTGAAGGCCCGACCTGATGTCGGCGTTGATAGCCCTAACGTCGACGCGCCGATGCGCGAGCGCGATGCGGGACCCCGCTGCTCGTGCCTCGCTGTCGGCGAGATAGTCAGACACTAAAGCTGCGCGAGCCTCGTCGCGATGATCGCGGAATTGAACCGCCCCACGCTGGGCATAGACCGCCAGCCCCTCGCCCGTGCGATGCGTGGCAAAGGCGATCGACGCCTCGCGCTGCCAGGCTTCTTTCTGACGGCGGATTTCGGAGAGCTCGACCGCTCCGATCCGCTCGGAGATCGCCCGGAAGGGAGACCCGGCGCCGATCGCCTGCAGCTGCTCGTGATCGCCGACGAGCACGAGCTTGGCGCCTCGCACTTCAGCTTGCTTGACGAACCTCGCAAGCTGCCGACTTGCAATCATGCCGGCCTCATCGATGACGAGGATATCGCCCTTTCCAAGCAGCCCTTTCTCATTCTGCCAGCCGTATTCCCAGGAGGCCAAAGTGCGCGCCGCGATCCCTGAAGATTTCTCCAGTCCCTCGGCCGCCTTGCCGGCCAGAGCGGCGCCATGAACACGGTAGCCTTGCATCTCCCAGGCCTGACGTGCCGCAGCAAGCATGGTGGATTTTCCGGCTCCGGCAAACCCAATCACGGTCGCGATCTGCTCAGGCCCTGTGATGTGGCGCACCGCCGCGCGCTGCTCTTCGCTGAGCCCCGTGCGCGTTGTCTTCACGTCGCGATCAACCGGACGCTGATCCGTTCCGCTGGCCGGCTTAGGTGACGCAGAAGAAGCGCTTCCTCGAATGGCCTGGTCCTGAATGTCTAGGGCCCGCTCGACATAGGAACGGTGGACAGAGTGACTGGAACGCTGAGCCATGCGGTCTGCGCTTGAGGCCATCGCATACTCGATCTCAACCGTTCCCCGCGTCGAATAACGCGCCAGCTCCGTCGCGGTTTCTGGCTTCAGTTCCACCAGCGCCGGCGAAGCCATGACCGCGGCAAAGGCGTTTCGGAACCGATCGGGATCGTCGATGTAGCGATGCAGTGCGCGCGCCACATCGTGACGATCAAACACGCTCTTCTCGCCGGTGATGATCGCCAGAACCTCTTCGGGCTTCTTTCGGATCAAATCGGCGTTGGAGCGCGCCGCCTTCGCATCGATCCGCCCGCGCGACACCTCCATGCCGCGCCGATCCATCTGCGACGCATGCACGCCCATATGCTCGGTCGGCTCGATCTCCAAACCACGCTCGAGATGCGAACGATGGTCGACCCGGACATCAAGACCGAGCCGTGCCAGATGGCGATTGGTCTGGTGCTCCCAGAGCTGCCGGATATCACGAAGCTGCATGTGCGAGGTCGGCTGATCGTGGTTGAGCAGCCATTTGTTCTCGCGCTCGATCAGCGTCTTTTCGCCGAGGCCCTGTTCCGTCACCACCCGCGTTGTCATCACCACATGCGCGTGGACGTTGCGGATGTCGCTTTCACCCTGCGGCTGGTGGATCGAGAAGTCGACGGCGGCGCCGTAGCGGTTGGCAAGCTCGCGCGCAAAGTCGCGCGTCAGCGCCAGCCGATCGCTCGCGCTCATCTCATGCGGAAGGGCGATCTCAAACTCACGCGCTACGCGCGCGTCTTTGCGGCTCTCGGCTTTCTCAACCGCGTTCCAAAGCGTCGAACGATCGAGCGCCCAGTCCGCATTCACGCCATCAGGAAGCACGATCTCGGAATGCTCGACGCCCTGCTTCCTGGTGAAATCATGCACGATGCCGTCGCGCTCATTCAGCATCTTCGTCGCCGTGCGATAGGCGATTGCGGCAACCGCACTGCGGCCGCCGCTTCGAGCGATCGGTTTCATGCTGCAATGGTAGATGGCCAAGCGACACTCTCCAAAGTCGCACAACCATACAACGCATTGAGTTGCACAGCAACTCGTAAGTGCGCCCTTAAAACTTCGTTCGCTTCGCTCTCTTCGTCCGGGATCATGCAAGATGCACCGTTCCAGTGCCAATTCAGGGTTGTGCATTCCGCAGCGTTGAATAGCTTTCAGGCACAACGCGCAATGGCAGAAACTCTGGGGCATCACAAGCACAAGGAGTACCGCATGGCACGCAAGTCGATCACCCAACGCCTCGCAGAACTCGAAGAGCGCAAGAAGACGCTCAAAGCCCGGCTCGGAAAACAGGAGCGCGCCCAGGACACCCGCCGCAAGATCCTGCTTGGCGCGTTGGTGCTTCACCGGCTGGAGCACTCCAACGATCCGGAATTTACGCGTCGTTTGCGGGAGTGGCTGCAACGAGAGTTGCCCGGCTTTCTGGTGCGCGACGCTGACAAGACGCTGTTTGATGACATCCTCGGTTCGGCTGAGATCGAGGCGAACAGCAGGGCGGCGGAATGAAGCTCACCCCTGCCCTGAAGGCGCTGATCAAAGCGCCTTTCCTTGCGCTTGCGGCGGTCATTTTCGGTCTCGCTCTGTCGGCGCTGCTCCTGCTGACAAACTTTCTCATCCACCACGTCCTTGGCGCTGAGCATGGTGTTGCCAGTGACGTTGTCATTCTCATCGCAAAGAACCTTCCAATCGCGCTCGGCGTGCTCGGCTTCATCGCCGCCTTCATCTCAGTCGACGTCACGACCGCCGTCTTCGGGACGGCGCGTTGGGCCAACAAGCGCGAACTGAAGCAACTCACAGCAGGCGACGAAGGCTTGCTCATCGGACGCGATCCACCGACCGATCAGCTCTTGCGCTACGATGGACCGGCGCATCTCTTGACGATGGCACCGACGAGAACCGGCAAAGGTATCGGGACCGTTATCCCGAACCTGCTGACCGCAGATCGTTCGATCATCTGCATCGACCCGAAAGGCGAAAATGCCAAAGTCACGGGAAACGCGCGCGAGCGATTTGGCGCTGTCCATGTTCTCGATCCCTTCGAGGTCACGGGTCAGCGATCGGCTTCCTACAACCCACTCGACCTGCTCGATCCGGAGAGCCTAGATATTGCCGAGGACGCAAGCACGCTTGCCGACGCACTCGTCTACGACGAACCGGGCACGGGCGGAGAGGCCCACTGGAACGAAGAGGCGAAGGCCCTGATAGCCGGCTTGATCTTGAAGATCGTTGCTGCAGAGTCTCCTGGTCGTCGACACCTCGGAACATTGCGCGAGTATCTGACCTTGGCGCCGGAGCACTTCCTGGCGCTGATGGCGCGCATGCAGGAGACGGACGAGGCGAATGGGCTGATCGCGCGCGCTGCCAATCGTCACCTCGGCAAATCCGATCGCGAGGCCGCGGGCGTGCTTTCGGCCGCACAGCGCCATACCCATTTCCTCGATAGCCCGCGCATGATCGGTGTTCTCAGCCGTTCGGATTTTCGCTTCAAAGACCTGAAGCAGCAGAACACCACCGTGTTCCTGGTTCTGCCGCCCGACCGGCTGTCGACCTATGCGCGATGGCTTCGTTTGCTGATCAGCCAGGGCCTCACCGACATGGCGCGCGACGCCACGTCGCCGACCAATCCGGTCCTCTATCTGCTCGATGAATTCGCCGCCCTCGGTCATCTGGCGCCGATCGAACGCGCCATGGGCTTGATGGCGGGCTACGGCGTGCAGCTCTGGCCGATCTTGCAGGACATTCACCAGCTACGCGCCATCTATGGTCGCCGCGCTGGGACGTTCCTGTCGAATGCGGCCGTGCTCCAGGTCTTCGGTGTCAATGACGTTGAGACCGCAGAACTGATTGCGCGAACGATCGGTAAGACCGATGTCAACTATACCACCCGCTCCTTCAGCAACAGCGGCACATCCCGCGCCGAACATATCTCGGCGCGCGACCTGATCAATGCCGACGAAATCCTGCGGCTATCGGCGAACAAAATGATCCTGCTGCGCCAGGGGCAGCTGCCAGCAGTCGTCTCCAAGATCCGGTATTTCGAAGACAAGGAGTTCGCCGACTTGTTCCAGCGCGCGAAGTAGAATGCGCGCGGGACTTGTGTTTCGCAGCATCAGCGGTAGATGCTCTGAAGCATGCGTGATGGGTACTGGGTCTCGAAGAGCTATCCGGACCGGCGGCATCTGGTGGGTACGGGCGGCAATGGGTCAGAAACCGGCAGCAACGAAATCTTTTCGAAAGAGCGCGAGCCAAGTCCTGGCGCGCGAACGCGAAGTCACCAAGACCGAGGCGATCAACGCCCTCCTCATCCGGCCAATCGCAATCCTACCAACAGAGGTTGGCGACCCGATCCGCCCCTTCGCACTCGGCCTCTGGAACGAGATCCGCCCTCTGCTCAAACCGGACATTAGCGTCGCGGCTTTGCGTAAAGTCATGGCAAGCTATGTGCGCTCGCGCAGCTATCAGATTGCGGTCGCGCGCCCTGGTTCTCTTCGCCATGACATCAATGGCGCCCTGGTCGGCCCAGTGTCCGACGCTGACAGGTTGGATGCGCAAGAGAAATATGAAGGGTTCAAGGAACGCGATGGATCGCGCGGTCGAAAATCGCCACCGCCGGGCCCCTCCCCGACATCAAAGGCGGCGGTGATCCGCGCTGGCCTTCTCAAACGCAAGGACACGGAGCGCTAGACGACATCGCCCTCTCCTACCGCAACAAGCGTGGCCCAGCGACGTTGCGCCGTTGCTGCCGGGCCCATCTATCACGAGCATGAATCGATGGCGCTCAATCGATTCATAAGTGTCGTTGGACGGCTTGCTCGGAAGGCGCGATTCTATCGCGATGATTACGCAACCCTATCGCCTCTACATCGAACGAAGAGACGCGACCTGCAACATGGCGCGGTTCTATTCGATCGAGATCGACAGCAACCTGTTTGGGGAAATCTGCCTCATCCGACGTTGGGGACGCATCGGCGCGCGCGGCCAGTCGGCTGCGCATCAATTCTCACGAGAAGACGACGCGATCCGTCTGTTCCTTGATCTTACTCGGCGAAAGCTGAGGCGGGGCTATCGGCCGCAGGCCCGCGCGCCGCGATAGATGCGGACCGCGCTATCTTGTCGCCCCGCTCGGCGGGGCGACCGCCGGCCACAATCCCCCAGGACGGATCTGCGGGAGATCCTCCTGGAGGTATGAGATGGCAGTATTCCTTACGCGACGGCCTGGTCGCTTGCCGCGACGCCATCTCGGTTCGGCTGCAATCCGTGCAGGTAAGCAACCGCGCGTTCGGCGTGGGCAGCCATCTGGAAAACGGCGCGCTTGTCGTTTTTCAGGACCTTCAGCCAGGAGGCGATATAGGCAGCATGATCTTCACGCGGTTCGATCGAGAGACCGAGGTCGGCCGCTACGAACACGCTCCCGAGCTCGGCGACCAGTTCCTCCTTCGCATACCCTTCATCGCCCCACGTCTCGTGACCAAGGTTGCGGTCAAGCCGGGTGCCCTTCATGGTCCAATGGATGCACTCATGCCCGAGTGTCGTTGCGTGCGTTTCGGCCGAGACGAACGCTTCGAAGAGCGGCATTTGGATGAAGTCGCCGGCGGGGTGATAAAATGCCCGGTTGCCACCATGGCGAATGTCGGCGCCGAGATTGGCAAAGAAGCGATCGGCAGCCTCGATGCGCTGCTTGTCTTCACTGCCGGCGGGCTTGGTCGGGGTTGCGTAGAAATGCGACGGCAGGCCGTCGATCTGGTCGGCGTTGAAAACGCTATAGCCCTTCATGAACGGGATGCGACGCTCGATCTCTTCGCCTTCATCGTCGGTCTCTTTGCGCTCAATGGCATTGGCATAAACGACGAGTGTGGATTTCTCACCCTTGCGCACATTGCCGCCAAGTTCCTGCGCCTGGCGAAACGTCATCCAGTAGCTCGAACCATAACCGCGTTCGGCAGCTGTCATCCAAAGCAACACCGTGTTGATGCCGCGATAGGCAATCCCGTTGTGACGCAAGGGCCTGACGGGCGTTCCACCGGCGCCCCAAGGCTGCATCCACGGCCGCGTGCCGGCTTCGAGCTGCTCGACGATGCGCTGGGTGATGCGTTCATAGATATCGTTGCTGCTGGTAGTCGCCGTTGCGTTTGTCTTTGCCATGTTCTTGCCCTTTCCCTTGATCTCGCGAAGCGGGAGCCCTTCGCTCCTGCTTCCCGAGCTCGGGCGGACCAGCGGGGGGGTGGGGTAAAAGCGCCGGCGCGGGGAACCGGCTGCACGGAGCGCAACGTCAGTGGAGTGGAGGAAGCTGGGCGGCAGGTGCTTGAAGGGGCGAAGGGGGCAGCGCCCCCCGGGCCCCTCCCCTTCGAGAGAAATGTTGCGGCTTCAAGCCGCGCAAACCGGGGTTATTTGCCTGCTGCCAAGGGATAGATGCCGGCCACGAAAGCCGCGATGTGGGCGCATACTCGATTGCCCGAAAGGCTCGCCCTGGATAAGGTCCCGCGGCATACGAAAGAGCAGTCAGCTGGTGAGGATCACCATGGCTACCGGTACCGTTAAGTTTTTCAATCAGGACAAAGGTTTTGGATTCATCACGCCTGACAACGGTGGACCGGATGTCTTTGTCCACGTGTCGGCGCTTCAAGGTGCAACCTCGCTGCGCGACGGGCAAAAGGTCAGCTATGAACTTGGCCAGGACCGCAAGACCGGAAAATCGAAGGCCGAAAACGTCATGTCAGCCTGAACGTCGAATTCCACACGGCGGGAATTCGCTTCAGCGCATTCCGTTACCTGCCCGGCCGCGCCAGCGACCGGGCAATGTCGATGATGTCGTCCCGTGATGCCGTCGGGTCTTCCTTGTTCCAGGCAACCCCAAGCCCGATCTTCAGATCGACGCCGCGTACCGGCCGAAGTTCGAAACCGCGGTTTGGCAAGTCCTTCGTCCATTCCGGCGCAAAGCCGATACCAAGCCCGGCGGAGACCAGCGACACCAGCGAGAAGGTATCGTCGCAGCTATAGGCGATGTTGCCTGTCAAACCGTGGGTCTCGAACATCTCGGAGAAATAGCGTTCCGAATAGGAAAGATTCTGACGGGAGAAAGCGATGATCTTCTCTCCCCTCAGATCCTCGATGTCGATCTCGTTTAGGAGCGCCAGCGGGCTCGACCTTTCCATCGCCAGCAGATAGCGCTCATGCGCGATCGAGAAGAAGCGCAAGGACCCGATGTTTTCGACCGGACGGATGAAGCCGAGATTGATCTGGCCGTTCTCGATGGAGCGGATGATGTCGCTGGTCGAACCACTCGTCACATGCAGCGCGACGTCCGGAAACTTCCGGCCGATACGCGACAGAAACGCCGGCAAAACCCCAATGGTCGCGGGATACACGGTCCCGATCTTGATCGTCCGCGCAGCCTTGCCGGCAGCAGACCGCGCCACATCCATCGATAGCCCGACATCGCCAATGATCCGGACTGCCCGGTCGTAGAACACCTCCCCTGCCCGCGTCAGTTCCACTCGGCGCGTCGAACGCTCAAGCAGCCGGACCCCGAGCTCCTTCTCCAGCGCCTGGATATGTCCACTCAGCGCCGGCTGGGCGATGCACATCCGCGCCGCGGCCCGATTGAAGTGCAGTTCCTCGGCGACCGCAACGAAGAACGAGAGTTGGCGAAGTTCCATAGCGACGCTCCGTTGTTCGGAGAAGACACAGTTCCGTGCGCAGGACGGAATACGCCCAGCGAACAACGCGGAATCGTTGAAGGAAATATCGATGCAGTGTATCTATATAGCGTCTGGGTATTTGTCAATACCGTGTATCGAAATAAATACGAGGTCGCTGTGAATCCTGCCCAAGCTCGTGCCGCACGTGCAATCCTCAAGCTCGGAGTACGGGAAGTCGCGGAACTGGCTAAGGTCACGGCGAATACGGTCAGCCGCGTTGAGCAGGATGATGCTGGGCCAAGGGGTCCCCAACCCGTAACAGTCGAAGCTATCAAACGCGTTTACGAAGCTCGAGGTGTCATCTTCTTTGAAAGTGGTTCCACACCGGATGGCGGTCCAGGGGTGCGTCTGGCAAGTCACTGAGAAGATAGTGATCGCTCGCTGCCATTGGGACGACAGGGCTTCCTTCCAGTCGATACATTATGCGATCCTTTTGGCCCAGTGAACATCCTAGCTACAGCTGTGCTTCAGGCTCGAGCAAAACCTCGTTCTTTAGGGTATCGCTGGCTTCCTCGTTTGCCGCGAAGGTTCGCAGAACGTTAAGGCGACGTTAGATTCTCTGACACCACGGTTGATCGCTTGTCGCCTCTTGGAGCCAGACATTGAAATCAGCCGTCGTGTCGCGCTTTAGTTCAACGGGTGTCCCAAGGCCATCAGAGGTGGCTAATGCTTCGCCTGTATAGATTTCCCTCTTTCCATGGCCGGACGACACGATGAGCTCGATCTTGACAGGAACCGCGGGAAGCGGTCCGCCGGTCAGCCAATCGGCTGCGCTGCGGCGCCCGAATACGGAAGCGGATACGCGCAGATTGCCTGCGCAATGGTTGGCGAGACGGAAGCGCGTGGCTCGCGTCTCCGTTGCCCCGTCAGCAACTGGTGAGGCTGCAGACATGCGCGTTTCCCCGAACCACGAGAAACCAGATGCAAAGCCCTCTTTCCAGAACGGGCGCACGAGCGGATCTGTTTGCAGTCGCCCCGTCTTAGGATCCTCCTTCATTAGACTGCTGGTGAAACGGATCGGCCGATTGTCGCTGTGCGTCAAGTAGAGCTCGGCCACACCGGCATTGTCCGGCCAGTACATCCAGATTTCCAGGAAGCGTTGGCCACCTCCTGACGTCTGAGTCTCGCCTTCGATCGGCAGTGACGCAAAGATGAGAAACAGAAAAAACGCCGCCCCAAACCCGCCTGACACGGTGTCAACGAAACTCAGCGCTAGGCTCGGCGGTCGGTGGCTGATGCGCTTGCGGGACATTAGTCACAGCCCGCCTTTGTCGGCGCAACAATATAATCGTCGTCGTTGCGAACCAGCGCCAGTATGACCTTACCGCCAGGACAGGCGACGTAATGCTTGGGATCAAGCTCGAGGGCAGAAGCTTGTGGCCAGCCTTCCGAACCGACCTCGAGATGCATAGACATCGCCGCACCCGGCATGAACGATGCGATCGCATAAATCGGTTTGGTCAACCCGGCCTGCAGCCGAACAAGTCGGGCGCAACTGGTGGCACCCGATTGGTTATTCCGGATTATCCAGGAAACATCAGCAGCGTCACCGACCTGCAATCCTTCGATAGCCGAGCAGTCGGATGAAGCGATGCGAAGCAGGGCCGTGGAATCGCCTGACTTCAAGTCGGCCGCAACGGCGTTGCGCATTCGAGACACGCTGGAGCTACCGGAACTGGAGGCAGCAGAAGGCACAAGTTTGATGAAGACGACGAAGATAAGAAACAGGGCCACGGACGCGGCGAGCACGCACGTCAGGGCGTCGGTCAGACTCATCATCAAAACGTCGTCATCGTCAATCATGCGGGGCTCGCGTCATGTGCCAAGTCCATTGATGTCGTTTTGCCGCCTCTAGCGGGGTCCCGTTCTGTCTCCGTTTCTTCTTCGACGTGATCGTCGGTGTCGAATGCGTAGTGGCCGAAAAGCGGTAGGATCGACTGCTCGAAATAACGCACCTCCAGTGCAGCGAGCAACGAAAGCAGGATGCCAAACGCGAGTGCGAGAAGCGTCGTTGCGAAGGCCAATCCCAAGTCGGCAGAGAGTGTGCTGATGGCCTGAGCGCGCTCTGAAGCCGTTGTTGCCCAGACGATTGCATCGGCCCCGGTCAGACTATTCATGATGCCGCGCACCGTTCCGATGAAGCCGAGAGCAGGCAGTGTGGCGATTGCAAAACGCATGGGCCACCGCGCCGAGGCGATCTCGTCCATCAGCTGGTCCTTCCAATAGGCGCGCTCGCCAGGATCGAGCGATCGCACTTGCGCACCTGCCCGTGCCAGGAGCCTGACGACGTTGTCGCGCCCTGGATCAACTTCGGCTCCGGTTCTGATCATCCGCTGTGAGATTTTCATCATGATCGCGGCGGCCGACAGTCGCCCAAGGCAAAGAACGAGAGCGAAGTAACCAATCAGGAAGATCAGGAACTGCTCCCACCCAGTTATGAGGGTGACGTAAAAGACGCCGCTCCTGTACTCGCCCGTGGTACGCATCTGGCCGATGCCCCAGGTCAGAAGCTTCTCCATGTGGTCAAAGCTGCGCCACAGGTCTTGTTCGGATAGGGGCTGACCGTTCGCGCCCATCGGCTGCGCGCCACATCGGTTTTTGCCATACCGGTAGCCACTGCCGTCAGTGGCCTGAGACTTGAGAAACATCGCATTGGCAATCTCACTGTCGGTGACGGAGTTTGGCACCGACATGCGAAGCACCGAAAGATCGAACTCCCCTGCTGCTGCGTTCGCCATGAATACGCTGTCACTCAGTGCCGACGCATCGGTGTAGTCGGACGGATAGAGCCGCGCGATGAAATAGGCGACCGCGGGTGCATAAGCCGAATCGGCGAGAACTACGTCGCTCGGGTCCGTGCCGGCATCGCGCGAGGTATCGTTGTTGCAGACACCGCGACTGAAGGCTATCAACAGGTTCGGACCTCGCTCCTGTCGGCGCTTGGCATCCTTCAGCATTTTGTATGTGTTTGCCAGAGCTCCATCGCTGCCCGTTTGCGTGACGAGATCGGCTGGGGTCGCCACGGTGTCCGGACCGATCACGCCGGCATCGATCAACAAGTTCCAGATCACCTCGTCGCTGAACGGCGCGGGCGTCACTGGGTCTTGCGGTTTCGCCGCGCAATCATTCTGATTGAGTGCCGGCATCCCCGAACAGAATGCCTGGGCCAGGTCGACCGTTTCGGCAATCTGCAAGAGCCGTCCCTGGGCAAGTCTCTGCAAACCGGCATAGCTCCCGAGGGCCAAGGCGAGAGCGAGAAGCATCATCACGATCCAGCCTATCCATGACAGCGACAGGTGCTGATCAAACAAGTGACGACCGGCCCAGTCCCGAGTCAGACGCACCTTGTGCTTAAGCGATGCCTTGTTGTGCGCGACGGGTCGCACCTGTGCCGCGGGACCAGTCACTGGCATTCTCCTAGAACTTCGGCCAAAATTCCGAACACATGGACCTTGAGGCCTGCCTTCTTTGTCATTGCATCTGCGTCGGTCAGCGCGCTCGCCAAGGCCACGCGGTTGACGAGCGTCGGCTCGGCAAGGTCCCGCATCTTCGGGACAATGCCTGCCGCAGTGCCACACAAGGAACGGCCCGGTGGCTTCGCACCGCCGGTCCAAACGGCCTGATTGGCTTCCGGGACCTTGGGGAGCTGATGCAGGTGGACGATCATGCGGTCAGCGAACGCATCGGTCACCACGGCATTCTCCCCGGCCCAGAAGGCATACACGGCCATGCCGGTTTCACGCGCGGCTCCAAGTGTGAGCGTCCAGGACGCTTGGTCCTTAAAGAACGGCACCAGCGCCTTGAGGCCGTCCATCCATGGTGCGACCTCAGAACCGCCAAACGCAGTTGCGCTTCCAGGTGGTGCGACAGGAGCATCCAGCGTCCAAACGCCAGGCTCCGCCGCCCCCATATCGTTCAACCAGACCTGTCTTTCGGCGTAGGGCTCCTTCGACTGCCGAAGGGCGAGCCAGCCTTCTTCAGGCCATGAGCGGATCACATCGGGCTTTTTACCGGTGCTAAGCCAGCGGCGCAGCAACTCTGCCCGGATGCCCTTGCGATCAGGCTGCAGCCAATGCCAGAGGCTGGAATTCAGATCAGCCGGCTTGGTAAGGCGCAGCAATTCGACACGGGTAACCCCTGTCTGGTCGGTCGGAAGTTCGAGATCGAAACGCATCGCTTCGATCTGCCCGTCGCCGCGAAAGACGTTCCGCTGCTCAAACCGCACGACTGCATCTCCGAATGAGAATTCGCCGCTATCAATGACCTCGTTGAGTTTTGGCGGCGCACCGCTGTTCATCAACAAGCCGCGCAGGCGGTCTTCGATCAGATCGAGTTCTGTGCGATCGCCGATCACCGTGGCTTCGTCGCCCGCAGCGGTAAGGTCGACGTATCCGGGTTGACCTTCGCCGCAAGCCGCTATCCAACCCGGCATCGCTTCTAATATCGACTTAATGTCATGCGGTACGAACGGGCAATAGAGGATCGCGAGATAGCCGCCGCTCAGCTTCCAGAGCAGCCGAGCTTCAATATCGAAACGCTGTGCGCCTACCTGGTAACAAAGAACAGCGCGCTGGGCATTCGTGAATTGCGCTCGTCGTTGTTCGTCGGCCCGATCGAAGCGGAAATAGCGGAAATCCGGAATGTTGTTCTCGCAGCCCCCATTGCGCGCGCCGATGGGAGCGCGCGCAACCCCGACATTGGCCAGATCGGGTGACAACTGCAATGTACGGCCGCCATTGCCCACGACACAGATTTTCCGTGCGGTTTCGGCAGAAAGGTTGGGACTGTGCCAATGCGATGGTTCCGGGTGGGGGTGAAAATCCTGGAGCAGCGGGGAAAGAGCAGCCGACGGCGGATTAAACACGTGACCCCAGAGTTCGTAGCGATCGCCATCCGCGATGGCACGTCCGTTGTTGTCCGATCCTGAGACCTCCTCACAGTAGATGCCCGTGACGCTTTCGCCCCAGTATGGCTGTGCCGGTCCGGTGGCCTTGATCTCGGCAGGCGGTCCGCCAGCGGCCTCGGGAAGCGCGGGGTTCGTGCCCGGCCCCGGGCCTGGCTGAATGCCGGGGGGAACCGCCGCTTCCGCGCCGCCATCGTCGGAACCGCCTTGGGCCTGACTGGAGCCGTCGCTGCCCCCAGGGCTGACTGAGCCGATGGATCCGTCACCCTTCATCAGGGAAATTTCGACCTCTTTGGGCAGCTTGAGCAAATTCTTGAGATCGATGTCGAGGAGGCTTTTCAGGACATCAGCAATTAGCGCCGGCGTCATCAGCTCCACCGTCGGAGTCGTGATGCCGACATCGATACCAAGGAAACTGAGTTCGAGGCGGGCGAGATTGGTGTTGGCCGAGAAACCTGCCCCGCCGGGTTCCCATCCGAACAAATCGAGACCGACGCCGGCCTTCAGCCCCGGATTGCTGAACTCGAGATCGGTCGCCGCATCCAGGTTGCCGGTCCCGAAAAGGAAACGCTGGCTCACACTCAGCTTTGCCGATCCACCATCGGGAAACAGCGGATCGCATGATTTGGTACAGAACGATACGAGCGAGCTGCTCATATCGACACCCAACAGTTCAATCGACGACTTGGCCTTGAAAAGGTTCACCCCGCGCCCGACGATCTCGCCCTCGGCCGAAGCCTTGATGATCGTCTTGATGGTATCGGTCGTGGCTGCATCAAACCTCGCTTCCTGTCCGGCCAGGTCGACGAGCCCTGTGGCTTCGAGCAGAGCGACGGAATTGAACGCAATCAGCCGCCCTTGGAGATCGAAGCGCGCACGATCAATGTCGCGTAGATCCAAGATGGATTCGATCTTGAGGACGTTGGCGAGTTGGGGTTCGAGGGCGGTCAAGTCGGCGCCCAGGGCGAGGCCCTTTGCACCGCCATCGCTGCCGGTATGGTAGATGACGATGATCTGAGACAGTGCGACTGGGCCGAAATACATTGGAGTCTTGAGCCCGAGCCGAATCTCTCGATCCAACTCGACGCCGTCGAGCGATATTGCAACGCGTTGCACAGCGATGCGAAATCCTTGCCCCCCGAGCTCCATTTCAACGGTCAAGCCGAACACCAGGCCCCATCGTAAGCCGGCGTCATCCAGCTTGGCGACGCGGGGTGCGACGACCTTCACGCCGTTGCCCGGGAAAGGCAGGAGATTGGACACGGTGCTGACGAGTTGGTCGAGCAGGGCCGTCTCGACGCCATCTGGCAGGTCGACGCGGAAAGCTCCGAGATTTCCTGGATCGAGAGGAAAGACGATGCGCGCCCTGACGTCGTAGCTGTTGGCGATCAGTAGCCTCCCGGTCACTGAAATGGACCTGTTATCCTTTATTTTAAGGCTGTCTTTGTCGATCAAATCGAGCGCGAACTTGCCGGGCTCCGGTCTGAACGCCCCCACGCCTGGAAGATTGAGACCATCCTTTGCCGCCTGTTCCAGTTCGGTGGCCAGAATGAGCTCGGCCCTCTCGGCTATCGCGCCATACAGGACCCCCAAAGGATCGGCCGTGGGATCGGCGAAGTCGACACGCATGGTGATATTGCCAAGGAAGGGCAGTCCGCTGAAGGTCAGGTCAGCGGCAGCGATCCCGCGACCGATCTCGACATTGCCTATACTCAGGAGGCCTGACACTGGGCCGACCGCCGCCATCAACCGGCAGCGCAGCGCCGCACCCAAGGCCAGACGTTCCGGTAGACTGAGCCCGTCAAGATCAACCTTGAAGCTGGTCAGCTGTCCGTCAATCTCGATCGCGAAGCCTTCCAGACGGGCCTGCGTTGGAGGCTGATCACAGCCATTAAACTGCCCGGCCACGAATTCCAACGGTAGCGGCAGGCGGCCGGAGGCGACTCCGCCTTGGGCGTCAAAGTCGAAACTCACCTTGAGGCCAAAGAGATCGAGCTCCTCCTTCGACAGATAATTGGCAATATCGCTCATCTGCTTGGAGGCTTGGCATATCGCCGTGTCCCGAGCGGCCGAGGCAATGCCGTCCACCAATGCATCCAAGCCGAGCTTGGGGTTCGCCAGATCGATCGACGCCTCGATGGCAACTTCGCAGCCGTCGAATTCCTTGACAGCTCGCACGTGGAGAGCGATCCGGCCGCCAGCAACTTCGGGGACGATGGAGAGTGCGGGAATCTCCGAGAGGGCTTTCAGCGGACCAAGGTTCTTGACCGCATCGACCAATGCCTTGGGATCGACAGGAGCGAACGAAATGCGGCGGACCGCCGCACCGCTTCGATCGATGAACAGCTCTACGCTCGCGCCAGCCACGAAACCTGGTGTGCCGCCAATCGCGAGCTCAAGATCCGCGACGGCCGTTAATGTACCGCCATCCCAGTCTATGTTCGGTTTGACAGAGCCCGCCTTCAGTCTCACGGTAATCGGCAGATCGCGATTGGCACCTATGGAGATATCCAACCGAAGCTGATCGGCCTGGCTGATCAAAAGTGATTGGAGCGTGGCGACCGCCTGCTCCTCGAGTGCCTCGGACGGATCAACAAGCTCGCCGTCCCTGACGAGAGGCAAGGAGATCGGCTGCCCATCGGTGCCCGCCACCGAGATCTTGACCTTCAGCGTTACCGTGCGCATGTCGCGCGACACCTCGAAGTCGACAGCGTCGAGGTCAATTGAGCGTGGAAGGCCAAGTTCATAAAGCGCAGCTTTGGTCTGTTGCGGATCCACGTCGATATCTGCATCGCCCAAGGTGCTTATTATTTGCAGGCGTCCTTGCTCGTTGAGCGCGAGGCCGGTGAGGCGCAGGCCAAGCGGGATGCGTTGCGGTGTGCGTTCACCGCTGATGGCGACAGGCTCTACGGCGCCGTCGGTCGAAAGAGGGGCGGCGCAAGTGGCTTGCGGGTTGGCGGTGACTGAGCAGATCGCGGCTGAGCTTGCAACTTGCCAGCGCCGGTAAACCAGAACCGCGTCGTGCCATCTGTCGCCCACCTCGGACTTGCCGGTTTCCACGAGTTCGAAGCCAAGACCGGTCTCGCCAGGTTCAAGTCCGGTCAGCCTCTCGAGCGCGGTTCCCTGCTTTTTGGTGGTGTCGGGGTCAGCAACAGCGTCGACCGCCGCGTCATCGGCGGCTGAGGCTGGCTGGGCAAGGGGTTTGATGGCATCCGCGAGCGCTGGTTCGGTTGCGTCGATGCGTGCGATTTGCGCGTCGAGGGCCTGATCCGCGGCGAATGTCTCAAACGCTTTCTCGTCGACTATGCCGTCCTTCACCAGGACGGGGTTCTTTGCTCCAGGAGCCTCGGCTTGCGCCACGAGGTCCTTCCAGAAAGTGGGTTTTTCATTGACCTTGAGCGCGCGCAGCGTCTCGGGCGTTTGACTTTTGAGAATCGAGGCCAAAGCGAGGTTGCGGCGATAAATAGCCTCGCGGCTCGCCGACTTTCCCACTGCTGTTTGAACGTTGTCTTGATCGAATGCTCCCGGCAGGCGTCGCAACTCGGGCATCAAGAATGGCGCCAAGTGGCCGAGATCGCTACGCAGGCCGACAGCGTTTTCCATCAATAGCAGGCGGGACTTCCCGTCTTGTTTCAGCGAAAAAGCGGTGTTGACGCTGCACCCGGCGGAAGCTGTCGGCGAAATGGCGCATTCCAAAGCCGAGTGCCTGGTTTCCAGTGCGGCGCAAAAATCTGCGGCACTGGCCGAGTCAAGCGCCAAGTGGGGTTGTAAGGCGCCGCCCTCCGCTGCCAGCTCAAACGGAAGTGCAACGATACCCACGCCGTGTTGGCGCAGGCGACGGATACGTTCCCGTTGGGAAACACTGCGTGGGAACGAACTGGTTTTAAGAACCGGCGCCGCGCCCGAAAGGTCGCAGCGATAGAGATCGCTGGCGGGGGATCGGGCCAAGAACGCTAGGACAGCGCTTTTGACCTGCGGAAGACGGCTGGTTTCGCCCCAACGCGCCGTTGCACCGCGAAACACCCCATCGATGCGTGCGGTGAGCGCCGGGGGGACCTCGGTATTGCGTCGGCCGTCGGCCTTCATCGTTTCGAACAGGGTGCGCAAGTACGCCACGTACTGCTTGCCCCACCCTTCGCTGCCGATGTCATCCGGACGATGCAAGGCGAAAACATATGCGGAGCCGATGGCGATCCGCCAATGAAGTGAGGAGAAGCGCTGCTCGAAGGGTGGCAGAGATGCCGACGCCGTGGCGGCTTTGAGCAGGCCGTCGACGGATGCCAGCAGATCGAGGTGCGGTAGCCCAATTCCTGAGTCGCGCAGCTGTTGTAGCAAAGCGTTGCCGGCGATGCAGCGGAGCGCCCGTTCCGCCGCGGACAGCGCATCGTCACGTGCCCTTTCCTGCGTCAGCTTTTCGCCGCGTAGAAGCTTTTCGACGTGGTATTGCTCGGCGACCACCATACGAAGATCGAAGTAGAGTGGCGCAGGCATAGTATCAGGGGTCTTGAAGCGCCCCATCGTCACCGGGTCGAACCATCCCTGGGGGCTTGCGAGCAACCGCTTCATCCGGGGTTGGTTGAAAACCAGGAGCTCAGCGTTGATGCGGCGCAGCAGCGCGCGATCTCGCGGCTCCGGAAGCAGCGCTACGTTGGCCGGAATGCAGCCGTTCGATGCCAGGAGGTCACGGGCGAGCACGACAACAGGAGTATTGTTGTCGATATCGACGTCGTCTGCGAGATCGACCATCCCGACGCCAAGCATCTGGGTGACGGCGCGAGCGGCGTCGAAAAAGCGAACCTTCTGCTGACCGGTCCGCGCCACTTCGATTGCGGTAGAGGCGACCCCGTACATGATACTACGTTCGACGACGAAGTCCGCGGGATCGACGGGACCGCGAAGCATGCGTGCGCCCTTGCATCGAGCAAGCTGCACGCGGGCAGGATCAATCTGTCCGAGCGCCAGCAAACTGCCGAAATCGCTTTGCCAGACGGCGCTTCCGATAGCTTTCAATGCCTTCTGCGCTGTCGCCAGAATATATATCTTGGCGCCCGAGGTACCAGTCAAGAATCCGGCTGCAAGTACCGAGAAGACTCGGGTTTCGTTCGCTTGAGCGAGAGCGTCCAGATAGGAACGCAAGACGGTCGTATCGCCGCCGGCCTTGAATGGCAGAACGCTTCCAGCCGCAGGCTCGCATCCGACCATCGCGGCGTGGCCCTCGCTCTGATAGGCATAGGCCATCGCCCAAGCTAGGCCAGATGCATATTTCGTCGGATCCGGAAGAGCCATGCGACGTCCGGTCGAGTCGACCGGAATTCTGAGGGCGTCATGGCTTGCAGCCTCATTCAGCAGCTTGGCTGCGACCTGAAACACTGCAGCCTGTTCCGTTGCAGTGTTGACGGCCTCTAAATCCCCGTCAAGTTCCACCACCCGCTTTTCTAGTCGCTCGTTGATGGCTTTGACGACCTCGGAATCGGCCCTGACGATAAAGCGGAAGTCTGCACGCGGCAGTGCAATCGGCTGGACGAGGCTAGACCAACTGCCCTTGATGATCGCAGACGAAACCGAGCCCAAGCTGCCCTGACCAGCTAGGAATTGCTCGGATGCGCGGCGCAGGACTGCATAAGACCCAAGGGAGTCCTTTCCCTGTGTGGGAGCGATTGCATAGACTGGGGCGCGTGTGCGGAGCTCCACAGGGTCATCGAAGAACAAACGTACTGCGGCGTGTCGAGATGATGCTTCGAAGAAGATTGCACCAGTTCCAGCGCCATCGGGCACGATTTGTGTTGACGTCACCGTCAACCCGGGTTTGTCAGCTTCGACTTCGGGGAGCCTGATGTCGCAGGTTCCCAAGAGCTTGCTGAGCTCGAATTCGCCGTGTGGGAAAAAATACTCTTGCCTGCCCGCCACCTTTATCCGATAGGCCGGATAACCGTCGTGACATCCGCGAATGATCGAATGGCCATCGGGCCACAGCGTGACATTGAATCGATAGTCGATGTCGGGAAGAAATCCGACCCCTGAAGCGGCCTGCCCACTCAGCGTGAATGTCGCCCTGCCTCCGGCGAACGTTACGTCGTCAATCTTGAAATCGTTGCGTATGCTCTCAAGCTGAGTGATGCCCAGATCTGTCTTTCCGGTTTTGAAGTCCTGACTGACCATCTTTCGTGCGAAATCGACCTGAACTGTCTGCTGCGTCTTAAGTCCAGGCGAGGGATCGGTCTTGAGGATCTCCGTCTCTACGACGACCGTTACCGGAGATTGAGCCTGCACAGGCGCAGAAAGAAGCCAAGCGGCGGCAAATGCGGCTAAGCCGCAACCAGTCAATGCGTAGCGCATGCTGCCCCCTTCGACCGGAGGCCCACTCAATGCCCCCGCCGCTGACCCCATTAAACTGCATGCTTAAGTCTTCTCTAAGTAGAAGCATAAAATTTTTGCAAATCAAGGTTTTTCTAATGAGGAAAGTTCTAGGTTCATCGTCGACCACAAGTCACATGCCCTTAAGCCAAAGACGCAAAAATAGCTGTGTGGGGTGCAGAGGCGTGCGGGTCGTCACCGTGAACTGGAACGGACAATCGCCGCTTGCCCACCGACGATCGCGATCGAGCACTTGTAGCCACAGGCGGGGCAACGCTTGCAGCGTATCACACACGTCCTAGCGGTAGCTTGGATGTCTTAGAGTTTGCGAGGAAATTTATCGCAACCCAAGCTTGACCATTCGGAGTCCCCCAGAGCTTTTTTGGTGGGGCCTGCAGCTCAATGGCTAAAGCCGTTGGATCATAATCGATTTGTTACAAGTCCGAGCCCTCTCGGGCCCACAATATCACCACAATGACGAGCATCTTCCGGTCGATACATTATGCGATCTTGGCAGCCCAGAACGTGAACAAAGCAGGAGCGGGCTCGTTGATCACTGTTCTGTCCTCCCCCAAGCTGACGTCGACGCTTAACGCTGTTAAACATCGCGCCTCATCAGACCCGTCAAACCTACACTGCTTGTTCTTGATAACCGCCGTTCGTTCAGGTGGCGTCGCGATGCCCGCATAACGGAACCGAATTTCGACCTAGGATGAAATTCCCAGCTACAACTGATTTGAAGTCGTGGTAACATCGCGCTGCTCCTAAGAGCAGCAGGCAAACCAATCGGATCAAGCTGCAGATGGGCCGGACTTCATGAACCAAATCATAGCTCTGCAGCCAGGAATGCTCCGAACAAACCTCAGAGGCCAGATTAGGCAGACCCAGCTTCCGAAATGGAAGGCGCTGCTACCGCTGTTCGAGGCGGTGATGAACTCCTTCCAAGCAATACAGGACGCAAAGGCCGACAGGCGACACCGTGTCACGATTGTCGTGGAGCGCGATCATAACTTGCTTGGCGAGGACAACGCGCCCATCGTAGGCTTCGAGATCCGCGACACTGGCATCGGCTTCACCGACGAAAATTTCGACTCATTCAACACTGCGTATTCGGAACACAAATACGAACGAGGCGGAAAAGGCCTCGGTCGGTTCATGTGGCTAAAAGCCTTCGAGACAGTGCATGTCAGAACAACGTTCCGAGCCCAAGATGGCGACGACGAACCAAATCACTGGCTGCGCGATTTCGAGTTCGGTTTCGACTACGACCCTGATGCTGCCAGCGCTACGCAGATCGATAGCGATCCCCCTGGTACCACAGTCAGGCTTAAGGGCTTCCTCTCGCCGTATCGCGAGCAATGCCCCGTGGACATCGAGGTGTTGGCTCAGCGGTTAGCCGAGCATTTCATCCTCGTCCTGATGCAGCCGGAGTGCCCCGAGGTCGAGATCCATGATGGCGGCATAAAGCTGTCCCTCAACAAGGTGTTCACCGACAACTTCCAGCGAGGCGGCCGCAGCGAACAATTTGAGATTGGCGGGCGGACTTTCCGGATTGATGGCTTCCGCCTCCACTCGCCGCGTGCATCGAAACATCGGCTAATCTACGCGGCCAACTCGCGCGCGGTGATCACCGAGAGACTTGACCAATTCATCCCTAACTTCGTTGGACGGCTCCAGGACGAGAAGGGAGACAGTTTCGTCTATCTCGCCGTGGTTCAAGGTGACTACCTCAACGACAGGGTGAACAATTTCCGCACCGATTTCGACATGATGCACGAGGAGCAGGATGACGGCCAAGGCGATCTGCTTCAGGCAGAAGACCTGCGGCGATCCGACATCCGGACGGAATGCCTCGCGTTCGTGCAACGGGACCTCGCCGAACTGATTGATAGCCTTAATGCGGCAAAAGCGAAGCGGATCCGAGATTATGTCCGAACCGAAGCGCCACAATATAAACCCCTGCTCCGCTATCTGGATGAGTTCATCGGCTCAATCTCCCCGACAGCATCCAAGATGGACATGGAGTTGGCGCTGCATCGGGAACTCCATCAACGCGAGGTGAGCCTGAAACGGGAAGGTTCACGCATCTTGACCGAAGCCGCCAAGCAAGATGACTATGAAGGATACCGCAGGCGTCTGTCGGAATTCATGGAGCGTTCTAACGAACTTGGCGTCTCAGCCCTTGCTCAGTACATATCCCACCGCAAGATCATTATAGAACTTTTGGAGAAGGCGCTTTCCAACGACAAGCGGACGGGCAAGTACCCGTTAGAAGAGGCGGTCCACAACATCCTTTTCCCAATGAGGGCAACCGATCAAGATATCCTATATTCGCAGCAGAACCTCTGGATCATCGACGAACGCCTGAATTTCCACTCGTTCATAGCCTCTGACCGACCTCTGAACTCCCACACCGACTTCACATCGGACTCACGGAAGCGGCCAGATCTTTTCATCTTCGATCGGAAGATCGCATTCTCGGAAAAGCCTGACGACGGAATGCCTCTCAACAGCATTTCCGTGATTGAGTTTAAACGGCCGCAGCGCGACGACTACACCGGTGACGACAATCCGCTCAGGCAAGTGTTCGAACAGATACAGCTTATTCGAGGGGGCCAGTTCAAGGATGATCACGGCCGACCGCTGTCAGTCTCGGGCGACAAGATCCCCGCTTTCGCATACGTGGTCTGCGATATCACCCCTACCATGCACGCCGAGCTGAAGATGTCGGATGCAATGCCGACACCTGATCAGCGCTCATACTACGGATATCATCGGACATTCGGAATCTACTTTGAGGTCATCGACTACGGCAGGCTTCTTGCGGATGCCAAGCGTCGCAACCGAGTATTCTTCGACCGTCTAAACCTCATGGACGCTCAGCGCCCGTAGATTTCGGCCGAAGGTCGCGGAGGGATCGAGTCTGTTCCGCGACCCAGGTCCGCGTTCTGCCGCTTTCGGCCGCGAACCTCTCTGTCGACACTGTTCTTATTGGAGCGCCTGGGCGGTCAAGGAAACGGCCCGGCCTTTCGGCCGAGCCGGGAATTGTCTTCAGTTCTAGCGGATCCCACATCGACCATCGACCACATGCTCTGCCCGGCATGGCTACCGACATTCTCACTCTCACATCTCGCCGAGTCGCCGAGCGCTTCGGTCGGCGCAGCGTCTTCAGTCTGTGAACATCCTAATGCAACGAATGGGCAGGACGGGGCTTTGCCAATGGCAAGGGCCACCGCACCAGGCGAAGCGTCCCACCAGGCAAGACGGTTCGTGAAAGATCGCAGTTTGAACACGGCTTGATGGCCATTCGTTCGTAAGCATCCGGTGAAGGCCGCAGGTCATGCGGCCTGAGCGTTCAGAGCCTTTGGTGTCCAATTCCACGGAAGCAATTGCTGCAGCCTGCTGACCGGCGTGTCCGCAATGTTGGCGAGGACGTCGGCAAGCCAGGCCTGCGGATCGATATCGTTGAGCTTAGCACTCATGATCAGCGTCGCCATGAAGGCGGCACGCTCAACACCACGATCCGATCCGGCGAAGAGCCATGACTTCCTTCCAAGTGCAAAGCCTCGCAATGCCCGTTCGGCTGCATTGTTGGTCAGGCAAATCCGGCCGTCGTCGAGGAAGGACGTGAAGCCGTCCCAACGCTTGAGCATGTAATCGATCGGCTCAGAGACTGGGGAACTGCGCGACAGTTTTGCCCGCTCGGTTTGAAGCCAGTCGCGCAGGTCGCCGACGAGCGGCAGGCTGTCCCTGCGACGACGCTCCAGGCGTTGGTCGGCGGCAAGTCCGTTGATCTCCCGCTCGATGTCGAACAGGGCATCCATCCGTTTGACGGCTTCAAGTGCCATCGGCGAGATCGGCGCGGCGTTCTTTCCGCGCTTGGCATTCGTGGCGATGTCGGCCAGCACGAAGAACTTGCGCCTCGCGTGCGACCAGCAGAGCGCCTGCGTCAGCGGACCGGGATCGCGATCAACCTTGAACAATGGATTGTAGCCGCCATAGGCATCCGCCTGAAGAATGCCGGTGAAGGTCTTCAAGTGACGTTCGGGGTGCTCCTGTCGCCGGTCTCGCGAAGCATAATAGAGTGCCGCCGGCGGAGACTGCTCGCCGAAAGGCCGGTCATCCCGGACATAGGTCCATATCCGGCCGGTATCGGTCTTGCCCCTCGCTAGGATCGGCACTGTCGTGTCATCGCCATGCACCCGCTCGGCAGCCAAAACATGCGCCTCGATCAGTGAATGAATGGGCTTGAGCGCTGCCGCACAAGCGCCGACCTGGTCGGCCAGCGTCGACAGGCTAAGATCAACCCCTTCGCGGGCATAGCGCTCACTCTGCCGGTTCAGCGGCTGATGTTGGGCGAACTTCTCAAACAGGATCATTGCCAGCAAGTTTGGCCCGACAAAGCCGCGCGGCGTCACATGGAAGGGGGCTGGCGGTTGGGTAATCTTCTCGCATTCGCGGCAGGAGAACTTCTCCCGCACTGTCTGGATCACTTTCCACTGGCGCGGGATGACCTCCAGCGTCTCCGTGATGTCCTCGCCGAGCTTCGACAACCTGGCCGAACCGCAGCAGGAGCAGCTTGTCGGAGCCGCGATAACGACCCGTTCGCGCGGGAGATGTTCGGGAAACGGTTTCCGTGACGGGCGCTTGCGCTCGAAGGCCCGGACTGCCGAGGCCTTGGCTGCGATCTCCGCCGCCAGTTCGTCTTCGCCAGCGTCGGCTTCGAGTTCCTCGAGCTGCAGCTCCATCTGTTCAAGGAGCCGCGCCTTGCGTTCTGAGCGGCTGCCGTAAAGTTCTCGACGAACCTTCTCGATCTCCAACTTCAGCCGCGCGATCAGTGCTTCGGAATGCGACACGAGCGCCTTTGCGCTGGCGGCTTGCGCCTTGGCGGTCGCGGCTTCTGCCTCGGCAGCGATGCGCCGGGTACGCTCCTCAGCCAGCAGTGCAAGCGCACTGGCAAGGTCGTTCGTAAGTTCATCAGGCGCGTCGTTCATGGCAGGATGGAATCATATTCGATCCCGCCATGCCAGTGGTTTTGCTTATCCTGCCGACGTCGGACGCCAAGTCTTTTGCGGCATCCGCCAGTCGATGCCTTCCAACAGATAACCGAGCTGCGCCGGCGTAATCACCACCGTGCCGTCGGCTGCCGACGGCCAGATGAAACGGCCGCGTTCCAGCTTCTTTGTGAACAGACAGGCGCCTTGCCCGTCATGCCAGATCACTTTGAGCAGACCTCCACCGCGACCGCGAAACACGAACAAATGGCCGCACATCGGATCGCGCTTCAGCGTCTCTTGCACCATCAGCGACAGACCAGGGAAGCCTTTGCGCATGTCGGTATGGCCCGTCGCCAACCAGACCTTCACACCAGTCGGGACCGGGATCATCGCCGAGCCAGCACGACGTCGAGAATGCGACCCAGCGCCTCGGTGTCGATGTCGCTGTCTACCCGGACACGTCGACCTCGTCCCAGTTCAATCGTCACATCGCTGCGCTTCCGACGAGAATGCGTGAGCGTCCGGTGAAGGCA
>UBXV01000058.1 GCA_900469625.1 Hyphomicrobiales bacterium
CAAACACAGCCCAAAAACGGCCGGGTTCCGGGCCTGGAGCTCCGGCAAACCCGCCTGCAACCGTCCCCGCCACCACAAACGCACCACCACGCCATGCCGGCCCTTCACCCCAAAGGCAGGAAAGCACGATCGAGCGAAGCAACGGGCGTGCCCGCTGCCCACGGCCTGCTGGCGCAGACACCGCGCGAAATGCTGTTGCGTCCGCAACCAAGGACGATACTGTTTGCGGGCTCAATGTGCTGCCCCATGCGCCATGGCCACACCAGCTGAAAGGTCCGACTGATGATCAAGGGTTCCGACGTCCTCATCGCCGCACTGGAGAACGAAGGGGTCGACTGCATCTTCGGTGTTCCCGGCGAAGAAAACCTGCATGTGGTGGAATCGCTGCGCAAGTCCCGCATCAAGCTGGTCCTGACCCGACACGAACAGGCGGCCGCCTTCATGGCCGCCACGCATGGGCGGCTGACCGGGAAGCCGGGTGTGTGCATTGCCACACTCGGACCCGGGGCGCTCAATTTCTCGACGGGCGCCGCCTACGCCAATCTCGGCGCAATGCCGTTGATCCTGATCACCGGGCAGAAGCCGATCAAGACGGCCCGTCAGGCACGCTTCCAGATCGTTGACGTGGTCGCGTCGATGAAGCCACTCACCAAGATGACACGACAGATCGTCAGTGTCGGCGCCATCCCGGCCGCCGTTCGCGACGCCTTTCGCGTGGCGATGGAAGAGCGGCCCGGCGCCGTGCATCTCGAACTGCCGGAGGATGTCGCCGGCGAAACCACGGACGCAGCACCCATCATCGCCGTTCATCCGCTCGACCGGCCCGTCGCACCCGCAGCCGCCATCGACCGGGCGGTCGACATCATCCTTGCGGCTAAGCGGCCGCTCATCATGATGGGCGCTGCCAGCAGCCGCCCCCGGCTCGTGGAAACACTGTCATCCTTCGTTCGCCGCATGCGCATTCCCTTCTTCAACACCCAGATGGGCAAGGGTTCGGTCAATGGCGGGTCCAACCTCTATGTCGGCACCGCCGCCCTTTCCGAGCGCGACTACGTGCACGACGCCATCGACCAGGCGGACCTGATCATTTCCGTTGGCCACGACACGGTCGAGAAGCCGCCTTTCCTGATGCGCAGCGAGGGTGGACCCAAGGTCCTGCATATCGGCTACAGTTCAGCCAATGTCGAACAGGTCTATCACCCCGACGCGGAAGTGATCGGCGACATCGGGACGTCGGTGACGTCGCTGGCCGATCGGCTTGGCGGCAAACTCGACCCCGAGCCGCTGCTCATCGGTCTGCGCCAGGCCATTCTCGAAAAGCTCAATGAAGGTGCCGACGACGACCGGTTCCCGATCACGCCGCAGCGCATCGTCCACGACGTGCGCAAGGTGATGCCGGAAGACGGCATCGTCTGCCTCGACAACGGCATGTACAAGATCTGGTTTGCCCGCCATTACCGCACCCATGTGGCCAACACGCTGCTGCTCGACAATGCGCTGGCAACGATGGGCGCCGGCCTGCCCTCGGCCATGATGGCAGCGATGCTTCATCCCGAACGCCGCATCATGGCGGTGTGCGGCGACGGCGGCTTCATGATGAACTCCCAGGAAATGGAAACGGCCGTCCGGCTCGGGCTCAATCTCGTCGTCGTCATCCTCAACGACAGCGCCTACGGAATGATCCGCTGGAAACAGGCTGTCGACGATTTTCCGGATTTCGGGCTGACATTCGGCAATCCGGATTTCGTGCGCTACGCGGAAGCCTACGGGGCGAAGGGTTCGCGGGTGACGAGCGCCGAGGCGCTGGTGCCGGTGCTGGAGGCAGCGTTCGCCGGCGGCGGCGTGCATCTTGTCGATGTACCGATCGACTACGCCGACAACATGCGCGTGCTCGTCGATGAGCTGCGCACCCGATCCTAGGGCGGCGCCAAAGGTCGCTTCGGTGGCGACGTCTTGCACTGCCATGTTTTCGACTTATATTGCACTGCACACTCGGCCCGTTTCCAGCCGGGTTCTCAAGGCTGCAAGCCGCCTTCACGCGAAAGCCACGCTTTCGCGCGCAACCGAAGGACCACCTCATGACTGTTTCGATCAACAATCTCGATGCCACCACTGCTGGCGCCTCCGCCCATGTCGATATCGCCGATGCCGTCAGACGCGCCCGCCAGGCCGTCGGCTACAGCGTCGATGAACTCGCGCTCACCTGCGGGTTGACCGACCTCGAAATCGAAAGCATCGAGCGCGGCACCGATGCCGACCCGGGCAAGCTCCGGCGGATTGCCGCCGCGCTGCAATTGCCCGTGGCGACCTTCCTGCTCAGCTGATCCCCAAATGGCCCTTGAACCTGGACGGCATCGTGCGCCCCTACGACCCGATGCCATCACGGGTTTCCCCGATTGCAGCTCACTCTGAACATGCCTGCGACAAGACCTCCCGCAACAGCCGGAGCGGCGTCGGTCGCCCCGGCACGCTTTGATGCAGGAAGACGATGCGGCGCTCATAGACGGCGGCATCGGGCACCTCGGTGAGGTAAAAGCCGTCCCGGTGCAGGCCTTGCCAGGCTGGAACGAGCGAGTTGCCCATTCCGCTCGCGACCAGGATGGCGATGGTCTCCAGCGCGTCCATGTCGCAGCGGATGTCCGGATCAAGGCCGGCGTCGGCGAGGTATCGCTGGCAAAGCCGGCCGCCCCATGACCCCGGATCATAGCGAACAAACGGCGCCAGCCGTATGCGCTCGTCGATATCGGCGGGCAGCGTCGGATCGGGGCTGATGAAACTCAGCGGTTCACGGCGGATGACATGCGCCGTCATTGCCTTGGGCAGCGCAAAGGGCGGCTCGACCAGAACTGCGGCATCGAGCTCGCCCTGAAGCAGTTGCTCATAGAGCTGCAGCGACGAGCCGGGGCGCAGGATCAGCTTCAGGCTCGGCGCCTGCCGCGAGAGCACGTCCAGTACCGTCGGGAAAATGCCCGTCAGCGCCGTCGAGATCGCGCCGATCTTCAACTCGGTCGCAAGCCCGCCGCCGGCCACATCGTACCGTAGATTTTCCGTTTCGCGGATCAGAAGCCGAGCGCGCGGCAGCAGCGAAAGGCAGGCCTCGGTCGGCTGGGCCGAATGGGCGCCACGGGCGAGAAGGATGCATCCAAGCGCCCGCTCGAGCGCCTGGATGCGCTGGCTGACGGCGGCCGGCGTCAACTTTTCCCGGCGCGCGGCCGCCGCGATCGACCCGGTTTCGACCGTGGCGACCAGGCTTTGGAGAAAACGAATGTCCAACAGATATCCTTACTCTCAGAAAAAGAAGAACATAGTTTTTCTTAGCCTCGCAAGCCGCTATCCCTGTGTCAATCGACGTCACAGGAGTTGTAGATGAAATCGCTTTTCCACCTTGCCTACCATGTCACGGATCTCGATGCCGCGCGCCAGTTCTACGGCGACGTGCTCGGCTGCGAGGAAGGGCGCAGCACCGACACCTGGGTCGATTTCGACTTTTTCGGCCACCAGCTGTCCTTGCATCTCGGCAAGCCCTTCGAAGTGACGCGCACCGGCAAGGTCGGCAACCACATGGTGCTGATGCCGCATCTGGGCGCGGTGCTGCGGCTTTCGGACTGGCTGACGCTGGCCGACCGGCTGGAGAAAAAGGGCGTGCGCTTCGACATCCCGCCGGTGGTGCGCTTTGAAGGCGAGCCCGGCGAGCAGCGCACGATGTTCTTCCTCGATCCGAGCGGCAATCCGATCGAGATCAAGGGATTTGCGGATTTCGACAGTCTGTTTGCACGCTGACAAGGGAGGGAGATGTGAGGAAGCCGATCGCCCTGGTGACGCGCATCGACCGCTCCGACGAACTGGCCTGGGCAGCGCTCCTGGCGAAGCTGCTGCCGGAAAGCGAAATCCTGCCCTTTCACGCGATGGACGATGAACAGCGCAACGCCGCCGAAATCACCATTGTCGCCAATCCCGACCCGCGCGATGTGGCAGCGCTTCCCAATCTAGCCTGGATACACAGTCTCTGGGCCGGCGTCGAACGGCTGGTCGCCGAACTCGGCGAGGCTGCGCCGGCGATTGTCCGGCTAGAGGATCCCGAACTGGGGCGGGTCATGGCAGAGGCCGTGCTCGCATGGACCTACTATCTCCAGCGCGACATGCCCGCCTATCGCCGGCAACAGCAGACGGCAACCTGGCGCCAGCATGCCTATCGCCGGCCCGGGGATCTCACCGTCGGCATCCTCGGAATGGGGCTGCTCGGCAAGGCGGCGGCCGGACGACTGAACGGGGCAGGCTTCCGGGTCAGCGGATGGGCCCGTTCGCCGCAGCCGGTCGAAGGGGTCGACATGATGGACGGCCCGGACGGGCTCGATCGGCTACTGCGCACAAGCGATATCGTTGTCAGCCTGTTGCCGTTGACGCACGAGACCCGTGGCCTCATCGACGCTGGCCGCCTGGCGACGATGAAAGCAGGCGCGCAGCTCATCAATTTCTCCCGGGGACAGATCATCGTCGATGGCGATCTTCTCGCCGCGCTCGATGCCGGCCATATCGCTCATGCGGTGCTCGATGTCTTCGAAACGGAGCCCTTGCCGCCGACCTCGCCCTACTGGCAGCATGACAGCGTCACGGTGCTGCCGCACATCTCGGCACCCACCGACAGAAACACGGCCGCCAGGATCGTTGCCGACAATATCAAGCACTATTACGCGACCGGCTCCCTGCCCACGGCGATCGATATCCGGCGCGGGTATTAACGCCGCAGCACCGCATTCCAACCGGTTGGCCGTTGACGGCGGGTCGCGGCGCGCTTGCCTTGTAACCACTCCGTGCATTAGCATCCCAAAAATAAGACGAGGGCCAGCTCAGGACTGTTTGTGCTGCGTTTTGACAGGGGGATGACATGAGCAGGAAAACCGGCGCGGGAAGCATGGTGCTTCTCCGACAAATTCAGGCCGGCGCGATGGTCGTCCTGTTTACCTTCACACTCGCCGCCTGTGGCGGGCATCCGAAGGGTGTACTGACGCCGGTTGCAGATACCGCGCCGGATTCGAGCCGGGTCAACATGCTGATCACGACCACGCGCAGCCGTTCGGCCAATCCCGGGGAGATGTATAGCGGCGAGCGCGCCGAGGCAGCCACCTTCGTCGACATGACAGTGTCCATTCCCTCGGTTCGCAAGACGGGCGAAGTTGCCTGGCCGAAAAAGCTGCCGCCCAATCCGGCAACGGATTTTGCAACGCTGAAGGCCGAAAGCCTCGACATGCCCGGCGCGAAATCATGGCTGAGCGCCAGCGTTCGCAAGACGCCTGACCGAAGCGTGCTCGTCTTCATTCACGGTTTTAACAACCGTTTCGAGGATTCGGTCTATCGCTTCGCCCAGATTGTCCACGATTCCCGCGTTCACAGTGCGCCCATCCTGGTGACATGGCCGTCACGCGGCAGTCTGCTGGCCTACGGCTACGACCGCGAGAGCACCAACTACACGCGCAATGCGCTCGAAAACCTGTTTCAGTATCTCTACCACGACCCGGAGGTGAAGGAGGTCTCTATCCTCGCGCACTCCATGGGCAACTGGCTGACGCTGGAGGCGCTGCGCCAGATGGCGATCCGCAATGGCGAGCTGCCGGCAAAGTTCAAGAACGTCATGCTCGCGGCACCCGATGTCGACGTCGACGTCTTCCGCCAGCAGATCGACGACATGGGCAAGAAACACCCGGATTTCACGCTGTTCGTCTCCCGCGACGACCGGGCGCTTGCCGTCTCGCGCCGCGTGTGGGGCGATGTGTCGAGGCTTGGCGCCATCGACCCGGAACAGGAGCCCTACAAGAAGGAGCTCGCGGACAACAAGATCACCGTGATCGACCTGACGAAGATCAAGGCTGGCGACAGCCTCAATCACGGCAAGTTCGCGGAATCGCCTGAAATCGTTCAGCTGATCGGCGCGCGGATCTCCGATGGACAGACACTGACCGACAGCCGCGTCGGGCTTGGCGATCAGATCCTTGTGGCAACGACCGGAACGGCGGCGGCCGTCGGCAATGCGGCGGGTCTCGTGCTTGCAGCGCCCGTCGCCGTGGTCGATCAGGACACGCGCGACAACTATGCCGACCATCTGGGCGGGGCGGCGGCGCGCAACGCCAATCGCACGGCGCCCGCCAAACGTTGCGCCCCGTCGCAGCCCGCGACAGCGGGATGCGTGCGCTAGGCAAGGCGTGGCGAGCGGCGCCTGGGTGTTTTCAGCTGCCGCTCCCTGGGCGTCAGATGTCGCCTAGTGTTGCCGCGTCCCGTCTACAGCTTTACCCAT
>UBXV01000050.1 GCA_900469625.1 Hyphomicrobiales bacterium
CCGCGGGCTTTTTGGCGTTTGCGGCTCCACGCAATGACATGATTGCCGGTAGACCGATATTCGGTCCGCCAAGCATACGCGTCGCACACGTTTGCCGTCCCTGTCAGCAGCGCAAGCATGACAATCCGGCGCGCGCGGCTGTCGCACTCTCCACCTTATCGCTGAAGCAGATCTGCGACGTGTCGTGCGCCAGAGCCGTCGGCCATCCCCAGGACGAAAAACCGCGCCGGATGGTGCAATTCGCTCTTGCAGCTCTAGTCGCTAGAGGTCGTAGCCTCCTTTCACGTTATGCAAGGAGCAGGTCATGGCAGGCAATATTCGTGAAAACCGCTATCGGGTCGAAGGCATGGATTGTGCGTCCTGCGCTTCGAAGATCGACACCGCCGTTCGGCGCATGCCAGGCGTCGAGGATGTCTCGGTTTCCGTGGCCGCCGGCACGATGTCGGTGAAACACGCCGATGAGGATGACCTTGCGGCAAACATCGTCAGCAAGGTCGGAAAGCTCGGTTACCGGCTGCATCCAATCGCCGCCCACCATAAGCCGCCGGTTGCGCCCGTTCATGTCTGCTCGGGCGATCACGATCATTCCCATTCCCATTCCCATTCCCACGACCACGACCATGACCACCACGACCACCACGACCAAGATCACGATCATGCGCATGATCACGCCGCACATACGCATGCCGGCCACGAGCACGCCGCCGGCAATGCAGCGCGCCCGGCATCGTCGGCGCCGATCAACGTCCATGGCCACGATCATGGCCCGACCAACGGTCCGTGGTGGCGCTCCGGCAAGGGCCGGCTGACGATCGCTTGTGCGCTGGCGCTTGGCGTCGCCTACGGCCTCGGCCATCTCGTACCGGCCACTGAGCCCTGGATCTTTACGCTCGCCATGCTCGTCGGCCTGTTGCCGATCGCCCGGCGCGCCTTTGCCGCCGCGACCTCCGGCACGCCGTTTTCGATCGAGATGCTGATGACGATCGCGGCCGTAGGCGCGGTCTTCATCGGCGCCACGGAAGAGGCGGCGATGGTCGTCCTGCTCTTCCTTGTCGGTGAGCTGCTGGAAGGCGTCGCTGCCGGCAAGGCGCGGGCAAGCATCCAGGCGCTGACGGCGCTGGTGCCGAAGTCGGCCTATCTCGAACGCAATGGCCGGGTGGACGAAGTGCCGGCCGATAGCCTCGAAGTCGGTGCGATCATCCTGGTGCGTCCAGGCGACCGTGTTCCCGCCGATGGCATCATTCTCTCCGGCGAAAGCGCCGTCGACGAGGCGCCGGTCACCGGCGAAAGCACGCCGGTGCACAAGGCCGCGGACGATCCGCTCGTCGCCGGGACGGTCAACGGCGACGGCGCGCTGCGCGTGCGCGTCACGGCGGCCGCCTCCGACAACACCATCGCCCGCATCGTCAGGCTGGTCGAGGAGGCGCAGGAAAGCAAGGCGCCGACCGAACGCTTCATCGATCGTTTCTCGCGTTACTACACCCCGGCGGTTGTCGTCGTCGCGGCGCTTGTCGCAATCCTGCCGCCGCTGCTGGGCGGCGGCGACTGGAATGAGTGGATCTACAAGGGCCTCGCGATCCTGTTGATCGGTTGCCCCTGCGCGCTCGTCATCTCGACGCCGGCCGCCATCGCCGCCAGCCTCTCGGCCGGTGCACGCCGCGGCCTGCTTCTGAAGGGCGGCGCCGTGCTTGAGAACGTCGGCAAGATTACTGCCGCCGCCTTCGACAAGACCGGCACGCTGACGGAAGGCAAGCCGCGGGTGACCGATATCGTCGGCTTTGTTCGCGCCGAGAACGAGGTGCTGGGCTTGGCTGCAGCGCTCGAGCAGGGATCGAGCCATCCGCTGGCGCGTGCGATCTTGCAACGGGCGGACGAACTGACATTGCAGGTTCCGGCCATCACGACGGTCAAGGCCATCGGCGGCAAGGGCCTAGAGGGTATTGTCGGCACAACAGAGGTTTTCCTTGGATCGCCCCAGGCGGCCAACAGCCGCGTGGCGATGTCACCCGAGCAGGCAGCGCGTGTTTCGGCGCTCAACGACGAGGGCAAGACGGTATCGGTGCTGATCGCCGACAACGAGATCGTCGGCGCCATCGCCATGCGCGACGAGCCGCGCCCGGATGCTGCAGCCGGCGTCAAGGCGCTGACCGATGCCGGCATTCGCGTGGTCATGCTCACTGGCGACAACCGCCGCACGGCCGAGGCGATCGGACGCCAGTTCGGCATGGAGGTGCGCGCCGAACTGTTGCCCGAGGACAAGCAGCGCATCGTCGGCGAACTGAAGAGCGCCGGCTTCAACGTCGCAAAGATCGGAGACGGCATCAACGATGCGCCGGCGTTGGCCGCGGCCGATGTCGGCATCGCCATGGGCGGCGGAACGGATGTGGCATTGGAGACGGCCGACGCGGCGGTGTTGCTCGGTCGGGTCGGCGACGTCGCCGCGATGGTCACGCTTTCCCGCTCTACAATGCGAAACATTTTCCAGAATATCGCTATTGCGCTTGGTCTGAAGGCCGTTTTCCTCGTCACCACCATCGTCGGGATCACTGGCCTCTGGCCGGCAATCCTTGCCGATACCGGCGCGACCGTGCTCGTGACCATGAATGCGCTGCGGTTGCTGCGGCCGGTCAAGGCTGCCTGAAGCAGGCGCTTGCAACGGAACCGGCGGCATGGATTGCCGCCGTTTTTTTGTGGCCGATTGGCCCGATCAGCCTGTGTATATTCGCGCTGGACTCTCATCAGCGATCCGGTGAGAGTATAAGGAGATCTCGTTTTGAGGGCTTCCGCGCCGGCAAATCGATGATAAACCTATACCAAATGGTAAAAAAATCGCCGGCACGGTTTCTGGGAAGAAGACCGAAGCGGGCCAGTTTGGGGATCGCAAGGCCAATATGGACAGTATTGCCATCGAACTGCGTGGGATCGACAAGAGTTTCGGTCCGGTTCACGCCAACAAAAACATCAATCTGAAAGTCCGCAAGGGTACGATCCACGGCGTCATCGGTGAAAACGGTGCAGGAAAATCGACCCTGATGTCGATCCTGTACGGCTTTTATCAAGCCGACAGCGGCGAGATCCACGTCGATGGCAAGCAGGTCACGATCCGCGACCCGAATGCGGCGATCGCAGCCGGCATCGGCATGGTGCATCAGCATTTCATGCTGGTCGAGAACTTCACCGTGCTCGAAAACATCATGCTCGGCGCGGAAGAAAGCCAGATCCTCAACAAGGGCATTGCCAAGGCGCGCGAGGAGCTGAAGCGGCTCGAGCGCGAATATGCGCTGGAGGTCAATCCGGACGCAATTATCGAGGAACTGCCCGTTGGCCTGCAGCAGCGCGTCGAGATCCTCAAGGCGCTTTATCGCCGGGCTGACATCCTGATCCTCGACGAGCCCACCGGCGTGTTGACGCCGGCCGAGGCCGATCACCTCTTCCGCGTTCTCGAGCAGTTGAAGAGCCAGGGCAAGACCATCATTCTCATCACCCACAAGCTCAGGGAAATCATGGCGATCACCGACGAGGTTTCGGTGATGCGGCGCGGCGAGATGGTGGCGACGCGCAAGACGGCGGAAACCTCGGTCGAGGAACTCGCCGAACTGATGGTTGGCCGCCGCGTGCTGCTGCGCGTGGAAAAGGGCGCGGCCAATCCCGGCGACGTCAAGCTGTCCGTCAAGGGCCTGACCGTCAAGGACGGCCGCGGTGTCACCATGGTCGACAACGTTTCCTTCGACCTCAGGGCCGGCGAGATCGTCGGCATTGCCGGCGTCGCGGGCAACGGACAGTCGGAGCTGCTGGAGGCGATTTCCGGTATTCGCCGTGCGGTTTCCGGCGACGTCCAGCTGAACGGTCAGCCGGTCAACGTCACCGGCCATGTCGATCCCAAGGACCTGCGCGACCGTGGTCTCGCGCATGTGCCGGAAGACCGGCACCATGTCGGCCTGGTGCTGAAATTCGAGGAATGCGAAAACGCCATCCTCGGCTATCACCACGACAAGCGCTATCTCAACGGCGTGTTTCTCAACGTCGATGCCATCCGCAAGGACGCCGAGCAACGGATCGCCGAATACGACATCCGGCCGCCGAATGCCCGGCTGAAAACCGCGAACTTCTCCGGCGGCAACCAGCAGAAGATCGTTCTCGCCCGCGAAATGGAGCGGGGACCGGACGTGCTGATCATCGGCCAGCCCACCCGCGGCGTCGACGTCGGCGCCATCGAATTCATCCACAAACGGATCATCGAGATGCGCGACCAGGGCAAGGCTGTCCTGCTTGTTTCCGTCGAACTCGATGAAATCCGCGCCCTGTCGGACCGTATCCTGGTGATGTTTGCCGGCCGTGTGGTCGGCGAGCGCGATCCTGACGCGACCGAGGGCGAGCTGGGCCTGTTGATGGCCGGCGTCGAAGGCCGCAAGGAGGCCGCAGAATGAGCAATCCCTATGCAAAGCTTCCGGGTTGGGTCGAATACGGCCTCATCCCGCTGGTCAACCTCGCCGTCGCCTTCCTCGTTGCCGGCCTCGTGGTGCTGCTCGTCGGCGAAAATCCGTTCGAGGCGGCCTATCACCTGATCAACGGTGCCTTCGGCCGCGGCGAATATATCGGCTTCACGCTCTATTACGCCACCACCTTCATCTTCACCGGCCTTGCGGTCGCGGTCGCCTTCCACGCCGGGCTTTTCAACATCGGCGGCGAAGGCCAGGCCTATGTCGGTGGCATCGGCGTTGCGCTCGCCTGCCTCTGGCTCGACCAGACGATGCCGTGGTTCGTGGTCTTCCCGCTTGCGATCATCGGTTCGGCGCTGTTCGGCGCGGCCTGGGCGTTCCTGCCGGGCTGGCTGCAGGCCAAGCGCGGCAGCCACATCGTCATCACCACCATCATGTTCAACTTTATCGCCTCGAGCCTGATGGTCTATCTCCTGACCCGGGTGCTGAAGCCGCTCGGCTCGATGTCGCCGCAGACGCGTACCTTCGCCGAGGGCGGCCAACTGCCCAAGCTCGATTGGCTGCTGTCGATCTTCGGACTTGAAATCGGAACGGCGCCGTTCAACGTGTCGTTCCTGCTGGCGCTGGTTGCCGCCTTCGGCGTCTGGCTTTTGATCTGGCGCACCAAGCTCGGTTACGAAATGCGCACAATGGGCCATAGCCCTTCGGCAGCGCGTTATGCCGGCATGAGCGAGAGCCGCATCACCGTCGTCACCATGATGATATCGGGGGCGCTTGCCGGCATGATGGCGCTCAACCCGATCATGGGCGAGCAGGGCCGGATGCAGCTGGATTTCGTCCAGGGTGCAGGTTTCGTCGGCATCGCGGTTGCCCTCATGGGCCGCTCGCATCCCGCCGGCATCATCCCTGCGGCCGTTCTCTTCGGTGTGCTCTACCAGGGCGGCGCCGAGATCTCGTTCGAAATGCCTTCGATCTCGCGCGACATGATCGTCATCATCCAGGGTCTCGTCATCCTGTTTGCCGGCGCTCTTGAAAATATGTTCCGGCCGGCCATCACCCGGTTGTTTTCCACATCCAGCCGGCGCGCCGCGGTCGTTGCCCAGACCAAGGGAGCTTGAGCCATGGATTTCTTCCACGTCATCGTGGTGCTCCTCGAGTCCACCATCCGCGTTTCCGTTCCGCTGATCTTCGCAGCCCTCGCCGGTCTTTTCACCGAGCGTGCCGGCATCTTCGATATCGGCCTTGAAGGCAAGATGCTGGGCGCGGCCTTTGCCGCTGGCGCGGTCGCGGCGATCACCCAGTCGGTCTGGCTCGGGCTGCTCGCCGGCGTCCTCATCTCTGTGTGCCTGTCGCTGGTTCACGGCTATGCGTCGATTACACAGCGCGGCAACCAGATCGTCTCGGGCGTTGCCATCAACTTCATCGTCGCCGGTTCCACCGTCATCCTTGGCGAAGCCTGGTTCCGCCAGGGCGGACGCACGCCGGCGCTCGCCGAAGGTGCGCGCTTCCAGACGATCACGTTCCCCTTCGCAGACACGATCCGCGAAATACCCTTCATCGGGCCGATCTACGCGGACCTGCTGTCTGGCCATTTCATCCTGACCTATCTCGCCTTCGCCATGGTGCCGATCAGCTGGTGGATCCTCTATCGGACCCGCTTCGGCCTCCGGCTGCGTGCCGTCGGTGAAAATCCGGGTGCGGTCGATACCGCCGGCATTTCGGTGATCTGGATGCGGTATCGTGCCGTCATCTGCTGCGGCATCCTGTGCGGCTTTGCCGGCGCATACCTGTCGCTGGCGATGACCGCCGGTTTCGTCAAGGGCATGACGGCCGGCAAGGGCTATATCGCTCTTGCAGCGCTGATCTTCGCCAAGTGGCGCCCGTTCAACATCATGCTGGCGTGCCTGCTTTTCGGCTTCCTCGACGCGTTCGCGATCCGCCTGCAGGGCAACCCCCTGCCGCTGATCGGCCAGGTGCCGGTGCAGCTGATGCAGGCGCTGCCCTACATTCTCACCGTCATCTTGCTTGCCGGCTTCATCGGCAAGGCCATCCCGCCAAAGGCCGGCGGCGTCCCCTATGTGAAGGAGCGGTAGGACCATGGAAAACGAGCTCTTCGAGGCCGCGCGCGAGGCGATGGCCAAGGCGCATGCGCCCTATTCCAAGTTTCCCGTAGGCGCTGCCATCCGTGCGGAAGACGGCCAGATCTACACTGGCGCCAACATCGAGAACCTGTCCTTCCCGGAGGGATGGTGTGCCGAGACGACGGCGATCAGCCACATGGTCATGGCCGGCCAGCGCAAGATCCTGGAAGTGGCCGTGATCGCTGAAAAGCTGGCGCTCTGCCCGCCCTGTGGCGGGTGCCGGCAACGGCTTGCCGAGTTCTCTGGCGCCAGCACCCGTATCTTTCTCTGCGACGAGACCGGTGTGAAGAAGACGCTGGCACTGTCGGATCTGCTGCCGCACAGCTTCGAGACCGAGATCCTCGGATGAACAGCGCTGCTGCATTCCTGCAAGCCAGGCTTGGCGGCCTGTCGCCGCGCTATGGCATTGTACTCGGTTCAGGCCTTGGCACGCTGGTCGAAGCGGTCTCCAGCCCGACACGCATTTCCTATGCCGACATTCCAGGCTTTCCCGTCAGCAGCGTTTCCGGCCACGCCGGCGAGCTTGTCGCCGGCTTTCTCGGCGATGTCCCGGTGGTGATGCTGTCCGGCCGTGTGCATTATTACGAGAGCGGCGACGCCAATGCCATGCGCGTGCCGCTCGAGACGCTGAGGGATCTCGGCATCGAAAATCTGGTGCTCACCAATTCCGCGGGCTCGCTCAAGGATGAGCTGCCGCCGGGATCGGTGATGCGGATTTCGGACCATATCAATTTTTCCGGCTTCAATCCGCTGATCGGCGTCGAGAGCGACGATCGGTTCGTCGGCATGACCAGTGCCTATGACGCAGCGCTTGGCGACCGCATGCAGGCTGCCGCCGAGCGGCTTGGCGTTCCCCTGCAAGCTGGCGTTTACATGTGGTTTTCGGGGCCGAGCTTCGAGACGCCGGCGGAAATTCGCATGGCGCGCGTGCTCGGGGCCGATGCGGTCGGCATGTCGACCGTGCCGGAGGTCATCCTGGCGCGCTTCATGGGGCTCAAGGTTGCTGCAGCCTCGGTGATCACCAACTTCGGCGCGGGCATGACCGGCGGCGAACTCAGCCACCATGAGACGAAGGACATGGCGCCTGTCGGCGGCAAGCGGCTCGCCGCCATTCTCAAGGAAATGATCTCCACCGACACGGCGGCCGGCTGACCATGCTTCCGCAGGAGATCATCCGTCGCAAGCGAAACGGCGAGCGCCTCGAAGCATCGGATATCGCAAGCTTCGTGCGCGGCCTTTCCGAAGGCTCGATTTCGGAGGGCCAGGTCGCCGCCTTCGCCATGGCCGTGTGGTTTTCGGGCATGAGCCGCGACGAAACGGTGGCGCTGACCCTGGCGATGCGTGATTCCGGCGAAACCCTCGATTGGAGTGCCGTCGGCCGACCGATCGTCGACAAGCACTCGACCGGCGGCGTCGGTGACAACGTCTCGCTGATGCTTGCCCCGATCGTGGCCGCATGCGGCCTGGCCGTGCCGATGATTTCGGGACGAGGGCTCGGCCACACCGGTGGCACGCTCGACAAGCTCGAATCCATACCAGGCTATGAAATCCAGCCGTCGGCGGCGCTTTTCAGGAAGACCGTTGACGAGGTCGGATGCGCCATCATCGGCCAGACGGCCAATCTGGCGCCGGCCGACAAGCGGCTTTATGCCATTCGTGACGTGACCGCGACGGTCGATTCCGTTCCGCTGATTACCGCGTCCATCCTTTCAAAGAAGCTTGCCGCCGGCTTGCAGTCGCTGGTGCTCGACGTCAAGGTTGGCAATGGCTCTTTCATGAGCGACAGCGCAGAGGCCGAGATCCTGGCCCGGTCCCTCGTCGATGTCGCCAATGGCGCTGGCGTGCGCACGTCGGCGCTGCTGACTGACATGAACGAACCTTTGGCCGATGCTGCCGGCAACGCGCTTGAAATCTGGAACTGCATCGCCTTTCTCAAGGGTGAGAAGCATGGCACGCGCCTCGAAACCGTGGTGATGGCCTTTGCCGCCGAAATGCTCGTTGCGGCGGGTGTCGTGCCGGATCCGGCCTCCGGCGAAGCACTTGCTCGAGCGGTGCTTGAAAATGGCGCGGCCCTCGAGAGGTTTGCCCGGATGGTGCATGCGCTCGGTGGTGCGGCGGATTTCGTCGATCGGCCGGGGCAATATCTTTCGGCTGCACCCGTCATCCTGCCGGTCACAGCCGAAAGGCACGGCTATCTGCACTCCTGCCGCACCCGTGATCTTGGCATGGCGGTCATCGGGCTTGGCGGTGGACGGACGCACCCGAACGACGAGATCGACCACCGTGTCGGCTTCTCCGCGCTGAAACCGTTGGGGACGCGGATCGAAAAGGGGGAGCCGATTGCGTTCGTGCATGCGGCTGACGAGAGCGCGGCCGAACGGGCGCGCCAGGAGCTCCTGGCGCTCTATGAGATCGCCGATGGCCAGCCGGAGGCGGTCTCGCCGATCCTTTCCAGGATCATCTGACGAGGTGCATCGCACCATCTTCGACGCGGTAGGACGATAGGCGGCGCAGGAAGCTCATGCCGACGAGCATCCCCGAAAGCGATTTGTCGGGCAGCACCAAGGCGTCAACGTCGCGCAGGGAAATGCCGCCGATCTCGACCCTGTTCAGTTTCGCCCGTGCTGCTTCGACCTCGCCATTGGCAGTTCCGACGCGAACGTCGAATGAGAGTGTTCCCGTTGAAAGGCCGAGCCGGCGTGCCGTCGAAACATTGATGGCAATGGTGCTTGCACCGGTGTCGACGAGGCCGCTCTGCGTGCGGCCATTGATGCGGAAATCGCCGAAGAAATGGCCGGACCGGTCGGCCTGAAGCACGATGGTTCTTCCAGAGGCATACTTTGCCGTCGACGCCGGAATGGCGCGGTTTGCTGCCGCCTTGCCCGTATCGGGCGCGTCAGGGCGTGAAAGATAGGAGCTGGCAAGGTCGGGGACGACCAGCGCCGCAACGGCGATGCCGCCGGCAAATGTCAGCAAACGTCCGAACATGGCCTTGGTCCTCCACACCGGGCTGCGAACACGCGCGCCGATCCAGGGCAGTAGAACAGGCAAGGGCTAACACCACACAAAAAAACCGCCGGATGGCCGGCGGTTCAGGGTCAAATTCGCGTGCTGGTTAAGAAACGGAAAATCACTTCGTTCCGTACATGCGGTCGCCGGCATCGCCGAGCCCGGGCATGATGTAGCCAAGCTCGTTCAGGTGGCTGTCGATCGACGCGGTGAAGATCGGGACATCCGGATGGGCGGCCTGGAAGTTGCGGATGCCTTCAGGAGCCGCCAGCAGGCAGAGGAAGCGCAGGTTCTTGGCGCCGCGTTCCTTCAGCTTGTCGATCGCCGCGATCGAGGAGTTGCCGGTGGCAAGCATCGGATCCACGACGATGATCAGCCGCTCGGAGAGGCTTTCCGGCGCCTTGAAGAAATACTCCACCGCTTCCAATGTGTCGTGGTCGCGATAGACCCCGATGTGGGAAACGCGTGCAGAAGGCACGAGTTCGAGCATGCCTTCAAGCAGACCGTTGCCGGCGCGCAGGATCGAGGCGAAGACAAGCTTCTTGCCTTCGAGCACCGGCGCGTCGATCTCCTGCATCGGGGTCTCGATGCGCTCCATCGTCAGTTCCAGATCGCGGGTCACCTCGTAGCAGAGCAGCGTCGAGATTTCCCGAAGCAGCCGCCGAAAACCGGCGGTGGAGGTTTCCTTCTTGCGCATGATGGTCAGCTTGTGTTGCACAAGCGGATGATCGATCACTGTTACGCCGTCCATGGCTACCTTCCCGGAAGTTTCTGTATCCGCCCTTTTTCCATGGATTGCTCCGCGGCCGCAAGGGCATTGGGCGGCTCGTTGTGGTCATCCCCAGCCGTGCCGTTCGCCCGGACAGGCGCAGGCACCCGTCAGAGGCGTGAAATCAGGGACTGACGTGTCGCCTCGTCGACGAACGCCGCCTCGATCGCCGTCCTGGTCATGCCGTTGATGTCGTCGTCTTCAAAGCCCATCACCGACGAAGCGATGTCGTATTCCTGGGCAAGGGAGGTGTGGAAGAATGGCGGATCGTCGGAATTGAGCGTCACCCGAACGCCGGCCTGGTGGAGAGCCCGCAAGGGGTGGGCGGCGAAGTCCGGGAACACTTGCAGCGAGATGTTGGATCCGGGGCAGACCTCCAGAACGACAGCCTCGTCGGCGAGCCGCTTGACGAGATCCGCATCCTCGATCGCCCGCACGCCGTGGCTGATGCGCGACGGTCTCACATGGTCGAGCGCATCGCGCACGCTGAAGGCGCCCGAAAGCTCGCCTGCATGGATCGTCAGACCCAGGCCGGCATCGCGCACGATATCGAAGGCCCGGGCAAAGTCGGCGACCCGGTGCATGCGCTCTTCGCCTGCCAGATTGAAGCCGGTCACCAGTGCGTGTTCTCTCCTGGCGGCAAATTCTGCTGTTTTGATAACGGATTCCGGCCCGAGGTGGCGGATGCCGGTGATCAGCATGCGCGCTTCGATCCCGGTCTTTGCCCTGGCAGCGACAATGCCGGCGGCCAGGCCCTCGAGATAGGCGTCGGCGCCCAGCCCGATGGTGTTGCCATGATCCGGCGAAACGATGATTTCGCTGTAGATCGTGCCGGCCTCCGCCAGTTCCGTCAGGTAGGTTTCGGCAAGAAGCGCGTAGTCTTCCTGGGTGCGAAACAGCGAGGCGACGCTGTCGTAGCATTTGACGAAATTGGTAAAATCCGTCCAGACATAGGCGCGGTCGGCGATGATGTCGCTGGTGTCGAGCCCATATTTCTGCGCCTGCCGCAGCGCGAGTTCAGGGGGCGTCGCGCCCTCGATGTGGCAGTGCAGTTCCGCTTTCTTCAGATGTGCGGTCAAATGAGGCTTCTCCCGTGTAGGCCCGGTGCGATACCGAGATGTCTGGCGACCGTTTCGCCGATATGCGCAAAGGTATCGGCAATCCCGAGCGAGCGGCTGCGCACGGCCGGGCCGAACATCAGCACCGGCACGCGCTCGCGCGTGTGGTCAGTTCCGCGCCAGGTCGGGTCGCAGCCGTGGTCGGCGGTCAAAATGACGATGTCGCCCTGCTTCAGCCGGCGGTCGAGATCGGGCAGGCGCGCGTCAAAGGCTTCGAGCGCTGCGGCATAGCCGGCGACATCGCGGCGGTGACCGAAAAGCATGTCGAAATCGACGAAGTTGGTGAAGACCAGGTCGCCGTCCTCTGCCTCGTCTATGGCCGCAAGGCTTGCATCGAACAGCGCCATGTTGCCGTCGGCCTTGGTCAGCTTGGTCACGCCCTGGTGGGCGAAGATGTCGCCGATCTTGCCGATCGCATGCACCGTGCGTCCGGCCTGCGCCAGCCGGTCGAGAACCGTCGGTTCCGGCGGCAGAACCGAGTAGTCGCGCCGGTTGCCGGTTCGCGTGAAGGTCTGTGCGTTGTGGCCGATGAAGGGGCGGGCGATGACGCGGCCGATATTGTAGTCGTCGACGAGGCGCCGGACGATCTGGCAGAATTCCAGCAGGCGCTCCAGTCCGAAAGTATGCTCATGGGCTGCGATCTGAAAGACGCTGTCCGAAGAGGTGTAGCAGATCGGCTTTCCCGTGCGCATATGCTCTTCGCCGAGCCGGGCGATGATGTCGGTGCCGGAGGCGTGGCAATTGCCCAGAATGCCGGGGACATTGCCCTCGCGGCAGATCGCCTCGACCAGCTCGGGCGGAAACGCATCGCCCTCGGCGGTGAAATAGCCCCAGTTGAACATGACGGGCGTTCCCGCAATCTCCCAGTGGCCCGACGGCGTATCCTTGCCGCGCGACACTTCGCTGGCCGCACCATAGGCGCCGTAGACCCGGCCCGGGACCGGCATGCCTGCGGGTGTGCGGCCGGTGGCCAGCTTGGCCGCGTGCACCAGGCCGAGGGCAGACATGTTGGGAAGATTGAGCGGTCCCTCGCGCAGGCCAGGGCGGTCAGCCGCCCCGTTTGCGCAGAATTCGGCGATGTGGCCCAGCGTGTCGGCGCCGAGGTCGCCATAGGTCTCGGCATCAGGCGCACCGCCAATGCCGAAGGAATCAAGGACGAAGAGAAAAGCGCGCGCCATGAACGTTCCGATAGGCCGAAGCGCATGGGCAGAGCCTCACGGTTCGGTGCTGCAACAGGCGCGCAGGCGGATGCCCGAGCGCAATCCCGAAGGAATAGCGCTGGCGGCCCCGCATTGCAATTGGGTCGGCAGGGCTCAGATCAGCAGTTCGTGCAGCTGATCGTTTCGGCCTGACGCGAGCGGAAATACGCCGTCTTGGCGAGATTGATTTTGGTGATCGACTTTGACGCGAGGTTCGGAGCAAACAACAAAAGCTCGTGCGGAACGATCAGCTCCGTGCGGATGACGAATGCGCCCTTTGTCGCAAATTGCGCCGGCAGGTTGACGGTGCTGTTGACCGCGTAGGGCGTTGCGCCATTTTGGTCGCGCGACCAGATCACGGTGCCCTTGTTGGTGTTGTCGACCTTGATACCGCTGATCTTGAGCGTGAAATTGAAGCCCTTGTAGGGTGCCAGCATCGTCTGGGCGACATTCTTCATGTTGCCGAGATAGGTCTTGTCGACCGTCGATTGCTGGGCGACCAGATCGGCGACCGTGCTTGCTGCTCTGGCGACCTTTCCCGATACGGTGAACCCCAGGGAAATCTCGAAGGCTCCGATATAGGCCATGATCAGAATGGGTGTGACGATGGCGAATTCGACGGCCCCGATCCCCTTCTTGTCCTTGGCAAACGATGAGAAGAGCGATTTGAGGCGGTGGGAGGACAGTCGTGTTGCTTTCGTTAGCGTTTTCACCTTGGCCTCACTCGCTCTCGGTTCGGAATATGGCGGTCGAAACCATAAGGTAACCCTTCGGCATTGTGCTTCCGGTCGGGCGCAAGTTGCTTACGAACGGCCTGACGAGATCCGTGAAGACGCTCCACCTGTAAAAGGCGCGCATCATGTTGGTGGTACCTGGTCCGCCCGGGGCGAACTTGAAGTCGCTCGTTTTGACATCGGACGAGATCGAGGTCGTCGTGCGGGGAACGGCCTCCGGAAATTTCGCAAGGTCCGCGACGGGGCGAACGTCGATATAGAGTTTGTTGGGCAGCGTCGTCTCGGTGGCCGAACAGGTCATCATGACGGAGATCTCGTCACAGAACGCCTGCCTGAACTGCGCGTTGGTCTTGTAGCCCGGCTTTCCGACCTGGAACGTGATTTCGCCCGTGCGGATTTTTCGCGCCATCTTGTCTGTCGCGTTCATGAGCAGCTGCTCGCCGGTGAAGGCCACGAAGGTCTCGATCGTCGCAAACAGAACGATCATGAAAGGGATTGCAAGAATGGCAAACTCCATCGCGGCGGCACCTTCGCGATTGCGAAGGAGGCGACGAAGTTTTCCGTCACGGCAAACGGACGGTTGCTCTGGGTGCGGTGTTTCCTGTTCGATCGTCATACCGTCGTTCCATCATGTCACGCCTGTTGGACGGCACAGTGATGGGCAACCGTTGATATTTCGTATGCGTCAATTTCAAGCATTTTAGCTATCTGCAGATATTGCAGGGGCGGGATCAGTTGGTCGCGCCGGTTGCTTTTCGCTCCGCATGCCGTTCGCAATTGGGTGTGCAGGACAGGACCGTTCGCGATGTCTGCTTGTAGACGCGCACCGTATTGCCCTCGTCGATGGTGACGAGAATGCGCTCGTCGACCATCGCATTGCCGTCCTGATCCAGGATGACAAGGTTGGTCGTGCCGAAATTGCGTCCGGTAACGACGATGGTGCGCGCGTCAGCTACAGTTGCGTCTGCGACCTCTGCGTTGCCGATGATGACCTTGCTCACCGGGCGGTCGAGTTTCAAAACGCGCGCGTGATCCATGTAGACGCGCATCGTGTCTTCGGCGGCAAGGGCGCTGCCGGTCGACACGAGGCCAAGGTGGCCTGAGATCGCGACTGCAAGTATGGCGGCTCGGCTGCCGGCGAGGGGCAAAGTCATCGTGTTTCCTTGAAATGACGCTTGTCCCATCCTCGCCGTTCTTGGTGAATGAAGCGTTAAGCCGCAAAAGGCAGGATCGTGGCCGTCAGCCGGCCGCAGCATTTGCCGTTCGTTTACCCAAAAATCAGCGAGCCGGCGTTCATGATTTGGTAACCGCTTTCCTTAAGTCGGTAGCAATTCGGCGGGCCTAGGGTGAGTGCATCCGATCAACGGCAACAGTTGGCGGACGTGCTGAACAACAAACGTGAAGTTAGGAGAATCATCATGAAGAAGATTTTTGCCCGTCTGATCAAGGACGAGTCCGGCGCAACCGCCATTGAATACGGCCTGATCGCAGCTCTGATTTCGGTTGCCCTCATTGGCGGCGCAACGGCGCTCGGTAGCGCGCTGAACACGCAGTTCGCCAACCTTGGGACTTTCATGAACGTTGGTACGGCCCCGGCTCCGTGATTGCTGGCTCTTTTTCTGAGGCCGCGGCGACGTTCCGCCGGCAATCAGCTTAAAGTGCGAGGCCGCCCTTCCGTGGGGCGGCCTTATCTTTGTGCAAGCTCGACCTGGACGCTTGTGCGCCGGCGGCAGGGCCCGGATGGATCATACCCAGAACCCGAGAGGGTTTCGGCGAGGAATGAAGAGTTTCACTCGAGGAGACGAACGGTGATCGTGGCTGCCATCTTCGTGGTTTTTCCGTTTTGTCTGGCATTTTCCGCGTTGTCCGACGCCCTGACGATGACGATCCCAAATCGGGTTCCGGTCATTCTGATGGCGACATTCGCAATCGTCGCGCCGCTGGCGGGGCTCGGCCTTTCCGAAATTGCTATCCATATCGCCATGGCGCTTGCCGTGTTCGGCCTGTGCTTCGGTCTCTTCGCGTTGGGGACAATGGGTGGCGGTGACGCCAAGCTTCTGACCGCCTGCGCACTTTGGTTCGGGGCCGACGCCTCGCTGCTCGAATTCCTGCTTTCCGTTTCGCTGTTTGGCGGCCTGCTGACCGTTGCGATCCTGCTTTTGAGAGCGCGGGAGGATTTCATCCTGTCCTCGCGGCTCCCGATCCCGAGACTGCTGTTCACCGCCAACAAGATCCCCTACGGGATCGCGATCGCCGCCGGCGGTTTTGTTGCCTACCCCTCGTCCCCGCTCGTGCAACTGGCGCTATCCAGCCTCCATTGAGCTTGCGGTCTGTGCCGCGGCGCGTGTTCGCGGCACGCAATCAATGAGGTAGGCAATTGTTAACCATGGCCGTAAGTGCCTTGTTAACTATAATTACACCAATTCCTGATCAATCTGCCTCCAGCATCTCTCTGGGGCCTCGAAACGATCATGAAACCGGTTCGCATCATCATCCTGGCAGTGGCCGTTGGTTCGGCTGTTCTGGCCGGCTTGCTCGCGATGAACCTCACGCGTGGACCAGCGCCACAAATGGCGGAGCCGGTCATCGAGCGCGCTCCAACCGTCAACGTGCTGGTCGCCAGCAAGAGCCTGCCCGTGGGGTCGCGCCTCGGCGGCGACCTGGTGCACTGGGTGGCTTGGCCGAAGGACGGCATCGTCGATGGGTTGATCACCGAGGAAACCCGGCCAAACGCCATCGATGATCTCACCGGATCCGTCGTGCGCCTGCCGATCTTCAACGGCGAGCCGGTGCGCAGCGAAAAGATCGCCGACAGCTCCAGCCGCATCATGTCGTCCCTGCTGCCGGCGGGCAAGCGCGCCGTCGCGACCGAGATCACGGTTGCAACCGGCGCCGGCGGTTTCATTCTGCCGAACGACCGGGTCGACGTCATCATGGTACGCAAGGGTGATGGCGAGCTCTTTCTGACCGAAACCGTTCTCAGCAACGTCCGTGTTCTGGCGATCGACCAGCAGGTCGAGGAAAAGGACGACGGATCCAAATCCGTGGTCGGCACCACGGCCACGCTGGAACTGACGCCGGATCAATCCAAGGTCATGACCGTGGCACAGCAGATGGCCGAGCGCATCTCGCTTGCCCTTCGCAGCGTTGCCGACGCGCAGGAACCTGACACCGCTGCCGCGGACTATCTTCTGAGCGGCGACGGTCAACCGAGCATTCAGGTCATCAAATCCGGCTCGATCGTAAAGAACGACGGTTCCGTCGGCCAGGGCCAACAACAATGAGCGATCGAGCGGAGCGCAAGGTGAAACGGAACGGTAACAAATTTCGGGCCTCGGTCGCAGCCGGCCTGTCGTTTTGCCTGACATTTTCGGGCATGGCGCTGCCGACACTGCCATCCGCGGAGGCTGCTGCCTCCTCGGTGGTCAGGATCGTTGAAAGCGGCCCCGGCGTGAAAAAGAAGGTGAGCCTGGGGCTAAACAAGGCCGTCGTCATCGATCTGCCGGCCGACGCCCACGATATTCTCGTTGCCGACCCGTCGCTTGCCGATGCCGTGACGCGCACGTCGAGACGCATCTATCTCTTCGGCAAATCCGTCGGGCAGACCAACATCTTTGTCTTCGGAGCGAACGGCGAGGAGGTCGTCAGCCTCGATGTCGAGGTCGAACGCGACATCGCCAACCTGCAGTCCAATCTGCGGCGCTTCATTCCCGATGCCGACATCAATGTCGAAATCATCTCCGACAACATCGTTCTGACCGGGACCGTGCGCACGCCGCTCGATTCGACGCGCGCCGTCGATCTCGCCAAGGCCTTCCTCCAGGGCGGTGAAGCGACGACGCGCAACATCACCGCGCAGGGCAACAATGGCGATGCCGACATCTTCGCCGAAGACCGGCAGGTCTCGCAGATCGTCAATCTCCTGACGATCGACGGTGACGACCAGGTCACGCTGAAGGTGACGGTCGCTGAAGTCAGCCGGCAGGTGTTGAAGCAACTCGGCTTCAACGGTCGCGTCGGCGACGGCGAAAGCGGTATCGCGTTCCGCAATCCGGCCAACCTTGGCGATGCCGTCGGCGTCGCCGCCAACGCCGTGATCAAGGGTTCGATCGGCGGAACGACGATCGCCAGCTATATCAATGCCATGGAGCAGGCCGGTGTCATGCGCACCCTGGCCGAACCGAGCCTGACGGCCATTTCGGGGCAGGAGGCCAAGTTCTACGTGGGTGGCCAGTTCCGGCTTGCCGGCGTTCAGGAGGTCGGTGCCGGCGAGAACGACGGCATCGAGGTCAAGCGCGAGATCAACGACGTCGAATACGGCATCCGGCTGAATTTCAAGCCGGTTGTCCTCGGCCCCGGCCGCATAAGTCTGCAGATCGAGACCAACGTCTCCGAGCCGACCTATGAAGGCTCAGCCGTCACCGGCAACGGCATGACCAGCGTCCCCGGACAGACCTTCCTCGGCATTCGCAAGCGCGAGGCCTCGACCAGCGTCGAGCTACCCTCGGGCGGTTCGATCGTTATCGCCGGCCTGGTACAGGACAACATCCGCCAGGCGATGTCTGGCCTGCCAGGCGCCTCGAAGATCCCGGTTCTCGGAACGCTGTTCCGCAGCAAGGATTTCGTCCGCAACGAGACCGAACTCGTCATCATCGCCACGCCCTATCTGGTGCGCCCGGTGCCCAGAAGCGCGATCTCCAGGCCCGACGACAACTTCAACGCCGCCAACGATCTGGAGAGCTTCTTCCTTGGTCGCGTGAACCGCATCTACGGCCGCCCGGAAGCATCCGCACCTGCCGGACGCTATCATGGCAATGTCGGCTTCATCTACAAATAGGTCGGGCCATGCAACCGCGAAACAGCTTCAACGAGAGTTCCGAAAGGCCGAGTGCCATGCGCCACAGCACGTCCGCAGTTTCCGCCCGTCATTTGCGGCGCGCTGCAATCCTCGTCGTTGCCGCCGGGCTGCTGGCCGGCTGCGGCACCAAGGACAATCTCGCAACGGGCTCCATCCCGGATGACTACCGCACCCGTCATCCGATCGTGCTGGCCGAGGGCGAGCGCGCGATCGATATCCCGGTCGCCTCAGGCGACCGCCGGCTGACGCAGGGCACGCGCGACGTCATCAGCGGCTTTGCTGCCGAGTACCGCAATTCGTCGACCGGCGTGTTCCAGATCATGCTGCCGCGCGGCTCGGCAAACAGCCATGCCGCGCAAGCGGTGCGCAAGGAGATCCGCGGCGTGCTCGTTGCTGCCGGAGTCCCGGCCAAGCGCCTGATCGAGGCTGGCTACGAGGCCGGCCAGACCGGCGACGCTGCGCCGGTTCGCCTCAGCTACGTGGCGATCATGGCGCAGACCGGACCGTGCGGTGAGTGGCCCGAGGACGTGGCGCTCAACACGATGCAGAACCGCAACTACTACAATTTCGGCTGCGCGTCGCAGTCCAATCTTGCAGCGCAGATTTCCAACCCGACTGATCTGCTCGGACCGCGGCAGATGTCGCCGATCGATGCGGAACAGCGCGGGCAGGTCATCAAGGACTGGCGCGGAACCGAGAAGAGTGACGGACCCGTCATCATCTTCAATTGATATCGTTGGGATCAGCAGATGAGCACCATTGACTACAGGATCGAAACGGGTGCCGAAGCCGGCGACCTCGGCTTCGATACGGTGCAGCCGGGCGACCTCGATCAGGTCCGCCCGTTGCCGCGCATCTCGATCCATGCGTTTTGCGAGAGCGAGGCCATGCAGCGGCTGATAGAGCGTTGCGGCCAGGATCGCCGCATGGCGAAGGTCAGTCTGCGTATCAACAGCGGTGGCATCGATGCGGCGGCCAACATGTTCGCGACGGTGCCGACGCCGAACCTGATTGTCCTGGAAACATCGACCGAGCCGCGTGCGCTTTTGACCGAACTCGCGCCGCTCGCCGCGGTCTGCGATCCGAGCACCAAGGTCGTTCTCCTCGGCAAGCACAACGATATCGCGCTCTATCGCGACCTTATCCGCAACGGCATTTCCGAATACATGGTCGCGCCCGTCGCGATGCCGGACATTCTGGCGGCGATTGCATCGATCTTCGTCGATCCCGATGCCGAGCCCTTGGGACGCAGCATGGCGTTCGTGGGCGCCAAGGGGGGCTGCGGATCGTCGGCCATCGCGCATAACTGCGCCTGGGGTATCTCCAACCTCTTTTCGACCGAGACCATCCTTGCCGATCTCGATCTGCCCTATGGCACCGCCAACATCGACTTCGATCAGGACCCGCCGCAGGGCATATCCGAGGCGGTCTTCGCTCCCGAGCGGCTCGACGAGGTCTTTCTCGATCGTCTGCTGACCAAGTGCTCCGAGCATCTTTCGCTGCTGGCCGCACCGTCGATGCTCGACCGCGCCTATGACTTCGAGGGCGCCGCCTTTCATCCGATCCTAGAGATCCTGCAGCGCAGCGCCCCGGTAACCGTGCTCGATATTCCGCATATGTGGACGGAATGGACTCGCTCTGTCCTTGGCGAGGCGGATGAGGTCGTCATTACGGCGGTCCCGGACCTTGCAAGCCTGCGCAACACCAAGAACCTGCTCGATGCGATGAAGAAGCTTCGGCCGAACGACAAGCAGCCGCACCTTATTTTGAACCAGGTGGGCATGCCGAAGCGCCCGGAGATCGCCGTCAGCGAATTCTGCGAATCGCTGGAGATCGAAGCGGCAGCCATCATTCCGTTCGACGCCGTGCTCTTTGGCAACGCGTCGAACAGCGGTCGCATGATCGCCGAGATCGACAAGAAATCGGCAGCCGCCGAAACTTTTTCGCAGCTCGCTCATCTGTTGACCGGACGAGCATCGATGAAGAAGGCGCGTCGCGGGGGGCTCGGCAAGGTGCTGGCCGCACTCGGCAGAAAATAGACGACGCATAGAACGGACGGATCAGGAACATGTTCGGCAAACGCGGAAACGAAGGCTTCGGCAAGGGCGGTGCGACGGGTGTCGCAATGCCGCCGATCGCGCCAGCCACGCAAGCGGCGGTGATCGAGCGTGCCGTGCCGGTGCTCGCCGACGCGCATGCGCCCGCAACGCGCGCGCCGTCGCCCGCTCCGGCCCAGAGGAAGCGCCCGGCCCGCAACGAGGATTACTACGATACGAAGTCGCAGGTCTTCTCGGCGCTGATCGATACGATCGATCTTTCGCAGCTCGCCAAGCTCGACACGGAAAGCGCCCGCGAAGAAATCCGCGATATCGTCAATGACATCATCACGATCAAGAACTTCGCGATGTCGATTTCCGAGCAGGAGGAACTGCTCGATGATATCTGCAACGACGTACTTGGCTACGGTCCGCTCGAGCCGCTGCTGGCACGCGACGATATCGCCGACATCATGGTCAACGGTGCCGGCCAGACCTTCATCGAAGTCGGCGGCAAGACCATCGAATCGGAAGTCCGCTTTCGCGACAACGCCCAGCTTTTGTCGATCTGCCAGCGCATCGTCGGACAGGTTGGTCGCCGGGTCGACGAATCGAGCCCGATCTGCGACGCTCGCCTCCCTGATGGCTCGCGCGTCAACGTCATCGCGCCGCCGCTCGCCATCGACGGTACCGCGCTGACGATCCGCAAGTTCAAGAAGGACAAGCTGAAGCTCGACCAGCTGGTGAAATTCGGTGCGATCACGCCCGAAGGTGCCGTCCTCCTCCAGATCATCGGCCGCGTCCGCTGCAACATCGTCATCTCCGGCGGTACCGGTTCGGGCAAGACGACGCTGCTCAACTGCCTGACCGGCTTCATCGACCTCGATGAACGGGTGATCACCTGCGAGGACACGGCCGAACTGCAACTGCAGCAGCCGCATGTGGTGCGCCTGGAAACCCGTCCGCCCAACATCGAAGGCGAAGGCGAGATTACCATGCGCGATCTCATCAAGAACTGCCTGCGCATGCGGCCCGAGCGCATCATCGTCGGCGAAGTCCGCGGACCCGAGGTGTTTGACCTCTTGCAGGCGATGAACACCGGTCATGACGGCTCCATGGGCACGATCCACGCCAATACGCCGCGCGAATGCCTGGCCCGCATGGAATCGATGATTGCCATGGGCGGTTACACCCTGCCTGCCAAGACCGTGCGCGAGATCATCGCCGGCTCCGTCGACGTCATCATCCAGGCGGCCCGTCTGCGCGACGGCTCGCGCCGCATCACCCACATCACCGAGGTGACGGGCATGGAAGGCGATGTCATCATCACCCAGGATCTGATGCGCTACGAGATCGACGGCGAAGATGCCAACGGTCGCATCGTCGGTCGCCACATGTCGACCGGTATTGGTCGCCCGCATTTCTGGGATCGTGCCCGCTACTTCAACGAAGACAAACGCCTGGCGGCGACGCTCGACGCCATGGACAAGGGCTAGGAGCCGCGATGTTCGGCATCAGCATTCCCGTCCTGGCGCTGGCTCTGCTCGTTGCGATCTCTGCAGCGGCGCTCGCCTATGTCGTCCTCTATTCGCGCATCGAGACCGAGAAGAAGGCCGAAGGCCGCATCCGCAAGGTCGGTGCTGCCGAAACGGACCGGGTCAAGGTCAAGGCGGCGCGCGATCGCGTCAACGAAATGTCAAAGCGGCGCAAGTCGGTCCAGGACTCGCTGAAGGAACTCGAAAAGAAGCAACTGGAAAAATCGGCAAAGACGGCACCGTCAATGAAGGCGCGCCTGGCACAGGCCAATCTGACGATATCCCTGACGCAGTTTTACATTTTCAGTGCGGCTTTCGGCTTTGTCGCCTTCATCCTCGCCCTCATGGTCGGCGCGGGTCTCGCGATATCCGCCGGCATCGGCGTCATTATGGCGGCCGGATTGCCGCGTTGGTTCATCGGCTTCCTGATCAAGCGCCGCTGCAAGAAGTTCCTCGAAGAGTTTCCGAACGCGCTCGATATCATGGTCCGCTCGATCAAGTCTGGCCTGCCCTTGAACGATGCCTTGCGCCTCATCGCAAATGACGGACAGGAGCCGGTGAAGACCGAATTTCGCCGCGTTGTCGATTCGCAGCAGGTGGGCCTCAGCGTCACCGAGGGATGCGCCCGCATGATCAACAGCATTCCGCTGGCGGAGGTGAATTTCTTCGCGATCGTCATCGCCATCCAGGCGCAAGCCGGCGGCAACCTGTCCGAAGCGCTCGGCAATCTCTCGAAGGTGTTGCGAGAACGCAAGAAGATGAAGGCCAAGGTCAGTGCCCTCTCTATGGAGGCGAAGGCTTCGGCCTGCATCATCGGCGCCCTGCCGTTCATCGTGTCGTTTCTCGTCTACATGACCTCGCCTGAATACATGATGGTCCTGTTCACCGACCCGCGCGGCCATCTCATCATCGGCGCCGGCCTAGCCTGGATGACCATCGGCATCCTGGTGATGCGCAACATGATCAACTTCGATATTTGAGGGACGAACATGAGCGACGATTTGATCAAGACGCTGACCGATCCCAGTTTGGTCTTCGCCGTTCTCGTCTCGTTTGCAGTGCTGGCAACGTTCTATTCGCTCGTCGTACCGCTGTTCGAGCGCGGCGACCTCGGCAAGCGCATGAAATCGGTCGCGACCGAGCGCGAACAGATCCGGGCGCGGGAACGCGCCCGTCTGGCGAGCGAGGTCTCGAACGGAAAGGCCAGCCTGCGCGGGCAGCACAACACCTCCGTGCGCCAGGTCGTGGAGCGGCTGAACCTGCGCAAGGCGCTGGTCGACGACAACACCGTCAACCGCCTCAAGACAGCAGGCTATCGTTCCCAGAACGCACTCAATACGTTCCTCTTCGCGCGCTTCTGCCTTCCGTTCGTGTTCCTCGTCATCGCGGTCATCTATATTTTCGTTCTCGGGAATTTCGCCGACAAGCCGTTCATGATGCGGTTCGCATTCGCCGTCGGTTTTGCCTATGTCGGTTTCTATGCGCCGAACATCTTCGTCGTCAACGCAATCTCCAAGCGACAGCACTCCATTCGGCGCGCCTGGCCCGACGCGCTCGATCTCTTGCTGATCTGCGTGGAATCCGGCGTTTCGATGGAGCTTGGCATGCGCCGTGTCGCCGACGAAATCGCCGGTCAGTCGCCGGCTCTGGCCGAAGAACTGGTGTTGACGACGGCCGAGCTTTCCTTTCTTCCCGAACGCCGTCTGGCGCTGGAAAACCTCGGTCAGCGTACCGGGCTCGACGACGTGAAGTCGGTGGTCCAGGCCCTGATCCAGGCGGACCGCTACGGAACCCCGATCGCGCAGGCACTGCGGGTGCTGGCGCAGGAAAGCCGCGACCAGCGCATGAACGCCGCCGAGAAGAAGGCGGCAGCTCTCCCGCCGAAGCTCACCGTGCCGATGATCCTGTTTTTCCTGCCGGTGCTCGTCGCCGTCATCCTGGGACCGGCCGGTATCCGGGTCGCCGATAATTTCTGAGCCGCTGCTGCGGCCGCCTCGACGTGGATGTGCTTGCGCAGACGCGTGGCGCGTCGTTCAGGGCGTGCGCGCCCGACGCATCTCTGACCGCGGCGCGCATCACGGCCGCCGAGCCAGGCCGGTCCGTGGCGAGACTGCCACGTTCGGCCGCATCGCCTGCGCGGACGAATGTCAGTTGGTGTTTTTGGCCTGGTCTGCCTTGGCAAGCTCTTTCCAGGCGCCCTGCTGCGATAGCATCGAGCGCAGGTAGGTGACGTTCGCCTCGGCCTGGTCTGCGGACAATTCCTGGCGCGCGATCGTCTCGGCTTCCTGGAAGCGCCCCTGCAGCCCGACGGCAAGAGCAAGGTTCTGCCTTACGCTGCTGTCGGCGCCGGGCTGGCCGGTTGCCGATTTCAGGTAGGTTTCCGCCGTGCGCAGGTCCTTGGTCAGGAGATAGGACATGCCGAGATTGGAAAGGACCGAGGGTTCGTTGGGCTTCAGTTCGAGCGCTTCACGGTAGCGCAGGCGCGCTTCCTGTGCCCGGCCAAGCTGGTCGAGGATCGCGCCTTCGGCGGATTTCAGCTTCCAGTCCGGCCGGTCCGGCGTCTGGGCGCGGCTGATCGTGTTCAAGGCCAGTTCCAGCTGTCCTGCTGCTGCCTGCGCCTTGCCGTAGGCGCCGAGCACCTCGCGGTCCTGCGGATGGTTGATGGCGACCTGTTGCATGACCGCGAGCGCCTGTTCGTTGCGACCGGTCATGCGCAGAAGATTGGCGTAGTTCAGCCCCGCCTCGCGATCCCTCGGGTTCTTTTCATAGGCCTGGCCGATGCCTTCGGCGGCCTGGGACAGTTCCGAGGCGGTCATCGATTGAACCGGCTTCGACGTGCGCGAGATGGAACCGGTGGTCAGTTCCTTCTTCGGCTGGTTGGCGCAGCCGGCGACCGACAGGGCGACGATCGCGATCGCGCCCCCCTGCAGCAGGCGGGTAACGGTTCTGGATGAGGTCGTGCGTTTGGCCATCGGTGGTGTCCCCAGCATGCATTCGCGCACCAGAACTCCAAACAACATCGGCGCAACTTTCACTCCAGCAATAATCTGTTAACCCTAACAGAGCGTTAATTGCGCGAATCCATCTCTGTCAGTTGAGGACTTCCATGGCCCCCTATCAGTTCATCGAGCGGCCGTCGCCGTTCAACACCAGCGCCGGCAAGACGCTGCCGATCTTCGCGGTCACGCCGGCGCATATCGAAACGGGAGCCATCGATCCGATTGCGCTTGATTGGGCTCGCAAGGCCGGCTTCAAGGCTGAATCGGGCGCCGTGTTGCTGATCCCGTCGTCGGACGGGCATCTCGGCGGCGCCCTTTTCGGCCTCGGCGGCAACCCGTCCGAGGCGCCGTTCCTGACGGGCAAGCTCGCCCGCGCCCTGCCGGCCGGCAAGTGGCACATCGAAACGGCACCGCTGACAGCAAACCGGCTGGCGCTCGGCTACGGCCTCGGCTCCTATCGCTTCGAGCGCTACAAGACGGCCAAGGGCGAGCCGCCGACCCTGCTGATCCCGACCGATGCGGATGCGACCGATATCAAGCGCCAGCTCGCCGGCGTCTTTCTGGCCCGCGACCTCATCAACACGCCGACCAACGACATGGGGCCGGAAGCGCTGGAAGGGGCATTCCGCGCGCTTGCCGCACACTATAAGGCCGATGTCTCGGTGATCTCGGGCGAAGCGCTTCTGACGCAGAACTTCCCGCTCGTGCACACGGTCGGCCGGGCGAGTGCCGAAGCGCCGCGCCTGCTCGAGCTGCGCTGGGGCAAGAAAGGTCACAAGAAGGTGACGCTGGTCGGCAAGGGCGTGTGCTTCGACACCGGCGGCCTCGACATCAAGCCGGCATCCTCGATGCTCCTGATGAAGAAGGATATGGGCGGTGCCGCCAACGTCATGGGCCTGGCGTTGATGATCATGGACGCCAAGCTCAAGATCGATCTGCGCGTCATCATCCCCGTCGTCGAGAATTCGATTTCGGCCAATGCCTTCCGCCCCGGTGACATCTACCGCAGCCGCAAGGGCCTGACGGTGCAGATCGACAACACCGATGCCGAGGGACGTCTGATTCTCGCCGATGCGCTGGCCTATGCCGACGAGGAGAAGAACGACCTGCTCGTCGACATGGCGACGCTCACCGGTGCTGCCCGTGTCGCGCTCGGGCCCGACCTGCCGCCGTTCTTCACCGACGATGCAGAACTGGCGCGCGATCTCTCCGACGTGAGCCTCGAGGTCGACGATCCGATGTGGCGCATGCCGCTGCACATGGGCTACGACAAGGATGTCTCTGCGCGCATCGCCGACCTGACCAACGCGCCCGCAGGTGGCATGGCCGGCTCGATCACGGCAGCCCTGTTCCTCAAGCGTTTCGTCACCAACACCAAAAGCTGGGTGCATTTCGACATCTTCGGCTGGGCCCAGTCCGAGCGGCCGCATTCGCCCGTCGGCGGCGAAGCGCAGGCAATACGCGCGCTGTACCAGCATATCGGGCAGATGGCCAAGTAAAGCGCCATGCAAGGACGACCGGCGCGCACCCCGCGCCGGTCGTCGAAAATGAAACGCTTGCGTAACGGTCCGCGGGTATGGTTGCGGGTCACGGGGCAGTCCCGCGCGTCATCGGGACGCGAAGGGGACGCCGTTAAATTGCCCGCATTATCCTCTCACGCAGGGGAATGCGGCCGCGCAGGAGGCGCCATTGCCGGTCGAACTGACGCCCTCCCAGGCCCTTGGGCTCTGGCACAAGGTCTCGCTGGAGCAGGTGAGGGTCGATGGCCGCGACCTGACGCTGCGCCAGATGGCGATCCTGCTGCAAATCTATCTCGTGCCGCCACCACACACCGTTCGCGGTCTTGCCGCCACGCTTGGCGTCACCAAGCCGGTGATCACGCGGGCGCTCGACACCATGGGTGCGCTTGGCCTCGTCGATCGCGTCCGCGATGACCGCGATCGCCGCAATGTCGTCATCAAAAGGACAGTCGATGGTGCTCTCTATCTTGAAAAATTCGGCGACCTGATCATTGATCAGGGCCGCAAACAGCCTAAGTGAGTTGACATGTCGACACTTCCCGATCGCCGTCTGAATGCCTACCGAGCCGACCTCGCAGAAAGCCGCCTTCGCGGCGTTGTCGAAGCCGAACGTTATGTGGAGGGCAGCGTCGCCCGGGTGTCCGTGCCGGTGACGCCGCTGCGCGCAAAGCCCGATCTGGCATGCGGAACCGACACGGAACTGCTGCTCGGCGAGAGCGTGCATGTGCTCGATACCAATGAGAGCTGGTGCTGGGTCAAGGCCGATCTCGACGGCTATGTCGGCTATCTGCCGGAATATTGCCTCGCGCCCGTCATCAAGAGCCCGACCCATATCGTCTCGGCGCCGCGCACCTTCGTCTATTCCGGTCACGACCTGCGTCTTCCGACCGTCTATCCGTTGTCGATGGGCAGCCGCCTGACTGTCGTCGACGAACGCGAAACCCGAGGCACGCGCTATTTCCTGCTCGATGGTGGCCAGGCGGTAGTCGCCGACCACTGCATCGAGGTCGGCAGCGTCCTGGCGGGTGATTATGTTTCGGTCGCTGCCCGCTTCGTCGAAACGCCCTATCTCTGGGGCGGCCGCTCCGGCTTCGGCATCGATTGCTCCGGCCTCGTGCAGCTGTCGATGATGATGGTCGGCCAGCACGCTCCGCGCGATTCCGACATGCAGGCCGCGGGCCTGGGTACGCCGATCTCCCGCGAGGCGCTGAAGCGCGGCGACCTCGTCTTCTGGAAGGGCCACGTTGCGTTGATGGAAGACGACGAAACGCTGATCCATGCGAATGGCCACACGATGACGGTTGCGCGCGAAGGCCTTGAAGCCTCGATCGAGCGCATCGGCTGGCTCTATGACCAGCCGACGGGCTATCGCAGGCCCTGATCGCCCTGCGCTTCAGTAGCCGGCTAATTTATCGACGACGTGCTGCAACGGCTGGCCCGATTCCAGCCGGGCAATCTGCTGTTCGACGTGAGCAAACAGCGCCTTGACGTCCGAGGACGCGGCGACATGCGGCGTCACATAAACATTCGGCATCTGCCAGAAACGGCTGTCGGGCGAAAGCGGCTCCTCCTCGAAGACATCGAGGGAGGCCGCGCCGAGAATACCGGTATCGAGGCACGTCAAGATATCGGCTTCGACCTGGCTGCCACCGCGGCCGCCATTGATGAAGACCGGCGCACCCAGAGGGCCGTTTCGGCGCAGCCTGGCGAAAAGCCCGGCATTGAAGATCCCCCGGGTCTCCGGCGTCAACGGCAACAGGCCGACCAGAAAATCGGTACGCGCGAGGAAAGTGTCGAGTTCGTCGCCGCCATAGGTCTCGATGCCGTCGACGGCCTTCTTGCCGCGCGACCAGCCGATGACCTTGAAGCCCATGGCCGAGAGCTTGCGGGCCGCATCCTGGCCGAGAACGCCCATGCCCATGATACCGACGGTAACGTCGGCCGCTTCCGGCTGGGACAGATCGCGCCACTGGCGCTTGGCCGCGAGCGCCTCGTAGGTCCGGTGCTGGCGCAGGTGCATCAGGCATTGCATCACCACCCACTCGCTCATGCGCGTCGTCAGGCTGCGATCGACGAAACGCACGAGCGGCACGTCCGGCAATCCCGGCAGCGTCAGCACATGGTCGACGCCGGCGCCGCCGGAGAACACCACTTTGAGATCGGGCGCCCTGTCGAAGAGATCGGGTGCCGATTTCCACACCACCGCATAGTCGATGCCGGAGAGGTCGCGACTGTCATGGATGGCGTCGGCCCGATTGATCACGTCGCGGTCGGGAAAGGCGCCTTTCAGCGCAGCCTCCACCTCTTCGGGGATGAACTTCAGATCGACGATGACGGGGCTTTTCGACATTGCGAGGACTCTACTGGCGAATGGCTGAGAGATTGACGGCTTCGAGGTTGAAGGCGGCGGCCATCAGCGCCTTGGTGTAATCTTCCCGGGGCGCGTTGAAGATGCGCTCGGCCGGGCCCTGTTCGACCACCTTGCCCATGCGCATCACGATCATCTCGTTGGCCAGCGCCCGCACCACCTTGAGATCGTGGCTGATGAAGAGATAGGCGAGGTCGTGCTTCTGCTGCAGGTCGCGCAAGAGGTCGACCACCTGGGCCTGCACGCTCATGTCGAGCGCCGATGTCGGCTCGTCCAGCATCACGAATTTCGGCTTCAGCACCATCGCCCGCGCGATCGCGATGCGCTGGCGCTGGCCGCCGGAGAACTCGTGCGGATAACGCCAGCGGGTGGCGGGATCGAGCCCGACTTCCTCCAGAGCCGCCGCGACAAGCGCATCGCGGCCGTCATCCGATAGCGCCGGTTCGTGGATCTTCAGCCCTTCGGCGATGATGTCGGCAACCGACATGCGTGGGCTGAGCGAACCGTAGGGGTCCTGGAACACCACCTGCATCCGGTTTCGCAGCGGCCGCATTTCGCGGAAACTGTAGGCATTGATGTCCTTGCCGACGAACGCGATCCGTCCCTTGGACGAGATCAGTCGTGTCAGCGCCAGCCCCAGCGTCGTCTTGCCGGAGCCCGATTCGCCGACGACGCCGAGCGTCTGGCCGGCGCGCAATTGCAAGTCGATGCCGTCGACCGCCTTCACATGGTCGACCACCTTGCGCAGGAACCCGGCCTTGATCGGAAACCACACCTTCACATCGTCCGCTTCCATGACGACCGGCTTGGAGGCGTCGGAAGGTGGCGGGTTGCCCCGTGGCTCGGAGGCGAGCAGATGGCGGGTATAGGCATGTTGCGGATTGGCGAAGATCTCGGCGGTCGGCCCGGTCTCGACGATCTTGCCCTTGGTCATCACGCAGACGCGGTCGGCGATCTTGCGCACGATGCCGAGGTCGTGGGTGATGAACAGCATCGACATGCCGTGGTCGTCCTTGAGCGTCTTCAAGAGCTCGAGGATCTGCGCCTGCACGGTGACGTCGAGCGCCGTCGTCGGCTCGTCGGCAATCAGCAGCTCCGGCCGGTTGGCGAGTGCCATCGCGATCATCACGCGCTGGCGCTGGCCGCCTGAAAGCTCGTGCGGATAGGCGCCGAGCCGCTTTTCCGGCTCGCGAATGCCGACCTGATTGAGGAGTTCGAGAATGCGCGTGCGGGCGGCAGCACCTTCGAGCCCCTGGTGCAGCTCGAGAATCTCGCCAATCTGCCGCTCGATCGGGTGCAGCGGGTTGAGCGACGTCATCGGTTCCTGAAAGATCATGGTGATGTCGTTGCCGCGCACATGGCGCAACTCCGCATCGCTGGCTTTCAGGAGATCCTTGCCGTTGAACCGGATCTCGCCGCTCGGGTGGCTTGCCGAGGGGTAGGGCAGGAGCTTCAGGATGGAGTTGGCGGATACCGACTTGCCCGAGCCGGACTCACCGACGAGGGCTACCGTCTCGCCGCGTTTGATGTCGAAGGAAATGCCGTCGACCGCCAGCGAGGTGTTGCCACCCTGATGAAAGGCGACCGACAGATCGCGCACGGAGAGAATGGGATCGGTCATCGTCGCGCTCACCGGAATGTCTTTCTCGGATCGAAGGCATCGCGGGTCGCTTCGCCGACGAAGATCAGCAGCGACAACATGATCGACATGACGCAGAAGGCCGTCAGCCCGAGCCAGGGTGCCTGCAGGTTGGATTTGCCCTGCGCGATCATTTCGCCGAGAGACGGCGAGCCGGGCGGCATGCCGAAGCCCAGGAAGTCGAGCGAGGTCAACGTGGTGATCGAACCGGACAGGATGAACGGCAGGAAGGTCAGCGTCGCGACCATCGCGTTCGGCAAGAGGTGACGATACATGATCGTGCCGTTGCCGACGCCGAGCGCGCGCGCCGCATTCACATATTCGAAGTTTCGCGCCCGCAGGAACTCGGCGCGCACCACGCCGACGAAACCCACCCAGGAAAACAGGAGCATGATGCCGAGCAGGATGAAGAAGCCGGGCGGCAGGATCGCGGCGATGATGAGCAGGATGTAGAGCACGGGCATCGACGACCATATCTCGATGAAGCGCTGCATCAGAAGGTCGGTCCAGCCGCCGAAATAGCCCTGAACGGCGCCTGCCGTCACGCCGATCACGGCCGAGGCGATTGTGAGAATCAGGCCGAAAAGCACCGAAATGCGAAAGCCGTAGATCATGCGCGCGGTGACGTCACGCGCCTGGTCGTCGGTGCCGAGCCAGTTGAGGTTGCCGGCGATGCAGTTGCGGTCGGCCGACCCTTCCGGATAGGCGGAGCAGCGCTCGTCCTTGCTCATCAGCCAGAAGGGCTTGGTCGGCGCCGAATGCGGAATATTCGAGTTGACAGTCTGGTAGGAGTAGCGGATCGGCGGCCAGACCATCCAGCCGTTGGCCTCGATCTCGTCGCGGATGAAATCCGAGCGGAAGTCGGTCTCGGCCAGGAAGCCGCCGAACTTTTCTTCCGGATAATCCACCACCGCAGGAAACAGAATCTCGCCCTTGTAGGAGGCGATGATCGGCCGGTCGTTGGCGATGAACTCTGCAAAGAGACTGAGCACGAACAGCAGAAGGAACAGCCAGAGCGACCAGTAGCCGCGCCGGTTCGCCTTGAAATTCTGCCAGCGCCGTTTGTTGACCGGCGAAAGCCAGCCGCGCGGCGGGGCCGCAGTCTGCGTGGGGGCAGTGGTGACGATGCTCATCACACGTCCCTCCGCTCGAAGTCGATGCGCGGATCGACCCAGGTGTAGATCAGGTCGGAGAGCAGGCTGACGAGCAGGCCCATCAGCGAGAAGATGAACAGCGTCGCAAAGACGATCGGATAGTCGCGCTTGACGACGGAATCATAGCCGAGCCGCCCCAGCCCATCGAGGGAGAAGATGTATTCGATCAACAGTGAACCGGTGAAGAAGGCCGAGATGAAGGCGCTCGGGAAGCCGGCGATGATGATCAGCATGGCGTTGCGGAAGACGTGACCGTAGAGCACCTGACGGTCCGTCAGCCCCTTGGCGCGCGCCGTCGTCACATATTGCTTCTTGATCTCGTCGATGAAGGAATTCTTGGTCAGCAGCGTTGTCGTCGCGAAGGCCGAGAGCAGCAGCGTGATCAGCGGCAGCGTCATGTGCCAGAAATAGTCGAGGATCTTCTGCCACCAGGGCAGGTCCCAGAAATTGTCCGAAACGATGCCGCGCAGCGGAAACCAGTCGAGGAACGATCCGCCGGCAAAGACCACGATCAGCAGGATACCGAACAGGAAGCTGGGAACCGCATAGCCGACGATGATGATACCGGATGTCCAGATGTCGAAGGTCGACCCGTCGGACACCGCCTTCTTGATGCCGAGCGGGATCGAGATGGCGTAGGAGAACAGCAGGATCCAGAGGCCGAGCGAGATCGAGACCGGCATCTTCTCCTTGATGAGGTCGATGACCGAGGTGTTGCGGAAGAAGCTCTCCCCGAAATCGAAGCGGATGTAGTTCCACATCATCGTGCCGAAGCGCTCGAGCGGCGGCTTGTCGAAGCCGAACTGCTTCTCGAGCTTGGCGATGAATTCCGGATCCAGCCCCTGGGCGCCGCGATACTGGCCGCCCTGGTCGCCGCCCGCCTGCATCAGGTCGCCGCTGCTGCCGCTCAAGCGGTCGGATCCGCCGGCGTTGGTGAGGTCCGAGATCACCTGTTCGACCGGTCCGCCGGGGGCGAACTGGATGACGGTAAAGGAAATCGCCATGATGCCGATGATCGTCGGGATCATCAGAAGCAGGCGACGCAGGATATAGGCACCCATCAGGCCAGCCTCTCGATCGACGTGTTGCCGGTGGCCCGGACCCGCGAAGCGTCGGCGTGCGCCCTATTGTGTCTCAATCCTCACGTCTCCTGCGGCTGTCGGGCCCAGCTCGGGCCTATATTCGATTTCAGTGATTCGTTTTTCTGCATTTGGAATCGAGACGGCTTCCAAGCGCAAGGGCTTCATTTGGCCGTGGCGTTTTTCGACCACCAGGCATCCGGGAAGCCGGTGCCGTAATAGGGCAGCTCCTTCGGGTGGGCGAGGTGGTTCCAATAGGCCACGCGGATGGCTTTTGAATAGAAAAGCGGGACGACGTACTGATGAGCAAGAAGGACGCGGTCGAGCGCCCGCGTCGTTGCGATCAGTTCCTCGCGATTGGGCGCGAAGATGATCCTGCGGATCAGCTCGTCGATCGCCGGATCGGCAATGCCGGCATAGTTCCTCGATCCCGGCTGGTTGACCGAGCCCGAGCCCCAGTAGTCGATCTGTTCGTTGCCCGGCACCAGCGTCTGGGCCCAGATGCCGTAGATCATATCGTAATCGAAGCTTCTGACGCGGTTGGTGTATTGCGAATCGTCGACGGTGCGGATGCGGGCGTCGATGCCGATTTTTTTGGCGCTGTTGATGAATGGCGTGACGGTGCGCTCGAAGGACGGGTTGGACAGAAGCAGTTCAAACCCGAAGGGTTCGCCGGTCTTGGTATTGACCAGGCGGTTCCCCTTGAGCTCGTAGCCCGCCTCCTTGAACAGGTCGAGCGCCTTGCGCAGGTTGGTGCGTACCTTCTGCGGATCGCCGTTGATGGGGTTCACGTAGGGCGTGGTGAAGACCGAGGCCGGCACCTTGTCCTTCAGTTCCTCGAGGATTGCCTTTTCGCGACCCTCGGGAAGCTTGGAGGAGGCAAGCTCGGTGCCCCAGAAATAGCTGTCGACCCGCTGATAGGCGTTATAGGCGAGATTGCGGTTCAGGTCTTCGAAATCGAAGACATAGTTCAGTGCCTCGCGTACCCGCTGATCCCTGAATTTCTCGCGGCGCATGTTCGGCACGAAGGCCTGCATGACCCCCGTTGCCCGCAGCGGGTTTTCGATCTCCTCGCGGATCACCCGGCCGTCCTTCATCGCCGGAAAGTCGTAGGCGGTTGCCCAATGGCTCGCGCTGCTGTCTCGATAGAAATCGACGTTGCCGGCGCGAAATGCTTCGAATTCCACGTTCCTGTCGCTGAAGAAGGCATAGCTGATCGTGCGGAAATTGTACTGGCCGACATTCACGTTGAGGTCCTTGCCCCAATAGTCGTCCCTGAGTTCGAAGCGGATGGATCCGCCTGCCTGGAACGAGGCGATCTTGTAGGGGCCGGAGCCCATCACCGGTTCCAGCGTCGTGCGGGAGATATCGCGCTTGTTGCCCTTTTCGTCCTGTCCTTCCCACCAGTGTTTCGGGACGATCGAGAGCTGGCCGAGAATGTTCGGCAGTTCGTGGTTGTTCTTCTCGTCGAAGCGGAAGGTAACATCGCGCTCGCCGGTCTTTTCCGCTGCAACCACGTGGCGGTAATAGTTCGACAGGAGCGCATTGTGCTCCTTCACCATGTTGAGGGAGAAAATGACGTCCTCAGGCGTCACCGGCTTGCCGTCCGCCCACTTGGCCTCCTCGCGCAGACGAAACGTCGCCGACGAGATGTCGTCGGGATAGGAGACGCCCTCGGCAAGCAGGCCGTAGGACGTGGTGATCTCGTCCTCGGCGGATTTCAGCAGCGTATCGAAAACCAGGGACGCAACGCCGGTCGCTGCCTCGCCCTTGGAAAGGATAGGGTTGAAGGTGTCGAACGTGCCGCTTTCCGACAGCCTGAGCTCGCCGCCTTTCGGTGCATCCGGATTGACGTAATCGAAGCGCGCAAAGCCATCTGCGTATTTGAGCTTGCCGATCGACGACGTGCCATGGTGCCAGACGGGCTCTTCTTGCGCATTGGCTGCAGGGGGAAGGAAAAGAAGTGCTGTCAGAAGCGAGGCCGCCAGGCCAGGTTTCACGGTCCTGCAGAAGTTTGGCATCCAGCCGGTACCCCTTATATTTCAAGGTTCTTTTGCCAGAGAATAGGCGAAATCGGGGCAAATGACAGGCGCCGCCGCAAATCAGGCGAAATTTTTGCGTCACATCCCGGTGATTGACAAGGCTGAGGCAACGACCACGGCTTAGGATAGGGGTTCATCGGGTACGGCGCGCCTCGCGTTGGCCGCGATGTCTGCGGAACATGAACGGGACGAAATTGATGGTTGCTCCACTTCGACGTTGCGGCTCGGCGCTTCTGGCGCTTTTGCTCGGCACGAGCGTCCTGATCGCCGATGGCGCAAGGGCCGATGAGACGCCGGCAAAGGCGCTGTTTGGCGCCAAGGCTTTGCCTGCGCAGATGGCGCCGTCGTCCTATGGTTTCTATGCCAAGGGCTGCCTTGCCGGCGGGGTGGCGATCCCGACGGATGGCCCGACCTGGCAGGCGATGCGGCTGTCGCGCAATCGGCGCTGGGGTCACCCGCAGATGATCGCGCTGATCGAGCAGTTTTCCCGCGATGCCGCCGAAAAGGTCGGCTGGCCCGGGCTTCTGCTCGGCGATATCTCGCAGCCGCGCGGCGGCCCGATGGTATCGGGCCACGCCTCCCACCAGATCGGTCTCGATGCCGATATCTGGCTGACGCCGATGCCACAGCGCACGCTGACGGGCCGCGAGCGCGAGGACATCTCCGCGACGTCGATGCTGCAGAAGAACAAGTTTCTGACGGTCGATCCCTCGATCTGGACGCCGGCGCATGCGCGGCTGATCATGCTGGCGGCGAGCTACCCACAGGTCGAGCGGGTCTTCGTCAATCCGGCGATCAAGAAGAAGCTCTGCGACACCTGGAACGGCGACCGCTCCGCGCTCGGCAAGGTCCGGCCCATCTATGGGCACGACTACCATTTCCACATCCGCATCAAATGCCCTGAGGGGTCGACCACCTGCAAGGATCAGGCGGCCGTTCCGGCCGGCGATGGCTGCGACAAGTCGCTCGCCTGGTGGTTTACCGACGAGCCCTGGGCAAAGCCGAAGAAGAAGCCGGACGAAAAGCCGGTGAAGCCGAAGGTGACAACCATGGCCGATCTGCCGAAGGCCTGCACACTGGTGCTGAACGGCCCGGCGCCCGCCTCCGAGAGGGACGCTACGTTCGGCATGGCCTATCGCGCCGCCGCGCCGGCACCCGCTGAGCAGGGTATCGAGCAGGTGATCGGCAACGCGGCGACGGATCTTCCGCCATCGGATGTTCCCGTACCGCTGCCGCGCCCGGCGCTGCAGTAGCCGTCCGGACTGGCGCCTTTTCAATCCCGCCACGCTCATGTATACGGCAATCAAATCGATTTAAATTTGATGGCGGGGAGATGGCATGGCGGATCGGAAATGCGTGGCCCTGATCGCGCACGATCAGAAAAAGGACGATCTGGCGGCCTTTGCCAAGGCAAACGAATCGGTCTTTGCGCAGTGGAAGATCGTCGCCACCGGAACGACCGGGGGCCGCGTTCTCGACGTTTGCCCCGGCCTCGACATCACGCGGCTGAAAAGCGGTCCGCTCGGCGGCGATCAGCAGATCGGCGCGATGATCGCAACCGGCGATATCGAGCTTTTGATCTTCTTTGTCGATCCGTTGACGGCGATGCCGCACGATGTCGACGTCAAGGCGTTGATGCGGCTTGCGATCGTCTACGATATTCCGATGGCGCTCAACCGCGCCACGGCCGAGCAGTTGATCGACTTCAACCACAACTGATATTGCATAATTCCTGGGATCGGATCCGATCTCAGGAATTATGCGGCGGCTTAAGTGCTGCAGCGTCCCTTGCGCGTCATGTTCGACGCGCGGCGCTGCAGCGAATTCGAAACCAACGGCGACGATCAGGATGGACAGTGCGATGCCCGGTGCGAGTGAGAACAGCTTTTCCTTTCCGATTCTGATCGGCGACATTGGCGGCACCAATGCGCGCTTCGCTTTGCTGCTCGATGCCTTCGCCGAGCCGAAGCAGTTGTCGCCGATCAAGACAGGCGATTTCGAGACCATCGAGGAAGCGCTGCAAAAGAGTATCCTCGACAAGACCTCTGTCCAGCCGCGCTCGGCGATCCTCGCCGTCGCCGGCCCGATCAAGGGCGACGAGATCCCGTTGACCAATGCCGGCTGGGTGATCCGCCCGAAGGACATGCTGACGAGCCTTGCCCTTGAGGATGTGCTGATCATCAACGATTTCGAAGCGCAGGCTCTGGCCGTCGCGGCGCCGGCCGCCGAAGATCTGGTGCAGATCGGCGGCGGCAGCGTCCGCCCGCTGACATCCCGAGTCGTACTCGGTCCGGGCACGGGCCTGGGCGTTGGCGGCCTCGTCTTTGCGCAGCACACCTGGTTTCCGGTGCCGGGCGAGGGCGGGCATGTCGATATCGGTCCGCGCACCGAGCGCGACTTTCAGATCTGGCCGTTCCTGGAGCCGATCGAAGGGCGCATGGCGGGCGAGCAGATCCTGTGCGGTCGCGGCATCATGAACCTCTATCGGGCCGTTTGCGCCGCCGATGGGGAGGAGGCCGTGCTGACCGATCCCGCCGAGGTCACCACGAGCGCGCTTGCCGGCAGCAATCCGACTGCGGCGGAAACGATATCGCTGTTTTCGACCTATCTCGGCCGTGTGGCCGGTGACATGGCGCTGATCTTCATGGCGCGTGGCGGCGTTTTCCTGGCGGGCGGCATTTCCCAGAAGATCCTGCCGGCGCTGCAGAAGCCGGAGTTCCGTACCGCCTTCGAAGACAAGGCGCCGCATTCCGCGCTGATGGCGACCATTCCGACCTTTGCAGTCATTCATCCCATGGCGGCCCTGTCCGGTCTGGCGGCATTCGCGCGCACACCGAGAGACTTCGGTGTTGCAACAGAGGGACGCCGCTGGAGAAGCTGAAGGCGGCGAAGCGTGCAAAGACTCGCCAAAGCCGCATCAAACCACTATAGAGCCCGGGAAAGGTAGCGTCGACTTCCGACGCACCGCACAGGCTCAGGGAAAACAGGCTTTTTGAGCGCTAAAGATAAAACTCACCACGCTGTCGATACCGACACCATCAGCGGGATTCTGAAGCGGGTCATTGCGGAAAACGGCCGCGATCACATCCGTGGCTACCTCTTTGCCATTTCCTGCCTTGTCGTCGTCGCCGCGACCACCGGCTTTACCGCCTCGATCATGGAAACCGTGATCAACGAAGCCTTCGCCAACAAGAATGCCAGCATCGTGCTGCTGGTCTGCGGCTCGATTTTCGCGGCCTTCGTTCTGCGCGGTTTTGCCACTTACGGCCAGGCCGTTGCCTTGTCGAAAATCGGCAACAACATCGTCGCGCGCTACCAGAAGCGGCTCTACGCGCATCTGATGGCGCTCAGCGTCGGCTATTTCAGCGAGACGCGCTCCGCGCAGCTTGCGGCCCAGATCAGCCAGAACGTCAGCGGTATCCGCGACGTGCTCAATCTGACAGTCACCTCGATCGCGCGCGATCTGTTGACCCTGATCGGTCTGATCGGCGTGATGTTCGTCAAGGATTGGCTGCTGTCGATCATCGTGTTCGTCACGGCTCCACCGCTGCTGCTCGGCCTGCGATATGTTTCCAAGCGGCTGCGCGCGGCGACCCGGGAAGCCATCGATGTGAACAGCCGTGTTCTCGGCGCCATGCAGGAGACGATCCAGGGCATTTCCATCGTCAAGGCTTTCACGATGGAGAGCGAACTGCGTGGCAAGGTCGATACGATCGTCGAACGGGCGGAAAACCGCGCCAACCGGATTGCGCGCCTGAGCGAACGCACGGCGCCGATGACGGAGACCTTTGCGGGGCTCGCCATCTCCAGCGTGCTTGCCTATTCCGCGTTTCGCGCGATCTACAATGACGTTCCGCCCGGCGCCTTCTTCGCGTTCGTGGTCGCCCTGTTGATGGCCTATGATCCGGCGCGGCGGTTGGCCCGGCTCCAGGTTTCGATGGAGCGCGCCGCGGTCAACGCCCGCATGGTCTACGAGATCCTCGATACCGTCCCGCATCAACGCGACAAGCCCGACGCAAAGCCGATCGACTTCAAGGACGCGACGGTCGAGCTGCGCGACGTCAGGTTCCGTTATGCCAATGGCGACGAGATCCTCAAGGGCGTCAGCTTCGTCGCCGAAGGCGGCAAGACCACTGCGCTTGTCGGCCCTTCCGGGGCCGGGAAGTCGACGGTGATCAGCCTGGTCCCGCGCTTCTACGATCCGACTGCCGGTCAGATCCTGATCGACGGACAGGATATCGCCGACGTGACCAAGCAGTCGCTGCGCAGTGGTATCGCCTATGTCTCGCAGCAGCCTTACCTGTTCGAAGGCTCGATCCGCGACAATATCCGCTACGGCCGCCCGGAGGCCACGGACGCCGAAATCGAGGAAGCCGCGCGTCTTGCCTATGCGCATGACTTCATCCTGACCCAGCCGCAGGGATATGACACGCCGGTGGGCGAGAACGGGGTCACGATGTCCGGTGGCCAGCGACAGCGCCTGTCGATCGCTCGCGCGCTGGTGCGCAACGCACCGCTCCTGCTTCTCGACGAGGCGACCTCGTCGCTCGATACCGAATCGGAAGCGGCAGTCCAGAAGGCACTGGACGAGGCGATGCACGGACGCACCGTGATCGTCATCGCCCACCGTCTTTCGACCGTCGTCAACGCCGACAAGATCATCGTGATGAAGGACGGGCTTGTCGTCGAGGAAGGCCGGCACGAGGATCTTGCGCGCTTGCAGGACGGTCTCTACGCTCGCCTGCACAATCTCCAGGGCAAGGCCCCAGAGGCGTCTGTCGACGCCGCAATCTAGTCATGAGCCGGAAGGAAATGCGCCGATGAGCACGACGGAGATGAAGCTTGTGGTCGTCGGCGCGGCTGGCCGGATGGGCCAGACGCTGATCCGCGCGGTCCATGGCATGGAGGGGGTTCGCCTGCATGCCGCCATCGAACGACCGGGCTCGCCCTTCCTCGGGCGGGACGCCGGTGAGCTTTCCGGCCTCGGTTCGATCGGCATCGCCGTCACCGACAAGCCACTCGAAGCCTTCGTCGAAGCGGAAGGCGTTCTCGATTTCACCGCGCCCGCCGGCACGGTCGAGTTTGCCGGTCTCGCCGCACAGGCGCGCATCGTGCATGTCATCGGCACCACCGGCTGCGGGGCGAACGACGACGCGAAAATCCGCGCGGCTGCCCGTCATGCCCGCATCGTCAAATCGGGCAATATGAGCCTCGGCGTCAACCTTCTGGGCGTGCTCACGGAGAAGGCGGCGCGCGCGCTTGGCCCGGCTGCCTGGGACATCGAAATCCTCGAGATGCATCACAAGCACAAGGTCGACGCCCCCTCCGGGACAGCGTTGCTTCTGGGCGAGGCGGCCGCCAAGGGACGCGGCATCGCGCTGTCGGAACATTCCGTGCGCGTGCGCGACGGTCACACCGGCGCCCGCGCCGAGGGCGCGATCGGTTTTGCGACGCTGCGTGGCGGCTCGGTGATCGGCGAGCACTCGGTCATTCTCGCCGGGGAAGGCGAGCAGGTGACGCTGTCCCACAGCGCCACCGACCGCTCGATCTTTGCCCGCGGCGCGGTCACCGCGGCGCTCTGGGCACGGGACCAGAAGCCCGGCTTCTACTCCATGCTCGACGTTCTCGGGCTCAACTGACACCATCTCTATCGTCTCAAGGGGAAAATATATGAGCGGCACCCTCGTCCTCGTCCGGCATGGCCAAAGCGACTGGAACCTGAAGAACCTGTTCACCGGATGGCGCGATCCCGACCTGACCGAGCTTGGCGTCGAAGAGGCCAAGGCAGGCGGCCAGGCGCTCGCCGACTACGGTATAAAGTTCGACATCGCCTTCACCTCGTCGCTGATCCGCGCCCAGCGCACCTGCCAGTTCGTGCTCGATGCCGTCGGCCAGCCGTCGCTCGAAACCATTCGCGATCAGGCCCTGAACGAGCGTGACTATGGCGACCTCTCCGGCCTCAACAAGGACGATGCCCGCGAAAAGTGGGGCGAAGAGCAGGTGCATATCTGGCGCCGGTCCTACGACATCCCGCCGCCGGGCGGCGAAAGCCTGCGCGACACCGGCGCGCGCGTGTGGCCCTACTACCTGACGGAAATCCTGCCGCGCGTTCTTGCTGGCGAGAAGGTCCTGGTCGCCGCGCACGGCAATTCGCTGCGTTCGCTGGTCATGGTTCTCGACCGCTTGAGCAAGGAAGAGATCCTCAAGCTCAACCTCGCGACCGGCGTGCCGATGGTCTACAAGCTCAACGCCAATTCGACCGTCGCTTCCAAGGAAGTGCTCGGCGACATGTCGGCCGCGCACTAAGCTGGACACGCATCAATAAGAAAAAGGGGCGCCTGGCGCCCCTTTTGTCGTTTTCAGGCCTTGCCGGCTTCCCAGCCGAGGATCGCGCGCTTGCGCGTCAATCCCCAGTGATAACCGGTGAGAGCGCCGCTCTTGCCGACCGCCCGATGGCAGGGAACGACGAAGGAGATCGGGTTGGCGCCGACTGCCGCTCCGACAGCGCGCGAGGCAGTCGGCTGGCCGATCTCACCGGCGATGGTCGAATAGGTCGTCGCGCGTCCAAGCGGGATCTTCAAGAGCGCCTGCCAGACCCGGATCTGGAAATCGGTGCCGATCAGGAAGATGCGCAAGGGCTGGTCTGCACACCAACGTTCCGGATCGAAGATGCGGGCGGCATACTGTGCCGTCGCCGCGCTGTCTTCGACATAGCTCGCGTTCGGCCAGCGATGCGCCATGTCCTCGAAGCTCTCCTGCTCGCCGCCGCCATCGGCAAAGGCAAGGCCCGCCAGTCCCCGTTCGGTGATCATCACCAACGCGGTCCCGAAAGGCGAGGGGTGGTAGCCATAGCGGATGGTGATGCCGGCGCCGCGGGCCTTCCACTCGCCCGGCGACATCGCCTCATGGGTGACGAAGAGATCGTGCAGCCGGCTCGGGCCGGATAGCCCGACCTCGATGCTGGCCTCCAGAAGTGGCATATCTTCCTGACGCAGCAGCCGCTTGGCATGATCGAGCGTGACCGCCTGCAGAAAGGCCTTCGGGGAAAGTCCGGCCCAGCGGGTAAAAACCTTCTGCAACTGCGTCGGCGATTGCTTGAGCCTGCGCGCGATCGCGTCGAGCGATGGCTGCTCGCGATACTCTTCGGTGAGCATCTCGATCACGTTTCTCACCGTGTCGTAATCGGTGCCGCCAGGCGTGATATCGGTCGGGAGGGTTGTCGCTATGTTCATCGGTCATCTCCTGTCATGACACAGGTAATCATGGTGCTGGTGTCGTCGCCACCCGAAACTTGATCGGCCTTCGTCAGCGCCGGCGCACGGTGGCAAGCGCCCCGGAGAAGGCCGTGGCAAAGGTTTCGCGATCGTCTCGGTTGAGGAAGGAGCCTATGTCCGTGTGCCGTCCGCCATCGCTTACGCTCATCGAGACGATGCCGATCTCCTGGTGTCGCGCGATGTTGAAGCGTGCCCAGAACGGATTGAAGCGATGCTCGACCATCCGCCCCGATGGCGTGAACTTGCGCACGGAAACGTCGGTGCGCGAAACGCGCACCTCTTCGCGCGCGCGCGCCGAGCGATAGTTCAGCCAGAACGCGCCGAACAGGAGGGCAAAGTCCAACCCGAAGAAGAAGACGATCGGCCAGGCGCCGATCACCATGAAGACGACCGCATGCACCAGGCTGAGCAGCCCGGCGATCAGAAGAAATACCTTGAAGCCCCTGAAACCGAGCGAGCGGTAAGGGGTCAGTTCGGCGCTGAACACCGGCGCTTCGCCGGCGGGCGTCTGGTCGTTGCCATCGGTCATGACCATTGACTATAGATGCATCATGAAAAACGTGAAGCCGAAAGTGCCGGGCAAGCCCGCGAAAACGAAGTCAGCGGCCGGCCGGCGCACCGGCAAGGCGGTGGGCGTCTACAGCCCCGAGGAAATTTCCGAGATCTTCCGGCGCTTCTCGATCCAGCGGCCGGAGCCGAAGGGAGAACTCGAGCACGTCAATCCCTTCACCCTGGTGGTGGCCGTTGCCCTGTCGGCGCAGGCGACCGATGCCGGCGTCAACCGGGCGACGCGCGCGCTCTTTGCCCTTGCCGACACGCCGGAAAAGATGCTGGCGCTCGGGGAGGAGAAGGTCCGCGAGCACATCAAGACCATCGGCCTTTTCCGCAACAAGGCGAAAAACGTCATCGCGCTCAGCGAAAAGCTGATTACCGATTTCGGTGGCGAGGTGCCGCGCACCCGCGAAGAACTGGTGACCTTGCCCGGCGTCGGGCGCAAGACCGCCAACGTCGTTCTATCGATGGCCTTCGGCCAGGCGACGATCGCCGTCGACACCCACATCCTGCGCATCGCCAACCGGCTCTGTCTGGCACCGGGCAAGACCCCGGACGAAGTCGAAGCCAAGCTCTCGCGCATCATTCCCGACGAATATCTCTACCATGCGCATCACTGGCTGATCCTGCATGGCCGCTATTGCTGCAAGGCGCGCAAGCCGGAATGCGAACGCTGCGTCATTGCCGACATCTGCAGGTCACCGGAAAAGACCTTTGACATCCCGGCGCCGCTGGTCGAGCTGCCGCAGCAGGTTCTACCCGTCGCCGGCTGACGCAGGAGCTTCGCTCAGGTGGCAATCAGGCCGTCGATCAGATCGCCGATTGCTCCGGCATAGAGATCCGTTGCGCCGCCTTCGGCAATTTCCAGCGCTGCGCGATCGAAGGCGGCAGACAGCAGCGTCGCTGTTGCCTTGAGCACGGCCGGATGCAGGGTTTTCGGCGCCATTGCCTCAGCAAGGCCCTCTTCCAGTGTGCGCTGGGCATGTGCCGCATCGATCGCCGCCATCTCGCGCGTGCCGAGCACAGCCGGACCGTCGAGAATGAGGATGCGAACCCTGCCCGTTTCGGCCATCGCCTCGAAATAGGCCCTTGCGCCGGCCAGGAGCGCCTGGCGCGGTGTCAGGCCATCGAATGCGGCCGCTTCGATCTTGGCGGCCACCGCGGCGGCCTCTCGCTCGGCAACGGCACGAAACAGCGCCTTCTTGTCTTCGAAATGATGGTAGAGCGCGCCGCGCGTCATGCCGGCGGCAGCCACGATGTCGGGCGTCGACGTTTCCGCATATCCCTGCGCCACGAACAGACCGTGCGCGGCGTCGAGGATCGCAGCTCGGGTCGTATCGGAGCGCTCGCGGTTGGAGCGGCGGGGCGATTCCATTTGCATACATTCAGCCTGTATGTTAATTAAAATATACATGCAGATTGTATGATAATGTGACCATGAGGAAAAGCCATGAAATCGACGAGCTATTACCCAGTCATCATGACGGCGGACGTGGCGGCCACCACGGCCTTCTACGTCGACAATTTTCGCTTCAAGGCGCTCTTCACCAGCGATTGGTACGTGCATCTGCAGTCGGTGGAATCAGACGCCGTGGCGCTCGCGATCCTCGACTATCGTCACGAGACCATCCCGGCAGAGGCCCGCAAGCCTGCCGCTGGCCTGCTCCTGAACTTCGAGGTCGAGGATGCCGATGTCGTCTATGCCGACTGCCGCGCGGCCGGCTTGCCGATCCTGCTTGCGATCCGCGACGAGGATTTCGGCCAGCGCCACTTCATCACTGCGGACCCGAACGGCGTTCTGATCGACGTCATCAAGCCGATCCCGCCGAGCGCCGAGTTTGCTGCCGCCTATGATGCCAGCGCGCTTCCGGCGGAATGATCGCAAGGACCGCGTGTTTTGTCTTCCAAATGGCTGGAAAACCGCTATTAACGAACACCGGCCATTAGGGAAACTGGACGGAGTTCATGACAAAATACGACGTGCTGACGATCGGCAATGCGATCGTGGATATCATTGCGCGCTGCGATGACGGCTTTCTGGACGAAAACGGCATCATCAAGGGCGCAATGAACCTCATCGACGCCGATCGGGCGGAGCTGTTGTATTCGCGCATGGGCCCCGCCGTGGAAGCGTCCGGCGGCAGCGCCGGCAACACGGCGGCCGGCGTCGCAAGCCTTGGCGGACGCGCCGCCTATTTCGGCAAGACGACCAACGACCAGCTCGGCGAGATCTTCGCGCACGACATTCGCGCCCAGGGCGTCTATTTCCAGACCGCGCCGCTCGAAACGCTTCCGCCGACGGCGCGCTCGATGATCTTCGTCACCGAAGACGGCGAACGCTCGATGAACACCTATCTCGGTGCCTGCGTCGAGCTCGGCCCCGAAGACGTGGAAGCCGACGTCGTCGCCGAGGCCAAGGTCACCTATTTCGAGGGTTATCTCTGGGATCCGCCGCGCGCCAAGGATGCGATCCGCGAAGCCGCCAAGATCGCCCATGCGCACGGTCGCGAAACCGCCATGACCCTGTCTGACAGTTTCTGCGTCCACCGCTACCGCGACGAATTTCTCGAACTGATGCGCTCCGGCACCGTCGACATCGTCTTTGCCAACAAGCAGGAAGCGCTGGCGCTCTACGAGACCGAGGACTTCGATCTGGCGCTGGAGAAACTGTCGAAGGACTGCAAGCTCGCAGCCGTCACCCTGAGCGAGGAAGGCTCCGTTGTCGTGCGTGGCGCAGAACGCGTGCGCGTCGGCGCAACGCCGCTCGCTCAAGTGGTCGACACGACAGGGGCCGGCGATCTCTATGCTGCCGGTTTCCTCTATGGCTATACCGCCGGTCGGTCGCTCGAGGATTGCAGCAAGCTCGGCAATCTCGCAGCCGGCATCGTCATCGGCCAGATCGGCCCGCGGCCGATGGTGTCACTGGCCGCCGCTGCCAAACAGGCAGAGCTCGCCTAAGGCGAGCCGGCCATTCTTTCAAAGTGCAAAGAGGGCGTTGCCTTTACTTAAAGGCTTCGCCCGGATAGGCGCCCCAGATCTCGCTCTGGACGATCCAGCCGTCGACGCCCTGGGTTTCGATGTGGCACCAGTCGCCGTTGCATTCGCCAACGCGGATGACGACGCCCGGCTCCATGCGGGCAACGATCGACGCGGTGCTTTGCGGCTCTCGGCGCAGGTTGACGAACACGCCTTCGCCCTTACCGCGCATCCATGGCGCTGTGACGGCGGTGCGGTCGCCCGACAGCAGCGCCTGGTTCACCCAGCCCTCCGTGCCGTCGGCATCGCGGATGCGGCGCCAGTTATCGTATTCCTGAATGATTTCCACCGGTACGCCCGGCCTAAGGTAACGGAACGCCACCGCATAGTCGACGCTCGGGCCGATGCGCAGGTTGACGCTCTTGGCCTTGAGGCTGACGAATCGCGGCAGCGGCAACCCGCTGGCTCCCTTTGCGGCCTGGGCATGGGCGCCCGAAGACGTCATGACCGCGCCGACGAGGGCGGCGATCAACGCAAAGGAGAGTTTGGAAACGACGTGACGCATGACGAAGCTCATTTTCCGTGGCAACTTGCAGGCGCAGTTCACCCAGGGCACAGGACCGGGGCGTAAATCGCGGGGACGACGCAGCGAGTTTTGTTTGTCTTCCCGACCGGGTCTGGTAGAAATTGCGGCTACAGGGAGAAAGTATCACCCAACTTGGTTAAGGACCCGTCAACGAGGCCCATCGCAGCAATGACAAGCAAGAAGAAGCCCAAGGTCTACATCACCCGGAAACTGCCGGACATCGTCGAAACCAGAATGCGCGAGCTGTTCGACGCCGAGCTCAACATCGACGATACGCCGCGCAGCCAGCCCGAGCTGGTGGCGGCCGTAAAGCGCGCCGACGTGCTCGTGCCGACGGTCACGGACCGCATCGACGCGGCGCTGATCGAGCAGGCCGGTCCGCAGCTTAAGCTGATCGCGAGCTTTTCGAACGGGGTCGACAACATCGACGTCGACGCCGCCGCGCGCAAGGGCATCACGGTCACCAATACGCCGAACGTTCTCACCGAAGACACCGCCGACATGGCGATGGCCCTCATTCTCGCCGTGCCGCGCCGGCTTGCCGAAGGTGCGCAGATCCTGACGGATCGCAAGGGCGAATGGGCCGGCTGGTCGCCGACCTGGATGCTCGGCCGGCGCATCGCCGGCAAGCGCATCGGCATCGTCGGCATGGGCCGCATCGGCACGGCTGTGGCGCGCCGCGCCAAGGCCTTCGGCCTCTCGATTCACTATCACAACCGTCACAGGGTCAAGACCGAAACCGAGGAGATGCTGGAGGCGACCTATTGGGACAGCCTCGACCAGATGCTCGCCCGCGTCGACATCGTCTCGGTCAATTGCCCCTCTACGCCGGCTACCTATCATCTGCTTTCGGCCCGTCGGCTGGCGCTGATGCGCCCGGAAAGCTACATCGTGAACACCGCCCGCGGCGGCATCATCGACGAGACGGCGCTGATCAAGAGCCTGCGTGAAGGCAAGATCGCCGGTGCAGGGCTCGACGTCTTCGAGAACGAGCCCGCCGTCAATCCCAAGCTCATCAAGCTTGCCGGCGAGGGCAAGGTCGTGCTGCTGCCGCATATGAGTTCGGCGACGCTCGAAGGCCGCATCGACATGGGCGACAAGGTGGTGATCAACATCCGCACCTTCTTCGATGGCCACCGGCCGCCGGACCGGGTGCTGCCCGGCCGCGATTGATCAAAGCGTCTTGCGCATCTCGACCGTTGTCGGGCGGGTAAAACCGGCATGCGCCGTCCTGCCGGTCTCGACGAAGCCCCAGGCCGCGAAGGTCCGGTGGTTTTCGACAAGCTCGATGCGCGTCTGAAGCCTCAGGCCAGAGAGGTTGAGACTGCGTGCCGTATCTTCGGCCCTAGCCAGCAACAGCCGGCCGACGCCTTTGCGCTGGTAAGCGACGGCGACCGCAAGCTTGCCGACATAGAGGCAGTCGCTCTCCGGTTTGCAGAAGATGCAGCCGGCCATTTCCGATCCATCGAGGGCAATCAATCCGATTTCGGCCGAGGCTTTCTGCTTCAGCCCTTCGATCGTCAGCGCATGGGCCGAAGACGGCGGATCGATCCGCCCGTCCATGGAGGCAAAAGCGCCCAGGATCAGGTCCAGCAAGTCCGCGTAGCGATCGAAGGTCGCGTCGATCCCGATGATCTGCATCAGTCCGCCTGCCTGTGCTTGCGTCTGCGGTAGCGAATGGTGCTGAACTGCGCCGAAAGTGCATCATACATCAACAGCCGGCCGACGAGCGGCTCGCCGATGCCGGCGATCACCTTGATGGCTTCCATAGCCTGCAATGTTCCGATGACGCCGGTCAGCGCGCCGATGACGCCGGCCTCCGCGCAGGACGGCACGACGCCCGCAGGCGGTGGCTCCGGAAACAGGTCGCGGTAGGACGGGTTCTGTTCGCCGTCCTTGCCGGCGCGATAGGGCATCAATACCGTCAGCGACCCGTCGAAACGGCCGACCGCGCCGGTGACGAGCGGGATGCCGATGCCGGCGGCCGTATCGGCCGCGAGATAGCGGGTGTCGAAATTGTCGGAGCCGTCGATCACCAGGTCGTATCCGGCAAACAAAGCCTCGGCATTGTCGGCGTCGAGGCGCACGGTATGCGCCTCGACCACCACATGCGGATTGAGCGCGCCGATCGCCGCCGTCGCGCTATCGACCTTTGGCTGGCCGATATCGGCGGTGCGGTGGATCACCTGGCGCTGCAAGTTCGACAGCGATACCACGTCGTCGTCGACGATGCCGAGCGTGCCGATGCCGGCAGCGGCGAGATAGTGCAGCACCGGCGCGCCGAGGCCGCCGGCGCCGATGACGAGGACGCGCGCGCGTTTAAGCGTCTGCTGCCCCGCGCCGCCCAGTTCCGGCAGCATGATGTGGCGCGCATAGCGGGCGATCTCCGACGGGTCGAGGCTGGTGTTGCTCATGAGAGGGCACTTTCCATGATCGGCTCCATCATCCCGAAACGCTGCCATGCTCCACGGTCAGGAAGCGACCGCGCTCGCCGAGCGCGTCGAACATTGCACGATCCGTTCCGGTCATGAAGGCCTGACCACCAAGCCCGTCGACCAGATCGAAAAGCGCGGCGCGGCGGCCCATGTCGAGATGGGCTGCGATCTCGTCGAGAAGCAGGATGGGCGCGTGGCCGGTCATGTCGCCGACGAGGCGCGCATGCGCGAGCACCAGGCCGACGAGCAGCGCCTTCTGTTCGCCGGTCGAGCAGCGCTCGGCCTCCATGTCCTTTTCGCGGTGGCGGATCAGGAGGTCGCTGCGATGTGGTCCGTCCAAAGTCCGTCCGGCGGCCGCGTCGCGTGGTCGACCGTCGCGCAGCATGGCGAGATACTGCTCCTCGAGATCGAAGGCCGGCCTGTGGCTCTCGCCGTCGAGGAAGCCCGCAAGCGCCAGGCGCGCGGAAGGGAAGACGCTGTCGCCGGTGTTTCTTTCGACCAGCGCCGTCAGCAGCCCCAGCATTTCCTGGCGCGCCAGCGCCATCGACACGCCGAGCCCGGCCATTTCTTTTTCGATGGCGGTCAGCCAGGCCGGATCGGGACGAAAGTCGCTGAGCAGCCTGTTGCGGCTGCGCATGGCACGGTCGAACTCGCTGGCGCGGCGGCCGTGCTCGGGATCGAGCGACAGCACCAGCCGGTCGAGGAAGCGGCGCCGATCGGCCGATGGGCCGGTGAAAAGTCCGTCCATTGCCGGCGTCAGCCACAGCACGCGCAGATGGTCGGTCAACTCGTCGACCGCGCTTGCGGCCGTGCCGTTCAACCGCAGCCGTCGCGATTGTCCTTCGTTTGTACCGGCCGTGCCGGTGCCGATCTCGACCGGACCTTCCATGCCCACCACCTCGGCAAAGACCGAGAAGCCGTCGCTGGCGCCGACGCGGGTCACATCGGCATAGGCGGCGCGCCTGAGGCCACGCCCGGGCGACAGGAACGATACCGCTTCCATCAGATTGGTCTTGCCCGCGCCATTCTCGCCGGTCAGCACGATATGCCGCTGGTCAAGGGAAAGCGATAGCGCCGCATAATTGCGGAACTCGCTCAGCTTCAGGCGGTTGAGAAAGACCTTCTGGGGCATTCCGGGTCCGGGCTCGACGTCCGCGCCGACGACAACGCGCCGAACACGACACGCAAGGGCGCTATAATACTCTAAACGCGCTGTAAATTCATGCCTTGGACCGATGCCGATCCAGGACGTCATGCAGTAGGACGAAAGCGCCCGCCAAGGCAAGACGAAAGGCAATCGCGGCCAAGTGTCGTTGAAAAGGCGCGATAACGGCGGGGAAAGCCCCGCAATCCCTGCGTTTCAGCGCTTTTCTTGAAGGCTTGCGTACAATATGACAGCCGCATGACAATCCACGAACGGAAATTTATGTGATGCTGGCCTGGTTCCGCAAACTGCTTCCCCGCGAAGACCGCTTCTTCGATCTCTTCGCCAACCATTCGCGCACCGTCGTCGGTGCCGCCGAAGCGCTCGACAAGCTTCTGGCCGGCGGTCCCGACCTCGAAAAGCATTGCGACCGCATCGTCGCTCTCGAGGACGAGGCCGACGACATCACCCGCGACGTGCTTCTGGCCGTTCGCCGCTCTTTCATCACGCCGTTCGATCGTGGTGACATCAAGGATCTCATCCAGTCGATGGATGATGCCATCGACATGATGCACAAGACGGTCAAGACCATCCGGCTCTACGAGCAGAAGACGTTCGATCCGGGCATGCAGGAAATGGGCGCCATCGTCGTCAAGGCCGCGCATCTGATCGCCGAAGCCATTCCGCTCCTCGACCGCATCGGCGTCAACCATGGTCGCCTCATTGCCATCGCCGAAGAGGTCATGCGCATCGAAGGTCGCTCCGACGAACTGCATGACCAGGGCCTGAAGGACCTGTTCCGCCGCCACGGCGCCGGCAACACCATGGCCTATATCATCGGCAGCGAGATCTATGGCGAACTCGAGAAGGTCGTCGACCGCTTCGAGGATGTCGCCAACGAAATCAGCGGCATCGTGATCGAGAACGTCTGATGGACGCGACACTCGCCCTGCCGCTGCTGATCGCCCTCATCGGGTTCGCGCTGTTCTTCGACTTTCTCAACGGGCTGCACGATGCCGCCAACTCGATCGCGACGATTGTTTCGACCCGGGTGCTGCGGCCGCAATATGCGGTCATGTGGGCGGCGTTCTTCAATTTCATCGCCTTCCTGTTCTTTGGCCTGCATGTGGCCGAAACGCTGGGCAAAGGCATCATCGATCCCAGCATCGTCACACCTTTGGTGATTTTCTCGGCCCTCATGGGTGCGGTCGTCTGGAACATCGTCACCTGGCTGTTCGGCATTCCGTCGAGCTCGTCGCATGCGCTGATCGGCGGTCTCGTCGGTGCGGGCCTCGCGCGCACCGGTGGCGACGCCATCGTCTGGACCGGGCTTCTGAAGACCGTCGGCGCCATCTTCATGTCGCCGATGATCGGCTTCTTCCTGGCCCTGATGCTGATCCTCATCGTGTCCTGGATTTTCGTGCGCCAGACGCCGTTCGCCGTCGACCGCAAGTTCAGGGTGATGCAGTTCATCTCGGCCTCGCTCTACTCGCTCGGCCATGGCGGCAACGATGCGCAGAAGACCATGGGCATCATCGCGGTGCTGCTGTTCTCGCAGGGATATCTTGGTTCCGAGTTCTACGTGCCGTTCTGGGTGGTCATCACCTGCCAGGCGGTGATCGCGCTCGGCACGCTGTTCGGCGGCTGGCGCATCGTGCACACGATGGGTTCGAAGATCACCAAGCTCAATCCGATGCAGGGCTTCTGCGCGGAGACTGGCGGCGCCATTACGCTGTTTGCCGCCACCTGGCTCGGTATTCCCGTCTCGACCACCCACACGATCACCGGCGCAATCATTGGCGTGGGGGCGGCCAAACGTGTCTCGGCCGTTCGCTGGGGTCTTGCCGGCAACATCGTCATCGCCTGGTTCGTGACCATGCCGGCCGCCGCGGCGATCTCGGCACTCACCTACTTCGCCGTCGACCTGTTCCTCTAGGTTGATCCGCCTCCGGCCAAAGGCCGGGGGCGGACCCCATTTCCCGTCGGCGCGTCTCAGTCGCCGACGCGCGGGGCCGGATGGTCCCGGCCATCCTGATGCAGTGTCAGCTTTTTCGCGCGGGCCGTGTCGCCAGCCTCGAACGTGAGCTGGGCATCGACCGATTTTGCAAAGAAACGGTGCTCGGCCTCCGGGAAGATCTCAATCGGTTTCTGTCCCGTCGCCTGCGTAAACAGCCTGTCGCCGTCACGCGAAACCGTCAGATCGAAGCCGGGTGCCAGGCGGTAGGTGCCGACATAGGCATCATAGCGCGCCGGGTCCATGGTGATGGCGACGCGCAGGACCGGGGCGGGCGCCAGCGGCTTCTCCCGCTCGAGCAGGTGCAGGCCGATATCGTCGACGCCGGCCTCGGTCGCGGTGTTCGACAGCACCACGACGCCGACACCCGTCGAGGGACGGAAGCCGACGAACGATCTGTATCCGCCGGTTCCGCCATTGTGCCAGACGACCTGCTGGTCGCCGCGCCCGACAATCACCCAGCCGAGCGCCTGCTCGGCGCTGCCATCGCCAAGCGGCACACGCGTCGCAAGCATCGTGGCAAACGCAGGCGCAAGCGGTGAGGGCTCCTTGCCCATTGCTGCCTTGAGGAAGATCAGCAGATCATTCGCCGTCGAGCGCAACGCACCCGCACCCTGTAACGCCACAAGGTCCCAATCGCTGACCGGTTCCAGCCCGGCATCGTGACCCGTGGCTCGTCGTCCCTTCCATTGGGGGCGGGACGTGATTGCGGTATCCCTCATGCCGAGCGGGGCGGCGATGCGTTCGGTCACGAGCGCTTCGTAAGACCCGCCCGACCGCAATGCCAGCGCATGGCCGAGCAGGCCGGAACCGACATTGGAGTACTCGTTCTCGGCGCCGGGCGCGCGGTCTGGCCGGTGGCTGGAAAGAAACGCATAGAGTTCGTCGACGCCATAGTCGGCATAGGGGTTGTTGTCGTCGGCCGGCGCGAAATTGTCCGGCAGTCGCGGCAGGCCGGACATGTGGGTTGCAAGATGTCCGAGCGTGATGGGCCCGGCACCATCGGCCGGCTTCATGACGACGCTTTGCGGCAGCAGTTGCGAGACCGGCGTGTCGAGCTTGACGTTGCCGCGCTCGATCATGTCGGCGAGCGCAAGCGCTGTGAAGACCTTGGTCACCGAGCCGATCTCGAACACGGTGTCGCCATCGACGGCTCGCGGGTCGTCCTTCGCCAACTTACCGTGGGCGATGATCCGTTGCCCGTCGGGCTCAATGATCCCAACGACGATGCCGACCGACTGCCTGTGCACGTCGATACGCTCGGTCAGGATCTGGCGGATTTCGTCGTCGGTGGCGGACGGAGGCTCTGCGCGAGCGGTGGTGGCGAGGGTCATGAGGGTGATCCCGGTGAGGAGGAGGTAGCGCATGCCAAGGAGATAGGTGTTCCATTCATGGTTGCAAGGCGCGTCGGGCGCATGCGACCTCCGGATTGTGGGGATCCGGTCAAGGCTCGGTCGAGGTATCGCGGACTTCCCGCGAGCGCAGTGCCGGTTCACGGATCCCAGTGCGGCGGATCGCCGAAAGCCTGCTTCAGGTGTTCGGCGATGGCCCTCAGCTTGGCAGAGGCACGCCGTCCCTCGGGATGGGCCATGTAGATGAATTCCGGTTCCGGCCGAAATCCGACATCGATTTCGCGCAACCGGTCGTCGCGCACCGCGGGGCCGCAGATGAAGGCTGGCAGCAGCGCGATCCCAAGTCCGGCAATGGCGGCATCGCGGATCATGTCGCCGTTGTTGACCCGGAGCGCCATCTGGCCGCGCACGACGGTTGCGCCCGTCGGCCCCTCGAACCGCCAGTCGGTTGCGCCGCGGTTGGTGTAGAAGATGCCACGGTGACCGTCGAGATCGGCAAGCGACGCCGGCGTGCCGTGGCGGGCGAGGTAGTCGGGCGAGGCGACCAGCAGGCGCCGGCTTTTGGCCAGCTTCCACACGACCAGGCGGCTGTCTGCGATGACCCCGTGGCGCACGATCGCGTCATAGCCTTCGGAGGCGACGTCGACGCGGCGATCGTCGAGATCAAGCGTCAGTTCGATCTCGGGATGCGTCGCCAGAAAGGGATAGAGCGCCGGCCCAAGGTGCAGATGCCCGAAGCTGACGGGTGCTGCGATGCGCAGCGGCCCGGTCATGTTTCCCCGCCGCTCGGCCAGATCGCTGGCGGCGGCCTGGACCTCGCCGACGATGCGCACCGCGCGTTCGCGAAAGGCGATGCCGTCCTCCGTCAGCGTCAGCTTGCGCGTGGTGCGATGCAGGAGTGTGGCATTGAGGCTGCGCTCAAGCTCCGCCACCCGTTCGCTGATCACGGATTTCGACAGCCTGAGCCGGCGGGCCGCCTCGCTGATCGAGCCCGCTTCCGCCACCGCGACAAAAGCGGCAATTCCTTCTATCTTCAGCATCGTTCGGCTTTTCCGAATTCGAATTCCACGATTGGCAGACTAATCCGAACGGCGATCTTCAGCCATATCTATCGTCATCGAAGGACGGCGATCGATGGAAAGAAAACCGGTCCGAACCCCAAAAGCTGAACAGAAGGAATTGCATCATGTCACGTCTAGCAAATAAGACCGCGTTGATTACCGGCGGCACAAGCGGCATCGGTCTGGAGACGGCCCGCCAGTTCATCGCCGAAGGCGCGCGAGTGGCTGTCACCGGCACCAGCCCGAAGAACATCGCCGAGGCGCGCAGGGTGCTTGGCGAAAGCGCCCTCATCATCGAAGCCGATGCCGGCGACGTGGCCAGCCAGGCCGCCGTTGCAGAGCAGGTGAAAGCCGCCTTCGGCCATCTCGATATCCTCTTCGTCAATGCCGGCATCGCCAAGCTGCAGCCGATCGAAAGCTGGGATGAAAAAAGCTTCGACCGGTCGCTCGACATCAACGTCAAGGGGCCCTTCTTCCTGATCCAGGCGCTGCTGCCGGTGTTTTCGAACCCGGCCTCGATTGTGCTCAACACCTCGATCAACGCCCATATCGGCATGCCGACTTCCAGCGTCTATGCGCTCAGCAAGGCGGCGCTGCTGTCGCTCGCAAAGACGCTTTCAGGCGAACTGATCGGTCGCGGCATCCGCGTCAATGCCGTCAGCCCCGGGCCGATCCGCACGCCGCTGCACGACGGCCATGGCTCCACGCTGGCGGAAAACAAGGAGATCGTCGCGTCGATCGCGGCGCAGATCCCGCTCGGTCGCTTCGGCGATGCCAGCGAGATCGCCAAGGCGATCGTCTTTCTTGCCTCCGACGAGGCGGCCTTCACCGTCGGTGCCGAACTGATCATCGATGGCGGCATGGCTACGCTGTAAGGTTACCCCTGCCGCCGCCGGGGCTGGGCTTCGGCGGCCGCGAAATCTCGCGTCGATTGAAACGCATGCGCGGTCGCAGTGGCCCCCCTCGGGCTCCTCGCCAGCTTTTAGTCCCTGCATTCGGGCAATCACCGCAAACAGCAATCTGGCGCCGACAGATGTTGCCGGGCGCCGGGTCGCTTCTGCGCCGGATAAGCCTGTTTTGGTGGAGGGAGTTGATGGACGTCGCCGAAGGACGCCTGCGCGGGGCAATGACCGGAACAGGCTACAGCGCCCCCAATCGTCATGGCCGGGCTTTTGGCAGCCTGCGGCCATGACGTGGTTCCGTCAAAATGGCTGAGCGTCAGTCGCTCAGCGTGTCGAAGAAATCCTTCATCCGGGCAAAGAAGCCGGCAGATTCCGGGTTGTTGTCCTTGGAGGAGATCTGTTCGAACTCCTGCAACAGTTCGCGCTGGCGCTTGGTCAGCTTCTGCGGCGTCTCGATCTGCATCTGGATGTAGAGATCGCCGGTCTGGCTGGAGCGCAGCACCGGCATGCCCTTGCCCTTCAGGCGGAACTGCTTGCCGGCCTGGGTGCCTTCCGGCACCGTGACGCGCGACTTGGTGCCGTCGAGCGTGGTGACGTCGAACTTGCCGCCAAGGGCTGCCGTCGTCATCGAGATCGGCACGCTGCAATAGAGATCGGCACCGTCGCGCTGATAGAACTCATGCGGCTTGACCGAGAGGAAAATGTAGAGATCGCCCGCCGGCCCGCCACGCACGCCTGCCTCCCCTTCGCCAGAGAGGCGAATGCGGGTGCCATCTTCGATGCCGGCCGGGATGTTGACGGAGAGCGTACGCTCTTCGGTGACGCGGCCATGGCCGTGGCACTTGGTGCAGGGATCGGTGATCGTCTGGCCGCGGCCGCCGCAGGTCGGGCAGGTGCGTTCGATCGAGAAGAAGCCCTGAGCGGCGCGAACACGACCGGAGCCCTGACAGGTGCCGCAGGTCTTCGGGCTGGTGCCCGGCTTGGCGCCGGAGCCGGTGCAGACGTCGCAGGTGATCGAGGTCGGTACCCGGATCTGCGCGGTCTTGCCGGAATAGGCTTCCTCCAGCGAGATTTCCATGTTGTAGCGCAGGTCGGCGCCGCGTTCGCGGCCGCCCGACGAGCGTCGCTGGCGTCCGCCACCCATCATCTCGCCGAAGATGTCTTCGAAGATGTCGGAGAAACCGCCGGCGCCACCGGCACCGCCACCAAAGCCGTTGCCCATGCCGCCCTGCTCGAAGGCGGCGTGGCCGTAGCGATCATAGGCCGCCCGCTTCTGCGGGTCCTTGAGCGTCTCGTAGGCTTCGTTGATTTCCTTGAAGGTCTTTTCCGAGGCGGCGTCGCCGGGATTCTTGTCCGGATGATACTTCATCGCCAATTTGCGGAAGGCGCTCTTCAGCTCCTTCTCATCCGCGGTCTTGGCAACGCCAAGCGTTTCGTAAAGATCACGTTTCATTCTTCAAAGATTGTCCTGTTACAAGACGTGCCAGCGCGGGGGCCCGGCGGCTGCCTGGTTACCTTGCCACAGGATTTAGTAAACCTTGAAGCGCGATACCATAGCCCATCGGGCCGAGGGTGCGGTTTTTTGTCGGAAAAATGACGTTTCTGCCGGTCCTGTGCCCCGCGGGCGCCATTCGTTGCCATTCCAGCCTGCGACGTTGCCCGGTGGCGGCCGTCTGAGTTGCGTCTGGTCAGTGACTGCCTTCCCGCCAAAAGCCGTCCGACGCGAGGCTGAGGAGGGATAAGGAGCAACAAAAAAGCCCGGGGTGACCCGGGCTTTTCCGTCTCTAGCAGAGAGCGACTTAGGCCGAACGCTTGCGGTCGTCTTCGTCGTTGACTTCTTCGTAGTCCGCATCGACGACATCGCCGTCACGGGCCGCGTCAGCGGCGGCATCCGCATGGGCGGCGTCCGTCTGCTGCGCTTCATAGATCGCCTGACCGAGCTTCATGGACACTTCCATCAGCGTGGCGGTCTTGGCCTTGATGTCTTCGGCATCAGGCTCGGACGCCTCGACGGCGGTCTTCAGCGCGGCAATGGCGTCGGAGATCGACTTGCGGTCGGCTTCCGAAACCTTGTCACCATAGTCCTTCAGCGACTTTTCCGAAGAATGGATCAGGCTTTCGGCCTGGTTCTTCGCTTCCACGCCTTCGCGGCGCTGCTTGTCGACTTCGGCGTTTGCCTCGGCATCCTTGACCATCTTCTCGATGTCGGCGTCGGACAGACCACCGGATGCCTGGATGCGGATCTGGTGTTCCTTGCCCGTGCCCTTGTCCTTGGCCGAGACCTGCACGATGCCGTTGGCGTCGATGTCGAAGGTCACTTCGATCTGCGGCATGCCGCGCGGCGCCGGCGGAATGCCGACGAGGTCGAACTGGCCGAGCAGCTTGTTGTCGGCTGCCATTTCACGCTCGCCCTGGGAGACGCGGATCGTCACGGCCGACTGGTTGTCGTCGGCGGTCGAGAAGGTCTGCGACTTCTTGGTCGGGATCGTCGTGTTGCGTTCGATCAGGCGCGTGAAGACGCCACCAAGCGTTTCGATGCCGAGCGACAGCGGGGTCACGTCGAGCAAGAGAACGTCCTTGACGTCGCCCTGCAGAACGCCGGCCTGGATCGCAGCGCCCATGGCCACGACTTCATCCGGGTTCACGCCCTTGTGCGGCTCCTTGCCGAACAGCTGCTTGACCGTTTCCTGCACCTTCGGCATGCGGCTCATGCCGCCGACGAGAACGACTTCGTCGATCTCGGCAGCCGAAACGCCGGCATCCTTGAGGGCGGCCTTGCACGGCGCAACGGTGCGCTGGATCAGGTCGTCGACAAGCGCTTCGAACTTGGCGCGGGTCAGCTTCATCGTCAGGTGCTTCGGACCGGAAGCATCAGCCGTGATGAACGGCAGGTTGATTTCGGTCTGCTGCGACGAGGACAGCTCGATCTTGGCCTTTTCGGCCGCTTCCTTCAGGCGCTGAAGAGCGAGCTTGTCGTTCTTCAGGTCGATGCCCTGTTCCTTCTTGAACTCGCCGGCAAGGTACTGGACCAGACGCATGTCGAAGTCTTCGCCGCCGAGGAAGGTGTCGCCGTTGGTCGACTTCACTTCGAAGACGCCGTCGCCGATTTCGAGAACCGAGATATCAAAGGTGCCGCCGCCAAGGTCGTAGACGGCGATCGTCTTGCCGTCCTTCTTGTCGAGGCCGTAGGCGAGCGCGGCTGCGGTCGGCTCGTTGATGATGCGCAGCACTTCAAGGCCGGCGATCTTGCCGGCATCCTTGGTTGCCTGGCGCTGAGCGTCGTTGAAGTAGGCCGGAACGGTGATGACGGCCTTTTCGACCTTTTCACCGAGGTAGGACTCGGCCGTTTCCTTCATCTTCTGAAGGATCATGGCGGAGATCTGCGACGGCGAGTAGTCCTTGCCGTGTGCTTCAACCCAGGCGTCGCCATTGTCGGCCTTGGTGATCTTGTAAGGAACCATGTCCTTGTCTTTTTGCGTGGTCGGGTCCTGGAAGGTCCGGCCGATCAGGCGCTTGATCGCAAAAAGCGTGTTTTCAGGGTTGGTGACCGCCTGGCGCTTGGCCGGCTGGCCAACGAGACGTTCGCCGTCTTCGCTGAATGCCACCATCGAGGGGGTCGTGCGCGCGCCCTCGGCATTTTCGATGACCTTCGCATCTTTTCCGTCCATGACGGCGACGCAGGAGTTGGTCGTTCCCAAGTCAATACCAATTACTTTAGCCATGTCGTTCTCTCCTTGCAGCGGACTGTCGGAACCCGGTCAGGCATTCGTGAGACAGCCCCTAACGGGATGGTCTTAGGATTTCTTCGCAGCGGTGGCTGCGCCGATGCGGCGTATATAAGGACCGGCGTTTCGGACTGCAAGGCATTCTGGGGGCCGATTGGGGGCAAAAGCAAGCCTGCGTTTGGCGCGCGGCACACAATAGCCGCCCCGCCTGTCGTCGGGGTGGCGCGCAAACGGCGGGAAGGCGCCGTTTGCACCGCCTCAGCCGCCGGTCAGGATGTCGAAAAGCGTGGTTCGCTTGGTGGCGCCGGTGGTCTGACCGACATCGGCTGGCGGCACCATGCCGCCGTTGCCGTCGGGAAGGGGGCGGGTCTGGTCAACGGCGATCGAGCCGTCGACGCCGACAGGCGGAGCGGGAAATGCGTCCGGATCTCCTGACATGACGTCGCCCGTCGCGGCAGGCGGTGCGCCGCCTTCATCGAAGACCGGCTGTACCCCCGTGGTGCCGAACAGCGGCGAGGGCGAAAGCCCCTCATGCGCGGCCAGCATGTAGTCGTGCCAGGCCCTGGCAGGCAGACCGCCGCCGGTCACCTTTTTCATCGACTTGCCGTCGTCGTTGCCGAACCAGACGCCGGTCGTCAGGTTGGAGGTGTAGCCGACGAAGAGCGCGTCGCGGAACGATTGGGTGGTCCCGGTCTTGCCGGCGGCTTCCCATCCCTTCAGCTGCGCCTTCTTGCCGGTGCCGTTGGTCAGCACCCGCACCATCATCTGGTTCATTTCGCTGACGATGGCCGGGTCGAGAACGCGCGGCGGGTTGTCGTAGGTATTTTCGTAGAGCACCGTGCCGTCGGCCTTGGAAATCCGGCGGATGACATGCGGCGTCGCCTTGAAGCCGCCGTTCATGAACGGGGCATAGGCAGACGTCAGTTCGACCAGGCTCACTTCCGAGGTTCCGAGCGCGATCGAGGCATTGGCCTGCATCTCGGAATCGATGCCGAGACGGTGCGCGACCTTGACCACGTTCTGCGGGCCGACCTCCATCACCAGCTGGGCTGCGATGGTGTTCAGCGAATTGGCAAGCGCATCGGCAAGCGTGACTTCGCCACGGTATTTCTGGTCGTAGTTTTCCGGCGTCCAGTTGCCGATCCGGACCGGGCCGTCGTTGCGGACCGACATCGGCGTGCGACCGATCTCGAGCGCGGCCGCATAGACGAAGGGCTTGAAGGCAGAGCCTGGCTGGCGCTTGGCCTTGGAGGCGCGGTCGAACTGGCTCTCGGCATAGTCCTTGCCGCCGACGAGCGCGCGGATGGCGCCCGTGCCGTCGATCGACACCAGGGCTGCCTGCGAGGCGTCGAGCTTCTTGCCGTCGCCGTCAAGCGTGGCGCTGATCGCCTCTTCCGCCTTCTTTTCCAGGTTGAGGTCGATGGTGGTGTCGACGATCAGGTCTTCCTTGATTTCGCCGATCATGCCGGGAAGCTGGTCCATCACCATGTCGGCGACATAGTGTTCGGCGCCCGACCAGTAGCTCTTGGCCTTGGTCGGCGTCTGCGACATGGCCGTCTTGATCTCGCTGTCGGTGACGAAGCCTTCCTCGCGCATGGCGCCGAGAACGACCTGGGCGCGCTCTTCCGCGGCCTTCGGGTCGCGGGCGGGCGAGAGGCGCGAGGGCGCCTTCAAAAGGCCGGCGAGCAGGGCTGCCTCGCCGAGGTTCACGTCGCGCGCCGACTTGTTGAAATAGCGCCGCGAAGCAGCCTCGACGCCATAGGCGTTCGAGCCGAAGAACACCCGGTTGAGATACATCGCCAGGATCTGGTCCTTGGAGTATTTCTGCTCGAGCCAGAAGGCGAGCAGCACTTCCTGGACCTTGCGCTCGAGCGTGCGGTCGGGTGACAGGAACAGGTTCTTGGCCAGCTGCTGGGTCAGCGTCGAGCCGCCCTGGACCATGCGGCCGGTGGTGACGTTGGTCAGCATGGCGCGTGCAAGCCCCAGCGGGTCGACGCCGAAATGCGAATAGAACCGCCGGTCCTCGATGGCGATGACGGCCTGCGGGATGTAGGGCGACATGTTTTCAAGCGAAAGCGCTTCGCCACCGGTGGTGCCGCGATTGGCGATATCGTCGCCATTGACCGCAAGGATCTTGACGTTGGGCGGGCGCTCGGGGATCGACCAGCTTTCCGCGCTCGGCATGCGCGCGCCGTAATAGAGCACGAGACCGCCGACGCCCATGGCGCCCCAGATGCCGATGACGATGCACCAGTAGAAGAGGGTGCGCACCAGGCCGATGAAGCCGCCGCCGCCACCGGAGTTGCGGCGCGATCCACCGCGCTTGTTTTTCTGTGCCTTCTTCCTCGGCTGGGAAGCCTGTTTACTACGGACTGGCTTGCGGCCGCCGCCGGTCACGCGATCGCTGGCCTCGATGCGAAAATCGTCGTCATCGTCATCGGCGCTGTTGCCGAAGGAAGGCTCGATCCGTTGTCCTGACTTGCCGCTTGCTGCCATGCCGTTTGGATTTACCCTTCATGCCGCATCGCGGGCGACGAGCCGCTCGCCCCAGCGGCGAACGCACTCTCAAGGGCTGGGAGGAATTGCTCTATCGACCCGCCACGGCGATGCGGTGAACTTTAAATGCGGCAATTTAAGGGGGCGTTAAAAACCGGTTTGTCAAATATGCATGGTCTTCAACAGCTTGGCCGATACGCAGCCCTGCCACCCTGCCAGTCGTTGGCCCTGCGGGTGCCATCGGCGCGCGACGGGTTGCCGGCGCGGCCGGGTATTCATGACCCTGATTTGCCCCGTCGTCTCTGTGGGGCCTATTCGGCGGTTCTTTCGTGCTGCACGATCCGACCGGTCTTCTTCAGAAGGACCGTTTCCTCGGGTGCCGGCTGGCTGTCCTTGGTGATGCTGGCGGTCGTCGTCGTCGTGTCGATCGCCGCGTTGGTCTTGGCGTGATAGGCGCATTCGGCGAATGCCATGGAGGCAGACAGGCCGACTGCGGCCACAGCCACAAGAAGCATCTTCATGATCTTCTCCTTTTCGCTCAACGCCGAAATCCTACGCCTCGACGGGGTTTGCCCGAAATCACGTTTCTGTTTGCCGCTTCGATGCGAGGCCGCAAGGCCGTTCGAAGGCGAGTGCTACTCGATCGAGGTCCGGAGCGGCGTTTCGCCGACGAGCCTTGCCTGTTTGCCCGGGTCTGGATTGGTATAGTCGTAAAGCCATTGGCTGTAGGGCATGCGCAGCAGCACCGAATTGACCAACCTGTTGGTGGCGACCGCGTCGCAGTCGCGCGCCGGATGCGCCTGTCGGGTACACAGCGCCTGAGGGCTATCGACCAGGCGATAGCCGTGGCCTTGAAAGACCAGTGCCGTCATCGCCGCCAACTTGTTCGGACCGGGCGGCAGGACGACAACGCGCAGGCTGGCAAGCCAGGTTGCCAGGATTACCAGGACGATCATCGCGGTCGGGATCTGGAGCAAAAGTTTCATGGGAGGATCTGCCGTTCCTGAGTGCAACGGCATCTAGAGAACCACAGCGCGTCGACATGTCGACAGAGATGTGTTCTTTCACATCAAATATCATGGGTTGTGGTTTACAACCTGTAATATTAGTCGGCCATTATGCACTGCAATCTGCGGCCGGCGAAAGAGCCGAAATCGGCAATTCATGGTGCAACGCAGCAATTCCACCCTTGAAAATATTGCGGCGCATGATTATTATACGACTTATCGAAGCGCTGCACCTCCTCCCGCGGCGCCCGATGTGGATCGGTGGCACTCCTCCTCCCAGTCACCGGTCAAGTTTGAGAGCTCCGTGCACCTCCTCCCGCACGGAGCTCTTTTCATTTCCGGTCCTGGCAGAAGTCACGGTCTGGCGCGAAATCATGGTCGCCCGGCGCGAGGCAAACCTGCCACCGGTCTCTCCGGCAATATCGATATTTTCGCGAATCCTGCTATGGCTTCGCCTTGATGTTGTGCTCGGCTGGCCTCCCCGAAAGCCGATGAGGAGGAATTCGATGAAGTTTCCGTCCGCCGCGGTGCTGGTGTTTTCAACGCTTGCAATCGTGAATTCAGATGCTCTGGCGCAGGACAACGTCGCCTATGTCGACGATCGCTCCGACGGCGCGGCCGTCGTGCGCTCGCTCTACAACGCCATCAATCGCAAGGAATATGCCCGCGCCTACGGCTATTTCGGCGAGACGAAACCGGCCGGCGGCTACAAGGCGTTCACGCGCGGCTACGAGCGCACCGTTGCGGTCGAGGTCAAGCTTGGCAAGGTCAAGACCGAGGCGGGCGCCGGCAGCATCTATTCGGCAGTGCCGGTCGCGGTCAAATCGATCGAGCAGCGTTCAAGGGTCCGGTTCTTCGCCGGCTGCTACGTCACCCGGATCATCAATCCATCGCTTCAGGTGCCGCCGTTCACACCCTACCAGATCGAAGCGGCACGCCTGAAGGAAGTGAAGGGGCCGCTCGACGCAGCCCTTCCGACCGTCTGCAACGCACCGTGACGAACGTGCCGGTTGTCCGCTACTGAAGCGGCCCGCGCCGGTCGGCCAGGAATCGCGAGCGCTCGAACACCAGGATGACGCCAAGCGCCATGATGAATGGGATGAGGAGGTAGAGGATCCGGAAAATCGCCAGTGCCGCCAGCACGTCGGCCGGGTTCATTTCCGGCAGGGCGGCGATGAAGACGAGCTCCAGTACGCCGAGACCGCCAGGCGCATGCGACAAGAGTGCCGCCGAGAAAGACGCCAGGAAAATCCCCAGAATGACGATGAAACCCGGGTTTCCGGCCTCCGGCAGGGCGAAATAGATGATCCCCGCTGCGCCGATCAGCTCCACCGGTGCGATGACCAGCTGCCTGAGCACGATGGCGGGCTTGGGATAATGCAGCTGGAACCAGCGGGTCCGGATCGAAGGCAGGCCGACAAGGCTGCCGATCAGATAGAGCGCGATCACCACCAGGATCAGCACGCCCGTCGTCAGCGACATCTCGACCGGCAGGAACTCGGCGAAACGCTCAATGATCTCCGGCTTCACCAGAAGCACGATCGCAGACAGCATCAGCGTGCCGAGCGCGAAGGTGAAGGAGCAGAAGGCGACGAGCACGCCGACTTCGCCTGCCGTCAGCCCCTTCGATCGATAGGCCCGGTAGCGCACGACCGCGCCTGAGAACACCGAGGCGCCGAGATTGTGCGAGAGTGCATAGGTGGTGAACGAGCAGACGGTGATGAACCAAAGTGAGATGCGATGGCCCAGGTGATCCAGCGCCAGCTTGTCGTAGCCGGCAAGCGCCGCATAGGCGACCAGCGTCGCCCCGATCGCCAGAAGCCAGCTTTTTAGCGAAATTGCCTTGAAGCTGGCGAGGAACTCATCGACCGAAAGCCCGCTCAGCTCGTGATAGAGCGCATGCACAGAAAAGATGATCGCCGCCAGCCCGACGATGGGCCAGAAATACGCGCGCAGCCTGCTCATGCCGGCGTCGCGATCGCTGCAAAAAATCGGGCCGAAGGCTCATTCGACGGCGTTGGTTCTATTTCGCAACGCATCTGTTCATGAACGCGGCCGCCATCGCGGCCAAAGCTTTTCACAGTTTCGCGTCCGCTACGCGACGTCTCGGTCCTTACACGTGCCAATGATCCAATGTCCCATTCTGATTTGTTTTGCAAAAGGGAAGCATCTGAGGCCGGTGAGGTCAAGGATCGATGCCCCGGCAGCGGCCGGTGTTTGGTCAAGAAATCGTCGGGACGACACGGTAAAGCGCGTGGGCAAACGTCAATTTGCGGCCGGCATGCCGATGGCGCCGGTTGGCGCGATTTACCGTGCTTTCTGTGCGGCCCGGTGCCTATGGCCGCTCCAGCGCCGATTGCCCGGTCTGTCGCAGTGGTCTTGAGCGTCGCATGACCGTCGTGGCGGGTGTGCCCGCCACGACGTCGTTTGATATCAGGCCGCAAGCGCGTCCAGGATGCGGATCCACGAGCGGATGCCCTTGTGATAGGACTGCAGCTCGTACTTTTCGTTGGGCGAATGGATGCGGTCGTCGGAAAGACCGAAGCCGACCAGCAGCGATTCCATGCCGAGCATCTTCTGGAAATCGCCGACGATCGGGATCGAGCCGCCCATGCCGATGACGACGGCCGGCTTCGGCCACTCGTCGGAAAGGGCGAGCTTGGCCGTGTTGAGCAGATTCGAATCGTAAGGCAGCTGGATGGCCGGCGAACCGCCATGGGCGTGGAACTCGACCGTGCAATCGGCGGGCACCTTCGAGCGCACATAGGCGCGGAAGGCTTCGCGGATCTTGTCCGGGTTCTGGTTGCCGACGAGACGGAAGGAGACCTTGGCGGAGGCCTCGGCGGCAATCACTGTCTTGAAGCCTTCACCGGTATAACCGCCGGTGATGCCGTTGATCTCGGCGGTCGGGCGCGCCCAGGTGAGTTCGAGAACCGAGCGGTTCTTTTCACCCGACGGGATCGACAGTCCGATCTCGCCGAGGAACTTTTCCGCCGTCTGGCCGAGCGTCTCCCAGCCGGCCTTGATCTGTTCCGGGGTCTCCTCGACCCCTTCATAGAAGCCGTCGAGCGTTACGCGGCTGTCGTCGTCGTGAAGGCCTGCGAGAATGCCGGTGAGGATACGGATCGGGTTGGCGGCAGCGCCGCCGAAATAGCCCGAATGCAGGTCGCGGTCGGCCGCCTTGATGACGACTTCCTCGCCGACGAGGCCGCGCAGGCCGGCCGAGATCGCCGGCGTGTCCCGGTCCCACATGCTGGTGTCGCAGACAAGGGCGTAGTCGGCCTTGAGTTCGGCGGCATTGGCTTCAAGGAAAGGCTTCAGCGACGGCGAGCCGGATTCTTCCTCGCCTTCGAACAGGATGGTGACGCGGCAGGGCAGCGTTCCGTGAACATCCTTGTAGGCGCGCGCCGCCTCGACGAAGGTCAGGAGCTGGCCCTTGTCGTCGGCGGTGCCGCGGCCGGTGATGACCTTGCGGCCGGGCTCCAGTTCCTTGAGGCCGGGCTCGAAGGGGTCGGTGTCCCAAAGGTTCAGGGGGTCGACCGGCTGGACGTCATAGTGGCCGTAAAACAGCACGTGCGGGGCATCGGCCGTAGCGCCGGCGTGATGGGCGACCACCATCGGATGTCCGGGGGTGTCGCGCACGGACGCGGTGAAGCCGAGGCCGTTCAGTTCCGCGACCAGCCATTCGGCGGCCTTGCGGCAATCGGCCTTGAAGGCCGGATCGGTCGAGATCGACTTGATGCGCACGAGGTCGAAAAGCCGGTCCAGGCTCTTCGGCAGGTTGGCATCCGCGCGCTCGAGAATGGGGGTGATATCTGCCATCATGCATATCCTTGCTTCATGTTTGCCGGAACCTACTGCATGACGTCGCAAATCGGAATCGATTTCAGCGGCGAAATCAGGCAGTCGTTCGACGGGCGGCAGCTGCTCAGGCGCGTCCGAACGGACACGCTGACGTTGCTTTAGAGCCTGAAGCGATCGGGTTTAAGCCAAATCTTTTGATGGAACGATCAGAGAGGGTTCTTCCCCCTCATGGCGCGCTGCCGTCCTGTCCGGCACGGGCAAGCGCCATGCGCATGTATTCGAGCATCAGCTCGCGCTCGAATTGGCGCAGACCCGACAGCAGCGACTGATCGGCGGCGAGTGCCGCCTCCTTGGCCGCAGCCTCGATATCGCGCGCCCGCTCGGTCAGGAACACCTGTTGCGACCGCTTGTCCTGCGGATGCCTGCGGCGGGTGATGAGGCCGTCGCGCTCCATCCGCGCCAGCGTGTTGGCCATGGTCGCCTGCTCGATATCGAGCCTGTCGAGAAGCTGCTTCTGGGTCAGGCCCTCCTCGGCCCACAGTTCCAGGAGGACGGGAAACTGCCCGGGTGCGAAGCCGAGCTTTTGCGCGCGTTCCTGGAGGGCACGCGAGAAACTCTTGGCCAGCAGGCTGGCCAGGTAGGTCGCCGATTGCATTCGATTGAAGGCCATGTCCCATGGGTACGCCCGAAGCGGCGCGAAGACAAGTTACAAAGCAGGCGATGGAGTTTAGAAAGCCTTGTCTCACAAGGATTTGACCCCACAAACGAGAAACCGCCACGGCGCGGAGGCGGCGCCGTGGCGGTTCTCTGAAAACGGGACAAAGGCCCGGAGAGGGGGATAAGGCCTTTGTCCTCATCTGGTGCGGGCGGGGGACAGGCCAATCACCAGAAGACGGCATCACTCGGTGCCGTTGATTAGGATTTGAGGATTCAAATGTGGCTTTTCAAGGATAGGGGGCCCGAATCCGACATTACAAATGCGTAACGTTTCTGTGAGACTTACGTCGTTCTCGGCACCGTCCCGAAACCGGACGGGATCGCAGCTCTTCGTTATCGCAACAGCCCGACCAGACCCGGAAAGACCCGGCGCGCAGGCCTTCCCCTTGCTGCCAGAAATAGGCATTGCGCCCCCAGCTGACAAGCAGGCAGATCGGCCGTATCCAGCCATCTTGCCCGGAGCACGCGCCGGCGATCGTGCGCCTGTTCGAGCCCCTGTCGGAAGCGCTTGCGACGAAGAAGAGAATGTCGGGCGCGCTGAAAACCGCAATGGACGTTTCGCTCCCCTCGCGCTATCCATTGCCGATGAAAAACGGTGATCACCTCTTCCTCGTCGACGGCTCCGGATTCATCTTCCGGGCGTTCCATGCCATCCCCCCGCTCAACCGCAAATCCGATGGCCTTCCGGTCAATGCGGTGTCCGGTTTCTGCAACATGCTGTGGAAGCTCTTGACCGATGCGCGCGACACGTCGGTCGGCGTCACGCCGACGCATTTCGCCGTCATCTTCGACTATTCCTCGAAGACGTTCCGCAACGAACTCTATGACCTCTACAAGGCCAATCGTTCGGCGCCGCCGGAGGAGCTCATCCCGCAGTTCGGGCTGATCCGCCACGCCACCCGTGCCTTCAACCTGCCCTGCATCGAGAAGGAAGGCTTCGAGGCCGACGACCTGATCGCCACCTACACGCGCCTTGCCGAAAAGGCGGGCGCCAGCGTCACCATCATCTCCTCCGACAAGGACCTGATGCAGCTGGTGACGCCGAATGTGTCGATGTACGACAGCATGAAGGACAAGCAGATCTCGATCCCGGAAGTGATCGAGAAATGGGGCGTGCCGCCGGAAAAGATGATCGACCTGCAGGCGATGACCGGCGATTCCACCGACAACGTGCCCGGCATTCCCGGCATCGGTCCGAAGACGGCTGCGCAATTGCTGGAGGAATACGGCGACCTCGATACGCTGCTCGAGCGTGCCGGCGAGATCAAGCAGGCCAGGCGCCGCGAAAACATCATTGCCAACGCCGATCTCGCGCGCCTCTCGCGCCAGCTGGTGACGCTGCGCACCGACACGCCGCTCGACGTGCCGCTCGAAGATTTTCAGCTCGAGCCGCAGGACGGGCCACGCCTGGTCGCGTTCCTGAAGGCGATGGAATTCACAACACTCACCCGCCGCGTCGCCGCGGCTACGGGCACGGACGCCGATGCGATCGAGCCGGCGACGGTGCCGGTCGAGTGGGGTGACGACGCGCGTGGACCCGATCTCGACAAGGCAGCGGTTTCGAAGGCGCCGCTCGGTGCCGGTGAGGCCGTGCCCGCCGGCGAGGCCGAGGCCGTCGCGACTGCAGGAGCCGGCGNNAAAGGGCTGCACGCGACTGCAGGAGCCGGCGACGCCACGGCCGAGGCGCTCGCGCAGTCGCGTGCAGCCCTTTTCGCCAGCGCCGCCATCGATCATTCGACTTACGTCGCGATCCGCGACCTCGCGACGCTCGATGCCTGGATTGCCGACGCCAGGGATGCGGGCCTCGTTGCCTTCGACACCGAAACCACATCGCTTGATGCCATGCAGGCCGAGCTCGTCGGCTTCTCGCTGGCGATCGCCGATTACGCCAGGGATCCTTCTGGAACCGTGATCCGCGCGGCTTACGTGCCCCTCATCCACAAGACCGGCGTCGGAGACCTTCTGGGTGGTGGCCATGCGGAAAACCAGATCCCGGTGCGCGAAGCGCTGAGCCGGCTCAAGGTACTGCTCGAGGACCCCTCGGTGCTGAAGGTCGCGCAGAACCTGAAATACGATTACCTGATCATGAAGCGGCACGGCATCACCGTTCAGGGCTTCGACGACACCATGTTGATGTCCTACGTCGTCGATGCCGGAAACGGCACGCACGGCATGGATGCCCTGTCGGAGCGCTGGCTCGGCCACAAGCCGATCGCCTACAAGGACATGACCGGCAGCGGCAAGTCGTCGGTGACCTTCGATTATGTCGATATCGACCGCGCCACCGCCTATGCCGCCGAGGATGCCGACGTCACCCTGCGGCTCTGGCACGTGCTGAAGCCGCGGCTGAGCGCCAAGGGGCTGGTGCGTGTCTATGAACGGCTGGAGCGGCCGCTGGTGCCGGTTCTGGCGCATATGGAGGAGCGGGGCATCACCATCGACCGCCAGATCCTGTCGCGCCTGTCCGGTGAACTGGCGCAAGGCGCCGCAGCCCTTGAGGACGAGATCTACAAGCTGGCCGGCGAAACCTTCACGGTCGGCTCGCCCAAGCAGCTCGGCGATATTCTCTTTGGCAAGATGGGCCTGCCGGGTGGCTCGAAAACCAAGACCGGCCAATGGTCGACCTCGGCGCAGGTGCTCGAGGATCTTGCGGCCGAAGGCCATGAACTGCCGCGCAAGATCGTCGACTGGCGCCAGATGACGAAGCTGAAGTCGACCTATACCGACGCCCTGCCGGGCTTCGTTCATCCGGAAACCAAGCGCGTCCACACCTCCTATGCGCTGGCATCGACGACAACGGGGCGTCTGTCGTCGTCCGAACCGAACCTGCAGAACATCCCGGTGCGTACCGCCGAAGGCCGCAAGATCCGCACCGCCTTCATCGCCACGCCCGGCCACAAGCTGCTGTCGGCGGACTACAGCCAGATCGAGCTGCGTGTGCTCGCCCATGTCGCCGATATTCCGCAACTGCGCCAGGCCTTTGCCGACGGCGTCGACATTCATGCCATGACCGCCTCGGAGATGTTCGGCGTTCCCGTCGAGGGCATGCCGAGCGAAATCCGCCGGCGGGCGAAGGCCATCAACTTCGGCATCATCTACGGTATCTCTGCCTTCGGCCTCGCCAACCAGCTGTCGATCGAGCGTTCGGAAGCCGGTGACTACATCAAGAAGTATTTCGAGCGCTTCCCCGGCATTCGCGACTACATGGAAAACACCAAGGCCTTTGCCCGCGAGCACGGTTATGTCGAAACGATCTTCGGCAGGCGGGCGCACTATCCCGACATCCGCTCGTCGATCCCATCGCACCGCGCCTTCAACGAGCGCGCGTCGATCAACGCGCCGATCCAGGGATCGGCCGCCGATATCATCCGCCGCGCCATGGTCAAGATCGAGCCGGCGCTCGCCGAGGCGAAGCTGTCCGCCCGCATGCTGCTTCAGGTGCACGACGAACTGATCTTCGAGGTCGAGGATGCCGAGGTCGAGCGCACCATTCCGATCGTCGTCTCGGTGATGGAGAATGCGGCCATGCCCGCGCTCGACATGCGCGTGCCGCTCAAGGTCGACGCCCGCGCAGCCATGAACTGGGACGAGGCGCACTGAGGTTTCCTGAGGGGTTCCATCAGAAGCCTCTGGTCGACAGATGCGGTTATTCTTGCAAAAGGCGGCCCCCACGGCCGCCTTTCGTTTGTCCTGACATCACGATGAGAGAAAGCGTCTCCTGCGGCCATGTCGGCCCCATGCCGGCCGTTGCGGCAAGCGCGGTCTCCTTCTAGGCAGCGACCCTGGAGGGCGCCGGCGCGCCCGGCGAAACCGTTGACCGGAGGGGACCATGACCACCAACACGTTCATCCTTGTGCTGGCCTGTGACGACAGGCCCGGCATCGTTGGCCATGTGACATCAGAGCTTGCCGCCCTTGGCGCCAACATCGCCGAAAGCAGCCAGTTCTGGGACCGCGGCACCAATAGCTTCTTCATGCGCATCGCCTTCCAGGCGCCTGAGGGCGTGCTGCGCCACGATATCGAGCGAGCGCTGCAGCCGGCTATCGATCGGTTCCAGATGCGCGTCACGCTGAGCGAAGCGACACGCAGGCCGAAGGTCATCATCCTGGTTTCGAAGTTCGACCACGCGCTCTTGCACCTGCTCTATCAGATCCGTGTCGGCTGGCTTTATGCCGAGGTCGTCGCGATCGTTTCCAATCACGAGGATAGCCGGCGGACGGCCGAGCTGGAGGCGATCCCCTATCACCACTGGCCCGTGTCGAAGACCAACAAGGCCGAGCAGGAGGAGAAGCTGCTCGGCCTGGTGCAGGAGACCGGAGCCGACCTGGTCATCCTGGCGCGCTACATGCAGGTGTTTTCGGATGCGCTGTCGAAACGCCTCTATGGCAAGGCGATCAACATTCACCACTCGTTCCTGCCGTCCTTCAAGGGTGCAAAGCCCTATCACCAGGCGCACGAGCGCGGCGTCAAGCTGATCGGCGCGACCGCGCACTACGTCACCCCGGATCTCGACGAAGGCCCGATCATCGAGCAGGAGACCGAACGCGTCAGTCACGCGCTGACGGCGGACGACTTCGTCGCCAGCGGCCGCGACATCGAGAGCCGCGTGCTGGCGCGCGCAGTCAGGCTGCACCTGGAGCGGCGCGTCATGCTCAACGGTCACAAGACGGTGGTGTTCAGCTAGAACGCGTCCGCTTACGGATGAAGCGCTCGTTCGGCGGTCGATGGTGCGCTGACGGCCGGCGGGGTGCGAAAGCTCGAAAACAGCCGGCTCAAGCCATCGCGCCCTTCGATGACGAGGTCAAAGCGGCGGCCGAAGAGCAGCCATTGGGTGCACAGGCCCAGCATCATCCAGTGAAGCGTGCGGGTCGCCGATGTCGGCGTCCAGTTGTCGCGCATATGACCCTTGGCAAGGGCGCGGGCGAAGGCCAGCTCGAGCAGGGCATTGTGATGCTCGTCGAGCTCCTTGTGCCGGGTCAGGACCTCGGCCATGTCGCCGTCGTAGTTGGTGCGCAGCATGATGGTAAGGATGCGCTGACGCTGCTCGTCAGCGGCCAGGATATCGATCCAGGCACCCATCGCGTCCTCGACGATCGCCAGCGTATCGGCAGCTTCCGCCTCGATCTCCTGGGCGATCATGTCTTCCTGCGGCAGGGGGACTGCGTCATGCAGGGCGAGGAAAAGGTCAGTCTTGTTGGAAAAGTGCCAGTAGATGGCGCCGCGGGTTACGCCCGCTTCCTTGGCCACTTCCTCCAGTGTCGTGTTGGAAACACCCTTTGCGTAGAAAACGCGTTCGGCCGCATCCAGGATCTTCTGCCGGGTTGCCTCCGCATCGGCTTTCGTTCGGCGCATTCATTCCTCCTTGCAGAACGGCCCGCCCAGGGGGCGGGCCGTCGATTGTCATCTTACTCGGCGGGTGTGGGTGTTTCGGTCGCAGCCGGTGTGGCTTCTGCCTTCTTGCGTCCGAACAGCTTCGTGACGAACACGAAGAACACCGGAACGAAGAAGATCGCCAGCACCGTTGCCGAGATCATGCCACCCATCACGCCGGTACCGATGGCGCGCTGGCTGCCTGAGCTTGCGCCCGTCGCGATCGCGAGCGGCAGAACGCCGAGCGTGAAGGCGAGCGACGTCATCAGGATCGGACGGAAGCGCAGATGCGCCGCCTCCAGCGTCGCGTCGATCAGCGACTTGCCCTGCTCGCGCAGTTCCTTGGCGAACTCGATAATCAGGATGGCGTTCTTCGCCGACAACCCGATGATCGCGATCAGGCCGACCTTGAAGTACACGTCGTTCGGCATGTCGCGCATCGTCACGGCCAGAACCGAGCCGATGACACCGAGCGGAACCACCATGATGACCGCGACCGGGATCGACCAGCTCTCGTAGAGGGCTGCAAGGCACAGGAAGACCAGCAGGCACGACAGCGCGATCAGGAGAGGCGCCTGGGTACCGGACTGGATTTCCTGCAGCGACTGGCCGGTCCACTCGTAGCCGAAGCCTGCCGGCAACTGTCCAGCAAGCCGCTGCATCTCGTTGATCGCGTCACCTGACGAATAGCCATGGGCCGCTTCGCCACTGATACGCACCGACGGGTAGCCGTTGTAGCCGATCGTCTGCGTCGATGCCTTGACCCACTCCACGGTCGCAAAGGCCGACAGCGGAACCATGCCGCCATTGGCGTTGCGCACGTTGAGGTTCAACAGGTCCGACGTCTGCATGCGCTGACCTTCGTCCGCCTGCACCGTCACGCGCTGCATGCGGCCGGCATTCGGGAAGTCGTTGACATAGGACGAGCCGAGATTGGTCGAGATCGTCGAGTTGATGTCGGCAAAGGTGACGCCGAAGGTATTGGCCTTCTCGCGGTCGATGGTCACGCTGACCTGAGCCGCATCGGGCATGCCTTCGAAACGAACGCCAGTGACGATCTTGCTTTCGGCCGCAAGGCCGAGAAGCTGGTCGCGGGCCTGCGACAGCGCCGCTTCGCCGAGACCGCCGCGATCCTGCAGGCGGAAGGAGAAGCCGCCTGTGGTGCCAAGACCCTGGATCGCCGGCGGCGACAGCGCGAAGCTGATCGCATCCTTGATCTGGCTCATCGCCATCGTCGCCCGCATGGCGATCGACTGGGCGGCGTTGTCGGCGTCGCGTTCCTTCCAGTCCTTCAGCGTCACGAAGGCGAGCGCCGCGTTCTGTCCGGTGCCGAAGAAGGAGAAGCCGTTGATCGCGATGATGCGTTCGACAGCCGGCTCCTGACCGAAGATCTTTTCGGCCTGCTCCACCACCTCGGTCGTGCGGTTGCCCGTCGCCTCGGAGGGCAGCTGCATCATGACGATCACGAAGCCCTGGTCTTCGTCCGGAAGGAACGACGACGGCAGCTTCATGAACAGCCAGCCGAGACCGGCCAGAACCGCAAGGTAGACGATCATGTAGCGGCCGGTCCGGTGGACCATGCGCTTCACGAGGCCGCTATAGCCATGCGAGGTCTTGTCGAAGCTGCGGTTGAACCAGCCAAAGAAGCCGCGCTTGGCGTGGTGGTGGCCCTTGGGAACCTGCTTCAGGAAGGTGGCGCAGAGCGCCGGCGTCAGCGACAGGGCAAGCAGCGCCGAGAACAGGATCGACACGACCATCGTCAGCGAGAACTGGCGATAGATCACGCCGACGGCGCCCGGGAAGAAGGCCATCGGAATGAACACCGAAGCCAGGACCAGCGTGATGCCGATAACGGCGCCGGTGATCTGCTTCATCGCCTTGCGGGTCGCCTGCTTCGGCGTCAGTCCCTCTTCGGACATGATGCGTTCGACGTTTTCGACGACGATGATCGCATCGTCGACGAGAATGCCGATCGCCAGCACCATGCCGAACATGGTCAGAACGTTGATCGAGAAGCCCATCGCCAACATGACCGCGCAGGTGCCGAGCAGGGCGACCGGCACGACGAGCGTCGGGATGATGGTGTAGCGGATGTTCTGCAGGAACAGGAACATCACGATGAAGACGAGCGCGACCGCTTCGACCAGCGTCGAAAGCACCTTCTCGATCGAGACGGCAACGAACGGCGAGGTGTCGTAGGGAACCGAATATTCGAGGCCCTGCGGGAAGAACTTCGACAGTTCGTCCATGCGCTCCTTGATCGCGGTCGATGTCGACATGGCATTGCCGCTCGGCGACAGCTGCACGGCGATGGCCGCAGACGGCTTGCCGTTCAGGCGGGTCGAGAACGCGTAGCTTTCACCGCCGATTTCGACGCGGGCAACGTCACGCAGACGAACGGAGGAACCGTCCGGATTGGCGCGAAGCACGATCGCTCCGAATTCCTCGGCGCTCGACAACTGGCCCTTGACGACGACGGGCGCGCTGATCTGCTGGGTGATCGGGTTCGGCTGCGCGCCGATCGAGCCGGATGCGATCTGGGCGTTCTGCGCCTGGATGGCATTTGTCACGTCGGCGGCCGTCAGGTTGAGGCCGAGCATCTTGTCGGGATCGAGCCAGATGCGCATCGACCGTTCGGTCGCAAACAGCTGCGCGCGGCCGACGCCGGGCACGCGCTGAACTTCGTTCAGCACGTTGCGGCTGAGATAGTCGCCGAGACCGATGGCATCCATCGAGCCGTCGGTCGAGGTGAGCGCGACGATCATCAGGAAGCCGGAGCCGGCTTCGTCGACCTGCACGCCCTGGCGCTTGACCGAATCGGGCAGGCGCGGTTCGACGCGGCGAACGCGGTTCTGGATGTCGACGGCCGCCTGTCCCGGGTCTGTACCGGGTGCAAAAGTGGCGCTGATGTCGACCGAGCCGGAAGCGCTGGAGGTCGATTCGAAGTAGAGCAGGCCCTCGACGCCGTTCAGCTCGTTTTCGATGAGCCGGGTGACGCTCTGGTAGGTGTCTTGCGACGAGGCGCCGGGATAGCTCGTATTGATGGAGATCTGCGGCGGCGCGACATCAGGATATTGCGATACCGGCAGGAGCGGTATCGCAATGATGCCGGCGAGCATGATGAAGATCGCCACCACCCAGGCAAAAATCGGCCTGTCGATGAAAAAACTGGGCATTAATCAGCACTCACTTTGTGGCTTCAGCGGGCTTTTCTTCGGCGGCTGCAGTCGTCTGGGCTGCTTCGGCCGCGGGCTTGGCGTTCGGGTCCCAGTCGGTCGGCTCGACCGGTGCACCGGGTCCGATCTTCTGGAAGCCTTCGACGATGACCTTCTCGCCGGGCTTCAGACCCGACGTGACCTGCCAGCGGGTTCCCACGGTGCGTCCGAGCGTGACGTTGCGGAACTCGACCTTCTTGTCGGCATCGACGACATAGACCTGCGACTGACCGGCAACATTGCGCTGGACAGCCTGCTGCGGCACGGTGATCGCGTTCTTTTCGACACCCTGCTGGACCAGCACGCGGACGTACATGCCCGGAAGCAGATCGCCATCTGGGTTGGGGAATTCGCCGCGCAGCGTCACCTGGCCGGTCGTCGCATCGACGGCGGCTTCGGAGAACAGCAGCTTGCCCTTGTGTTCGTAAGGCGTGCCGTCGTCGAGGATCAGCTGAACCTCGGCTTCCTGGTCGCCGCTCATCATCTGGCCGTCCTCGAGTGCCTTGCGCAGGCGGATGAGATCGGTCGCCGACTGGGTAAAGTCGGCGTAGAGCGGGTCGAGCTGCTGGATCGTGGCGAGGTTTTCCGAGCTGTTGGCACTGACGAGTGCACCCTCGGTGATCAGCGCGCGCCCGATCTGGCCGCTGATCGGCGCGGTCACGTTGGCATATTGCAGGTCGAGCTTGGCAGCGGCGAGGCCGGCCTGGGCGATGGCGACGTCTGCAGCCGCTGCGGCGAGCAGGGCGGCGGCGTCGTCGAATTGCTGGGCGGCAACGACGTTGGCCTTTTTCAGCGCTTCCTGGCGTGCAGCTTTCTGCTCCGCCTGCAGGCGCACGGCCTCGGCGCGGCGCAGCGTCGCTTCAGCCTTTTCGACCTGAACCTGGAAGGGCGCCGGATCGATGCGGTAGAGCACGTCGCCTTCCTTCACCTTGGTTCCCTGCTGGAAGACGCGCTCGACGACGATGCCGGAAACGCGCGGGCGCACCTCGGCGACGCGTGTCGCGGTGATGCGGCCCGGCAGTTCGTTGGTGATCGGCAGCGTCTCGGATGCGGTCGTGAAGACGGCAACGGCTGAGGGCGGGAAGGCGGGAGCGGCCTGTTCTTCTTGTTTCTGGCAGCCGGAAAGCAGAATCACGGTTGCCAAGGCGGCGGCCAGTGTCGGTCGGTTCATGCGCATAGCGATGTCCATGTTCGGTGACCGTGCGCAGCCAGATTGGGAGGGCTGCGCGGTCCGGAAGTGAAGGGAAGCGGGACCGGCATGGGAACGGAGAATACCGGAACGCTAATATACAAACACAAATGTATGTTAATTCGCGCCGCAGTGCAACACCGTGATGCGGTGCGTTGGTTCCAACAAAAAATCAGCCGCCGCAGTGCGTAGAGCACCACGGCGGCGTGATATCACCAAGCTGTGATCCGTCCGTCAGGCCGGATTGTTTGCCTCAGGCGAGGATGCGGTCGTCGGCACCGAAGCGGTGCATGCTGCCGACCATCGGCGTCGCATAGACAATGTCGTCAGGCGCGTAGCGGTGTTCGCCGAACAGCCTGACCGTGATCAGGCCGACCTGCTCGGACTCGATGTAGACGATGGTGTCGGCACCCAGATGCTCGACATGCACGACCTTGCCCTTCCAGTCGCCGCTGTCGCGCGACAGGCCGATATGTTCCGGACGGATGCCGATCGTCTTGGCGCGGCTATCGCCGAGCCTGGCGCCGTCGACGAAGTTCATCTGCGGCGAGCCGATGAAGCCGCCGACGAAGACGTTGGCCGGGCGGTTGTAGAGATCCATCGGCGAACCGATCTGCTCGATCTGACCGGCGTTCAGCACCACGATCTTGTCGGCGAGCGTCATCGCCTCGACCTGATCGTGCGTAACGTAGATCATCGTCGCCTTGAGGCTGCGGTGCAGCCTTGCGATCTCGAGCCGGGTGTTGACGCGCAGGGCCGCGTCGAGGTTCGACAGGGGCTCGTCGAAGAGGAACAGCTTGGGTTCGCGCACGATGGCGCGTCCGATGGCGACGCGCTGCCGCTGGCCGCCGGAAAGCTCTGCCGGGCGGCGTGCGAGATAAGGGTCGAGCGACAGCATGCTCGCCGCCTTGCCGACCTTTTCTTCGATTTCCGCCTTCGGTTTGCCGGCCTGCTTCAGGCCGAGGCCCATATTGTCCTTCACCGTCAGGTGCGGATAGAGCGCATAGGACTGGAACACCATGGCGATGCCGCGCTTGGCCGGCGCCACATGGCCGACTTCGACGCCGTCGATCTGGACGCTGCCGGAGGTCGCATCCTCGAGGCCGGCGATGGTGCGCAGCAAGGTCGACTTGCCGCAGCCGGAGGGCCCGACGAAGATGACGAACTCGCCGTCCTTCACTTCGAGATCGATGCCCTTGAGAACCTCATGGCTGCCATAGGCCTTGCGGATGGATTTGAGTTGAAGTGATCCCACCTGATTGCCCCTCTTAAAGTTTGACCGGCTGGCCGCTGCGCACGCTTTCATCAGCGGCAAGGCAGATGCGCAGCGACTGGACGGCATCGTCCATGTGGCGGTCGAGATTGATATCTTCGCGGATGGCCTTCAGCACATAGGCCTGCTCCCGGTCGCACAGTTCCTGGTGGCCGGGCTCGCCGTCCATCTTCAGGTCGTCGTCCGGTTTCAGGAAACGCCCGTCTGGACCGGTTTCCGCGCTGTGCAGGCGAATGACCGCCGTCTTGGTGTGCATGTCGATATCGTCGGACTTGGCGTTCTGGTCCATGACGATCGAGACGGATCCCTTCGGCGACATCACGTCCTTCACGAAGAAGGCGGTTTCGGAGATCATCGGACCCCAGCCGGCTTCGTACCAGCCGGTCGAACCGTCCTCAAAGATCACCTGCAGATGGCCGTAATTGTACATGTCCGGCGCGATTTCGTCGGAAAGACGCAGGCCCATGCCGCGCACTTCCACCGGCTTGGCGTCGGTGATCTGGCACATGACGTCGACATAGTGCACGCCGCAGTCGACGATCGGCGAGGTCGTCTTCATCAGCGACTTGTGCGTCTCCCAGGTCGGGCCGCTCGACTGCTGATTGAGGTTCATGCGGAAGACGTAGGGGCCGCCGAGCTTGCGGGCTTCGGCGATCAGCCTGATCCACGACGGGTGATGGCGCAGGATATAGCCGATGATCAGCTTGCGGCCATGCTTTTTTGCGGCGGCAACGACTCGTTCGGCGTCGGCGACGGTCGTTGCCAGCGGCTTCTCCACGAACACATCGCAGCCCGCTTCGAATGCGGCGACCGCATAGTCCGCATGACTGTCGGAATAGGTGCAGACCGAGCAGAGCTCGGGTTTCAGTTCCGCAAGTGCCGTCCTGAAATCCGGATGGATCGTATAGCCGCTCAGCTCTTCCGGCAGCGGCACCTTCGAGCGATTGACCAGGCCGACGATCTCGAAGCCGGGGTTGTTGTGGTAGGCGAGCGCATGGCTGCGCCCCATGTTGCCGAGCCCTGCGACGAGGACGCGGACCGGTTTGCTGTCTGAACTCACTTGACTGCTCCTGCGGTGATGCCGCGGATCAGCTGCCGCGAGAAAATGACGTAGAGGACGAGAACTGGAAGGATCGCAAGCGACAGGGCCGCAAGCACCGCGTTCCAGTTGGTGACGAACTGGCCGATGAAGATCTGCGAGCCGAGCGTCACCGTCTTGGTGGCTTCCGCCGGCGCGAGGATCAGCGGGAACCACAGATCGTTCCAGATCGGGATCATCGTGAACACGGCGACCGTCGCCATCGCTGGCCGGATCAGCGGCAGAACCAGGCGGAAGAAGATCGAGTATTCCGACAATCCGTCGATGCGGCCGGCATTCTTCAGGTCATCGGAGACCGTGCGCATGAATTCCGACAGGATGAACACCGCAAGCGGCAGCCCTTGCGCGGTGTAGACCAGGATCAGTGCCGTCAGCGTGTTGACGAGGTTGGTGGCGACCATGCCCTGAAGGATGGCGACGGTGCCAAGCCGGATCGGGATCATGATGCCGATCGCCAGATAGAGGCCCATCAGCGTGTTGCCGCGGAAGCGATATTCCGAGAGGGCGAACGCGGCCATCGCGCCGAACAGCAGCACCAGCGCGATCGCGACGATGGTGACGATGAAGCTGTTCTGGAAATAGGTGGCGAAATCACCCTGGCCGAGCACCGTCTGGTAGCCGATCAGGCTGAATGTCTGCGGCGTGGGCACCGACAGCGGCGCCCGGAAGATGGCGTTTCGGTCCTTGAACGAGTTGATGATCGTCAGGAACACCGGAAACAGCGAGATCAGCGTATAGGCGATCAGGGCTGCGTGGACGAAGCCGGTGCGGAAAATGGAGTTGCGTGCTTGCGACATCTCGGCCTCCCTTAGAACTGATAGCGGCGCATGCGGCGCTGGATGACGAAGAGGTAGAGCGAGACGCCGGCGAGGATGATCAGGAACATCACCGTTGCGATCGTCGCGCCCATCGAGCGGTCACCGAGCTGCAACTGGAAGCCGAAGAACGTGCGGTAGAGCAGCGTGCCGAGAATGTCTGTCGAGCCGTCGGGACCGGCAAGCGCCCCTTGGACCGTATAGACGAGGTCGAAGGCGTTGAAGTTGCCGACGAAGGTCAGGATCGAGATGATGCCGATCGCGGGCAGGATCAGCGGCAGCTTGATCTTCCAGAATTGGCTCCAGCCGGTGACGCCGTCGCATTCGGCCGCCTCGATCACCTCGTCGGGAATGTTGAGGAGTGCGGCATAGATCAGCATCATCGGGATGCCGACATATTGCCAGACCGAGATCAGCGACACGGTGATGAGCGCCGAGCCGGGCTTGCCGAGCCAGGGCGCAAACAGCGACTTCAGGCCGACGAGGTCGAGCATCCAGGGGGAAACGCCCCAGATCGGCGACAGGATCAGCTTCCAGATGAAGCCGACGATCACGAAGGAGAGAAGCGTCGGCAGGAAGATCGCCGTGCGGTAGAAGGTGACGAAGCGCAGCTTGGGAATGGACAGCATGGCCGCGAGCGCCACGCCGATCGGGTTCTGCACGCACATGTGGATGATGAAGAAGATGACGTTGTTCTTCAGCGCGTTCCAGAAGTCATGGGCCCAGCGTTCCTCGCCGAACAGAACCTGGAAATTCGCGAGGCCGACGAAGGTCGGCTGACCGTCGACCGTGTTGTACAGCGACAGGCGCAGCGTCTCGATCAGTGGCAGGATCATCACCGCCGTGTAGACCACGAGGGCCGGCAGCAGAAAGACGAGGATGTGCCAGCGTTTCGGCCGTCTCGCGGTCGGCTGTTCCTCATGCAGTGAAGTGGCGTTGCTCATTGATCGTACCCGCTTGTTCGACCGGTTCCCCTGGGCATCATGATGCGTATCGGCGCGATACGGCCGGTCCTGCCGCATAACGCCTGCCCCGATCCGGGCTCATGACGAAGGTTAAGGCTATCGCGTTTTTTTGCAAACGACTGCGTCGGTGGCCCCCCCATGAAGGGGAGGCCGATGACGCTGCGGCTGGGGGAGTGCCTCTTTGGACATTGTCGCCCCGCCCGGCCCTTGCTGCATGCTTCGGTGGAACCATGCAGCAACTCGAAATGCTACGGCGACGTTTGCGCGTCTCATCAGACGCATGGCGCCGTAGGGCCGACCCTCCCCGTGAAGGGAGGGAACCAGTTGCACTTACTTTGCCGGCTTGTACCAGCCGTCGAGGCCCTTCTGCAGCTTTTCCGCGGCCACTTCAGGCGTATCGGTGCCGTTGATGACGTTTGCCGATTCGACCCAGGTCTCGTTTTCGAGGTTCGGCGTGCCGCGCGACAGGATCTGGTAGGTCGAGCGGATCGTCGGTTTGCACTTTTCGCGCCAGGAGACGAATTCCTGTGCGAGCGGATCGGCCATCTTCACCGCGGTCGAGTTCAGGCTGAAGAAGCCCGGCAGCGCGTTGGCGTAGATTTCGGCGAACTCCGGCGACGAGATCCAGGTCAGGAGCTTCTTGGCTTCCTCGGCATGCGCGCTCTTGGCGTTGAGGCCGACGCCGATGTCGTTGTGGTCGGAGATGTAGCAAGCGTCGCCGGCGTTCTTAACCGGAGGCGGGAATGCGCCCATCTTGAACTGAGCCTGGGTGTTGAACAGGCCGATTTCCCACGAGCCGGCCGGGTAGATCGCGGCGCGGCCGAGCGTGAACAGGTTCTGGCTGTCCGGATAGGTCTGGGCTTCGAAACCGTCGCCGAGGTAATCCTTCCACTTGGCCAGAACCTTGTAGGGCTCGACCCACGCGGCGTCGGTCAGCTTTTCTTCGCCCTTGATCAGCTTGGCGCGGCCTTCTTCACCCTTCCAGTAGGTCGGGCCGATGTTCTGGTAGCCCATGGTCGCGGCTTCCCAGAGGTCCTTGGTGCCCATCGCCATCGGGATGTAGTTGCCGTCGGCCTTGATCTTGTCGAGCGCCGCGAAGAACTCGGCTTCGGTTGCCGGCGGCTGGATGCCGAGCTGGTCGAAGGCGTCCTTGTTGTAGATGAAGCCGTGGATGACCGATGCCATCGGCACGCAGAAGGTGGCTGCGCCATCGTCGGTGGTCCAGGCGGACTTGGCGACCGGCGAGAAGTTCTCCATGCCCGGAAGCGCCGTCAGGTCGGCCAGGTGCTTCTTGTTGTAGAGTTCGAGCGAGGCGTCGAACGGACGGCAGGTGATGAGGTCGCCAGCCGAACCGGCGTCGAGCTTGGCATTCAGCGCCGCGTTGTATTCGGTCGGCGCGGTCGGTGCGAACTTGACCTTGATGCCCGGGTGCTTGGCTTCAAACGCCGGGATCAGCTTTTCCTGCCAGATCGCCAGGTCGTCGTTGCGCCAGCTTTCGATCGTCAGCGTGACGTCTTCGGCGTGTGCCAGACCGGCCGAGCCCAGAATGCTCGACGCGAGCAGCAGGCCCTTGAGTGTTGTACGGGTCATTCAGCTTCTCCCTCTTATATGCGCCGTTCCGGCGCGGTTTGAATCCCAGTTTCTTGTCAGGCCGAGACGATATCGATCGCCCGGCGCAGATTCTGCTTGCTCTGGTCGAGCGCCGCTTCGGCCGCCGCCACATCCTTGGCGCCGGAGGCGAGCAGGATGGCGATCTTGACCGAGCCGGAGGCGGTATTGATCAGCCGGCCGGCCTCGGACGCGCTGATGCCGGTAATGTCGGCAACGATGCGCACCGCCCGGCCGTGCAGCTTGATGTTGTCGGCGCGCAGGTTGACCATATGGCCGTCGAGCACGTGGCCGAGATGGATGCCCACCAGTGTCGAGAACATGTTGAAGGCGATCTTCTGCGCCGTCCCGGCTCCCATGCGCGTCGAGCCGGAGATCACCTCCGGCGGCGTCTGCAGCAGAATGGCGACGTCGGCGTCCTTGAAGAGAGCGGCACCTGGATTGTTGGCGACCGCAATCACCTTGGCGCCGCGCTGGCGCGCTTCGTCGGACGCGGCAAGCGCATAGGGCGTCGAGCCGCTGGCCGACACCGAAATCAAGCAGTCGCCGGCCGTGATGCCGGCCTTGCGCACGTCTTCACGCGCAAGCTCCATATCGTCTTCATAGCCGCCGGCAAGGTCGCTGAGGCTGGCAGCTCCGCCCGCAAGCAGCACGACGATCTGGTCCTGGGGGATGCCATAGGTGCCGGGGAGTTCCAGCGCGTCGGCCATGGCCATCAGGCCCGAACTGCCGGCCCCGGCATAGGCAAGCCGCCCGCCGGAGGCAAGCGCTTCGGCAGCCAGGGACGCTGCGGCGGAGATCGGCTCGATTGCCGCGTCCACCACCTTTGCCGCCGCCTGCTGCCCGGATGCGAGCAGCCGAAGCGCCAGCGCCGGATGCATGACATCGAGGCCCTTGGCGTTATCGTGACGCTCCTCGGTCTTCACTGAAGGCATAGGTTGTGTCTCCTCTGAGCGAATTAATGCCAAAAAAATACCAATTGTCTAGGGCAAATTACATTTTGAAGCCAGAAAAAAGCAATCTCTGAAATTATCCGTTGTTATTCAATGCATTATTTCAAAAAACGCGGTCGAGACCGATTCGGACTTGGTTATTGGTACTTTTTTGGTATCTTCAGCGGGCGGAGGTACTCATGCCAAACTACCTAATAGGAATCGACGGCGGCGGAACGAGCTGCCGGGCGGCTGTGGCTGCGGGGGATGGACGGATCCTTGGCCGCGGCAAGGCAGGTGCTGCCAACATTCTGACCGATCCCGAAACGGCGCTCGCCCATATCGGCGATGCCGCGCGGGCCGCGTTCGAAGAGGCCGGTCTTGATCCCGACGGCATTGCCGCGGCGCGCGCGATCGTGGGTGTCGCCGGGCACAATGTCGGCGATGCCGTGCACTATGTGAAGCGCCGCCTGCCGTTTGCCGCAGCCGATATCGAATCGGATGGCCTGATCGCGCTTCAGGGTGCGCTCGGCAACGAGGACGGTGCGGTTGCCATTCTGGGCACCGGCAGCATCTACATCCTGCGCCAGGGTGCAACGGTCAGCTATGTCGGCGGCTGGGGCTTCACCATCGGCGATCACGGCAGCGGCGCTCGCATCGGCCATGCCCTTCTGCAGGAAAGCCTGCTCGCCTTTGACGGCATCCACGAAGCGTCGCCCGTGACCGACAGCGTCATGGCCGAATTCAGGAACGACCCGGGCAATGTCGTCGATTTCGCGCGGCTGGCAAAGCCGGGTGAGTTCGGCCGCTACGCCCCGCGTGTGTTCGAGGCGGCGCAACTGGGCGACCCGGTTGCCGTGCGACTGTTGAAGGCGGCAGCGACCACCATCGACGAAGCGCTCGACGTCGTGGTGGCCCGGGGCGGGCGCAAGATCTGCCTGCTTGGCGGTCTGGCTCCGATCTACCGTCCGTGGCTTGCGCAGCGCCATCAGCCGCTGTTCGTCGAAGCCGAAGCCGACGCGCTTACCGGCGCCGTGGCGCTCGCCGCCCAGCGCTTCGGCTCCAGCCCGGAGGTTGGAGCATGACCGATCATCTCGCCGCCATCCTGCCGCTCGAGGGGCTTTTGGCCGGCGGATCCGGCCCGCTCTATCTCAAGCTGCGCCAGTCGCTGGAAGATGCTATCCAGTCGGGCAAGCTCAATCACGGCGACGCCCTGCCGCCGGAGCGCGACCTGGCCGACTACGCCAATATCAGCCGCGTCACCGTGCGCAAGGCGGTCGACGACCTCGTGCGCGACGGTCTGCTCGTGCGCCGTCACGGCTCCGGCACCTTCGTGGTCAAGCCGGTGTCCAAGGTCCAGCAATCGCTGTCGCGGCTGACGTCGTTTACCGAGGACATGGCGCGCCGCGGCCTCAACACCCACGCACGCTGGCTCGAGCGCGGCCTTTTTCATCCATCGCCGGACGAAATGATGGCGCTGGGCCTGCCGGCAGATGCGCTGGTGGCGAGGCTGGGGCGCCTGCGCATCGCCGGCGACATGCCGCTCGCGATCGAGCGTGCCAGCATTTCGGCCGAATTCCTGCCCGATCCGCAGGCCGTCACGGCGTCGCTCTATACCGCGCTCGACAAGACCCGCTCGCGCCCGGTGCGCGCCGTGCAGCGCATCTCCGCCTGCAACATCAAGGATCCCGACGCCTCCATGCTCGGCGTCGCGGTCGGCTCGGCCGGCCTTTCCATCGAACGTGTCTCCTATCTCGCATCGGGACGCGTCGTCGAATTCACCCGCTCGCTCTATCGGGGCGACGCCTATGACTTTGTCGCGGAACTGACCCTGTCGGAATCCTGACCGACGAAGCCGCCAAGAGAGGAATTGACCATGCAGACCAACATGCGCCGAGAAATCGACGAGATCCCCGAAGCCGCCCAGCGCTTGCTGGAACGCTCCGCCGATCAGTTGAAGGCAGCCGGCGCGGCACTGCGCGCCAAGGATCCGGCCTTCCTGGTGACGATCGCGCGCGGCTCTTCCGACCATGCGGCCCTGTTTCTGAAATATGCGATCGAGCTGCAGGCCGGTCGCCCGGTCGCCTCGCTCGGACCGTCGCTGGCCTCGATCTACGGCGCCAAGCTCAAGCTCGGGGGCGCTGCCGCCATCGCCATTTCGCAATCGGGCAAGAGCCCTGACATCGTCGCCATGGCGCAGGCGGCAACCGATGCCGGTGCCGTGTCGATCGCGCTCACCAACACGCTTCCGTCGCCGATTTCCGAGGCCTGCACCCATCCGCTCGATATTCTCGCCGGGCCCGAGATCGCCGTCGCTGCGACCAAATCCTACGTCAATTCCATCGTCGCGGGCCTTGCCGTTCTCGGCGAATGGACCGGCGATGCGTCGCTGCAACGTGCCGTCGCCGACCTGCCGAACCAGTTCGCAAAGGCTGTGAAGCTTGACTGGCAGTCCTTTGCCGACGACCTCGGTGAGGCCGAATCGCTCTACGTGCTCGGCCGTGGCCCGGCGCTTGCGATCGCCAGCGAAGCGGCGCTGAAGTTCAAGGAAACGTCTGGCATGCATGCCGAGGCCTATTCCGCCGCCGAGGTGTTGCACGGACCGGTGGCGCTGGTCGGTGCCAAATTCCCGGTGCTGACGCTTGCGGCGCGCGACGCGGCCGAAAGCTCGGTCGCGGGCATCGCCGACGGCATGGCCGAAAAGGGCGCGGTGGTTCACGCGACCTCGAGCCTTGCCGCCAAGGCCAAGCGTCTGCCGTTCGTTGAAACCGGTCACCCGATCACCGACGCGCTGACGCTGATCCTGCCGTTCTACGGCTTCGTCGAGGCCTGGTCGCGCTCGCGCGGCCTCAACCCCGACGCACCGGCGAGCCTCAAGAAGGTAACGGAGACGAGATGACCGAGACGAAGGCAATCATCGGCGCCCGCCTGTTCGATGGCATCGAATGGCACGATGGCGCCGCCCTCCTGATCGAGGCCGGTCGCGTCAAGGCGATCGTCGCCGCCGGTGATGTGCCGGCCGGCGCCGAGACCGTCGATGCGCATGGCCTGTTGCTGGTGCCGGGGTTCATCGACCTCCAGGTCAATGGCGGCGGCGGCGCGCTTCTCAATGCGCAACCGACGCTTGAGGGCATTCGCCAGATCTGTTCGGCCCATGCGAAGTTCGGCACCACGGCGCTGCTCCCGACGCTGATCACCGATACGCGCGAGGTGCGTGCGGCGACGATTGCCGCCGGCGTTGCGGCAAAGGCGGCAAGCGTGCCCGGCTTCCTCGGCCTGCATCTGGAAGGCCCGCATCTCTCGGTCGCCCGCAAGGGCGCGCACGACCCCGCGCTGATCCGGCCGATGGATGAGGCCGACCTCAAGGACATGCTGGACTGCGCACGCGCGCTCGGCGTGCTGATGGTCACGGTCGCTCCGGAAAACGCGACGAAGGAGCAGGTGCGGGCGCTCGCCGATGCCGGCGCCGTCGTCAGCCTCGGTCATACCGATGTCGGCTACGAGACCGCCGTCGCCTATGCGAAGGCCGGGGCAAGGACGGTGACACACCTGTTCAACGCCATGAGTGGGCTTGGCCACCGCGAGCCCGGCGTCGTCGGCGCAGCACTTGCGACCGGCACGTTGCATGCCGGCCTGATCGCCGACGGCTACCATGTCGAACCGGCCTCGATGGGCGTCGCGCTGCGCGCGAAGACCGGTCCCGGCCAGATCTTCCTGGTCACCGACGCCATGTCTCCGATCGGAACCGATATGACGAGCTTCGAGCTCAACGGTCGCGAGATCCTGCGCCATGGTGGCCGATTGACGCTTGCCGACGGCACGCTCGCCGGCGCCGATATCGACATGCTGTCGTCGGTGCGCTTCGTGCACGAGAAGCTCGGGCTTCCGGTCGAGGAAGCGCTGCGCATGGCGTCTGCCTATCCCGCCGACGCGATGGGCCTCTCCTCGCACAAGGGCCGTCTGTTGCCCGGCTCCGACGCCGACTTCGTGCTTTTGACGCCGGACCTCGGCATGGGATCCACCTGGATCGGCGGAACGCAGGTCTACGCCGCCTGAGTGCAGCGACGAAAGAACCGGAAAGCCTGAGCGCTTTCCGGATTTCGGCATGCGTTTGCTTAAATCACGACAACGGTCGCGCCGGTCGGGGCCTTGTCGAAGAGGTCGATGATATCCTCGTTGACCATGCGAATGCAGCCGGACGACGCCTCGGTCCCGATCGTCCAGGGCTCCGAGGTGCCGTGGATGCGATAGAGCGTGTCGCGACCATGCTGAAACAGATAGAGCGCGCGCGCGCCAAGCGGGTTGTCGACACCAGGCGCGATCCTTGACGGCAGCCCTTCGACATTGCGCTTCATGTCGTCGGTCGGATACCAGGCCGGCCAGACCGCCTTGCGACCGACGACCGCCTCGCCCTTCCAGCTGTAACCGGAGGTGCCGACCGCAATACCATATCGGTCGGCGGTGCCGTTGCCACGGATCAGGTAGAGCAGCTTCTGCTGCGTGACGACGACGATGGTCCCGGCCGCGTAGCCGGGTGGCGCCGCTACCGTCGCCGGTCTGAGCCGCGGCGCAAATTTGCTGCGGTCGACGATGCGGACCGGATAGGCCTCCTGCGCATAGGCCTGCGGGGGCTTGGCGATTGCGGGTGCGGAAAGTGTTGGGTCGCCTTCCGTGCGAGGGTTGCACGACGTACACGTGATAAGGACCGCGGCGATGACAGCAGCTCTGCAAAGCGACCGCCGTTTTGGGCCAATCTCACTGTGCGCCATCGGACATCTCGGCATTCGCGGAGAGTTTCTTCAGCCGGTCGAGACTTTGCGAGAAGCCCTTGAGCGATACGGCGACATCGACACGCTGCCCGCTATCGGCTGCGGTCATTTCGATAACCAGCTTTGCGCTTGCTCTCAGCGCGCGTTCGAGCTTTTCGTCGGGTGCAAAAGCGGCGAGACACCCTTGAGGCAGACATGTCTTGAAGGTGGTCGTCAGCAGCATGTCCTTCTCGATGCGCAGCCTAATGCCGGACTGCAGATCCAGTTCGAATGGCGCGACGATCGTCCCGCTCAGCCCGTCTTTGCCCCCCGACGGAATGTCGAATGCGATCGTCAACACGCGCTCGTGCGAATTCGCCTGCAGCAGGCTCTGCGAAATCTGGCACACTTTCCTGCCGGCCCGCTTTTGCGCCCCCTTGTCTGCGGATCGCGCGGTGGTGCATTCGACCACCCAATCCTGATAGGTCTCCGACAACGCCGACGGTGTGGCGTCCTGTGCGTTGGACCGATCGGCAAGGCTGAACGGCAGCGTGCTCAGCGCAGCACCGATTGCCCAGCGTGCGAAAGGCCTTGGCCCCTTCCGTTGGCAGGTGGGGCGTCTTGCGCGTGTTCCTACCATTTGACGCGAAACC
>UBXV01000036.1 GCA_900469625.1 Hyphomicrobiales bacterium
ATGGGTAAAGCTGTAGACGGAAGGCTTGCCGAGGCGGCAAGGGCGGGGGATGCCCCGCCCTTTTTCGCGAGTTGACATTTGCCGGTGTCGCTTTAGGCCGACCCGCAAGAAAAACGAAAATACACCAAGTGAGCGGCCGCCCGCCGGAGGCGGGCCGCTGCAAAGGACGAGACAGGCTGATGATCGAAGCAAAGACCCTTGCCCGGCGTTTCCCGGGCGATTTCGTGTTCGGGGTGGCGACGGCCTCCTTCCAGATCGAGGGTGCGACCAAGATGGACGGGCGCAAGCCATCGATCTGGGATGCCTTTTCCAACATGCCGGGCCGGGTCTTCGGCCGGCACAATGGCGATATCGCCTGCGACCACTACAACAGGCTCGACGAGGATCTCGACCTGATCAAGAGCCTTGGCGTCGAGGCCTACCGGTTTTCGATCGCCTGGCCGCGCATCATTCCCGAGGGTGTCGGTCCGATCAACGAGAAGGGCCTCGACTTCTACGACCGCCTTGTCGACGGTCTGAAGGCGCGCAACATCAAGGCCTTCGCGACGCTCTATCACTGGGACCTGCCGCTGGCGCTGATGGGCGACGGCGGCTGGACGTCCCGCACCACGGCTTACGCGTTCCAGCGTTATGCCAAGACCGTCATTGCCCGCCTCGGTGATCGGCTTGACGCGGTCGCGACCTTCAACGAGCCCTGGTGTTCGGTCTGGCTCAGCCATCTCTATGGAATTCATGCGCCGGGCGAACGCAACATGGATGCGGCTCTGCACGCGCTGCATTTCACCAATCTTGCGCACGGTCTTGGCGTCGACGCCATTCGCTCGGAGCGGCCGAACCTGCCGGCCGGCATCGTCATCAATGCCCATTCGATCTATCCCGGCAGCGACGGCGAGGCCGACAAGGCGGCTGCCGAGAGGGCTTTCGATTTCCACAACGGCGTGTTCTTCGGCCCGATCTTCAAGGGGGAATATCCCGAGAGCTTCATGAGCGCGCTCGGCCATCGCATGCCCGAGATCGAAGACGGCGACATGGCAACGATCTCGCGCCCGCTCGACTGGTGGGGCCTGAATTACTACACGCCGATGCGCGTCAGCGACGACAAGACCCCTGGTGCCGAGTATCCGGCGACGGTCAACGCCAAGCCGGTCAGTGACGTGAAGACCGATATCGGCTGGGAAGTTTTTGCACCGGCGCTCGGCCAATTGGTGGAGACGCTCAACGCTCGCTACGACCTTCCCGATTGCTACATCACCGAGAACGGCGCCTGCTACAACATCGATGTCGAAGACGGTGTGGTCGATGACCAGCCGCGCCTCGACTACATCGCCGAGCACCTTTCGGTGACGGCCGACCTGATCGCCAAGGGCTACCCGATGCGCGGTTACTTCGCCTGGAGCCTGATGGACAATTTCGAGTGGGCCGAAGGCTACAAGATGCGCTTCGGCATCGTGCACGTGGATTACGAAACACAGGTGCGCACGGTCAAGAAGAGCGGGCACTGGTATAAGGCACTCGCCGAAGAATTTCCCGGCGGCAACCATATCTGATGGCTAAAGCATTTCCGGGAAAAGTGCGAAGCGGTTTTCCGGCAGGAAATACGTAGAAAGAGTCTTGCGCGCCCTCTGGCGCGCAAGATCTTGTCCCGTCAGTCGAAGCGTTCGGCAACCTTGCGCACCGGCAGCACTTCGAGGCTGCCGCGGTCGAGCTGGGCGAGGACCTCCTTGAAGCCGAAGCGCGGCTTCCAGCCGAGCGCGCCGATCGCGGCGCTCGGGTCATAGACCCGGTCGATCGAGGCGGGCAGCGACCAGCCGCGTTCGGCAAAGGCCTGGGAAAACTTGCTTGCCCGCTCGCGCAGAACCGCAGCGGCATCGCTTGCCAGATGCCGGCAATCCGTCGGCAGGAAGGCCGGTTCGCCTGATATGATGAAGCGCTGGAAGGCCGGCCCGTCATCGTGGAGCGCTGCCACATGCGCGTCAGCCACATCGCGCACGTCGATGCCACGGTGCAGCCGATAGGCGGCCATGCGGTCGGCCTGCTCGGGAAAGCATCTGGACATGCGCAGCACCCGTACATGCAAGTCCCGGTCGGCGGCATTTTCGAGCAGCGCCTCGGCGGCAAGCTTGGTGTGGTGGTAGATCGTGTGGGGCTGGGGCGCCGTCTCCTCGGTGACCCAGGCGCAGGCACTCGCTTTGACGGCATGCCCGTAGAGTGCGGTCGTGCTGGTGAAGACGATACGGCTGACGCCGGCGGCCTGGGCTGCGGCAATCACGAGATGGGTGCCCATCACGTTGACGCGCTCGAATTCCACATCGGCGATCGCATCGACATGCGGGGCATGCAGCGCTGCCGTATGGATGACCGCATCGGCCCCCTGCATGGCACGCTCCAGGAGGACGCCATCGACGAAGTCGCCAGTGATCCCGGTCGTTCCGAAGGGCGCGCGATCGATGCCGACCACCTCGTGCTCGGCCGCCAGCGCATTGTAGATCGCCCGGCCGATGCGCCCCGAACTTCCGGTCAAAACGATGCGCATGCGAATTCCTGTCCTACTGTTCGGTGCCGCTGCGTTTCCTAGCAGAGAACTGCGGTCAGTAAACCTCGATACGCACCGCCGTTTCCGTATCGCCGTATCGACTGCCTGCCGGGTGGCGGCAAGATTGCGGTGCGTTTTGCCGGCCTGCCAGCCACCGCCCCTTGATCCGTGAACACCCGCTGTTCTATGCATTGCTAATAGTGGATGGGCGTCCGAAGGCGCCTCGAGGGACTATCTATCATGGAAATCTTTACTTCTGCCGGATTGCTGGCGCTCATGCAGGTCATCGTCATCGACCTGGTCCTGGCCGGCGACAATGCCGTCGTCATCGGTCTTGCCGCCGCCGGCCTGCCGGCGGAGCAGCGCCGCAAGGCCATTCTGGTCGGCATTCTCGCTGCGACCGTGCTGCGTATCGCGCTGGCAAGCGTCACCGTGCAGCTGCTCGATATCATCGGCCTGCTGCTCGCCGGCGGCCTGCTGCTGCTTTGGGTCTGCTGGAAGATGTGGCGCGAGATCCGCGCCGGCGGAGCGGAAGACTTCGAGGGCGAGGGCGCCAATTCGGCGCCGCGCAAGACCTTCCTGCAGGCGGCGATCCAGATCGTCATCGCCGACGTGTCGATGTCGCTCGACAACGTGCTGGCGGTCGCCGGTGCCGCGCGCGAGCATCCGACCATTCTCGTCTTCGGCCTCATTCTTTCGATCGCGCTGATGGGTATCGCTGCAAGCTTCATTGCAAGGTTGCTCAACCGCTACCACTGGATCGCCTATGTCGGTCTTGCCATCATTATCTATGTGGCGCTCAACATGATCTATCGCGGCTCGATCGAGGTCTGGCCGCATCTGGAGCCGGTCGCCCACGCCATCGGCGTCTGACCGGCGAGGACGGATCGCCCGCATCGGCCCGCTTTCCGGGTCGATGCGCTGCTTTTCCTGGCCGAGCTGCGCGCGAAAGAGCGGTTTTTTCCGCAAACGCGAAGCAAGCCGAAAAACCATACCTGTCAAAACGGGAATCTATTGTCCATAAGGACCCTAGATTATGTCGCATGTCCTTCCTGCGGCAGCGACATTGAACTCACCGGTTGGCTAATGCTAGAGAAGTGCTCCCTGTTGCGAATGCGTTGTCGAATGTCGGCCTGACAGGACGCGCCTTCCATTCCGCGCCATTGAGCCCGGGATCTTCCAGTTTCGAGCATCCGAGAGCACCTATGTACCCGTCCATTCTGACAACGCCTCTTTCGGGGGTATCCGAACGATGAGCGTTTCCGCCTATCAGGCGCCGGCGCGCGCCGATGCCGCCGTCATTTTCGATGGCGTTTCCAAGCATTTCCCGGGCTCCGGCAAGAGCGACGGCTTTACAGCGCTCGACAACGTCTCCCTTTCTGTCGGCCGCGGTTCGATCACCGGCATCATCGGCCGTTCCGGCGCCGGCAAGTCGACATTGATCCGGCTGGTCAACGGCCTGGAAAAGCCGACGGGCGGCAAGGTGCTGGTCGATGGCGTCGATGTCGGCGCGCTCGATGAGGCCGGTCTTCGCGAGCTGCGCCGTTCGGTCGGCATGATTTTCCAGCATTTCAATCTTTTGTCGTCCCGCACCGTGTTCGACAATGTGGCCCTGCCGCTTGAAATCGCCGGCATGAACAAGAGCGCCATCGAAAAGCGCGTGCGACCGCTCCTCGATCTCGTCGGTCTTGCGGACAAGCATGGTCGTTATCCATCGGAACTTTCCGGCGGCCAGAAGCAGCGCATCGGCATCGCCCGGGCGCTTTCGACCGAGCCGAAGCTGCTGCTTTCCGACGAGGCGACATCGGCGCTCGATCCCGAGACGACGCAGTCGATCCTCGAGCTTCTGAAGCGCATCAACGCCGATCTCGGCCTGACTGTGCTTTTGATCACCCATGAGATGGAAGTGGTGAAGGCAGTGACCTCGGACGTTGCCGTGATCGACCACGGCCGCATCGTCGAGCGCGGCCACACCTTCGACGTCTTCACCCATCCCAAGCACGAGACGACCCGGGCGATGCTATCAGGCCTGCCGGGCTCGAAGCTGCCTGATGCAGTATCACGGGCGCTGAAGCCGCAGGCAGTGGCCGGTGACCGCGCCGTCGTGCGCCTGACCTTCTTCGGGGCTGCGGCCGAGCGCCCGCTGATCTCGCAGTTGATCAAATCCGTTGGCGCCGAGGTCAACATCATCGCCGGCACGATCGACGAGATCGGCGGCCGTCCCTACGGCTCGCTCGTCGTCGCCTACCGCGCGGATGCCGAAACCGCAGGCCGCGCCGAACGCTTCTTCACCGAAAACGGTCTGGTCACGGAGGTGCTCGGCTATGTCGCCTGATATCCTTTTGAAGATCTGGGGCGCGACCCTCGACACGCTTTACATGGTGGCGGCCGCCGGCCTGATCGGATCGCTGATCGGCGGGCCTATCGGTATCTTTCTGGCAACCAGCGGCAAGGGCGAACTTTTCCCGGCGCCGATGACCAACCGCATCGTCGGTCTGATCGTCAATGCCGCGCGCTCGACGCCGTTCATCATCCTGGTCGTTGCCATCATCCCGTTTACCCGGCTTCTCACCGGCACGTCGATCGGCACCAAAGCGGCGATCGTGCCGCTGACGATCGCCACCATTCCCTTTGTCGCGCGCCTCGTCGAAGCGGCGATCCGCGAGATCGACAAGGGATTGATCGAGGCGGCCCGCGCCATGGGCGCGACGCCGATGCAGATCGTCTTCAAGGTGCTGCTCGCCGAAGCGCGGCCCGCGCTGACGATGGCGCTGACCATGACAGCCGTCAGCCTCATCGGCTATTCCGCCATGGTCGGTGCCGTCGGTGGCGGCGGGCTCGGCGATCTCGGCATCCGCTACGGCTACCAGCGCTTCATGCCGGACGTGATGCTGGTCGTCGTCATCGTGCTGATCGTGCTGGTGCAGATCGTGCAGAGCGCCGGTGACGGGCTGGCGCGCCGCTTCGACAGGCGCAGCCGCAAGAACTGATTTCCCAGGACATTCACATCACTAACAAGGAGATACCCATGAAGAAGCTCATCATTGCTGCGGCAATCGCAGCGCTTTCCGCCGGTGCGGCCTTCGCCGAAACCATCAAGGTCGGCGTCACGCCGGGCGAACATGCCCAGATCATGGAGAAGGTGAAGGAAGTCGCGGCACCCAAGGGCCTCGACATCGAGATCCTCGAATTCTCCGATTACGTTGTTCCGAACCAGGCACTGGCCGATGGCGACCTTAACGCCAACTCGTTCCAGCACCAGCCCTACCTCGACAACCAGATCGCTGACCGCGGCTTCGACATCGTCAGCGTCGGCACCACCATCACCACCCCGATGGGCATCTATTCGAGCAAGGTGAAGAGCCTCGACGAGCTGAAGGACGGCGCGACGATCGGCATTCCGAACGACCCGACCAATGGCGGCCGCGCACTGCTCGTGCTTGCCTCCAAGGGCTTGATCAAGGTGAAGCCGGAAGTCGGCCTGAAGGTCACCCCGTCCGACATCATCGAGAACCCGAAGAACATCACGTTTGCCGAGCTCGATGCAGCCCAGCTGCCGCGTTCGCTGGCCGACGTCGATGCGGCTGTCATCAACACCAACTACGCGCTTGAGGCCGACCTGCATCCGAAGGAAGACGCGATCGCCATCGAAGGCGAAAAGTCGCCCTACGCCAACGTCATTGCCGTGCGCACCGCCGACAAGGATGCCCCCTGGGTGAAGACACTGGTCGAGGCCTACCACGACGAGTCCGTGCGCGCCTTCATCAACGACACCTTCAAGGGTGCGCTGATCCCGAGCTGGTAAGCCGGAACGCAGATAAGCTGATGTTGAACCGCGCGCCGCACCCCGGTGCGCGGTTTTTCTTTGGAGCGCAGCCGCCCGCTCGCGATGTCTTCTTGGGGCGGCGACGCGCCGGGCGACAGTCGCCAGAAGAATGCGAGGCGTTGCCCGACGAGCAGCGACAGCTGACCGCCCCTCACCCTGACCCTCTCCCCGCAAGCGGGGCGAGGGGACGGCGACGAGGTTCGCCGCTGCCTCCAGCTTACATCAAACGAAGCGGGGACCTGCTGTAACGGGGCTCTTGGCGTTCGGGTGTTGCGGTATCTGCCTTCTCCCCGCATGCGGGGAGAAGGTGCCGGCAGGCGGATGAGCGGCAGCGTCTGGGACGGCCGCTTCAGCTGCCGAGGTGTTTTTCGCCGCGTTTTTTCGCAAGCGTGATCTGGCGCTGGCGCTGGCGGTAACGTTCGCGGTCCTCGTCGGTGCGCACTTCATGACAGTGGATGCAGGACACGCCGTCCTCGTGATGGGGCGAGGTAAGGTCGGCAGGCGTCAGCGGCTGGCGGCAGGCGTGGCAGAGCGTGTGCTCACCCTCTTCGAGCCCGTGCGTCACCGACACGCGGTCGTCGAAGACGAAGCAGGCGCCCTCCCAGAGGCTTTCCTCCTGCGGCACCTCTTCGAGATATTTCAGGATGCCGCCCTTGAGGTGGAAGACCTCGTCGAAGCCCTGTCCCTTCATGAAGGCGGTGGCCTTCTCGCAGCGGATGCCGCCGGTGCAATACATGGCGATCTTCGGCTTGTTGTGCAGGCCGGTATTGTTGCGCACCCAGTCGGGAAATTCGCGGAAGGTCTTGGTCTGCGGGTCGACCGCACCCTTGAAGATGCCGATCGCGGTTTCGTAGTCGTTTCGCGTGTCGATGACGATGGTCTCAGGATCGGAGATCAGCGCGTTCCAGTCCTTCGCATCGACATAGGTGCCGACGATCTTGTTGGGGTCGATGTTTTCGACGCCCATTGTGACGATTTCCTTCTTCAGCCGCACCTTCATGCGCAGGAACGGCATCGAGGAAGCACGGCTCTCCTTATGCTCCAGGGCGACGAATTCCGGCCGGGCGCGCAGATAGGCAAGCACCGCCGCAATGCCGGCGTCGGTGCCGGCGATCGTGCCGTTGATGCCCTCATGGGCGAGAAGCAGGGTTCCCTTGACGCCGTTCTCGTCGCAGACGGCTTGCAGCGGCTCGCGGAAGTCGGCGAACTGCGGGAAGGCGGCGAAGTGATAGAGCGCTGCGACCATGAACTGGCCATGCGTCTGCGGGCGCGGGGTCGTGGAAATGTCGGTCATGGGCCGTGCAAATACAGCTTTCGCGCGGCAAGCGCAATCCGGGGCCCGCCCGCAGGGGCCTTCTGTCGCGGTGCCCGGCTAGCGCCCGGCCTCAAGCCAGAGCAGACGAATGGTCCGGCTCTCGTCATCAGGCGTGTCGAGAAAGACGTTTCTTGCGTGGTCCAGAGCCTCGGCCCGCAAGCTTTCCCGGCGGGCGATGACGGCAGAGATCAGATAGGCCTGATCCTGGCTGTTGCCGGCAAGGGCAGGATCCTCGTTGACGAGCGACGTCATGACGTCGAGGTCGTTGAGGTGACCGAGAACCTCGACCAGCGCTTTCGCATCCAGACGCTTTGCCTCCATCGCCGAGGGCCAGGCCTGACGCATCAAGGCGAGATGCATGCGATAATCCTGCGCGCGCTTGCGCAGCTCATGAAAGGAGGCGGCCTCGGTGCTTTCCTGGCATGCCTCAAGGGCGGGCGCGGCGCGTTTCAGCGTGCGCCGCCAGCCCTTTGCCAGGCGGTCGGCCGTCTTGCGGCGGCTGTCATCGAAGGCGACATGGCCAAGCGCTGCCATCGCCCTTTCGCAATTGACGATGGTGGCGGCGATCCTGTCCTCGATATCGGTCTGGCTGTCGGCGATCCGGTCGCGCCGCTCGACCAGTCGTAAGCAGACGTGGTCGAGAGCCCTTTCCTCCTCCTGGCTGCGGGCACCCTCTTGCAGGTAGCGGGCATTCTCGACCAATGCGGCGGCATCCCTGACGGCCGACAGGTTGCGCGCCATGTCGCGAATGCGGGCGTTTTCCTGGCTCTGAAACAGCGGCGCATCGGAGGCGACGAGCCGATAGAGCGCGCGCACGCGCTTGAAGCTCTTGCGCGCCTGATGGATGGCTTCGTGCATGCCATCGGGACGAAGCCGAAGAATGCCGGTCGCCTGCTCGAATTGCTCGGCGCCGACACGTTTGAAATCGCCGGTGAAAGCCCGTTCCGGCCGGAAAGTGTAGCTCATGCCTGCTCTTCCACGCGTCCGTCGGTGGCGAGCGACTGGTTCGAATAGCGCCGGTCGCCGGTGATCTCCCGACCGAGCCATGTGGGAAGCGCCGGCAGATCCGTCTCCCGCTTCATCTCGACTTCGGCGACCACAAGCCCTTTGAGGGCGCCTTCATAGACGTCCACCTCCCAGGTGAAGCCCTTGTACGGCACGCGAAAGCGCCGCTTTTCGATGACGACGCCGACGGCCTGGCTCAGCATCTCCCTGGCGTCGTCCATCGGCACGTCATACTCGTATTCGTTGCGCACCAGCGCCGACTTGCCGATCTTGATCGTCAGCCGCGCCCATTTGTTGCCATGGATGCGCACGCGCACGGAACGGTCGTCCATGGTGACGATATAGGCCTGCCGCAGCTGCGTGCCCTTGTCCGCATTTCCCTGCCACTCGCTGGAGGCCACCAGGAACTTGCGCTCTATCTCCTTCGCCATGGGTATCCCGCATTTCGAGAGGGTCGATTGTCACCAAACTATCGTTTTGCGAGCAAGGCTCAAGTATCTCTTTGTTGTCGAAATTATTTTCTTATTTTCTCATATACGATTGACAGGCGCGCGCCTGGTTCGGTCTCGACAAGCGCCGGCTGGCGGAGTATGCGGAACCCATATTCAATCGTTTTAAAAGGACGATCTGCATGAGCGTGAAAACCGACAGGCTTCTCTCCATCCTCAAACTTCAGCCGGTCGTGCCGGTGCTGGTGATCGACGACGTCGCGACGGCCGTGCCGCTGGCGCGCGCGCTTGTCGCCGGTGGATTGAGAGCAATCGAAATCACCTTGCGCACGCCGGCAGCACTTGAAGCGATCAGCGCTGTTGCCAACGAGGTCGAGGGTGCAGTTGCCGGCGCCGGCACCGTCCTTAACGCCGCCCAGTTCCAGGCGGCGATCGAAGCCGGTTCGCAGTTCATCGTCAGCCCGGGCACCACGCAGGAACTGATCGACGTCGCCAACGACCACGAAGCGCCGCTTCTGCCGGGTGCCGCGACCGCCAGCGAAGTCATGGGCCTGCGCGAAGAAGGCTACGAGGTGATGAAGTTCTTCCCGGCCGAACAGGCTGGCGGCGCTGCCTACCTGAAGTCGCTATCGTCGCCGCTTGCCGGCACCTTCTTCTGCCCGACCGGCGGCATTTCGCTTGCAAACGCGCGCGACTACCTGTCGCTGCCGAACGTTATCTGCGTCGGTGGCTCCTGGGTGGCGCCGAAGGACCTGGTTGCCAAGGGCGACTGGGCCGGCATCACCAAGCTTGCGGCCGAAGCCTTTGCGCTCAAGGGCTGAAGCCCGACCGATTGCATGAGATGATCGAGGCCGGGTGTCAACCCGGCCTTTTTTCGTGCAACGCGAATTTGTATTTCCACTGCAACGTTCCTATGTCTCAATCGGTTTGATGGAGCGGGTGCAGGCGGCGCCCTGTTCTGCACGTTTTTTTCCGCCTGGAACCGACAAGGAGCGAAACCCCATGTTCGACGCGAAGAAATTGCTGGACCAGTTTCTGGGATCGCAGGTGCCGGGTGCCGGTGGATCGGTGCGTGAGCGCGCCGGGCAGGTCACGCAACTCGCCAAGGACAATCCGCTTGCATCGGGCGCGATCGCTGCCGTGCTGCTCGGCACCAAATCGGGCCGCCAGCTGACCGGCAACGCCGCCGTGCTCGGCGGTCTCGCCGCCATCGCCGGCCTCGGTTACCAGGCCTACAAGAATTATCAGTCCGGCAACGCCCCGGTCACCGATCCTGCTGCCCAGAAGCAGCCGGAACTGCTGCCGCCGCCGACCGATTCCGGATTTGCCGCCGAGCCGGAAAAGATCAGCCACGACTTCGCACTTGTTCTCGTGCGCGCCATGATCGCCGCCTCGCGCGCGGACGGACATATCGATGATGTCGAGCGCCGCCACATCATGGACAAGCTTTCGGTGTCCGGCCTGTCGGCCGATGCATCGGCGTTCCTCGAAGGCGAGCTTGCAAATCCCGTCGATATCGACGCCATCGTGGCTGCTGCCAAGACCGAGGAAGAGCGCGTCGAGGTCTATACCGCCTCTCGCCTGACGATCGAGCCGGAGAGCCGCGCAGAGCGGGGCTACCTCGATCTGCTCGCCGGTCGCCTCGGCCTTCCCGATGCGCTCGTCGATCATATCGAGGCGACGGTATCGTCGGCGAAGGTTCCTGCCTGATCGGATCGCTCATGGATCGATCACCAGTTTGAATTTGTGTCGGCCGCTTCTCTGCCCTATGCCGGGAACAGGAGTAGCGGGAGAGGTGGCCGATGCGTGATCTGAGCAACTGGAAGGGATGTCCGGCGCCGAAGCCGGTGGCGATCGAAGGCCGCTATGTCAGCCTTGAGGCCTACGATCGTGCGACGCACAGGCAGGACCTGTGGGACGGGCTCGGCGGCATGGGCATCAACCCGCTCCTGAAGTATTTTGTGCAGGCGGATTTCGGCGGCATCGACGATTTCGACGCTTGGCTGACCGCGGCCCAGGAAAAGTCCGGCTGGGTCACGGAAGTGTTTCGCGACAGGGCAAGCGGCAAGGTCGTCGGCATGGCGAACTATATGCGCGCCGATCCGGCCAACGGCGTCGTCGAGGTCGGGTCCGTCGCGCATGGGGCGGCAATGGCCCGCTCGCCGCTGTCGACCGAGGCGCATTACCTGATGGCCAAGCATGTTTTCGAGGATCTCGGCTATCGCCGCTACGAGTGGAAATGTCATAGCGAGAATGCCGCAAGCCGGAAGACGGCACTCCGCCTCGGCTTCAGTTTCGAGGGCATTTTCCGCCAGCATATGATATTCAAGGGCGGCAACCGCGACACGGCCTGGTTTTCGATGATCGACAGCGAATGGCCGCTGCTGAATGCCGCATTCGAAAACTGGCTGTCGCCTGATAATTTCGATGCAGACGGTCGCCAGAAGCGGCGGCTGGAAGATATTCGCGCGGATCTCGCGCCAAAGGAGTGAGCGTGAACACGCCCGAAAAGACCAGAGAAAACCAGGCCCCGAAGGAAAAGTCGCCGGCGATCGCCGCGGCCGTCATCCTGGCCGTCGTCGGCATCGGCTTTTTCGTGCTGCCGACGATCATGCTGAGGCTCGGCGATATCTCGGTCTGGCTCGCCAGCGCCTTCGGCGTCGTCTTCGTTCTCGGCTTCTTCCTGATCTTCTGGCTGCGGGCACGCCATCAGCGCAAGCGCGGCCTATAATCCGACCTGCAGGCGACGGCGTTTTGGCGCGCCAGGGCTGATGCACTCAAGAGGCATCAGCCCTGAAGTGCGGCACCCAACAGGACCAGTCCAAGGATAATCACGAGCAGGGCGCCTGCAATCTCGATGCCGTTCGAGATGCGGGCGGCTGATTGCGCGCTCGACGCGTAGCGCACGGCAAAACCCTTGGCCGTGACCGCCAGCGTCGCCAGGATCGATACGGTGATGGCCGTGCCGATCGACATGGCGAAGACCGAGAGGATGCCGCCGAGATAGAGGCCGTTGAGCAGCGCGAAGGACAAAACGATCAGGGCTCCGGAGCAGGGCCTGAGGCCGACGGCGACGATCGCCGACCATGCCTCGCTGACGGCGAAGCGATCGCCCTTCAGCATTGAGGGATCCGGCGCATGCGCGTGCCCGCAGGTCGAGCAGACCTCGCCGGCGCCATGGCTGTGGCCGTGATGCCCGTGGTCGTGACGATGGTGGGCATGATCGTGATGATCATGGTGATGGTCGTGCTCAAGATGAAGCTGGCCACCGCCCGCCGTCGCCATAAGCGTTGCCGGGCGCATCATCGAGCGCAGCTTGCGAAACAGGAGCCAGCCGCCGAAGGCGGCGATCAGCGCGTAGCTGGCGATTTCCAGTGAGAGTGTTGCGTCCGTCATGCTGATCGAGGATCCGCGCAGAACCAGATAGACCGCGCCGACGAGCAGGATGGCGACGACGCCCTGCAGGATCGACGACATGAAGGAGAGCAGAACCCCGCGCTTCAGTTCGGTCTCGTTGGCGATCATGTAGGAGGAGATGACCGCCTTGCCGTGGCCGGGGCCGGCGGCGTGGAAGACGCCATAGGCGAAGGAAAGGCCGATCAGCGACCAGAGCTGCCACGGGTTTTCGCGCATGCCTTTCAGCGCACCGGTGAGCGTGCGGTAGAAGCCCTGCTGCTCGGCGTTCACCCAGGCGAAGAAGCCGCCGAGGAAGCCGGTGGTCTGAAAGGACGGTTCGGCCGTGCCGATGCCGAGCGGTGATTGTGCCGCGGCAAGGCCGGTCGAAAGTGCCGTCAACACGAGCGCGGCGGCAATCAGGCCACCGATCTTGCGGGTGTTCAGCCGGGTGTTCAGCATGTGATCTCTATCCGGGTTGCAAAGAGCTTCGACATGTCGGTGCCGGTCGGATCGCTCCAGAAGGCATCGGTCAACGTATCCTTGTTTTCCGCAAGGACTTCGTCAGGATCAGGGCGCACGACCTTGTGTTCGCAGGCGGCGATCTTGTCGCCGACCACGGTCAGGTCGTCATCGGTCGGGAAATCCATGGCGGTATACATGGTCGGGTCGTAGACGCCGAAGGAGAGTTTGCCCTTGAGCGGCATCGGCTCGGCCGGCTTGACCGCAAAGATCATCAACAGCTGGCCATCCTTGTAGTCGACAGTGATGTGCTCGGGCTTGCTGACCTTGATGGATTTGCCGTTTTCCAGCGCCGTCGTGTAGTAGTTGTACTCCGCCAGCGACTCCAGCACCGTCTGGCCGACTTCGGCGAGTTCGTCCGGGTCGAGCGTGGCGTTCGAGTTCTTGTCGAAGTCGAGCACGACGCTTGCCGAAAACAGCTCGTCGAAACGCCAGACGTTCCTGAGTTCGCTCACTTCACCCTTGTCGTCGGAGGCAACTTCAAGGCGCGCCTCGGCAAAGATGTGTGGGTGGGAAAAGGCCAGCGTCGGCGCAAGAAGGGTGGCAAGGCCGGCCACGACGAGGCGCTTAATTCTCATGAAACGGCAATCCTTCTGGTCGGGCCTTCTGGCCGGAGGCGTGGCGACACCTCCGAATCGGTCCCGCAATGTACCGGAAATGGGACGGTTTTGGGACCTCGCCGCCTCAACGCGGCTTGCGGAACCAGGTGTGGAGATAGTCGACCAGCGTGCGCACCTTGGCCGGCAGGTAGCGGCGATGCGGATAGATCGCATAGATGCCGCGGTCCCGCGGCAGGAAGTCATCGAAGAGCGTGACGAGTTCGCCGGTGGCGACCTTGGGGCGAGCGATGAAGTCGGGCACCAGCGCCACGCCGATGCCGGAGACGGCGGCGCGCACGGAGGCAAGCGGACTGTTGACCTCGATCGGGCCGCTTACGGGGACGGTGAACGAAGATCCGTCCGGCTCGATGAAGCGCCAGTTGGAATAGGAGCGGCCATTGGTGTCGAGGATGCAGGGGATCTTGGAAAGGTCGCTCGGATGCTCGATCGGCCCGACCTTTTCCAGGAAATCTGGGGCCGCACAGATCAGCACCTGGAAATCGTCGAGCTTGCGAGCGATGAGCGTCGAATCCTCGAGCCGGGTGATGCGGATGGCGACGTCGAATCCCTCTTCGACGAGGTCGACGAAGCGGTCGTCGGACACGATCTCCAGCGACAGTTCCGGATGCTGCTGGCCGAAATCGATCAGCGACTGGCCAATCTCGGCATCGACGAATGTGCGCGGCGCGGTGATGCGCAAGCGACCCTTGAGGTCGGAATTGTTAGCGCGCACGAGATCGGCGAGATTGTCGATCTCCTTCAGGATCTCCGACGCGGTGCGGTAATAGGTATGGCCGGCCTCCGTCAGCGAAAATTGCCGGGTGGTGCGGTTGAGCAGAAGCGCGCCGAGTTCGTCTTCGAGTTCGCGCACATATTTCGACAGGAGCGCCTTCGATCGGCCGACACGGCGGGCCGCGGCCGAAAATCCCTCGGCGTCCACCACATCGATGAAGGCGCGGATGCGGGTGAGGGTGTCCATGGCCGGTGTCCTTCGTCTGTCCTGGTCGCGGGAACCGTGATTCGCCGCGAACGCGTCTTCCACATTCGTCTGCTCTGCGTCCGTTGCCGTGGCCGCTTTCGTCCGCTCTCCGGCTCTTGTTGATCCGGATAGGCGGGGCGTCAAGATAAATCCAGTCGTTTCAATCGCTTGCAGCGAACATCACGGCGCCGTCGATTGTTCAATAAACGTGAACGCCGACAGTGTTGCCGGTCTTTAAAAAAATTCAACAGCGGCGACGAAAAAACTCTTGATTACGACAAGGTTTTTTCTTACCTACGCCCTTGCCCAAAGTCGCACGTGCCTGTGGGTGTCCGCCGACCCTCGATTAGGTGAGGGTATCGGTAAGGTACCTGGAACTAACCCCTCCAGTCGCTATTCCGGCCAACCGGGAAATGCGAGGACATCTTGAAGCAACGACGGTGCGGGCCTTTCTGGTGTCTGCCGGCTCTCCAACAGCCGGGGTTACTGAAGAGGCACACCTTCATTGCCGGAAGTGCGGTTGGGTTATCCCCTCCAATCCATGGCAGACAAAGCCGAATTGAAGCCTAGGCGGGCTTCGGTTCACCGTTCGCGCATCGAGCGCATGCTTGGTTCCGGGGTCTCCACCGGCTGGTTCCAGAGCATTCGCGCGTATGCCCTTTGTCCTCCGCGCAAGCGGAGCATTTTGGATCAGGGGAATAAGGCCATGACCACGGCTCGCATCATCGACTTCATCAACACCCGACGTCCCGATGGCCCGTGCCTCGTCGTCGACCTCGACGTCGTGCGCAACAATTTCAAGGCTTTCCGCCACGCGATGCCGGACAGCTCGATCTACTATGCGGTCAAGGCAAACCCGGCGCCGGAAATCCTGCGCCTGCTCGCCGGCATGGGCTCGTCTTTCGATTGCGCGTCCGTCGCCGAAATCGAAATGGCGCTCGACGCCGGTGCGACCGCAGCCCGCATCTCCTATGGCAACACCATCAAGAAGGAGCGCGACATTGCCCGCGCTCACGCTCTCGGTGTGTCGCTCTTTGCCGTCGACAGCCATGAGGAAGTCGAGAAGGTTGCCCGCGCAGCCCCCGGCGCCCGCGTGTTCTGCCGCGTGCTGACCGATGGCGAAGGTGCCGAATGGCCGCTGTCGCGCAAGTTCGGCTGCGTGCCGCAGATGGCCGTCGACGTGCTCGTCTACGCCCATCAGCATGGCCTCGTATCCTACGGCGTCTCGTTCCATGTCGGTTCGCAGATGACGAAGCTCGACGCTTGGGATGCAGCTCTCTCTGATGCCAAGCGCGTCTTCGTGCAGCTGGCCAAGCAGGGCATCGAGCTCAAGATGGTCAATATGGGCGGTGGCTTCCCGACGAAGTACCTCAAGGACGTGCCGACCGCGGAAGCCTATGGCCAGGCGATCTTTGGCGCGCTGAAGAAGCACTTCGGCAACCACATCCCGGAAACGATCATCGAGCCCGGTCGCGGCATGGTCGGTAATGCCGGCGTGATCAAGGCAGAAGTCGTTCTCGTCTCGAAGAAGTCGGACAACGATGCCCATCGCTGGGTGTTCCTCGACATCGGCAAGTTCGGCGGTCTCGCCGAAACCATGGACGAGGCGATCCGCTACCCGATCCGCACCGCGCGCGACGGCGACGAAATGGAGCCTTGCGTGCTCGCCGGCCCGACCTGCGATTCGGCCGACGTGCTCTATGAGAAGAACATGTATCCGCTGCCGATCACGCTCTCGATCGGCGACGAGGTTCTGATCGAAGGCACCGGCGCCTACACGACGACCTACTCGGCCGTCGCCTTCAACGGCTTCGAACCCTTGAAGTCCTACGTGATCTGATCCGGCTGCTCCCGTCTTCGGGCGGGAGCGCCATTTCACAATTCTTTCCAGATGCCGCCTGAAGCGGTTTTGATGACGGGAGGCCCGGATGGCCGCTGTTGTTGATGCCCTGCGCGCGTTTTTCGCGCCGTCCACATTCGTTATCGATAGCGAAAACCCGGGTGACGTCGTTGCCCGCGAGAACCTGCTCGACCGGGCAATGGGGCCGGAGCGCCGACGCAAGTCGTCGGAAAAGCTGCGCAACGGCCGCGTTCCGGCCGAAGGTCTCGCCTTCGTTGCCCGCGATCTCGACGGCCACGTCATCGCGACCGTTCGCCTGTGGAACGTCGAGGCCGGCGTCAACCGCGAGGGTCACGGTATTCCGGCGCTGTTGCTCGGACCGCTCGCAGTCGATCCCGCCCATGAAGGCAAGGGCATCGGCGGCATGCTGATGCGTGCGGCGATCGAGGAAGCGAAGAACCGCGGCCACGGCGCGATCCTCTTGGTCGGCGATGCCGCCTATTACGAGCGTTTCGGCTTTTTCGCAGCAGGTGCGCAGCATCTGGTCATGCCCGGCCCGTTCGAGCGCAACCGTTTCCTGGCGCTCGAGCTTCGCGATGGCTGGCTGGAAGGTGCTGCCGGCCTCATCGTCGCCAGCGGTCGCAAGCTGGCGCTGCCGCCGGTCAAACGCGCCGCCTGATCCCTTTCCGCCTCCAACCCTGCGGAGGCGGATTTTTCGCTGCTCCCCCATCTGTCTCAAGCGAGGGGTGGGGGAGCACGTCATATCAATGGCAAGTCACACCTCGGGTGTCGCCGGTCGCGCGTCATAGCAGACGAAGGCAAGCTTGTTGCCGTCGGGGTCGCGCACATAGGCGGCGTAGAACCCCTCTCCATACTGCGGGCGAAAACCCGGTTCGCCCTCGACACTGCCGCCCTGTTCCATCGCCGATGCAAACAGCCGGTCGATGAGCGCTGCGCTCTTGACGAGGAAGGCGGTCATGGTGCCGTTGCCGACGCCGGCGAGATGTCCGTCGAAGGGGTAACCGGTGAAGAAGCGCGGGGCGCTATCGTCGTCCTTGCGTCCCCAGGAGGCGACCTGGTCATCCGAGTAGCAGCGCTCCTGGCCGAGCAGCGCCATCAGCGGATCGTAAAACCGCTCGGCGCGCTTGAGATCGGTCGTTCCGACCATGGTGTATCCGATCATCTCGTCTCCCTTGTCTTGTGAATGCAGCTCAGGTCTTGCCGAGAAAGGAGCGGCCGCGCGGCGACAGCCGGTAGCCGACGGCAAGGCTTTCCGTCAGCCCCAGTTCCTTCAGCTTGCGGATCAGCACCTTGAGCTTGAGTTTTTCCATGCCGACGGTTTTGGCAATTTCGGCGGCGGTGACGCCATCGCGCGCTCCGATCAGCTGGAGCGTCGGTTCGGCCCAGGTCCGGCCGGCGGCCTTGTCGAAGCCTGCGAGCCTCGCGAGGATCGCGTCACGGTCGGCCCTGGCAAGGGTCGTGTCGTCGCGCAGGGACAAACGCGGATCGTCGCCCGAGCGGTGGAAGGCGATGCGGTAAAGCGTGCCGTCGGAACGGCTCTCGAGTTCCGCGAGCAGCGCCTCGCGCGTCGCGAACCCGGCGCACTGCGCGTCGTTTGCGCCGATGTCGTCAGCATCGATTGCCGCGATCGTATCGATCGACAGGACGCCCGCGGCCGTGCGCAGGCTGCCGCCGGCCTTCACGGTCGGCTTCGCCCAGCGCCGGAAGGCAAGCGTCACCTCTCCCTTGGCGATCCTGTCGAGTATATCCTTGCGAAACAGCATGTCAGGTGGCGGCGCGGCGGTAGAAGGCGAGGGAGCCTGCCAGGGCCAGCAGCGCGCCGCCACAGATCCGTTCGAGCCAGATGGCGCCTGAATGCTTGAGGAAGCGCGCCGCCTGCGAACCGAGCAGGGCATAGCCGAGCATGACGACCAAATCGACGGATGCGAAGACGACGGCGAGGGCGGCGTATTGCGGCGCTTGCGGCAAGCCGAGATCGATGAATTGCGGCAGGAAGGCGGAGAAGAAGAGATAGCCCTTCGGGTTGGTGGCAGCGACCAGGAAGCTCTTGAGAAAGATTGCCGATGTCGTGACGGCGGGTGCGTCCTTGTCGAGCGAGACGTCAAGCGTGCCCTTCGAGCGCAGCAGCGTGACGCCGAGAAAGGCGAGGTAGGCGGCGCCGAGCCATTTGACGACGGTAAACCAGAACTCCGACGCGGCAAGCAGCGCCCCGAGGCCGAGCGCAACCGCGCCGATCAGCACGAAATCCGAGAGCACAGCGCCGGCCATGCCCGCAAGCGCGCGCCTGATGCCGTGGCGCGAACCGTTGGTGAGCGCCAGAAGCACGGTCGGACCGGGCGTGGCGATACCGATGAAGGCGACAAAGGCGAATGCGAGGATGGTTGTACCGCCCATGGGACACTCCTGTGTGCAGGTGAAATCTGTCCCACACCTTGGGCATCAGATCAATCGTTGCAGGATGCTCAGAACGACCCGCCGATCCGCGCGACGACGACGTCGGCGCGGTAGTCCTGTTCGGGGTCGGTTTCACGCTTGAGCGAGTGGGTGTACTCGATGGTGAGCTGTGGTTTCTTTTCCGGACCCAGCAGCAGCGAGGCCGTCAGCGCCTGCGTTTTGCGCTCGTAGAGATAGTAGTAGTAGGTGGCGCGGCTGGTCTCGAAGGTCAGCCCCGCCTTCACCCATGGGTGGAAACGCTGGCTGATGGACGCCGTGACGGTCTGCGTGAGCTCGCCCACGGCATCGTCGATATCGTCGATGACGATGGTCTGGTTGAAGCCACTGGCAAACTCGAAGCCGCCGGCCGGTTCCCATCGGGCCTCGGCGTGGAGGTAGGGCTCGCTCTTGTGATCGACTGAACCGAGGTCGTCGCTGAGCAAGGTGATCATTCCCGCTTCCCCGACAAGCGTAAAGCCTTCTTCGAACTGGCGGGCATAGGCCAGCGATCCGCGCAGTGTTTCTGCCGGAAAACGCGTAAAGGCGCTCTGGTCGCGGCTCGGGATGATGGATCGGCTGTATTCCAGGCAGAAACAGAGTTCGCCGCCGCCGGCGGCGCGAAAGTGGCTCGCGCCGAAGGTGGCAAGCGAGACGTCCGGATCGAGCTTGCTCTGGCCGAGCAGGTCCGTGGTGAAGCGCGCCGTGCCGGGCCGCTCCGTGTCGTAGCGCGCCGAGAATGCGGTCTTTCCGCCGAGAAGATCGACGGTCACCTTGCCGGCGGTCTGGGTGCTGTAATCGGTGGTGCGATAGCCGATGATGTCGTTTGGAAGCTTGAGGAAGAGATCACCGGAAGAGTTGCGGACCGCAGCGGTCTCCATCTCGATCAGAATGCCTTTGTCGACTTCGATCGAATAGCCGAGATTGCCGCCGCTGAAATGCATGTCGCCAAACCGGTAGTCGATGATCCGGCGCTCCAGATGCCTGGCGCCATAGGTCAGCTTGCCATCGCCAAGTGGAATGCTGCCCCGTAGCCCCAGCTTGCCTTCCCAAAATGGGCCGGAGAGCGCCTGGGGATCTTCAAATATGTTGGTGCTATGGCCGTATCCGGCCATGTAGTCGACGGTCGTTTCGGCGATCGCCAGGGATGGGGCGATGAGGAGGACGGTTGCAGATAGTGCGGCCGGGAATGTTCGCATCCCCTTCGTCCTCAATGAGTTCCTTTATAATGATATTATGGATTTACATGATTAACAAAACCTTGCGTTGTAGAAGCGGCCGGCGTTCGCATCCGGCATCCCTTGGCGGAACATCAGCATCAGGTTGCGATTACAGGTGAAAAATATATCGCTAAAATTGTATATGTTATGCTTAACCGTTTATTATGATTGGCTTTCTTGATTGATTAATGAAATGCTAATTGTATCCTTTGAGTTGTGTACAGCAAGTGCACGTTCAACAGGAGGTAAACCCATGACGATCAAGGCAATTTGTATCGCATTCGCAGTTGTGGCCGCCACTGTTTCCCAGGCTTCGGCCGGGGGGCTGTCGCTTGGAGTTCTGTCCGGCAAGAAGGTCAGTGTTCTCTCCGGCGGCGTCGCCAATGGTATCGTGATTGCCCCGAGCGTCGATGTCGGTGACGTTCTTTCCGGCAACGATATCCTCAACAAGTCGCTGAACGGCACGCTCAACAACGTGCTTTCGGGCAATGCCCTCGGTATCCTCTCCGGCAACGGTGGCAAGCAGCGTCGCCACTGACAGGTCGGTTCAGGATCGGCTGAACGCCGGTCTCCTTCAATTTTTTTCGCATCCTGGCCGGATGCGGCGCGATGAAGCAGGGATGCAGAGAGAACCTGCCCCGTTCTCTTCGCCATAAGTCGCGCACGTCTTAAGACGGAGAGTGGATGACGCCCAGACACGTCATCCGCTCTTTTTCGTTCGCGCTAAAGGAACGGCCGCGTTTGACAGTTCCGATCACTTCCCCTATGGACGCTTAAGGGCAAGGGTCCCTGCCGTCCGCGAGCGTCATGCTTTGGTGAAGCCCTTCTTGTCAGACACGGTCAGCCGAAACGGCATGCGAACCGGTGGCAATGCGGGCACCCATCTTAGAAGATTGCATGCCGCAGCAGGAGACCCTGTCATGATGCGCGGATCAAATACGCTGCCATCGCTCGAAGCCATCAAGGACCAGGCAAAACGCCTGCGATCGCGGCTGTCGGACGAAGGCGAAACCATCACCTATTCCCGTTCGCTCGAACTGGTCGCCGCCCAATACGGCTATCGCGACTGGAATACACTTCACGCGGCCGCCGGCAACCGGCCGCCGTTCAATCCCTGGATGCTCGGTTCCCGGGTGAAGGGCCTCTATCTCGGCCAACCCTTCGAGGGCGAGATCCTGTCGGTGCAGGCGCTGACGTCGCAGCCCGGACGCTACCGGCTGACGATGAAATTCGACGAACCGGTCGATGTCGTCACGTTCGAGAGCTTTTCCGCATTTCGCCAGCGGGTGACGGCGACGGTCGACGAGACCGGGCGCACCATCGAGAAAACCTCCAACGGCCAGCCGCAGCTGCAATTGGAGTGGTGAGCTGCGTCAGCCGCCAACGCCGTTGCGGCATGACGCTTGCGCGGTACCGACGATTTCCTCGCTTGACCCAGATCCCGGATGCGCAATGCTTCGGGATCTGATCGTCGGAGCGTCGCGCGCTTTCTCAAATCCTGTTCCAACTCCCCCGGATGGCGAAGTGTCGGCCTGGGGGCGAAGTGTCGCTATGGGGGCGAAGTGTCGCCCTGGACGGAGCTGTCACACCGTTGGGAGAACCGCGCGCATGTCCGACGCCGCCCCATCGTGCCGAGCGGGTGTGCCTGACGTTGCCTCTGCTAAGGCGTGAGCCGTTCGTTCGTCAGTCAGTCCCGCCCGGTCATTCCGCAGCGCTTCATTAGTTGCGAATGAGTTGCATTTGCACTATCAATGTAGTTGCGAATGGTTCGCAATAGGCCGTGCGATGCTTTCGGTTCGCCGCGCAGCCGATGCGGGCAGCCGGGCGCAGGGATGGTATCCGCCAAGGGGAGACGGCGATGGGAAAATCGGGAAAGCAGGACATGCTCGGGCGGCGTAGCCTGCTGATGGGCGGGCTGGCGGCGGCCGGCGGCACGGCGATCTGCGCCGGGGCCGCGCTGGCGCAACAGGCGTCCCATGGCGGCGGGCACAGGATGGCGGCGAGCGATGCCATGGCGGCGCCGATGCCATCAATGGGCCATGGGGCGATGATCACCGTCGGCGATGTCGACAGCGCAGCCAACGGTTTCGATCCGACCGACATGCTGACCGACTGGGATACGGGCACGGTCACGACATTGCCGGATGGACGGACGTTGCGCACCTTCGAGATGACGGCCGAGGATCGCGAGATCGAGATTGCGCCGGGCATCAGGTTTCCCGCCTGGACCTATAACGGTCGCGTTCCCGGGCCGGCGCTCAGGGCCAAGGAGGGCGAACGCTTAAAGATCGTCTTTCGCAATTACGCGTCGCACCCGCATTCGATCCATTTTCACGGCATCCACGCGGCGCGCATGGACGGCGTGCCGGGCGCCGGCATGGTCGATCCCGGCGACGAGTTCGTCTACGAGTTCGATGCCAAGCCCTTCGGCTGCCATCTCTACCATTGCCATGCGATGCCGCTGCGCCGCCACATCCACAAGGGCATGTACGGCGCCTTCGTCATCGACCCGGATCCGGAGCGCCACCCCGATCAGATTGACGTCGCCCGTTCACGGCTCTTCGGCACGCCCGAGAATGCCGGCTGGCAGGAACTGGTGATGGTGATGAACGCCTTCGACACCAACTTCGATGCCGAGAACGAATTCTACGCGGTCAACACCGTCGCCCATGCCTTCATGAAGCGGCCGATCCGCATCGTGAAGGAAAAGCCGGTGCGCATCTACCTCGTCAACGTCATCGAGTTCGATCCGATCAACTCGTTCCACCTGCACGCCAACTTCTTCGACTACTACGAACAGGGAACGACGCTGACGCCGACCTTGAAAACGGTCGACCTCATCACCCAGTGCCAGGCGCAGCGTGGCATTCTCGAGTTCACTTTTGCCGAGCACGAACCCGGCCTCTACATGTTTCATCCGCACCAGACCGAATTTACCGAGCTCGGATGGGTCGGCATGTTCGACGTGGTGGAGGCGCTGGCATGAACGAGACCTTGCCGAGGACCGCCATCCGCGCAGCCAGGACCAATCTGGTGTGGCTGGCCCTGCCGCTCATCGCTTTTGCCGTCGCCGTGGTCTGGCTCGTAACGACCGACCCGCTGTCCGGCTTCCGCAACGGCGCGCCGCCGGTCGAAAACCTGACCTTCGAGCGCACCGTGCTCGACGACAGCGGCCTGCGGCTCCTGGTTCGCGCCGGGGGCTCGGAGCCGATGACCGTGGCGCAGGTGCAGGTCGACGATGCCTATTGGCAATTCACCCAGGACCCGCCCGGTCCCATCGCTCGGGGTCGGACGGCCTGGCTGGCCCTGCCGTTTCCCTGGATGCTCGGCGAGGCGCATGCGCTGAAAGTGGTGACCAACACCGGCACCACCTTTACGCACGAGATCGCCGTCGCCGTGCCGACACCGCAGGCAACCGCGGGCCAATTGCGGCTGCAGGCACTGGTCGGCCTCATCGTCGGCATCGTGCCCGTGGCAGTCGGGCTGATGTTCTATCCGGTGCTGCGCGGCGTCGGCCGGTCCGGCATGGCGTTTCTGCTGTCGCTGACCATCGGGCTTCTCGCCTTCCTGCTGGTCGATGCCAGTGCCGAAGCGCTGGAACTGGCGTCTGAGGCGGCGGCCATTTTCCAGGGGCCGGTCATGGTCGTGCTTGCGGGTATCGGCAGCTTCCTTCTGCTGATGGCCGTCGGCCGGCGCGGTGGCGTGCCGACGGGGCTCGCGCTTGCCACCTATATCGCCCTCGGCATCGGCCTGCACAATCTGGGCGAGGGGCTGGCGATCGGGGCGGCCTTTGCAGCCGGTTCGGCCGGGCTCGGCACCTTTCTGGTGCTCGGCTTCGCGCTCCACAACGTCACCGAAGGCATCGGCATTGCCGCGCCGATCCTGAAACAGCGGCCGCCCTTGTGGACCTTTGTCGGGCTGACGCTGCTTGCCGGCGGTCCGGCGGTCCTTGGCATGTGGCTCGGCAGCCTGGCGGCGTCGGCGCAATGGTCGGCATTGGCGCTGGCTGTCGGGGCAGGGGCGATCCTGCAGGTGATCGTCGAGGTCGGTGCCTATCTGATGCGCCAGAGTGGAAAGCGGCTCGAGGTCTTCCTGACGCCGCCCGTCATGGGCGGGCTCGCCGCCGGCGTTGGCTTCATGTACCTGACCGCGGCGCTGGTGAAGATCTGATTTTGGCTTGCTGCTGGTTGCTGAACTTGCAGGACGTGGCCGCGTCAGCCCCTCATTCGGCTGCCGCCACCTTCTCCCCGCTTGGCGGGGAGAAGGGACTTGCGGGACGGTGTCGCCCAGGCATCTTTCGGCACGCTTTGAGAAAGTCGCGTAAACGTTACCCGGCGATATCGACGATGCCGCAGTCGCCAGCGGCCGAGCCGAAGACGAGCTGGCGCCCGTCCTTGCTCCAGGCCATGGCGCTGATGGCGCCCTTGCCGGGGCGGCGCAGCAGCACTTCCTTGCTGTCGGCGAAGCGGGCGGCAAGGATCATGCCGTCCTGGTAGCCGATGGCGACGATGTCTTCGGACGGATGGCAGGAGACAGAGGTCACCATGATGTCGGCGCGGGTTCCGAGTTCCATCGGCGCCTTGCCCATCGGTCCGTCCTTGCCCTGGAAGGGCCAGACGATGGCGGCCGGCGCGCCGGAGGAGGCGAGCCACTTGCCCTTGGCGGACCAGGAGAGCGACTTCACCTTGGCCGGATAGCCAGTCATGCGCATGTGGCGGGCCTCGGCGCCGGGCTTGGCGTCGAGCTTCCAGCCGTGCAGGGCGTTTTCCTGCATGGTGGTGACGAGGAAACGGCCGTCGGGCGAGAAAGTGACTCCGGTATGGGCGCCCTTCCAGTCGAGATCGATCGGCTGGCCTGATGTCGCCACCCAATGCATCGACACGCCGTTATAACGGGCAGCGGCCACGCGCAGGCCCTTCGGGGCGAAGGCGAGGCCTTCGACCGTGCGTTCCTCGGCAAACTCCTTCGTCTGGCCGTCGGCGAGCCGCACATGCGTGGTCTTGCCATAGGCGTAGCCGACGGCGCCTTGCGGGCCGGCGGCGACCTGGGCGATCCATTTGCGTGGCGCTTCGGCAACCAGTGTCGTGGTGCCGTCGGCGGCCGTGCGCATCACCTTGCCGTCTTCGCCGCCGGTCAGAAGCGTGTCGGTCGCCTCGTCGTGAACGAACGACAGCAGGCCCTCATGGGCCTCCGTCGTCTTGTGGCCGATGTCGAGACGGTGGATGGCGCCGGTGGCTTCGGCGAAGAACGGTATGCCCTTGAGAAAGGTCACGCCAACGACGTGGCCTTCAAGATCGAGCGGAGCGACTGTCGGCATCAGATTGTTTTGGTCCCCTGGTTCGGCATGCGGTCAGGGCGTGGTGCCGAAAAGTTTCGACATCACGCCCTCGTTCTTTGGTCGTCGAGCCGCAGCGCGGCTGCGGAAATCAGGCAGACGCTTCGCAAGCCTTGAACGTGCGCTCCAGCTTCTCGCGGTCGAGGTCGCGGCCGATGAAGACCAGACGGCTTTCGCGCTTTTCGCCCTCTTTCCAGGCACGCTGATGGTCGCCCTCGATGATCATGTGCACGCCCTGCACCACATAGCGCTCGGCGTCGCCGGCAAAGGCGATGATGCCCTTGAGGCGCAGGATGTTCGGGCCGTCCGTCTGGGTGATCTTCTGGATCCAGGGGAAGAAGCGATCGGGGTTCATCTCGCCGCCCCGCAGCGAGATCGACTGCACCGTCACGTCGTGAATCGGCGAGGGAGCGTGGTCATGATGGTGGTGCCCGTGATCATGATCGTGGTGATCATGGTCGTGATGGTGGTGGTCATGATCATGGTGATGATGGTGATCATGGCCGCAATCGGGGCCGCAGGTGTGATCGTGTTCGTGCTCGTCCTGGTCGAGGAAATGCGGGTCGTTCTCCAGCGCCTTTTCGAGGTTGAACGCGCCCTGGTCGAGCACCTTGGTGAGATCGATATCGGAGCGCTGGGTCCTGTAGATGCGGGCCGACGGATTGATGACGCGCACCGTCGCTTCGATCCGCTCGAGCTCCTGCGGGCTGACGAGGTCGGTCTTGTTGAGGAGCACGACGTCGGCAAAGGCGATCTGGTCTTCGGCCTCGCGGCTGTCCTTCAGCCGGAGCGGCAGGTGCTTGGCATCGACAAGCGCGACGACGGCATCGAGCTCGGTCTTGGCGCGCACGTCGTCGTCCATGAAGAAGGTCTGGGCGACCGGCACCGGGTCGGCAAGGCCGGTGGTCTCGACGATGATCGCGTCGAAGCGGCCGGGACGGCGCATCAGGCCTTCCACCACGCGGATCAGGTCGCCGCGCACGGTGCAGCAGACGCAGCCGTTGTTCATCTCGTAGATTTCCTCGTCGGATTCCACGATCAGGTCGTTGTCGATGCCGATCTCGCCGAATTCGTTGACGATGACGGCGTATTTGCGGCCGTGATTCTCGCTGAGAATGCGGTTCAACAGCGTCGTCTTGCCGGCGCCGAGATATCCGGTGAGCACGGTGACGGGAATCGGCTTCTGCTGGGATGTTTCGGTCATGGGAACCTCTGGGATCTCGGGATGCGGGGAGCGGGCATCCATGTCGGGTTTCATATAGGAGATGCGGCGGCGATGCGCAAATGGCCGCGCCTATTTTGACGGGGCGCCGGACCACGGCAAAACGGGTGAAATGCCGGCGATAACGCTCCTTTCATCAAAATCGGGGAGAGTTCGCCTCCTGTCGAAGGGGGGCATGCGTGAAGACGATTTCCATCAACGGCCGGTTCCTGACCCAGCCGCTCACCGGCGTGCAGCGCTTTGCCCGCGAGATCACCCGGGCGCTCGATGCCCGCATCGCGGCCGGAGACGTGCCGGCTGAGCTCAAGGATGTGCGCTGGCGGCTGCTTGCGCCGGCGTCGGCGCCGGATGACCTGCCGCTTTCGGCGATTTCGATCGAGCGTTTCGGCTCCGGCCCCGGGCATCTCTGGGAGCAGGGGCCGCTCTTGTGGCGGGCGCGGCGCGACACGTTGATCGGCCTTGGCGGCAGCGGCCCGGTGCTGCATTCCGACCAGGTGGTGGTGATCCACGACGTCACGCTCTTTCGCCATCCGGCCTCCTTCGGCCGGGGCTACCGGCTGTTTCACGGCGCGCTCGGCTATATCCTGACGCGGCGCGCAAAGATCGGCACGGTTTCGAATTTTTCACGCGGCGAACTGGCGGACGTCTTTCGCGTGCCGGCACCGGGCATCGACGTGATCTACAACGCCACCGACCACTTTTCCGACCTTCAGCCGGACCGGGAAATCGTTGCCAGGCTCGGGCTCGGGGATAGCCCCTTCTTCCTGCTCGTCGGCACCCTGAAGCCCAACAAGAATGTCGAGTTTGCGGTGCGTGCCTTCGAGGCGCTCAGAGATGCCGGCAGCAAGCTCGTCGTTGTCGGCGGCACGGACCCGAGCGTTTTTCGCGATGTCGCTCCGACCTCGCGCGATAACCTGATCTTTGCCGGACGGTTGACCGACGCCGAGATCGCCGGGCTGCAGCGCCAGGCCACCGCCTTCCTGTTTCCGAGCCTTTACGAAGGCTTCGGCATCCCGCCGCTGGAAGCGATGACCCAAGGCTGCCCGGTGCTTGCCGCCGACATTCCGCCGGTCCGCGAAGCCTGCGGCGAGGCGGCGCTCTACTTCGATCCGGAAAAGCCGGAAACGCTGGTCGAGGCCATGCGGACGATATCGGCTGATGGCGCCCTCCGGCAGCAGTTGACCCGCGCCGGCCATGACAATGCCGAGCGGTTCTCGTGGAGTGGAAGTGCTGTTGTTCTGCTCAACCTGCTGGCAGCGAGCCGGGGCTAAGCAGCCGGTCTGGCCGGAGCGATGCGCCCGATCAGAGTTCGAGCATGCGGGAGGGATCGATCCTGCCGCGCAGGAGATCGGCGAAGGCGATGAGGTTTCCCTTGAGGCGGCCGCGCCGGTCGACGAGCCCTTGAGACCGGAGGCTGCCGATCGTGTTTGCCGCCACGTTTCTGCCCATGAGATGAAGGGTCCACCTCAGGCTGACGCTGCCCTTGCGCAAGAGGTAGAGGGGGTTTGCAACCTGTGAGTAGCCGAAGCGCAGGCCTGGTGTACGCCCGCGCTTGTTGCCGAGATGGACGCCGCGCAAAGCTCCGCTGCGCACGATGCGTCCGCAGTGGGCGAGGCGCCGGCAGAAGTCGACGTCCTCCTGCCAGCCGTAGAGCGGTAGGTTTTCGTCGAATCGCGTGCCGTCGGCTCGAATGGCCGAAACGCGGAAGGCCATGTTGCAGCCGTAGGCATTGAAAACAGGTTCGAGCTCGGTGCGGCTTTCCGTCACCCGATCGCGCGCGAGGATTTCCAGGCCTTCCTTGACCGGGATGCCCGGGCCATGGATGCCGTCGGCCAAGACCATACCTGTTGCTACGACGACGTCGGGCTCGCTCGTAAAGAGCGCTTCGACTTCCGCCAGAAAATCGTGCCGGGGCAGAAAATCGTCATCGAAAAACACGATGACATCAGCGTGTCCTTTCCGGTCGAGGATGGCGTTGCGTTGAGCGCAGGAACCTTTGCTGCCCGTGACCAGGGTAATTTCCTGGCTAAGCGATTTGACAAAGTCGAGATCGATATCATCCGGCGAAGACGGGCAGACCAGAATGGCGTCCGGCTTGCGATCCTGGCGGGTCAGGTGCTCGAGCGTTTCGGATAGCACCTCGCGGCGGCCCGCCGTGGCTATTCCGACAATGATTTTCATGATGTTCGTCGCCTCTTGCTTTGCCCTGATCTAAACCGAAAGAGGTTCAGTTTTCCTTATGCGTCTGAAGCGCGCATGCCGAGCCGCAGGCGATCGAGCGCCAACAGGCAGAAGCCCCCGCCGATAATGATCCCGGCGGCTGTGGCCACAAAGGCGGATTGATAGGAAAAGACGAAGGCGAAAATGGTCACGGTGAGGCCGGCGGCGGCGAAAAGAACCGGCGGCCAGGAGAAATCGAAGGCGAGCGCTGCCATCAGCCGCAGACCGATCAACGCGGCGAGGATGGCGCCGAGCGCGCCGCCGGCCATCAGCGCGGCGTCGGTCCTTGCCACCAGGAAGCCGCCGGCAAGGGCACCCAGATTGAGAAGGGCGCAGTCGATGGCGGCGAGCGTGAAGATGGCGGTCAGGCGCTGTTTCAGGTGCAATGGCGTCGGCAGCATGATCTGCGTCAGAACCCGCGCGAGAGACAGGATGATGACGTAGGGGGCGGTCGCCAGGAAACCCGCCTGAAGGTCGGGACTGATGACCAGCCATGTTGCCGGCTGAAGCACGGCGAAGATGCCGGCCGCCATCATCAGCGCGAAGCTGGTGAGCAGCGCGTAGTATTGCCCGAGCTGGCGGCGAAGCGCCGGCGTGTCTGCGGCCTTGTCATGCGCGGCGACGATTTCGGGATACTGGATCGCCTGCAGGGCGGAGACGATCAGCACGAAGGGGCGCTGCAGGAGGTCGAGCGCGAGCAGAGCGCCGGCCGCGCCACTTGGGCCGAGGGCCGATGTGAAGATCGCCTTCAGTGCCAGCGGCGCGAACATCGAGGCGGTCGCGGCGCCCGCCGAAACACTGCCATAGACCAGGTGTTTTTTCACGCGGGCCATGTCGAGCGGGGTGGCGGGCCGTGGGCCGGGTCTGCGCGACAGCAAGGCGGCAAGCAACGCATAGACGGCGTAACCGCCAAGCAGGCCCGTGACCGTTGACAGGAAGGTTGGCGAGGTCAGCGCGCCGAGCAGCGTGCCGGCTGCCAGGATGGTGGCGCGGGAACCCTGCAGCACCGAGAAGGCACGAAAGTCCTGGCGGAAGCGCAGCATGGTGAGGTGCAGGTCGCTGCCGCCCTGCGCGACGGCGACGAGGCCGCCAACGAGAGCCACCAGCGGCGTCACACCGAATGCGGTCGAGATGGCCGCCGCGACAAGGCAGAAAAGCGCACAGGCAGCAGCCTCCGCGACGATCGTTCGCCGCTCCGCCGCTTCGCTTTCCGCCGTCTGGCCGGGGTAAAAGCGCATGCAGGAAAACCGCACCCACTCGAACGCGGCAATCGCGCCGAACTGGCTGAGCGAGATGAACAGCGAATAGGCGGCATAGTCGACCGGCGCCAGCCAATGGGCGACGATGATCAGCAGACCGAAGGCGATCAGGGCCTGATAAAAATAGGCGCCGAGCGCGATGATCTTCGCCATTGGTTTCCGGCCTGATGCCGCCTGTCGTCGTTTGCTGCTGTTCCTGCTGATAGCGCAAAAGCACAAACAAAGTGTTTGCCGGCGCGGTTTCCCACGGTTGTCAGGTGAGTTCGGCCCTATCGAAGTCGCTCAGGTCGAAATCGGCGACGTCGGTCAAAAGCGCGATCACGCCGCCGACCGCGTGGGCGATGAGTTGCTCGCCGCGCGCGGCGGTGGCGGCGGATGCGTTGCCGGACACGCCCTGGCGGTTGAGGTCCGACATTTTCCAGCCGAAGGCATGCGGGCCATAGGCGCGCAAATGCCTGAAGCGTTTGGCATGGTCGCTCTGGCGCGAGGGAAAGGCGCCGGCCTTCTCCATGTCAACTTTTTCCGGGTGAAGCGCCAGCATCACCGACGTCTCGATATCGCCGCCATGAATATCGATCGCCTTGTCCTCAGGCGCGATCCAGCCGTCGGGCTGGCCGAAGCGGGTCCAGCTCGTCGCCACCGCCAGCATTGCGAACCGTACGCGCGCCTCGGTCGCGACGATGGTCATCAGAGGCGAATTGCCGCCATGGGCGTTCAGCATCACGAACTTGCGCACCCCGAGCGCGTGCAGATTTTCGGCGATACCGAGCCAGCGGCGCACGGCTTCGTCATAGGCGAGCGAGCGCGTACCTTCGACATCCATGTGTTCGATGGAATAACCGACCGGTTCGGTCGGCAGGAAGGTCACGGGCAGAGTATCGGGCAGCGCTGCAATCGTTCGCGCGACGATCCCCTCGGCAATCAGCGTATCGGTGTCGAAGGGCAGATGCGGGCCGTGCTGTTCATGAGCGCCGAGCGGCAGCACGGCGATCCAGTCACGTCGTGCCTCTTGCGGAAGATCGGCCGGATTGTCCTGCCATCGGGCTCTCGGCATCGACATTTCTCTTCGATCCTTCACGTCAATTGTCGTAAAAATGTTATTTGAGTCATACAGTTCGTAATCGCAAGCTGTATTGCTATAAATGGGCGAGACGGGATTCGGCAGGAGGTCCAATGGGCAAGAAGAACAAGGCCGAAAAGAAGGGCAAGAACGGTAAGAAGAAGGACGAGCTTCTTGCCGAACCGCACGATCTTGCCTCGATCCTTGTCCAGGCGGCGCGCTCCATGCGCACCGTGCTGTCGCGCAACCTGCTCGAGAGCGGGCTTTATGCCGGCCAGGACGGCGTGATGCTGGCGCTTGCCGCAACCGACGGTCTGACGGCGGGCGGTCTTGCGGCGAGGCTCGGCGTCAAGGCGCCGACGATGACGCGCACCATCGGCCGCATGGAAGCGCAAGGCTTCCTCGAACGCCGGCCCGACGAGGACGATGCGCGCCTGACCAAGGTCTATCTGACCGAACCCGGGCGCAACCGTCTGCAGACGATCGCCGAGGCCGGGCAGCACTCCGAGAATCTGGCGACACGCGGCCTGACCGACAAGCAGGTGCGCACGTTGATGAAGCTGCTGCGGGCCGTCGACAGCAACCTGCAGGCGGCGCGAGCCGCCGACTGAGCCCAGATTCGCGGCATATTGCGGCGGCGATTTAAACAGTTTAAATAGGTTTTAAATTTGAGGGCAGGCAACTCGGCTTAAACAGGGGGCATCGTGGCGCAAAAGGTCAAGCTTTCGACGATCGCGGAAACACTCGGTCTTTCGACGGCAACGGTATCCCTGGCATTGCGTGACAGTCCGCTGGTGGCGACCCTCACACGCGACAAGATCAAGGAACAGGCCCGCGCGCTCGGCTACATCTACAACCGCCGCGCCGCCAGCCTCAGGACATCGCGCTCCGGCATCATCGGCGTCGTCGTGCACGACATCATGAACCCGTTCTACGGCGAAATCCTGAAGGCGATCGAAGCGGAGCTCGATCGCGACAAGCAGACATTCATCCTTTCCAACCATTACGATTCGGTCGACAAGCAGCGCGATTTCATCGAGACGCTGCTGCAGCTCGGCGGCGACGGCGTCATCATGTCGCCGGCCATCGGCACGCCGCCGGAGGATATCCAGCTTGCCGAGGACAACGGCATGCCGGCGATTCTGATCGCCCGCTCGATCGAGGGACTGGATGTGCCGATCTTCCGCGGCGACGACGCCTACGGCATTTCGCTCGCCACCAACCATCTGATCGGCCTTGGTCACCGCTGTATCGCCATGGTCGGCGGCACCGACCAGACCTCGACCGGTCGCGACCGCTACCAGGGCTATGTCAATGCGCTGCGCAAGGCCAATATCGAGGTCGATCCGGAGCTGCGCATTCCCGGCCCCCGCTCCAAGCAGGGTGGCTTCGAAGCGGCGGTACACTTGCTGTCGCTGCCGCAGAAGCCGACCGCGGTCGTCTGCTGGAACGACCTGGTGGCGATCGGCATGATGAACGGTATCGCCCGCGCCGGGCTCGTTCCCGGTGTCGACATCTCGGTCACCGGCTATGACGATCTGGAGGAGGCGTCGATCGCGACGCCAGCGCTGACCACCGTGTGGAACGGTCAGGCCGATGTCGGCCGCAGTGCGGCGCGTGCGCTGCTCGACAAGCTGTCCGGCAGCCACGAGCCCGACGGTATCCATCTGATCAAACCGGAAATGCGCATCCGCCAGTCGACCGGCCCGTTGCGCGTCACCGCCTGACGAAATCCCTCATACCCGGAGTGCCCATGTCCGCGAACCTTCCCCGCATCCTCGTGCCCGGAAAAATCAACGAACGGGTGCTGCAGCGGCTGCCCGAGATGTTCGACATCGTGCGGGTGGAACGTCCGGACGCCAATCTGGTGACGGCGGATATGGCTGATATCAAGGGAATTGCCGTCTCCGGGCGCGTGCCGGCCAATCTGATGGACGCGCTACCGGGCCTCGAAGTCATCGCCAATTTCGGCGTCGGCTATGACGGGGTCGACGTGACGCACGCGAGCGCCAAGGGCATAGCCGTGACCAACACGCCCGACGTGCTCAGCGAAGAGGTCGCCGATACGGCGATCGGCCTGTTGATCAATACGCTGCGCCGTTTGCCGCAGGCGGAGGAATGGCTGCGGCAGGGGCGTTGGGTGCGGGAAGGCGCATTTCCGCTTTCGCCTTTGTCGCTGCGCGGTCGCGCGGTCGGGCTCTATGGCCTCGGGCGCATCGGGCTGGCCATAGCCAAGCGGCTGGAAGCCTTTGGCGTTTCGGTCGCCTACCATACGCGCAGCCGGCGCGACGGCCTTGCCTATGCCTACCATCCGACGCTCGAAGGTCTTGCCGCGGCGGTCGACACGCTTGTCGTCATCGTTCCCGGAACGGATGCGACACGAAAGACGGTCGACGCCCGCGTGCTTTCGGCGCTTGGGAGCAACGGTGTGCTGATCAATGTCGGGCGCGGCTCGACCGTCGACGAGGAAGCGCTGGTTGCCGCGCTCCAGGACGGCGTCATCGCCGGCGCGGGGCTCGACGTTTTCGACAATGAGCCACACGTGCCCGATGCGCTGCTGGCGCTAACGAACGTGTCGCTGCTGCCACATGTGGCCTCGGCGTCGGTCGTCACCCGCAACGCCATGGCGGATCTGGTGGTCGACAACCTCAAGGCCTGGTTTTCTTCCGGTAAGGCATTGACGCCGGTGCCGGAAACGCCTTTCGAACGACGGGCCCGTTAGGCCGCCATGCGGCGTGCGGCGTAGGTCCGCACGGCATCGCCGAAGGCCCTGAACAGGCTCGCCGACGGTGCGTCCGTGCGCACCCAGTATTCCGGATGCCATTGTACCCCGACGGCGAAGGCCTTGGCGCCGATCACCGAGACCGCCTCGATCGTGCCATCGTCGGCAACGGCTTCGACGGCAAGGCGCGGCGCGGCGGCGCCGATCGCCTGGCGATGCAGGGAATTGACGCGCAGGCGGCCGGCGCCCAGCACTGGCGCGAGACAGCTGCCTTCCTTGACGATGACATCCTGGCGGATGCCATAGGCGACGTCGAGTTCGGGAACGTCGGGCTTGCGGTGATCCCAGACACCAGGCTGTTCCTGGATTTCCGTCGCCAGCGTGCCGCCGAGCGCGACGTTGAGTTCCTGGATGCCGCGGCAGATGGCAAACAGCGGCACGCCGCGCTCGATCGCGCGGCGGATCAGAGGCAGGCTGGTGGCATCCCGGCCCGGATCGAAGGGGCCGTCGCTGTCCTTGGCCTCGCGGCCATAGAGCGAGGGATGCACATTGGACCGGGCGCCGCTTGCCAGAACGCCGTCGACGCGATCGAGGATCTCGTCGATATCGTTGCCGGTTTCGAGTGCGGGTATCAGGAAGGGCATGACACCGGCGCCTTCGACGGCGGCGCGAACATATTGATGGGCAACGACTTGCCAGACATTGCCGTCGAATTCGCGGAAATCGCAGGGGATGGCAACGACAGGTTTCGACATCATCAGGCTCCGTATATCGCTCGGAAAAGCCATGGCGCCAGTTGCGGTTCAAAGTCAACTGGCAAGCGCAGTGACGACGAGGCGGCTCGGTGGTCGGGTGTTGCCGGTGAAGGCGGCAGGAAGTGATGGTTTTTTCTTCAGTTTTGGGTAACCAAAACCCAAGTGAATCGGTGGATATGATGTTTGCCAAGCAGAATTTGCTTAAATACAATGGCTGAAAGTAAAAGCTCTTTATGTCTATGAATGGTTGTAGAAAACATCGGGTGTCCTTTGGTTTCGCAATACTAGGTTGAGTTTGCGAAAAACTCGCACGGGGCACCGTTTGAATGTTGTAATACAAGGCTTCGAGGCGGCGCTTTCACGAAATCTTTCGTTAAATCATCGCCTCTAAAAATCCGGAAAACCGGAGCTATGGGTTCATGACGCGCAATGAACGGGGCGCTCTCCCGACAGATGTCTATCTGTCGTCTGTGAGTTCGCTCTACGAACATCGCAGGACTCTGCTGATCGGCATGCTCTCGCATGTCGTGACCTTCGTGCTCGTCTACTTCAAGACCTCCGACCCGCTCTACCTCATCTGCACCGCAGCCGTGATGGCGCTCTGGGTGCTGCGCAATCTCGACATGGCGCGCTTCGATCGCCAGGATTTTTCCAATGCCGACCGTGCCACGGTCAGAAAATGGGAGAACCGCTATATTCTCGGCGGCGTCAGCGTGACACTGACCTGCGGCATTGCCTGCGGCTACGCGATCGCCGTCAGTCGGGATTCCTTCGCGGAACTTGCCTGCATCTCCGTCACGCTCGCCTCGATGATCTCGCTCGTCGGGCGAAACTACGGTTCCGAACGCGCGGTCTTGCTGCTGTCCTCGTCGGCCTGCCTGCCGATCGTGATCGGGCTGATCACACTGCGCGACCCGTTCATGCTGATCCTGGCGATCCTGATCCTGCCCTTCATCTTCTCGACCTGGATGATGGCCAACAATGTGCGCGCGTTCCTCTACGAAAACGTGCTGGCCGCGCGCGAGGTCGCGACGATCGCCGGACAGTTCGACGCAGCGCTCAACAACATGACGCACGGGCTCTTGATGCTCGACCGGGACAACCGGATCGTCGTTGCCAACGAGCGTGCCTGCGCGCTCCTGATGCTCGGCGACAAGGCTGACCTTAGGGACCGCCTGCTCGACGATGTCGTGCGCCGCGGCGTCAGGCGCATGTCGCTCAGCGTCGACGACACGCGCGTGATTTCCCGTCAGCTCGACCTGTTGATCAAGGGCAAGAAGACCCAGGTGCTGGTACCGGTCACCGATGACCTGTTTCTCGAGTTTTCCGCCGGTCGGCACGAAAACGGCGAAGTCGTGCTGATTTTCGAGGACGTGACCGCGCGCGTTCAGGCCGACAGGCAGATCCTGCAGATGGTGCGCTTCGATACGCTGACCGACCTGCCGAGTCGCGACTACTTCACCGAGCTTGCACACACTGCGATGGCGCTGGAAGGCAGCCAGGACGTGGAGGTCGGGCTGATGGTGCTCGACGTCGCCGAGTTCAAGCACGTCAACGACATGCGCGGCCATATCGTCGGCGACCGGCTGCTGCAGGCCATTGCCGGCCGGCTGAAATCCCTCGTCGGCAACACCGCGATCGCCGCCCGCCTGATGGGCGACGAATTCGTCGTCTTCTTCCCGAACAGGATGCATCTACCGGATCTCGAGGCGCAGATGCGCGCGGTCCATGCCGGATTGCGCGGCGCCTATCTGGCCGGTGGCTTCACCTTCAACATGACCATGAATGCCGGTGTGGTGATCGTGCCGAGCAGCGCCTTCCGGCTCGAGGAGTTGCAGATCAAGGCCGATCTCGCACTGTCGGAAGCCAAGGCGCGCAACAAGGGCGGTTGCACGGTCTTCGAAGACGAAATGGATGCCCGCTATCTCGACCGCCAGAAACTGAAGAGCGATCTGCGCGATGCGATCAATGCTAGCGCGCTGACGCTTTCCTACCAGCCGATGTTCACGCCGAACGGCGCGCGCCTCGAATGCTGCGAGGCGCTGGCGCGCTGGACACATCCCGAACGCGGCCCGGTGCCGCCGAACGTGTTCATTCAGCTTGCCGAGGAGCTTGGCCTCGTTACCGAAATCACCCGCTTCGTGCTGGAGCAGGCGTGCCGGGACTGCATGAGCTGGCCCGGCCACGTTTCCGTTTCGGTCAACCTGTCGGTGCTCGACCTGCGCAGCAACGACATCGTCACCGTCGTCAGGCGGACGCTTGCCGCCACCGGCCTCGATGCGTCGCGCCTGCATCTCGAAGTGACCGAAAGCTGCCTGATGGACGAGCCGGCCAAGGTGCAGGCAATTCTGGCCGAGCTGCGCGATAGCGGCATCACCATCGCCATCGACGATTTCGGCACCGGCTATTCCAGCCTCAGCTATCTCGACGTGCTGCCGGTGAGCATCATCAAGATCGACCGGTCTTTCGTGCGCAACATCCGTGAAGACACACGTCGCTTCAAACTCCTGCGCGGCACGGCCAATCTGGGGCGTGCACTTGGCCTGAAGATCATCGTCGAGGGCGTGGAAACGGCCGACCAGTTGCAGTTGATCAATGATTATCACTGCGCCGATCTGATACAGGGTTTTGTGTTCGCAGCGCCAATGCCGGCATCGGCAATCGAGGCGTTCTGCCAGAACGGTGTCCAGAAACCGGTCAATTCACCTTCGAGCAAGCGCATCGCCTGACGCCTGCGCCCGGTCGCCGACGGCGCCTTATTTCACCGCAAGATCATCTTTCGCCCTGCCATCGGCCGGATTGGCGCCGCGTGGCTGCATGCGCAACACTTCGTTAACCATGAAATTTTACGAAATATTAAGGTTAACAATAGGTTAATTCCAGGTTGTGCCATTTTGTTGTTGCTGCCGCCCGGGCCGTCAATAGTTTAACGCTTCGTTAACTATGAGGGTCGGAAAATGGGTGAAGGTCTTCACCGGGCGGAGCCTGGGAGTTTTTCTGAGAAGCTTATGCTTCTGCTCGATCGCGTCGAGTATCGACGGGTCGAGGCAGGCGAGGACATGGAGGACATCGCCCGGCTTCGCTACAAGGCGTACAAGGCCGTCAACCTGATGGAGCTGACCGGCTCGACCCTGATCGACGATCTCGATTTCGACAGCCACGCCCATGTCTTCGGCATCTACCTCGACGAGAACCTGGTCAGCACCGTGCGCGTCCACCACGTCACGCCTGAACACAGGGCGAGCACGTCCGGGCTGATCTTCGGTCCCGAGATCGACGTCTTTCTCGATGCCGGCATGGTCCTGGTCGATCCGGGCAGGTTGGCCGTCGATCCCGATGTCACCGGCGACGAGATGCGGGCGCTTCCCTATCTGACGCTGCGCCCGGTGGCGATGGCGTGCGAATACTTCACCGCCGACCGGTGCCTTACGGCCTGCCGGCCGCGGCATGCAGCGTTCTACAAGCGCATCTTCGCGTCCGAGACGGTCGTCGCCAAGCGCGAGAACCTTGGCGTCTACAACGCCGATGGCGCGCTTCTGGTCGCGCAGGTGAGGGGACAGCGGCCCTCGATCCTCGACCGATACCCGATCTTCGATTCCGAGCCGTTCGAGCGTCGCCTGATGTTTGCGGATCGCCAGGAGGTTCCATTCGCCCCGCTGACAATCCTGCCGACGGCGCGCATGGCGCAAAACGGTTCCGGCCGTTCCTATCGCACATCCGTATTCCGCTGATGGCTGTCTACAGTCGGGTGGCGGTTGGCTGAAAACGTGCGATCGCGACGCGCGTCGGGGCGCGCGCGGCATATCGCCTCAGGCAACCGGACGCGGCAGTGGGTTTTCGTTGCGCCCGGGGCCGGCATTGTGTATGGGCAGCTAATAGGCTTGCGCGCGCTTTTGCGCCGGGGCCATTGGTGGATCAAGGTTGAAGGGCGGCGACGGCAGACGGTCGTGCCGCAGCATTCTGGGAGAATTGGACGATGGCTGAGCATCATTCTGGACCGGTCGAAATGGGTGCTCCCATGGATTATGCGGAACACGAGAAGACCTACGATTACTTCCTCAGTGCCACGAAATACGGCACGATGTTCTGCGTCGTCCTGCTGATTGCCATGGCGGCCTTCTTCTTCACCACGATGGGCTTCTTCTCCTCGCTGGTGCTGTTCATCCTTCTCAACGTCGCCGGTTTCTTCTTCCTTCGTTAATCGGCATCGCCGACACGACTAGCCACGGACGGGCCGGGGAGGCCCGCCCTTGGCTACCTGCCGGACCGGATGTCCGGATGAAAGCCGCACGGCATCGACTGGGAGCGTCGATCGTCTTGCCTGAGGCTCATGAATGTTCGCAGCGCCTTGACGTGTTCGTTCCAGAACGCGCGGCGCTTTATCCTCACCGCGTGAGGGGGAGTGGAGGGCAGGCCTTGCCTGTCTCCAGGGGAATGTGTGCTTTGCACATGGGAGGGCGCCTGCTCGTTTGAGCGGCCGCTTTGCAGTCGGACAGGATGCCCGCATTCCAGCCTTGGCTCGATTGCGGCCAGGGAGGGGACTTGTGAGCGAAATTGTCTTTATCGCCAAGGAAACGGATCCGAACGAGGGTCGCGTCGCGGCATCGCCGGATAGCGTGAAGAAACTGAAAGGGCTCGGCTTCGACGTCGTCGTCGAGGCCGGCGCCGGGTTTCTGTCTCGTATTCCGGATGTGGAATACGAGAAGGTCGGCGCCAGGATCGGCACCGTTGCCGATGCGGGGACGGCGGACGTCGTCCTGAGAGTACGCCGGCCAACGAGCGGCGAAATCGCCGGCTACAAGTCCGGCACGATCGTCATCGCGATCATGGATCCCTATGGCAACGAGGATGCGGTCGCCGAAATGGCCAAGGCCGGTCTTTCCGCCTTCGCCATGGAACTGATGCCGCGCATCACCCGAGCCCAGTCGATGGACGTGCTGTCGAGCCAGGCAAACCTTGCCGGCTACCAGGCCGTGATCGATGCAGCGTACGAATACGACCGGGCGCTGCCGATGATGATGACCGCTGCAGGAACGGTTCCCGCCGCGAAGGTCTTCGTCATGGGTGCCGGCGTCGCCGGCCTGCAGGCGATCGCGACGGCTCGCCGCCTCGGCGCCGTTGTGTCGGCAACCGATGTGCGGCCGGCCTCCAAGGAGCAGGTGGCCTCGCTCGGCGCCAAGTTCATCGCCGTCGAGGATGAGGAATTCAAGGCGGCCGAAACCGCCGGCGGTTACGCCAAGGAAATGTCCAAGGAATACCAGGCGAAACAGGCAGCGCTTGTTGCCGAGCACATCGCCAAGCAGGACATCGTCGTCACCACGGCGTTGATCCCCGGCCGCGCGGCGCCGCGGCTCGTCACGCGCGAGATGCTCAAGAGCATGAAGCCCGGTTCGGTCGTGGTTGATCTCGCCATCGAACGGGGCGGCAATGTCGAAGGTGCTGAGCCCGGCAAGGTCGCCGACGTCGAAGGCGTCAAGGTCGTCGGCCATCTCAACGTGCCCGGCCGGATCGCCGCATCCGCCTCCGGCCTCTATGCCAAGAACCTCGTGACCTTCCTGGAGACCATGGTCTCCAAGGAAACCAAGGCGCTGGCGCTCAACATGGAGGACGAGCTCGTCAAGGCGACGGCGCTCACCCATGGCGGCGCCATCGTCAACGCGAATTTCGAGCCGAAGAAGAAGGGGGATCTTTGATGGCCAACGAAGCATTGGAAAAAGCGCTCGATGCACTCGACAAGGCGGTTGCGGCCGTCCAGCAGGCAGCGCTGAACCTGCCCGAAACCGCCGACGCTGCCGGTGCATTGGCGCATGGCGCAACTGGCGGCGCGATCGACCCGTTCGTCTTTCGCCTGGCGATCTTCGTGCTGTCGATCTTCGTCGGCTACTACGTCGTGTGGTCGGTGACGCCGGCCCTGCACACGCCGTTGATGGCCGTCACCAACGCGATTTCGTCGGTCATCGTCGTCGGCGCCCTGCTCGCCGTCGGCATCTCGGCCTCGGGGCTTGCGACCGGTTTCGGCTTCATCGCCCTGGTGCTTGCCTCGGTCAACATCTTTGGCGGCTTCCTGGTCACCCAGCGCATGCTTGCCATGTACAAGAAAAAAGACAAGTGAGGCCGGCCGATGAACGCTAACTTCGCAGCCTTCCTCTATCTCGTCTCGGGCGTGCTCTTCATCATGGCGCTGCGCGGCCTGTCGCACCCGGCCACCAGCCGCAAGGGCAACACCTACGGCATGGTCGGCATGGGCATTGCCATCGTCACCACGCTGCTTCTGGCCAAGCCCACCTTCGGCGGTTTCCTGTTGATCGTGCTCGGCCTTGCCATCGGCGGCGGTGCGGGCGCGGTGATCGCCCGGCGCATTGCCATGACGTCGATGCCGCAGCTTGTCGCCGCTTTCCACTCGCTCGTGGGTCTGGCGGCCGTCATGGTCGCCGCCGCGGCGATGTATGCGCCCGAAAGCTTCGGCATCGGCACCCTCGGCGACATTCACGCCCAGGCGCTGGTCGAGATGTCGCTCGGCGTCGCCATCGGTGCGATCACCTTTACCGGGTCGATCATCGCCTTCCTGAAGCTCGATGGACGCATGTCCGGCAAGCCGATCATGCTGAGCGGCCGTCACGTCGTTAACGCGGGCCTGGCGATCGCCCTCGTCGTGCTGGTGATCCTGCTGGTCGTCACCCAGAGCACGACGGTGTTCTGGCTGATCGTCCTGCTGTCGCTGGCGCTCGGCGTCCTGATCATCATCCCGATCGGCGGCGCCGACATGCCGGTGGTCGTGTCGATGCTCAACTCCTATTCGGGTTGGGCAGCGGCCGGCATCGGCTTCACGCTCGGCAATCTGGCGCTGATTATCACCGGTGCGCTCGTCGGCTCGTCCGGTGCGATCCTGTCCTACATCATGTGCAAGGGCATGAACCGCTCGTTCATCTCGGTCATCCTGGGCGGCTTCGGTGGGGAGGCGGCGGCAGCCAGCGTCGACGACGGCGTCCAGCGCACCGTCAAGCAGGGTGCTGCCGACGATGCGGCCTTCCTGATGGCCAACGCCTCCAAGGTGATCATCGTTCCGGGTTATGGCATGGCCGTTGCCCAGGCGCAGCATGCACTGCGCGAACTCGGCGACCAGCTGAAGGCCGCAGGCGTCGACGTGAAATACGCGATCCACCCGGTTGCCGGCCGTATGCCCGGCCATATGAACGTGCTGCTTGCGGAAGCCAACGTTCCCTATGACGAGGTGTTCGAGCTCGAAGACATCAACTCGGAATTCGCCCAGGCGGATGTCGCCTATGTCATCGGCGCCAACGACGTTACCAACCCTGCCGCGCGCGACGACCCGTCCTCGCCGATCTACGGCATGCCGATCCTCGATGTCGACAAGGCCAAGACCTGCTTGTTCGTCAAGCGTTCGCTCGGCTCCGGCTATGCCGGCATCGACAACACGCTGTTCTACAAGGACGGCACGATGATGCTGCTCGGCGACGCCAAGAAGGTGACCGAGGACATCGTCAAGGCGCTGCACGCCTGACGGCAGAGGCCAAGGCTCGCATGGAAACGCCCGCCTATTGGCGGGCGTTTTCGTTGCGTGCGTCGAACTGCCGGTGAAGCAGGCATGCTGTGGAGGGGGCGGCCTCCCCGACAGCTCGACGCCTGTCGGCGAGGATCATCCCGCCGGCATTGCGTGAGGGGCCGCGCCGTCAGCTCGCAGGCGCGAGCGTCAGTTCGTCGACGCCGATTGCGATGTTCAGGCCTTCCTGAACCTGCACGTTGACCGGCTGCAGCATGAAGGCCTTGTTGGTGCCGCCACCGATCACCTTGGCGCCGCCGCCGACGGCGAGGCTGGCATCGGCGCCAATGCCGTAATACTCGCCGGCAAGGGCATGTGCCGTCACGGGCGTGCCGGTCTTGGCCAGCACGTCCCAGACCATGGTGCTCTTGCCGGTCTTGCCGATGTCGATGCCGATCTTGCGAATGGTACCGGCATAGCTTGCCTTCGGCGCGCCGTTGGCCGGGGTGAAGGTGCACAGGAGGTTCTTCGTCGAGGTGAGGATCATGCCCGTGCCGCCGTCGGAGCCGCAGACGAGGCGGCCGAGCGCGACATAGTTCTGGGCTGCGGACGGGCCGGCGCTAAGGGCTGCCAGGGCCAGCGTCGCAATGATGGTCTTCTTGATCATGGGTCACTCTCCGTTGTCATTCCGTGGGGCAAACGGATGGTGGCCGGGAAGGTTCCCTTCGTCGCGGATGAAGCGATCGGCGCAACGGGCAAACGAAAACGCCCGCGACGTGGTCGCGGGCGTTGAAGAGGGAACGCAGTCTGCCTGTTACGAGGCTTTCACCCGGGCGAGGCCCGCGCGCGCCGGCTCGTATTTCGGATCGAGCTGCAGGGCGTGCGAGTAGGACTTCGAGGCCTTCACCTTGTCGCCCTTGCGCTCATAGACGAGAGCCTGGTTCGCCCAGGATTCGGCAACCTTGCCGTCGAGCGTGATGGCGGTGTTGAAGTCGGAGAAGGCGTTGTCGTCATCGCCCTGGGCGACGTAGGAAATGCCGCGGCCGTTATAGGGTTCCGGCGAGCTCGGCGACAGCGAGATCGCGGTCGAGAAGTCTTCGATCGCCTGGCCGTGCTGGTTGCGCGCCTGGTAGATCAGGCCGCGATTGTGGTAGGCGCGCGGGTCGGTGGTGTCGAGCTGGATCGCCTTGTTGAAATCGTTGAAGGCGGAATCGAGCTGGCCGGCCTGGCGGTAGAGATTGCCGCGGCCGATATAGGCCACGTCATAGTTGGCATTCAGTTGCAGCGCCATGTTGTAGTCGGCAAGGGCCGCCTGGGTGTTGCCCATGTTGCGATGAACGAGCGCCCGGTTGGCAAAGGCCTGGTAGAAACGCGGGTTGAGCTGGATCGCCTGGTCGAAATCGGCGATGGCGCGGCGGTACTCGCCGGCACGGCCATAGGCAGAACCGCGAACGTTGTAGCCTTCCGGATCGCTCGGATTGGAGGCGATCACGCTCGATAGCGAGGCGATATTGCCCTGCGAGCCCTGTTCGCGCTCGACCTTGGCCATCGATTCCGGTCCTTCGGTCTGGCAACCCGCGATAAGCAGGGCCGATCCGAGAAGCAGCATGGCGGCAAGCTTCGGCTTGCGCTGGTGGCGGCGGCGCGCCTCTTGGGTGGTGAAACCGGCGACGTCCGCAGTCATGGCAGCAAGTGTCAAAGGTCGATCCCTCAATGCGACTAGGTCCGAAAGCCATCGGCTTCCCGTTAACGGAGACCGGCGAAATTCGCGGGGCTCCACAGCCGAGGCTAACTGAGCCTGCGGCAAACCGTCCGGCGTCGAGCGCCGCACCGGCCACCGTTGCCGGCTGCGATTGTCACGCTAGCCCGACGACGGAAAAGATGTCCATACCAAAAGAAAGGCGGCGGCGATATTTCGCCCCCGCCCGACTTAGATCGAAAAGCGTCGAAAAATCGACAAATTAACGGGCAACGAGGCCTTCGCGCTGTGCGCGCTTGCGTGCCAGCTTGCGGACGCGGCGAACGGCTTCAGCCTTTTCGCGGGCGCGCTTCTGGGACGGCTTTTCGTAGAAATCACGCATCTTCATTTCGCGGAAAATGCCTTCGCGCTGCATCTTCTTCTTGAGAGCGCGGAGCGCCTGATCAACATTGTTATCGCGGACAAGTACCTGCACGTGAAATCCCGTTCCTTTGGTTGTTTCGAGTTGTTGCCTCACGTCAGGTGTCGGAGGCAAAAAAAGCTACGTTCGCTGAGCTGAAAGCTCGACGATTGAAGGTGCGGATACCAGATCATCGGCGGAAAGTCCAGCGAGGACATCAGGCCGTGCTGAAAAATCCGCAACCGCGGCCAGGCATGTGTATCATCACGCCGCAGATGGCGCGACGCGGCGATGTCGCAACTGCGCGCAAGTCCGCGCGTTTGCGTCGCAAAAGAAACGTTGCGTGGGCGCCGGATTTGCGATTTCTAACGCCAACGAGAATGATCACCGGGGTTCATGGAGTAACAGGCGGATGCGCAAATATTCAGTTTTTGCCGTGGCGCGCGAGGCTTTGCGCGGCCACAAGGGATGGGGGCCGCAATGGGCCTCGCCCGAGCCCCGCAAGGACTATGATGTGATCATCATCGGCGGCGGCGGCCACGGTCTGGGTGCTGCCTACTACCTCGCCAAGGAGCACGGCATCACCAATGTCGCGGTGCTCGAAAAGGGCTGGATCGGCGGCGGCAATACCGGCCGAAACACCACGATCATCCGGTCCAACTATCTCTATGAAGAGAGCATGGACATCTACGAGCACTCGCTGAAGCTCTGGGAGAACCTGTCGCAGGATCTGAACTACAACGTCATGTATTCGCCGCGCGGCGTCATGATGCTGTCGCACAACATCCACGACCAGCAGTCGTTCAAGCGTCACATCAACGCCAATCGCCTCTACGGCATCGACAACGAGTGGCTGACGCCGGAGCAGGCCAAGGCCTATTGCCCGCCGCTCGACATCGCCAAGAACGCCCGCTACCCGATCAACGGCGCAGCCCTCCAGCGCCGCGGCGGCACCGCCCGCCACGATGCGGTCGCCTGGGGTTATGCCCGTGGCGCGTCCGATCGCGGCGTGCACATCATCCAGAACTGCGAGGTCACCGGCATCCGCCGCGACGAGAATGGCCATGTGACCGGCGTCGACACCAATCGCGGCTTCATCGGCGCAAAGAAGATCGGCGTTTCCGCTGCCGGTCACTCCTCGGTGCTGATGGAAATGGCAGGCGTGCGCGTGCCGCTGCAGAGCCAGCCGCTGCAGGCGCTGGTGTCGGAGCCGCTGAAGCCGATCTTCCCCTGCGTCGTCATGTCGAATTCGGTGCACGCCTATATCTCGCAGTCCGACAAGGGCGAATTCGTCATCGGCGCGGGCACCGACCAGTACAATTCCTACTCCCAGACGGGCGGCCTGCAGATCATCACCCACACGCTGGATGCGATCTGCGAACTCTTCCCGATGTTCCGTCGCGTCAAGATGATGCGGCAATGGGGCGGCATCGTCGACGTCACGCAGGATCGTTCGCCGATCCAGGGCGTTACGCCGGTTCCGGGCCTGTTCCTGAACGCGGGCTGGGGCACGGGCGGCTTCAAGGCGACGCCGGGTTCGGCCAACCTCTTTGCCCATCTGATCGCAAAGGGCGAACCGCACCGGCTTTCCGCCGGACTGACGCTTGACCGTTTCCGCACGGGCCGACTGATCGACGAGGCGGCCGCTGCCGCCGTTGCGCACTGATTGCCAAGGATTTCGAGATGCTTCTGATCTATTGCCCCTATTGCGAGGAAGAGCGCTCCGAGCTCGAATTCCGCGGCGCCGGCGACGCTCATATCGCGCGTCCCGACAACATCGCCGACATCACGGACGAGGAATTCGAGGAATACTTCTTTCTGCGTCAGAACCCCAAGGGTCTGATCTTCGAGCGCTGGCGCCATATCCACGGCTGCGGCCGGTTCTTCAACGCCGCGCGCGATACGGTCAGCGACCGGTTCTACACCACCTACAAGGCGGGCGAACCCAAGCCCGACGTGGCCGCCATTCTGAACGGCGAGCGGGACAAGGGAGCGGCACGATGAGCGGCACCAATCGTATCGCAGGTGCCGGACGCCTGACGCCGGCGCGCACTGCCCGCTTCACCTTCGACGGACGCACACTGACGGCCCTTGAAGGCGACACGGTCGCCTCGGCCCTGCTTGCCAACGGCATTCACCTCGTTGGACGCTCGTTCAAATACCACCGTCCGCGCGGCATTCTTTCGGCCGGTGCCGAAGAGCCGAACGCGCTGCTCGACGTTTCGCGCGACGCGGCCCGCCGCCAGCCGAACGTGCGCGCGACGGTGCAGGAAGTCTTCGACGGCATGAAGGTTGAATCACAGAACCGCTGGCCGTCGCTCGCCTTCGACGTCGGAGGCTTCAACGATCTCCTGTCGCCATTTTTTGCCGCCGGCTTCTATTACAAGACCTTCATGTGGCCGAAGGCTGCCTGGCACGCGATCTACGAACCCTTCATCCGGCGTGCCGCCGGCCTCGGCGTGGCGCCGACGGAAGCGGATCCGGACCACTATGCCAGCCGCTATGCCCATTGCGATGTCCTCGTCATCGGCGCCGGCGTCGCCGGCCTTTCGGCAGCGCTTGCCGCGGCCAAGGCGGGCGCCAAGGTGATCCTCTGCGACGAGCAGCCAGATGTCGGCGGGGCGCTGCGCTATGAACGCGGCACGACGATCGACGGCAAGGATGGCTGGGACTGGGCGCAGGCGACCGCCAGGACGCTTGCGGCGATGGACAACGTCACGGTGCTGACGCGCACCACCGGCTTTGGCTACTACAACCACAATTTCGTTGGCCTCGTCGAAAGGGTGACGGACCATTTGCCGGCACTCGACAAGGCACTGCCGCGCGAGCGGCTGTGGCAGGTGCGGGCCAAGAAGGTGATCCTCGCCAACGGCTCGATCGAACGCCACATGGTGTTCGCCAATAACGACCGTCCGGGCATCATGCTCGCCTCTGCCGGCCGTACCTATCTCAATCACTATGGCGTTGCCGTCGGCTCCAAGGTCGGCGTCTACACGGCCCACGATTCCGCCTATGAAGCTGCCTTCGACCTGAAGCGCGCCGGCGTTGCCGTCCCTGCTATCGTCGACTGCCGCGATAACCCGGGCGAAGCGGTGCTTGCGGAAGCCCGCCGCCTCGGGATCGAGGTGCTGACCGGCCATTCCGTCGTCAATGCCGGCGGCAAGCTGCGCGTATCGTCGATCAGCGTCGCCCGCAATGGCGGCGGATCGGCGCGCAAGATCGCGGTTGATGCGCTGCTGGTTTCCTCCGGCTGGACGCCGTCGGTGCATCTGTTCTCGCAATCGCGCGGCAAGGTGAAGTTCGATGCGCAAACGCAGCGCTTCCTGCCCGGCACCTATCTGCAGGATTGCCTGTCGATCGGCGCATGCAACGGCACCGACGACCTGCAGGCAACGATCGACGAGGCGCTCGCCGCCGGTGAGCTGACCGCGCGTGCGGCCGGCGCCGAGGGCGGCACCCAGGTGACGCTGCACGGCGACAACGCCTACGGCTGGACCGGGGGCATGATCGGGGCTGCCGAAGGCGCCGGGCCCGACACCAGCGTCAAGGCCTTCATCGACTTCCAGCACGACGTCTGCGCCAAGGATATCCGGCTTGCGGTGCGCGAGGGCATGCAGTCGATCGAGCATATCAAGCGCTTCACCACCAACGGCATGGCGTCGGACCAGGGCAAGCTGTCCAACATGCATGGCCTTGCGATTGCCGCAGAAGCACTCGGCAAGGACATTCCGCAGGTGGGGCTGACAACCTTCCGCCAGCCCTATACGCCGGTCACCTTTGGCGCGATCGTCAATCATTCGCGTGGGAACCTGTTCGATCCCGCGCGCAAGACACCCGTTCATGCCTGGGAAGAGGCGCAAGGTGCTGCGTTCGAGGATGTCGGCAACTGGAAACGCGCCTGGTTCTACCCGAAGGCGGGCGAGGGCATGCACGAGGCGGTGGCGCGCGAATGCAAGACCGTGCGCGAGGTCGCCGGCCTGTTCGACGCCTCGACGCTCGGCAAGATCGAGGTGGTCGGCCCGGATGCGGCTCAGTTCCTCAACCTGATGTACACCAACGCCTGGGACACGCTGAAACCCGGCCGCTGCCGCTACGGCATCATGCTGCGCGACGACGGCTTCGTCTATGACGACGGCGTGGTCGGCAGGCTCGCCGAGGACCGCTTCCACGTGACGACCACCACCGGCGGTGCGCCGCGGGTGATGAACCACATGGAAGACTACCTGCAGACGGAGTTCCCACACCTGAAGGTCTGGCTGACGTCGACGACCGAACAATGGGCCGTCATCGCCGTCCAGGGTCCGAAGGCGCGCGAGATCATCGCGCCGCTGGTGGAGGGCATCGATCTTACCAACGAAGCCTTCCCGCATATGAGCGTGGCCGAGGGCAAGATCTGCGGTGTGCCGACCCGGCTGTTCCGCATGTCGTTCACCGGCGAGCTCGGCTTCGAGGTCAACGTGCCGGCCGACTACGGCCAGGCGGTCTGGGAAGCGATCTGGGAACGGGCAGAGCCGATGGGCGCCTGCGCCTACGGCACCGAGACCATGCACGTGCTGCGCGCCGAGAAGGGCTATATCATCGTCGGCCAGGACACCGACGGGACGCTCACAGCCGACGACGCGGCGCTGTCCTGGGCCGTCTCGAAGAAGAAGACCGATTTCGTCGGCATTCGCGGCCTCAAGCGACCGGATCTGGTCAAGGAGGGTCGCAAGCAGCTCGTAGGCCTCCTCACGAAGGATCCGACCGTCGTGCTGGAGGAGGGCGCGCAGATCGTCGCCCATCCGAACCAGCCGAAGCCGATGACGATGCTCGGCCATGTGACGTCGTCCTACTGGTCGGAAAACTGCGGTCGCTCGATCGCGCTTGCCGTCGTTGCCGGTGGCCGCGCCCGCCTCGGCCAGACACTCTACGTGCCGATGGCCGACAGGACGATCGCCGTCGAGGTGAGCGACATGGTGTTCTTTGACAAGGAAGGGGGTCGCCTCCATGGCTGATCTGGCAACTGCAACCCGCAAGGCGGCTCTGACCGCGCGCGGCGGGTTTACCGACGTGATCCTGACGCCGGCACCGGCCGCTTCGCGGTTGTCGCTCAGGGCCGGCACCGATGCGCTTGCCGGTCTTTCGGCGGCGCTGGGTGTGACCTTGCCGAGCAGGCCGAAGACTTCGGCTTCAAGTGGCAAGCGCCATGCGCTCTGGCTCGGCCCGGACGAATGGCTTGTCATCGACGAGAGCGAAGCCGACCTGATGGCGGCTTCGGCCACCAGCGGCACGCTGCATTCGGCGGTCGACGTTTCCCATCGCAACGTTGCCGTCATCGTCAGCGGACCCGGTGCGGAGGTGGCCATCAACAGCGGCTGCCCGCAAGACCTGTCGCTGGCGATCTTTCCTGTTGGCGCCTGCTCGCGCACGATCCTCGGCAAGGTGGAAATCGTTCTCCTGCGCATCGCCGAGGACACGTTCCGCGTCGAATGCTGGCGGTCGTTTTCGCCCTACGTCTTCGGCATGCTGTCGGAAGGGGCGGCGGACGCCGGCCACTAGCATCGACAACGTGCAGCAGGGGCTTGGCGGTCTCATAGGCCGATCGTCAGGCACCGATGCGACCTTGCCGCCGGCGACCTCCGGCGGCTAAGCTGTCCCCCGATACAAGCGGGAGGATAGGTTGAAAACACGCGCAGCCGTGCTCAGGCACGCCCCGGTCGAGCGGCCCTATGCACGGTCGCGGCCGCTCTCCATCGAGACGGTCGATCTCGACCCGCCTGGTCCCGAGGAGTTGCTGGTGCGCATCGGCGCGGCCGGCCTCTGCCATTCCGATCTTTCCGTCATCAACGGCGACAGGCCGCGCCCGGTGCCGATGGCACTCGGCCACGAGGCGGCGGGAACGGTCGAAGCCGTCGGCAGCGCGGTCAGCGACCTCAAGCCCGGCGACCGGGTGGTGATGAGTTTCATGCCGAGTTGCGGTCATTGCCTGCCCTGCGCCGAAGGCCGCCCGGCGCTGTGCCTTCCCGGCGCCGAGGCCAACGGCCGGGGAACGCTGCTTTCAGGCGCACGCCGGATCCACTGCGACGGCGTTCCGGTCCACCACCATCTCGGCGTATCCGGCTTTGCCGAGCACGCGGTGGTGTCGCGTCGTTCAGCCGTCAAGGTGGACGCCGATCTGCCACTGGTCGAGGCAGCGCTTTTCGGTTGCGCGGTGCTGACCGGTGTCGGGGCCATCGTCAATACCTGCCGGGTTCAGCCGGGCCAGTCGGTGGCAATCGTCGGCCTCGGCGGTGTCGGGCTTGCCGCGGTTCTCGGAGCGGTCGCGTCCGGGGCGGAGCGGGTGGTGGCGATTGATCTGAGCAAGGACAAGCTGGCGCTGGCGCGCTCGCTCGGTGCGACCGACACATTCGTCGCCACCGCTCCTGACGTGGCCGAGACGATCCGCGAGGCGACATCGGGCGGTGTCGACCATGCGCTGGAGGCGGCAGGCTCCGTCAAGGCGTTCGAGCTTGCCTATCGCATCACCCGTCGCGGCGGGGCGACGGCTTCGGCTGGCCTTGCGCATCCGTCGAGCCAGATCGCCATTCCGGCGGTCAGCCTTGTTGCCGAAGAGCGCACGCTTCGCGGCAGCTACATGGGAAGCTGCGTGCCGAGCCGCGACATTCCGCGCTATATCGGGCTCTACAGACGCGGCAAGTTGCCGGTCGACAGGCTGTTGTCGAGCACGGGACCGCTCGAGGAGATCAACGAGGCCTTCGACCTGCTCGACCAGGGCAAGGTCATCCGCCACGTCATCGTGTGTTGATCAGATTTAGAGCGACCTTTTCGCGTTCATATGAATGCACGGCGCTCTAGTCGGCGTCGAAACGCAGATACCAATAGAGCGCAACCTCGCGCGTGTCCGGGGTGAGCGCCGTATAGAGATAGCGGTCGTAGCCGGCCAGCTCGAAACCGTATCGTGCGTAGAAACGGCAGGCTGCAACATTGTTGGACTGGGTTTCGAGGCGAAGTCCCGCCAGGCTGTGGTCTCTTGCCCATTGCACGGCCCTGTCCATCATCGCCACGGCGACGCCGGCACGGCGCGCCGAGGCATCGACGGCGATATCATCGATCTCGGCGTAGCCGTTCCAACTGATGGACAATGCGATGTAGCCGAGCATCCGGTCCGCTTCACGCACAACGAAGAGCGCGGCATCATCATCGCTCGCCGCTTCCATCAGTTCGACGGGGTTCGTGCCGTAGGTCTTTCGGTAGGCTTCCAGTTCCCTGATGCCGCCGAGCCCTGGCCCGTCAAACGGTGGCAGAACCTCCGCCGTGACTTCGAAGGAAAAATCGCACGCCGCAAAGTCCGGGACAAAGCGGCCGTCGGCCGGCTCGACGATCATCGCGTCGATTTCCCCGTCCAGGTGCAAGCTGGGTCGTGCAGGTGTTGTCGGGCTGCCCTTGCCTCAGGCATCGGCCGGGCGGTCCTTCGGATCGAACTGGATGATCGTCTGCCAGGTGGCGGTCAGCGCCGGTTTGCGTTCGCCTTCGATCTCGACGCTGACATCGTAGGTGATCATCAGCATGCTGGCGCCACGGAAGCGCGCGTCGGACATGGTAAAGTGCCCTCGCACACGCTTGCCGGTCTTGACCGGTGCCACGAAGCGCACCTTCTCGAAGCCGTAGTTGATGCCCAGCGTCTGTTCGCGGATCTTCGGCAGGCAGCTGTAGTTCATCGCCGACAACAGCGACAACGACAGGAAGCCATGGGCGATCGTGCCACCGAACGGCGTCTCGGCGGCGGCGCGCACCGGGTCGACGTGGATATACTGGTAGTCGCCGGTTGCCTCGGCGAATTTGTCGATCATGTCCTGCGTCACCGTGATCCAGTCGGAGACGCCGATCTCGGTGCCGACGCGCGGCATGATGTCGGTAAGTGAAATATCCTTCAGCATGTGACTGTCCTGAAAGTGGCCCCCGCCGAATCTATAGGCCTGCTGGGTGATGTCTAGCAAGTGGTCGGAATGGTTCAGAAATTCTCGACGAAGAAGGAAACCGAGCGCGCGGGCACGAAGGTCGGCGGCGGCTTGGCGGAAAGCGCATCCTGCCAGCGGCCGTCGAGGCTTTCGGGCAGGTGGAACGGGTGTGGCGCGTGGCTGCGATTGACGATGACGGCAAGCCGCGTTGGTCGCTTCCTGCTGCCGTCGCGGGTCGCAAGCACCATCATCAGGTTGTCGGTTGCCGGGTGCTCCCAGTCCGCTGCCGCCATCCTGTGGCCGTCGAGGCGCAACCAGTCGACATCGCCGTTGCCGGTGAAGAAGGTGGTCTCGCCGAAGACATGGAAGCGCTTCCTGAGTGCCGACAGCGCCGCGGTGTGGGCCACCAGCGCCTCGTCCATGGCGTCCCAGTCGATCCAGGTGATGGCATTGTCCTGGCAATAGGCATTGTTGTTGCCCCGTTGCGTGCGCCCGCCCTCGTCGCCGGCGGTCAGCATGATCGTGCCGCGTGAGGCAAACAGCGTGCCGATCAGAGCCATGACGTCGTGCCGGCGGGCGGCCACGATCTCGGGGTCGGCGGTCTCGCCCTCGGCGCCGTTGTTCCAGGAATGGTTCTCGTTGTGACCGTCGCGGTTCTCCTCGCCGTTGGCCTCGTTGTGCTTGCCGGCATAGGCAACGATGTCGGCAAGGGTGAAGCCATCATGGGCGGCGATGAAGTTGACCGTCCGGGTGCCGGCGTCGCCCCAGCGGGCGAAGGTGTCGGACGAGCCGGCGAGCGCTGTCGCAAGCGCGCCGATCACGTGCCGGTCGCCGCGCCAGTAAAGCCTGATATCGTCGCGGGCCCGGTCGTTCCATTCGAGAAACGGCGCTGGAAAATTGCCGAGCTGATAGCCGCCGGGGCCGATATCCCAGGGTTCGGCGATCAGGACGCGATCGGCAAGCACGGGATCGGCGTGGATGGCTGCAAACAACGGCGCGTCGCGGTGGAAGCCGGTCATGTCGCGCCCGAGGATCGAGGCGAGATCGAAGCGGAAGCCGTCGACCCCGGTCGCCAGCACGAAATGGCGCAGGCTGTCGAGGATCAGCGCCTGTACGACCGGATGGTCGCAGGCAATCGTGTTGCCGCAACCGGTGTCGTTAATGAGATCGCCGGGCCTGTCGGTGACGTGGCGATAGTAGGCAAGGCTGTCGAGCCCGCGCATCGAGAGCGTGGTGCCGAGCCGGTCGCTTTCGCCGGAATGATTGAAGACCAGATCTAGGATGACGCCAATGCCGGCCTTGCGCAGCGCCTCGACCGTCTGGCGAAGCTCCTTGACCCCTCCCGGCACCAGCCTGGGATCGAGCGCCATCGGCGCGATCGGATTGTAGCCCCAGCCGTTCGAGAGCCCGAGCGGCGGCAGGTGGCGCTCGTCGATCCAGGCGACGATCGGCATCAGTTCGACGGCGGAAACGCCAAGTCGCTTCAGATGCGCGATGATGGCGGGCTCGGCAAGTGCTGCGACCGTACCGCGCTTGGCCTCGGGAATGTCCTGGCGCAAGGCCGTGAATGGCTTGACCGCGATCTCGTAGATCAGCCCGCCTGTCTTGAAGATCGGCGGCTTCGGCTTGGCGGTCTTGATGTCGGTGACGATCGCCTTCGGCACGAGGTCTGCGGTGTCCTCTCCGAATATGGTGAGCCTCGGATCGTGCCGGAACGGCCGGTCGAGTTCGATGGCGTAGGGGTCGACCAGCAGTTTCGACGGATCGAACCAGAGACCGTGATCGGGCGAATAGACACCGTCGGCGCGAAAGCCGTAGCGGGTCCCTTTCGGCGCGTCGGTAACCACCAGGCTGTGCACGTCGCCGTCGCGCACCATCGGCAGTTGGCGCAAGGCCTTTTCGCCCGCCTTGTCGAACAGGCAGAGGTCGATACGTGCGGCGTTGCGGGACCACACGGCAAAGCGCGTGCCATCAGGGGTAAGCGTGGCGCCGAGGGGTGGCAGTGCAGCGGTCGGCATCAATCAGGCACCCCTCGGTTTTTGCAACGCCACGCGTCAAAGATGACGCGCAAGGACGCTGTAACGCTTCAAGTCTGCTGCCCCGTTTCTAAATCGAGCCCGATCCAAAGAACTGGGCAGCAGCAATGTCGGGTCTTGGAGCGCCCCGATGGGCCGCTCCGTCAGGTGATGACGCTTGGCTCGGTACGGCCCGTGCGGGTCTTTATGCCAGCGATCTCGTCGGCGACGAGGATGAGGTCGGCAAGCGCCTCCTGGGTGTCGATATCGTGACGGGCCGGATCCGGTTCGAAACGCTCGATATAGACGCGCAGCGTCGCGCCCGAAGTGCCGGTGCCCGACAGGCGGAAGACCACGCGCGAACCGCCTTCGAACAGGATGCGGATGCCCTGGTTCTTGCTGACGGAGTGGTCGACCGGGTCGTTGTACGCAAAGTCGTCCGCCGTCGCGACCTTGAGCGCCCCGAAGGACTTTCCAGGCAGGGTCGCGAGCTGGTCGCGAAGCGCGGCCACCAGCCCGTTGGCGGCGTCGCTGTCCACTTCCTCGTAGTCGTGGCGCGAATAGTAGTTGCGGCCGTAGGTCGCCCAGTGATCTCGGGCGATGTCGAGCGCGCTTTCCTTGCGCACGGCCAGGATGTTGAGCCAGAGCAGAACCGCCCAGAGGCCGTCCTTTTCGCGCACATGGTTGGAGCCGGTGCCCGCACTTTCCTCGCCGCAGATCGTCGCCATGCCCTCATCGAGAAGGTTGCCGAAGAACTTCCAGCCGGTCGGCGTCTCGTAGAGGCCGATGCCGAGCTTTTCGGCGACCCGGTCGGCAGCCCCACTCGTTGGCATCGAACGGGCGATGCCGGCGAGTCCCTTGGCATAGCCCGGCGCCAGATGCGCGTTGGCCGCCAGCATCGCCAGGCTGTCGGACGGGGTGATGAAGATGCCGCGGCCGATGACGAGGTTGCGGTCGCCGTCGCCGTCGGAGGCCGCACCGAAATCGGGTGCGTCGGGCGCCATCATCGTCTCGTAGAGCGCGCGGGCATGCACGAGGTTCGGATCCGGATGGTGGCCGCCGAAGTCCGGCAGCGGAATGAAGTTCATCACCGAGCCCTTCGGCGCGCCGAGGCGCTTTTCGATGATCTCCTTGGCGTAAGGACCGGTGACCGCGCTCATCGCGTCGAAGACGACGCGGAAGCCGCCGGCGATCAGCTTGCGGATGGCGTCGAAGTCGAACAGGCTTTCCATCAGCGCGGCGTAGTCGGCGACGGGGTCGATGACCGTTACCGTCATGCCGTCGATCTCCTGCGTGCCCTCGGCGTCGAGGTTGACGTCGGCGACGTCGGAGATCTTGTAGGTGTCGATCACCTGGCTGCGGGCATAGATCGCATCGGTGACCTTTTCCGGCGCCGGGCCGCCATTGCCGATATTGTACTTGATGCCGAAGTCTTCGGTCGGGCCGCCGGGATTGTGGCTGGCCGAAAGCACGATGCCGCCGAAGGCCTGGTACTTGCGGATGACGTTGGATGCGGCAGGCGTCGACAGGATGCCGCCGCGGCCGACGAGCACGCGACCGAAGCCGTTGGCCGCCGCCATCTTGATGGCGATCTGGATGACCTCACGGTTGTAGTAGCGGCCGTCGCCGCCGATCACCAGGGTCTGGCCGGAAAAGCCTTCGAGTGCGTCGAAGATCGACTGGATGAAGTTCTCGGCATAGTTCTTCTGCTGGAACACCGGAACCTTCTTGCGCAGGCCCGAGGTGCCGGGCTTCTGGTCGCCATAGGGCGTGGTGGTGACTGTTCTTATCATTGTGTTTTAGCCTTTCCCGAGAAGACCGGAATATAGAGAGACGTAACGCTCGGCGCTTCTGGCCCAGGATACGTCCGATTTCATGCCCTGGGTCTGCAGACGCGCCCAGACTTTCGGATCGTTGTATGCACGGAAGACGCGCCGGATCGCAAGACGCAACCCGTCGGTGTTGACCGGTGTGAACTGGAAACCGGTCGCGACCTTGGCCGACAACCCGGCTTCGTTCGCGTCGATGATGGTATCGGCGAGACCGCCGGTGCGCGCGACGACCGGTACGCAGCCGTAACGCAGACCGTAAAGCTGGGTCAGCCCGCAGGGCTCGAAGCGCGACGGGATGAGGATCGCGTCCGATCCCGCCTGCATCAGGTGCGAGAGCGGCTCGTTATAGCCGGTGACCATGCCGACATGGCCGCGATGGCGCGAGGCGGCGGCAAGCAGCGCGCCCTCGAGCGCGGCATCGCCGGAGCCGAGAACGATGAGCTTGCCGCCCATCGCCACGATCTCGTCGGTAACTTCGGCCAAAAGGTCCATGCCCTTCTGCCAGGTGAGCCGGCTGATGACGCAGAAGATCGGGCCGGTGCCCTGTTCGAGGCCGAAGCGTTGTTCGAGCGCCCGCCGGTTGGCGCCGCGCTGCTTCAAGGTCGTGGCGGTGAAATGCTGGGCAATCAACGGGTCGCTTGCCGGATTCCAGACGTCGGCGTCGATGCCGTTTACGATGCCGGAAAGATCGGAAAGCCTGCTCTTCAGCAGGCCCTCGAGGCCCATTCCGAATTCCGGCGTCAGGATCTCCTGCGCATAGGATGGGCTGACGGTGGTGACCGCGTTCGCCGTCTGCAGGCCGCCCTTGAGGAAGCCGACATCACCGTAATATTCGACGAACTGCATCGAGAAGGCTTCCGGCGGTAGCGCCAGTTCGGCAAAGACCTCCGGTCCGAACTGGCCCTGGAAGGCGATGTTGTGGATGGTCATGACCGTCGGCGTCGCGGCGGCGCGGCCAAAGCGCATGTAGACCGGGGTCAGCGCCGTCTGCCAGTCGTGCACATGGACGATATCGGGCTTGAAGCCGGCGACGACATCGCCGGCGGCGATCTCGGCCGCGGCCAGCGACAGCGCGGCGAAGCGGCGGAAGTTGTCGACATAGTCGCGGCCGGTCGCGTCGACGTACGGACCGCCGTCGCGCTCGTAGAGTGCGGGCAGATCGAGCACCAGAAGGTCGAGCCCGTCGAGGTCGGCGGCCAGAACCGAGGCCGGGCTGCCGAACAGGTTGGCGAAACTGCCGACCTTCTTTTTCTTCTTCAGTTTCTGCAGCACCGCTGGATAGCCCGGCACCAGGGTGCGGGTGCGGATACCGTGCGGCGACAGTGCGGCCGGCAGGGCGCCGACGACATCGGCAAGCCCCCCGGTCTTGACCAGCGGATACACTTCGGACGCAACGGAAAGGATGTTCATCAACGGCGGACCTACATTCCCAGTTTGTCGATCATCGTTTGGGTGATCAGGCAAACGCCGTTTTCCGAACGGCGGAAGCGCTTCGCATCCAGCTCCGGATCTTCACCGACGACGAGGCCTTCCGGAATGACCACGCGGCTGTCGATCACCACGTTGCTCAGCAACGCGCGACGACCGATCTTCACATCGGGCAGGATGACGGCATTTTCCAGTCGCGAATATGAATTTACGCGGACGCCGGTGAAAAGCAGGCTGCGATTAAGCGCAGCGCCGGAGATGATGCAGTCGCCAGACACCAGCGAGGAGGTCGCCGAACCGCGACGGTTTTCGTCGTCATGCACGAACTTGGCCGGCGGCTTGATCTCGGCGAAGGTCCAGATCGGCCAGGTGCTGTCGTAGATGTCGAGTTCCGGCGTCACGTGGGTCAGGTCGATATTGGCCTGCCAATAGGCATCGATCGTACCGACGTCACGCCAATAGGCCTCGCGCTCGAAATCCGAGCGGACGCAGGACTGGTTGAAGCGGTGGGCGACCGCCTTACCGTTGTCGACGATATAGGGGATGATGTCCTTGCCGAAGTCGCGGCTCGATTTCGGATCGGCGGCGTCGCGCCGCAACAGGTCCATCAGGAACTTTGTGTGGAAGACGTAGATGCCCATGGATGCGAGCGCCATGCCGGGATTGCCAGGAATGCCCGGCGGGTCGGCCGGCTTCTCGACGAAGGCGATGATGCGATCCTTGTCGTCGACATGCATGACGCCGAAACCGGTCGCCTCCATGCGCGGCACCTCGAGGCAGCCGATGGTGACGTCGGCGCCGGAATCGACGTGCTGCTGCAGCATCAATTCGTAGTCCATCTTGTAGATGTGGTCGCCCGCCAGGATGACCATGTACTCGACGCCATGATCCTCGATGATGTCGATGTTCTGGTAGACCGCGTCGGCGGTGCCTTCGTACCATTGCGTCTCGGAGACGCGCTGGCTTGCCGGCAGGATGTCGAAGCTTTCGTTGCGCTCGGGGCGGAAGAAGTTCCAGCCGCGCTGCAGATGGCGGATCAGCGAATGCGCCTTGTATTGGGTGGCGACGCCGATGCGGCGGATACCGGAGTTGAGCGCGTTGGAGAGGGCGAAATCGATGATGCGGGCCTTGCCGCCGAAATAGACCGCAGGCTTTGCCCGCCGGTCGGTCAATTCCTTCAGGCGACTGCCGCGGCCGCCAGCGAGAACATAGGCCATGGCATCACGGGCCAAGGGTTGCGTACGCTTTTCCACCATTTGTCCTCCCCAAATTGATTGTTCTTCGGGATCGTCAACGCGACCTTTGCGACGCCTTGCGGCCCTCGAAATTTCTTGACGCCTTTCCCAGGACAACCGCTTCGGGCGGTTGGCGGGAAAGGCTCTAATCCTGCTCCAGCATCAGCGTTGCCAAGGGCGGCAAGGTGATGCTGGCGGTTATCGCTCCTGTCTTGTCCTTTTGTGCCTGAACGGCGCCGCCGTTGCCCTTGCCGCTCCCCCCGTAGATCTCCGCGTCGGTGTTCAGCACTTCCTTCCAGCGACCCGCGACCGGAAGCGGGATCGTGTAGCTTTCCCGATAGACGGGCGTGAAATTGGTGATGACGGCGACGAGCTTTTCGCCCGGCGCCTTGCGCAGCCAGGCAAAGACCGAATTGTCGCGGTCATCGGCGATCAGCCACTCGAAGCCGTCGCCCTCGCAATCGCGCGCATGTAGCGCCGGCTTGGAGCGGTAGGTGCCGTTGAGGTCACGCACCAGGCGCCGCATGCCCTCGTGCAGGTGATATTCGAGCAGGTTCCAGTCGAGCGCGCGCTCCTCCGACCATTCGCGCCATTGCGCGAATTCCTGGCCCATGAACAGCAGCTTCTTGCCGGGGTAGCCCCACATGAAGGCGTAGTAGGCGCGCAGGTTGGCGAACTTCTGCCAGTCGTCGCCGGTCATCTTGGCAATCAGCGAGCCTTTGCCATGCACGACCTCGTCATGGGACAGCGGCAACACGAAGTTTTCGCTGAAGGCGTAAAGCAGGCCGAAGGTCAGGTCGTTGTGGTGGTGGCGGCGGTGGATCGGCTCTCGCGACATGTATTGCAGCGTGTCGTGCATGAAGCCCATGTTCCACTTGAAGCCGAAGCCGAGACCGCCGGCATGGACCGGATGCGATACCTTGGGCCAGGAGGTCGATTCCTCGGCAATCGTCAGGATACCCTTGTGGGAACCATAGATTTCGGTGTTCAGCGTCTGCAGGAAGCGGACCGCTGCGAGATTCTCGTTGCCGCCGTATTCGTTCGGCACCCATTCGCCATGCTTGCGCGAGTAATCGAGGTAAAGCATCGAGGCGACCGCATCGACGCGCAGGCCGTCGACATGGAATTTCTCCGCCCAGTAGAGCGCGTTGTTGACGAGGAAGGACAGCACTTCCTGGCGGCCGAAATTGTAGATCGCCGTGTTCCAGTCCGGGTGGAAGCCCTGGCGCGGATCTTCGTGCTCGTAGAGTGCTGTACCGTCGAACCAGCGCAGACCATGCTCGTCGGTCGGGAAATGCGCCGGTACCCAGTCGAGGATGACGCCGAGCCCGACCTTGTGGCAGCCATTGACGAAGCGGGCGAAGCCTTCCGGCTCGCCGAAGCGGGCCGTCGGCGCATAGAGGCCGGTCGTCTGATAGCCCCAGGAGGGGTCGTAGGGAAATTCGGAGATCGGCAGGAACTCGATGTGGGTGAAGCCCATGTCGACGCAATAGGGGATCAATCGGTCGGCAAGCTCGTCCCAGGACAGCATGTCGCCGTTGTCGCGGCGCTGCCATGAGCCGGCATGCACCTCGTAGATCGAGATCGGCTGGCGACGGGCATCCGCGGACGCCCAATGGGCGCGATGCGCCTCGTCTTCCCACGCTTGCGCGATTTCGGGTGTCGTCACCGAGGCGGTGTTCGGCCGAAGCTCGGAGCGGCGCGCGAAGGGATCTGCCTTCAGTGGCAGCAGCGTGCCCTGGCGGTCCAGGATTTCGTACTTGTAGGCAAGGCCCGCTTCGACGCCGGGGATGAAGATTTCCCAGATGCCGGTATCGGTGCGAAGGCGCATTACATGGCGGCGCCCGTCCCAGTCGTTGAACTGGCCGACCACGGAAACGCGCCTGGCATTCGGAGCCCAGACGGCGAAGTGATAGCCCTCGGCGCCCTCATGGTTGAGCGGGTGGGCGCCCATCTTGTCGAACAGCCGCAGATGCGAGCCCTCGCGCATATAATAGTCGTCCATTGGGCCCAGCACCGGGCCGAAGGAGTAGGGATCGACGACGACCCACTCGCCGCCATCGTTGCGAGCGCGATAGCGCACCGGCTGGATCTTGCGCAGCGAGACCGGCCCCTCGAAGAAGCCGGCATCATCGCGCCGTTCGAGGGTGCCGAGTTCCTTGCCCGCCAGCGTTTCAACAACCACGCTTGCGGCATCCGGAATGAAGCAGCGCGCGACGTAGGTCTTGCCCACCGGATGCAGGCCGAGAACGGCGAAGGGATCGTCATGCGTGCCCGTGAGAATGGCCGCAATGGCCGGCGTTGACAGCAGGGCTGAAGCTGCAGGTTCCGGGTCCTTGCCGGCCGAAGGGGTCATCCGGCTCTCCAAATTTCCCCGGCATATTGCCGGATGGTGCGATCGGACGAGAACCAGCCCATACGCGCGGTGTTGCGCACGGCCTGGGAATACCAGGCGGATGGCGTCGTCCACAGCTGGTCGATCTCGCGCTGCGCCTTGGCGTAGGCTTCGAAGTCGGCCGCGACCATGAACCAGTCGTGATTGTAGAGGCCATCGACAAGGCTGGTAAAGCGGTTGCGGTCATCGGGCGAAAACACACCCGATGCGATCGCCTGCAGCGCCTGCGACAGCTCGCGCGAGCCCTCAATGATGGCACGCGGATTGTGGCCCTCGGCGCGGGCGTTGGTGACTTCCTCGGCGGTCAGGCCGAAGATCTTGATGTTCTCCTCGCCGACCCAGTCGCGCATCTCGACATTGGCGCCGTCGAGCGTGCCGATCGTCAGCGCGCCGTTCAGCGCGAACTTCATGTTGCCGGTGCCCGACGCCTCCATGCCGGCGGTCGAGATCTGCTCGGAGAGGTCCGCGGCCGGTACGATGATCTCGGCCAGCGAGACATTGTAGTTGGGCACGAAGACGATCTTCAGAAGACCGCGGACGGCCGGGTCGTTGTTGACGACGCGGGCAACGTCGTTTGCCAGTTTGATGATCAGCTTGGCGTTGTGGTAGCTCGGCGCCGCCTTGCCGGCAAACAGCTTGACGCGCGGCACCCAGTCGAGCTCGGGATGCGAGCGGATCTGGTCGTAGAGCGCCACCGCCTCGATGATGTTGAGCAGCTGGCGCTTGTATTCGTGGATGCGCTTGATCTGGATGTCGAACATCGCCGACGGGTCGAGCCTGATGCCGAGGCGGCTCTGGACAAGCTGGGCGAGCTTGACCTTGTTGGCGCGCTTGACGGCGGCGAAATGCTCCTGGAACTCCGGCTTGTCGGCGAAGGCGTCGAGCGCCTGCAACGCCTCGGTATTGTCCATGAACTCGTCGCCGATCGCCTCGCGGATCAGGCTGAACAGGCCGGGATTGCACTGCATCAGCCAGCGGCGCGGGGTGATGCCGTTGGTCTTGTTGTTGATGCGATCCGGGTAGAGCTTGTGCAGGTCGGCAAACACCGTTTCCTTCATCAGCTCCGTATGAAGCGCCGAGACGCCGTTGATCGAGTGCGAGCCGACAAAGGCAAGATTGCCCATGCGCACCCGGCGATCGCCGCTTTCGTCGATCAAGGAGATGTTGCGGATCTCCTGGTCGGTGGCGCCCTTCTGCTTGCGCGCCTCGATCAGGATCTTGGCGTTGATCGCATAGACGATCTGCATGTGGCGCGGCAGCAGCCGCTCGAACAGCGGCACGGGCCAGCTTTCGAGCGCTTCCGGCAAAAGCGTGTGGTTGGTGTAGGAAATGGTGCGGCGGGTGATATCCCAGGCCTGTTCGAAATCGAGGCCGTGCAGGTCGGTCAACAGCCGGACGAGTTCGGCGACCGAGACCGCCGGGTGGGTGTCGTTGAGCTGGATCGCGACGGCATCGGGCAGCGAGGTGAAATCCGGATACTGCTGCAGGTGGCGGCGCAGGATGTCCTGCAGCGAGGCGGAGGAGAAGAAATACTCCTGGCGCAGGCGAAGCTCCTGGCCGGCGGGCGTGGCGTCGGCCGGATAGAGCACGCGGGTCAGGCTTTCCGCCTTGTTGCTTTCGCGCAGCGCGCCGATATGGTCGCCGGCGTTGAAGGCATCGAGCAGGATCGGGTCGATCGGCTGTGCCGTCCAGAGTCTCAGCGTGTTGACGCGCTTGGCCCGCCAGCCAACCGCCGGCGTGTCGAAGGCGGTGGCGATCACGCGCTCGGCCGGCTTCCAGACGAAGCGCTGGATTTCCTCGTCGACATTGACGGTCTCGACGGCGCCGCCGAAGCCTATTTCATAGGAGCTTTCGCGGCGCTCGAACTCCCAGGGGTTGCCGTGGGCAAGCCAGGTCTCCGGCAGTTCCACCTGCCAGCCATCGGCCATCTGCTGGCGGAACAGGCCGTGCATGTAGCGGATGCCGTAACCATAGGCCGGCACGTCCACGGTCGCCATCGATTCCATGAAGCAGGCGGCGAGGCGGCCAAGACCACCGTTGCCGAGAGCCGCGTCGGGCTCGAGCAGGGCGATGACGTCGATATCGACACCGAGCGAGGCAAGCGCATCGCGCATCTCCTCCATCAGGCCGATATTGGTCATGGCGTCGCGCATCAGCCGGCCGATGAGGAACTCGAGCGAGAGATAATAGACGCGTTTGGCGCCGGTCGCGTAGGTCTGGCGGGTCGAATCCATCCACTTGTCGGTGATGCGGTCGCGCACCACGAGAATCGCGGCCGTCAGCCAGTCATGCGGCTTTGCGACCTTCGGATCCTTGCCGATGCGGTACTTCAGGCGTTCGAGAATTTCGACGGCAAGCTGATCGGGTTCGGAGGAACGAAGTGCGGGCTGCGGCAGTTCGTTGGCGGAAATCTTGTTCATCATCAGAACTGTCTTACCCTGTTGCGTTGGGAGGTCGCAGGCCGGAACCGACCGGGGATGGGCAATTTATGCATCGATCCGAAGCGCTTGCAACAGCTGTTTTTAAAAGGATTAGAATTGCCTGAAGGGCAGAAGGTGTGACGACGCATCGCGATCCGGCACGGTCTTCAGAACGAAAAATGCCGCCCGGCGGGACCGGGCGGCACAATGCTTGCGCGCTTTTGTTTGTTTACTTTGTCAGGCGTGCCATCTTGCCTGAAGTCTGGGCGCCGATCTCACCGAAAACGGCAAGCAGTTCCTCGGCTTTTTCCGGGGCCTTGTAGTGGGCGGTCGACGTCGCGCACTGCTCCAGCAGGGTCTTGCCGCGATCCGGCGCCATGAAGGCGATGGTGAATACGATCATGCCGGCGTTCTTGGCGTCGGTGCAGGCCTTGAGCGTTGCCGTATCGGAGGCAGAATATTCGCCTGCCTTCGGGGTTGCTTGCGTCTTGCCCTTGTAGTGCGTGTTCTCACCGTCGGTCATGAAGATGATGTATTTCTTCGGGACGAGTCCGTTCGACAGCTTATGCGCATCGTTTTCCGTGGTGGCCTTGAGATCGGCATAGGCCTTCTCGAAGGCGCCGCTGGAATCCGTGCCGCCTTCGGCGACCAGGTTCTGGACATAGGTGCTGGCCTTCGTCGTTCCCCAAGCGAGTTTTTCTTCCTTGAACACGTCGCTGCTATAGGACACCGCGCCGACGCGAACGTATTTCTTGTCCTTGTCGGCTTCGGCGAGCGGCTTCAGCAAGGTGTCGACGGCGGACTTCAAGGTGGTGATCTTGTCGATGTAGCAGGGGCTTGTCGCCTTGACGTTACTTTTTCCCCAGTTGTTCGAGTCCCAGTTGACGCAGCTTGTCGTCGGCTTTTTCTCGACATTGGTCTTGAATGCCATCGAGCCAGAGCGGTCGAGGACGAGATACATCGACATTGCGTTCTGGGTTTCCGTTGCGCTCTCGGCGACCGCGACGGTTTCCAGCTGGATCGACTCCTGGCCGAGCAAGCGTGTCATGGCGTTGAACTGAATGAGCTTCTTGTTCACGACCGTGACTTTGAATGCCTTGTCACTCTTGCCGACTGCCGTTTCCTTGATGTCGACGCTCGGCTTCGTTGCCGTGTCCCCCGGTTGCGGGGTTGCGGTCGCACCAGAGACTACGCCCTGGCCTGTACCTTTGCCACCCTCAGGCGTCTCGGCGGCAGTGCCCGTGGTTTGAGCGCCGAGAAAGTTCAAGGCGATCTCCTTGGCCTTTTCGGGCGTTTCCGCCGTCTTGGAGACCAGGGCGGACGCGGCTGCAAGTGCTGCGGCGTCTGCCGCATCCTGCATCTGGTTCTTCGTGGTCACCATGTTCGCCATGTCGATGGCAACGCCACCGGCGGCCAGGAGCAATGGCGAGACCAGGGCCGCCATCATGCCGAAGTTTCCGCCACGGTCCTTCAGCATAGCCATGAAGGACCGATTGATCGTGGATCGTTTTCCCATCTCTGCACACCCCAAGGAACACGTTGCAAGCTTGAGGGCGACATTAGCGGGGGTGACTTACGATAACGTTCAGACAATCGCTACAATTTTAGCGGAATGCAGGAAATCCAGCGGTTACAGCGTGTTCGGGCGATGCGACGGTGTCTGAAAACGGGAATGCCCTGTCCCGATCTGGGTCAGGTGACCGGAATGACGTCAACGGCCTGCTCCGTCTTCTGCCCGCCATAGCTCTTCAGGACGCCGATGACAGGTGCAACGTCGCCGTAGTCGCGGCCATGGCCGACGACGATATGGTCGGTTCCTGCCGGTATATTGTTGGTTGGATCCAGTTCCAGCCAACCCGCAGTGGTGCCGCACCAGATGCGAACCCAGGCGTGCATGGCGTCGGCCCCTTCAAGGCGCTCCTTGCCTGCAGGGGGAATTGTTCTTAAGAATCCGCTAACATACCCAGCGGGAATGCCGAGGCTTCTGAGCGCCACGATCATCACATGCGTGAAATCCTGGCAGACACCGCGCTTGAGCGCGAAGGCTTCGGCGGCCGTCGTGTTCACCGTGGTCGCCTCGGCGTCGTAGACGAAGTCCCGATGGATGCGGGCGCAAATCGCTGTCGCGATCTGGCGGATCGTCATGCCGGGGGTGACAAGCGCCCGGGCATAATCGGCAATCTCAGGGACCTCGGCCAGCAATGGGCTCGGACCGACGAAATGGTGCGGGGCATCGGGATCGACCGACCAGCACGCCGCAAGGTCTGCCGGCAGACGGGACAGGTCGGCGGAAAAATCCGCCGTCAGCGGCAGCGGTTCCACCTGGACGCGCGCCTGCATGCGGATCACCAGATCGTCATGGGCGGAGCGAAACAGGATCGCCGTGAAGGGATTGGCAAAGAAGTCGACGCTTTCGGAGCGCTCCGCCGGCATCGGCTGGCAGCTCAGCGATCCGACGACGAGCCGCTGGCGACCGATAAGCGTTGCCGGCATGACGCGCACCAGATGGCGCCCGCCCGATACGGGTACTTCGTAGCCGTAGGTGATCTTCAGGCTGATGTCGTAGAGCATGGGCGCGTCCTGAAGGTCAGCCGAGATAGGTGTTTGCGAGAATGTTGGAGAGCGCTTCCAGGTCCCGCTCCAGCCTTTCGTAGACGCCAAGGTTCATCGCCTCCGGCGTCATGACCGCAAGGCCCGAATGCAAACGCATCGCCTCGCGGTAGAAGGGCGACATCTGGCCGTTGACATAGGCGTTCGGCAGGAGCTCGACCTCGGTCTTGATCTCGTTCAGTTGATAGAGCACCGAGCGCGGGTTGAGCGGATCGAGCGCCAGGAGGTCGGTCACCGTCAGTGCAGCCGTGTTGACGTTGTAGCGCCGGCGATGGGTCATGACGCTGTCACCGATCTCGAGCAGCATGTCATAGGCGCCATCGGGGGCGTTCGGGCCGGACATATGGCCGAGCAGCCGCGTCATGTGCAGGCCACGCTCGATGTAGCGGCCGATCGACAAGAAGCGCCAGCCGGTGAAGCGATACATGTTTTCGTGCACCAGGCCGGCAAAACCGGCAAGCTTGCGCAACAGCACGGTCATGGCGCGGGTCGCATCATCACCCGATTGCACTGTTGCATGGAACCTGCGCGCCGTCTGCGAGAGGTCGTTGAGCGCCAGCCAGCCGTCCGGCGAGAAGCGGTCGCGGATATTGCCGGCGCTGAACAGCGCGCTTGAGATATTGGCCAGCAGGCTGTCGGGTACCGCCTGTCGGGTATCGATATCCAGCGCCGCCAGATAGTCGGTGACGTCCTGCAACAGGGGCAGGCTCGGGTCGGCTGTCTCGGCAAACCGGCCGTGCCAGGCGCGCAAGATGCGCAACGCCCCTTCGGCCCGCTCGATGTAGCGACCGAGCCAGAACAGGTTGTCGGCGGCGCGGCTCGGCAGGCTGCCCGGCATGTTGCGGGTGAAGCTTTCTTCGGCCGGTAGAAGGGTGGTGCGTTCGACCGGCCGGTCGCTGACGATCCAGACGTCGGCCGCTGTGCCGCCGGCCTGCATGGCGATGGCGGCAACATCGTCGCCCGAGCCGATGCGCGCAAAGCCACCGGGCATGATCTGCCAGCCGTCGCGGCTGCGGGCGGCAAAGACGCGCAGGCTCATCGGGCGCGGCGTCAGCCGCCCGCGCACCCAGGCGGGCGTGGTCGACAGCGTGACGGCCTCCTGGCCGACAAGCTTGCCGCCTTCGGCGTCGAGCCAGGCAGCGATCGACGCCTCGCCCTTTTCGGCCAACGTGGCCCCGAGCAGCGATTGGCCGTTGTCGTCGAAAAAGGGCCGCGTCGCATAGGCGGGGCCGATGACCATGCGCTCGATATTGGCGGCGACTGCCGCCCGTTCGGATGTCTGTCCGCACCACCAGGTCGCGATCGACGGCAGCTTCTGGTCTTCGCCGAGCAGATGACGGCAGATCGCCGGCAGGAAGGCGAGGAAGGCGCGCGTCTCGACGATGCCGGAGCCGAGCGCGTTGACGATGGCGACGGACCCGGCGCGCAAGGCTTCGACGATCCCCGGCGTGCCGATATGCGAGGACTGGTTGAGTTCGAGCGGATCGGCAAAGGCGGCATCGAGGCGGCGCCAGAGCACGCCGACGGGTTTGAGCCCGGCGACGGTGCGCACCATCACCCGGCCGCCGACAACCGTCAGGTCTTCGCCTTCGAGCAGCATGAAGCCGAGGTAGCGAGCAATATAGGCATGTTCGAAATAGGTCTCGTTGGCGATCCCCGGTGAGAGCACGGCGATGCGGTCGTCCGGATGCAGCTTGCGCGCCTGCAGGGTGTCGCGGAAGGCGCCGAAGAAGCCTGCGAGGCGATGCACATGCGTCTCGGCATAGAGGTTTGAAAAGGCACGCGTGGTGGCGACCCGGTTTTCCAGCGCGAAACCGGCGCCCGATGGCGCCTCCGTGCGATCGGAGAGCACCCACCAGTTGCCATCAGGTCCACGGCCGATCTCGAAGGAGATGAATTGCAGGAAATGGCCATCGGCGGGTTTGACGCCGACCAGCGGCCGGAGAAAATCGGGGTTGGAGGCAACCAGCGCCGGCGGCAGCAGGCCCTCGCGCACCAGTCGGTTTTCGCCGTAGATGTCGGCGACCACCTTTTCCAGAAGCTCTGCCCGTTGGATCAGGCCCTGCGAGACCGTCGCCCATTCGTGTTCGTCGATGAGAACGGGGATATGCGACAGCGGCCAGCTTCGCTCCGAGCTGTCCTTGCCGCCATAGACCCGATAGAAGACGCCGGCGTCGCGAAGATACCGGTCGGCGCGGGCGAAGCGGTTGGCAAGGTCGGTCTCGTCGAGGCGTCCGAGCGTCGAAAGCAGCCGCTGCCAGACGGGCCGGACGTTGCCCTGCGCATCGAGCATCTCGTCGGCGATGCCGGGGAGGGCACGGTAGCCGAAGACCGGATCGTCCTCGACACCCAGCCGGTCTGCCGTTGCTGTCTGCTTCTTCGCCATTTACGCTCCTGGCGGACGTCTGAGGTCAAGCGTCATCGGAAATTCCGTCGACGGGCTTTCCGGATGAAGCAGATAGCTTCCCGGAGTGTGGCCCCAGGGCTCGAACCGCGCCAGTCGCCGCGCTTCTGCCTCGTTGCCGTTGACCGGAAATGTTTCGTAGCTGCGCCCGCCCGGATGGGCGACATGGTAGACGCATCCGCCAATCGCCCGATTCGACCATTTATCATAGATATCGAATGTAAGGGGAGTGTTCACGGGCAAAACCGGGTGCAGACCGGCTGCCGGCTGCCAGGCCTTGTAGCGGACGCCGGCAACCGCGCCGCCATTGGCTCCGGTCTTCGTCAGCGGCACAGGACGGCCGTTGCAGGTGACGGTGTAACGCTCGGGATTGGGTGTATCCAGCCTGACTTGAAGTCGTTCGACGGAGCTGTCGACATAGCGCACGGTGCCGCCGATCGCGCCTTGCTCGCCCATGACGTGCCAGGGCTCCAGCGCCTGGCGGATCTCGAGCTTGCCGCCCTCGTATTCGACCTCGCCGCAGAAGGGAAAACGAAATTCGAGCTGCGCTTCGAACCATTCCGGACGAAGGTCGAAGCCATGGGCGCGCAAATCGGCGAGCACTTCGAGGAAGTCCTGCCAGACGTGATGCGGCAGCATGAAACGATCATGCAGCGCCGTGCCCCAGCGCACGAAGCGGCCCTCGAGCGGCTGTTTCCAGAACCGGGCGATGAGTGCGCGCACCAGCAGTTGCTGGGCCAGCGACATGCGGGCATTGGGCGGCATCTCGAAGCCGCGGAATTCGACGAGGCCGAGCCGGCCGGTCGGGCCATCCGGCGAGAACAGCTTGTCGATGCAGATTTCCGCGCGGTGGGTGTTGCCGGTGACGTCGACGAGCAGGTTGCGAAACAGCCGGTCGACCAGCCAGGGCAGCGGTGGCGGCGCTGCCGACCCGGGCAGGGGAACCTGCGCCATCGCGATCTCAAGCTCGTAGAGCTGATCGTGGCGGGCCTCGTCTATGCGCGGTGCCTGGCTCGTCGGCCCGATGAACATGCCGGAAAACAGGTAGGAGAGCGACGGGTGACGCTGCCAGTGCAGCACGATGCTCTTCAACAGGTCCGGTCGACGCAGGAACGGGCTGTCATTGGGGTTGGCGCCGCCGACCACGACGTGATTGCCGCCGCCGGTGCCGGTGTGGCGGCCGTCGATCATGAACTTGTCGGCACCGAGCCGGCTTTGCCGCGCCTCCTCATAGATCGCGGTGGTGATGTCGACGCACTCCTGCCAGCCGGCGGCCGGATGGATGTTGACCTCGATGACGCCGGGGTCGGGCGCCACGCGAATGACGTTGATGCGCTCGTCGCGCGGCGGCGCGTAGCCTTCGATATGAAGCGGCAGGCCCAGAGCCGTGGCTGCCCGTTCGGTCGCTGCGATCAGGTCGAGATACTCCTCGACGCTGGTCGTCGGCGGCATGAAGACGCAGAGCCGGCCGTCGCGCGGCTCGACGCTGACGGCGGTGCGCACCAGCCCGGCGATTTCGTCGCGGGGCGCCGCTTGAGGGCTTTCCGGTGTTTGCGATGCCTGGAAACGCGAATGCTGTGGGCGCGCGCTGGTCTCCGTGAAATCCGGCAGGTCGTCGCGCGGAACGGTCGGATCGACCGGGTGGATATAGGGATAGGCTGAAGGGGCGACATAAGGCAGGGCGCCGAGCGGCAGGCGGTAGCCGACGGGGCTGTCGCCGGGGACCAGGAAGATCCGGCCGCGCCGGGTCTGCCATTTCTCGCTCATCCACCGGACACCGGCGGCGCGGGCATTCCAGGCCTGCACCGGCAGCACGTAGCCGGTGGGCTCGGTCAGGCCGCGCTCGAACACGCGCGCCATGCGGCTGCGCTCTTCCGGGTCCTTCAGCTTCGAATTGGCGGGATCGACGTTATCGGGAAGGTTCGCCTCCTTGAGGAGCCAGTCGGCCGGGTCTTCGAAAGCCGGCACGACCATCTCGGGCGGCACGTCCAGCTCGGCCGCCAGGCCATGCAGCAGGCGCTCGGCATCGTCAGCCGTGACGTCGTGGCGCCCGTTCTCTTTGGCAATGAGATCGGCCTGACGCCAGATCGGCACGCCGTCCTTGCGCCAATAGAGCGAGAAGGTCCAGCGCGGCAGGCTTTCGCCCGGGTACCATTTGCCCTGGCCATAATGCAGGAAACCGCCGGGCGCGAAACGATCGCGCAGCCGGCGAATGAGGATATCCGCCTTCTCGCGCTTGGTTGGGCCAACAGCCTCGGTGTTCCATTCCTCGGCCTCGAAGTCGTCGATCGACACGAAGGTCGGCTCGCCGCCCATGGTCAGGCGGACATCGTTGTCAGAGAGGACCTGGTCGACGTGGTTGCCGAGGGCGTTCAGCGCTTCCCAGCTTTGGTCGGAGAAGGGTTTGGTGATGCGCGGGTGCTCCGCGACGCGTGCGACCTTCATGTCGAAGGCGAAGTCGGTGCGGGTTTCAGGGTCGCCGAAGAAGCCGCCGGAAATCGGGGCGGCGTTGCGATAATGCGGCGTGGCGGCGAGCGGTATGTGGCTCTCGCCAGTCAGAAGGCCGGAAGTCGGGTCGAGGCCGACCCAGCCGGCGCCGGGCAGGTAGACCTCGGCCCAGGCATGCAGATCGGTGAAATCATGTTCGGTGCCGGATGGGCCGTCGAGCGCCTTGAGATCGGGCGCGAGCTGGATGAGATAGCCGGACACGAACCGGGCGGCATAACCCAGATTGCGCAGGATCTGCACGAACAGCCAGCTGGAATCGCGACAGGATCCTCTCGCCGATGTCAGCGTTTCCTCGGGCGACTGGACGCCCGGCTCCATGCGGATGACGTAGCCGACCTCCTGCTGCAGCCGCGCATTGATGCCGACGACCATGTCGACGGTGCGCTGCTGCGACCGGTCGACCGTCGCCATGAACGCGGCGAGTGCCGGTCCCATCGGTTCCGGCGTCATGTAGATCTTCAGGTCGTCGATCAGCTCCTCCGGATAGGCGAAGGGCCAGTGCTCCGATTCCTCCTCGATGAAGAAGTCGAAGGGGTTGTAGACAGTCATGTCGGCGACGAGATCGACTTCGATCTTCAGCTCGGTGACAGGGTCGGGAAAGACGTAGCGGGCAAGATAGTTGCCGTAGGGATCCTGCTGCAGATTGACGAAGTGATTGGCGGGCGAAACCTTCAGCGCGTGGCTGATGACCTTGGTCTTGGAATGGGCCGCCGGTTTCAATCTGATGATCTGGGGTGAAAGCCTGATCGGGCGGTCATAGGTATAGTGGGTCAGGTGGTAGATACTAGCCTTGATCGACATACCGGATTTTGTCCCCTCGATGGCAGGTCTGATGCCGCCATTCCCGGGAAGTTTGTGCAATGCGAAGAGAGAAAGCAAGCGCGAAAGACAGCGCCGGATTTCTCCGGCGCGTCTGCCGTTCGGGTCGGTGGATCACACGGCCGGCGGGTTCAGGCGGGCAAAGCCTTCCTGAAGGTGATAGGGGAAGTGCGGGTAGGCAGGCGTCTTGGCGCTCGCCTTGTCGAGCCGGGCAATCTGCTCTGCGGTCAGCGACCAGCCGACGGCGCCGAGGTTCTGGCGCAGCTGCTCTTCGTTGCGGGCGCCGATGATGACGCTCGATACCGTCGGGCGCTGCAGCAGCCAGTTGATGGCGATCTGCGGGATGGTCCGGCCGGTCTCGCCTGCCAGCTCATCGAGCACGTCGACGATATCGTAGAGTTTGTCGTCATCGACAGGTGGGCCGAAGGCGGCCGTGTCATGAAGGCGGCTGCCTTCCGGCCAGGGCTGGCCGCGGCGGATCTTGCCGGTCAGCCGCCCCCAACCGAGCGGGCTCCAGACGAGTGCGCCAACGCCCTGGTCGGTTCCGAGCGGCATCAGCTCCCATTCATAGTCGCGCCCGACGAGCGAGTAGTAGACCTGATGGGCGACGTAGCGCGGATAACCGTGTTTCTCGGCCGCGGCGAGCGATTTCATCAGCTGCCAGCCGGCAAAGTTGGAAACGCCGACGTAACGCAGCTTGCCGGATCGCACCAGGGTGTCGAGCGTCGACAGGACTTCTTCGACCGGCGTGCCGGCGTCGAAGGCATGCAGCTGCATGAGGTCGATATAGTCGGTGCCGAGCCGGCGAAGAGCATCGTCGACGCCCTTGATCAGGCGCGAGCGGGAGGAGCCGGCATCGTTCGGGCCATCGCCCATCGGCAGCGACATCTTGGTGGAGATCAGCACGTCGTTGCGCCGGCCCTTGATGGCTGCGCCGAGCACCTCTTCGGAGGCGCCGTCGGAATAGACGTCGGCGGTGTCGAACAGGTTGACGCCGGCCTCGATGCATATGTCGACGAGACGGCGCGCCTCGGCGCTGTCGCTGTTGCCCCAGGCACTGAAAAGCGGTCCCTTGCCGCCGAAGGTGCCGGCGCCGAAACTGAGGGCGGGAACCTTCAATCCCGATGATCCAAGCCGTCTGTATTCCATCATTTGAACTCCTCGTTGCTTCCCATGCCTGTGTCGGCAACACAGAGGTGGTGTATCCGGCATTTGAGAGGTAGACCATTTGCAGGAATATCATTTGTGAGCTGAAGTCACATGTCTCGAAACGCGATCAACCGCTCCGGCGAAATGGCCGTTTTCGTCAGGGCCGTCGAACTCGGCGGCTTCTCGGCGGCGGCGCGCGAATGCTCCATGACACCATCGGCCGTCAGCAAGCTGGTGCAACGGCTGGAGGAGCGGCTCGGCGTCCGGCTGATCAACCGCTCGACACGGCAATTGCAGCTGACGCCGGAGGGTTGCGCCTTTCACGAGCGGGCGGCCCGCATTCTTGCAGATATCGACGACGCCGAGCGTCAGGCGGCTGCCGGCGACGTACCGGCGGGTCGCGTTCGCATCAACGCCAGCGCGTCCTTCGCCACCCATGTGCTGATGCCGTTGCTGCCGGAGTTTCTGACCGCGTATCCGGAGCTGTCGGTCGACATCATCCAGACCGATGCGGTCGTCGACCTGATGGCGGAACGCGTCGACATTGCGATCCGCGCCGGACCCCTCAAGGCATCCAGGCTTGTTGCGCGCAAGCTTGGCAGCACGTCGATGACCATCGTCGGGTCCCCGTCATACCTCGATCGCAGCGGCAGGCCGGAGTGCCTCGACGACCTCACGGCGCACAATCGCCTCAGCCTCAGCTATGCCAGGGACGTCGATGGATGGCCGCTCCTGTCCGATGGAGAAACGACCTTGCTGCGGCCGAGCGAAAGGCTGCGCGTGAGCGATGGCGAGGGGTTGCGCAAGCTGGCGCTGACGGGCGTTGGTCTGGCGCGGTTGGCGACCTTCATGGTCAGCGACGATATTGCCGCCGGCAGGCTCGTGCCGCTTGTCGAACATCTCAATCCCGGGGACCGCGAGACGTTTCACGCGGTTTTCCAGGGACAGGGCGGGGCTCTTCCCTCCCGTGTCAGGGTGATGCTCGATTTTCTGGCGACGCGGGCGCGGCTTTCCGGCTGACCGCTGCGGAGCGTCTTTCGGCCGTGAGCGTGTCTTGTCCTTGGGGCACAGAACGCCACGGACACTTTTCCGGCGCACGTCCGGACGGAACGCTTCACACCTTGTCTGGAAATGCCTAGCCGCAGACGCGATTGCGACCTTCGGACTTCGCCCGGTAGAGCTCGGTGTCGGCGCTTTCGATCAGGCCTTTCCAGCCCGGATTGGCGTTGGCGCCAGCCACGCCGAAGCTTGCGGTCACCGTGAGTTCCTGACCGTCTGCAAAGGTGATGGGCGCGCGCGCCAGATTGGCACGGATGCGCTCGGCAAGGGCGCAGGCTGCCTCGAGATCGTCGCCGGGCGTAATGACGGCGAATTCCTCGCCGCCAAAGCGGGCGACCAGATCGGACGAGCGCACCGAATAGCGGATGATGCGGGCCGTTTCCTTGAGCACGATGTCGCCGACGAGATGGCCGTAGGTGTCGTTGATCTGCTTGAAGTGGTCGATGTCCATGAGGATCAGGCAGGCATTCTTGTCGCTGCCTGAAGCATCCTCCGCACCGCCGATCAGTTCCAGCGCGCGACGGTTGAGAAGGCCGGTCAACTCGTCGGTTTCGGCCTGGCGTTCGAGGTGTTTCATCAGGAGCGCGCGTTCGTCGAGCCTGAGGCGCAGGACGTCGATCGCATCGAAGAGCCGTCCCATTTCGCCTTCGCCACCCTTGCCGGTGAGCCGGGTGATCGGGCGGTCGTTGGCAAGCTCGATGATGCTGTGCCGGGCGAGCAGCAGGGGCTCAAACACGAGCGATCGCGCGCGGCGCATGAGAACCAGAAGGACGATGAACAGGGCAAATGTGGCGATGGTGGCGATCGCCAGCTTGACCGACGCCTGGGTCTTGCTGTTGGCGAGCCGCTCGACGGTTGCATCCATGAAGTCGCGGCGCAGGATTTCGAGCGGCTTCATCTTCGGCACGTAGCGGTCGGTCAGCTGCTCGGCCGTGACGGGATAGTTGCCGGAATTGCGGCCGACGGAGACGATGCTGTCGATGATGGCGAAGCCTTCGCCGAAGAACTCGTGTTCTATCGCGGCGATGTCGGCGATATTCTTCGGCTTCAGCCCGGGAAGCGCACCAGGCTTGCCGACCACGGACCAGATTTCCTGCAAGCGGCCACGCGTGCGTTCGCTGTCGGCGATGTTCTTCGCCTCAAGCGGCTTGCCGACCGCAACCGGAGCCATCAGCTGGGATGCCAGGCGGCCGCCGTCTTCGCGCAGATTGGCGAGCATGTGGGCGGCAATGGCGATGCCGGCGAGATCTGGATCGGTGTTGGTCAGGCGCTGAATGTTCCAGTCGAAGGCCGGGCGCATGGCGTCGATCACCGCAAACATGCCTTCGATCGCGTTCTGGATATCCCGCAGATCACGGCGTTCAGGGGGCGTGGCGGCTATGCGGTCAATCTCGTTACGGGCGACCTCCAGGCGGCGCTGGACTTCCGCAAGGATCGGCAGGAGTGCCGTTCCCGGCTCGGGCCGGCTGCCATCGGTTGCACCCGCGATGATCTCGGCAAGGGCTGCGTCGCTGCGCGCACGGAATTCGACAAGGCGCGCCTCGACGGGTGAACCGGCCGCGACGCCGACGCCCATCACCCCGTTGGCTGGCCCGCGCTCGGCCGAAAGGTAGGTGGCCGCATCCAGGATACGACAGAACGCCATGACTTCAGCCAGATTGCGCCTTGCCACCACAAAATCGGAATAGGAAGCGGCTATGATCTCGGTCGCAAGCACGCCCGTACAGGCCACGACGATGGCGATCAGCCATTGCAATTTGCGGCGCAGCATCTTGGCGGAGCGAATGTCTCGCCCGCCTTCTCGTGCCTGTCGCTGGTCGTTGGAGTGTTTCGTCATTTGCGCGAGGCTGGTCCACCAATGCTACCGGTCGGAGTTCCGGATGCGCGACAATGTCTTGCCGCGGAGAACGATTGCTTTCCGCGATCAGTGATACGGGCCACAGTACTATCGCATAAGGTGTTAAATATCCCTGAAATACCCTAAAATACCATGGGTAAAACCGCAACTGAGGGATGCGTGCAGCGCAGGTCCTGACGGTTGTCATGGCAACCTGTGGCGCAGACGCTAGTCGTCCGCCCGTCCGGAGCCCATCCATGGACGCCGGGCGGGCCGGTTTCCGTCAGGTCAACCCCGCTGACCGACCAGGGCGAAGAGCGCGCCTTGCGGGTCGAGTGCCTGAACGATCCAGGCGCCGCCGGGCACTTCCATCGGCTCCAGCACGATCTTGCCGCCACCGGACTTGATGCGCTCGATGGCGGTGTCGAGTGCGGCGACGGTGATGTAATAGAGCCAGTAGGGGGACGGGATATCCTTTGGCTTGGTCATCATGCCGCCGGCCTGCGCACCGTCGATGGCAAAGATCTGGTAGGTGCCCATGTCGCCCATGTCCATGGCGTGATCCTTCGTCCAGCCGAAGCTCTCGGAATAGAAGGGAAAGGCCGTGTCGAGATCGCCGGACATCAGTTCGTGCCAGCCGATCTGACCGGGAGACATCGGGTCGACGGCCGGGGGTGGGTCACCGATGCCGTTAAACAGGGCGAAGACTGCGCCATGGGGGTCGGTGGCGATGGCAAAGCGGCCGATGCCGGGGATATCGTCGGGTGCGCGGTGGATCTTGCCGCCCTTGGCAGCGACCGTCGCGGCTGCCGCATCGACGTCGTCGACACCGATATAGCCAAGCCAGGCGGGAGGCACGTTCATCTCCAGTGCGCCCTCGGGCATGGTCATCAGGCCAGCGACCTGTTGGTCACCCTTGGTAAACAGGGTATAGCTCACGCCCGGCATTCCGGCGTCACGCGCGTCCCATCCGACGACGTCCCTGTAGAAGGTCTCTGCAGATTTCGTATCCGTGGTCATCAACTCGTACCAGACGAATTTGCCGTGATGGCCTGCCATATTCTGTCCTCCGGTTGCAAATGGAAGCGGCCGACCGATCCCGGCCGGGCGCGGTCGATGAAACGCAAGGTCAAAGACGGTTGTATTCCGCCGTCATCAGTTCCTTCCAGGCTCCATCCGGCGTCCTGACATGGGCCGCAAGCCATCGCCGGGACTGGCCCTGAAGGGTAATCGCGTCGCGATAACTCGCCAGCTTTCCCGGCGCATCGAAATCCGGGCCGTCAGCGTAAAGCGATAGCGTCAGCCCGTCCGGTTCGAGCTCGCCGTCGTAGATCCACATATGGGTCATCATGGAGCCTACCCAGGTGCCGACGAAGCGCCGCGTTTCGGGGTTGAAGCCGAGTGTCATGACGGTCTGGCCGAACCTGCCGTCGGGCATGGTGCCCTGGCCCTCGCAGACCACCCAGAGCCCCTGGAGGCTGCGGACTTTTTCTGTCCATGGCGTGCCCGTTTCGGGGACGCCCTCCGTGCGCACGGTCCAGTCGCCGAGCAATTGTTCGAGCCAGCGATGAGCTTCTTCTGGTTCCGTCTTCACCGAAGCATCCTCTTCCATGCGTGTGAAAATCGATCAGGGACACGATCAAACAGATCCGGGCAAACAGATCCGGGACGCGAACCGGTCGATCAGGAATGCGATACGGTCGATCCGGATGCGACGCGGCCGATCCGGGATATGAGCGGGAAATAACGCGCCCGGAGCGGAAAGGTTCCGCCCGGGGCGCGATGCCGGCGGGCTCAACCGGCCTTTCGGCGCGGCGTTTCCTCGTATTCGTCGTGGCGACGCACGAAGCCTTGTGTGCCATCCTCGTTTCGCCCCTTGGGTGCGCGATCGAGAAGCATCAGCGTGCCGACCATTTCCTCCAGCCCGCGGGCATAGGTGGAGTAGGTGTGGTAGACGCTGCCGTCGTCCGTCATCTGGAAGGCGCTGAGGCCGGGCAGTTCCTCGTGGGCGTTGGCACTGTCCAATTCGGTGAAATTGTAGACGACCGTGCCGCCAGCAAGTTCGTCGGGCGTGAAGGCGACGTGAAAGTCGCGATTGAAGCCGTTGCCCTCGGCCGAAACCCAGGGGAAGTGCCAGCCCATGCGCCTTCTGTAGGCGTCCAGCTTCGACAGCGGGGCATTCGAGGCGGCGATCAGGGTGACATCGTGGTGATTGAGGTGGGGCAGCATGCCGTCGAAGTGATCGGCGAGGAACGAGCAGCCGGGACATCCGGCCTCCCAGGTCGGGCCGAACATGAAGTGGTAGACGACGAGCTGGCTGCGCCCGTCGAAAAGGTCCGTGAGCGATTTCCGGCCGTCCGGCGTGTCGAAGACGTAGGGCTTATCCATCTTGACCCAGGGCAAGGCACGGCGCGCCGCGTTCACCTTGTCCCTCAAGTGGGTGTGTTCCTTTTCGAGATCCAGAAGCGCTTTTCGCGCTTTCAGCCATTCACGCGGCGATACGACTGCGTGCTCCTGTCTCATGCCCGTTCCTCCTTCCAACGTTGCACTTGACTAATTACGTTGATATCAACATTAATCAGCAATGTCAAAAACACCGACCATCCCGTTCGAGACCACCGCTTTCGTCAAGGACACGTGTCTGTGTCTGCATGTCCAGCGTGCGGCCCGTGCGATCGCGCGCCAGTTCGACGATGCGCTGCGCCCGCTCGATGTCACCAATGGCCAGTTCTCGTTGATGATGTCGCTCAATCGCGCCAGCCCACCGAACATGCGCGCCGTGGCGCTGCTTCTGGCGATGGACCGAACGACGCTGACGGCGGCGCTGAAACCGCTGGAGCGGCGCGGGCTGGTCGAGATCTTTGCCGACGAGGAGGATCGGCGGTCGCGTCGGCTGCAGCTGACGCCTGAGGGTGAACGCCTGCTGGCGCAGGCCGTACCGATCTGGAAGACGACGCATGCGCTCGTCGACGAGAGGCTCGGGCAGGGCGGGCCGGAGCGTTTGCGCAATGATCTCCAGCAGTTTGCCTAGCTCGGCTACATGGTTAGGTGGTCGCGAGCCTGGCTTTTTCGGATAGCGGAACGGTCGATGCACTCGATCTGTTCGTTCGTGCGTCTGTTCCTGACGCAATCGCGTTCCGCCTTTGTCGGCGATCCTTCAACCGGCCGCCTGACGGTCACGCAGAGGGACGATCACGCAGAAGGGCGATGGCCTCGCCGATCAACGCTGATGCCTGCTTCAGCCGGTCCTCACCGAGTTGCGCGCCGAAGGCATCGGCCCAGACGGCCTGTCTCGCCTTGATGTCATCGAGCACCGCCTCGCCGCGCGGCGTCGGCATCATCAGCTTGGCGCGCTGGTGCGCCGGATTGTCGCCATAGGCGATCAGCCCCTCTTCCTCGAGCAGGTCGGCGATGCGCTGCACGCCCTGTCGCGCAAGGCCAAGCGTGCGCGCGGCATCGGCGACCGACATCGGTGCGTGGCTGGCGGCCGCGAGCACCTGCCAGCGGGCGGCGGACTGCCCGGAGGGCTTCGCAAGCACGTCGCCCGCCGCCGTCAACGGGCCGGCGAGGCGCAACACGGAGATGGCGAACTCGGCAAAGGCGTTTCCGGCGGGTGTGCGAACGGGATCGGTCATGTTGACAGTGACTACCAATGTGGCATGGTGCGTGATGACAGCATGTTGTCATGGTGGCGTGCCTGTCGCAAGCGTTTTGATCGAAGCGGGAGAGTTTGCCGTGGCCAAGCGGACCTACAAGGGCAGTTGCCATTGCGGCGCGGTGCGCTACGAGGCCGATTTCGACCTCGATGCCGGCACGACCAAGTGCAACTGTTCGCTCTGTGCCAAGGTGCGTTACTGGGGCGCGCAGGTGCGGCCCGGCGATTTTCGGCTGGTGTGCGAGGAGGCCGATATCGGCGACTATCAGTTCGGCGCCAGGGTCGGGCATCACCGCTTCTGCCGGACCTGCGGCATCGCATCGTTCAGCCATGGCTATGTCGAGGAACTGGGCGGCGCCTACTATTCCATCAATCTCGCCTGCCTCGATGGGGTGGACCCGGCCGCGCTTGCCGAGGCGCCCGTCGTCTACATGGATGGTCGCAACGACAATTGGGAGAACGCCCCCGCCGAGGTCAGGCATCTCTAGATCGCCTCCACCATCGGGCGCGCCGCCCGTCGAGCCACCGGCCTGTTCGTCAAAATCCCGCCAATCCCGCAATTGACAACGTATTGTCAATATGCGAGATAAATGACAACAAATTGTCATGTTGGCGTTGAAGACGGGCGCCGTTCTGATCCGGGAGTGAAGGCGATGAAAATGACCTATCGGGGAAGCTGCCACTGCGGAAAGATCCGCTATGAGGCCGACATCGATCTCGATGCGGGTACGGGCAAATGCAATTGCTCGATCTGCTGGAAGAAGCGCTACTGGGGCGCGATCGTGAAGCCGGATTCGTTCCGACTGCAGGCCGAAGAGGTCGATATCGCCGACTACCACTTCGGCAGCGACAGCGTGCATCATCGCTTCTGCAAGACCTGCGGCATCGCCGCCTTCGGCCACGGCTATATCGAGGAGATCGGCGGCGCCTATTACTCCGTCAACGTCGCGACGCTCGACGACGTCGATCCCGCCGTGCTCGCGGAGGTGCCGGTCCAGTACATGGACGGGCGCAACAACAACTGGTTCCATCCGCCGGCCGAGACGCGGCATCTGTGATACGGCGGTGGCCCGGCGAGGGGCAACGGCGTCTTTCAGACCTTGCGGAATTCGAGATGATAGGTGACCTCTTCGCCCGTGGTCGGGTCGATGCCCGGCGCGCTATGGATCACCAGCCGCGTTCCGTCGAGGATATAGGGGCGGATCAGGTCCGATGCGCCCCAGATGGGGTTCCAGCTGGCATCGACATGATGGACGATCTTGCCGTCCTCGAGCGAATAGCCACCGGCATAGGCGAGCATGGAATCAAACAGCGCGACCTTTTCCTCGTCGGTCGGCGTGGCGCCGTTTGGCGCCGGGCGTTGGCGCTTGACGACGACGGCGGTCATGCGGCCATCCGGCTGGTAGGAGAGATAGCCGACGGGGTCGGGACCCATGGCATCGGTAACCACACCCGATGCTACCGCCTTTCGGGTCCAGGTGAGCATTTTCCACGTGCCGAGCAGATCCGTCGCGTCCGCCATCGTTCGCCCCTATGAAGATTAGGTAAATCTAAAATAGCAGGTGAATCGCGCGTGGAACAGGTCGCCGGATGCTGTCGATGGCACGCAAAGAGGGACGGACGTCCTACGGTCCAAAAGAAGCCCCCGCGAACGGGGGCTTACGGTCATTTGAAATGTCGTTCGGTCAGAGATCGCCGAGATCGCGAACGGCGCCGCGGTCGGCCGAGGTGGCAAAGGCCGCGTAGGCCTTCAGCGCCGTTGTCACCTTGCGCTTGCGGATCTCGACCGGCTTCCAGCCCAGGGCGTCCTGCTCGGCGCGGCGGCGACCAAGTTCCGCCTCGTTGACCCGCAGGCTGATCGTGCGGTTGGGGATGTCGATGTCGATCATGTCGCCTTCGCGCACCAGGCCGATCGTGCCGCCATTGGCCGCTTCCGGCGAAACGTGGCCGATCGAAAGGCCCGAGGTGCCGCCGGAGAAGCGGCCGTCGGTGATCAGCGCGCAGGCCTTGCCGAGGCCCTTCGACTTCAGGTAGCTCGTCGGATAGAGCATTTCCTGCATGCCCGGGCCGCCCTTCGGACCTTCGTAGCGGATGACGACGACGTCGCCGGCCTTGATCTCGTTGGCAAGGATTGCCTTGACCGAGGAATCCTGACTTTCGAAGACACGGGCGGGCCCTGAGAATTTCAGGATGCTCTCGTCGACGCCGGCGGTTTTTACGATGCAACCGTCAAGCGCGATGTTGCCCTTCAAGACCGCAAGGCCGCCGTCCTTGGAGAAGGGATGCTCGACCGAGCGGATGACGCCCTTTTCGCGGTCGGTGTCGAGTTCGTCCCAACGGGCTTCCTGGCTGAAGGCGACCTGGGTCGGGATGCCGCCGGGTGCTGCGCTGAAGAATTTGCGCACGGTTTCGCTCGTCGTGCGGGTGATGTCCCAGCGGTCGATGGCGTGGCCGAGGGTTTCGCTGTGCACCGTCGGGCAATCGCGGTTGATCAGGCCACCCTTTTCGAGTTCGCCGAGGATCGACATGATGCCGCCGGCGCGGTGGACGTCTTCCATGTGCACGTCGCTCTTGGCCGGCGCCACCTTCGAAAGGCAGGGAACCTTGCGCGACAGCCGGTCGATGTCGGCCATGGTGAAATCGACCTCGCCCTCATGGGCGGCAGCGAGAATGTGCAGAACGGTGTTGGTCGAGCCGCCCATGGCGATGTCGAGTGCCATCGCGTTTTCGAAAGCCTGCTTGGAGGCGACGTTGCGCGGCAGGACACTTTCGTCGTCCTGTTCGTAGTGGCGGCGGGTGATGTCGACGATCAGGTGGCCGGCCTCGACGAACAGGCGCTTGCGATCCGCATGCGTCGCCAGCGTCGAGCCATTGCCCGGCAGCGACAGGCCGAGGGCTTCGGTCAGACAGTTCATCGAGTTGGCGGTGAACATGCCGGAGCATGAGCCGCAGGTCGGGCAGGCGGAGCGCTCGATGACCTTGACGTCCTCGTCGGAAATGTTGTCGTCGGCGGCGGCGACCATGGCGTCGACCAGGTCGAGCGCGTGGGTCTTGCCGTGCAGCACGACCTTGCCGGCCTCCATCGGCCCGCCGGAGACGAAGACGGCGGGGATGTTGAGGCGCAGCGCCGCCATCAGCATGCCGGGGGTGATCTTGTCGCAGTTGGAGATGCAGACCATGGCGTCGGCACAGTGGGCGTTGACCATGTACTCGACGCTGTCGGCGATGATCTCGCGCGACGGCAGCGAATAGAGCATGCCGTCATGGCCCATGGCGATGCCGTCATCGACGGCGATGGTGTTGAATTCCTTGGCGACGCCGCCGGCCGCCTCGATCTCGCGGGCGACGAGCTGGCCGAGGTCCTTGAGGTGCACGTGGCCCGGCACGAACTGGGTAAACGAGTTGACCACCGCAATAATCGGCTTGCCGAAGTCGCCATCCTTCATGCCCGTCGCGCGCCAAAGGCCGCGGGCGCCGGCCATGTTGCGGCCGTGGGTGGTGGTGCGGGAGCGATAGGCAGGCATGGACGTTTTCCTTCAAGGACGAAATGTCATTGGCTGATAGGACGGTCACCGACCGCCAGTGCAGGGCTACCTAGCGCAAAATTGCGTGCGCGTCATCTTTTGCGTCAGATTATTTCGACGCGATATCGCCCGCATTCCGGCCGGATATGAGCCCCTTTCGCCAGTCTAGCGCCGTGTTCCAGCCTTGCACACCGGTTAGGCGATGCCCTTATGAAAATCTTATGCCGGCCGTTGCAAGTCGCAATCGAAACCGGACACGGGGCAGAGGTAGCGTTCACCCATCGACAACGGGTGGATATCATGACCCTTCACGATTTCAGCTTTCGCCATCGTTCCGATACGTCCGATCACCGGCCCCGTCTCGACCGCTTCGAAGGGGTTGACCGTGTTGAAGGCGAGCCGGACGGCCTGAAGCTTCTGCTCGTTCGCATCGCCACGGTTCGCCGCCTTCGCGAACATCATGTCTGGGAGGCCGTGCGGCTGCTTCGCGACGGAACCGACCTTGCGCCGTTCGACTGGCCGTCGCGGCGGTTTCGCGAACTGATGGCAGCGGACGCGCTGGTCGATGCCATCATCCATCTGACGACATCGACACGGGCCAAGCTCTGCCTGCGCACACTCAGCCATGAGTGCGGCATCTGGACGTGCACCCTGCGCTACGCTCCCGAGGGGGCCGGCCGTGTCACGTTCAAGGGGCGCCATGCCGATCTGGCCTCGGCGATCCTTGCTGCCTTCCTCAACTGCTGCCGGGCTTTTTCCATTGCAAGCGGCAGCACCGGCCGCGGTCATCTTCCAACCTGAAGGATATTTCCATGAGCGATCATTCGCTCCGCCTCGAAGGGGCGGTTACGGCGCTGGTTACGCCATTCAAGGACGGCAAGGTCGACGCCATCGGCCTGATGTCGCTCGTCGAGTGGCAGGTCCGCCACGGCATTTGCGGCATCGTCGCCTGTGGCACGACCGGCGAGGCGGCGACACTTTCGCGCGCCGAGTGGTCGATGGTCATCGAGCGCTGCGTCGAGGTGGCGGAAAAAAAGATCTCGGTGATGGCCGGGACGGGCACCAATTGCACGGAGACGACGATCGAACGCACGGCGGAGGCCAAGGCGCTCGGCGCCGACGCGGCGCTCATCGTCGCGCCCTACTACAACAAACCCTCGCAGGAGGGGATCTATCGCCATTACGAGGCGGTGGTCGGGGCCGTCGATCTGCCCGTGATCATCTACAACGTGCCGTCGCGCGCCGGTGTCGATATCGCACCGCGCACGCTCGAACGACTGGCGCAACTGCCTGGCATCGCCGGCATCAAGGATGCGACGGGAGATATTGGACGCTTTCTCGGGTCGTCGCCGTCGCTCAAGGCGCGGCTTGCCCACCTCTCCGGCAACGACCAGACGGCGCTGCCGTTCAATCTTTGCGGCGGGCAAGGGACCATTTCGGTGGCGGCGAATGTCGTTCCGCGGCTGATGGTGTCGCTGCACCACGCGATTGCGACCGGCAACGGCCAGGCGGCCATCGCCATCCACCAGCGCCTGCAGCCCCTGTTCACGGCGCTTGAGCGCGAAAGCAATCCGGGGCCGATCAAGTACGCGCTGCATCTGGCGCGGGGCCTCAGCCCCGAGGTGCGTCTGCCGCTGACGGCGGTGTCGCCCGAGACGGCGGCCGAGATCCGCTCGGCTCTCGAGCCGCTCATCGAGACCCGCGTCGAGAGGCATGCGAGCCCGCATGTGCCGCTGGCGCTCGCCAGTTGAAGCCAACCGAGATCGGCCGGGTCGCTCGATGTCATCGCAGATTGGACGGCTCTTGCCGTTGTGCACAGCCGCTCGGGCCACTGCCACGCACCAGACACATCAAAGGAGACAGATCATGTCACGCTTTCCCCATCTTGCCGCGCAGGCGGAACAGAGACGCAGGTCGCAGGAGACCGAGGCCTGCGCCGCCGACAACAGCGTCGTTCGCGACGCCTTTGTCGGGATCGGCATCCGTCTCGGCATCGTACTCGTGCTCGCCTATGCCATCCAGATCGTCATTCCCTGGCTTGCCGGCTGAGTTGCCGCATTTTCATCAACGAGGACCATTGGACCATGGGCAGTATGCAGCAGCAGGTGCGGCGCGGTTTCCAGGCGCGGGCGCGTTTCGTTGTCGGGCGTGATCGCCACGGATGGTGGGTCGTGTCCGACCGCAAGGGACTGGTCGGAGGGCTTTTCACCAACGAGGACGCGGCAATCCATTTCGCGGTGGAAGCAAGCGACCGCCATCCGGAGGACGTTTGCCGGGCCCCGGAAGGATCTGCCATCGATCTCGGACCGTTCGTCGGCAAATCCACGGCACGCAGGCAGCCTCAGCGCCGCGCCTGATCTCCAAGCGCAGTTGCGATGGCGCGTTGGCGGGTGCATCGAGCACGGCCATTCTGCCCCGGAGATCGAGACATGTCCCGGGGCAGTGGATTGCGCAAGGGGTGGCGTCAGGCGAGCGAGGCGATCGCTTCCTCGATCAGTGCGACGACTTCGGGGGCGTGCGAAGCCAGGGACGCATGGCTCGCATCGAGCGTGATCGTCTTTTTCGCCTTGATGCGTTCGGCCATCCACTGTTCGGTTTCAGGCGGTATCATGTTGTCGCGGCTCGACACCTGATACCAGCTGGGCTTCACCTTCCAGGCCGGCGGGCCGGACTTGTCCTCGAAGCAGCGTCCCGCAATCGGCTTTTGCGCGACAGCCATGACCAGCGCTTCGGTTTCGCCGAGATCCTGGCCAAAACTCTGGCGGAACGTCGCCTGCTCGAGCCAAAGGAAACCATCCTCGTCCGGCCGGATGCTGCCGGCCCCTGAAGGCGGATCGCGCCGGGCGAAGATGCTGCCGAGGCTGTCGCCCTCGTCGGGCGCGAAGGCGGCGATATAGACAAGGCCCGCGACATTTCCGGCATGACCGGCGCCGGTGATCACCGCGCCGCCATAGGAGTGGCCGACCAGCAGTGTCGGGCCGTCCTGTGCCGCTACCAGCCGCGATGTCCGGTCGATGTCGTCGGCAAGTGAGGTCAGCGGGTTCTGCACTGCCCTCACGTTGTAACCCTTGGCATGCAGCGGGGGTATGACGTGGCGCCAATGCGAGGCGTCACCCCAGGCACCATGGACAAGCACGATATTCTTGATGGCCGGCATAGTCCGTTCCTTTCGTTCCCAGGTGGGTTTTCGGAGTTCGGGCATTCTTGCCTCGCCGTGGAGTCGGCTTGATGACGGGTGGATGCCTTGAGCTCACGAGATCAAGGTAGGGCGGCAAGGCCGGTTGATCCATGGCGCAGTGCCCCTGGACGGGCGGACGCCGTCGCGATCTGGCCGCGCGAAACATCACGCGGCGCGGCTGCACCTGCTACGTCTTCGTATACAATGCCGTCTCTGGGAAGGTTCCAGGCGATGGGGACGTTCGCCTGAGTAAAGGATGGTGGGCGTGACAGGGATTGAACCTGTGACCCCTACGATGTCAACGTAGTGCTCTCCCGCTGAGCTACACGCCCATCCGATGAGGCGCATAGACCATAGAACCCGCTGTCGCGTCAATAGGGTTTGTGCAGGTTTTTTGACAGAAATTTCGAAGGGCGTTTTCGGCCGCTTTGCGCCGCCTTTTGTCGCCCGCCGGAAGCCCTGGAATTCCGGGCTTTCAGCGTAAGTCACTGAAATAAAAAGACCGCCGAAGATCCCTGTGGATCGCGGCGGTCGATCTGAAATCCGCGCCAATCCGTCTCGACTGTTGCAGACTGTGGCGGCGGCTGTGGAAAAAATGCCCGGCCTCAGGCGGCCAGCATCTTGTTGACCTCGTCGACGAGGTCGCGAAGGTGGAAGGGCTTCGACAGGACCTTTGCGTCCTTCGGAGCCTTCGAATCCGGGTTAAGCGCGACGGCGGCAAAACCGGTAATGAACATCACCTTCAGGTCGGGATCGAGTTCGGTCGCCCGGCGGGCAAGCTCGATGCCGTCCATTTCGGGCATGACGATGTCGGTCAGGAGAAGCGAGAAGGGCTCTTCGCGAAGGCGGTCATAGGCGCTGGCGCCGTTGTCGTAGGACATGACCTTGTAGCCAGCCTTTTCGAGCGCCTTTACCAGGAACCGGCGCATATCGTTGTCGTCTTCGGCAAGAAGGATTTTCACAGTCATGAACTCAGCCGTTGCTTCTCTTTATTTATTGCGCATGGATTGCGGCGTTCTATCCAAACCGCAACGGGGTAAATATCTCGTGAACGCCGCGCGTCAACTCCCCATATACCGCATTGGGCCCACTATGGACACAGAGCCGGCCAACTGGCAACATGATGACAACGGCAAGAACCGGACATGGTAAAAAGGGTTCCGATGGGGGAGATGGCGCAGAGGGAGCTGTTTGAGGTTCTGGAACCTGCAAGCCAGCGGATTCCCTTCGTATTCAACTCGCCGCACAGCGGCCGCTCTTATCCACAGGCCTTTCTCGATCAGTCGCGTCTCGACGCGCTGGCGATCCGCCGGTCCGAAGATCACTACGTCGATGAGCTGTTCCAGAACGCGACGTTCCTCGGCGCGCCGATGCTTCTGGCGCATTTCCCGAGAGCCTTTCTCGACGTCAATCGCGAGCCTTACGAACTCGACCCGCGCATGTTCGACGGGCCAGTGCCGCCGCACGCCAATATCAGTTCGATGCGGGTGGCTGGCGGTCTTGGCACCGTGCCCCGGCTTGTCGCCGAGAACATGGAAATCTATCGCGGCCGTCTCCCCGTCGAAGAGGCGCTGGAGCGGATCGAGACGATCTACAAGCCGTATCATGCGACCCTGCGCAAGCTGATTGCCCGGACGCATGTGCAATTCGGGCTCTCGGTCTTGATCGACTGCCACTCGATGCCGGGCAATGTGCATCTTCCGGGTAGCGCCCAGCGGCCGGATTTCATTATCGGCGATCGTTATGGCACCAGCGCCGCAGCCGAGCTGTCCAGGATGGCGGTGGATCTGCTGCAGGAGCTCGGCTACACGGTCGCGCGCAACAAGCCCTATGCCGGCGGTTTCATCACCGAACATTACGGCCGGCCGAGCCGCGGTCTGCATGCGCTGCAGATCGAGATCAACCGCGGGCTCTATGTCGACGAGACGACGCTCATCAGGAAGCCCGGTTTCGCCGCGCTGGTCGCCGATCTCACCAGCTTCATCGCGTCGCTTTCGCGGCATGTCGAGGATTATGGCGCCTATCTGCCGCTTGCCGCGGAGTAATGGCTTTTCCCGTCAGACCTCAAAAAGAACCGCGCCAGTGGCGCGGTTAAGTCTAGGGAGGAAACACCCAAGGAGGGTATTTACAGTCACGAGTGACTGCATGAAAACCCTAATATTGCACTGCACAATTGTCAAGTTGAGCGAGTGAAAACTTTTGCAGTGCGGCAAAGGAATTTCACCGCGGCGACGCGGCAAGGCGGGGGCGGAGACAGGCGCCGAACTGCTCCTTCGTGGTTGCTCGGCCGTTTGCCTTTCTGCAAATATCGTCTATTCAGATCGGACCCTCCTTCTTCCCTCCCTAAAGAGAGTGACATGCTACCGGACCGCTCCTTTTTCGACCGTCTCGCCGATGCCGCCAAAGCGGAAACCCTGCCGCGCTTCAGGATCGGCACGAGCGTGGTCAACAAGCTCGAGGGCGGTTTTGATCCGGTGACAGAAGCCGACCAGTCGGCGGAAGCGGCGATCCGGGCGCTGATCGAGGCGAATTTCCCCGATCACGGCATTCTGGGCGAGGAGCACGGCAATGTCGGGCTCGACCGCGAATATGTCTGGGTGATCGACCCGATCGACGGCACGCGCGCCTTCATCTCCGGCCTGCCGGTCTGGGGCACGCTGGTCGGTCTCTACCGCAACGGCGATGCGGTGATGGGGCTGATGGATCAGCCCTTTACCGGCGAGCGTTTCTTTGCCGACGGCAAGACGGCGCATTATCGCGGCCCTGACGGCGACAAGGTGCTGTCGACCCGCGCCTGCGACAGCCTTTCGGACGCTGTGCTATTCACGACGTCGCCGCATCTTTATGCCGGCGACAACAAGATCCGCTTCGAGGCGCTGCAAGACAAGGTGCGGTTGTTCCGCTACGGCTGCGATTGCTACGCCTTCGCGCTCCTGGCGGCAGGCCATGTCGACCTTGTGATCGAATGCGGGCTGAAGCCCTATGACGTCGGTGGTTTGATCCCGCTGATCGAGCAGGCGGGCGGCATCGTCACCAACTGGCAGGGCGGCCCGGCGGAAATGGGCGGCGAAGTCATCGCAGCCGGCAGCGCCGAACTGCATGCGCAGGCGCTGCAAATTCTAAAAGGCTGATCGCGGCAACCGCTGGCGTACGCCCTTTCAGGCTGCTTCGCCTTCGCCCTCGTCCGTCTCATCTTCATCGGGAATGACAAAGGCAAGAATGGCGGCCATCGCCTGGGCGCGATAGCGATCGGCCTCGTGCAGCAATTCGTGGCGGGCGCCGTCGATCGGGATCATGTGTGCGGCGCGGAAATTGCGCGCCAGCCACTCGACGGCGAGATGCGGCACCAGCCGGTCGGCCGTCGGCGCGAGGATGATCGTCGGCAGGGTAATGCGGGTCAGGTGCTCGCGCCGGGTGACGCGCCGCATCGCGCGGAAGGCTTCCGTCAGCCAGCGCGCCGAGGGCGGCCCGAGCCGCAACTCCGGATAGGCTTCGCTCAAGGCGACGTTGCGCGCATAACGGCGGCGATCGGCGGTCATCACATTGTTTTCAAAGGGGCGATTGCCCTTGTCTGCGTGCAATGGCAATTGCCCGAGACCGAGCCAGCGCATCATGGTCGCCATGCCTGCAATGCTGCGCTCGCCGATCACCTGGCCGCCGAGGCCGACGAAGGGGGCAAGCACCACCAGCCGGTCGATGCGGCTCGACAGGACAGGCGCGAGCGAGAGCGCGACGAGCGCGCCCATGGAATGGGCGACGATGGAAAACGGCAGCCGCGTGTCCGGCAGGACGATCTGCTCGAGAAAGGTGGTGAGATCGCGTTCGTAATAGGAAAAGCGCTCGACATGCCCGCGCCCCGGCTCGGGCAAAAGCCGCTCGGAACCCGCCTGGCCGCGCCAGTCGAAGGTCGCGACCCAGAGACCGGCCGCGTTGAGGTCGGCGATGGTCTCGAAGTATTTCTCGATCGATTCGTTGCGGCCCTGCAGCAAGACGACGGTGCCGCGCGCCACCGGCGTCCTGGTCTTGAAGATGGCATAGCGGATCTTGCGGCCGCCGGCTCCATCGAAGAAGCCCGCCACGTGATTGTCCGGTATCGGATTGTCAGGGGTGGAGCGAAGGATCGTGGGCATGACGGACGAAACCAGGGTGAAAACGCGTTGATCGGTATCATCAGGGATAGGCGGCAGGCCTGGCGCCGTCAAAGAAAAAAGCCGGAAACGGTGGGTGAAATCCGGACGATCACCGTTTCCGGCCGCTGAAGGAGAAGGGACATGTCACTTCAGCCCCAGGAGATTTCCTCCCAGTGTCGCCGTTCTACGCCTGACGATCTGAACCGTGGCCGAACCGTCCATTCATGCGCCGTTCACCGGGCGCAAGAAAGTTGGAATGGCGTGTCTTGAACTGCCGAAATCGCATTCCCATCTTCTGATCACGGACGCCGATAACGGGTCCGTTCACCGGTCGCGCCGCTGCCTGGATGGGGTGGCTGACCAGATATCGCAAACAGTTGCTCCCAGGAGGACACCATGCGTCACGTTGATTTTTCCCCCCTCTACCGCTCCACCGTCGGCTTCGATCGTCTCTTCACCATGCTCGACAGCCTCGGCCAGCCTGACCAGGCCCAGACCTATCCGCCCTACAATATCGAGCGCACCGGCGAAAACGCCTACCGCATCACCATGGCAGTTGCCGGCTTCGACGAAACCGAACTGTCGATCGAAGCGCGCGAACACACGCTGACGATCAAGGGCGAAAAGAGCGAGGAAAAGGCGGAAGAAAACCAGTTCCTGCATCGCGGCATTGCCAAGCGCGCCTTCGAACGCCGCTTCCAGCTGGCCGACCATGTGGAGATCAAGTCCGCTTCGCTGAAGAACGGCCTGCTGCACATCGACCTCACCCGTGAGATCCCGGAAGCAGCCAAGCCGCGCCGGATCGACATTACGTCGGTCGCCTCGCAGCCGAAGCAGATCGAGGCTCAAAGCCTCTAACCTGACAGACAACCTCCCAAGACAGGCGGCGCTCCTCAAGGGGCGCCGCTTTTTTGGTTCGGGGTTGACAGAACAACGGGCGCTCGCGACAAGCTTTCGTCGCGCAGCATCGGCTCGTTTCCCCTTTTTGCATTGCCTTGCGCGGCGGCCACTGCTGCCTTAGAACCAATCCGATGCCATTAGAATCCGTCGCACGACGGTATGCCATATGTTCGAGAAGCATGAGATTTGGAGCCGCGGAGACGACTGCGTGCTCCGCTATGTGATTTTCCGGGATCTACAAACCGGACTTTACCATTTGCAACAAACCGACAGCCTCTACGCATCCGATCTGGAAGCTCAAGCAAGACAGTCGGCCCAGCAGTTTAACATTGCGATCGATTGTTTTCTCGAAGAGCCTCCTTCTCAGAGAACGAAAGGCTTCCCGAGCATGGCTGCGGCAATCGCCCACGCGCAAGAGGAACTTGAGCCTTAGACGATCGCGACAGGACTGTGCCGGCCCTGGTTCGCGCCATTCTCGCCGCCGTGCGGTCTTTGGCCCGGCTTGATGAGGATCGTCGCATATGCGCTCGACGGCTGGCCGCCCGGCTGCCCGTTGCCGGGGAAGTCGGAGCTAGCGCTGGGCCGGGACCGGCACGGTGGGCGCTGTTGCGGCCGTCCTTGCGGCATAACGCTGGGCGATCACCGCGCAGGCCATCAGCTGGATCTGGTGGAAGAGCATGACCGGCAGCACGATCGCGCCGATGTTCTGGCCGGCGAAGATGGCGCTTGCCATCGGGATGCCGCTCGCAAGGCTCTTCTTCGAGCCGCAGAAGGTGATGGCAATCTCGTCGGCGCGGTTGAAGCCGAGGAGACGGCTGCCGAACATGGTGACAGCGAGAACCAGCGCCAGCATGACGACCTCGATTGCCACCAGCACGCCGAGATCGGCGAGCGAAAAGGTCTGCCACAGGCCGGAGGTGACCGCCTGGCTGAAGGCGAGGTAGACGACCATCAGGATCGAGCCGCGGTCGACGGGCGCAAGCAGGCCCTTGCGCGCCCGGATCCAGCCGCCGATCCAGGGCTGCAGCAATTGACCTGCAATGAATGGCGCCAGAAGTTGCAGCAGGATCTGCTCCAGCGCATCCAGCGACACGCCGCCATGGCCACCGGCGGAAAACAGCAGGCCGACCAGAAGCGGCGTCAGGAACATGCCGAATATGTTGGAGGCCGACGCCGAGCAGATCGCGGCTGGAACATTGCCGCCGGCAACCGACGTAAACGCGATCGACGACTGCACTGTCGACGGAAGCACGCAGAGGAACAGGATACCTGTATAGAGCGCCGGCGGCAGGACCGATGCCGGCACGAAGCCGATGGCAAGGCCGATGACCGGGAAAAGCACGAAGGTCGATGCCAGGATCGCCAGATGCAGGCGCCAGTGCAGGAAGCCGGCGATGACGACGTCGCGCGACAGCCGCGCACCATGCAGGAAGAACACCAGCCCGACCGCCACCTTGGTCGCCATGGCGAACCAGGCGGTTGCGTCACCATGGATCGGCAGCAATGAGGCCAGAAGCACGGTGAGAAGCAGGAGCAGGGTGAAGGTGTCAGGAAGGTAGCGGCGCATGGCTGTCACAGGCTCGATTGAGAAAACACCTTGCCGAGAAATGTCATTATGAAGCAGGATGCAAGGAATAACAGTTATCGTGAAGGTGGATAACCCATGCTCGACCTCGTGCAATTGCGCAGCTTCGTGGCGCTGGAACAGATGGGTAGCTTTACGCTGGCTGCCGAGAAACTGGCGCTCGGGCAATCGACGGTCAGCCAGCATATTCAACGGCTTGAGGCTGCCGTTGGCCGCAAGCTCGTTGCCCGCGACACGCATCGGGTGTCGCTGACGACCGATGGCCAGGCCCTGCTTGCGCACGCCCGTTCGATGCTGGCGATCGACGACGAGGTCAAGGCGCTGTTTGCCGAAAGCAGCCTTCGCGGTCGCCTGAGGCTGGGCGTATCGGAGGATTTCGTCACGAGCCGGTTGCCGGGCGTGCTCGAAGATTTCGTGCGCGCGCACCCGTCGGTGGAACTGGAGCTGACGGTGGCGCTGAGTGGCGTGCTCTACCAGATGCAGGATGGCGGCGAGATCGATCTGGTGCTGGCAAAGCGCCGGCTCGGCGATCCGCGTGGCGAACTGGTCTATCGTGAGCCGCTCGTCTGGCTCGCACGCGATCCCGAGCGCATCAAGCGCGATCGTGTGCTGCCACTGATTGCCTTTCCGCCGCCGAGCATCACCCGCAGCGTGGCGCTCGAAGTGCTCGACCGGCACCGGCTGCCATGGCGGATCGTGTGCACCTGCGGCAGCCTCAGCGGGCTGACGGCGGCAGCCCAGGCTGGCATGGGCGTGCTCGTCCAGCCGCGCAGCATGGCGCCCCCGGGCCTCAGGGAGATACCCGCGGGCACCTTGCCACCCCTGGAAGACGTCGAGTTCGTGCTGGTCCCGAGCAAGGGCGCCGACCAGGCATTGATCGCCGCTCTCTCGACGGAAATCCTGTCAAAGGTGCGCACGCTTCAGGGCCAGGCCTGAGGCCCGGCCCTGCAGGACCGCATGCCTCAGCAGGCGGCGATGAAGCGGTCAACGTCGTCCGCCTTCGTGGCAAAGCTGGTGACCAGACGGTAGAGGCCCTCGTCGGCTGCAAGGCTTCCGGCCAGATCGTGCGGAACCGGCCAGTCGTAGAAGACGCCGCCTTGCTCGCGCAATTTCGCCGCCACGTCGTTCTTCAGGATGACGAAGACCTCGTTGGCATCGACGGGCCAGCCGAGGCGGCTCGTGCGAGACGCGGCGATGCCGTCGGCAAGGCGCCGGGCCATGGCGTTCGAATGGCGGGCGAGGTCGAGCCAGAGATCGCCCTCAAGATAAGCGTTGAACTGGGCGGAGACGAAGCGCGATTTCGAGAACAGTTGTGCCGCGCGTTTGCGCAGGAAGTGCATCTCATGCGCCTTGGAGAGATCGAACAGGATGAGCGCCTCGGCGCACCAGCAGCCATTCTTCGTGCCGCCGAAGGAGACGAGATCGACGCCGCGCTTCCAGGTCATCTCGGCGGGGGTGGCCCCAAGGCTGGTGAGCGCATTGGCAAAGCGGGCGCCATCCATGTGCAGCGGCAGCTTGTGCGCCTTGGCGACGGCCGCGATCGCCTCGATCTCGTCGAGTGAGTAGACGGTGCCGCTTTCTGTCGCCTGTGTCAGCGTCACCGCCATCGGCTGGCCGCCATGGACATTGTCGAGCGGGTAGCGGCGAATTTCCGTTTCCAGACGCGCCGCATCCATCTTGCCGTGTTTGCCATCGACGGGCTTCAGCCGCGCGCCATGACTGAAGAATTCCGGTGCGCCGCATTCGTCGGCGATCACATGGGCCTCGCGGTGGCAGAATGCCACGCCGCCGGCGCGGTTGGAGCTTGCAAGCGCCAGCGAGTTGGCAGCGGTTCCAGTGCCGACGAAGAAGACCGCGACATCGTGTTCGAAGACCTCCGAAAGCTTCTTCTCCACCTTCCGGTCGAGCTCGCTGGTGCCGTAGGCCGACGCATAGCCATCGGCATGGGTCACGAGGCTCTGGGCGATGGTCGGGTGGGCACCGGCCCAGTTATCAGAGGAAAAAATCATCACATGTCGTCCTGTTTTGCGGTCGTATGGGCGACCATAGCCCAGTTGCCGGGCGGATCAATCACGGTGCCGGGTTCGGAGGCCAACAGGATACCAGTTTGAAACCAAAAGGAAGAAAAAGCCGGTTTGTCGTAATTAAATTATAAAACCGCGAAATTTCCGGCAATGTTCGGTAAAATCTCTTCCAATAAATGCTCATATGCCCCTTGCGGAGGGGGGCGGTTTCTGGCATAGAGCGCATGAAATAGGACAGTCTTGCTGTCCTATTTCGGTCTAGGGACCGGAACAATCGCCGCAACTGCCCAAAAAATCGGCAATCGGCGTGTGGCGCAGGGGGATCCGCCGGATTTCATCCGGTTGTTATCGCCTGCCATCAGGATGGTCACTGACATCACTGCCTGATGATGCCGTGCATTATTTGCGACCTGATCAGGATCATGAGACGATGAATGCCCCGGCTTTGCGGCATGCGAATGCATGCGACGAAGAGCCATGCGCGGGCGCAGGGATGCCCGGTACGTGCCGGGTTCAACAGGAGGGAAGACGATGACGGATCACACGCCATCACAGCAATCTGGGCTCAACCTCGCACACACTGTTGCGACGGCTGAAAAAACGCCCGCTTTCCCGTCCGGCCTGCCGCGAAAACAGGGTCTCTATGATCCGCGCAACGAACACGATGCCTGCGGCGTCGGCTTCGTCGCGCATCTGAAGGGTGAGAAGTCGCACCAGATCGTGCGCGACGGCCTCTTCATGCTCGAAAACCTGACGCACCGCGGTGCCGTCGGTGCCGACCCGCTGATGGGTGACGGCGCCGGCATCCTGGTGCAGATCCCCGACCGCTTCTTCCGCGAGGAAATGGCCAAGCAGGGCGTCACCCTGCCGAAGGCCGGCGAATACGGTGTCGGCTACCTGTTCATGCCGCGCGACGAAAAGCTGATCGCCCACTTCAAGGACGTGATCAACGAAGTCGTCGCCGAGGAAGGCCAGCACGTGCTTGGCTTCCGTGACGTGCCGGTCGACAATTCGTCGCTGTCCAAGGCGCCCGACATTGCCGCGACCGAGCCGCACCATGTCCAGGTGTTCATCGGCGCCGGCCGCGATGCCGCCAGCAATGCCGAGTTCGAGCGCCGTCTGTTCACGCTGCGCAAGGTGATCTCCAACCGCATCTATGCGGAGGCCGAAGGCGGCGATCTCGGCTTCTACGTCGTGTCGCTGTCGACCCAGACCGTCGTCTACAAGGGCATGTTCCTCGCCTACCAGGTCGGCGCCTACTACAAGGACCTGGAGGACGAGCGCTTCCAGTCGGCTGTCGCCCTGGTGCACCAGCGCTTTTCGACCAACACCTTCCCGTCGTGGAAGCTCGCGCACCCCTACCGCATGGTTGCCCACAACGGCGAAATCAACACGCTGCGCGGCAACGTCAACTGGATGGCGGCCCGCCAGGCGTCGGTGTCCTCGCCGCTCTTCGGCGACGACATTTCCAAGCTCTGGCCGATTTCCTACGAGGGCCAGTCGGACACAGCCTGTTTCGATAACGCGCTCGAATTCCTGGTGCAGGGCGGCTATTCGCTGTCGCATGCGGTGATGATGCTGATCCCGGAAGCCTGGGCCGGCAACCAGTTGATGTCGCCGGAGCGCAAGGCATTCTACGAATACCATGCCGCCCTGATGGAGCCGTGGGACGGACCGGCAGCGGTCGCCTTCACCGACGGTCGCCAGATCGGCGCGACGCTCGACCGCAACGGCCTGCGTCCGGCCCGCTACATCGTCACCTCCGACGATCGCGTCATCCTTGCGTCCGAAGCCGGCGTGCTTCCGGTCGACGAGGAAAAGATCGTCAAGAAGTGGCGCCTGCAGCCGGGCAAGATGCTCTTGATCGACATGGAGCAGGGCCGCATCATCTCGGACGAAGAGGTGAAGTCTTCGCTTGCAACCAAGCATCCCTACAGCAAGTGGCTTGAAGACACACAGCTGATCCTGGAAGAGCTGAAGCCGGTGGAGCCGCGCGCGCTGCGTCGCGACGTCTCCCTCATCGACCGCCAGCAGGCCTTCGGCTACACGCTCGAAGACACCAAGATCCTGATGTCGCCGATGGCGACGACCGGTCAGGAAGCCGTGGGCTCGATGGGCACCGACACGCCGATCTCGGCGATGTCGGACAAGCGCAAGCTGCTCTATACCTACTTCAAGCAGAACTTCGCGCAGGTCACCAACCCGCCGATCGATCCGATCCGCGAGGAGCTGGTGATGAGCCTCGTCTCCTTCATCGGCCCGCGTCCGAACCTGCTCGACCATGCCGGCATGGCGCACGCCAAGCGACTGGAAGTCCGTCAGCCGATCCTGACCAATGGCGATCTGGAAAAGATCCGCTCGATCGGTCACACCGAGGACCGGTTCGACACCAAGACGCTCGACTTCACCTATGACATTTCGCGCGGTGCCGAAGGCATGCCGGAAATGCTCGATCGGCTGTGCGAGCGCGCCGAAGCGGCGGTCAAGGGCGGCTACAACATCATCGTGCTTTCCGACCGCCAGGTCGGTCCTGACCGGGTGGCCATCCCTGCGCTTTTGGCAACGGCTGCCGTGCACCACCACCTGATCCGCAAGGGTCTGCGCACCTCCGTCGGCATCGTGCTCGAATCGGGCGAACCGCGCGAAGTGCATCACTTCTGCCTGCTTGCCGGCTACGGCGCCGAGGCGATCAACCCGTATCTCGCCTTCGACACGCTGACCGACATGCACAAGCGCGGCGATTTCCCCAAGGAAGTCGATGGCAGCGAAGTGGTTTACCGCTACATCAAGGCGGTCGGTAAGGGCATTCTCAAGGTCATGTCCAAGATGGGCATCTCGACCTACCAGTCCTATTGCGGCGCGCAGATCTTCGACGCCGTCGGCCTGTCGTCGAAGCTCGTCGACCAGTTCTTCTTCGGCACGGCAACGACGATCGAGGGCATCGGCCTCGATGAAATCGCAGCCGAGACCGTCGCCCGTCACAAGGCGGCGTTCGGCGCCGATCCGGTGCTGGCCAACACGCTCGATATCGGCGGCGAATATGCTTACCGCATGCGCGGCGAAAGCCATGCTTGGACGCCGGACGCGATCGCCTCGCTGCAGCATGCCGTGCGCGGCAATGCGCAGGACCGCTACCGCGAGTTTGCCGAAATGGTGAACACCTCGGCGCTCCGGATGAACACGATCCGTGGCCTGTTCACGGTCAAGGGTGCAGAGGCTGCCGGCCGCAAGCCGATCTCCGTCGACGAGGTGGAATCGGCCGCCGACATCGTCAAGCGCTTCTCGACTGGCGCCATGTCCTTCGGCTCGATCAGCCGCGAGGCGCATACGACGCTCGCGATCGCCATGAACCGGATCGGCGGCAAGTCGAACACCGGTGAAGGTGGTGAGGAAAGCGACCGCTACCTGCCGCTGCCCGATGGTTCGATGAACCCGGAGCGTTCGGCGATCAAGCAGATCGCATCCGGCCGCTTCGGCGTGACCACCGAATACCTTGTCAATGCAGACATGCTGCAGATCAAGGTGGCCCAGGGTGCCAAGCCCGGTGAGGGCGGCCAGCTGCCCGGCCACAAGGTGGATGCGACCGTCGCCAAGACCCGGCATTCGACGCCGGGCGTCGGCTTGATTTCGCCGCCGCCGCACCACGACATCTACTCGATCGAAGATCTGGCGCAGCTGATCTACGACCTGAAGAACGTCAACCCGGAGGCAGACGTTTCCGTCAAGCTGGTCTCCGAAGTGGGCGTCGGCACGGTTGCCGCCGGTGTCGCCAAGGCGCGCGCCGACCATATCACCGTGTCGGGCTTCGACGGTGGCACCGGTGCTTCGCCGCTGACCTCGCTGAAGCACGCCGGCAGCCCCTGGGAAATCGGCCTTGCCGAAACCCAGCAGACGCTGGTGCTCAACGGCCTTCGCTCGCGCGTCGCCCTTCAGGTCGATGGTGGCCTGAAGACCGGTCGCGACGTCATCATCGGCGCGCTTCTGGGCGCCGACGAATTCGGCTTTGCGACTGCTCCCTTGATTGCGGCCGGCTGCATCATGATGCGCAAGTGCCACCTCAACACCTGTCCTGTCGGTGTCGCCACCCAGGATCCGGTGCTGCGCAAGCGCTTCAAGGGCACGGCCGAGCACGTCATCAACTACTTCTTCTTCGTTGCCGAGGAAGTGCGGGAGATCCTCGCTTCGCTCGGCGTGCGCGAGCTCGATGAAATCATCGGCGCTTCCGAACTCTTGGAGAAGGACGATGCGCTCGCCCACTGGAAGGCCAACGGTCTCGATTTCTCGAAGATCTTCCACAAGGTCGAGGCTGCCAAGGAAGAGACCTACTGGACCAGCCGCCAGCAGCACCCGATCGACGACGTGCTCGACCGCACGCTGATCGAAAAGGCCAAGCTCGCGCTGGAAACCAAGGCGCCTGTCGCCATCGAAGCTGAGATCAAGAACGTCGACCGCTCTGCCGGCGCGATGCTTTCCGGCGCACTTGCCAAGCGCTGGGGCTACAAGGGCCTGAAGGACGACACGATCCACGTCACGCTGAAGGGAACGGCGGGTCAGTCCTTCGCGGCGTTCCTGGCGCGCGGCATCACCTTCGACCTGGTGGGCGACGGCAACGACTATGTCGGCAAGGGTCTGTCAGGTGGACGCATCATCGTCCGGCCGCCGGAAAACGCGAAAATCGTGCCGGAAGACTCCATCATCGTCGGCAACACCGTGCTTTACGGTGCGACTGCGGGCGAGTGCTACTTCAACGGCGTCGCCGGCGAACGTTTCGCCGTGCGCAACTCGGGCGCCGTTGCCGTCGTCGAAGGCGTGGGTGACCACGGCTGCGAATACATGACCGGCGGTGTCGTCGTCGTTCTCGGCGCGACCGGGCGCAACTTTGCGGCCGGCATGTCCGGCGGTGTCGCCTATGTGCTGGACGAGGAAGGCGATTTCGCGCGCCGCTGCAACATGGCCATGGTCGAGCTGCAGCCGGTGCCGGAAGAGGACGACATGCTCGAGAAGCTTCATCATCACGGTGGCGACATCATGCACAAGGGCATGGTCGACGTCTCCGGCGACATGACGCGTCACGACGAGGAGCGGCTTTACCAGCTGATCTCCAATCACCTGCACCACACGGGTTCGCCCCGGGCGAAGGCGATCCTCGATCATTGGGCAGATTACCGGCCGAAATTCCGCAAGGTCATGCCGGTCGAATATCGTCGTGCGCTCGAAGACATGGAACGCATGAAAATGGCAGAGGCGGCCGAATAGAGGCCCCGGTGAAAAGGGCTCCCGGTTCCGAAAAGGGTTCGGGGGTTCATCACGCGCGCTTTTCAAAGGCGCCTGTTCAGACGCATAGCTATCAGGATGATACGATGGGTAAGGTAACTGGTTTTCTCGAGATCGACCGGCAAGTGGCAAAGTACCAGCCGGCGTCCGACCGCATCCGCCATTTCCGCGAATTCACCATTCCGATGTCGGAACCGGAAGTGCAGAAGCAGGCAGCGCGCTGCATGGACTGCGGCATTCCCTACTGCCATGGGCCGACCGGGTGTCCGGTCCACAACCAGATCCCCGACTGGAACGATCTGGTCTACAACGGCAACTGGGAAGAGGCGATCCGCAACCTGCATTCGACCAACAACTTCCCGGAGTTTACCGGCCGCGTCTGCCCCGCGCCTTGCGAGGAGGCCTGCACGCTGAACCTCGAGGATGCGCCGGTCGCGATCAAGACCGTCGAGCAGGCGATCGCCGACAAGGCCTATGAGATGGGCTACATCGTACCGCAGCCGGCCGTCACCAAGACCGGCAAGAAGGTCGCGGTCATCGGTTCGGGCCCGGCCGGCATGGCGGCTGCACAGCAGATGGCGCGCGCCGGCCACGAAGTTCATCTCTATGAGCGCGAGAGCAAGCCTGGTGGGTTGCTGCGCTACGGCATTCCCGACTTCAAGATGGAGAAGAACTTCATCGATCGCCGCGTCGAACAGATGAAGGGCGAAGGCGTCACCTTCCATTGCGGCGTCAACATCGGGGTCGATCTTCCGGTCGAGCAACTGATCGAGGGCCATGACGCCGTTCTTTATTGCGGCGGATCCGAGACGCCGCGCAATGCCGGTATCCCGGGCGTCGAATTCGCCGGCGTACATGATGCCATGCCGTATCTCGTCCAGCAGAACCGCCGCGTCGGCCGCGAGAACATCGACAGCACTGGCTGGCCGTCGGCGCCGATCCTTGCCGGTGGCAAGCACATCGTCGTCGTCGGCGGTGGTGACACCGCATCCGACTGCGTCGGCACTGCGTTCCGCCAGGGCGCCGTCAAGGTGACGCAGCTCGACATCCGCCCGCAGCCGCCGGAAAAGGAAGACAAGCTCGCCGTCTGGCCGTTCTGGGCGACGAAGATGCGCACCTCCTCCAGCCAGGCCGAGGGTGCCATCCGCGAGTTCCAGGTCGCTACCCTGGAGTTCGTTGGCGACGAGGACGGGAACCTCGTCGGCGTCAAGTGCTGCCAGGTGGACGATCGCCGCAAGCCGATCGCCGGCACGGAGTTCATCATCAAGGCCGATCTCGCCTTCATCGCCATCGGCTTCAGTGGACCGTTCACCGACAGCGTGCTGAAGGATCTCGGCGACAAGCTGACGCTCAACACCGACCGCCGCGGCTCGACCAACGTCGTTGCCAACGACCGTGACTACAAGACCTCGGTCGACAAGCTCTGGACGGCCGGTGACGTGCGCCGCGGCCAATCGCTCGTCGTCTGGGCCATCCGCGAGGGCCGCCAGGCCGCCCGTGCCATCGACGAGGCGTTGATGGGATCGTCGATCCTGCCGCGCTGAAGGCATAACTCCCAAGCATGAAAGGGCTCCGCCGGTGACGGCAGAGCCCTTTCGCGTTCAAGGCAGTTGGTGAAAGGCTGTGTGGTTAGTTCGCCCAGGTTGTAGCGGCCGATCGCCAGCGGCCGTTCGATCGAAGGTTAGTTCCGGATGACCGGATTGCTGATGACCGTGCCAGGCTTGGCCAGGCGGAAATCATCGACACGGCCGGCAGGCGCTGCGGCCACATCGCCCCGGTCGACCAATCGGTCGCGCGGACTCTTGCCGGTGCCCTTGTTGGGGGCGGCGTCGCCGAGAAGGCTTGAAGCACCGTCCAGATCCGGGTCGGTCAGGCCGATCGGCTGGGTCTTGACGATGTCTTCGTTGGCAAGCGGCGCGGTCACCACCAGATCCTTCAGCCCATCGGCGCCGGGCACGTCCTTGTCGGTCGCCGCAGCATCCCCAAGCAGTCGGCGAATGTCCTTTTCCACATAGAAGGCGAGCTTGCGCTTGCCGGCCTTGGTCAGGTTGACGCCGTCGGCGCCACGCAGGCGAACCTGCTGGCCGTTGATGTCGGAACCCGTCAGCACGAATTTGCCGGCCTCGTCGACGAAGCCATCCCAGATATCGACGAACTGACCGCCGACCTTTTCGACTTCCTCGCGATAGATGCCGTTGAAGGTCACCATGTCGGCGGTCATCGCGGCCGACTGGAACGGTGGCATGCCGACCCAGAGAACCGGTAGCTTTTCCTTGTGCGCCAGTTCCGCCAACGCATGGACGCGCTTGCGATACTCCTCGTTCCAGAGGTCGCTGCGGTATTTTTCCTTGGTGCTGCCGATCTGCATCTGCTGGCGGTCATTGGCGCCGAGGCTGATGATGATGACCGATGGCTTGGTCTCGTCGACATAGCTCGGCAGCGTTGCCGGCCAGTTGAAATAGTCTTCGCGCACGAGGCCCGACGAGCCGTTTGCGCGGGTCTCGATGGTGATCCCGGGCGTCATCTCGAAGGCGGTCTTCAGGCCGTCGCCGATGCTGCCGGCCATGAAGTCACCGACGACGAGGACCTTCTTGGCATCGGGCGCTTTTTCCACCGGCTGCGGCACCGGCGCGGCATCGGCGATCACCGGCTTTGCCCTCTGCTGGCCCGGAGCCTTCTGGCGTTGCGGGTTCTGGCTCTGGCGCGCGCGCCGTGGCCGCGGCTGTTCGGGAAATTCGTAGCGTTCGTCGATGACGCGGCGTTCACGCGTGAGCCCGCCGAACAGCATTTGGAACAGATTGCGTCGCTGCACCCGCTCCTGCGCTTCGGCGAAGCTCGCGGCAAAGCCGACAAACAGCATCGCGGCCGCGGCGATGATCATCGTCGCGACCTTGAAGGGTCTTGTCTTGGCTGCCATCGGGGCCCTGGTTTTCGCTTGCATGTCTGATCATCCAACGAACGGACGGCGGCATCAAGGCCGCCGTCACGTATTGGGCGTCGCGTCAGTTGCGCAGAGCACGCAGCAGATGCTGCGTCGGCTGCCCGTCCGGCGCAAGGCCGTTCTGCGACTGGAATGCCTGGATCGCAGCCTTGGAGCCGGATCCGAAATTGCCGTCAACCTCGCCGCTGTAGTAGCCGAGTTCCTTCAGGCGGTTCTGCAGCTCGAACTTCTCGCTAATGTCGAGCGAGCCGTCCGGGCGCGGCCAGCGTTGCTGCATGCCAGCGTAACCGGCGATCTGGTCGGCAAGAAGGCCGACGCCGAGCGCGTAGCTATCGGAGGCGTTGTAGCGCTTGATGACGAAGAAGTTCTTGGTCATCAGGAAGCCGGGGCCGTTGCCGCCGCTCGGCATCTTCAACTCGGCGCGCGAGTTGCCGTTGCGGAAGCCCTTGCCGTTCGGACGCAGGAAACCGAGTGCGGCCCATTGCGCGAGCGTCTTCGTCTGCCCTGAATATTTTGCCGCGTTGGCCGGCGGTGCCACCTCGTAGCCCCAGGTTTCGCCCGGCTGCCAGCCGTTCTTCTTCAAGAGGTTGGCGGCGGTGGCCAGCGCATCGGGAACCGAATTCCAGATATCGCGATGGCCGTTGCCATCCGCGTCGACGGCGTAGAGCAGATAACTGGTCGGGATGAACTGCGTGTGTCCCATGGCGCCGGCCCAGGAGCCAGTCAGTTCGCGCGGGGTGATGTCGCCGCTCTGCAGGATCTTGAGTGCGGCGATCAACTGGGTCTTGGCGAATTTCGCGCGCTTGGGATCGGCATAGGCAAGCGTTGCCAGTGCCCGCGGCACATAGTGCAGGCGGTCATCCTTTTCGAGCACGGCGCCGTAGTTCGATTCCATCGACCAGATCGCCAAGAGAATGGTCTTGTCGACGCCGTAGTGCTTCTCGATCGCGTTCAGCGTGCGGGCGTGTTTTGCGGCCATCTCCTGGCCGACACGCTTGGTGTAGGGATTGACGCGGGAATCGATGTACTCCCAGATCTTGTGCTTGAATTCGGGCTGGAAGTTGGCCTTTTCGAGCACGGTCTGATCCGGCGTCTTCACGCCGGAAAAAGCCTTGCGATAGGTCGCCTGGCTGATGCCGCTCTTTGCGGCAGTGGCGTAAAAGTTGTTGATCCAGCTCTGGAATCCGGCATCGGCGCGCGCGGGGGAGGTGCCGAGCGCGACGGCGGATAGGACGAAGGCGGCTGCGATATGACGGAAAAACGTCCTGCGGTTTCTGATCATCAGCTGTCGGTTCCGTTTCTCTGCGGAGCCTCGGCCGTCATAGCCGGGACATCTCCGCATGGTGGCAGTCTGGAGCCAGCCTCAGCGGTTCGCAGACCGCCGGCGGCTCCCGTTTTCGGATCCGGCCGCAGTCGATGCAGCGCCGGATCAGGACGAATCTACAGAAACGTGGTCAACAAACCCTTTACCATGAAAAGGCCAATGCGTCTTGCGGGGAAGAAAATGCGGATAGGATGCAGAATCGCATTTTCGTGGTCCCGGTTCAGCCTGCGTTCACATCGTTGCGTAGAGATTGCCGCCGCACTGCAAAGCGCTGACGATTCCTTAAATTGATTTTGATTTAAGGATTTTTACAGCAACATTCAGGATTGAAATCCCATTGAAGGAGATACCGATGACCGACAAGCGTAAAGTCCGCAAAGCCGTGTTCCCGGTCGCTGGTCTGGGTACGCGTTTCCTGCCGGCGACCAAGGCTGTGCCGAAGGAAATGCTGACGGTGGTGGACAAGCCGGTCATTCAATATGTCGTCGACGAAGCGATGGAAGCTGGAATCGAGCATCTGATCTTCGTCACCGGTCGCAGCAAGGCCGTGATCGAGGACTATTTCGACATCCAGGTCGAGCTCGACCAGACGCTGCGCGAGCGCAACAAGAAGATCGAGATCGAGCTGCTCGACAATATTCTGCCGAAGGCCGGCACGACGAGCTTCACCCGTCAGCAGGCGCCGCTCGGCCTTGGCCATGCTGTCTGGTGCGCCCGCGAACTGGTCGGCAACGAGCCGTTCGCGCTGCTCTTGCCCGACATGATCATGAAGGGCGAGAAGGGCTGCCTGAAGGGCATGGTCGAGCTCTATGAACAGAGCGGCGGCAATGTCATCGCGGTCGAGGAATGCGCCCCGGACCAGGCCCACAAGTACGGTATCGTCGGTGTCGGCGACAAGGTCGGCGACGGCTTCAAGATCACCAAGATGGTCGAAAAGCCGGCACCGGGAACAGCGCCGTCGAACTTCTTCATCAACGGCCGCTACATCCTGCAGCCGGAAATCTTCCCGATCCTCGAAAAGCAGGAACGCGGCGCCGGCAACGAAATCCAGCTGACCGACGGGATGCTGAAGCTGTCGGAGAACCAGCAGTTTGCCGCCTACCACTTCCGCGGCGAGACCTATGACTGCGGCGCCAAGGATGGCTTCATCCTCGCCAACGTCGCTTTCGCGCTCGAACGCGGCGATATCCGCCCGACCGTCGAGGGGCCGCTGAAGGCGCTGCTCGGCAGCCTGAAGTAATTTCCGGCAGACGTTGAGACGCCTGACAAAATCAGTCCCAAGGATTGGGAAGGTCGGGCGCAAGTCTCTGGACTGAAGGGTCTTTTGACCTGACGGACATCAGTTCGCTGGATTCCGGCACTAGGCCGGAATGAGGGAACACTGAACGAGCTGCTGATTACGCGGCCGTTTCTAACGGTTGGCATCATGCTCAAGGCCGCGCTCCCCAGGGACGCGGCCTTTTGATTGTTCGCTCGAAATGCAATTCGAGTCCGCTGGAATGTGGAGGGGTCTTGGCCTCAGCGCCTCAGCGTCAGCCCGACTCCGACGCGGGTGATGTCGGTGGGGTCGCCGACGTCGCGCGTGGTGCGTTCGTAACTGACGTCGCCCGTCAGCGCGAGGTAGCGGTTGACGTCGTAGGTCAGGCCGGCGCCGGTGCGCCAGGTCGTCTCGTCGGATGAGCGGCTGTCCGACGGATACTTGCGGATGGTCAGGGTGTTGGACAACCGCGCGACGAGATCGGAGCGCATCTCGTGGGTGATGATGTTGATCAGCGTGTAATCGATCGAACCGGAATCGCCCGCCGTCGTCGACGGGTTGAGCCCGGTCGTGAGCCCGAAGAGCACATCGGTGCCGCGCTGCGGCGACCAGTTGATACGGCCGTCGACGGACAGGCCGCTGACGTCGCTCAAGCGATCGTCCTCGAACCGGTATGTCTCGTAGCCAAGGGCCATCTCGCCGTTGAGCTTTTCGCCGAGGTCGACCTCCAGGCCGCCGCGTGTCGCGTAGCTCTGGTAGGAGCGTTCGAAACCGAGCGTGTCCTTTCGAAGGTCGTAGGTCGATTGTCCGACCGATGCCTCGATGAACGGGATCAGCGCCGGCGACAGCTCGTAGCCGATGCGTCCCGTCAGCGTGCCGCTGTTGCGGTTGCGGTCCTCGACTGAGAGCGTCGTGCCGTTTTCGAGCTCGACGTCGCCATAGGTGCGCCGTTCGAAATCGAGACCGACCGAGCCGCGGATGAGGCCGAAGTCACGCGCGATCGCGGCACCCAGCCGGTAGGTGTTGACGCCCGATTGGGTCTTGGCATTGGAGATCGCGTTCGGATCGTCGGCGTCCTCGCGCTCGAAGCTGTAGCCCGCCCGCAGGCGCGCCACCGTCTCATCCCAGAGATCGAGGCGCAGTTCCGCGTCGATGTCGGCGCGCGGTTCTTCCTCGCCCTCGCCGGAAACATTGTTCTGTATCACGCCGGCGCCGGTGACTGTCAGCTCGTGCCGCGACCAGTCCGATGTCAGCGTGCCGCGGATGCCGGTTTCCAGATAGCCGCGGTTCTGCTTGGTATCGCCATCCTTGCGCCATTCGTGGTTCAGCGTCTCGCTGATTTCGGGCCGGAGCGTGAAGGTGCCGATGCGCACACCGATCGCGCGATTATCGTCGGGATCGATGCGCGTGCGCAATCCGTCGATTGTCGGTTCGCGGCGGTTGAGGCGAATGAGATCCTCATCGGAGGCTGCTGACAGGTCGTCGGCGTTGACCGCACCGGTTGTCTGCGGATCGGCGATTGCCGGGGCAGCGGAGGTGGGGGCAGTGACAACAACGCCTGGGGTGGTCGCGGTCTGGGCCTTGGCCGCAAGCGGGGCGGCCAACGTGGTGCCGGCCAACAGCAACGCCGTCAGCGTAAAACGCCTCGCGTCCTGTCCCGTCGAGCGTAAGTGGTCTGGCACCATCTGCCGTTTGTCCGCAAGCCTGATTGCAATCCTTTCGCAATCGTAAAGCCGCGTGGTTAACCAATCGTTTCCAAACGGAAATTTGGTGTCGTCGGCAGGGTGCGATCAGGCGCTCTCGACCGTCAGATTGCGCCCGTGGCTGGCAACGATGCGCACGCGGGTGCCGGCGGGCAGATCGGGGCCCTCGACGATCCAGATGGTATCATCCAGGCGCACGCGGCCGTGTCCCTCGGCGATCGGCTTTTCAAGCACGGCCGTCCTGCCGACAAGGCTCTGGGCGCGCTGGTTGAGCAACGGTTCGTCCGTCACTCGTGCGGAGGAGGAGACGAAGTGACGGCCGATGAGGACGGAGATGATCGACAGCAGCGCGAAGACGATGAACTGGACCTGCCAGCCCCATACGACCGTGTCCCAGAGCAACAGCGACAATGCGCCGGTAATGAGTGCTGCAATCGCGATCCAGACGAGGAAGACGCCGGGTGCCACGACTTCGGCGGCGAGTAGGACAAGTCCGAGAACCCACCAGCTCCAGGGGCCGAGTTCCAGGATGATGCGCTGGACCATCGCCTACTTTCCTTGCGGTTCGAACGGGCCGGATACCGGGCCGGTGCGAGGCGTCGTCGACTGGCGCTGACGGGGAGCGGGCGACGGGTCGTTTCCGAACACTTCCTTGGCGATCGCGCCAATGCCGCCGAGCGAGCCGATCAGCGCCGACGCCTCCATCGGCATCAGGATGATCTTCTGGTTGTTGGCGGTGCCGATCGAGGCCAGCGCCTCGGTGTATTTCTGGGCGACGAAGTAGTTGATCGCCTGGACATCGCCGGCAGCGATCGCTGCCGATACCATTTGCGTCGCCTTGGCCTCGGCCTCGGCCAGACGCTCGCGTGCCTCGGCGTCGCGGAAGGCGGCCTCGCGCTGGCCTTCTGCCTGCAGGATCGCCGACTGCTTGGCCCCCTCGGCACGCAGGATCTGGGCGTTTCTCGAACCTTCGGCTTCCAGCACCTGGGCGCGCTTCTCGCGCTCGGCCTTCATCTGCCGCGCCATGGCGTCGACCAGATCCTTCGGCGGCGCGATGTCCTTCAACTCGACGCGGGTGATCTTGATGCCCCAGGGGTTGGCGGCCTCGTCGACCACGCGCAGCAGCTTGTCGTTGATGGTGTCGCGGTTCGACAGCAGCTCGTCGAGGTCCATCGACCCCATGACCGAGCGTATGTTGGTCATGGTCAGATTGAGGATGGCGTTTTCGAGGTTGGCGACCTCGTAGGCGGCCTGGGCGGCGTTCAGCACCTGGTAGAAGGCTACAGCATCGGCCGATACGCTGGCATTGTCCTTGGTGATGACTTCCTGGGTCGGAACGTCAAGCACCTGCTCCATCACGTTCATCCTGGCGCCGATACGGTCAATGAACGGGACGATGATGTTGAGGCCCGGCTCCATCGTCTTGGTATAGCGTCCGAAACGCTCGACCGTGTAGCGATAACCTTGCGGCACTGTCTTGACCATCTTGACGACGACAAAGATCGCCAAAATCACCAAGGCGATGACCGCCAAGTCAAAGCCGCCCAAAGACAAATCACCCATGCTCACAACCCCTGTTTGAGGTGGCACTCTAACCCAGACGTGGGCGTCGGTCAGTTTATTTCAAGCGGGCGGTTCAAGATTTCCGTTTCAAAGCCAGCCGCTTAGCTCGCGCCGCACCACATGTTCGAGAACGGTCATACCCTCGGCACTGTCGTTGAGGCAGGGGATATGGGCAAACTTCTCACCGCCGTTGTGGCGGAAGCTTTCGGCTGCCTGTTCGGCGATCTCCTCGAGCGTTTCCAGACAGTCGGAAACGAAGCCGGGATTGATGACGGCGATGCGCTTGACGCCATCCTGCGCCAGCTTTTCCACCGTCTTGTCGGTATAGGGCTGCAGCCACTCCTCGGGGCCGAAACGGGACTGGAAGGTCACTTGCAGCTTGTCCTTGGACCAGCCGAGCTTTTCGCGCAGCAGCCGCGCCGTCTTCTGGCACTGGCAATAATAGGGGTCGCCCTTGTCGAAGTAGCTCTTGGGGATGCCGTGGAAGGAGGTCAGAACCACTTCCGGCTCCCAGTCGAGCGTCGCCAGATGGCGCTCGATCGACGTCGCCAGAGCGTCGATATAGACGGGATCGTCATGATAGGGCGGCACGGTGCGCAGCGCCGGCTGCCAGCGCATCTTGAGCAGGGCCTCGAAGGCCTTGTCGTTGACGGTGGCGGTGGTGGCCGCCGCATATTGCGGATAGAGCGGGAACACCAGGATGCGTTCGCATCCGGCCTTCTGCAGCGCTTCCATGCGCGAGGCGATAGACGGCTGGCCATAGCGCATGCCCCAATCCACGACGATATGAGGCTGGTCGGCGAACGCCTCCGCCATCAGGGTCGCCTGGTTGCGCGTATAGGTGCGCAGGTAGCTCTCGTTCAGATCCTTGTTCCAGATCATCTCGTAGGCCTTGCCGACCTTGCCGGGGCGGGTGTTTAGCACGATGCCGTAGAGGATCGGATACCAGAACAGGCGCGACCATTCGATGACGCGGCGGTCGCTCAGGAACTCCTTGAGATAGCGGCGCATCGACGTGTAGTCGGTGCCATCAGGCGTGCCGAGATTGACCAGGAGAACGCCGACCTTCCCGGATTTGACGGAAGGGTGGTTGGCGGGGGTGGTCGTGGCAAGCTTATTGGTCATCTCGGTCCTCGTCGGCCCCGTTCAATCGGAGCACTGCCTTCGGTTTCAAATCCTTCTAAAAAGAAAAGCCGGCGCGGGGAAGCCCGCGCCGGCTCTGAAAGTAGAGGCAAATTGTCTTACTTTGCCGGAATCTCCAGTTCGGTGCCGACATGGAGGTGCCGCGGAGCCGGCTTGCCGTTGGCCGCCGAGATCTTTGCCCAGAGAGCGCCGTCGCCGTAGAACGTCTTGGCGAGATCCCAGAGCGTGTCGCCCTTGGCGATGACGTGCTTCTGCGGCCCGGAGGCCGGCGTGGCGGCAGCTGCGTCTGCGGCCGGCTGCGCCGCCGTAGCGTCGGCTGCCGGCTTGGCTTCCGTTGCCGGTGCTTCAGTCGTGGCTCCTGCGGCAGCAGCCACTTCGGTGATGCGGCCGTCGGTGTAGGGCTTGAACGGCTGGTGTGCGGCGAGGTAGTCGGCAAGAACGGTTTCGAGACCCGGACCGTAGTCATAGGCATTCTCGCCCTTGGTCTTGAATACGTCGTAGCCGTCGCCGCCGTTGCGCATGTAGTTGTTGGTGACGAGCGAGTAGGTCTTGGCCGGATCGAGCGGGCCGTAGGCCGCGCCATCCTTAACCTCGACCGAGACGACACGGCTGCCGACCGGCTTCGAGCGGTCGAAGGAGTACTTCAGGCCCGCGACCTGCGGGAAGCGGCCGCCGGCCTCTTCGAGCTTGCTGAGACCATTTTCCAGCGCCTCGCGGATGCCGTCGCCCTTGATCTGGAAGGTGGCGACGGTGTTCTGGAACGGCAGAACGGTGATCGCTTCGCCCATCGACACGTCGCCGGCATCGATCGAGGCGCGCAGGCCGCCGCCATTGGTGATGGCGATCGTCACGCCCTGGCCCTTGACGCGGTCGAGCATGGCGTCGGCCACCAGGCTGCCCATTTCGCATTCCTTGGCGCGGCAATTGTCACGCGAACCGTCGATCGGCGCCTCGGTCTTGCCGATGATCTTGGAACGCAGTTCTTCGATCGGCTTGGCGAGTTCGGCGACGCGGGTCAGCACAGACTGATCCGGCTTGACCGAGCTGTCGACCAGGATCGGGTCGCCCTTGGCAGCCTTGACCACGCCCTTGTCGTCGAAGGTGACGACGAGATCGCCGAGATATTTCGAGTAGGAACCGGCCTGGACAACCGGGACCTTGTAGCCGCCCGGGTTGTCGACCATCGTCGGGTAGGGGCCTTCGGCCTTTTCGTCGGTGTTGGACAACAGGCTGTGCGAATGTCCGCCGACGACGACGTCGACATCGGGGATCTTGGCGATCGCTGCGAGATCGCGCGGGTAGCCGACATGGGTGAGCGCAATGATCTTGTCGACGCCCTGCTTCTTCAGCTCTTCGACGGCGGCGGTCGTGGTTGCGACGTCGTCGCCGATCAGGATATCCGGGCCGGGGGAGGAAAGCTCGGGCGTGTCGTTGGCGACCGCACCGACGATGCCGACCTTCTGGCCGCCCAGGTCGAGCACGATCGACGGCTTGATGCGGTCGCCGATCTTGGACTTGTGGCTCGGCAGGACGTTGGCGGTAACGACGGGGAACTGGATCTTGTCGAGGAAGCCGGCAAGTCCATCTTCCGCCTCGTCGAATTCGTGGTTGCCGACGGTCATCGCGTCGAACTTCATCAGGTTCAGGAATTCGGCTTCAGCCAGGCCCTTGTAGGTGGTGAAGAACAGCGATCCCTGGAAGTTGTCGCCAGCGTTCAAAAGCAGCACGTTCTTGCCAGATAGGTCCTGGCGTTTCTGGTCGATCAGGGATTTCAGGCGGGCGACGCCACCGAAGCACTCGTTCTTGCCTTCCTCCTCAGCCGAGCAGGTCGAATCGAACTTGTTGATCGATTCGATGCGGGAGTGGAGATCGTTGATGTGCAGGATGTTCAGTTCATAATCGGCGAAGGCTGCGCCCGAGGAAAGGGCGAAAATGGACGCGGTCATCAGGCCGGTCCGCATGTGTCTGATCATGATGTTCTCCTGTTTTGCCTGTTGTCTTCCGGCCGGCTGCAGACCTGTGTCACGGATCCCGTCCCCCCGACCGGGGTGGCTTTGCCGGAGCGGATGTTTTCATCACTTCGACGCGACTTCAAGCGCTAAAACCATCCTCCGGTTGTCTGATTTGTAACTAGGGTTAAGTCATACAAATTCAACAAAAAAAGCCCCCTTGCGGGGGCTTCGATCCATTGCTGGAAATTGCTTTCAGCCGCGACGCGCCAGCGAGAACTGGGCACCGGCATCGGTGGTGCAATTGAGCTGGTTTGTCGTCACCAGAGCGCAATTGACCTTGGATTGGGTGTTGCGAACCAGCGAGGTCATGTTGATCTCGACCAGCGTCGGGCTGAGCTTGACGTAGTTGCCCGATGCCAGGAGCTGGTTGCTGTCGGTGGTGCGGGTCGAAAAGGTCCCTCCAGCGAAAGTCGACACGATGCCGTTCGGATCCGACCAGGCGCCTTCGACACCAGCTGCCTGGCGTGCGGGCGGTGCCCCTCCGACCTCCCGGGGCGACGACTGGCAGGAGGCCAGAGCCGCGGCGGTCGCGACAACGGTCAGAATTGCGAATGGCTTCATTGGCGATTTCCCTCGCTAGGTGCCGAGCGTCCGTTTCGTTTCGCCGAACCATGCCGCGATCAAGAGTTGAAAGCAAGAGCGGTCGGGCGCGTGCGCCGGGCTTTTCCCATATGGACAAAAAAGCCCGGGGCAGAAATGCCCCGGGCTGGATGTATCGCGATGTCAGCAGCTTAGCGAACGAGGATGTTCTTGAACTGCCAGGGATCCTTGGTGTCGATGTCTTCCGGGAACAGGCCCGGGCGACCGTCGAGAGGGGTCCAGTCGGTGTAGTGGCCTTCGACCGGGCCGAGATAGGGCAGCTGCACTTCGAGGCAGCGCTTGTAGTCCACCTCGTCGGCTTCGACGATGCCGGCCTTCGGGTTTTCGATCGCCCAGACCATGCCGGCGAGAACGGCCGAGGTGACCTGCAGGCCGGTGGCGTTCTGGTAGGGGGCGATGCGGCGGGTTTCTTCCAGCGACAGGCGCGAGCCGAACCAGTAGGCGTTCTTGTCGTGGCCGTAGAGCAGGACGCCGAGTTCGTCGACGCCTTCAACGAGTTCCTTCTCGTCGAGGACGTGATGGACCGGCTGCGCATTGCCGCCATTGCCGAACATTTCGTGCAGCGAGAGCACCGCGTCGTTGGCCGGATGGTAGGCGTAGTGGCAGGTCGGGCGATAGGTGACTTCGCCGTCCTTGTCGCGCACGGTGAAGAAGTCGGCGATCGAGATCGACTCGTTGTGGGTCACGAGGAAGCCGTATTGCGGGCCGGGTGTCGGGCACCAGCTGCGCACGCGGGTGTTGGCGCCCGGCTGCTCCAGATAGATCGCTGCCTTGCAGCCCTTCTTGTGCTTCTTGGCATTCTTCGGCATCCAGTTCTCGTGGGTGCCCCAGCCGAGTTCGGCCGGCTGCAGACCTTCGGAGATGAAGCCTTCGACCGACCAGGTGTTCCAGAAGACGTTAAGCGGCTTCGGCTTCTTGGTCAGCTGGGTGTCGCGCTCGGCGATGTGAATGCCCTTGACGCCGACCTTCTTCATCAGCTTCGCCCAGCCTTCGCGGTCGTCCTGATGCGGCTCTTCAAACTTCACGCCGAGATCGTTGGCAAGGTTCAGAAGGCCCTGCTTGACGAACCACGAGACCATGCCCGGGTTGGCGCCGCAGGTCGAAACGGCCGTGGTGCCGCCCGGGTTCTTTTCCTTTTCCTTGCGCAGCGTTTCGCGCAGGGCGTAGTTGGTGCGCGATGCGTTGTCCATTTCGGCATCGAAGTAGAAGCCGAGCCAAGGCTCGACGACGGTGTCGATGTAGAGGACGTCGAGCTTGCGGCACATCTTGATCAGATCCACCGAGCCGGTGTCGACCGACAGGTTGACGCAGAAGCCCTGGCCTTCGCCTTCGGTCAGGAGCGGCTTCAAAAGCTCCTTGTAGTTGTCCTTCGTCACGTGGGCGCGAACGTGACGTACGCCGTGGCGCTCGAAGATCTCGTTGTCGGCTGCATCCTCACGCGGCTCGATCACAATCAACCGGTTCTTGTCGTATTTGAAGTGGCGCTCGATCAGCGGCAAGGTGCCGCGGCCGATCGAACCGAAGCCGATCATGACGATCGGGCCGGTGATCTCGCCGTAAACCGGATAGTTGGTGTCTGCCATTTTGGTCTTACTCCTGAGGAAACTTTCCCTGAGACGATGTTGAATAACGCGGCTCGCGCCGTTTGATAGGCCCTAGAGCACAGATTGCTGTCACAATAAAGGGCCGGCCGGTCAACGCTAATATGCGATTTTGTTTAACCAGCGATGGAAACAAGCGCCGAAATCAGCGCGTCACGCTTGCTGACCAGGCCCTTATAGGCCGCCTGCTGCAGGTCGAGCGCGCGCAATTGCTCGATGAACGAAAGCGCCAGGACGGCCGCGTCCGCCCGCTGTCGCAGCAACGCCAGGGGATCGGAGTAGATGCGGATCGTGAAGACGATCGCGCCGGTTTCGGGCAGTTTTCGCAGCGTCTGGCGCTCGATGCGGATGAAGGCGCTCTCTTCGGTCAGGTCGATGGCGGCGGCCGAGACACCTTCGGATTTCGACTTCGGCAGATGCAACGAACCGTCGACATTGACGGCCCAGTTGAAGCGCTCGACGAAGCGGCCGGGCGGCAGGTTGTCGAACATGCGGGCAATGAGCTCGGCATTGCGGGTGCCGTGTTCGAAGCCGGGAACAGGCGCGTGGATCTCGTCCATCGTGCGTCCGAATTTCTCGGCGAGCGACCAGGACGAGGGAAAGGCGATAAAGGCGGCGCCAAGGCGCCAGCCGCGATCGCTGCGCTGCATGATCGCCAGATCGTCCTGAATGAGCGAGCCGGCAACGACCAGCGCCTCGTCGCCCGATAGCGCCACGCGCCTCCCGCCGACCAGCATCGCATCGCCATCGCGATGGTAGAGTTCGGGATAGCGTGCCGGCAGGTACGCGCAGAGGGTCTGCAGGACCTCCTTCTGTGCCTGCTGCGTGTCGTCTTCTGCAACGAAGACGGCGTCGCGGGAGCGTGCCAGCAAATGGGCCTTCTGGTCGAGATAGTGCTGCAACTGGTCGTCCGGCTCGATCCAGCGATCGGGGTCGAGTTGTGCGAGGCCGATGGTGAAGGGCTTGGAGGAGCCGTCGTAGGGCGTGTGTTTCATGCGCGATGACCGGATCATTCTCGCGATTTAACCATATTCCCTTTCGTTTCGCATGGGCCGAAGCTTGTCACAAGCTCTTCGTGCTATAGCTTTGTTACAATCAACCGCCACGCGCCATGATTGTTGGTTCCTTGCCCGAAATGGAGGCGTTGCAGACTGAACGTGACCGGCGACCACATAAAGACCCTGATGGGCCTGCAGGCCCAAACGCCCGTGCTGATGGCGCTTTACGACCAGCACGATCGGCTGCAATTTGCCAACGAGGCTTTTCGCGCCGCTTACTTCGTTGGCGCCGACGAGACGCCGACCTGGGCGGAGATCATCCGGCGCAACCATGCGGCCGGTCGCGGAACGGTAATTTCGACCGACGACATCGAAGGCTGGATAGCCTCGACGATCAATCGGCGCGGCAAGATCCCGTTTCGCACGGTGGAGACCGACCTGCATGACGGCCGCTGGCTGTGGATGACGGAAACCGTCGATGCGAAGGGATGCATGCTGTGTGTTGCCGTCGACATCACCACCGTCCGTGTCGAGGAGCGGGCGCTGCGCCAGGACCGGGATTTCGCACTCAGGGCCTCGCAGGTCGACGAGTTGACCAACGTCCCGAATCGGCGCCACACCATGGGACGCCTCGGCGAGTTTATCGCCAACTGCGCCCAGAACCCGCATATGTGGGGCTGCGTCGCGATCATCGACATCGACTACTTCAAGGCGATCAACGATCGCTACGGCCACCATCAAGGCGATGAGGTCCTGCTCGACTTCGCCCGCCAGATGCAGGAGTTCGTGCGCCGCTCCGATTGCTTCGGCCGCATCGGCGGCGAAGAATTCATGCTGATCCTGCCCGACACCACGATCAGCGAAGGCAACATGATCCTCGACCGTCTGCTCGACAAGGTGCGCAGCGCCAGGCCGCTCGCCAGCATTCCGGAGTTCTACTACACCTGCTCGGTGGGGCTTGCCGAATATCGCGAAGGCGACGGCGTCAAGGACATCTATGCCCGCGCCGACGAGGCGCTCTACCTTGCCAAGCGCGACGGGCGCGACCGGGTGAAACGCTATACCCTGCCGGGCTCAGACCCGGAGCTTCGCCCGGATCAGGCCCCGTAGCGAATTGCCGACATAGAGATCGCCTTCTGCCAGGTCGTCCGGAGAAAGCCGGGCGACGCGTGCCCGCCGCTGGCAGATGAGTTCGGTCCTGAGCACGCCGGCGAGCAGCCCGCAGGCGATCGGCGGCGTCTTCAGGAAGCCGCTGCCGTCGTCGAGGAAAATCGAGGTGATTGTTCCTTCGCAGACTTCGCCTTTTTCGTTGAGGAGAAGCACCTCGTCGACCTCGGCTGACGGGAATTCGGCGCGCGCCGTCTCATAGACGCTGCGTCGCGTCGTCTTGACCCGCAAGAGTTTGTCTTCGGACGAAAGCCGTGTCTCGGCGAGACGCACGCGCCAGACCGCGTCTGCGGCAAGCGGCGCAAAGGCTGCCGTGGTCACGGCGATGGCGCCCTGCCGGTCAAGCGTCAGTCGGATCCGAAGGGGGCCAGCCGCGCCCTCGACGGCCTTTTGCAGTTCCGCGTGCGCCCGCTCGGCGCCGCCAAAGCCCAGTCTGCGTGCCGATCTCTTCAGCCGGGCGAGGTGCAGCCGCAAGCGCACGAAACCGGCATCGGGCTCGTAGCGCAGGGTCTCGATCAGCGAGAAATCCGTCATCGGGCGATCTCGGCGTCACCAAGGGCAAAGCGCGCCTTGAGCAGGCATTCGTCATATTCCGACTGGGCACCGGAATCAAAGACGATGCCACCGCCGACATTGAACACCGCCTCGCCATCGGCAAACAGCGAGATGGTGCGGATCGCGACGCTGAAGCGCATGACCCCGCCAGGCGCGATGAAGCCGATCGCACCGCAATAGGCGTCGCGCGGGCCGTCTTCCAGATCGTGCAGGATCTCCATCGCCCGTATCTTCGGCGCGCCGGTGATCGAGCCGCAAGGGAAGAGGGCTGCAAAGATGTCCGTGATGCCGACTTCGGGTCGCAGCTTGGCCCTGACGTGGCTCACCATCTGGTGCACGGTCGGGTAGGTCTCGATGTCGAAGAGCCTGGGCACGTCGAGCGTTCCGACCTCGGTGATGCGCGAGATGTCGTTGCGCAGGAGGTCGACGATCATGCGGTTTTCGGCTTGCGTCTTCTCGTCGGCGCGCATGGCCGCGATGATGTCGGCATCTTCCTGCGTCGACCTGCCGCGTTTTGCCGTGCCCTTCATCGGGTGCGTCTCGATCCACCTGTCGGCATCGACCCGGAAGAAGAGCTCGGGCGAGCGCGAGACGAGAATGGGGCCGTCGAGCGCGACAAGGGCGCCATACTTGACCGGTTGGCGCTCGATCAGCGACCAGAAGGCGGCGCGCGGATCGCCGGACCAGCGCGCCCGAATCGGCATCGTCAGGTTTGCCTGGTAACAATCGCCCTGGCGCAGGTGCTGATGCAGCCGCTCGAACCGCTGGCGATAGGTCGGAAAATCCCAGGCGGCGCGCGGATCGGCGAGAAAGGGTTCGTTCTCGATCCGTCGTTGCGGTTCGGCAAGCGGATGGTCGTCGCTCGGCGCGTCGAAGATGCCGAAGGACATCAACGGCGTTTCGCGTCCCTCCTTCGCGAAGGCGCTCAGCTTCTCCTCGAACAGATGGCCGGCCTCGTAGGCCATGTATCCGGCAATCCATTTGCCGGCTGCATGGGCCCGTTCAAGTTCGGCAAGGCCGCGATGGAACTCGGCCTTGGTGCGCGCCGTGACGACGCGCTCCGGTTCGGCGAAAACCGTGGTCCGGTTTTCGCTGTCGTCCCGGAAAAGCACATAGGGTGCATTTTCGTTCATCGATGCCGCTTTGCTGCCAGCCTGTCCAATGATCGAGAGAGGGCTCGGCCCGCCCTGGATCACGCCTTATCAAGCGCCTCGAGTTCGTCGATCAGCCCTTCGATCATCGACAGGCCCTGTGCCCAGAACGACGGATCGGTGGCGTCGAGGCCGAACGGAGCCAGCAATTCCGAATGATGCTTCGTGCCGCCCGCTTTCAGGAGTTCGAAGTACTTCTGCTGGAACCCGGTCTCGGCATTCTGGTAGACGGCATAAAGCGAGTTCACCAGGCAATCGCCGAAAGCATAGGCATAGACGTAGAATGGCGAGTGGATGAAGTGGGGGATGTAGGCCCAGTAGGTCTCGTAGCCCTCGGAGACCCGGATCGCCGGGCCGAAGCTTTCCGCCTGCACCGACAGCCAGAGATTGCCGATATCGTCCGCGGTCAGTTCGCCGTCCTTGCGCGCCGTGTGCAGCTTGCGCTCGAACTCGTAGAACGCGATCTGGCGAACGACCGTGTTGATCATGTCCTCGACCTTCTGGGCGAGCATCGCCTTGCGCTCGCGCTTGTCCTTCGTCCGGTCGAGAAGGGCGCGGAAGGTCAGCATTTCACCGAAGACCGATGCGGTTTCGGCAAGCGTCAGCGGCGTCGAGGCCATCAGCGCGCCCTGGCCGCCAGCGAGCACCTGGTGCACGCCGTGGCCGAGTTCGTGGGCAAGCGTCATCACGTCGCGCGGCTTGCCCATATAGTTGACGAGGACGTAGGGGTGGGCCGAGGGCACTGTGGGGT
>UBXV01000037.1 GCA_900469625.1 Hyphomicrobiales bacterium
ACTTCAGGCCTGCCCGCGCAACGGCCCGCCCGACCCCTGGCCCCGCCCCGCGCGAAATGCGCATCTGGAACGACGGTCGCGGCACGATCATCGACCTCTAGAGCGCCGTGCGTTCATACGAGCGCACAAACGAAGCTCCAGCAGCTTGATTCCAGAGAATCGTGCCTCCCAAGGCATTTGCCGGGGCGTTTCCAGCCTGGTCATGACCAAGCCCGGAAGCGCTCCAGCGCTCAGCGTTTGGCGCAGCCACTCGACGCGTCAGTTCAAGTCCGCCTACATTTTTTTCCATACCCGTGTCGGCAAGCCCCGTGCGCATCCGTCCTTGTGTCAGGCCAGCAAAGGTCTCGGCCACTCCATTACCCTTCAAGAAGGAGCATGACATGGACAGCGCGACACAGAAGACAGACGCAAACCAGTTGCCGCAGGCCCTCAACGGGCTCGTGCCCTACCTCCAGGTCGCCGGCGCGGCCAAGGCTGCGGACTTCTACAAGCACGCCTTCGGCGCGAAGGAAGCCTATAGGCAACCGCTCGACGACCAGGGCCGCACGATGCACATCCATCTGCACATCAACGGCAGCTCGCTGATGCTCAGCGACGCCTATCCGGAATATGGCCATCCGCTGGAAAAGCCGCAGGCCTTCAGCCTGATGCTGCCGGTCGACGACATCGATGCGTGGTGGGAAAAGGCGGTCGCNNCAGCTGCGCGATCCCTTCGGCGTGCTCTGGGCGCTGAACGCTCCGGTCAAGGCAGGTTGATACCGGCACCTGACGACAGCCCGCATGCGCAATGGCGGGCCGGCAAGGCGCTCCGACGGACAAAACAAACGCGGCAACAGTTGCCGGGCAGGCGATTTCGCCCGTCCGGCAGGCGTCTTCAGGATAGATTTTCCTTCATTTCGGCGCAAAACTGATCTAAACGCTTACGCAACATTTCGCTGAAATCGAAGGCCTGAAGTTATGGAAAAGTTCGTCAAGCTCACCGGCGTCGCCGCTCCCCTCCCCGTCGTCAACGTCGACACGGACATGATCATTCCGAAGGATTACCTGAAGACGATCAAGCGCACCGGCCTCGGCACCGGGCTTTTCGCCGAAGCGCGCTACAACGAGGACGGCTCGGTCAACCCGGATTTCGTGCTCAACAAGCCCGCCTACCAGAACGCCAAGATCCTGGTCGCCGGCGACAACTTCGGCTGCGGCTCCTCGCGTGAGCATGCACCGTGGGCGCTTCTCGACTTCGGCATCCGCTGCGTGATCTCCACCTCGTTTGCCGACATCTTCTACAACAACTGTTTCAAGAACGGCATCCTGCCGATCGTCGTCAGCCAGGAGAACCTGGACAAGTTGATGGACGACGCCTCGCGCGGCTCCAACGCCATCCTGTCAATCGACCTGGAATCCCAGGAAATCACCGGCCCGGACGGCGGCACCGTCAAGTTCGAGATCGACGCCTTCAAGCGCCACTGCCTGCTGAACGGCCTCGACGACATCGGCCTGACGCTGGAAAAGGCAACGGCCATCGACAGCTTCGAAAAGTCGACCGCCGCTTCGCGCCCCTGGGCGTAAGCGAGCGATGACGCGCAAGCTCATCTCTTCCGGGTCGCCCTTCGAGAAGACGGCAGGCTATTCGCGTGCCGTCGCCAAGGGCGACTGGTGCTTCGTTTCCGGCACCACCGGCTATGACTACGCCACCATGACCATGCCGGAAACGGTGGAAGAGCAGGCACGCAATTGCCTGAAGACGATCGAGGGCGCGCTGAAGGAAGCGGGCTTCTCGCTTTCGGACGTGGTGCGCAACCACTACTACGTCACCGATGCCAGCTTCGCCGACCGGGTGTTTCCGATCTTCGGTGAAATGTTCGGCGAAATCCGCCCGGCCGCCACGATGATCGTTTGCGACCTCATCCGCCCGGAAATGCTGATCGAGATCGAGGTCACCGCCTTCCGCGGCTGACCTCCGGCGGGCGGCAATCGACACGGCATTGGCACCCGCCCTGCTTATGCGCTAGTGCAGAGGCACGACGACGGGCTCTTTCCAGAGCCGTCGCCCGCATCGCCAAGACCGGAAGAAGCCCCATGCAATTCGAAGGCACCGCCGACTATATCGCCGACAAGGACCTGATGATCGCGGTCAACGCCGCGATCCGGCTGGAACGGCCGCTGCTCGTCAAGGGCGAGCCCGGCACCGGCAAGACCGAGCTTGCCCGCCAGATCGCGGCCGCCCTCGGGCTCGAGCTGATCGAGTGGAGCGTCAAGTCGACGACCAAGGCGCAGCAGGGGCTTTACGAATATGACGCCGTCTCGCGCCTGCGCGACAGCCAGCTCGGCGACGCGCGCGTCAACGACGTCAAAAACTACATCCGCAAGGGCAAGCTCTGGCAGGCATTCGAGGCCGGAAAACGCGTCGTGCTGTTGATCGACGAGATCGACAAGGCCGACATCGAGTTTCCGAACGATCTGCTGCAGGAACTCGACCGCATGGAGTTCCACGTCTACGAGACCAACGAGACGATCCAGGCCCGCCAGCGGCCGATCGTCATCATCACCTCCAACAACGAGAAGGAGCTGCCGGACGCTTTCCTGCGCCGCTGCTTCTTCCACTATATCCGCTTTCCCGACGCCGACACGCTCGCCCGTATCGTCGAGGTGCACTACCCCGGCATCCGCAAGACCCTGCTTTCGGCAGCCCTTGCCGCCTTCTACGACATCCGCCAGGTGCCGGGGCTGAAGAAGAAGCCGTCGACCTCCGAGGCGCTCGACTGGATCCGATTGCTGGTTGCCGACGAGATCGACCCAGCCGACCTGCGCGCCGATCCAAAGACCATGCTGCCGAAGCTGCATGGCGCGCTCTTGAAAAACGAGCAGGACGTCCACCTCTTCGAACGCCTGGCCTTCATGGCGCGCCGCGACCAATGACACCCGATGCCCACAAGGTCCTGATCTACGCCACCTGGCGGGACCATCTGCTTGTCTTCGACGAGCCTGACTTTCCCGATGTCGACCTGCAGGTCCCGGGCGGCACGATGGAGCCCGGCGAAAGCCCTGAGGATGCCGCCCTGCGCGAATTCGTCGAGGAGACGGGGCTCGCACCGCCGGCATCACTGCGGCCGCTTGCAACGCACGACTATCGCTTCATGAAGGATGGCCGGCAGATCTGTCATCGTCGGCACTATTTCCATGCGCAGCTTTCTGGCGAACAACGGGAAACCTGGCTGCATGCCGAAATGACCCCGGATGGCGGTGGCCCGCCGATCCGCTTTCGCTTCTTCTGGCTCGGCTTCGACGCGGCTTTGCGCCGTCTCGGCTATGGCATGGAGGACAGTCTGGGGCTGCTGCGAGACTGCCCCTCTCCTCGGGTTTAACCCGAGGACTAGCCCTCTTCCCGCAAGCGGACAGAAGGTGGCGGCAGCCGGATGAGGGGCCGTTTAGCCGGCGAATCGTTTTTCATTGACCCCCGCGCCCATGGCGCGCTATCAAGCAATCTGTGGTGATTTGGCCGGCCGGCTTGCAGCCACGTTAAACAAATCGCTAAAGGGCCGAGGAAACGTGGATTTTCCGAGGACCGGTCGCGATCAATCGCCGCCGGTTTTTTTGTATTGATCGAGTGGAAGCCCCATGCCCATCAAGATACCCGATACGCTGCCCGCCTTCGAAACCCTCGCAACCGAGGGTGTGCGGGTGATGACCGAGACCGTGGCGATCCGTCAGGATATCCGCCCGCTCCAGATCGGGCTCCTGAACCTCATGCCGAACAAGGTCAAGACCGAGATCCAGATGGCGCGCCTGATCGGCGCCTCGCCGCTGCAGGTCGAGCTGTCCCTGATCCGTATCGGTGCGCACCGGGCAAAGAACACGTCGGAAGAACACCTGCTCGCCTTCTACCAGACCTGGGAAGAGGTGAAGGACCGCAAGTTCGACGGCTTCATCATTACCGGCGCGCCCGTCGAGACGCTCGAATACGAGGACGTCACCTATTGGGAGGAGCTGAAAAGCATCCTCGACTGGACGACGACCAACGTGCATTCGACGCTAAACGTCTGCTGGGGCGCGATGGCGGCGATCTACCATTTCCACGGCGTGCCGAAATATCCGCTGAAGGAGAAGGCCTTCGGCGTCTATCGCCACCAGAACCTGCAGCCCTCCTCCGTCTATCTCAACGGCTTCTCCGACGATTTCGCCGTACCGGTGTCGCGCTGGACCGAGGTGCGCCGCGCCGACATCAACGGCGTTGCCGACCTCGAGGTCCTGATGGAGTCCAAGGAGATGGGCGTCTGCCTCGTGCACGAGAAGAAGGGCAAGCGCCTCTACATGTTCAATCACGTGGAGTATGATTCCACCTCGCTGTCGGACGAGTATTTCCGCGACGTGGACGCCGGCGTGCCGATCAAGATGCCGCACGACTACTTCCCGCACAACGATCCGGCCCTGCCGCCGCAGAACCGCTGGCGCAGTCACGCGCATCTGTTCTTCGGCAACTGGATCAACGAAATGTACCAGACGACGCCCTACGACATGGACCTGATCGGCAAAGGCTAGGGATCAGAGGCTGCGATGTTCATCCCCTTCTTCCTCGAACTGAAGGCTCAGAAAATCCCGGTGACGCTGCGGGAATTCCTGTCTTTGATCGAGGGCATGGAGGCTGATATCGCCACCTTCGATATCGAGGCGTTCTATTTTCTCGCCCGCACGACGCTGGTGAAGGACGAGCGCCATATCGACCGGTTCGACGGGGTCTTCCGGCATTGCTTCTCCGGCCTCGAGGCCATCGACCCGCCCGAAGCGTTCGAGCAGGCAGCGATCCCCAAGGACTGGCTGCGCAAGCTGGCCGAGAAATACCTGACGGAAGAAGAGAAGCGCCTGGTCGAAAGCCTCGGCGGTTTCGAGACGCTGATGGAGACCTTGCGCCAAAGGCTCGGCGAACAGCAGGGGCGCCACCAGGGCGGATCCAAATGGATCGGCACCGCCGGCACCTCGCCCTTCGGCGCCTATGGCTACAATCCCGAAGGCGTCAGGATCGGCCAGGACGGCTCGCGGCATCGCCGCGCCGTGAAGGTCTGGGACCGGCGCGAATTCAGGGATTACGACGACACGGTCGAGCTTGGCACGCGCAACATCAAGGTGGCGCTCAAGCGGCTGAGACGCTGGGTGCGCGCGGGCGCCGCCGACGAACTCGACCTCTCCGGCACGATCCGCGCCACCGCCGAGCACGGTTATCTCGATGTCGTGACGCGTCCGGAGCGGCGCAACGCCGTCAAGCTCCTGATGTTCTTCGACGTCGGCGGTTCGATGGACGATCATATCCGCATCGTCGAGGAACTGTTCTCCGCCGCACGCGGCGAATTCCGCCACATGGAGCATTTCTACTTCCACAATTGCGTCTATGAGGGCGTGTGGAAGGACAACCGCCGCCGCCGGGCCGACATCACCCGCACCACGGAGCTGCTGCGCACCTTCGGTAGCGACTATCGCGCAATCTTCGTCGGCGATGCGTCGATGAGCCCCTATGAGATCAGCCATCCCGGCGGTTCGGTCGAGCATTGGAACGACGAGGCCGGCGGGCTCTGGCTGTCGCGCGTCGCCGCCCACTTTCCCCGCTCCATCTGGCTCAATCCGGTCCCCGAACAGCACTGGGGCCATACCCAGTCGATCGCCATGATCAAAACCCTTTTCGCAGGACGCATGTTTCCATTGACGCTTGCCGGACTGCAGGACGCCACGAAACAACTATCACGCTGAATCTACCGCAGAAAATCTCGATTTCCGGTTGCCGATCCCTGGGAAATGACGCAGGTTGCATGCCGCGAGGACGGGGAGAACCAGGCGATGGACAGGCATGCGGACACGGATATTTTCGGACACTTGCCTTCGGGCGAACCGGTTCATCGTGTCGTGCTCTCAGGCGGCGGCCTGACAGCCCATATCCTCACCTGGGGAAGCGTGATCCAGGACCTGCGGCTGGAGGGCCACGAACCGCCGCTGGTGCTCGGCTTTACCGATCTCGAAAGCTATCTCGACCATTCTCCCTATTTCGGCGCGACGCCCGGCCGCTGCGCCAATCGCATCGGTAATGGCCGGTTCACGCTCGATGGCGAGACCCACCAGCTCGAATTGAACGAGAAGGGCGTCACCCACCTGCATGGCGGCAGCGACAACATCGGAAAGCGCAACTGGACGATCGTCGAACGGGCCCTCGACAGCGTCACTCTCGAAATCACCGCCCCGGACGGTCGCGCCGGCTATCCCGGCAACTGCCGGGTCCGCTGCACCTACCAGCTGAAGCACGGTGGCGTGCTCAGCGTCGTCTACGAGACCGAGACCGACCGCCCGACGCTCGCCAATGTCTGCCAGCACAGCTACTTCAATCTCGATGGCGGTGCGGATGCGCTTGGCCATGACATCATGATCGCCGCCGACCACTATCTGCCGACCGACGAGCACCAGATCCCGACGGGCGAAATCCGTCCGGTCGAAGGCACCGCCTTCGATCTGCGGGAAATGACCTCGCTCAAGCGCCAGGCCGAGGGCGAACGCATCGCCTACGACCATAATTTCTGCCTTTCGCGCGAGCGCATGGCGAAACACTCGGTCGCTCTTGCCCGCAGCCTCAATTCCGGTGTGACGCTGGAAGTGCTGACGACGGAGCCCGGCGTTCAGCTTTACACCGGCTTCAAGCTCGACGTGCCGGTCCCCGGCCTCGAAGGGCGTCGTTATGGCGCCTTTGCCGGCTTCTGCCTGGAAACCCAGGTCTGGCCTGACGCTGTCAACCACCAGGGCTTTCCCAATGTCGTTCTGCGCCCGGGCGAAATCCGCCGCCAGGAAACGGACTACGTGTTCATGAAGAGCTGAGACGGAAACAGGCGGAATTCCGCCTGAAAAAACGCTTGAATATACATGAGTAAAAAAGTTAAGTATTCTGCGTTGGGGCAGGGCATGGGCTGTCCGAGTGAATGCGGACTGCGGGAATATGGGTGGCAGGGACAACGACAAGCGGAACGCGATCTATATCGCGCATCGTCCCGCGCTTCTGGCCTATGCCCGTTTGCTTTCAGGCTCGCGGGCCGAGGCGGAAGACCTGGTCCAGGAGGCATTCGTCCGCTTCTCTTCAGAGCACGCGGAGGTCGCATTGTCGCCGAGGGCTTACCTTGTGCGCATCATCCGCAATCTCGCGTTCAACCTGAAGAAGCGAAAGCGCTACGAAAACCAGCAGGTGTGCGAGAACCTTCCGTTTTGGGGGCAGCCTCAGCCGGTCGATACCCCCGAACAGCACAGCCTGTTTTGCGACCAGGTGCGCAGCGTCGCCTCGATCCTTTCAACCATGCCGGATGACGCCAGGGTCGTCGTCGAGATGTACCGTTTCGATGGCTACACCCTGCAGGAAATTGCCGACCGCCTCGACCTGTCGATCGCAACAGTCCATCGCCTGCTGAAGGCGGCGATGGCACGGCTCGCCGAACAGATGGACACGGGCATCGGATAGCCAATGGCACATCTGGTTTGGCCATCGCAGATGGCCGTAAATGGACACCGCGCATCGATACGCTGGAAAGAGTTATTCTTCGCGATGAAATCAGTTGGCAACGACGACAGCGACAAGACGCCTGCGGTCCTGGAAGAAGCGGCCGAGTGGCTGCTGCAGCTACGCGAGACCCCGCAGGATGCGGATCTTTGTCGGCGCTTCGAGGCCTGGCGATCGCAATCGCCGGAGCATCAGGCGGCCTGGGACAGGACCCAGGCGATGTGGGATGCCCTCGGTGAAGCGCCTGCCGAATACGAACGCCTCTCGCCGGCACGCGGTGAAAACACCGTCCCAAGATCGCCGACACATCGGCGCCACGCTCACACGCGGCGGGCATGGGCGGGCCGCCTCGGCCGGCCCAGATTGGCTGGCGCGGCGGCAGCGGCCGCCCTTTGCGCCGCGCTGTTTTTCGGCCCCGCCGTCATGCTCCGCCTTCAGGCCGATCAGTTGACCGCGACGGCCGAGATCCGGACCGTCAAGCTCGAAGACGGCAGCACCGTCGTGCTCGGCGCCGACAGCGCGATCAAATCGGCCATTGGCGACAGTGGACGAAAGATCACGCTCCTTGCCGGCGAGGCCTTCTTCGATGTCGTCGCCGACGGACGCCCCTTCGTCGTCGAGGCCGGCGGCGTCGAGGTCGAGGTGCTGGGAACCGCCTTCGACGTAAGAATGACCTCCGCCGCCACCGATGTGGCCCTAGCGCACGGCAGCGTCAGGACCAGTTTCGGCGAAGACATGAGCTCGCAGGCGACGCTTGCGCCCGGCGAAGTCATCAGCATCGAGCGCGACAGCGGCGCCGAGACACGAGCCGCCATCGCCGTGAGCGACATCGCCACCTGGCGCGAAGGCCGGCTCTACGTCACCAACCAGACGATCGGCTCCGTGGTGGAGCTGATCCAGCGCTATCACCCTGCCTGGATCACCGTTCCCGATCGCGGCCTGGCGGCAAAACGCGTCAGCGGCATCTACGACCTCACCAGGCCGGACCAGGCGTTGCGTGCGCTGGTCGGTCCCTATGGCGGCACCGTGCGGTCGGCGTCGCCGCTTCTGCGCGTCATCACCCGCCTCTGATAAAACAGGATAAAAAAATTCAAGTTTATTTGAGCGATCGGCTCGAAAGCTGAAAAAAATCCGTCCGCACTTTGTCTTGCATTCTGAGGCGCTTCGTTTTCCCGCGTCTGCAGATCAGGAGAGAGTACTGAAATGGCATCCGTGGTACCGGCACATTCACTCGTCGATGGGACAAGATATGGAGGGCTGACGCGTTACGCGGGCCTGATGGCGACGACGGCGCTTGTTTTGTTCTGCACCGCCACGACAGTCGATGCGCAAGGCGTGTCGAACGGGTCGACGATCCCTGCCGAGACCCGGACCAACGAAACGGTGCATACGTTCAACATCCCGGCCCAGCCACTTTCCAGTGCGCTGAGCGCCTTCAGCCGGCAGACCGGACTGCAGATTTCGCAACCGGCGAGCCTTGGCCGCAATGTGTCCTCGACCGCGGTGAACGGCCGCTATACCGCGCAACAGGGCCTTGAGCGGCTGCTGCAGGGCAGCGGCATCCGCTTCCACGTCAATGGCGACAACGCTGCGGTTCTCGGGCAAGCCGCAGCACCCGTGGACGCGTCCCTGGCGACAGGCTCCACGCAACTCGAGGCGATAACGGTGCGTGGCGGGCGCGTTCGCTCGCCGAAGGACGAGGTCTATACCGCGCCGAATTCCACCATCTACATCTCCTCAGAGACGATCGACCGCTTCAGCCATCGCACCGCCGGCGACATGCTGAAGGGGCAACCGGGCGTGCAGGTGGGCGACAGCCGCAACGGCGGCGGCCTCGACGTCAACATCCGCGGCATCCAGGGCCAGAACCGCGTTGCAGTCACCGTCGACGGCGGCCAGCAGGCGCTCGACACCTATCGCGGCTACGCCGGCACGCAGCAGCGCAGCTACATCGATCCCGATCTGATCGGCGGCGTGCTGATCAACAAAGGCCCTAGCGTTACTCCCGGCGCCTCCGGCGCCATCGGCGGCACCGTCGCGATGCAGACGATCGGCGTCGGTGACATTCTCAAGGACGGAGCGAGCTTCGGCGTCAGGCTGAAGGGCGACATGTCGGACAATGGGATCTCGCCGCAGGAACCGCGCAGCGGCGTGCCCCGCTGGGAAAAGCACAGCGCCAACGCTCGCACGGAGCGCGGCAACATCTTCAATTCCGATGCCAAGTCCGGCAGCGCCGCGGTCGCCTACAGCAACGAGTATTTCGATCTCGTCGGCGCCTTGGCCAAGCGCAACGAGGGCAACTATTTCGCCGGTTCGCATGGTCGCGACCGCTACCGCATCTTCACGCCGCAGCGCCGCTGGGACGGCAGCACCTCTTTTTATGAGGAGCAGTCCGTGGCCAAGGTCTACAAGGAGGGCGAGGAGGTCATGAACACCTCGAGCAACACCCAGTCGGTGCTGCTCAAGGCGACGATCCGGCCGACCGACGAACAGACGCTCGATGTCGGCTATCGCCATTTCGACGGCCGCTTCGGCGAGATCATGCCCTCCGTCATCTTCCGCGGCAGCAAGGACACCCTCGGACAGTGGCCGCTCGGTTCGATGGAGATCGACGCCCTGAACGCGCGTTACGCCTATGACCCCGCTGACAACGACCTGATCAACTTCAAGGCCAACGTCTGGATGACGGATGCCGACAGCGAACTGCTGAACGGCGGACCGATGGTTCCTCGGTCCCAGCGGTCCGACTTCGACAACGATTACGGCTGGGCGCGCCAGCAGAACCGGCGCTGGGGCATCGACGCCAGCAACAAGGCGGAGTTCGACACCGGCCTCGGTCAGGCGACGCTCGATTTCGGGGCATCGTTCATGAACGAGACCATCCGCCCCGCCGACGGCGTCGTCATCACCCTGGATGACCGCAACAACAACCGGATCCTGCGCGATGGCGACCGCCAGGAGGGCAGCCTCTCGGGGCAATTCACGCTGCAGCCGACGGATGCGCTCTCGGTCCGCTTTGGCGGCCGCTATGTCAGGTTCAACAGCAAGGACAACAACCGGCATTCGCAAGCAATCTACGAGAAGAGGTCCTACAGAAACATCCTGCTGAAGGATGGAAACAGCTGGGTGGCCAACGCCACTTGGTTCGCCGACAAGGACGGCAACTTCACCGATGCCACCAACCCGCTGCTGAACGACGGCAAGGCGACCACCTATTCCGACAACTCCGAGGTCAGGATCGGCGACCTCAAATACAACTCGACCACCGTCTATGCGCCGCAGGTCGCCGAGTTCGTGAAGGAGTATCGATACGGCGATCGGCTCGAACGCAAGGACGGCGGCTTTGCGCCGGCCTTCGGCATCAGCCACAACATCACGGACGACACCCTCGTCTATGTGAATTACACCGAAGGCCTGCGCATGCCGGGCCTGTTCGAATCCTCGCAGGGCACACTGCAGGTCACACAGGCCGGAACCCTGAAGCCCGAACGCTCCCGCGCCTGGGAAATCGGCGCAAGCACGGTGGCATCGGATCTCCTGTCGCCCGGCGACACTGCCGGGCTCAAGCTCGCCTACTTCAATACGAAAATCGACGACTACATAACCCGCTTCTACAACCCCACAGGCAACGGCATGATGCTGATGAGCAATGCCGAGAGCTTCAAGGTTTCCGGCCTGGAGCTACAGGCAAATTACGACGAGGGCCGGTTCTTCGCCGATCTTTCGACCACCTACTACTTCAACGCCGAGACCTGCGATCCCGTCGTCGCCGCCCAGCTGCGGGCGGCAGCCAGTCAATACACCCGCACGGAAGGCACCCCGAACTGCACGCCGGGCGGCTTCAGCGGCTCCTACGCCAACACGCAGAACCCGCCGAAATACGCCGTGAACGTTACCGCCGGCGCCCGCTTCCTCGATGAAACCCTGACGATCGGCGGCCGCATGACCTACACCAGCGGTCCGGTGGAAAAGCTCGACCAGCCCTGGCAGAAGAATGTCACGGCAGCCCAGGTCTATTATCACCCGGTCGCGGTCTTCGATGCGTTCCTTGCCTACGAGCTGCGCGAAGACGCGGTGCTGAACCTGTCGGTCGAAAACCTCACCGACCGCTACTATCTCGATCCGCTGGCGCAAAGCATGATGCCGGCACCGGGACGCACCTTCCGCGCGGGCCTGACGATGAAATTCTGATGAGATCGGGAATCCGTGAAAACGGTGCGGCACGTCCGCGCCGTTTTTTTTCGTTCTGCAACAGAAAACGGCAGTCACGCCAATGAGATGGCACTCCGGCACGCAACGACTGCGCTATAAGCGCTCGGTGCAGAAGGCCGAGGCGATGGCGCCGGCCCTGAACGTCTGAATTTGATCGGTTGGGAAAAATGGAGCGGGTGAGGCGATTCGAACGCCCGACCCCAACCTTGGCAAGGTTGTGCTCTACCCCTGAGCTACACCCGCTCATTAACCTCGGTCCGGGGGTAGTCGGTGGACCGTGGCGGCGCCGTGTCTTGCGGCGACGGGCGGTATATGGCCTAAGCGATTTTGGAATGCAACAGGGAAATGACGCGAAATCGAATATTTTTTGGGAAGCCCCTCAGGAAGCCCGCAAATGCCGCGTTTTCGCGCCCCGCCGCCGCCTGCAAGATTGCAGGGCGCGGACGTTTTCCCCTAAAGCAGACCGGAAAAAACCGATTTGGCAGGAGAATCACCCCGATGAATGACGCGCAACCGAAGACCGCGGACGAACTTTTTCGTTTTCTCGACGATCTCGGCATCGAACACAGCACCAAAAACCACGAGCCGGTGTTCACCGTGGCCGAATCGGTGGCGCTGCGCGACGAGATCCCCGGCGGTCACACCAAGAACCTGTTCGTGAAGGACAAGAAGGACAACTACTTCCTGCTGACCGTCGAGGAACATGCGACCGTCGACCTGAAGACGGTGCACCAGGTGATCGGCGCGTCGAGCAAGGTCTCCTTCGGCAAGCCGGAAAAGCTGATGGAATATCTCGGCGTCATTCCGGGAGCCGTCACCGCACTCGGCGCGATCAACGACACCGGCGGCAACGTCAAGGTGATCATCGACGAGGAGCTGATGAAGTTCGATGTGATCAACTGCCATCCGCTCTCCAACGACGCCACCACCTCGATCGGCTCGAAGGATCTGCTGCGCTTCATGGAAGCCACGGGACATGAACCGCTTGTCTTGAAAGTGACAGCCTGACATACGATCTTTGGCGCGAATGCAGGAAGCCGGATGAAGAGCCGGCGAGGAGAGAAGAATGACGGGCAACGACAATCCCTATGCAGGGTCCTTCGGCAACCAGATGAGCGCTTCGGCTTCCTTCGGCGGCCAGCCGGTCGCAGCCGCCCCGACAGGTGGTGACCTGATCAAGGAAACGACGACCGCCAACTTTTCCAAGGATGTGCTCGACGCGTCGCGCCAGCAGCCTGTTCTCGTCGATTTCTGGGCGCCCTGGTGCGGTCCGTGCAAGCAGCTGACCCCATTGATCGAAAAGGTCGTGACGGAAGCTGCCGGCCGCGTGAAGCTCGTCAAGATGAACATCGACGACCACCCGTCGATTGCCGGCCAGCTCGGCATCCAGTCGATCCCCGCCGTCATCGCCTTCGTCGGCGGCCGGCCGGTCGACGGCTTCATGGGTGCGGTGCCGGAAAGCCAGATCAAGCAGTTCATCGAAAAGGTCGCAGGCCCTGCCGTCGACGACAGCAAGGCCGAGATCGAGGCAGCCCTCGCCGACGCCAAGGGGTTGCTGGAAACCGGCGATGCCGAGAACGCCGCCGGCCTCTTCGGCGCCGTGCTGCAGGCGGACCCGGACAATGTGGTGGCCATTGCCGGCATGGTCGATTGCATGATCACGCTCGGCCAGCTCGCCGAAGCGCGCGAAGCGCTGTCGGGCCTGCCAGAAGATCTTGCCAAGGATGCCGGTATCGGCGCGATCGCCAAGAAGCTCGACCAGATCGAGGAAGCCCGCAAGCTCGGCGATCCGAACGCCCTCGAGCAGCGCCTGGCCGCCAACCCGGACGACCACGAAGCCCGCATGATGCTCGCCAAGATCCGCAACGTCGAAGGCGACCGCGACGGCGCCGCCGACCATCTGCTGACGATCATGAAACGCGACCGGGCCTTCGACGACGACGGCGCACGCCGCGAGCTCGTCTCCTTCTTCGAAGTCTGGGGCCCGAAGGATCCGGCAACGATCGCCGCCCGCCGCAAGCTGTCGTCGATCCTGTTTTCCTGAGCCACCCCGTTTTCCTGAGCTAGACATCAAGATCGGTGCGTTTTTCCCTTGAGATTTTCAAGGAGCGCACCATTTCTTGATCTGGTTGGTCACGCCTGGCGCGTGGCGGGGGCAAGACCAGACTTCGGCAAGGTCGATCGGAATGCATGTCGGAAATGCACGTTATCTAGGTCCGCAGGACTTGCCGGAGATCATTCCGGTGTTTCCGCTGACCGGCGCGCTGCTTTTGCCGGGCGCCCAGCTGCCGCTCAACATCTTCGAGCCGCGTTATCTCGCGATGCTCGACGACGCGCTGTCGGGCAACCGGCTGATCGGGATCGTGCAGCCCTCCTTCTGCGAAGGCCGTAACGAAATCGGCGATGGGCCCGTCCCGGCGCTGTGCCAGGTCGGCTGCATCGGCCGCATCACCTCCTTTGCCGAAACCGGCGACGGTCGCTACATCACCTCGCTGACAGGTGTGTGCCGCTACCGGCTGTTCAGCGAGGTCGCAGGCACCCGCGGCTACCGACGCTTCCGCATTGGGCCTTTCACGGCCGATCTCGAAAATCGTGACGACGAGAGCCTTGTCGATCGCTCCGCACTGCTGGCTGCCTTCCGGGCCTATCTGGAAGCCAACAAGCTGAAGGCGGACTGGGAGAGCGTCGAGCGCGCAAGCAACCGCACGCTCGTCAATTCCATGGCGATGATGTCGCCCTATGGTCCGGCGGAAAAACAGGCGCTGCTGGAAGCGCCTGATCTCAAGACCCGCGCCGAAACGCTGATCGCCATTACCGAGATCGTGCTTGCACGCAATTTCGGCGATGTCGACAACATCCTGCAGTAAGCGAGACACCATGGACGTCAACGCCAGCAAGGTCGATCCGAAACTGCTCGAACTGCTCGTCTGCCCGCTGACCAAGGGCCGGCTCAGCTACCACGCCGACGCCGGCGAACTCGTCTCGGAAAAGGCGCGGCTCGCCTATCCGATCCGCGACGGCGTTCCGATCATGCTGATTTCCGAGGCCCGCAAGATCGAGGACTGAGGCGTTCCTCGCGACGCCTGCCCCTCATCCGGCCTGCCGGCCACCTTCTCCCCGCGAGCGGGGAGAAGGAACCCGTTGCGCGCTCGGTGCTCGATTTCTTCTCTTGAATGTGGCGGCATCATCGCGCACGCGACCTGATCCCCTCTCCCCGCAAGCGGGGAGAGGGCTAGGGTGAGGGGCAATACCAGGGATGCAGCGCTTGCCGATCAGATCGGCTGACCGGACAAGAGCCGCGGGTCCGCGTCGCCGGCGATCCCGGCCGCCTGGCGGATGAAGAAGCTTTTCAGCGACGGCAACCGGTCAACAAGACCGAGTCCGAAATCGCGGGCGATCCTGACGGGCGTGATGTCGTTCGAAAACAGCCGGTTGAGCACATCCGTCGTCACGCCCATGCGGAACGTGTCGAAGCGCCGCCAGCTCTGGTAGCGCTCGAGGATCGCCAGCGACCCGATATCGAGCCCGAGGCGGTCTGCCTCGACGATCGTTTCGGCCAGCGCCGCCACGTCCTTGAAGCCGAGATTGAGGCCCTGGCCGGAAATCGGATGGATGCCGTGGGCGGCATCGCCCGCCAGTGCAAACCGCGGCTTGACGAAGTCGCGCGCCAGCGTCAGGCCGAGCGGAAAGGCGCGGCGGCCGCCGACAACCTTGAGATGGCCGAGCCGATGGCCGAAGCGGCGCTCCAGCTCTTCCTCGAACAGAAAATCGTCGCCCTTGACCAGCCGCTCGGCATCGGCGGTACGCTCGGTCCACACCAGCGACGAGCGGTTGTTCTTGAGTGGCAGCATCGCGAAGGGGCCGGCCGGCAGGAAATGTTCCTCGGCGGTGCCCTCATGCGGGCGCTCGTGCTCGACGGTGGTGACGATACCCGATTGGCCGTAGTCGAATTCGACGGTCTTGATGCCGGCCGCGTCGCGCAACTTCGAGCGCACGCCGTCGCAGGCAACCAGCAGCCGGGCTTCCAGCTGTTCGCCGCCGGCAAGCGTCACGGCAACCGCGTGGTCGCCGCTCTCGAAGGTTTCGACCATCGTCGACTGGCGCACCGTAACGCCGAATTCGTCGCAGGCAGCCCGCAGCGCCCCGACCATGGCCGTGTTCGGCACCATATGGGCGAACGGCCTGCCTTCTTCGCCCTCGCCGTCGAAGGTGAGAAACACCGGACGCACCGGATCTGATGTCTTCGAATCGGTGATGACCATGCGCCGGATCGGCTCGGCCTCCGGCGCGATCGCCTGCCAGACGCCGAGCACATCGAGCATGCGCTCGGCAGCGGACGCCACGGCCGAGGCGCGCTCGTCGCGCTTCCATGCCCCTTCCGGTGCGCCGTCGATGACGGAGATGGAAAGATGCGGCGCCGCCTTCTTCAGCGAAACCGCGAGCGAAAGGCCGACATAGCCGCCACCGGCAATCAACACATCGATCATCCGCTTTCTCCCGTCGCACTTGAGCATCGTTTCATGCCTATATAGATCAATGCCATCGCCGTTCCTACCATCGGAGACTGCCGAAATGTCGCGCCCCACCGAGACCGCAACGCCCATGGATGCGCTGCTTGCCACACTCGACCTCGAAAAGCTCGAGGAGAACCTGTTTCGTGGCCGCAGTCCCCAGGTCGGCTGGCAGCGCGTTTTCGGTGGCCAGGTGATCGGGCAGGCGCTGGTCGCCGCCCAGCGCACCGTCGACGACGGCCGCTACGTGCATTCGCTGCATGCCTACTTCATGCGGCCCGGCGATCCCTCCGTGCCGATCATCTACGAGGTCGACCGCATCCGCGACGGCTCGAGCTTTGCCACGCGCCGCGTCGTCGCCATCCAGCATGGCAAGGCGATCTTCTCGATGTCGGCATCGTTCCAGTATGACGAGGACGGCTTCGATCACCAGATCGACATTCCGAAGGTGGCGATGCCGGAAACCCTGCCGGGCGAGCAGGAACTGAAGGACAAGTTCCTGGCGCAGGCACCCGAAGCGATCCGGCGTTACTGGGAGCGGCCACGGCCGATCGAGATCCGCCCGGTCTCGCTCACCCACTACTTCGCCCGCAACGACGGCAAGCCGACGCAGGACGTCTGGGTCAAGGCCGTCGGCCAGGTTCCCGACGAACGCCATCTGCAGGCGGCCGTTCTCGCCTATCTCTCCGACATGACGCTGCTCGACACCTCGCTCTATGCCCATGGCACGTCGGTGTTCGATCGCAACCTGCAGGTTGCAAGCCTCGACCACGCCATGTGGTTCCACCGTCCCTGCAAGATGGACGACTGGCTGCTCTATACCCAGGACAGCCCCAGCGCCCACGGTGCCCGCGGCATGACCCGCGGCAGCCTTTTTGATCGTTCCGGGGTGCTGATCGCCTCGGTGGCGCAGGAAGGCCTGATCCGGAAAAAGGCACCTGAACAAAAATAAGGCGACGAACCTTTTCTGCCTATTTTTTAATCTTCTAAAGTGACGATTTTTTAGCGCGTCGCGGCACATCTGCCGCGACCGATAATTTTCCCATGCCTTTTCATAGGTTTAGCCAGCGGAAACGAATCTGGCACGCCCCTTGAATGTAGCTGTCCGGTTGCAAGGCGCTTCAGCGTTCGCAGCAAGGAGAGATGGCCTCCCGCCGGAGGCGAACAAGGATGGGAAACGATGAAAATTGTGATGGCCATTATCAAGCCGTTCAAGCTCGATGAGGTCCGTGAAGCCCTCACTGCCGTTGGCATCCAGGGCCTGACCGTAACCGAAGTCAAAGGCTACGGCCGCCAGAAGGGACATACCGAAATCTATCGCGGCACCGAATACGCCGTGAGCTTCCTGCCAAAGCTGAAGATCGAGATCGCGGTCCCGACGGAGATCGTCGACAGGGCCGTGGAAGCGATCGCCGCTGCCGCCAAGACCGGCCAGATCGGTGACGGCAAGATCTTTGTCTACTCGATTGACCATGCCGTGCGCATCCGCACCGGCGAAACCGATTCAGAAGCGTTGTAAGCCACGCCGTTCAGGGAGCACTACTCGATGTCGTCAAGCAAACTTTCCACCTCTCTGGCCAGGATCGGCGCAGCCTCTGCCGCCCTTCTTGCGCCGGTCGCAGCCTTTGCCCAGGAAGCAGCACCGGCAGCCGCCGCTGCCGCTGCCGCAGCCGCAGCCCCCGTTCCCGACAAGGCCGATACGGCCTTCATGTTCATCTCCACCCTGCTCGTCTTCTTCATGCTGATCCCGGGTCTCGCGCTCTTCTACGGCGGCCTGGTGCGCGCCAAGAACATGCTGTCGGTGCTGATGCAGTGCACCGTCATCGGCGCGACGATGATGATCGTCTGGGTCGTCTACGGCTATTCCTTCGCGTTCGGCGGCTCGACCAGCCCCTATTTCGGCGGCTTCGCCAAGATGTTCCTCTCGGGCGTCTCGGTTGACAGCACGGCCGCCACCTTCTCCGAAGGCGTGGTCATTCCGGAATACATCTTCATGCTGTTCCAGATGACCTTCGCCGCCCTGACGCCGGCCCTGATCGTCGGCGCCTTTGCCGAGCGCATCAAGTTCTCGGCAGCCGTGCTCTTCTCGGTACTCTGGGCAACCTTCGTCTACTTCCCGATCGCCCACATGGTCTGGGACGGCAACGGCCTGCTCTTCGGCATGGGCGCGCTGGACTTCGCCGGCGGCACCGTCGTCCACATCAATGCCGGCGTGGCCGGTCTCATCGGCGCGATCATGGTCGGCAAGCGCACCGGCTTCGGCCGCGACATGATGGCACCGCATTCCATGACGCTGACGCTCGTCGGCGCGGCGATGCTGTGGTTCGGCTGGTTCGGCTTCAACGCCGGCTCCAACCTCGAGGCATCGGGCGGCGCGATGCTCGCGACCGTCAACACCTTCCTCGCAACGGCTGCCGCCATCCTCTCCTGGTCTGTCGTCGAAACCTTTACCCGCGGCAAGGCCTCGATGCTGGGTGCGGCCTCCGGCATGATCGCCGGCCTCGTTGCCATCACGCCTGCCGCCGGCATCGCCGGTCCAATGGGCGCGATCGTCATGGGCCTGATCGTTTCGCCGCTGTGCTACTTCTTCGTCTCGGTGGTGAAGAACAAGTTCGGCTACGACGACACCGCTGACGTCTTCGGCGTCCACGGCGTGGGCGGCTTCTTTGGCGCGCTGGCAACCGGCATCTTCGCCTCGTCCTCGCTCGGCGGCATCGGCTATGCCGACGGCGTCACCATGGGCGGCCAGTTCATGACCCAGCTGACTGCCGTTGCCATCACCATCGTATGGTGCGGCGTCGTCTCGGCCATCCTCTACAAGGTCGTCGACGCGATCGTCGGCCTCAGGGTTTCGGTAGAAGCCGAACGCGAAGGCCTCGATCTCTCGTCGCACGGCGAAGCCGCCTACCACAGCTAAGCCAATCGCGGCGCCTTAAACCGGCGCCGCTCATCCTCCCGTCGCGGTCCGTCTGATGCGGATCGCCTTTGGCCCGGATCGACAGATCCGGGCTTTTTTGCGCGATTTCGCCACCTGTGGCCCCTCGCCCACCGGTATTTTAGCGGCATATGCGCATGGTTAATGTCGCATTAACCGTGCTTCGCTTAGGTTGATTCCAAGGCGCGCAATGTGCCCTAGAGATCGAGACGGGCAGCAGGCAACATGAGCAGAAGCAATCCGGCAGCGCTTGACAGCCGTTCCAACCGGTTCGTGCTAACCACCTTCGTTTGGCGACAGATCGCGTCGCTGGCGGGCTTCGCGCTGTTCGGCGCGCTGGCGCTGGCCATCGCCGCCTTGTCGACATGGAACGTTGCCGACCCGAGCTTCTCCTACGCCACATCGGACGAGCCGACCAACGTACTCGGCTATGCGGGCGCTGCCTTTGCCGACATCTTCATGCAGTTCTTCGGGCTTGCCAGCGTCGTGGCCCTGCTTCCGGCCGTTGCCTGGGCGCTGGTGCTGATCGGCGGCAGGCGCTTCGACAAGATCGTCAAGCGCCTCGGCCTCTGGTTCGTCGGATCGGTGCTTGCAGGTGCTGCCTTAAGCTGCGTTCCAGCCCCGATCACCTGGCCGCTGCCCAACGGCCTCGGCGGCGTCTTCGGCGACATGATCCTTCGGTTCCCCGCGCTCTTCACCGGCGCCTTCCCGACCGGCACCTTTGCCACCGTGCTTGCCTGCATCTTCACCGCCCCTGCCGCCTGGTGCCTGATCTACAGCGCCGGCCTGATCGGCGTCAGCGATGAGGAGGACGAAGACGAGATCGAGGAGCCGACCCCAAGCAAGGCGCGCACCGTGCGCGACGAGCTGGACGAGGACGACAGCGAAGGCCCATTCACCCTGTTGATGGGCTCGTTCGCCCATATGCGCTACACGGTTCAGGCGCGGGTGCGCCGCATCTTCGGCATGAGCGGAACCCGCGCGCCGACGAAGCGTCAATACGACGAGCCCTACGATTTCAACAACGACGAGTTCGGCACGCTGAACGAACCGGCCCGGCCGAAGCCGATGGCTGCCGGCGACCGCATCGAACCTTCGCTCGACAGATCCGAGCGCCGCGTCGTGACGCCGCCGCCGATCATGGCCGACGACGATGACGACCTGCCGTTCGACATGGACGACCGCCGCCCGGCCGGCATCCTGCCCGATGACGAGGACGACGATCTCGACGCGGCAGCCGACTGGGCGCCGCGGTCCGCCCCGCCCAAGCAGGGCCTGCCCAAGGCCGGTTCGCGCGTCGTCACGCCCGCGCCTCGCCCCAAGACCGGCCAGCGCTTCGAGCGCGAGGCCCAGCGCTCGTTTGTCGAGGACGACGGCGATTTCGCGCTGCCGCCGATGCATTTCCTCGCCGAACCGAAGAACGTCACCCGCGACGCCTCGCTTTCGGCAGATGCGCTGGAGCAGAACGCCCGTATGCTCGAAGGCGTGCTCGAGGACTTCGGCGTCAAGGGCGAGATCATCCATGTCCGCCCCGGTCCGGTTGTCACCCTCTATGAACTGGAGCCGGCGCCCGGCATCAAGTCGTCGCGCGTGATCGGCCTTGCCGACGACATCGCCCGCTCGATGAGCGCGATCGCCGCCCGCGTCGCCGTGGTCCCCGGCCGCAACGCCATCGGCATCGAGCTGCCCAACCAGCGCCGCGAAACCGTCTACCTGCGCGAACTGGTCGGCTCGCGCGACTTCGAGACGTCGAAGGCGCGCCTTGCCATGGCCCTCGGCAAGACCATCGGCGGGGAGCCGGTTGTCGCCGATCTCGCCAAGATGCCGCATCTGCTGGTGGCCGGCACCACCGGCTCGGGCAAATCGGTGGCGATCAACACCATGATCCTGTCGCTGCTGTACCGGCTGCGTCCCGACCAGTGCCGACTGATCATGATCGACCCGAAGATGCTCGAACTGTCCGTCTATGACGGTATCCCGCACCTGCTTTCGCCTGTCGTGACCGACCCGAAAAAGGCCGTCGTCGCGCTCAAGTGGACCGTGCGCGAGATGGAAGAGCGCTACAAGAAGATGTCGAAGATCGGCGTGCGCAACATCGACGGCTTCAACACCCGTGTCGAGCAGGCGCTGGCCAAGGGCGATGCGATCACCCGCACCGTGCAGACCGGCTTCGATCGCCAGACCGGCGAAGCGATCTACGAGACCGAAGAGTTCGACCTGTCGCCGATGCCCTATATCGTGGTCATCATCGACGAAATGGCCGACCTGATGATGGTCGCCGGCAAGGACATCGAAGGGGCCGTTCAGCGCCTGGCGCAGATGGCGCGCGCCGCCGGCATCCACGTGATCATGGCGACGCAGCGTCCCTCGGTCGACGTCATCACCGGCACGATCAAGGCCAACTTCCCGACCCGCATTTCCTTCCAGGTCACCTCGAAGATCGACAGCCGCACCATCCTGGGCGAACAGGGCGCCGAACAGCTGCTCGGCATGGGCGACATGCTCTACATGGCCGGCGGCGGACGCATCCAGCGCGTGCACGGCCCCTTCGTCTCCGACACCGAGGTCGAGGAAGTCGTCGCCTATCTCAAGACCCAGGGCACGCCGCAATATCTCGACGCGATCACCGAAGACGACGACGAGGACAATGACGGCGGCGGCCCGGCCGGCACCTCCAATCTCAGCGAGTCAGACGACCCTTACGACCAGGCGGTGGCGATCGTCCTGCGCGATGGCAAGGCCTCCACATCCTATGTGCAACGTCGCCTCGGGATCGGTTATAATAGGGCCGCATCGCTGATCGAGCGCATGGAGCAGGAAGGCATTATCGGTCCTGCAAACCATGCCGGAAAACGCGAAATCCTCGTGCCGACAGAAGCCGAAATCACCGGCCGGTAAATCCGGCCAAATCTCTGGGAGCACATGGCAGCCCGGTAACGGTCATGTGAGAGCGCTGGCCGCCGACGGCGATGAAAAACGCCTTGAAGGTGCCGCACTTGCGCTCCAGATGATCAAGGAAATGAAGGAGACTGCGATGACGGAAGCGAAAACCACCCAAGCCAGCAATCCGGCGATGTCGCGCCGCGTATTCGTCTGCGGCCTCGCGGCGCTCGCCGGCATGGGTGGCACCGGTCTCGACGTCACCAAGGCCTTCGCCCAGGCCTCCGGCTCGGCCCAGAGGATCGCCGACCATTTCTCGTCGGTGAAGACCATGTCCGGCGAATTCGTGCAGTTCGGCCCGCGCGGCGAGCAGACCGGCGGCAAGTTCTTCATCCGCCGCCCCGGCCGGATCCGCTTCAACTACGAAGCCCCTTCGCCGATGCGGGTGATCGCCGACGGCAAATCGGTGGTCATCGGCAATATGAAGCTGAAGACCTGGGACATCTATCCGCTCTCCAAGACGCCGCTCAACCTTCTGCTCAGCGAACGCATCGACCTGTCGGGCAAGATGGTGCGCGACGTCAAGGAAGAGTCCGATCTCATCACCATCGTGCTTGGCGACCGCTCGATCTTCGGCGATTCGACCATCACCATGATGTTCGATCCGAAGACCTACGACCTGCGCCAGTGGACGATCACCGATGCGCAGAAGAAGGACACCTCGGTGATGATCTTCAACGTCCAGACCGGCATGGCGCTCGACGACAAGGTGTTCAAGATCCCCTACGACGAAGTCCGCAACAAGCGCGGCGGCTAAGCTTTCCCCGGGGCAGCCTTGCGCACGCCGGCTGCCTGCCCGCTCGGCCCGTTGCGGCACTGCGCGTCCTTGAGAGGCGTGACGTGAAGGTAGCCTTTTTCAGGGCTTCCTTGTCCCGAAGCGCCAGACCTGCTTAAACCTCCCGGACATCGAAAACATCCGTCCTGAGCCGGCTTCCGTTTCGTCGAACGCCCGGCCTCACCGATCATGGGAAATGAGCAATGGCCCTGTCCGTCGCCACGTGGAACATCAATTCCGTTCGCCTGCGCATGCCGCTGGTCGAGCACCTCCTGAAGACCTGGCAGCCAGACATCCTCTGCCTGCAGGAGACCAAGTGCCCGAACGACCAGTTTCCGTCCAAGCCGCTGAAGGCGCTCGGCTACAACCACATCGAGATGCACGGCCAGAAGGGCTACCACGGCGTCGCGACGATCTCGCGCCTGCCGCTGCATGAGCTCAGCGACCGCCGCGATTATTGCGGCGTCGGCGACGCCCGCCATCTCTCCGTGGTGTTTGCGGCCGGCGGCAAGAAGATCCGGCTTCACAATTTCTACGTCCCGGCCGGCGGCGACGAGCCGGACCGCGCGATCAATGCGAAGTTCGGTCACAAGCTCGACTTCGTCGATGAAATGAAGCTGCTGCACGCCGAGGCGGAAGCCGGGATCTCCTCGATCCTCGTCGGCGATCTCAACATCGCACCGCTTGAGGACGACGTCTGGTCGCACAAGCAGCTGCTGAAGATCGTCAGCCACACGCCGATCGAAACCGAGGGCCTGACGACGGTGATGACCGGCGGCGGCTGGGTCGATCTGATGCGCCAGCACACGCCGTCGCCAACCAAGCTCTACACCTGGTGGAGCTACCGCGCCAAGGATTGGGAAGCGGCCGACCGCGGCCGGCGCCTCGACCACATCTGGTCGTCGGCCGACCTTGCCCCCAAGCTGACGAAGGTGGATATCCTGCGCGAGGCCCGCGGCTGGGAGCGGCCGTCCGACCATGTGCCCGTGATCGCCCACTTCGACATTTAAGGCGATCGAGCGCCTGGCGTTCGACCGTTTATCGGAAGTGCGTCAGGCGAAACGGCCGGCAAGCGCGCCGGCGCGGCGGATCATCGCCTGCAGGTTTTCGCGGATGCGCGCTTCGACGAGGGCCGCGACTTCGGGGTATTCTTCCAGCATGCGCCGGAACAGCGGCCGGTTGATGCGGATGACCTCGCTGTCTTCATCCGCGGTCGCCGTGAATTTGCGCTCAACCATCGAGATCAACGCCAGTTCGGATAAAAGCGCGCCGCGGCCGACGGTGGTGATGTCCTCCATGACGCCTTCGCCATTGGCCTTCGACAGCGAGAGGCTGCCGCTGGCAATCGCGAACGCGCAATCGGCCGGCGCCCCCTCGCGAAACAGCTCCTGCCCCTTGAACACGCGGCGACGTTCCGCCCCGAAGGCGATCAGCCGCAGCTTGTCCTCGCTGATATCGGCAAAAAGCGGCACATTGGACAAGAGAACGATGTCGTCGTTGAGCGCCAAGCGGCTAACCTCCCTGAATTACGACGCTTCCGGATCCGGCTCCGAAAAGCATCGCAATCGATGCAAACAGCCCGGAGCAGCTGACATCAGGACAAATTATCCGACGTCGACGCCTCACGGAACGATCTTGTAGCCGCCGTTCTCTGTCACCAAAATCTCGGCATTGGAAGGGTCGCGCTCGATTTTCTGGCGAAGCCTGTACACATGTGTTTCGAGCGTATGGGTGGTCACGCCGGAATTGTAGCCCCAGACTTCCTCCAGCAGCACGTCGCGCGTCACCACCTTCTGGTCGGCGCGATAGAGATAGCGGATGATGGCCGCTTCCTTTTCGGTCAACCGGATCTTCTGGCCGTTTTCCAGCGTCAGCAGCTTCTGGCTCGGCTTGAACGTGTAGGGACCGACGCTGAAGGTCGCATCCTCGCTCTGTTCGTGCTGGCGCAGCTGCGCGCGGATGCGGGCGAGAAGCACGGCAAAGCGGAACGGCTTGGTGACGTAGTCGTTGGCGCCGGCTTCGAGACCGAGGATCGTGTCGGAATCGGTATCATGGCCGGTGAGCATGATGATCGGCGCCTTGAAGCCCCCCTTGCGCAACAGCTTGACCGCCTCGCGCCCGTCCATGTCGGGCAGGCCGACATCCATGATCAACAGGTCGACCTGCTGGGCGCGGGCCGCCTGGATACCCTTGCCAGCCGAAGCTTCCTGGAGAAGATCGAACTCCTCATACAGCGAAAGCTGCTCGACCAACGTCTCGCGCAGGTCATTGTCGTCGTCGACAAGAAGAATGGTACGGGTCGCCATGGGACAATTCCTGTTTGCTTCCGGTTTCAAACTAGCTCAAATGCCAATGTTGGCAAGCGAACCGGCTTTGCAACCTCGATATATGTGCAACCGTGCTTATGGTGCCCGCCAAATCACGGACAATTCAAAAATCCGTGAGACAGATGCGCAAGAAAACGTCGGGAACAAGGCCTGCCAAAACCGTGATTACCGTGCGCCCGGCCCCGCGCGATCGCCGGCGTGCTCTTGTTACCTTCGACGGCCACACCGAGCAAGCAGCCATCGGCCGCAGCGGCATCACCAGTCGCAAGCGCGAGGGCGATGGTGCGACGCCGCGCGCAGCGATGAAGCTTGTCGGCGGCTATGTCAGGCGCGACAGGGTCGCCTTGCCCTCGACGCCGCTTCCCACCCGGGCGATCCGCAAGGGCATGCTCTGGTGCGACGCGCCTTCCCATGCCAGCTACAATCGCCCGGCAAAGGCGCCCTTTTCGCCCAGCCACGAGGAGATGATGCGCGACGACGGGCTCTACGACGTCTGCCTGGTGATGGACTGGAACCTCAGCAGCCGGCGCCGGCACGCCGGTTCGGCGATCTTCTTCCACCTCATCCGCCCGGGCTACCAGCCGACGCAAGGCTGCGTCGCCATCAGCCTTGCCGCCATGCGCCGGCTGATCCCGCATCTGCGTCGCGGAGCAGTGGTCAAGGTTGTCTGATGGGATGGCGTCAATGCTCGAAACCGGAGTGCCGCAACGCTCGGGCGAAGACGTCGTCAAACACGAGCCTTGCGGGAAATCGCACGGTCTGCAACCATCAACACTTCCTCAAGCTCTGACGTCTATGTAGCCTCGAGCGAGATTTGCAGGGCGAGTGATGCCGATGCCGACCAAGACGGGCAAAACGATACCGGCGGCCGACGGACGGTTCATCGGGATGAAAGACGTCGAGGGTTTCGCAGATCCCAGAATGACGGCACTGCATGGCTGGGTCGAATCCTATCTGATGAACAGCCATCCCGATCTCGGGCGTACCGGCGCCGTCTGCCCCTTCACCCGTCAGGCCGCGAAGATCGATACGGTCCGGCTGGCGATCTCCAACGCCGGCGCCAACGATGAAGACAAGGCCTTTGCCCTGATCCGCGGCGCCTTCGGCGCGCTCGAATCGATCCCGTGCAAACCGGCGATGAAGCATTTCCGCACCGTGATCGTCGGCTTTCCCGATTGCGCCGGTGCCGACGGGATCGCGATGCTGAAGCGGATCCAGCGGCGCCATCGGTTCTATTCGCTGGCGCGCGCCCGCATGATCGGCATGATGCATGCCGGCTCCGAGGATCGCGGCCTGTGGAACCCGGATTTCCGGCCGTTGCGCTCGCCGATGCCGGTTCTGGCGGTCCGCCACCTCGTCGAGAACGACGCCCCGTTCGCGGCACTCCATCCCGCCCTCATGGTCGCCTATCTCGCCCGTTTCCCGCTCAAGGGAACGCGGCGGCTGGTCGATCATTTTCGAAGCCGCTGAACCATGCCCGAAAGCGCGACGTCGCCGATCGCCAACGAAATCTTCGCGGGTTCGCGCGTGTCCGGATCGGACGTCGAGATCAGCATCGTCACGACCCTCGACGGCTTCGAAGCCCTCGAGAAGGAGTGGAACGATCTGTTCGAGCGGGCGGCGACGCCTCAGCAGGTGTTCCAGCGCCACGCCTTCCTGCGGTACTGGGCGCGGCATTATCTCGACGCGCGTACACAACTCTCCATCATCGCCGGGCGGATCGACGGGCGTCTCGCCACTCTCTGGCCGCTGGTGCGTTACCGCAGGCTCGGGATTGAAGTGCTTTCCTTCATGGGCGCGCCGGTGGCCCAGTTCGGCGATGTGCTTGTCGAAGCCGGCGACAACAGAGCCGCCTTGCTCCAGGCGGGCTGGACGGCACTTGCCTCTCTCGGCGTCGACCTTTTCGAAGCGCGACGGGTGCGCACCGACGCCGCTCTTTGTGGCTGCCCCCTGCCGGGCATTGCCATCCTGCCTGGCGATCTCAAGGCACCTTTCGCAAACCTGTCATGGCGGATCCTGCCCGACGGCCTGGGTGTCGCCTATTCGCCACGCGAGCGGTCGAACCACCGCCGCCGGCTGCGCAGGCTGAACGAGCGCGGCGTAGTCACCTTCAGCGAGCCGGAGCCAGGACCTGAGGCAAGCGCGGCCGCGGCAACCGCCATCACCATCAAGAGGACCTGGCTGCTCGAAAACGCCATCCTGTCCCAGACGGTCATGGACAACAGGTTCCAGGCCTTCTTCGAAGATGTGGCCGGCGATGCCGCGACCGGCCTGCGGGTCTCTTCCATTGCCTGCGATGGGCGGCCGATCGGCATAGATCTCGCCTTCGATTGCAAGGGACACACCTTCGGTCATGTCCTTGCGGCTGCCTCGGGCTATGAGCGCGAGGGGCTGGGAAGACTGCTCATTCACCGGACATTCGCCGCAGCCGCCGATCGCGGCAACCGCGTCTTCGACCTTCTGGCTCCGGCCGACGAGTACAAGATGCAACACGCCGACGGCCTCGTCGCCGTCAGCGACAACGCCTTCGCTTTCTCCTGGCGCGGCCGGCTGATGCGCACGCTCGTGCTGGCGCGGCTGCAACCGATGGCCAAAGCCTGGGCCAAGCGCCTGCCTGCTGGCCTGCTGCGCCGGCTCGTCTTGCGTTAACCCTTGGCACGACCAGCCGCGTCAGGCGAGCTGTCGCGGCGTCAGACGAGCTGTCGCGGCGTCACGAAGTCGACGAGGCGACACCCACCCGGGGCGAGGTCCTGCCAGCTTGAGCCGTCGAAGGAGAACACCGCGAGCCCCGCTGTCGGAAATTTCTGCCGCATGCGGGCAAGCATCTCCGCCGCGCCAGCCCCGGCAATGCGATCAGCCAGATCCTCCATGCCGGGATTGTGGCCGACGACCAGCAGGTCGCGGATCGCCGGGTCGACAGCGCCAAGTGTGGTCAGGATGGCCGCTGCTCCAACCTCGTAGATGTCGGAGGTTTCCCGGCAGTTGATCGGCGACGGCAGGCGATCGCTGACCAGCGCCCAGGTTTCCCGCGCGCGCCGCGCCGTGGAAACGATGGCAAGCGCGGGTATCAGGCCCTTGCGCGCCATGTAGGCGCCCATCAGCGGAGCCGCCTTGCGGCCGCGTTCGCCAAGCGGGCGATCATGATCGTCGACGCCGTCGGGCCAGGCCGATTTCGCGTGGCGCAGCAACATCAGGCGATATGGTCTTGCCCCGTCATCTTCTGCCATAGGAACTGCGCTCCCGCCAAATACCGCCCCATGCTGAAGCCGCTCCACCATTCTGGCATTGCGCCCTGATTTTGTCGTGCCGAAAGGCACCATAAAAAAGGCCGCCCCGGGGGGCGGCCATCAACGCCGGAAAAGCTCAAGAACCGGCTTACTTTCACGCGGTTCGGATTATTTCCACTCGCGGATGTCGACGAAGTGTCCGGCGACCGCGGCAGCCGCCGCCATTGCCGGCGACACCAGATGGGTGCGGCCCTTGAAGCCCTGGCGTCCCTCGAAGTTGCGGTTGGACGTCGAGGCGCAGCGTTCGCCGGGCTTCAACCGGTCGTCGTTCATCGCCAGGCACATGGAGCAGCCCGGCTCGCGCCAGTCGAAGCCGGCGTCCCGGAAGATCTTGTCGAGGCCTTCGGCTTCCGCCTGTTCCTTCACGAGGCCGGAACCCGGCACGATCATCGCCGAAACGGTCGGAGCGACCTGACGGCCCTCGACGACAGCGGCAACCGCACGCAGGTCCTCGATGCGGCCATTGGTGCACGAACCGATAAAGACGCGGTCGACGGCAATGTCGGTGATCTTGGTGCCGGGCTTCAGGCCCATATAGTCGAGCGCGCGCCATTTGGAGGTGCGCTTGGTCTCCTCCTGGATCTCGTCCGGGTTCGGAACGATGCCCTGGACGGAGATCACGTCCTCGGGCGAGGAACCCCAGGAGACGATCGGCGGCAGGTTGGCGGCGTCGAGCACGACGACGCGGTCGTAATGGGCACCCTCGTCCGTGTGCAGCGTCTTCCAATACTCGATCGCCATGTCGAGCGCCTTGCCCTTCGGCGCGCGCGGCTTGCCCTTGATGTATTCGAAGGTCGTCTCATCCGGCGCGATCAGGCCGGCGCGGGCACCGCCTTCGATCGTCATGTTGCAGATGGTCATGCGGCCTTCCATCGACAGCGCGCGGATCGCTTCGCCGGCAAACTCGATGACGTGGCCGGTGCCACCGGCCGTGCCGATCTCGCCGATGATGGCAAGGATGATGTCCTTGGCGGTGACGCCGGGCGGCAGCTGGCCGTCGACGCGCACCAGCATGTTCTTGGCCTTCTTCTGGATCAGCGTCTGGGTCGCGAGCACGTGCTCGACTTCGGACGTGCCGATACCGTGCGCCAAAGCACCGAAGGCGCCGTGCGTCGAGGTGTGGCTGTCGCCGCAAACGATGGTCATGCCCGGCAGCGTGAAGCCCTGTTCGGGGCCAACGATGTGCACGATGCCCTGGCGCTTGTCGTTCTCGGAGTAGTATTCGACACCGAACTCGGCCGCGTTGGTGGCGAGCGCCTCGACCTGGATGCGGCTTTCCTCGTTCTTGATACCGAGGTGGCGATCAGGCGAAGTCGGCACGTTGTGGTCGACGACGGCAAGCGTCTTTTCCGGCGCGCGCACCTTGCGGCCGGCCATGCGCAGACCTTCGAAGGCCTGCGGGCTCGTCACTTCGTGAACGAGGTGACGATCGATGTAGAGAAGACAGGTGCCATCGTCCTGGCTGTTGACCAGGTGGTCGTCCCAGATCTTGTCATAGAGAGTACGCGGTGCGCTCATGGCGATATATCCATCGAATTTTCGTAAATGAGGGAAAAGCCGGCAGCAAGGCGGCCGGAAACGCTGATCAAGGGATCAGGATAGGAGGCTTGTCAGCGCCCCGGACACGCGCGCGAAAAAGCGGGCCGGAAGACGCTTGTGGTCTTGCAGCACGACAATTTTCTGCTCTCGACATCCGAACTTGGATTCCATGACACCGTACATATCAATTTTCTGACACTTCGGCAATCGGTGGAAGCGGCCTCAACGCTGCTCTGCGCGGCGCAACCGACGCTCGATTCCCCTCAGGCCCAGCGACAGGCCGATCGTCAGCACGAGATAGACATAGGCAACGATCGAATAGGTCTCGAAGAAGCGAAAGGAGCCGGACGCATAGACCTTGCCCATCTGGGTGATGTCGGCGACGCCGAGCACCGAGACCAGCGACGAGTCCTTGACCATGGCGACGAAATCGTTGCCGAGCGGCGGCAGGATCACCCGCACAGCCTGCGGAAAGATCACCAGGCGAAACCGCTGGTAGCGCGTGAGACCCAGCGCCTTGGCGGCCTCCACCTGGCCTTTGTCGACCGAGAGGATGCCGGCGCGAAAGACCTCGGCGATGAAGGCGGAATAGCCGATCATCAGCGCGATGATCGCCCGCCACATCAAAGAGATGTCGCGCACCACCACCGGCTCCATCCAGCCGGCCGAAATCAGCGGAGCGGTGATAAAGTTGGCGATCGTGACGAGCGCCGGCGCACCGACGAAGGCGATATAGAACAACAGGACCAGGATCGGCACACCGCGAATGACCTCGGTGTAGAAGCGTGCGATCTGGCGCGGGGCCGCGTGCTCCGACAGCGCCATCAGCGCGATGCCGAGGCCGAGCGTGGTGGCGAGCACGAAGCCCATCAGGGTTACGAAGACGGTGACGCCGATGCCCTTGAGGACGACGTTGAAGACTTCGGTGTAGATGTCATTGGTGACGATGATTGCGGCGAGCGCCACTGCAATCACCAGAAGGGCGACCAGCCACCAGGGATAGTCGCCCTTTGCGGACATGTCAGACGATTGTGGGGCGGCCATGGCCTGCGATCAGCCGCCCATCTTGTAGTCGAGGAACCACTTCTTGTCCAAGGCGTCGAAGGTTCCATCTGCCTTCAGCGCCTTGATCGCGGCGTTGATCGGAGCAACGAGATCGGATCCCTTCGGATAGATGAAGCCGAAATCCTCGGTGCCGAGCGGACCGCCGACGACCTTCAGCTTGCCTTCGGAGGAATCGACATAGCCCTTGGCTGCGACACTGTCGGTCAGGACGACGTCGACGTCGCCGGCCTTCAGGGCCTGAACCGTCGCGCCGAAGGTTTCGAACAGCTTGACGCGCGGGTTCTGCTCGTTGCCATCGAGCATTTCGTAGACGGCAGTGTAGAACGGCGAGGTGCCCGGCTGCGCGCCGACCAGACCATCGGCAAAGGCGCCGAAACTCTTGCCGTCGTTGAAGCGGGTCTCGTCGCCGCGCACCAGCATGAACTGCTGCGAGCGCATGTAGGGGTCGGAGAAATCGACCTTTTCCTTGCGGTCGTCCTTGATGGTGATGCCGGTCATGCCGATCTGGTACTGGCCGTCATGCACGGCCTGGATCATCGCGTCCCAGCTGGTGTTCTGGTACTCGACCTTGAAGTTCAGACGCTTGGCGATCTCGTTCATCGCGTCATATTCCCAGCCGATCGCCTCGCCGGTCTTCGGATCGACGAACTGCAGCGGCGGGTAGGCATTTTCCGTGACGACGATGACCGTCTTGCCACCGAGGTCAGGCAGGTCGCTGGCAAAAGCCGGTGCGGAAAAGGCAAATGGAACGGCGAGTGCGGCTGCGATGCCCGCAAGCACATGGCGACGGATTGTCATTGGAGGAGCTCCCGAAAAGTGTGGCAGCGAAAAATGTCACGGATTGCGGAGAAAAGACAAGCGCATAGTACCAAAAAAGAAAGGCGGCCCGAGGCCGCCTTCCCAACAATCCGAAAGGATTGAAAACTTATTCCGCTGCGGCTTCAGCTGCCTTGGCGGCTTCTGCTGCTGCCTTGGCTTCTGCGGCTTCGGCTGCTGCCTTTTCGGCGGCCAGAGCCTGAGCTGCTGCGATCTTTTCAGCTTCGATGCGTGCCTTTTCCTCGGCAACGGCCTGACGCTCGGCTTCGTTCAGCTTGCGAGCGCGCGTACCGGTGTTTTCAACGATACGAGCCGACTTGCCGCGACGATCGCGCAGGTAGTAGAGCTTGGCGCGACGGACCTTGCCGCGGCGAACCACTTCAACGCTCTCGACGAGCGGCGAGTAGACCGGGAATACGCGCTCGACGCCTTCGCCGTAGGAGATCTTGCGAACGGTGAAGCTCTCGTTGATGCCGCCGCCCGAACGAGCGATGCAAACGCCTTCATAGGCCTGAACGCGGGTACGCGAGCCTTCGACAACGCGGACGTTGACGCGCAGCGTGTCGCCTGCGGAGAAATCGGGGAGCGTGCGCTTGGCGGCAATCTTGGCGGCCTGTTCGGCTTCCAGCTGCTGGATGATGTTCATCGGGTTAACCTTTCAAGTTCTTCTGAAACAGCCAGAGCGCTCTCGATCGACCTGTCGGACGTGCCTTCAGATGTTGCCGGATCCCGGCAGGAGCGAATTCACCATTCTTTGTTGGTGGTCGACGGGCAAAAACCCGAACCGGGGCGGCACTTACACGAAGAAACCCCGCTTGTCATCCCCGCAAGCCATATTTTCCGGGCCATGGAGGCGTTCGGCGCGGATTCTATCAGAGATTCCGAATGAACGCGCATGGAAAAGCGTGCGTGCGCGGACTTGCGGCCGCAAAACCGGCGGGCTATGCCGGCTCAGGGATGAGGGATGGCCATGCATATCTTCGAAATACTTCTGCTTTTCGTTGCCGGCCTGCTGTCGGGAATGGTCAACGCGATTGCCGGTGGCGGAACCTTCCTCACCTTTGGTGCCATGACCCTTGGCGGGCTGCCGCCGATCGTCGCCAATGCAACCTCGTCGATCATCCAGCTCCCTGGCTACATCACCTCGACGCTTGCCTATGCCAAGGAGATCCGCGCCGATAAAAGCCAGGCGATCAAGCTCGGCGTCATCTCGGCGATCGGCGGACTTGTCGGTGCCGTGCTGTTGATCTCGCTCTCGAACGCCTCGTTCCGCGCGCTTGTGCCATGGCTGCTGATCGCCGCGACGGCGATCTTTGCCGCCGGCCCGCTTCTGAAGCCCAAGGCCCGCATCGACGAGCATGCGATCAGTCCGGCCGGCATCGTCAGCCAGTTCGCAACCTCGATCTATGGCGGCTTCTTCGGCGCCGGCATGGGCATCATGATGCTGGCGGTACTGGGGCTTGCGACCGGCGGCGGCTATCACCGCCTGAATGCGCTGAAGAACTTCATCTCGATCGTCATTGCCGCCATCGCCATTGTCGTTTTCGCCGCCGGCGGCGTCGTGTCGTGGCTGCATGCGGCGATCATGGTGCCGGGTGCGGCGCTCGGCGGCTATCTCGGTGTCTGGGCGGCCAGGCGCGTTCCGCAGGCAGTGATCCGCGCCCTGGTGGTGGCGGTGGGATTGCTGCTCGCCGCCTATTACTTCTTCACCGGCTGAGAAAGCAGGTCCGGCCGGCGCTCACCGGTCAACCGGCGGGCCTCCGCCTCGCGCCATTTGGCGATGGCGCCGTGATTGCCTGACGTCAGCACCGCCGGGATCTCCCGGCCCTCGAACACCTGTGGCCGTGTGTAGTGCGGATGCTCGAGCAATCCGCCTTCGAAACTCTCGTGGACGCCCGAAAGCTCATTGCCCATCACGCCGGGCAGGATGCGCACGACCGCGTCGAGCAGCGTCAGCGCCGCCGGCTCGCCGCCTGAAAGAATATAGTCGCCGATCGACACTTCCTCGAGTTCGCGCCCGTCGATGACGCGCTGATCGACGCCTTCGAACCGGCCACAGACAATCACCACGCCGGGACCGTCGGCAAGTTCGCGCACGCGCGCCTGCGTCAGCGGCCGGCCGCGCGGGCTCATCAGAAGCCGCGGGCGGTCATCGTTGCCGGAGACTGCGTCAATCGCACGGGCAAGCACGTCGGGTTTCAGCACCATGCCGGCGCCGCCGCCGGCCGGCGTGTCGTCGACGGTGCGGTGCTTGTCCTCGGCGAAATCACGGATCTGCACGGCATCGATCGACCATTGGCCGCGCTCCAGCGCCCGGCCCGAAAGCGAGGCGCCGAGATGACCGGGAAACATTTCGGGATAGAGCGTGAGCACCGTTGCGCGGAAGGGCATTGCCTTGCCGCTCACTTGCGCTTGGCCGAAAACGGGCTGCCAGACTCGTCCTTGTCGTCGATGAGGCCGGCGGCCAGGGGATCGACGAGCATCTTTCCGCCTTCGAGATCGATCTCGAGGACGGACCATTCGGTAAAGGGAATGAGCACGGGGCGCTTGCCCGGGCCCTTCAACTCGAGCAGATCGCCGGCGCCGAAATCGAACACGCCGGTCACGGTGCCGTAGCTCTTGCCGCTGCCGTCGACGGCTTCGAGACCTTCGAGGTCGGCATAGAAGAATTCGTCTTCGTCGAGATCGTCGTCCGGCAGGTTGTCCCGGTCGATGAACAGTTCAAGACCGTTGAGCGCCTCGGCGGCGTTGCGGTCGTTGACGCCACGAAAGCGCACGACGACCACGTTCTTGGCCTCGCGGATTTCCAGCACTTCGAACAGGCGTCCGTCGGCGCTGTGCAGATGGCCGTAGTCGCCGAGCGCCGTCGGGTCGTCGGTGAAGGACTTGACCCTGACCTCGCCGCGCAGGCCTTGCGCCGCACCGATAGTCGCCATCAGAACCGGGTTTTCGAGTTTGCTCATCATCCGCATCCATTTCAGGATTTCAGGGTGCACATAACGGAAAACGGGCGGCATGGAAATGCCGCCCGTCACCTTCATCCGTTTGACGGATCTTATTCTGCGGCAGCAGCAGCAGCGGCGTCTTCGGCCTTCTGCTTGGCTTCAGCAGCGCGTTCCTGAGCCTTCTTGCCCGGCAGACCCTTGTTCGGGTTGGCGCGAGCCGGACGCTGGGCGATACCAGCCTGGTCGAGGAAGCGCAGAACGCGGTCGGTCGGCTGGGCGCCCTGGGCGATCCAGTGGGTGATACGCTCGGCGTTCAGCTCGACGCGCTTTTCGTCGTCCTTGCCGAGCATCGGGTTCCAGGAACCGATCTTCTCGAGGAAGCGGCCGTCACGCGGGCTGCGCGCGTCGGCAACGACGATCTGGTAGTAAGGACGCTTCTTGGAACCGCCACGGGCGAGACGAATTTTCAGTGCCATTTGAGTAACTCCTTGCAGGCTTTCTTGACCGCTTCGTTCAAGCGGAATGGGTGGTGCCGACGGCGCCCGCGGACTGCGTGCGATCGGCGGCGATGGCTTCATGATGCCGGATGACTTCCTTGATGATGAAGTTCAGGAACTTCTCGGCGAAATCCGGATCCAGATTGGCATCCTTCGCCAGATGGCGGAGGCGTTCGATCTGGTATTCTTCGCGCGCCGGATCGGCCGGCGGCAGTTGGTGCTTGGCCTTGAGAACGCCCACCGCCTGGGTGCAGCGGAACCGTTCGGCCAGCATGTGAACGAGCGCGGCATCGATATTGTCGATCGACTGCCGGTAACCCGCCAATTCCTGTCTGATTTCGGGATCAATCATATCTCTAGCGATCCTCACTTCTTCTTCGGCAGGCCGGGAAGGCCGGGGAAGCCGCCAAGGCCCGGAAGCTTGGCGCCGCCGAGACCGGGAAGACCGCCGCCGCCGAGGCCCGGCATGCCGCCGGGCTTGAGACCGGCCGCTTCCGCCTGCTTCTGCAACGCTTCGAGCTGCTTGGGGTCGATGTTCGAAAGATCGGGCATGCCGCCGCCGCCAAGGCCGCCGAGGCCCATCTTGCTGGCAAGGCCGCCCATCATCTGCTTCATCATGCCGCCTTTGCCCTTGCCCATCATCTTCATCATGTCCGCCATCTGGCGGTGCATTTTCAGAAGCTTGTTGATGTCGGCAGCGTCGGTACCGGAACCGGCGGCGATGCGCTTCTTGCGCGAATGCTTGAGCATGTCGGGGTTGGCGCGCTCGGCCTTGGTCATCGAGGAGATGATGGCGATCTGGCGACCGAACAGCTTGTCGTCGAGACCGGCAGACGCCATCTTGTCCTTCATGCCGGCCATGCCGGGCATCAGGCCCATGATGCCGCCCATGCCGCCCATCTTCTGCATCTGGCGCAACTGGTCGGCAAGGTCGTTCAGGTCGAACTTGCCCTTGGCCATCTTGGCGGCCATGGCCGCCGCCTTTTCGGCGTCGATGTTCTCGGCCGCCTTTTCGACGAGCGAGATGATGTCGCCCATGCCGAGGATGCGGTCGGCGACGCGACGCGGATGGAACTCTTCGAGCTCGCCCATCTTTTCGCCGACGCCGATGAGCTTGATCGGCTTGCCGGTGACGGCGCGCATCGAAAGCGCTGCACCGCCGCGGCCGTCGCCGTCCATGCGGGTGAGCACAAGGCCGGTGATCCCGACGCGTTCGTCGAAGTTGCGGGCAAGGTTGACGGCGTCCTGACCGGTCAGCGCATCGGCGACCAGCAGGATTTCATGCGGATTGGACTTCCGCTTGATTTCCGCCATCTCGATCATCAGCGGTTCGTCGATATGGGTGCGGCCGGCGGTGTCGAGGATGACGATGTCGTGGCCGCCGAGCTTGGCCGCCTGCACGGCGCGCGCGGCGATATCGGTCGGCGACTGGCCGGCGATGATCGGCAGCGTGTCGACGCCGGTCTGCACGCCGAGCTGGCGAAGCTGTTCCTGGGCTGCCGGACGACGCGTGTCGAGCGAGGCCATCAGGACCTTCTTCTTGTCCCGCGTCTTCATCCGGCTGGCGATCTTGCCGGTCGTCGTCGTCTTGCCCGAGCCCTGCAGACCAACCATCATGATGACGACGGGCGCGGGCGCGTTGAGGTCGATGGTGACGCCCTCGGAGCCCAGCATGTCGACCAGCTCGTCATGGACGATCTTGACGACCATCTGCCCGGGCTTGATCGACTTCAGGATCTCGGCGCCAACTGCCTTCTCGCGAACCTTTTCGGTGAAGGAGCGCACGACGTCGAGGGCGACGTCGGCTTCGAGCAGCGCACGGCGCACCTCGCGAAGCGCAGCGGAAACATCTGCTTCCGACAATGCGCCGCGGCCGGTCAGTCCATTCAATATGGAACCAAGGCGGTCCTGGAGGCTCTCGAACATTCTCACTTCCTTCTGGTTTCCGGTGGCATGGCAACTCGCCGGAAACGTGGGTTCCTTCGCCCGAAAAACAAGGCGCAAAGCCAAAAACCACCCGAGGGCGCAACGCGCTGTCGGATGTTGACCTCCGGGCTCTCTTTATACCTTGACGGGGCCCGGTCGGTGGCTTCGAAGTCATCACTTGCGAAGGAATTCGCCGCGATAAACAGGAAAGCGGCCGAAAAGTCAAGGACTGCGGGCAAATGCGACGTCAAGGCCCTCACGGTGCCAACAAACCAACGCTCACGGAAGTTGCGCACCCTCCGGCGCGCCAAGCGCGCTCGCCAGTTCCTCGAAGGCGCTCGCGATGCGGGTCAGGACCCTGAGCGCCACCACCACTTCGGTCTGGTTGATATCGCCGAGAACCGCGTGCAGCAGTTCGAGCTCTCGCCGGTGGATGGCCGCAAACAGGTCGCGACCGGCAGCACTCGGTGCGCAGAAATAGGCGCGCCGATGCTCGGGGTTGGGTTGCTTTTCCAGAAGCCCCTTTTCCAACAGCCCGACGACGACGCGCAAAACGAATTGCCGTTTCATCGACAGGCGCCTGGCGGCCTCCGGAACCGTCAACGGCTCGACGCAGAGAAGCTCGAGCACCGCCCGTTCGGCCACAGAGATGCCCGCTCCCTTAAGCATCTGTTCGATCGAGCGATGCACGTTGAGATGGATCGGCCGGACCAGCTTGATGGCCTTATAGAGACGTTCCTGTTTGTCGAAGCGAACCAGCATGCCACACGATAGCAATCCAGTTGCTGTTTTCAAGAATTTCTTAAACCTTGGCCTCTCGCCCTGTCACGACGCCGCCCGCGCCCTTATGTGATGATGCAAGCGCCACCGAACATGCGCCGGGAAACGATGAATGCCGAAGGTCAATCCTTATTACCGGGGGCCTGCCTCCGATCACTTCGACGGAACGCGGTTCTTCAACCCAAACGGCCGCCAGCCGCGCGGCATGGGCGCCCTCCTGCGCTGGCAGCTCGGGCGCGGCAAGGTGAAGTGGCCGGCACAGTATCCAAGCCCGTTTGAGCCGGCAAAGCCGGAGCTGAGCGTCGAGGGCGATCGCCTCAGGGTAACGATGATCGGCCACGCCAGCCTGTTGATCCAGGTGCATGGCTTCAACATCCTGACCGACCCGGTCTGGTCGCACAGGGTCAGCCCCTTCTCCTTCGTCGGTCCGGCCAGGCACAATGCGCCCGGCATCGGGATGGACGACCTGCCGCCGATCGATCTGGTGCTCGTCACCCACAATCACTACGACCACCTCGATCTCGATACGCTGGCGGCCCTCAACGAGGAGCATGCGCCGCGCATCGTGACGCCGCTCGGCAACGACACGATCATCCGCCGGTCAGCACCCGAGGCGACCCTGTCGGTTCTCGACTGGGGCGACCGGCTGCAGCTTGAAAATGGCCTGGTAATCCATGCAGAGCCCTGCCACCACTGGTCCACGCGCGGCTCGGGCGACCGGCGCATGGCACTCTGGGCGGCCTTCGTCATCGAAACGCCCGTCGGCAAGATCTACCATATCGGCGACACCGGTTTTCACGGCGGCATCAACTATCGTGCCGTGCGCGAAAAGCACGGCGGCTTCCGCCTCGCCAACCTGCCTTTCGGCGCCTACGAACCGCGCTGGTTCATGCAGGATCATCACCAGAACCCGCAAGAGGCGGTGCAAGGCATGATCGACTGCGCCGCAGAGCACGTGGCCGGGCACCATTGGGGAACCTTTCGCCTGACCGACGAAGGCGTCGATGCGCCGCCCCGTGCACTCGAACGGGCGCTGGACGAGGCCGGCATTTCCCGTTCGCGCTTTCGGGCCATGCGACCCGGCGAAATCTTCGAAGTGCCGCCTTCGGCTCCTGCTGGCCGATGAAGCCGGCACTGGTAATTTCCGGGCTTTTCCGTCATATACAGCCCGAATGAAGAGTGGCTCCACGCTTGGGGGCCGGTTTGGACAATCGCGACATGGCCGACAACGTGCAATTTGCCAGAATGAACGGGCTTGGAAACAAGATCCTGGTCGTCGACATGCGCGGCCGGAAGGATCGGGTAACGCCGGCGGCGGCCGTCGCGCTCGCTGCAGATCCCGCCACCGCCTTCGACCAGATCATGGCGATCCACGACCCGAAGGCTGAAGGCACCGACGCCTGGATCGAGATCCTCAATTGCGACGGCTCGATGGCGCAGGCCTGCGGCAACGGCACGCGCTGCGTCGTGCAGGCGCTCGCCGCCGAGACCGGCAAGAAGACGTTCACCTTCCAGACCATCGCCGGCATCCTAAATGCCAGGGAACACGAGGACGGCACGATATCGGTCGATATGGGCAAGCCGGTCTTTGCCTGGGACAGGATCCCGCTTGCCGAGGAGTTTGCCGACACCAGCCGCATCGAGCTGCAGATCGGCCCGATCGACAATCCTGTCCTGCATTCGCCATCGGTCATGTCGATGGGCAATCCGCACGCGGTGTTTTGGGTCGACAAGGATCCGATGTCCTTCGATCTCGACCGTTTCGGCCCGCTGCTCGAGAACCATCCGATGTTTCCCGAGCGCGCCAACATCACGCTGGCGCAGGTGCTTTCGCCATCCTCGCTGCGCACCCGCACCTGGGAGCGCGGCGCCGGACTGACCCTTGCCTGCGGCTCGGCCGCTTGCGCGGCCGCCGTCAGCGCCGCGCGCACCGGGCGCACCGGGCGCAAGGTAACGATCGACGTCGCATCCGCCCCCCTGCCTGCCCGGCTGACCATCGAGTGGCGTGACGACGACCATGTCGTCATGACCGGACCTGCCGAATGGGAATGGTCGGGAACCGTCGATCCCGCAACCGGCACCTGGCAACGCGATGAAGCCCAACCCGGATCTGCGGGAGCGCGGGCGCTTTGAGTGGCGTCGAGGTCATAACCTTCGGCTGCCGTCTCAATACCTACGAATCCGAAGTGATGCGGGCGGAAGCCGAAAAGGCGGGGCTGAACAACGCCATCCTCGTCAACACCTGTGCCGTGACGGGCGAGGCCGTGCGCCAGGCGCGCCAGGCGATCCGCCGCGCCCGCCGCGACAACCCGCATGCCCGCATCATTGTCACCGGTTGTGCCGCCCAGACCGAGAAAGACGTCTTCGCCGGCATGGCCGAGGTCGATGCGGTGCTCGGAAACGAGGAGAAGCTGAAAAGCGCCTCCTATCGCTCGCTGCCTGATTTCGGCGTCTCGGCGGAAGAAAAGCTACGCGTCAACGATATCATGAGCGTGCGCGCCACGGCGCCGCAGATGGTCAAGCATATCGACGGCCACGTGCGCGCCTTCATCCAGGTGCAGAACGGCTGTGACCATCGCTGCACCTTCTGCATCATCCCCTATGGCCGCGGCAATTCCCGCTCGGTGCCGATGGGAGCCGTGGTCGACCAGGCACGAAAGCTCGTCGACGGCGGCTATAGCGAAATCGTTCTCACCGGCGTCGATGCCACCAGCTACGGCGCCGACCTGCCGGGAACGCCGACGCTGGGGTTGCTGGCAAAGACGCTTTTGAAGCAGGTGCCGGATATCCGCCGCCTGCGTCTCTCCTCGATCGACGGCATCGAGGCTGACAGCCACCTCTTCGACCTGATCGCCGGTGAAGCGCGCTTCATGCCGCACCTGCACCTGTCGCTGCAGCATGGCGACGACATGATCCTGAAGCGGATGAAGCGCCGCCATTCGAGCGCCGATGCCCGCGCCTTTGCCGACCAGGTCCGGCGCCTGCGTCCGGACATAAGCCTCGGCGCCGACATGATCGCCGGCTTCCCGACGGAAACCGAGGACATGTTCGAAAACGCGGTGCGCCTTGCCGAGGATTGCGGCATCGCCCATCTGCACGTCTTTCCCTATAGCCCCCGGCCCGGCACGCCGGCCGCGCGCATGCCGCAGCTCGACCGGGCGCTCGTCAAGGATCGCGCTGCCCGCCTTCGTGCAGCCGGAGCCCGCCTCCACGCCCACCATCTCGACGGCATGGTCGGCAGCGAGCAGACAATACTGGTCGAGAACAACGGTCTCGCCCACACCGAAAATTTCACGCTCGTCGATGCCGCCGGCCTCAAACCCCGTGCGCTTGTGCCGGTCACGATCACCGGCCACAATGGCAAGCACCTGACGATGCAGATAAAACAGATGGCTGCGGCCTGACTTATGCGGAATCCCTGAATGGCAATCGGTTTCATCAAGAAGATCTTCAACTTCGGCAAGGGCACTGTCGAGGAAACCAAGCCGCAGGATGCCGCGCCGCAAGCCGACGTCGCAGCCCCGGTTTCCGCCGAGCTGCCGGCTCCCGATCTGGCACCACCCGCCGAGATTGCGCCGCTCGACGTGACTGTCGACGAGCCCGTGACTGCGCAGCCGGCGACCGAAGACACATCCGAAGCGCTGCTCGAGCCGCTGGCGGACGTCGAAGCCCTGCCGGTTGCCGTTGAAGACCCGATCCTGCCGGCCGAGATCGAGACCGCCGGCGGACCGGCGCCGGATGAAACGCGCCGCGACGAGACCGTGGTCCACGATGGCGCGTCCCTGGAGCCGGAAGCAAAACCGGAACAGCTGTCGGAGACCGAGCAAGAGGCGCTGGACGCCATTGCCGCCCTTCAGGAAACCGCGCCGGAAGACACGCAGGTCGAGCCGGAAGCATTGGCCGAACAGGCGGAAATCGCGTCTGTCGAAGCTGCAGCCGTCGACGAAGCGAGCCACGCGCCGGCCGCCGATGCCGAACCCGTCGAGGACGTCACCGCGGCAAGCGACGATATGCCCGAGACGCCGGTGGCCGAAACCGCAGCTCTGGAAGAGCCCGTCGCAGACGAGACGATCCTCGAAATGCCGGTCGCCGAAGCGGCGGTTGCCGCCAGTCTTCCCAAGGGGTTTGCCAGCGCCGCCGACCGCGCGAAGGACGAGCCCGTTGCAGCGCCTGAGGCCAAGCTCAGCTGGTATCAGCGCCTGCGCCGCGGACTTGCGCGCACCTCCTCGCAGCTGACCGGCCAGATCGCCAGCCTCTTCACCAAGCGCAAGCTCGATGAGGCGACGCTGCAGGATCTGGAAGATCTGCTGATCCAGGCCGATCTCGGCGTCGAGACCGCGATGCGCATCACCGACACACTCGCCTCCGAGCGCTATGGCAAGGATGTATCCGGCGAGGACGTGTCGCGCATCATGGCCGGGGAAATCACCAAGGTCCTGTCGCCTGTCGCCAAGCCGCTGGAACTCGATCTCAGCCACAAGCCGCATGTCATCCTGGTGGTCGGCGTCAACGGCACCGGCAAGACCACGACGATCGGCAAGCTGGCCGCCAAGCTGTCGGGCGCCGGCCTCAAGGTGATGCTGGCCGCTGGCGACACCTTCCGCGCGGCCGCGATCGAACAGCTGAAGATCTGGGCCGATCGCACCAAGTCCGACATCGTGTCATCGAAGCTCGGCGCAGACGCCGCCGGTCTTGCCTATGAGGCGTTCCAGCAGGCGCGCGAAAAGAAGGCCGACGTCTTGATCATCGACACGGCCGGCCGGCTGCAGAACAAGGCCGAGTTGATGGCCGAGCTCGAAAAGATCGTGCGCGTGCTCGGCAAGCTCGACCCGGATGCGCCGCACACGGTGCTGCAGACGCTCGATGCCACCACGGGCCAGAACGCGCTGCAGCAGGTGGAGATCTTCCGCAATGTCGCCGGCGTCAGCGGCCTGATCATGACCAAGCTCGACGGCACGGCGCGCGGCGGCATCCTCGTCGCCATCTCCGCCAAGCACAAGCTGCCGGTCTATTTCATCGGCGTCGGTGAAGGCATAGACGACCTGGAACCGTTCGAGGCCAAGGATTTCGCCGAGGCGATCGCGGGCGTCGCCGCCTGACGGCAACCGCCATCCCGGAGCATGATGCACCCCGTAAATCGGTTTCGATTTACGCTATTATGCCTGGGCGTTTGCGCAAGCCGGCTGCCTTGATATGGTTTTGCCGCAAAGCTGGTGTTATGAGCGGCATGCAGATGCGAAAACAGGATCCCCAGATGTCGTCGATCGAGGCTACCAAGCCGCAGAAGGAAGTCAGCCCGCTGTTGAAGCTGGTGCTGGAGCTCGGACCCTTGATGGTCTTCTTCTTCGCCAATTCCCGCGGCGAATGGCTGGCAGGGCATTTCCCGACGCTTGCCGAACTCGGCGGCCCGATCTTCATCGCGACCGGCCTGTTCATGGCCGCGACCGCGATCGCGCTCGTCGTGTCCTGGATGCTGACCCGCACGCTACCAATGATGCCGCTGATCTCGGGCATTGTCGTCTTCGTCTTCGGCGCCCTGACACTCTGGCTGCAGAACGACACCTTCATCAAGATGAAGCCGACGATCGTCAACACGCTGTTCGGCACCATCCTCCTGGGTGGACTTCTGTTCGGCAAGTCGCTGCTCGGCTACGTCTTCCATTCCGCCTTCAAGCTCGACGAAGACGGCTGGCGCAAGCTCACGCTGCGCTGGGGGATTTTCTTCCTGGTTCTCGCCGTGCTCAACGAGGTCATCTGGCGCTCGTTCTCCACGGATTTCTGGGTGGCCTTCAAGGTCTGGGGCACGATGCCGATCACCATCCTGTTTACACTGGCGCAGATGCCGTTGATCATGAAGCATTCGCTCGATCAGGATAACGCCAAGTGACAACCAGTCTCGACGGCAACGACAGTCGCAATCGGCATGCGCTCGCCTGGTTTGTGGCCTGTGTCGGCGTCCTCGCGATCCAGGTCATCACCCAGCACCTGATGGGCCGCGTCTGGATCTGCGACTGCGGCTACGTCAAGCTGTTCGAACCCGTCGTCAAGTCGAGCGGCAACTCGCAACACATCGCCGACTGGTACACGCCGTCGCACATCATCCACGGCTTCCTGTTCTACGGTCTTGGCCATCTGCTCCTGCGCGGCAAGCCGCTGACCGCCAAGCTGTTCCTGGCAACGGTCATCGAATCCGCCTGGGAGATTGCCGAAAATACGCCGATGGTGATCAACCGCTATCGCTCGGCAACGATCTCGCTCGACTATTTCGGCGACAGTATCTTGAATTCGACGATGGACACGCTGGCCATGGTCGCCGGCTTCATGTTTGCGGCCCGCATGCCCGTCTGGCTGACGGTGACGATTGCCATCGGCTTCGAACTCTTCACCGGCTGGCTGATCCGCGACAACCTGACCCTCAACGTGTTTATGCTGGTCTGGCCGCTGGACGCGGTCCGCGACTGGCAGGCGGGGATTTAAGGCGCGCTCCGGTCCTCCGCGACACGCGTCCACTTCTGCCGCTGCACTTTCCAAAACACCAGAGAAGCCGCGAGACCATCGCGCTTTGCCGGATACCGTCGACCAGAAGAAGCGCCCTCATTCCTGTGCCCGTCACAGGAATCCAGTAGCCGTGCGTCCGCGCGGCGGGAGACTTACCGCAGGCACATCGCATAGCATGAAGGGTGATATTCTCTCGCGCCGCGGACGCGCCGTTGCTCGATCCCTGTGACAAGCACAGGGATGACGGAGAATGCGGCGGGAGCAACGTCGGCCAGATAACCACTCTAAACCCTCAATAGGGTCTCTTTGTAGTCTCTCGCGTGCGTAGCGCGTGCCACTTACGATCCGGCAGCGGCCTTCTCGATCGCCGGCATCAGCCCTTCCTTCACGCTTTTCTCGTCGAACGGGCCTACGCGCTTATAGAGGATCGTGCCGTCCGTGCCGACGAGATAGGATTCAGGGATACCGTAGACGCCCCAGTCGATCGCCGCCTTGCCGCGTGGGTCGACACCAACGGCGGAAAACGGATTGCCGAGTTCGCCGAGAAAACGCAGCGCATTTTCGTTCTGATCCTTGTAGTTGATACCGACGACGGTGAGCCGCGGATCCTTCGACAGTTCCAGGATGAAGGGATGCTCCTGCCGGCAGGGCACACACCAGGAGGCCCAGACGTTGACGAGCGTCAATTTGCCCTTGATGGCCGCATCGGTCAGCGCCGGCATCGGCTGGTCGTTGCGGGTTGCACCTTCGAGCGGCGGCATGTCGAGTTTCGGCGCCTTGGTGCCGATCAGCGCCGAGGGAATTTCGCTCACATCCTTGCCCGAGTTGAGCTGGCTCCAGAAGATGGCGGCAAGTGCAGCGAAGATCGCGAGCGGCAGAAGCGCCAGACCGACGCGCAGGAGCCCCGGCTTGCGCTCTTCGCTGCCGGGTGCAGGGGTGCTGCTCATCGTGTTTCTCCGGTTGATGCTTCCGCCGAGCGGCGGCGCACGCCCGAGGCTTCGAGTTCGCGCAGCTCGCGCTGGCGCGCCCGTCCATCTGTTATCACCCAGAGACAGAGGCCGACGACCGTCAAGGTCGCGATCCCGTAGCTGGCAAAGACATAGGCCGCATGGCTCATCATCGGGTTACACCTCCCGGCCGGCGCTGCGGGCCGCCATCCGGCGCAGCGACGTGACGCGCCGGCGCCAGATCTCGTTGCGCATGGCGGCGATATGCAGCGTGAAAAACAGAAGCGTAAACGCGATCGCCATGACGACGAGCGGGCGCAGGAATTCCGGATCGATCGTCGGGCCGTCAAGCCTCAAGACGCTGGCCGGCTGGTGCAGGGTGTTCCACCATTCGACGGAAAACTTGATGATCGGAATGTTGACGAAGCCGACCAGCACCAGGACGGCCGAGACCCGCGACGAGCGGACCGGATCATCCATGGCGCGGTTGAGCGCCATCAGCCCGAGATACATCAGGAAGAGCACGAACACCGACGTCAGCCGCGCATCCCATACCCACCAGGCGCCCCACATCGGCTTGCCCCAGAGCGAGCCGGTGACGAGCGCCAGAAACGTGAAGCAGGCGCCGATCGGGGCCGCCGCGCGCGACGACACGTCGGCAATCGGGTGCCGCCAGACAAGGGTGCCAAGGGCTGCGAGCGCCATGACCGAATAGCACATCATTGACAGCCAGGCGGCCGGCACATGCACATACATGATGCGCACCGTCTCGCCCTGCTGGTAGTCGCCTTGCGTCGTGAATGCCAGCCAAAGACCGACCGCGAAGAAAAGCGCCGTCAGCGCCGAAAGCCACGGCAGGACGCGATCGGCCAGCGCCAGAAACCGCGTCGGGTTGGCGAGATCGCTGAATTTACGGACGGCAAGGCTGTTTTCGCTCATGATGGCTCTTTAACGCTTAAGCCCTGTTCTCGCAATTGATCCCCGTCAAACACGTGATCACGATCCGTTTTTCTCCCCGCCGACAGCGCCGGCATAAACACCTTCTATTCCAGAGGGTTGGCGCGATAACGGCGCGAAAACGGCAGACAGTTTCTCGCCAACCGGCGTGATCCGCGTCAGTCGGACGCATGACGAAGCGCGGCCGCCGCGGCGAGTGGCCCGATGACGGCGAAAAACAGGGTGATGGCCGCAAGGATCATCAGCGGCGGCAGGAACGGTGCGGGATCCTCGATCGCCGCATAGACGGCACTGACGCCGAAGATCAGCACCGGGATGGCAAGCGGCAGCACCAGGATCGACACCAGCAGACCGCCGCGCGGCAGCGACACGGCAACTGCTGCACCGACCGCACCGATAAAGGTGATGGCCGGTGTTCCCACAAGCAGCGTCAACATCGTGGCGCCGATCGCAAGCTCGTCCATGTTCATGAACAGGCCGAGCAGCGGCGCGGCGATCACCAGCGGCAGGCCGGTGGCGGCCCAATGGGCGGCGCATTTGACGAACACGGTGGCGATGAGAGGCGTTTCCTGCATCAGCATCAGATCCAGAGACCCGTCTTCGCGCTCCGCCTGGAACAGACGGTCGAGGCCAAGCAGCGAGGCGAGCAGCGCCCCGATCCACAGGATCGCCGGCCCGATCCGGGAAAGCAGGTTAAGGTCGGGGCCGACACCGAAGGGAATGACAGCGACGACCGTCATGAAGAACAGGACGCCGATCATCGCGCCGCCACCGGCGCGGATCGACAGCTTGAGATCGCGGAAAAAGAGTGCGATCATCTGCGCGATCCCGTCATCGCCCGATCGTCGGCCGTCGGTTCACGCATCATGCCACAGGCCTCCGTCGACGCCGGCAAAGCCGGTCATGCGCAATTCCTTGACGCGCCCGAGCCCGAGCGGCTGGTGCGTCGCGGCAACGACGATACCGCCCTGTTGCAGATGCGCATTGACCAAGCCCGCAAAAAGCGTGTCAGCGGCGGCATCGAGCGCAGCCGTCGGCTCGTCGAGGATCCAGATCGGCCGGTAGGCGACGAGTAGCTTGGCCATCGCCATGCGGCGCTGCTGGCCGGCCGACAGATAGCCGAAGGGCAGGTGCGTGATGCCGGGAAGGCCGACTGCTTCCGCGGCCGCGCCGATCTCCCAGCCCGCGCCACCGAACGAATCGCCCAAGAAACGCTTCCAGAAGGAAAGATTTTCCGCGACGGTCAGCTCGCGCTTCATCGCATTTCGATGGCCGAGATAGTGGCTGAGTTCCGACGGATGCTGCAATTCAGGAGGGCCGCCTTCAAGTTTGAGGCGGCCGGTTTCGGCCGTCAGCAGACCGGCAAGGACACGCAGCAAGGTCGACTTTCCAGACCCGTTGGGGCCGGTCACCAGGAGGGCTTCACCGGCATCGAGTGCGAAGGAAATATCATTAAAAATCAGATCTTCGCCGCGCCGCGCACTCAGACCTTCAGCCAACAGGCGCATGAATTTCAAGCTTCCCTTCACGCTCTATGCCGCAAGGCAAAAAAAGTCCCGATTGAACCTTGGTTGGTCTGGCACGATTTGGAGAAATTATCTATATAGCGGTCAACACGCCAGCGGTCGGCGTGAATTTCATCCAAGCGCCGAACATGGAATGAATTTCCACGTGCGGACAGCGGAAATGGCCGCACCCGCATCCCAAATCGCGCTTCACAGGCGCTCGGGCGTTCGTACGTCAGCTTTTGGCGATCAGACGGAACGGGGTATTATCCAGTGTCCAAGTCTCTAGACAGTTTTAATTGTCGCTCCACGCTCACTGTCAACGGTGTCGACTACGTCTATTACAGCCTGCCCAAGGCTGAGGCGAACGGTCTCGCCGGCGTTTCGAAACTTCCTTATTCGATGAAGGTGCTGCTCGAAAATCTGCTGCGCAACGAAGACGGTCGCTCCGTCACCAGGAAGGATATCGAGAACATCGCTGCCTGGCTGAACGACAAGGGTACCGCTGAAAACGAAATCGCCTACCGCCCGGCCCGGGTCCTGATGCAGGACTTCACCGGCGTTCCCGCCGTCGTTGACCTCGCGGCCATGCGCGACGCCATGGTCTCGCTCGGTGGCGATCCGGAAAAGATCAACCCGCTGGTACCCGTCGATCTCGTCATCGACCACTCCGTCATCGTCGACGAATTCGGCACCCCGAACGCCTTTGCCCGCAACGTCGAGCTCGAATACGAGCGCAACGGCGAGCGCTACCGCTTCCTGAAGTGGGGCCAGCAGGCGTTCAAGAACTTCCGCGTCGTGCCGCCCGGCACCGGCATCTGTCATCAGGTCAATCTGGAATATCTGGGCCAGACTGTCTGGACCCGCGAAGAAGATGGCGAAATCACCGCCTACCCGGATACATGCGTCGGCACCGACAGCCACACCACGATGATCAACGGCCTGGGCGTTCTCGGCTGGGGCGTCGGCGGCATCGAGGCTGAAGCCGCCATGCTCGGCCAGCCGGTCTCCATGCTTCTGCCCGAGGTCATCGGCTTCAAGCTGACCGGCAAGCTCAAGGAAGGCGTCACCGCCACCGACCTGGTGCTGATGGTCGTGCAGATGCTGCGCAAGAAGGGCGTCGTTTCGAAGTTCGTCGAATTCTTCGGTCCGGGCCTCGACAACATGACGCTCGCCGACCGCGCCACCATCGGCAACATGGGCCCGGAATACGGCGCCACCTGCGGCTTCTTCCCGGTCGACAGCGAAACCATCAACTACCTCACCATGTCCGGCCGCGAGGAGAACCGCATCGCGCTCGTCGAAGCCTACTCCAAGGCGCAGGGCATGTGGCGCGACGGTGACGGTTCGGAGCTGGTCTTCACCGACACGCTCGAACTCGACCTCGGCCAGGTCGTACCGGCCATGGCCGGCCCGAAGCGTCCCGAGGGCCGCATCCCGCTCGAAAGCATAGCATCGGGCTTCGCGACCGCACTTGAAGGCGACTACAAGAAGCCGGGCCAGCTTTCCAACCGCTACGCCGTCGAAGGCACGGATTTCGATCTCGGCCACGGCGACGTCGCCATCGCCGCGATCACGTCCTGCACCAACACCTCGAACCCTTCGGTTCTGATCGCGGCGGGCCTTCTCGCCCGCAACGCCGTTGCCAAGGGCCTGAAGTCGAAGCCATGGGTCAAGACCTCGCTTGCACCGGGGTCGCAGGTCGTCGGCGAGTACCTGGCAAAGTCGGGCCTGCAGAAGGACCTCGACGCGCTGGGCTTCAACCTCGTCGGCTTCGGTTGCACCACCTGCATCGGCAACTCCGGTCCGCTGCCGGCACCGATCTCCAAGACGATCAACGACAAGGGCTTGATTGCCGCCGGCGTTCTCTCCGGCAACCGCAACTTCGAAGGCCGCATCTCGCCTGACGTGCAGGCGAACTACCTCGCCTCGCCGCCGCTCGTCGTCGCCTATGCGCTTGCAGGGTCCGTCCAGAAGGACCTGACCAGCGAGCCGCTCGGCGAAGACCGCGACGGCAAGCCGGTCTTCCTCAAGGACATCTGGCCGACCTCCAAGGAGATCCAGGAGTTCATCTTCAAATACGTCACCCGTGAGCTCTACGCGACCAAGTACGCCGACGTCTTCAAGGGTGACGAAAACTGGCAGGCCGTTCAGGTGCCTCCAGGCCAGACCTATGCCTGGGACGACGGTTCGACCTATGTGCAGAACCCGCCCTATTTCGTCGGCATGGGCAAATCCGGCTCGGGCATTTCCGACATCAAGGGCGCGCGCGTCCTCGGCCTGTTCGGCGACAAGATCACCACCGACCACATCTCGCCGGCCGGTTCGATCAAGGCTGCCTCTCCGGCCGGTGCCTACCTTATCGGTCATGGCGTCGGCGTTGCCGACTTCAACCAGTACGGCACCCGTCGTGGCAACCATGAGGTGATGATGCGCGGCACGTTCGCCAACATCCGCATCCGCAACCACATGCTCGGCCCGAACGGCAAGGAGGGTGGCTACACCATCCACTATCCGTCGAAGGAAGAGATGTCGATCTACGACGCAGCCATGCAGTACAAGGAAGAGGGCGTTCCGCTCGTCATCTTCGCCGGCGTCGAATACGGCAACGGCTCGTCGCGCGACTGGGCCGCAAAGGGCACCAACCTGCTCGGCGTCAAGGCCGTGATCGCCCAGTCCTTCGAGCGCATCCATCGCTCGAACCTGGTCGGCATGGGCGTCATCCCGTTCGTCTTCGAAGAGGGCACGACCTGGGAGACGCTCGGCCTGAAGGGCGATGAGATCGTCACGATCGAAAACCTCGCCAATGTCCAGCCGCGCGAAAAGCGCGTCGCGCGGGTCATCTATGGCGACGGCACGGTGAAGGACGTTCCGCTCATCTGCCGCATCGATACGCTCGACGAAGTGACCTACGTCAACAACGGCGGCATCCTGCAGACGGTTCTGCGCGACCTCGCAGCCTGATCGCTGCGGGTACCCCAAGCATGAAAGGGCCGGGATACCAAAAGGTGTCCTGGCCCTTTCACATTCTCTTTTGGGTTGCCGCCGCTATCCTCACTCCAACGTGACTTCCCGTTGAAGCGTCGGCGTCGTATGTAATGATCTCCCCCGTGAAGTAGGCCTGTCGGCCGCCAGTGAAGTGACGCCATGACATTCGCAGACAGATATTTCCTTCGCCCTGTTGCATTGGCTTTCGGGCTTGTTGCGGCAGCGTCGGTTCCGGCGATGGCGCAGGACGGCAAGGTCATCAAGGGCGTCGTCGAACTCTTCACCAGCCAGGGCTGCTCCTCCTGCCCGCCGGCTGATGCCGCCTTGAAGAAGCTGGTGGATGACGGAGACGTGGTGGCGCTCTCCTACCACGTCGACTACTGGAATTACCTCGGCTGGAAGGACACGCTGGCCTCCAGCGACAACACCGACCGGCAATATGCCTATGCGCGCATGCTGGGTCGCAACGGCGTCTACACGCCGCAGGCGATCCTCAACGGCCGCGACCACATCAACGGCGCCAACCTGCAGGCGATCAAATCCCGCCTCGACGCCATGAAGGCAGACGGCAAGGGGCTTGCCGTTCCCGTCGATGCCAAGATCAACGGCGATGAGATCTCGATCAAAGTCGGCGCCGGTGACGGCAAGGCCAATGTCGTCGTCGTCTATTTCGACCGGGCAAGGGTCGTCGACGTCGAGAAGGGCGAAAACAGCGGCAAGAAGATTTCCTACTGGCATGCGGTGCGCGACATCCAGACCATCGGCATGTGGGACGGCAAGGCCGCGACCTTTACCCTTCCTGCGACAGTTCTGACGGAACAGCGTGGCAAGAGCGGCTGCGCGGTGCTTCTGCAGTCGATGAAGGATGCCGAAACGCCAGGCCCGATCATCGGCGCGACCGCCGTGCTCGCCGGCCCCCAGGGCAAGCTGTGAGTGCAAGCTTTAAGTGCCGGCCAGGCAAATTGTGAGCGATGAAACGGCCTGTGCCATCGCGGTGGCTGAGGAAGAAACGGGGAGTGATCCTGTTGCCACTGCGCCTATTGCGCGTCGTGGCGACGCCTGGCGCTTCAAGGGGTGGTTCGGCCCGGCAGCATCGAGGGGCTGGGGCTGAGGGTTCGAAGTTACCGGACCGAACCGGCCATGACTGCGCGCGTTGAAGGTCACGCAGCATGACGATCTGAGCGGACATACGGTGGCAACGACTCTGTCCGTCAGCGCCCGCGAGTTTTGCGGTGAATTGGGGCGCCGTTTTGACTGAAATGGGGCAGAGGCAAGAAATGCCGTTTGCGCCCACCGCCTTCGGCTGCTTCCAGCTTGCTTTTCGGCTCATGTCAGGCAAACTGTAATGGTTCTGTCACAACAGAAGGCCGGATTGCCGATGACCGATGAGCCGGATTTGCCGCGGGGCGAGGCGCGACATCAGCGCCAGGCCGCGTCCGAAGTGGTCGTTGATCTCTCGGAATACAAGAACGCCCGCGACGCCCCTCCCATCACCTTTCATCGCCGGGAACTCGATCAGATCCTTTGGGTCTATGGCCGCATGGTCGGCGAAGGCGAATGGCGCGACTACGCCATCGACCACCTGAAGGATCGAGCGGTCTTCTCCGTCTTCAAGCGATCGGGCGAGATGCCGCTCTACCGCATCGAGAAAAACCCGAAGCTTTCGGCCAAGCAGGGCGCCTATAGCGTGCTCAACATCCACGGCACGATCCTGAAGCGTGGACACGAACTCGGGAAGGTGCTGAAGGTGTTCGACAAGGTGCTCAAGCTGGTGGAAACCTGAGGCACCGGGTGTCCGATCGCCAGTGCGATCCGGGCCACCCGCGACGCCCTCGTCCTTTCGGCCTGTTCGCTATTGGTGCGACGCTCAGAGCTGCGAAAGCATCCTCAACCCTGATAGAGCGTATCCGGGTAGGCGCCTTCCTGCGGATCGCTGGTCGATCCATCCCCGAGCGCAAGCTGCATGATCGCGGTGTCGAGCCAGCGCCCATGCTTGAAGCCGGTCGCCTTCATTCGTCCCTGATCTTCGAAGCCGACCGAGCGGTGGACCGCGATCGACGCAGGATGGGCGCCGCCGATGACCGCCACCATCTGGCGAAACCCGAGGGCCGTGCAGCGATCGACGAGGGCAATCAGCAGCATCTTGCCCGCGCCCTGCCCGCGTGCCGATGGTGCCAGATAGATCGAATCCTCGACGAGAAAACGATAGGCCGCACGCGTGCGGAAGGCGGAGGCATAGGCGTAGCCGACAATCGTACCGGCCGCGTCGATGGCGACGATATAGGGATATCCGTGGTCGACGATGGTGGAAAAACGTGAGGTCATCTCCGCCTCCGAAGGCGGCACGATCTCGTAGGTCGCCACGCCGTTCAGCACGGATTCGCGGTAGATTTCGGTAATGGCGGGCAGATCGGCGATCGTGGCGTCGCGTAAGGTCAGGGGCATCGGGGCGTTCTTGATGGTTTGGCTCGCCCTTCAGTCACACGGATCACGCCGCTCGATCAAGCTCTTTCCGCGCAACAAAAAAGGCGGCCGAAGCCGCCTTTTCCGTCAATCCATTCAAGCTTAGTTGTTCCGGTTGCCCATGAACTGCAGCATGAACATGAACAGGTTGATGAAGTCGAGGTAGAGCGTCAGTGCGCCCATGATCGCCTTGCGGCCTGCCACGGTGCTGTCGTCGGCATCGTAGTACATTTCCTTGATCTTCTGGGTGTCGTAGGCGGTGAGGCCTGCGAAGATCAGCACGCCGATCACCGAGATCGCGAAGCCGAGCGCCGAAGAGGCGAGGAAGATGTTGACGATCGACGCGATGATGACGCCGAACAGACCCATGATCAGGAACGAGCCCATGCCGGACAGGTCCTTCTTCGTGGTGTAGCCGTAGAGCGACAGCGCGCCGAACGAGGCTGCGGTGACGAAGAACGTCTGCACGATGCTCTGGCCGGTGAAGACCATGAAGATCGACGACAGGGAAACGCCCATCAGCGCCGCATAGATCCAGAACGTCATCTGCGCTGCGGAAACGCTCATGCTATTGATGCGGAAGCTCATGAAGAACACGAGACCCAGCGGTGCGAGCATGACGACCCATTTCAGGGGCGACGCGTAGAGAAGCTGGGCGAATGCCGGATTGGAGACGGCAAGCGCGAATGTTCCGTAAGCTGCCAGGCCGGTGATCGCCAGGCCGAGGGCCATCAGATTGTAGACCTTCAGCATATAGCTGCGAAGGCCTTCGTCGATCACGGCACCCGCCTGAGCGCCGGCGGGCGACATTCGGGTTTGGTAGTTTCTCAGATCAGCCATTGTTTCCTCATTTAAGCCCCGGTTGAACTTACGGTGTCGGGCGGATGACCTGACCGACCGGCCATCATCCCATGCCCAGGCGCCGCTGCGGGGCTCCAGCATGCCTGTGGATAAATATGATGCCGAAAGCCCTTGCGTACAAGACCTTCGGCCCCCTGATTCGGCACAGCCTTGGCGTTTATCGCCTTGCATGACAGGGATTTACGGTTAATTTCCCCGCTCACAGCTCCCGCAGAACCGGCGCCGCCTTCTGGCCCAGCACCCGCCAGGTTCCCGCAAGCCCGATGCCGACGGTCATGACCAGCGCGATGACAACGGTCGCGATCGCGACGTCCGGCAGGAAAGTCGAGGGCAGCTTCATGATCCTGCTGACGACAAACCAGGCCGAGACCCCGCCGGCAAACAGCGCAAACACCGCCGTTGCAAGGCCAAGGATGATGTACTCGTAGCTGAAGGCGCGGATCAGCGTGGCGCGCGTGGCACCCAGCGTCTTCAACACCACCGCATCGTGGATGCGTGCCCTGTTGCCGGCGGCAAGCGCACCGGCCAGCACCAGCACCGAGGCAACCAGCGCCACGGCGGCGGCAGCGCGTATCGCCGTTGCCAATTGCCCGAGCAGCGTGTTCACAATGTCGAGAGCATCCTTCACGCGCACGCTGGTGATCGTCGGATAGGCGTTCGTGACCGCCTTCAGCACCGTCGCCTCTTCCTCAGGCTTCGCACCGGGGTCGATCACCGTTGCCAGCCACGCATGCGGCGCACCGGCAAATGTGTTCGGCGAGAACACCATGACGAAGTTGATCGACAGCGATTCCCATTCGACGTTGCGGAAATTGGCGATCCGGGCCGTCACGTTGCGACCGAGCACGTTGACGGTGACCTTGTCGCCGATCTTCAGGCCGAGTTCGCCCGCCTCTTCGGCCGAAAACGACACCAGCGGCTCGCCGCTGTAATCGGGCGCCCACCAGCTGCCCTCGGCCAAGGTCGAATTCTCCGGCTTGTTCTTGGCATAGGTGATGCCGCGATCGCCGCGCAGTACCCACTGGCCGCTCGGCGGCACATTGCGGGCGTTCACGTCCTCGCCGTTGAAGGCGATGATGCGACCGCGCAGCATCGGCACCTCGATGACCTTGCCATCCGGCATCGATCCTTCGAGCAGGGTGCGGAACCCCTGGATCTCGCTGCCCTGGATATCGACGAAGAAAAAGTTCGGCGCACGTTCGGCCATGCTGCCGGTGAGCTCGCGCCTGAGATTGCCGTCGATGAGCGCAAGGGTGACGAGCAGCGCGAGCCCGAGGCCGAGCGACAGCACGACCGAGGGCGTGAGCGCGCCCGGCCGATGGATGTTGCCGATCGCCAGCCGCAACGATGGCGAACTGACGCGCGGGCTGCGGCGCGCAAGCCAGGAAATCAGCAGCGAGACGCCGCGCAGCACGATGAAGGCAAAGGCGATCGCGCCGAGGAAGACGAGCGAAATATAGCGGTCATAGGCGGTGAAGATCGCAAGACCCGCGAGCGCACCGAGGCAGGCAAGCGCGCCGACGAGATAGGGCCAGGCCGGAAAGCCGGCGGGATCGAAACCCTGCTGGCGAAAGAGCGCCGTTGCCGGGATGCCACGTGCGCGTCCGAGCGGCAGGATGGCAAAGGCAAGCGCCGTCAGCACGCCGAAGAGCGCGGCAATGCCGAGCGCGCCGGGATAGAGCCGGAACTCCGTCGATATCGGCAGAAGATCGGCCAGAAACTGCGCCGCGACAAAGGGGATAAGCGCACCGAGAAAAAGCCCGATCGCGATGCCGATCAGCGCGATCAGCAGGATCTGTGCCAGATAGATCATCGCGACAAGCGAGGCGGGTGCGCCGAGGCATTTGAATGTGGCGATCACGCTGCGCTTCTGGTCGAGATAGGCGCGCACCGCGTTGGCGACGCCGACGCCGCCGACGATCAGGGCGGTCAATCCCACAAGCGTCAGGAATTGCGAGAAGCGGGTGATGTTGGCCGTCAGCGACGGCGCGGCATTGGAGCTGGTGCGGATCGACCAGCCGGCGGCCGGAAAGCGTTTCTCGGCATCGCTGCGAACAGCGGCCACCTGCGTGGGATCGCCGAGTTTCACCTTGTAACCGTGCTCGACAAGGCTTCCGGTCTGGACGAGACCCGAGGCGTCGAGGGCTTCGGCCGAAACCATGAGCCGCGGCGCAAAGCCGAAGCCGTCGGAAAGCGCATCCGGCTCACGCACGATCGTGCCCGAAATCCGGATGCGGGCATTGCCGAGCAGGATTTCATCGCCGACGGAAATGCCGAGACGGTCGAGCAAAAGCGGTGCCGCCACTGCGCCAAATCCGTCGCCCTGCCGCGCCAGAAGATCGCCAAGCGGCTGGTCTGGCTGGCTCTCGAGCGTGCCATAGAGCGGATAGGCCGCATCGACGGCCTTCAACTCGACCAGCGCCTGGTTGGAGCCGTCGGGCAAGCGGGCCATCGAACGCAGCCCGGCCGAAACAGAAACCGGACCGAGCCCGTCGAGGAACGCCCGCTCCTCGCTGGTCGCTACGCGATTGTTGAGCTCGAAGCGGATGTCGCCGGCAAGCAGCGCCTGCCCCTGCGAGGCGATCGTCGCCGTAATCGACTGCGACAGCGAGTTGACACCGGCGATCGCCGCCGTCCCGAGCGCGATGCAGGCGAGGAAGATGTAGAAGCCCTTGAGGCCGCCGCGCATTTCGCGCAGCGCCAGCCTGAGGGCAAGCAGGGGACGCAAACGGATGGAGGCTGCGTCGCTCATGCGGATGCCGCTTCCGGGCGTTGCATTTCGACGGCCGCTTCGGGCGCGCCGCTGGACACGATCTCGCCCGAGCGGACGCGCACCTGCCGCGAGCACCGGGCGGCGAGCGCCGCGTCGTGGGTCACCAGCACAAGTGTCATGCCACGGTCACGCTGTTCGGCGAAAAGCAGGTCGGCGATCTGCCGGCCGGTTTCTGCGTCGAGATTGCCGGTCGGCTCGTCGGCGATCAGCAGTTTCGGCGATGGCGCCAGAGCGCGGGCAATCGCCACGCGCTGCTGTTCGCCGCCGGAAAGCTGGCCGGGATAATGGCTGAGCCGCTCGCCGAGTCCGACGGCGACAAGCTCCTTGCGGGCGATCTCGAAGGCGCCGGGAACATTGGCGAGCTCGAGTGGCACGGCGACGTTTTCGAGCGCCGTCATGTTGGGGATGAGATGGAAGGACTGGAAGACGATGCCGATGTTGCGTCCGCGGAAATCGGCCACCCGATCCTCGCTCAGCCGATGCAGCGGCGTGCCGTCGATGACGATCTCGCCGCGATCGAGCCGTTCCAGCCCGGCAAGCACCATCAGCAGCGTAGACTTGCCCGATCCGGACGGGCCGACGATGCCGACGGACTGTCCGGCGTCGATGGTCAGGCTCATGCCTTTCAGCACATGCACCGAGGCTGCGGCCTCGCCAAGGGTGAGGTCAGCATTTTTGAGCTCGATGATGGTACTGGCCAAGCGAAATAACCCTATATGAAACGGAAAGAGAAAAAGAAAACGGCTCCCGCGATTTAGGAACAGACCCATGGCATTAAAAGGTTTTCAACGGTTTTTCTTGGGGCTCGCAATGACAATTGCGTTATCGGCACCGGCAAGCGCCGAAACGATCAGCCTCGTCGGCTTCGGCGACAGCCTGATGGCGGGCTACCAGCTGCCACCCGAGGATGCCTTCCCGGCCCGGCTCGAAAAGGCGCTGAAGGACAACGGCTTCGAGGTGACGGTCGCCAATGCCGGCGTTTCCGGCGACACCAGTTCCGGCGGCCTTGCCCGCATCGACTGGTCGATCCCCGACGGCACGAAGGGCGTCATTCTCGAGCTTGGCGCCAACGACGCGCTGCGCGGCATCCCGCCGGAAGAAACGCGCAAGAACATCGAGGCGATGATCACGCGGCTGAAGGAGCGCGGCATCGGCGTGCTGCTCGTCGGCATGATGGCGCCGCCGAACATGGGCGCCGACTATGCCGCCCGCTTCAACCCGATCTATCCGGAGCTCGCCGCAAAATACGGGCTGGAACTCTACCCGTTCTTCCTCGACGGCGTGGTCACCGAGGCCGCCCTCAAGCTCGAGGACGGCATGCATCCGAACGGCGATGGCGTCGGCGTCATGGTCAGGAAGGCGCAGCCGGCGGTCGAACGTTTCATTGCAACATTGGCAAAGGCGGAGTGAACAAATCATCCACAGTTAAGAGAGTGTTAATATTCGCAAGCGTCAAATAGTAGTTGCCTGCAGATCGGATGCGTGATTCGCTGAGACATCTGCAAGAGATTCGGGGAGCTCGCCATGCCGAGACTATTCACCGCCCTCGAAATTCCGCGCAATGTTGCGATGAGTCTTTCATTGCTGCGCGGAGGTCTTCCCGGAGCCCGCTGGATCGATGTGGAAAACTACCACATCACCTTGCGCTTCATTGGTGACGTCGACTGGCGCACCGCAGACGAGATCATAGACAGGCTCGACCGCATCGAAAGACCGGAGTTCCAGCTGCAGCTGACCGGCACCGGCGCCTTCGGTTCGAAAAAGCCGCATTCGGTCTGGGCAGGCGTCAGCAATCACCCGGAAATGTACGCGCTGCAGGCCGAGATCGAGCGCATCTGCCAGAGGCTCAGGCTGCCGGCCGACCCGCGCAAGTTCACGCCGCATGTCACGCTCGCAAGGCTGCGCTCCAGCCGGGTAGAGGATGTGGTCGAGTATCTCTCCGGTCGCGGCAACTTCATGGCCTCGCCCTTTACCGCTTCGCGTTTCGTGCTGTTGTCGTCACGCGATTCGGTCGGCGGCGGGCCTTACCTCACCGAAGAGGTGTTTCCGCTTCACGAAGCCCGCTCGTCCAGCCTTGCGAGCAACGACGAGCATCCGGCTTCCAACATCTGGTAGAGGCGTTCGAACGCTTCTTCCCCATCATAATAGGGATCGGGAACGTCCCGGTCCCGATCCTCGGCGTAAGCCAGGAACAGGGCGATCTTTCCATCGAGACCGGCCGGCGCGATCTGGCGAAGGGTTTTCACGTTCTCGCTGTCCATGCCGAGGATCAGGTCGAAGCTGTCGAAATCGGCTTTTGCGACCTTGCGCCCACGAAGTCCTGAAATGTCGATGCCGTGCCGGCGCGCGACCGCAATAGAACGGCGGTCCGGCGGATCGCCGACATGCCATCCTCCCGTTCCGGCGGAATCGACAAGGATCTGCGACGCCAATCCCTGACGCGTCGCGAGCGCGCGAAGCACGCCTTCGGCGAGCGGCGAACGACAGATATTGCCGAGACAAACAAAAAGAATTCGCACCGGTTTCATGCTATCCGTTTCAAGGAGATAAGAGGTGGGCCGACTTATACGCGGCTCGAAAGCCTTGGAACAGACGCGTTGAAAGGGAGGTACGAATGAGGCCGGAGAAACTCGACGAGGCGACAATCGCCGAGCAGCTGCACAAGATGGAAGGGTGGGTCCGGGCCGAGGACGGCGCCTCGATCTGGAAAGCCTTCCGCTTCAAGAATTTCGTCGAGGCATTCGGCTTCATGACGGAGATGGCGATCGTTGCCGAAAAGCTCGACCATCATCCCGAATGGTTCAACGTCTACAATCGCGTCGACGTGACGCTGACGACGCACGACGCCAAGGGCCTGACCGAACTGGACTTCAAACTGGCCGCCCGCATGGACAAGGCAGCAGCCGGCCGCATGCCCGATCATTTGAAATAGATCGAGCGCTTCCCATATTATCAGCGTTGCAACATCGGAAAGAGGCGATGGACGACGTAAAGATTGGTGAAATTCTCCTTCCTGGCGAAGAGTCGGAACAGGAGCGCAGGGAAAAGCGCGTCAAGCGGCGCTTCTGGCCGACCTTTCGCCGCGCCGCCCGTCAGATACCGTTCAGCCGCGAACTGGTAGCCGCCTATTACTGCGCCATAGATCCGAAGACGCCGACGCGCACGCGCGGCATTCTTCTGGCGGCACTCGCCTACTTCGTGCTGCCGATCGACTTCCTTCCCGATTTTCTCGCCGTCGTCGGCTTTTCCGATGACGTCGCGGTTCTGACCGCCGCATTTGCGGCCATCAACGGACAGATCAAGGAAGCCCATTATCTGAAAGCCGACGAAACGCTGGCCGACAATCCCGGCGAATAACCGCATAACATGCGGTCCATCCGCATCGCCGCCGTATTCCTGCCCAAAAGTCAAACTCTTGCCCGATTCTTTGTGGCATAGACATTTCGGAACGGTGCGGGTCGAGACGTCCTCGTCGGGGCGCGTGTCGTTTGGAATGGCTTGGAGCAGGAACCATCCGGAAGGGCGGTACAAGGCGGCGAACTTTCGACGCCGAAGGCGCGCCTTGGAAAAGCACCGGACGGTCGATCTGCTGATGCTGGAGCGAAGCCCGAAAATGCTTCGTTTCGGGGCTGAAACCAGCGGATTTTGGCCCTTGTTGACGGTTTGGTAACCTGAATTAAGTCACAACAATTGAAATCATGACTACGCGTCGCCCGTCTGACCTGTTTCGGGTGATCGAAAAGCAAGAAAAGCGGCAGGACCTCATGTTTGTAAGAAAGATCGCAACTGCAATCGCACTCGTTCTGGCGACCGCCAGCATGGCTGCCGCCCAGTCGCCGACGCGCATCCAGCAGTTCAACGCCTGGGGCGCCTATTCCTACAATTCCGGCGGCGGCAAGGTCTGCTACGTCCTGTCGGTTCCGAAGGAAAAGAGCCCGGCCGGCGTCGATCACGGCGACATCTTCTTCCTGGTATCCCAGCGCCCGGGCCAGAACATCAGCTATGAGCCGCAGGCGATGATGGGCTACCCGCTGCAGGAGAACTCCAAGGTGAACGTCGTCATCGACGGCCGCACCTTCGTGATGTTCACCAAGGGCAATTCCGCATGGGTCGAAAACGCCGCTGAAGAGCCGGCGCTCGTCGCAGCGATGAAGTCCGGCAAGGCGATGTCGGTCAACGCCAAGTCGCGCAAGGGCACGACGACCACCTACGCCTATTCGCTGTCGGGCATTTCGGCTGCGCTGAAGCAGATCGAAGCCTGCAAGTAAGTTTTCGCCTCTTGAGCATGTCGCGCAAAAGTGCGCAGCGGTTTTGCGACAACGACATGCGCAAAAACAAAAACGTGAAGCGCAGTCGCGAATCTGAAAGACCGCAACGCGCTTTAGGCAAAGTGGAAGGCCGGCGCCCGACGCCGGCCTTTTCGCATTCGGGACCGACTGCGCGTGACTCCGGGCCGAAACAATGCTAAAGCCCCGGAAAATTCAGAGCCCCGCGCCCCATTGGCCGCGCTTGAAGGCTCGACTGATTTCAATTCGAGCACCAGGACGATCTCCGGACCCCTCTCCGGACGGGCGCTTTCTGTACGACAGGACACCAGAGCATGGCAGCCACTGAAATCTTGAACCGGGTGGATCCCGTCAGGGCACCGCAGGCACGGATCGCCCCTGAGGCCGAAAAGCCTTCGCTGATCGGGCTGTTGCGCGAAGACATGGCCAAGGCGCTGGTCGAAAAGGGCGTTCCCGAGCGTCAGGTGAAGATGCGCGTCAGCCAGCTCTGGCATTGGCTCTATGTGCGCGGCGTTTCCGATTTCGACGAGATGCTGAACGTGTCCAAGGACATGCGCGAGATGCTGAAGCAGCATTTCACCATCGCCCGGCCCGAGATCGTCGAAGAACAGACCTCCGGCGACGGCACCCGCAAGTGGCTGCTGCGCTTTCCCGCGCGCGGCGCCGGCCGCCCGGTCGAGATCGAAACGGTCTACATCCCCGAGGAGGGCCGCGGCACGCTGTGCATTTCCAGCCAGGTCGGCTGCACGCTCACCTGCTCCTTCTGTCACACCGGCACCCAGAAGCTGGTGCGCAACCTGACGGCCGAAGAGATCCTGGCGCAGCTGCTGCTGGCGCGCGACCGGCTCGGCGACTTCCCGGAGCGCGACACGCCCCAGGGCGCGATCGTGCCGGCGGAAGGCCGCAAGATCACCAACATCGTCATGATGGGCATGGGTGAGCCGCTCTACAATTTCGAAGAGGTCAAGACCGCGCTGCTGATTGCGTCCGACGGCGAGGGCCTGTCGCTCTCCAAGCGCCGCATCACGCTCTCGACCTCCGGCATCGTGCCTGAAATCTACCGGACCGGCGAAGAGATCGGCGTCATGCTGGCGATCTCGCTGCATGCCGTGCGCGACGACCTGCGCGACATGCTGGTGCCGATCAACAAGAAGTATCCGCTGAAGCAGCTGATGGACGCCTGCCGCGCCTATCCGGGCCTGTCCAATGCGCGCCGCATCACCTTCGAATATGTGATGCTGAAGGACGTCAACGACAGCCTCGAGGACGCCAAGGAGCTGATCAAGCTTCTGAAGGGCGTTCCGGCGAAGATCAACCTCATCCCGTTCAACCCCTGGCCGGGCACCAACTACCAGTGTTCCGACTGGGAGCAGATCGAGAAGTTTGCCGACTTCATCAACCAGGCCGGCTACGCCTCGCCAATCCGCACCCCGCGCGGCCGCGACATCCTTGCCGCCTGCGGCCAGCTGAAGTCCGAGTCCGAGCGCATGCGCAAGGTCGACCGTCTTGCCTTCGAGGCGATGATGATCGCCAATCACGGCGAGGATTGAGGGACCGACGGATGTGGCGCGCTATGCCCGCCGCACCTGACATCTCACGCTTTCAGCGCCTTGCGGCGCCCAAAGATTGCAGCGATCCCCGGCATCAACCACAAGCACGCCGGGATCGATGAAGAACTTTGATGAGTGATGCAATTCCTATCGATTGATTTCATGGCCTCGGTTTCCTAAGAAAGCGGGCAATCAATCCAGGAGGAAACCCATGCGCTCACTTCTCATCGCCCTTGCCGCCACGGTGGCATTTACCCTGCCCGCACGTGCCGATGAGGTGACCGTTGCCGTAACCGCGATCGTCGAGCATCCGGCTCTCGACGCAGCCCGCGACGGCGTGAAGGACGCGCTCAAGGCGGCCGGCTACAAGGAAGGCGAAAACCTCAAGTTCCTCTACGAGTCGGCCCAGGGCAACCCGGCAACGGCCGCGCAGATCGCCCGCCAGTTCGCCGGCGAAGCGCCAAACGTGATCGTTCCGATCTCCACCCCTTCGGCGCAGGCCGTCGTTTCCTCGACGCGCGACATTCCTGTCGTCTTCACCGCAGTCTCCGACCCGATCGGCGCGCAGCTGGTCAAGGACATGGACAAGCCGGGCGCCAACGTCACCGGTCTTTCCGACATGTCGCCGGTCGCCGAGCACGTCGCGCTGATCAAGGAGATCCTGCCGAACGTCAAGTCGATCGGCTACCTCTACAACTCAGGCGAAGCCAACTCCGTATCGCTGCTGGCGGTGCTGAAGACGGAAGCCGAAAAGGCCGGCCTGACGGTGGTCGAGTCCGCCGCGACGAAGTCCGCTGAAGTCCAGGGCGCCGCCCGCGCGCTCGTCGGCCGTGCCGACGCGATCTATGTCCCGACCGACAACACCATCATCTCGGCACTCGAAGGTGCGGTTGCCGTGGCCGAGGAAGCCAAGCTGCCGCTCTTCACCGCCGACACGGACTCGGTCTCACGCGGCTCGCTCGCAGCGCTCGGCTTCAACTACTACGACGTCGGCAAGCAGACCGGTGAAATCGTCGTTCGCATCCTCAAGGGCGAAAACCCGGGCGATATCGCCGTCAAGGTTGCCGCCGGTTCCGACCTGGTGATCAACAAGAAGGCCGCCGAAAAGATGGGCGTCACGCTTCCGGAAAGTGTCGTCAAGCGCGCCACACGCGTTGTAGAATAAGCCTTCGAGCCTTTTCAGGTTCAAGTTTATTGCGTTTTGGCCGCCCTCGTTCCATACGAGGGCGGTTCGTTATGGGCGGCTGCGTTTTCCCTTCGGAAGATCCGGATTGCCCTTGAAGTCTGAAGCTGCGCCGACGCCGGATCTTTTGGCGTCATGCGCCAACCGGGGACGCCGCGCCGATATAGAAGCTTGCGGCGCGCGGCAGGAAAAGAGGGTCGGGGATTTGAGTCAAATCGCTTTATGGGGCGCCGTCGAACTGGGGCTGGTCTATGCCTTCGTCGCCATCGGCGTCTTTCTCGCATTCCGGGTTCTCGATTTCCCTGACCTGACGGTCGATGGCTCGTTTCCGCTCGGGGCCGCGGTCACCGCGGTGCTGATCATCGCCGGCGTCAATCCATGGATCGCTGCCGGCGTCGCCATGGTGGCGGGGGCCGCCGCCGGCATGGTCACGGCGATGCTCAACGTGCGCTTCAAGATCCTCAACCTCTTGGCCTCGATCCTGACGATGATCGCGCTGTTCTCGGTCAATCTGCGCGTCATGGGCAAGCCCAACGTCGCGCTGATCAATGCCGACACCATGCTTTCGCCGTTCTTCGGCCTTGGGCTTCGCGAATTCTATGTACGCCCGCTGTTCATCGGCGTGCTCGTGCTCGTGGCCGTCATCGTCGTCTGGCGCTTCCTTGAAAGCGACGCGGGCCTTGCGATGCGCGCGACCGGCGCCAACGCCCGCATGGCCCGCGCGCAGGGCGTCGACACCAACAAGCAGATCTATCTCGGCATGGCGATCTCCAATGCGCTCGTTGCCTTCGGCGGCGCGCTCTTTGCACAGACCAACGGCTTTGCCGATGTCACCTCGGGTGTCGGCACCATCGTCGTCGGCCTTGCCGCCGTCATCATCGGCGAAACGCTGCTCGGCGCCCGCGGCATCCTGATCGCGCTGATCGGCTGCGTGCTCGGCTCGATCCTCTATCGCATCGCCATCCAGCTGGCGCTGTCGACCGACATGCTCGGCCTGCAGGCCTCCGACCTCAATTTCGTCACCGCCGTGCTCGTGACCTTCGCCCTCATCCTTCCCCGTCTTCGTCGCGGAGGTGCGGCATGATCAGCGTCAAGAACATCCAGGTCGTCTTCGGCAAGGGAACGCCGCTCCAGAAGCAGGCGCTGAACGGCGTCGACCTGACGATCGAGCAGGGCTCCTTCGTCACCGTCATCGGCTCCAACGGCGCCGGCAAGTCGACGCTGCTCGGCGTTCTCGCCGGCGACGTGCTGCCGAGTGCCGGCCAGGTGACGATCGGCAAGACAGATGTCACCCGCAAGGGCACCGCCGCCCGCGCCGGGCTCGTCGCCCGCGTCTTCCAGGATCCGCTGACAGGCAGCTGTGGCGCGCTTTCGATCGAGGAAAACCTGGCGCTCGCCGCCAAGCGCGGCGAAGCGCGCGGCCTGATGGCAGCGCTCGGGCCCAAGCGCCGCGAGCATTTCCGCGAGCGCATCGCCGAACTCAATCTCGGCCTCGAAAACCGCATGGGCGACCGCATGGATCTGCTTTCGGGCGGCCAGCGCCAGGCGGTCTCGCTCGTCATGGCGACGCTTGCGGGCTCGGAAGTGCTGCTGCTCGACGAGCATACCGCGGCCCTCGACCCGGGCATGGCCGAGTTCGTCATGAACCTCACGCAGAAGATCGTGTCCGAGCGCAAGCTGACGACGATGATGGTCACCCACTCGATGCGCCAGGCGCTCGACTACGGCCATCGCACGGTCATGCTTCACGGCGGCGAGATCGTACTCGATGTTGCCGGCGACAGCCGCAAGGAGCTGCAGGTCGAGGATCTGATCGCCATGTTCCGGCGCATCCGCGGCCAGACGCTCGACGACGACGCGCTGCTGATCGGCTGAGACCGCCCGCCTCGGCGTCCGCGTCTGCCCCTCATCTGCCTGCCGGCATCTTCTCCCCGTCAAGACGGGGAGAAGAGCATGTGCCGCGATGTCGAGCACTAGGCGCGCGCTTTTAGAAGAATGCAACGAACGAGAGAATCGAGCGGCCGCCGCTCGATCTCTTCTCCAGCGTGCGGGGAGAAGATGCCGGCAGGCGGATGAGCGGCCAAGCCCTCCGAAGACGACTTACCGCGCTGCCGTCATGAAGATCTTGGCGGCAAACACCGAGAAGACGCCGGCGAAACTGTAGTCCAGCGCCCGCATGAAACCCTTGTTCCTCTGCAGCCAGGAGGACAGGCCGTCGGCAGCAAACACCACGAGCATGTTGACCGGCATGCCGATGACGATGAACAACCCTCCCAGAAACAGGAGCTTGCCCGTCACCGACGCATCGCCGGCGCTGACGAATTGCGGCAGGAAGGTCATGAAGAAGATGATGACCTTGGGGTTGAGCAGGTTCACCCAGAAGCCCGAGGAGATATTGGAAAGCGCCGTGCCGCTGACGCCGCCGACGGCCTTGACCGAGAGCGTCGATCCGTGCCGGATCGCCTGGACCGCAAGCCAGAGCAGATAGGCGGCACCGCCTGTTTTCAGTATCAGGAACGCCGTCGGCGAGGCGGTGATCAGCGCCGAGATGCCGAAGGCGACCAGCAGCGTGTGAACGACGATGCCGAAGCTCGTCCCGAGCACCACGAAAAGGGCTGCCTTCTTGCCCTGCGACAGCGCCCGGCTGATCGACAGCGTCATGTCGGGCCCCGGCGTCGCCGCAAGCAGAAGCGTGGCGGCGGCAAAGCCGAACAGCGTTGGCAGGCTGGGAAGAAAATCCATATGCGCGATCCCCGGAACACTCGATCGCCCGGTCTATTCCTGCCCGCGGGCTTTTGCGAGCGGATTCGGCTGTTGCAGCGTTCTTCCGCTTGTATCCAGGCGTGTTCTGGATAAAGTGCCGCAGAATTTCCAAGGCGGCACGCCGCCCTCTCCCAAGACCAGACGGACGGAAACCATGGCATCGCATAAAGACGTGAAAAAGGTCGTTCTCGCCTATTCGGGCGGTCTCGACACCTCGATCATCCTGAAGTGGCTGCAGACCGAACTCGGCGCCGAAGTCGTCACCTTCACGGCCGACCTCGGCCAGGGCGAAGAGCTGGAGCCGGCGCGCAAGAAGGCCGAGATGCTCGGCATCAAGGAAATCTACGTCGAGGACGTGCGCGAAGAGTTCGTGAAGGATTTCGTCTTCCCGATGTTCCGCGCCAATGCGGTCTACGAGGGCGTCTACCTGCTCGGCACCTCGATTGCCCGGCCGCTGATTTCCAAGCACCTGATCGACATCGCCAAGAAGACCGGCGCCGACGCGATCGCCCATGGCGCCACCGGCAAGGGCAACGACCAGGTCCGCTTCGAGCTGTCGGCCTATGCGCTGAACCCCGACATCAAGATCATTGCGCCGTGGCGCGACTGGTCTTTCAAGAGCCGCACCGACCTGCTCGAATTCGCCGAGAAGCACCAGATCCCGGTCGCCAAGGACAAGAAGGGCGAGGCGCCCTTCTCCGTCGACGCCAACCTGCTGCACTCCTCGTCCGAGGGCAAGGTTCTGGAAGATCCGTCGCAGGAAGCGCCTGAATACGTGCACATGCGCACGATTTCGCCGGAAGCGGCCCCCGACAAGGCGACCGTCATCAAGATCGGCTTCGAGCGCGGCGACGCGGTCTCGATCAACGGCGTGCGCCTGTCGCCGGCAAATCTGCTGGCCAAGCTCAACGACTATGGCCGCGACAACGGCATCGGCCGCCTCGACCTCGTGGAAAACCGCTTCGTCGGCATGAAGTCGCGCGGCGTCTACGAGACCCCCGGCGGCACGATCCTGCTTTCCGCCCACCGTGCGATCGAATCCATCACGCTCGACCGGGGTGCTGCCCACCTCAAGGACGAGTTGATGCCGCGCTACGCCGAGTTGATCTATTACGGCTTCTGGTTCTCGCCCGAGCGCGAAATGCTGCAGGCCGCGATCGACCGCAGCCAGGAGCATGTCGAAGGCGAAGTGACGCTGAAGCTCTACAAGGGCAACGTCATGGTCACCGGCCGCGAGAGCGAGAAGTCGCTCTACTCCGACAAGCTGGTCACCTTCGAGGACGACCAGGGCGCCTACGACCAGAAGGACGCCGCCGGCTTCATCAAGCTCAACGCGCTGCGCCTGCGTACGCTGGCTGCGCGCAACCGCTAACGCGGCAGCCTACACCGCACAAAACAAAGTCTCCGCGACCCGGGTCGCGGAGGCTTTTTCATGCGCCTTGATATCGCGCCTGAGTCTCTGTCATTCAGCCGCTTCCGGCAGCGCATTTTGGCCGTCGGTCGGTGCGGCCAGTGGCCTTAGGCGAACCGTGCGCCGATACCAGACATAGCTGAGGATGCAGGCGAGGCCAAAACCGGGAATGATCGTGCCGAGTGCCAGCACCGGCACGCCCACGGCAGCGGCAATCGCCCCGCCCAGCAGACCGGACCCCATCTGGATGAAGCCCATCATCGCCGATGCCGTGCCGGCGATCTCGGGAAAGGGTGCCATCGCCGCGGTCATCATGTACGGCATGACGAAGGCGATGCCGAAGGCATAGACACCAATCGGCAGCATCACCGAAAGGAAGCTCGGCGGCAGTGCGTGCATGGTATAGGCAAGCGCGAGACTGGCCGCACCGATGAAGACGAGACCCGCCGGAACCAGCGCCTGCGGCGTGAAGCGGCGCATCAACAGACGCACCACCACCGTTCCCGAAAAGAAGAGACCCGATTGCATCAACATGCCGACGCCGAACTCGGTCGGCGTCAGGCCGACTTCATTGATCAACACGAAGGGCAGCATCGTGGCCCACGCGTAGAGCGCGCCGACCGCCCCGGCGATGACGAGCGTTGAGGACATGAAACGACTGTCGCTCACCAACAGGCGATAAGCGGCAAGGATCGGCTTCAGGTGGCCCTTGGCCGGGTCTGGTGTCGCTGTCTCAGCCATGAAGAACTGCACGGTGATACAAGCCATGGCGGCAAAGCCGACCATCAGCAAGAAAATCGACTGCCAGCCGAAGAGGCCCAGCGCCAGACCGCCAAGTGTCGGCGAAACGGCCGGCCCGAGCGCCAGCATCATGCCGATCATGTTCATGATCCGGGCTGCCTGCAGGCCGGTGAACTGGTCGCGCACGATGGCACGTGCGACCGTCATGCCGACGGAGGCGCCGATGCCCTGTACCAGCCGTCCCGCGAGCAGGACCGAGACCGACGGCGCAAAGGCCGCCATCAGGCTGCCGGCGAGATAGATGGCCATGAAGATCAGCGTCGTGCGCCTGCGGCCGATGACATCGGAAAGCGTGCCCGAGACCAGCTGCGCGAAGGCGAAGCCGGCGAAATAGAGCGACAGCGTCATCTTGATCGCCGCCTCGCTGGACGAGAAGGCGCGCACCAGTTCGGGCATGGCGGGCGTATAAAGCGCCATCGAGACCGGGCCGAGCGCCACCAGGAAAGCACCGATGATGCTGGTGCGCCGTTCGCTCATGCGGCGCGTCATTCCTTAGCCCCCTTCTCCTTGCCGGCGACGCACGGGTCGAGGCGGCGGAGATTGTCGCGCAGGATACGCAGGTTGCCGCGCAGCATCTCGCGCGTCTCCTCATCGAGCCCGGCCGTATAGGCATTCATCATTTCACGCAGGCCCGCCATCAGCTCGGCGAGCAATGGATCGGCCTTGTCGGTGATGACGACGTTCTTGGCGCGGCGGTCGGCAGGATCCGGCATCCGGGCCACCAGCCCCATCGCCTCCAGCCGGTCGAGATAGGCCGACAGCGTCATCGGCTCGATGCCCATGCGGGTTGCGATCTCTGCCTGCTTGATGCCCTCGGTCAGCGCCACCTGGATCAGCGTGCGGGCTTCGCCCGGCGTGATGCCGAGGTCCATCGCATTGACCTTGCGGTCAAAGGCGCCACGCAGCAGCCTGGAGACATCGGTCAGCAACATGCCGATGGTTTCGGATTCGAGTTTTGTCGGCATCTGGATCGTTCACAAGAGATATAATAAGCTTTCCTTATCATACCCCTTGGCAACATTCAACGCGACGCCGGCAGGCTCAGCCCTCGAGTTCCTCGCGCAGCATCTCCAGCTCGAGCCATTCCTCTTCCATGCGCGCGAGATCGCCGCGAAGCTTCTCCAGCTCCTGCGCCAGCTTGGCGAATGTGTTCGGATCCTTGGCAAAGAGATTGGGATCGGCCATCCGCTCCTCGCGCTTGGCCGCCTCCGCTTCCGCCTTTTCGATCTCCTTCGGCAGATTTTCGAGCGCGAATTTCTGCTTGTAGGAGAGCTTGCCCTTGGCCTTCGGCGCCTCGGCACCGGGCGACGCAGCGTCGGACGCCTTCGCCTTTTCCGCCTTTTCGGCCTTGCGACGCTCCTCGATGGCGCCCTTGCGCTGCGCCATCATGTCGGTGTAGCCGCCGGCGTACTCGATCCAGCGACCGTCAGGCGCTTCCGGGTTGGCGGGCGCAATCGTCGAGCTGACGGTGCGGTCGAGGAAGTCGCGGTCGTGGCTGACGAGGATGACGGTTCCGGCAAAGCCGGCGACGACCTCCTGCAAGAGATCGAGGGTCTCGATGTCGAGATCGTTGGTCGGTTCGTCGAGGATCAGCAAGTTGGTGGCGCGGGCAAGAATGCGCGCAAGCATCAACCGCGCGCGTTCACCGCCGGACAGTTCGCGAATGGGGGTGCGGGCCTGCTCCGGCTGGAACAGGAAATCCTTCATGTAGCCGGTGACGTGGCGCTGTTCACCGTTGACGATCAGGCTCTCGCCGCGTCCGTCGGTGAGGTAATGAGCGAGCGTGTCCTCGAGGTTGAGGTCTTCGCGCTTCTGGTCGAGCGTCGCCATTTCAAGATTGGTGCCGAGCTTCACCGTGCCGGTATCCGGCTCGATCTGCCCGGTCAGCATCTTCAACAGCGTGGTCTTGCCGGCACCGTTCGGGCCGACAAGGCCGATCCGGTCGCCGCGATGCACGCGGATCGAAAACGGCGCGACGATCGTGCGATCACCGTAAGCCTTGCTGATCTTTTCCGCCTCGATGACCAGCTTGCCGGATTCCTTGGCGTCCGACGCGGTCGCCTGGACGGATCCCTGCGGACCCTTGTGGCCACGATGGCGCGAGCGCATGTCCTGCAATTCGCCGAGACGGCGCATGTTGCGCTTGCGCCTGGCGGTCACGCCATAGCGCAGCCAGTGCTCCTCGCGCTCGATCGCCTTGCCGAGCTTGTGCTGCTCCAGTTCTTCGGCTTCCAGCACCTCGTCGCGCCAGGCCTCGAAATGGCCGAAGCCGCGGTCGAGCCGGCGCGACTGGCCGCGATCGAGCCAGACGGTGGCGGTCGACACCTTTTCGAGGAACCGCCGGTCGTGCGAGATCAGCACCAGGGCCGAGCGGCTGCGTGTCAGTTCGTCTTCGAGCCATTCGATGGTCGGCAGGTCGAGATGGTTTGTCGGCTCGTCGAGCAGGAGAATATCCGGCTCCGGCGCCATCACCCGGGCAAGCGCCGCGCGGCGCGCCTCGCCGCCGGAAAGCCGCGCCGGATCTTCCTCGCCCGTCAGCCCGAGATGCTGCAGCAGATAGGCGACGCGATACGGATCGTCGCTCGGGCCCAGGCCCGATTCCGCATAGGCCTGCACCGTATCGTACCCTTCGAAATCCGGCGCCTGCGGCAGGTAGCGCACCGTCGAGGACGGATGACGGAACACTTCGCCCGACTGCGCCTCGGCAAGGCCGGCGGCGATCTTCATCAGCGTCGACTTGCCCGACCCGTTGCGCCCGACAAGGCAGATGCGGTCTCCCGGCTCCACCTGCAGGTTGGCGCCGGCCAGAAGCGGCGTGCCACCGAAGGTCAGGAAGATATCGTCGAGTTTCAGAATGGGAGGCGCCAAGGCTCAGGCTCCGGAAAGGTCATAGGGGCGGGCGAGAACGATCGCCCGGCCGGTGTCGAGGGAAATGCGAAGGGGACCCTCCGCAACATTGGAAACGGTACGGGACGATCCGAACGGCAAGGTGAAATCGGCAAGCGGATAGCGCGCATTGACGATGGTCAGCCCGAAGAGATCGGTCAGTCCGAGGATCGAGAACAGGCTGCCCTTCGGCAGATCGATGTCGATCTCGCCTGCAAGCAGCGGATAGGCCTCTTCCTCGCCCGAGGTCATGAACACCGGAAGCCCGCGCTCGGCAAGCGAGGCGGCCTGAAGCAGATGCAGGAAGGCATGGTCGCTGCGCGATCCACCGAGCGCGCCGGCAAAGATCAGGGCTTGCGCACCACGCGAAAGCGCGGCCTCGACGGCGATCTCGCCATCGGTCGCAGCCTTGGCGGCAGGATAGGGCTCGCGCGGAACGCCGGAAAATTCGGCAAGCAGCGCCTCTTCGGTCGAATCGAAATCACCCACCCAGACGTCGGGCATGACCGACAACGTCCGCGCATGCCGCATGCCGCCGTCGGCCGCGACAAAGCGACTGCCGGCGAGCTGTCGCGCCAGGCGGTCGGTCGGGATCAGCGCACCGCCGAGCAGAATGGTGAAGGTGGATCGGGCCATGGCAAAGCCCATAGCGCAAAGGCACGTCCAAGGAAAAGCAAGAAAACCGAACAGGGCCGGTATCGGGCGATTTTGCGCCGCTGTCGTCAGTGTTGGTCGGGCAAGGGATCCGGAAACAGCATGTCCGCATAGATGCCGGGCGTGGAATCGGGGATCTCGATGGCGCCAACGGTGCGCCGGTAGAAATCGGCCGGGCCAACGCCGCCGATGATGGCGTAGCCGTAGCCCGCATTGCGCATCGCGATCAGGCTCTCGCGCAGAAGCGCCTCGCCAATCCCTCGCCCACGCATCGCCTCGTCGACACCCGTCGGCCCGAAGAAGCCGAGTGCGGTGACGTCGTGGCAGGCAAATCCGACGATCCGCTCCTCAAACACCGCGATGTGCATGCGTGTCGGGGTCGCAGCGAAGGCGGCCTCCGCCTCGCCCGCCCAGCCGGCGCCGAAGGTCTGCTCGATCCAGGCAACTGCGAGCCGGCGCTCGGGCGCCATCGCACGGTGAATGCCGATCCCCGCGCCAAGCGGCGATGTCGGCCGGGCCGGCAGGGCATAAAGGCGAACGAGCATGTCGGTCATCGCAGCGTCCTTCCGCGTCCGGATCTCCCATGTCCGTCGGCAAACCTATCGCATATGGCGCGGAAGGCGAAACGCCGCGTACCGCCTTTGCTGCCAGCAAACTTCGCTTGCCATCAAACCGGCGCAGCGGTAAATCTCTTCCCGCTCTAACGGGGTGCCTTCCGGCCGCATGCGGCTGAAGGCTGAGAGGCGTTTGACGCCAACCCGCGGAACCTGATCCGGCTCATACCGGCGGAGGGATTAGACGCGATCGGATCGATACGCCCTTTTCCCATGCAACATCAATTTTAGGGAGAGGTGCCTGCCATGTCCAATTTTCCGCAAACGAAGCTCCTTAGCCGGCTAGCGCTTGCTGCTGCTGCCAGCCTTGTCTTTACGACCGGCGCTGCCGCCGCTGAGAAGACGCTGACGGTTTACACCTATGAGAGCTTCATCACCGAATGGGGCCCGGGTGCCAAGGTCGCCGAGGCCTTCGAGAAGACCTGCGAATGCAAGGTCACCTATGTCGGCGTCGCTGATGGCGTCGAGCTTTTGACCCGCCTGAAGCTGGAAGGCGCTGCCTCCAAGGCCGACATCGTGCTCGGCCTCGACACCAACCTCGTCGCCGAAGCCAAGGCGACCGGTTTCTTCGCGCCGCATGGCATCGAAGCCAAGGACGTCAAGGTGCCCGGCGGCTTCACCGACGACACGTTCCTTCCCTATGACTACGGCCATTTCGCCGTCGTCTACGACACGCAGACACTGAAGACGCCGCCGAAAAGCCTGAAGGAACTGGTCGAAGGCGACCCGTCGCAGAAGATCGTCATCGAGGATCCGCGCACCTCGACGCCGGGTCTCGGCCTGCTTCTGTGGGTCAAGGCTGTCTATGGCGACGAGGCCGGTGCCGCCTGGGCGAAGCTCAAGGACCGGGTCCTGACGGTGACGCCGGGCTGGTCGGAAGCCTACGGCCTCTTCACCAAGGGCGAGGCACCGATGGTGCTGTCCTATACCACCTCGCCCGCCTACCACATGGTGGCCGAAAACACGGATCGTTATCAGGCAGCCGAATTCTCGGAAGGGCACTATATCCAGATCGAAGTCGCCGGCATGACCAAGAACGCCAAGGAACCGGACCTTGCCCGGCAGTTTCTCGGGTTCATGACCGGTCCGGAGTTCCAGTCGATCATCCCGACCACCAACTGGATGATGCCGGTCGCAGCCACCAAGGAGCCGCTGCCGGACGCCTTCGGCAAGCTGGTCAATCCGGAAAAGACGTTCCTGCTGCCGTCGGAAGAGGTCGCGGCAAACCGCAAGGCCTGGATCGACGAATGGCTGGCAGCCATGAGCAAGAACTGAAGCGCACTTGTTCGCGCCTGCCGAAAATCGCACAATCATAACCGCCGGGGCCCTCAGCCTCGGCGGCATTGTGCTGTTCGTCTGCCTTGCGGTCGCAGCACTGCTGCTCGCGAGCGGCGACTTCGGCAAGGGCACGCTGTTCGATGCCTATATCTGGCGGGTAACCCGCTTCACCCTTTTGCAGGCGACCCTGTCGACGCTGCTTTCGGTTGTACTGGCCATTCCGATCGCCCGCGCGTTGGCGCGCCGCTCCGCCTTTCCCGGCCGCGTCTGGGTGCTACGGCTCATGGCCCTGCCGCTCGGCCTGCCGGTGCTGGTCGGCGCTCTCGGCCTGATCGAGATCTGGGGCCGGCAGGGTGTTCTCAACACCGCCCTTGCCGAGCTCGGGCTGCAGCAGCCGGTCAGCATCTACGGCCTCTTCGGCATCCTGCTGGCCCACGTCTTCTTCAACATGCCGCTGGTCGCGCGCCTCTTTCTTTCAGGGCTCGAGCGCATCCCCCCGGAATATTGGCGCACGAGCGCCAATCTCGGCATGCCACCGGGCGCGGTCTTTCGCTTTGTCGAATGGCCGGTGCTGCGTGGGCTCCTGCCGGGCGCCGCCGGCCTGGTCTTCATGCTCTGCGCCACCAGCTTCACGCTGGTGCTGACGCTTGGCGGTGGGCCGGCCGCCAGCACCATCGAGGTTGCGATCTACCAGGCGCTGCGCTTCGATTTCGACCCGCAAAGGGCAATCGCCCTGTCCGCGTTGCAGATCGCCATGACCGGCGTGCTGTTGCTGATCCTTGCGCGCCTCGCGACCGAACCGGCGGAGGGCGCCACCGGCGGCGGCGCTGCCAGACGCTACGACACCGGCAGCGGCTGGTCGCAGGTGTTTGATGCCGGCTGGATCCTGTTCGCGCTCCTGTTTATCGGCGCGCCGCTGATCACCGTCCTTGCGTCCGGCCTCAGCGCCGACCTGGTCAAGCTGGCGGGCGACCCCACAGTCCATCGCGCCCTGATCACCAGCATCGTTATAGCCGTCCTCTCGGCTTTGCTGTGCGTCACCATTGCCGCTGCGATGATCCGCGCCGGAGGCACCGTCACGGCGCGCCGGCACGTCCCGACCCTGGCCAAGGCCTTTGCCGGGACGATCACCGCAAGCACATCCCTGGTGCTGCTGGTGCCGCCGGTCGTGCTGGGAGCCGGATGGTTCCTGCTTCTGCGGCCATTCGGCGACGTCGCCCGTTTCGCACCCGCCATCGTCGTTGCCATCAACGCGCTGATGGCGCTGCCCTTCGTTCACCGCATCCTCGCGCCGGCAATGGCAACCCATGCGGCGCGCACCGACCGATTGACGGCAAGCCTCGGCATCCGCGGCTTCCATCGTCTGCGATGGATCGACCTGCCGCCGCTCCGCAAACCGCTGCTGATGGCCGCCTCCTTTGCCATGGCGCTGTCGCTCGGCGATCTCGGCGCCGTCGCGCTGTTCGGTTCGCAGGACATGGTCACCCTGCCCTGGCTGCTCTATAGCCGGATGGGCAGCTATCGCACCACGGACGCGGCCGGGCTGGCGCTGTTTCTCGGCCTCCTCTGCCTGATCTTCACCATGCTTGGCACCGCCGGCGACAGGCGCATGCCGGAAGGGCGCAACGCATGATTTCAAAGGCGGCAGTAGAACTTGCCGGTGTCGATATCCGCTATGACACCACCGCCCTTCACTTCGATTGCGTCGTCCCGCCCGGCGGCATCGTTGCGGTTGCGGGCGCTTCGGGGTCGGGAAAATCGACGCTCTTTCACGTCATTGCGGGGTTCGAGCAACCGGACAGCGGCGAGGTTCGCATTCTCGGCGAGGCAATGTCGGGACGGGCGCCGTCGGAACGGCCGGTGTCCGTCGTCTTTCAGGACAACAACCTGTTTGCGCATCTCGACGTCGTCACCAATGTCGGCTTCGGCATCAGCCCCTCGCTTCGCCTTTCCACGGCGGATCGCGGCCGCATCGACGACGCACTTCATCGCGTCGGGCTCGACGGTTTCGGCAAGCGCCTGCCGTCGACCTTGTCCGGTGGCGAGCGCCAGCGCGTAGCACTCGCCCGCGCCCTGGTGCGGCACCGGCCCCTTCTGCTGCTGGACGAGCCTTTTGCCGCGCTCGATCCCGGCATGAGATCGGGCATGCGGGTGTTGTTGCGCGACCTGCATCGCCAGGAAATGAACACCATCCTGTTGATCACGCACCATCCCGATGACGTGAGGGCACTGGCCGACAGCGTGCTTTTTCTCGACCGCGGGCGTATCATCGCCCATGACCCGGTCGAGCGCTTTCTCAACCGGCGCGACGTGGCGGCGATCAACGACTTTCTCGGCAACGGTGATGCAGCCTAGAATCGTGCCGCACCGGTGCTTCGCCACAATTTGACCGCTGCGCCATGCGAGGCGCGGATGATCCGGGCGGAACTGGCGCGAATATTCGCGCATCCGTTGCCGTGATACCACGGGGCAATTATGTGTGTGGGGGGTATGCTGCAGTCCCGCGTGCCGGGCATGACGCGCAAGGGACGCTGTAGCACTATGAAACTGCTGCACAATTTTATCCCTAGATCGGGTCCGGTTTAAGGAATTATGCAGTAGGCAGGTGGCGCTGAAATCAGATACAGCAAGACCTGGGCTGGAATACGCATGCCGGATCAGGTGTATCCGGCCGAAAAGGTAAGAGTTTCAACGCCATCGGATACAATGATGGGTGGCGTTGGACGGGAAACGGGCTGAGGCATGGAACGTCATACAGTCAGAAACGACCGGTTCCCGCGCAAACGCGGTGGCCTCCGGGCACGTGCTGTGGTTGCATTGCTGGCGACAACATTGCTTTCCGCCTGCCAGTCCGTCATCGAGCAGACCTACGAACCGACCGTTTCGCCGTCCTCCAATCCGCAGATCGTCGACGAAGTCCAGAAAAACGACCCACGGGCCCAGCTCGGCGCGCGCGAACATCCGCGCATCGTTGCGAGCTATGGCGGCGAATACAAGGACGCAAAGACCGAGCGGCTGGTCGCCCGCATTACCGGTGCCCTGACGGCGGTGTCGGAAAATCCGCAGCAGTCCTACCGCATCACCATCCTCAATTCCCCGGCGATCAACGCGTTTGCTCTGCCCGGTGGCTACCTCTATGTCACGCGGGGCCTGCTCGCGCTCGCCGACGACGCCTCCGAGGTTGCAGCCGTTCTGTCGCATGAAATGGCACACGTCACCGCCAACCACGGGATCGAGCGCCAGCAGCGCGAGGAAGCCGAAGTCATCGCCAGCCGCGTCGTCTCCGAGGTGCTGTCGTCGGATCTCGCCGGCAAGCAGGCACTGGCGCGCGGCAAGCTGCGCCTCGCCGCCTTCTCCCGCAACCAGGAGCTCCAGGCCGACGTCATCGGCGTGCGCATGCTCGGCGAAGCCGGCTACGATCCTTACGCGGCGGCGCGCTTCCTCGATTCCATGGCGGCCTATGCCCGCTTCTCGGCGGTCGACCCGGAAGCCGACCAGAGCCTCGACTTCCTGTCGAGCCACCCGAACGCGCCGCAGCGCGTCGATCTCGCACGCCGCCATGCGCGCGCCTTCGGCGCCGAAGGCACGAGCGGCGACCGTGGCCGAGACTACTATCTGGCCGGCATCGACGGTCTCCTCTACGGCGACAGCCCGCAGGAAGGCTATGTCCGCGGCCAGACCTTCATGCATGGCCAGCTCGGGATCAGATTTGACGTACCGACAGGCTTCCAGATCGACAACAAGGCGGAAGCCGTGCTGGCGACAGGCCCGGGCGACGTGGCGATCCGCTTCGACGGCATTGCCGACACCGCGCGCAAGAGCCTGACGGACTACATCGCCAGCGGCTGGGTGACCGGCCTGCAGCCCGACACCATCCGTCCCATTTCCGTCAACGGCCTGGAGGCGGCAACGGCGCGTGCGTCCGCCGATCGCTGGGACTTCGACGTGACGGTCGTGCGCATCGACAATCGCATATACCGCTTCCTCACCGCCGTTCCGAAGGGATCGCGCGCGCTTGAGCCGACGGCAAACCAGCTGCGCACGACGTTCCGCAAGATGACGCCGTCAGAAGCGCAGTCGCTGAAGCCGCTGCGCATCCGCGTGGCCGTGGTCAAGCCCGGTGAGACGATCGCCACCCTGGCCGCCCGGATGATGGGCACCGACCGCAAGCTCGACCTGTTCCGGCTGATCAACGCCATGCAGGTGACCTCGACCATCAAGCCCGGCGATCGGGTCAAGATCATCTCCGAGTAAACGACAACGGCGTCCGGCCATGTCTGGCCGGACGCCGTCAATTATCCTGTCAAAACAAATCTGGTCGGCGTGCTTCGCGCCAGCCTGATGCCACCGGATCCTGGCACGACCAACCAGCCGCACCTTTGCTCATCCGGCCGAGACCGTCAGACGACGCGTGCCGCGCCGTCCGTGGCCTCAATGCACGACGGACGACAGCGCCGGCGCCTTGGTGGCAAGCGCTGCCCGCAGCTTTTCAAGTGCGCGCGTCTCGATCTGGCGGACCCGCTCCTTGGAGATGCCGAGATCGAGCCCGAGTTCCTCGAGGGTCGCCCCTTCCTCTGACAGGCGACGGGCGCGGATAATCCGCATTTCGCGCTCGGTCAGGGCGCACAGCGCGTCCCGTAGCCACAGCCGGGCACGCTCGCCGTCGATCATCTCGCTCACCTGTTCGTCTGGCAGCGGCGCATCGCTTGCGAGAAAGTCGAGCCGTTCGCCGCCATCGCTATCGGCCCCGCCGACCGGGGCCTGCAACGAGGTATCGCTGCCGGAAAGGCGGGCATCCATGGTCTGGACGTCGGCGATGCTGACGCCGAGTGCCGCGGCGATCTCCTCATGCATGGCCTGCGATGTCAGTTGGCGATCGCCCTGGGCGAGGCGAGCGCGCAGTCGGCGCAGATTGAAGAACAAAGCCTTCTGCGCCGAACTGGTGCCACCACGCACGATCGACCAGTTGCGCAGCACATAATCCTGCATCGACGCCCGGATCCACCAGGTGGCATAGGTTGAGAAGCGCACCTCGCGGCTGGGCTCGAAGCGCGCGGCCGCTTCAAGCAGGCCGATATGGCCCTCCTGGACGAGATCGCCCATCGGAAGGCCGAAATTGCGGAATTTTGTCGCCATCGAAATCACCAATCGCATGTGCGACATGGCGATCTTGTTGCGGGCATCCTGATCGTGTTCGTTGCGCCAGGCCTTCGCCAGTGCGTGCTCTTCCTCACGCTCGAGATAAGGGGCCTCCATCGCAATCTTGATCATGCGCCTGTCTGCTGTGAGAGTCCTCATCGATCGCTCCATGGCGGGCGCCTGGACGCCGCTTGCGGGTGAAGTCCATGGGCCGGACGGAGGAACCCGACCGGCGCCGGCGGCGGCTGGTGCGGCAACACCGAAGCTTGAAGAAACGGTGCAGCGCCCTACTTCCAAACTACGAAGCTGAATTCTGACAGTAGATCAGAGCACCCAGATCGGCCCGGCAGGAAGGCGGCGCATCCCTGCCGGCCTTGATAAATGCGCGTCGACGCAAAAAGTTCCGTCGACCGGAGCAGAAACCCGCAAACAACAGATTTAGGAACGAAAAAGCCCGGCGCGATGGCCGGGCTTCGTCTTGTCTTCTGGGGAGGGACTGGCGCTCCTTAAGCCGCCTCGTCCTGGGCGTCGTCTTCTTCGATCGCCTTGCCGCGCTTCGGACCCTTGTTGAGATTGGCCTCGACCAGGCGCACGGCCTCGGTCTCGGACATCTTGTTCACGGCGGCGATCTCGCGCGCCATGCGGTCGAGTGCAGCTTCATAGAGCTGGCGTTCGGAATAGGACTGTTCCGGCTGGTTTTCGGCACGATAAAGGTCGCGCACGACTTCTGCGATCGAGATCAGATCGCCGGAATTGATCTTGGCATCGTATTCCTGTGCGCGGCGCGACCACATGGTCCGCTTCACACGAGCCTTGCCCTGCACAACCTTCAACGCGCGATCGACGAAATCGGTCTCCGAGAGCTTGCGCATGCCGATGCTGACGGCCTTGGCGACCGGCACCTTCAGGCGCATCTTGTCCTTTTCGAAATCGATGACAAAAAGCTCAAGCTTCATGCCGGCAACTTCCTGCTCCTCGATAGCAATGATCTGTCCGACGCCATGGGCCGGATAGACGATCGATTCACCGGTCTTGAAGCCGTGGCGTGTCGAAGATTTTTTCTGCTGGGTCGTCATTCGTTTCAAAAACTCCCTGTTTCGCACCCGGCCATTGTTGGCCGGGGCCGGGTCAGTGAGGCCCGGGATAGACGGGGATACCGCCGGGTGGGTCCATCCTGGTCCGTCCAAAGAAACGCAGACAATCCCATCAAACGCGGTCACAAAAGAGAAACGCAACGGTGCGTATCTAGTAAAGCCGCGCTGTGGAGATCGTTTGCTTTCGTGAGGTTTTCGGGCGCGCAAAAACACCCTGTGTGGATCAGTAGAAGGACCCTATCACAAAAAACTGCGGAAATCAATAATTTGCTGCATGGCAGCCATCAAGCCGCCATTCTCGCATCTGCGAGGGCAGAGCGTGATTTTCCCCAGATTTGACGCTGGGGTGTTTCGGTTCCGTCATCCGCGATGGACGAACCGGAACCCTGGGTATCAGTCGCCCTGGCCAGGCTCGGCGGAGAAGTAAAGCTCGTACTTGCCCTCGACCCCGTCCATTTCCTTGGCCTCCGGCATCGCGTCGCGCTTGATCGTGACGTTCGGCCATTTTGTCGCAAAATCAGCGTTGACTTTCAACCACATATCAAGACCCGGCTCGGTGTCCGGCTTGATCGCCTCGGCAGGACATTCCGGCTCGCAGACGCCGCAATCGATGCATTCGTCGGGATGAATGACGAGAAAATTCTCACCTTCGTAGAAGCAGTCCACCGGGCAGACTTCAACGCAATCCATGTACTTGCAGCGAATGCAATTGTCGGTCACGACGTACGTCATGAGGTACTCCAGCCAAGGCTCACGTTTGATGGCAGACCGCAATCAATGGTGATGCTCATGTCCGCGCATGCTAGAAATGTCCGGCGCGCATAGCTGCCGAAGCAAGACCGATGCACCCAACGTGGCTTGTCAGGTAAAGGCTTTATCGGACCTTTGCAAGAATATTCAATGCGCGAAACGCCGCGCTGAAGGCAGAGTTTTCTAATCGTCGCGCGGATTGAAACCAGGCTTCAGCCGGTCGGTTTCACGCCGCTCCTTCTTGGTGGGGCGCCCGGCTCCAGCCTCGCGCGTCGCCTGGTCGAAAGCGGAGAGTTTTTCCCGAGGCTCCGTGGGCGTCAGGTCTTCGTAAAGCAGCCGCGCCTCTTCATAGGGGCCGCGCCGCACACCTGGCAAAAGCACGCGCGCGATCACGTCGCGCCGCTCAAGCGAAAGGACAAGCACGTCGCCGGCCTTCAACTGGAAGGAGGATTGCTTGACCCGCTCGTCATTGATGATGACGTGCCCCGCCTCGATCGCCTTTTGGGCGAGCGAGCGGGACTTCATCAGGCGCGTGAAGAACAGCCATTTGTCGAGACGCTGGCGCGATGCCGGGTTGGACGACGACTGCTTCTCCATGGCGTTCCTACTTCTTCATCTGCTCCTTGAGAGCAGCGAGCTTGGCAAAGGGCGAATCCGGGTCGATCGGCTTCTCCTTGCGGGGCGGGCGTGCCTCGAACTTGGCCGCCGCCGGCTTGCCGCCGCGATCGTGACGATCATGGCGATCCTGCCGCTGGCCACCCTCTGGCTTGCCGTCGTGGCGCTTGCCACGGGCCGGCGCGCCGCCCTTGCGACCACCACCTTCGCGGCCTTCGCCCTGGGCCTGGCCTTGTCCGTGACCCTGTCGCGGACCGCTGCCACGGCGCTGGTCGCCCTGATGACGGCCACCCTGGCGCTGGTTGTCCTGGCGGGTGCCCGGACGCCACAGAAGGACCGGCTTGGCTTCGGCAGCCTCGGCTCCCTCTTCCACCGGAGCGTCCGCCACGGCAACGTCGGCCACGGCAACGTCGGTTTCGGCCGCGACCGGTTCGCTGGAAGCCGGCGCTTCGGCTTCGGCCGACGCTTCACTCTCGACGCTTGCATCCGCATCGTCATGATCGGCGGGCGCTTCAGCGGCAGGCTCGGCCTGAACGGCGGCGCCGCCCTGGCTTGCCAGGAACGCGGCGGCGTCTTCGGCCTTCACGCTGTCGGCACGGTAGCCGAGACCCTTCAGGATTTCTTCCATGTCGTCAGGCGTTGCGCCGAGAATGGAAAGCATCGACGTCGTTGCGGTGAAGCGACGGCCGTCATAGGCCCCTTCCGGACGCGGCTGCGCACCCGGCTTCCACTGCAGCAACGGACGGATGAGATCCGCCAGGCGCTCGAGGATGTCGATGCGAACGGCACGCTTGCCGAGGAAACGGAAACCCGCGAGCTTGTAGAAAGTGCGCTCGAACGAGGGGTCGGTGACGACCGAGGTGCGGCCGGCGGCCAGCATCGGGATCAGATCGCCGTAGCCGGCCTTGTCGAGACCGTCGTTCTTCAGCGCCCAGAGCAGCGTGATGAGCTCGGCCGGCGCCGGCTTCAACAGCGCGGGGAGGAAGATGTGGTAGGCACCGAAGCGGACGCCGTACTTGCGGATCGAGGCCCGACCATCCTGGTCCAGCGACTTCACGTCTTCGGCCACATCGCGACGGAACAGGACGCCGAGGTTCTCGACGAGCTGGAACGCCAGACCCTTGGCGAGGCCTTCGAGGTCCTCCGCGCGCGAGATATCGTCGAGCGGCTTCAGCACGGTGCCGATATGGTGGTTCACGAAGCGTTCGATGCGGGCGACGACGTGCTCGCGGGCATTGGCCTGCAGCTGCTCGTCGGCAAGCAAAATGACGCGCGGGCGCATGACGTGGTCGCTGGCGGTCAGCCGCGCCACGGGATCGCCGAGCCAACGCACGAGGCCGTCCGAAGACAGGGCAAGGTCGCCGTTGCCGGACGCATGCAGACGCGCCGCACGCGCTTCGAACTCGAGCGCCAGCGCCTTCTGTGCTGCACCCTGCACAGCCTTGGCATCCGGTCCGTCTCCGCCGGTCGCCAGCGTAAACCGGAAACCGGTAAGTTGTCCTACGTGATGGCCTTCTACGAAGACGTCACCATTCACACTGATTTCAGCTTCCAGCATAGCATTCTCTCTCAGGCGCTTCATGAGCACAGATGTCCTGCGATCAACAAAGCGTTTCGTCAACCGTTCATGTAGTGCGTCGGACAATCGATCTTCAATTTCCCGCGTCTTTTCTTGCCAGTGTGTCGGATCGGCAAGCCATCCGGGTCGGTTCGACACATAGGTCCAAGTTCTGATCTGCGCGATTCGCGCCGAAAGTGTGTCGATCTCGCCGTCGGTCGAATCCGCACGTCGGACCTGTTCTGCCATGAAATCCTCGTTCACGGCACCCCGACGAACGACATCAATATAGATCGTGGAGATCAGATCGGCGTGTTGAGCCGGCGTAATGCGGCGATAATCCGGCAACGCGCAGACTTCCCACAATTTCTCCACCCGCTCCGGCCTCGTCGCCAGATCGGCGACTTCGGGATAGCGTGACAAATGTTCGAGCGCCTGCTGATCCACCGCAGGTAGTGCGCGCGCGAGACCCGGAATGGTCGGCGCGGCATCAAGGCTGCGCTTCAGGGCCGCCAGCGACGCGTAGTCGAAGGCCTTGGTGCGCCATTGCAGAACCTTCAGCGGATCGAATTCATGCGCTTCGATACGGTGCACCAGTTCGTTGTCGAAAGGATCGACCCGACCGGTAACGCCGAACGTGCCGTCGCGCAGATGTCGCCCGGCGCGCCCGGCGATCTGCGCCAGTTCTGCCGGATTGAGATTGCGGAACTGGTAGCCGTCGAACTTGCGGTCCTGCGCGAAGGCGACATGGTCGACATCGAGATTCAGGCCCATGCCGATCGCATCGGTCGCCACCAGGAATTCGACGTCGCCCTCCTGATAGAGTGCGACCTGGGCGTTGCGCGTGCGGGGCGACAGCGCGCCGAGCACGACGGCGGCGCCGCCGCGCTGACGGCGGATCAGCTCGGCGATCGCATAGACCTCGTCGGCCGAAAAGGCGACGATCGCCGTGCGATGCGGCAGGCGGGTGATTTTTTTCGATCCGGCATAAAGCAATTGCGACATGCGCGGTCGTTCGACCACGGTGATGCCCGGCAGCAGCTGCTCGAGGATCGGCCGCATCGTCGCAGCACCCAGGAGCAAGGTCTCGCCACGGCCGCGCAGATAGAGCAGCCGGTCGGTGAAGATGTGGCCGCGCTCGAGATCGCCGGCAAGCTGCACCTCGTCGATCGCGACGAAGGACGCCGCCGTCTCGCGCGGCATCGCCTCGACGGTACACACCGAATAGCGGGCACGATGCGGCGTGATCTTTTCCTCGCCGGTGATCAGCGCGACGTTGTGATGACCGACCTTTTCGACCACACGGGTATAGACCTCGCGCGCCAGAAGGCGCAGCGGCAGCCCGATGACGCCGCTGTCGTGCGCGATCATGCGCTCGATCGCATAGTGCGTCTTGCCGGTGTTGGTTGGCCCGAGCACCGCGGTAACGCCGCGGCCGCTCAGGATCATGGGGTGAACGGACACGTCATCGATCCCGGGCATTCAGAAACATAAGTGGCGCCTTAAAGCGCCGGCGGCAAACACATGCCCACGCACCGCGGCAAACGCAAGGGGCGCCGGCAACTAAAACCATTTCCCGGCAGATCCGCTCACGCCCGTACCACCATATCTGGAGGCGCGATATTAACGTTCGGAACAGCCATGGAACGAATCGGCGACGAATCGCTGACTCCAGTCGATTCACTGTATGTTCACGGCTACATATAGATTTCAACCGCCAATCACGCACCACATGCTGAATCCCGTCGTGGGCCGCCTGTAAGACAGGGATCGTTGACGTTAATCTCGGTTGCGCAAGCGTTAAAGGCGGCAAAGGATTCGGAATCCAAGACTCTGGAAAGTTTAGGAAATTTTAACCGAAGAATCCGGCCGATTCAGCGGAATCGGGAAATGGGAATCGCGACGTTAACACATTGACCAAAGCCGGAACGAACCGGCGACGAATCGACGACATCCCTTCGTTCGATCTTTGTTCTCCACAACATATAGTATGCTGAACCATGCCGGGCAACGGCTGCAGGACCTGTTTCTGGCAGCCATTCGGCAAATTTCCGCCTGTCGTTAACCGTCTCTGCGGGGGCCCGGCATGCGCTGAATGGCAAGACGGCGCCCCGAGGGAGCGCCGTCCAACAAAAAATTCAATCGCCCGATCAGACGAAAAATTGCCCGCCATTGGCAGATATGGTCGAGCCGGTGATGAACCCGGCGTCGTCGGATGCAAGGAAGACCACGCAGCGCGCGATCTCTTCCGGCTCGCCCAGGCGGCCGACGGGGATCTGCGGGATGATCCGCTCGGTGAGAACCTTTTCCGGAATGGCGCGCACCATTTCCGTGCCGATGTATCCCGGGCAGATCGCGTTGACGGTGATGCCCTTGGCAGCGCCCTCCTGCGACAGCGCCTTGGTGAAGCCAAGGTCGCCGGCCTTGGCGGCCGAATAGTTGGCCTGGCCCATCTGGCCCTTCTGGCCGTTGATCGACGAAATGTTGATCACGCGGCCGAAGCTGCGGTCGCGCATGCCCGTCCAGACCGGGTGGGTCATGTTGAAAAGGCCGGTGAGGTTGGTGTTGATCACCTCGCCCCATTGTTCCGGCGTCATCTTGTGGAACATGGCGTCGCGGGTGATGCCGGCGTTGTTGACGAGCACCTCGACCGGCCCGAGATCGGCCTCGACCCTGGCGATGCCGTCGACGCAGGACTGGTAGTTGGAGACATCCCACTTGTAGACCGGGATGCCGGTCTCCGCCTTGAAGGCCTCTGCCTTCTCGTCATTGCCGGCGTAGTTGGCAGCAACCTTGTATCCTGCATTCTTCAGCGCGATGGAGATCGCGGCGCCAATGCCGCGTGACCCGCCCGTAACCAATGCTACCCTGCTCATGCTCGCCTCCCACTAGATCAATTCAGTTTTTCAAAGGCCTTCTTCATCAGTTTTTCGCCCATATGCTGCCCGTAGATCTTGGCCGCGGCCTGGAACTGCGGATCGGCAAGCATGGACATCGCAACCTCGCACTTGGTCAGCGCGAGGTTCATCAACAGGCTGCTCATCTGGACGAGACTTGATTTGACGCCGCCGGTGTCGTCGCTGAGGGCAGCGATCATCAGGTTCTTGAAGACTGTCTCGTCGCCAGGCGTCGTGTGGTCCAGCATGCACCGGACCAACTTGTCCTGGTCGAGCGGCTGCGGCGTCGAAAACGCCTGAGCCGTCGACACGGTGATGAACAGCACCGATAGGATCAATCCCTTGACAGGACCCATGCGGCGGCCGGTCAGAGGCGCTCGACGCACATGGCGACGCCCATGCCGCCGCCGATGCAAAGCGTCGCCAGGCCCTTGGAGACGCCGCGACGCTTCATCTCGAACAACAGGGTGTTGAGAACGCGGGCACCGGAGGCGCCGATCGGGTGGCCGATCGCAATCGCGCCGCCGTTGACGTTGACGATCGACGGATCCCAGCCGAGGTCCTTGTTGACGGCGCAGGCCTGCGCTGCGAAGGCCTCGTTGGCTTCGACGAGTTCGACGTCGCCGATCGCCCAGCCGGCCTTTTCCAGCGCCTTGCGCGATGCCGGGATCGGGCCTGTGCCCATCACCTGCGGATCGACGCCGGCGGTGGCCCAGGAGACGATGCGTGCGAGCGGCTTGATGCCGCGCTTGGCGGCCTCCGCCTCGGTCATCAGCAGGGTTGCGGCAGCGCCGTCATTGAGGCCTGACGCGTTGCCGGCCGTCACCGTGCCTTCCTTGTCGAAGGCCGGACGCAGCTTGGTCATCTGATCAAGCGTGGCGCCATGGCGGATATACTCGTCCTGGTCGACGACGACGTCGCCCTTGCGGCCCTTGACGACGAAGGGAACAATCTCGTCGGCGAAGCGGCCAGCCTTCTGCGCGGCCTCGGCCTTGTTCTGCGAGGCGAGCGCAAAGGCGTCCTGCTCCTCGCGGGTCAGCTGCCACTGGCGCGCGACGTTCTCCGCGGTGATGCCCATGTGGTAGCCGTAAAAGGCGTCCGTCAGGCCATCCTTGATCATCGTGTCGACCATCTTGAAATCGCCCATCTTGACGCCGCCGCGCAGATGCGAGCAGTGCGGCGCCATCGACATGGACTCCATGCCGCCGGCGATGATGATGTCGGCATCGCCATTGGCGATCTGCTGCATGCCGAGTGCCACGGCGCGCAGGCCCGAGCCGCAGAGCTGGTTCATGCCCCAGGCGGTCTTTTCCGCCGGAATGCCGGCCTTCATCGCCGCCTGGCGTGCTGGGTTCTGGCCCTCGCCTGCCTGCAGAACTTGGCCAAGGATCACCTCGTCGACGTCGCTCGCCTCGACGCCGGCACGTTCGAGCACGGCCTTGATGACGGCGGCGCCAAGCTCGTGGGCCGGCGTGTTGCCGAAGGCGCCGTTGAAGGATCCGACGGCGGTGCGTGCCGCGCTGGCGATCACGATGGAGGGATTGCTCATGGGGACGTTTCCTCAGATTTTCTTGCGGTCAGGCAGCAGACTGGCAAAGCGCGGAGCGCAAGTCAAACGCCTTGATGCACTGCCGCAAAACCGTCACGGCGCGCCGACTGCGAGATTTCGCACTTGCGTCGCCGCATCGCACAAAGACATTGTCAGCGGCGTTCATTTGCGGATACTCTGAAAAGTAGAAAAAGACGGACCGCGGGTAATGAGGAGAGCCTGATGGCGAAGAACGACGGCCAGATCGTGATCAAGAAGTATGCGAACCGCCGGCTCTACAATACCGGGACCAGCACCTACGTCACGCTCGACGACCTGGCAGTGATGGTCAAGAAGGGCGAGGAATTTACCGTCCAGGACGCCAAATCAGGCGAAGACATCACCCATTCGGTGCTGACGCAGATCATCTTCGAACAGGAATCCAAGACCGGCAACACGCTGCTGCCGATTTCTTTCCTGCGCCAGTTGATCTCGTTCTACGGCGATCAGATGCAGATGGTGGTTCCGAGCTATCTCGAACACTCGATGCAGGCCTTCACCGAGCAGCAGGTGCAGATGCGCGAGCAGATCAACAAGGCTTTCGGCGACACGCCGCTCGGCAAGAACCTGCAGGCGCCGATGCAGCTCGTCGAGGAGCAGGTTCGCCGCAACACCGAGATGTTCCATCAGGCGATGCAGATGTTTTCGCCCTTCATCGCTTCGCCTCCCGTCAAGGAGACCAAGAAGGCGGAAGCCAAGGATATCGACGAGTTGAAGGAGCAGCTGCGCGCCCTTCAGACCAAGCTCGACAATCTCGGCTGAGCATTTCGTGACGACGCCGCTCTCCTCTTGGAGGCGCGGCGTTCCATTGCCCTTCAGCCCTCTTCAAAGACCGATAGAGACATCCCGGCCCGCCGATCGCATCGACACGGAGAAGCCGGCGATGACGTCGATGAAGCTGATCGTCATCAGGATGAAGAAGATCTGGGTGGCCGCAGGCGCGACCAGCAGGAACTCGACCAGGAACGCGATGAACAGCACCATCGATAAGAGATGGTCCATCAGCGCCCGCGTGCCTGTGCGGGTGGCCTTGAGAATTTCCACGAAGAGCAGAAGCAACGCAACGACGATCAAGAGGTCGCCGAAGCTCATGGCCCATGTGGCGCCTGACAGCATCGACAGAGACATCACGCCGGCGCCGAGCCCGGCCGTTCCGCCGAAGAGGCCGAGCATGGCGAGATTGTAGACGGCAAAGGGCAGGATCAGCAATGGAATGGCGGCAAGCATGGAAAAATGCGCTCCCTCTTCGATGCGTGATCACCGCATGCGCCAAGTGACGCCAGAGATCACCACGCTTACTTAACCCATCCTCTCCGTCGAGAAGATGTCGACTTTACAAAAGAAAAGGGCTGGCAAAGCCAGCCCTTTAACTCGGTCCGCCAATTCCAGCGCTTATGCGCTTTCCTTCGGGGTCAGAACCTGGCGACCGCGGTACATGCCGGTCTTCAGGTCGATGTGGTGCGGGCGACGCAGTTCACCGGAGTTCTTGTCTTCGATGTAGGTCGGCGTCTTCAGGGCGTCGGCGGAACGGCGCATGCCACGCTTGGACGGGCTCGTTTTTCTTTTAGGTACAGCCATTTCATTCTCCACTTATCGGGCAAAACACTGTTCAGCAGCCGAAATGGCCGTATAAAACAGATGTTAATCACGGAAATTTGGCGCGCTTATACATGGCGAACTGCCGCTTGACCAGTCCCCGAGCGCAATTTTTCGACTCCTCGTTCAAGGAAGATCGATTCAGACTTCGTCCTCGGCAACGATCCACGGCTCCGCGCGTGCGTCCGCTTCCCATTTCGCAAATGCCGGGTGCGCCTTTATTCGTTCCATATACCCCAAAGTCGTGGGGTCGCTAACGAGATTGTAGACGTCGAGGCGGTTAACCACAGGCGCGTACATCGCATCGGCAGCCGTAAACGCCCCGAACAGGTACGGGCCGCCGGAGCGCGCAAGTGCATCAGCCCAGATCGTCTCGATGCGGGCGACGTCAGCGCGCACCTCGTTTGATACCGCGAGCGCCTGCGGCTTGCGACGAATGTTCATCGGGCATGCGCCGCGCAAGGCACGAAAACCCGACAGCATCTCGCAGGCATAGCTGCGGGCTCGCGCCCGGTCCTTTTGGCCTTCAGGCCATAGTCCTGCGTCAGGAAAGAGCTCGGCGACATAGTCGATGATCGCCAGCGATTCCCAGACCTTGAAGCCGCCATGTTCCAGCAACGGCACGCGACCGGTCGGCGAGATCTCCTTCAGCTTGGGGTTTCCGGCGGCAAAATCGAAGGGGATGACCACATCCTCGAAGGCGATGCCGGCAGCTTCCAGCGCCAGCCACGGCCGCAGAGACCAGGAGGAGTAGTTCTTGTTGCCGACGTAAAGGACGAGCTTGTCCATGCATGGATCTCCCTGTGCTTACCCTCGCGACCCATAAGCCACGGCGAACATCAGGACCAATGAATAGACGTCATCTCAATCATAAAGGCAGGTGATGTATTCGCCTGACCGGCTCGCGCGGCGCTCGATCAGCGATGCCAGGCGTTTCAGCCCGCGGCCGGGTTTTCCGGCATTGCGCTCCCGTGGATTGGGCAGCGACACGGCGAGAAGGGCTGCCTGGCGCCTGGAGAGCTTGGCGGCGGAAACGCCGAAATGGTGGCGGGCGGCAGCCTCGATGCCGTAGATGCCATCGCCCCATTCAGCGACGTTCAGGTAGATCTCCATCATCCGCCTTTTGCTCCAGACGAAATCGGCGGCAATGGCGAGCGGCAGTTCCATCGCCTTGCGCACGAAGGAGCGGCCGTTCCAGAGAAACAGGTTCTTGACCGTCTGCATCGGGATGGTGCTGGCGCCGCGCGTCGATTCTCCCTCGAGCGCATCCTCGACCACACCGCGCATCTGCCCCCAGTCGACGCCGTCGTGGATGCAGAACTGGCCATCCTCCGACATCATCACCGACTGCACCAGGACCGGGGCGATCTGGTCGAACTCGACCCATTGCCGGTCGTAGCCGCGCAAGAGCACGAGGTCGCGCAGCATCAGCGTCGAAACAGGGCGAATGGGATCGATGAGGTAGAGCGCGATCAACGCATAGGGCAGAAGCACAAGGCCGACGACCACGAGAACGATGCGACGACGATGGAGGCGCAACGTCCGACGGAGGGACGCCCAGCGACTGGCGGGCATGTCGCCCTCCTCTCGCGCCTCGGGAACGATGTCCACGGCCTGACTGTCCACCTCTCTGTCCATCCGTTTCTCTTAGTGCATGGTCTGACAAAGTTGAACGGGCTTTCTGGCAAAAGGCAAGGCACTCACAGCTCTGTCCTCGACAAAGCGCACCGCCGCGACACGAAAGCCCGTTGAAAGCGCCTTTCGCCCGTGCCAAAGAGCGCTGCATGAGACAGGAAACACCGACCTTCGAGACCCGATTGAAACACAACGCGCTTGCGGTCGAGACACTGCTGGCACGCCTGTTGGGTCCGAGCGTCGAACCCGACGAGATCGGCCGGCCGGAAAACCTGCTCGGCGCCATGCGTCACGGCGTTCTCAACGGCGGCAAACGGCTGCGCCCGTTTCTGGTGATCGAATGCGCCAGCCTGCTCGGCGGCAATGTCGATGCGGCGCTCCGTGTTGGCGCAGCGCTCGAATGCGTCCACTGCTACTCGCTGGTTCACGACGACCTGCCGGCGATGGACGACGACGATATCCGCCGCGGCCAACCGACCGTGCACAAGGCCTTCGACGAGGCGACCGCCATCCTTGCCGGCGATAGTCTCTTGACCTTCGCCTTCGACATCATCGCTTCGCCGGAAACGCCGCTTGCCGACGCGCAAAAGACCGCGCTCGTTTTGGCGCTTTCGCGCGCGGCCGGCCATGGCGGCATGGCCGGTGGCCAGGCGCTCGACCTTGCGGCCGAGAAATCCGCGCCCGACGAGGCCGGCATCGTGACGCTGCAAGCCATGAAGACGGGTGCATTGCTGCGCTTTGCCTGCGAGGCGGGCGCGATCGTCGCCGGCGCCAGCGCCGCCGACCGGCAGCGCCTGCGCAGCTTCGGCGAAAAGATCGGCCTCGCCTTCCAGCTCGCCGACGACCTGCTCGATCTGACGGCCGACGCCGAGACCATGGGCAAGGCAACCGGCAAGGACGCGGCGCGCGGCAAGGGAACGCTCGTCGCCCTGCACGGACAGGCCTGGGCCGAAACGCGGCTGGAGCACTATGTCGCCGAGGCTGAAGCGTTGCTCGAGCCCTATGGCGAGCGCGCGTCCATCCTCGCCGAAGCCGCCCGTTTCATCGCCAATCGCAGGAATTGAACCGTGAGCAAATACTGGTCGCCCATCGTTTCGACGCTCAAGCCCTATGTACCGGGCGAACAGCCGCGCATCGCCAACCTCGTCAAGCTCAACACCAATGAGAGCCCCTACGGCCCGTCGGACAAGGTGCTTCGCGCTGTCACCGGTGCGGCCAACGCCGATCTCAGGCTTTATCCGGATCCGCTGGCGCTTCGCCTGCGTGAAACCATCGCCGCCCGCCATGGTGTCACCGCCGGCGAAGTCTTTGTCGGCAACGGTTCGGACGAAGTTCTCGCCCACATCTTCGCGGGCCTGCTGAAGCACGACGCTCCGCTGCTCTACCCCGACATTTCCTACAGCTTTTACGCGACCTACGCCCGGCTGTTTGCGATCGATGCCGTCGAAGTGCCGCTCGACGCTCAGTTCCGCATCGACCTTGACGACTATGACAGGCCCTGCGGCGCGATTATCCTGCCCAATCCCAATGCCCCGACGGGCATCGGCCTGCCGCTTGCCGAAATCGAGCGCCTCGTTGCCGCCCATCCGGACCAGCCCGTCGTCGTCGACGAAGCCTATATCGACTTCGGCGGCCAGTCGGCGATCGCGCTGGTGCCGAAATACGAGAACCTGCTTGTCGTCCAGACCTTCTCCAAGTCCCGTGCGCTTGCCGGCCTGCGCGTCGGCTTCGCCATCGGCCAGCGGCCGCTGATCGAGGCACTGGAGCGGGTGAAGGACAGCTTCAACTCCTACCCGCTCGGCCGCCCGGCCCAGGCTGGAGCGACCGCTGCGATCGAGGACGAGGCTTGGTTCGAGGCAACACGCCAGAAAATCATAGCATCGCGCGGGCGCTTGACCGAACAGCTGACCGAACGGGGCTTCGAGGTGCTGCCGTCGGCGGCAAACTTCGTCTTTGCCCGTCACCCCGGCCATTCCGGCGAGGCGCTGATGCAGGCGCTGAGGGAGCGCGCCGTGCTGGTGCGCCACTTCGCCAAGCCGCGCATTTCCGATTTCCTGCGCATCACCATCGGCACCGATGCCGAATGCGCAAGACTGGTCGAGGCGCTCGACGAGATCCTCTGAGATCTTGTCACGGTCACATTTCGCCGTTTCAGACACGCGATGAATTGATCTAGCCTCCGGCGACCGAGCCGGAGTTTCTCGCATGTTCGACCCGACGCCCTATCTGCCGCAGCTTCTCGTCGCCTGGACAGCCTATCTGATTGCCACCGCTTCGCCCGGACCGGCGATCCTCGCAATCATCACCACCTCGGTCAGTGAGGGGCGCAAGGCTGGCCTCGCGCTCGCCTTGGGCGTTCTCACGGGAAGCTATACCTGGGCGATGCTGACGGCGTCCGGGCTCTCGGCGCTGATCCGCGCCTATGGCCACGCCATCATCGTGCTCAAGATTGCCGGCGCCTGCTATCTCTTCTGGCTCGCCTATAACGCGCTACGCGCCGCCATGCGCAGCGACAGGAGCGCGATCGTCCAGGTGGCGAAGACGCAGGCTTCGTTGAAGCGGCTCTATTTGAAGGGGCTCGGCATCCATCTGACCAACCCAAAGGCGATCTTCTCATGGATCATGCTGGTCTCGCTCGGCATGCCCGAGGGCGCACCGGTCGGCGTCACCGCCACCTTCATCGGCGGCTGCATGCTGCTCGGTCTGGTGACGTTCTGCGGCTTCGCGCTTGTCTTCTCGCTGCCGCCGGTGCATCGCGGCTATCTGAAGTCGCGACGGATCATCGAAAGCCTGATGGCCGGGTTTTTCGCTTTTGCGGGATTGAAGCTGCTGACCACGCGGCTCTGAGCATCGCCAGGCGTTCGCCGTCAGGACATGCCGGCAGACGACCTACTCGGCCGCGGCCTGCCCCTGGCCGTAGCGCTTCTCGATATAGTCGGAAACCAGCGTCTCGAAATCGCCGGCGATGTTGGGTCCGCGCAGCGTCATCGCCTTCTGGCCGTCGATGAAGACGGGAGCCGCCGGCGTTTCGCCTGTGCCCGGAAGCGAAATGCCGATATCGGCATGTTTGCTTTCGCCGGGGCCGTTGACGATGCAGCCCATGACCGCGACCTTGAGGCCCTCGACACCGGGATATTTCTCGCGCCAGACCGGCATGTTGCGGCGGATGTCGTCCTGGATCTTCTGTGCGAGCTCCTGGAAGACCGTCGAGGTCGTGCGGCCACATCCGGGACAGGCGGCAACGACGGGAATGAACTGGCGGAAGCCCATGACCTGCAGCAGTTCCTGCGCCACCTGCACCTCGCGGGTGCGGTCGCCGCCCGGCTCCGGCGTCAGGGAAATGCGGATGGTGTCGCCGATGCCCTGCTGCATGAGAATGCCGAGCGAGGCCGACGAGGCGACGATGCCCTTGGTACCCATGCCGGCTTCGGTGAGCCCCAGATGCAGCGCATGGTCCGAGCGCGCCGACAGCATGGCATAGACGGCGATCAGATCCTGAACGCCCGAAACCTTGGCGGAGAGAATGATGCGGTTGCGCGCAAGCCCGATGTCTTCGGCAAGCTCAGCAGACAAAAGCGCCGACTGCACGATCGTCTCGCGCGTCACCTCCTGGGCCGTCAGCGGAAAGCCGTTCGCCTTGTTCTCGTCCATCAGCCGCGTCAGCAGTTCCTGGTCAAGCGAGCCCCAGTTGACGCCGATGCGCACCGGCTTGTCGTAGCGGATCGCCATTTCGACGATCTCGGCGAACTGCTTGTCCTTCTTGTCCTTGAAGCCGACATTGCCCGGGTTGATGCGGTACTTCGCCAGCGCCTCGGCGCAGGCCGGATGGTCGGCAAGCAGCTTGTGGCCGATATAGTGGAAGTCGCCGACGAGCGGCACGTCGAGGCCGAGGCGCTCGAGCCGTTCGCGGATCTTCGGCACGGCGGCCGCACTCTCGTCACGGTCGACGGTGATGCGCACCAGTTCCGAGCCGGCCTTGTGAAGGGCTGCCACCTGCGCCACCGTTCCGTCGATATCGGCGGTATCGGTGTTGGTCATCGACTGGACGACCACCGGCGCGCCGCCCCCCACTATGACACCGCCGACATCGACGGCGACGGACGCGCGGCGGGGCTGCGGATCAAAATCGAAGGCGGCAGACATGAAGGCCTCTTGGTCCCCCAGGTCACACCGGTGACCTGGTCTCATCGTTTCGCAAGCGGGATACGGACGGAAACCGCACGGACGCCAGCCTGTCCCGCTCCTGCTTTTCGTCCATCAGGTGGATGAGGAAAGCACTGTTGTCAACGGCGACATCATGCCCTGACGGCGATTTGATGGCGAGCGCCCGGCCTCAATGCCCCTTTGCGTGGTCCGCGTGGTGGGCGTGGTGCGACAGCAAGAGCACGACGATGAACAGCACCGGCACCGAGGCGAAGATGATGGCAAAGCCGGTATGCTCGGCGACGAAGCCGATCAGCGACGGTGCAAACAGCATGCCGGAGTAGCCCATGAAGGTCGCGACCGACAGGCCGATGCCCGGCTGCAGGCCCGGCATGTTGCCGGCGGCCGAAAACGCGATCGGCACCATGTTGGAAATGCCGATGCCGGCGATGGCAAAGCCGAGGATGGCGACATAGGCGTTGGGTGCCAGGCCTGCGAGCACCATGCCGACAAGCGCCGTGACCGTGCAGATGCGCAGCGTGCGCTTGGCGCCGAAACGATCGCGCACATGGTCGCCGGCAAAGCGCATGGTCGCCATGGTCGCCGAGAAGGCGGCAAAGCCGAAGCCCGACAATTCGACCGAGGCGCCGAGTTCGTTGCGCAGGTAGAGCGCACCCCAGTCGAGCACGGTCCCCTCCGGCACCATCGAAAACAGCGCCATGATGCCGATCAGCCAGGGAAGCGGCGTCATCGGCAGTCGAAGCTTTTCCTTGGTGGCCGCGGCATGCGGCTTGTCGGCAAGGATCATCGGCCAGGCAATGGCAATGACCGCCAGCGACAGCAGCGTGACCACGATGACGTGCGGCAGCACGCCGAAATGCGCCATCAGGAAACCGCCGATGCCGGCGCCGATCAGGCCGCCGAGGCTCCAATAGGCGTGGCAGGACGACATGATGGCGCGGCGCATCGATTTCTCGACCTCGACCGCATTGGCGTTCATCGCCACGTCCATGGCGCCGACGAAACCGCCGAGCAGGAACATGCCGACGGCTGCAGCCCAGACATTGGGCAGAAGCGTCAAGAGCAGGAGCAGCGGCGACAGCAGGATTGCGGTCACCTTGGCCACCTTTTGCGAACCGACACGGGCGATGAAGCCGCCAGCAATCGGCATCAGCACCAGCGAGCCGATGCCGAACATCAGGATGAGCAGGCCGAGCACGCTTTCACTGATGCCCAGGCGATCCTTGAATTCGGGGATTTTCGGCGCCCAGCTTCCCGTGACGAAACCGTTCATCAGGAACAGCAGCGACACGGCAAGCCGGTTGCGGGTCATGTAACCCTGCCGAACGGCGGTGGATGCGGAACGTTGATCCATGGGTCTGTGCCTCTATGCCGGACGGTGCCGGCTCAACTGGTGATTTCGATCAGATTACCGTCGGGGTCGCGAAGCACGGCCTCGTAGAAGCCGTCTCCCGTCCACCGCGCCGGCGCTACCAGAATGCCCTCGGCTTCGGCCCGCAACGCCATCGCGTCGACCGCCGCCTCGCTTCCAAGCGACAGGGCCACATGGGCAAGACCGGTGCGCTCAGTGCCTTCCGGATCGGCCGGAGCGACCCAGGGGCCCTCCATGATCTCGATGGCCGGGCCATCGCCAAGCGTCAGAAAGCGGGAGCGAAAGCCCGGTCGACGGCGGCTCTCATAGACCTCGCCGACGGCGGCCCCGAGGAAGCGCGACCAGAACGACGCGACCGCCTCCAGATCCCGGGTCCAGAATGCCACATGTGCGATGCTCATCTCTCGCTTGCCTCCGCCATGACGATAGCCGTTCCAGAAGTTCCGAAGGCGGCGACGTAGGTTGCCGGCGCATCCGCCTCCAGCACCAGCGTCGTCACCGCGTCGATGCCGACAACCGCGTGGGCCGCAGCCGTCCCGAGCTTGTCGTTGGTGACGGCGACGAGCACGGCGCGGCTGCGCGAAGCCACCAGCCGCTTGAACTCGGCGTCTTCGAAATAGATTGCCGTCAGTCCAGCATCGGCGTCGGCGCCACAGGTGCCGAGAATGCAGAGATCAGGCCGAAGCTGTTCGATATCGCGCTGCGCGCGCGCTCCGACGGCAGCGCCGACGGCGCGGTTGAGGGGACCGCCGACGAGGATCAGGTCGATCTCAGGCTTCTCCATCAGGGCGGCAGCAATCAGCGGCGTATTGGTGACGATGGTCGCCTTCAGCTCTGGCGCGATCAGCTGGGCGATGGCGAGGTTGGCCGAGCCGGCATCGAGGAACACCGTGCTCCCAGGCGCGATGAAGCCGACCGACGCGCGGGCAAGGGCTGCCTTGCGTTCCGGCGCCATGGCGACGCGCTGACTGAGGGTCAACGAGCTCGGCGCCAGCGGCAACGCACCACCATAGACCCGCTCGCAGAGGCCGGCTGCCGCCATCTCGCGCAGGTCGCGCCGGATGGTGTCTTCGGACACCCGAAATTCCGCGGCAAGGTCTGCCGCCAGCACTCGGCCATCGACCTTCAGCCGTTCCTGAATCAACGATTTTCGTTCGCGAAGAAGAAGTTCCGTGGACACTCGGCAAACCGTGCATAAACGTGCATGAATCGATGAAAATGTGCATACCGAATTTTGAAAGCGATTTCAACCTCGATTCCATGGCAAAATCGAAAACGGCCAGATTTGGCGACAGGCGCACTTTTTGGATGAATATTCTCCCGATCCGGGGAAAAATCTTCATCAAAACGGTCAGGAATTGGAGTTTTGTGCGCTCAAGCAGCGATTTTTTTGTGCGATTCTCCCCTCAATCCGGACGACGGGCCGGAAGATAGAAAGATGGAAAGACACGATGAAAATCCTCCCCACGCTCTTTGCCGCCGCCCTCCTGCAGGTTGCCGCCCTCGCTCCCGCCCAGGCCGGTGAGAACCTCGATCAGGTCAAGTCGGCCGGCGTCCTGAAGATCGGCACCGAAGGCACCTATGCGCCCTTCACCTACCACGACAAGTCAGGCGCGCTCGTCGGCTTCGACGTCGAGATCGGCCAGGCCGTCGCTGAAAAGCTGGGCGTCAAGGCCGAGTTCCTCGAAGGCAAGTGGGACGGCCTGATCGCCGGTCTCGATGCCAACCGCTACGACACGGTCATCAACCAGGTCGGCATCACCGAGGAGCGCAAGAAGAAGTACGACTTCTCCGAGCCCTACATCGCCTCCAAGGCCGTGCTGATCGTCAAGGGCGACGACGCCGAGATCAAGGACTTTGCCGACCTCAAGGGCAAGAAGTCCGCCCAGTCGCTGACGAGCAATTTCGGCAAGCTGGCCCAGGCCTCCGGCGCAGAACTCGTCGGCACCGACGGCTTCGACCAGTCGATCCAGCTCGTGCTCACCGGCCGCGCCGACGCGACCATCAACGACAGCCTCTCCTTCCTCGACTTCAAGAAGCAGAAGCCGGATGCCAATGTGAAGATCGCCGCCGAGAAGGCCGACGCCGACTACTCCGGCATCATCATCCGCAAGGACGAACCGGAGCTGCTCGAGGCCATCAACAAGGCGCTCGTCGACATCAAGGCCGACGGCACCTACGAGAAGATCTCGCAGAAGTACTTCGGCGCCGACGTCTCGAAGTAACATCCAGCTGAGAGCAGCGCCGGTTTCTCCGCCGCCCATTCTCGGTTATGAAAAGCGATCCGTTCCGGGCCCCCGGAGCGGATCGCGCTTTTTCGAAAGGCCTGTCCCTTGCCCACCTGGCTCCAACTGATGCTGGATTCGCTGCCGTCCCTGCTGTGGGCCGGGCTGACATTCACCATCCCGCTGACGCTGCTGTCGTTCATTCTCGGACTGACGCTCGGCCTTGCGACCGCGATCGCCCGCCTGTTCGGCCCGGCGCCCATCGTCGCCATCGCGCGGTTCTACGTCTGGGTGATCCGCGGCACGCCGCTGCTCGTCCAGCTCTTCGTGATCTTCTACGGCCTGCCGAGCATGGGCATCCTGCTCGACGCCTTCCCGGCAGCGCTGATCGGCTTCACGCTCAATGTCGGCGCCTACACCTCGGAGATCATCCGGGCGGTGATTTCGTCGGTGCCGCGCGGGCAGTGGGAAGCGGCCTACTCCATCGGCATGAGTTGGAGCCAGGCGATGCGCCGCACGATCCTGCCGCAGGCGGCCCGCGTCGCCGTGCCGCCCTTGTCGAACACCTTCATCTCGCTGGTGAAGGATACGTCGCTGGCAGCCGCGATTACCGTGCCGGAGCTTTTCCAGACGGCGCAGCGCATCGTCGCCACCACCTATGAGCCGCTGATCCTCTATATCGAGGCGGCGCTGATCTATCTTGCCATGAGCTCGGTGCTTTCAGCGCTGCAGGTGCGGCTGGAGCGCCGCTTCGCCCGCTATGGCGGCTTCCTGGAGGCGCGGACATGATCGAGCTTTCCCATATCGAAAAGCGCTTCGGCGACAATCTCGTGCTGAAGGATATCTCCGTGACGCTGGCGGAGGGCACGGTGACGGCGCTGGTCGGCCCGTCGGGCGGCGGCAAGAGCACGCTTTTGCGCTGCATCAACCTGCTCGAGATCCCGACATCAGGCTCGATCCGTCTCGGGGATGACACGATCGAGTTTCAACCCGGACGCAAGACCGGCTGGCAGGCGATCCAGCGCCTGCGCCGCCAGACTGGCATGGTGTTCCAGAATTTCCAGCTCTTCCCGCACCAGACGGCACTCGGCAATGTCATGGAGGGCCTGGTCACCGTCTTGAAATGGCCTGCCGACAAGGCGCGGGCACGCGCTATGGAACTGCTCGAAAAGGTCGGCATGGCACACAAGGCCGATGCCTGGCCGGCAACGCTGTCGGGCGGACAGCAGCAGCGGGTGGCGATCGCCCGGGCGCTTGCGCCATCGCCGCGTGTGCTCCTGTGCGACGAGCCGACCTCGGCGCTCGATCCGGAACTGGCCGAAGAAGTGGTCGAGGTGCTGAGCCGGCTTGCCCGCGAAGGCACGACCATGGTGATGGCGACCCACGACCTCCGGCTCGCCTCCCGCGTCGCCGACAAGGTGGTGTTTCTCGACGGCGGCGTGATCGTCGAAAGCGGCGCCCCGAAGACGATCTTCTCGACGCCCGAGCGCGAGCGCACCAAGAAGTTCATCGCCTCGCTGAGCGCGCCGCACAGCTACGATATCTGAAGAACGCTTAAGGGGCACAGCGCCTCGCTGCAATCGCGACGCGGTCGATGGAGGGCGAATGTCCGCCCCATCACCCGCCGCTGGCATTCGCCATGCTCCTGTGCGCGTTCATCCATCAGGGATCTGTCGCCGGGCCACGACGGGCCGTCACCGATCAGCCACAGCCCCTTCAATGGTCGTCCTCGGGCTTGACCCGAGGATCCACACCACAAGCCGAGGCCTTCACCGCGTCGAACAACGGTGGCGGCGCAAACCTTGTTGCGTCCGCAATGGATCCTCGGGTCAAGCCCGAGGATGACGGAGGAGAATGACGGGCTATGTCAGGAGAGCGACCATCCTCCCCCTCCAGACATAAGAAAACGGCCGGATTCGCATCCGGCCGTTGTCGTCCTGCCTACACCAAACCTCAGCTGCCGAAGACGACGAGCAGGTCCTTGGCATCGATCTGGTCGCCGGCGCGCACCAGGACTTCGGCAATCGTGCCGTCCTTTTCCGCGTGCAACGCCGTTTCCATCTTCATCGCCTCGATCGACAAGAGCACGTCGCCGGCCTTGACCGCCTGGCCCGCATGGACCGCGACCGTCGAGATCACGCCCGGCATCGGCGCGCCGAGCTGCGCGGCGTTGCCGGCTTCCGCCTTGCGGCGGATGGCGCTGGAGGCACCGCGGTTGCGATCGGGAACCTTGATCGGGCGTGGCTGGCCGTTCAGTTCGAAGAACACCTTGACCATGCCCTTCTCGTCGATCTCACCCTGGGTCTGGTTGAGGATGACGAGCGTCTTGCCCTTTTCGAGGTCGGCGAACAGCTCCTCGCCCGGCGCCATTCCGTAGAAATAGGCGGGTGTCGGCAGCACGCTGACGGGACCATAGGTTTCCGCCGCCAGCGCATAGTCGGTGAAGACCTTGGGATACATCAGATAGGAGGCGAATTCGTAGTCGTTGACCTCGCGCTCGAGCTTCTCCTCAATTGCCTTGCGCTCGGCATCGAGATCGGCTGCTTCAAGCAGCGAACCCGGACGCACCACATAGGCCTTCTCGCCCTTCAGCGCCTTCTTCTGCAGGCCTTCCGGCCAGCCGCCCGGGGGCTGACCGAGATCGCCCTTCAGCATCGACACGACCGATTCCGGGAAGGCGATGTCCTTGGCCGGGTTCTCGACATCGGCGACGGTCAGGTCCTGGCTCACCATCATCAGCGCCATGTCGCCGACCACCTTCGAGGACGGCGTCACCTTGACGATGTCGCCGAACATCTGGTTGGCATCGGCATAGGCCTGCGCCACCTCGTGCCAGCGGGTTTCGAGACCGAGCGAGCGGGCCTGCTCCTTGAGGTTGGTGAACTGGCCGCCGGGCATTTCATGCAGGTAGACTTCCGACGCCGGCCCCTTGAGGTCGCTTTCGAAGGCGGCATACTGGTGGCGCACAGCTTCCCAGTAGAACGAGATGCGGCGGATCCATTCGGGATCGAGGCCCGGATCGCGCTCGGAGCCGCGAAGCGCCTCCACGATCGAGCCGAGGCAGGGCTGCGAGGTGTTACCGGAGAGCGAATCCATCGCCGCATCGACGACGTCGACGCCGGCGTCGACTGCCGCAAGCACGGTGGCAGCCGCAATGCCAGAGGTGTCGTGGGTGTGGAAGTGGATCGGCAGATCCGTCGCCTCACGCAGGGCCTTGAACAGCACGCGCGCGGCCGCGGGCTTCAACAGACCGGCCATGTCCTTGACCGCGATGATGTGGGCGCCTGCCTTTTCCAGCTCGGCCGCAAGCGCGGTGTAGTACTTGAGATCATATTTGGGACGGGCGGCGTTCAGAATGTCGCCGGTATAGCAGATGGCCGCTTCGCAGATCCTGTTCTCCTCGGCGACCGCCTCCATCGACACGCGCATGTTGTCGACCCAGTTGAGGCAATCGAACACGCGGAAGACGTCGATGCCACCCCGTGCCGCCTGGCGCACGAAGTATTTGACGACGTTGTCGGGGTAGTTCTTGTAGCCGACGCCGTTGGCGCCGCGCAGCAGCATCTGCAGGAGCAGGTTCGGCGCGTCCTCGCGGATGCGCGCCAGCCGGTCCCACGGATCTTCGGTGAGGAAGCGCATCGACACGTCGAAGGTCGCCCCGCCCCAGCATTCGAGCGAGAACAGGTTGGGCAGCGCCCGCGCATAGGTGCCGGCGACACGGGCGATGTCATAGGTGCGCATGCGGGTGGCCAGCAGCGACTGGTGGCCGTCGCGCATCGTCGTGTCGGTGACGAGCACCTGCGGCTGCGCCCTCATCCATTCGGCAAATTTCTTCGGGCCGAGTTCGTCGAGCTTCTGCTTGGTGCCCGGCTTGATGTCGCCACCGATGAACGGCACGAGGGGGGCGGCGATCTCGTCGGACGGGCGCGGCCTGCCCTTGGCTTCCGGGTGACCGTTGACGGTGACGTCAGCGAGATAGGTCAAGAGCTTGGTGGCGCGGTCCTGGCGGCGAACCTGCTGGAACAGCTCCGGCGTCGTGTCGATGAAGCGGGTGGTGTAGGTGTTGTCGTGGAACTTCGGATGGCTGATGATCGCCTCGAGGAAGGTCAGGTTCGTCGCCACGCCGCGGATGCGGAATTCGCGCAGCGCCCGGATCATGCGCTGGATCGCTTCATCGGGGTTCGGCGCCCAGGCGGTGACCTTTTCCAGGAGCGGATCGTAGTAGCGTGTGATGACGGCGCCCGAATAGGCGGTGCCGCCGTCGAGACGGATGCCGAAGCCGGTGGCGCCGCGATAGGCGGTGATGCGGCCATAGTCCGGAATGAAGTTCTGTTCCGGATCTTCCGTGGTGATGCGGCACTGCAGCGCGTGACCGTTGAGGCGGATGTTTTCCTGCGCGGGCACGCCCGATTCCGGCGTACCGATGGCATAGCCGTCGAGGATATGGATCTGCGCCTTGACGATATCGATGCCGGTGACGACCTCGGTCACCGTGTGCTCGACCTGGATGCGGGGATTGACCTCGATGAAGTAGAACTTGCCGCTGTCGGCATCCATCAGGTACTCGACCGTGCCGGCGCCGATGTAGTTCGTCGCCTCGGCGATGCGCTTGGAATAGGCGGCAAGCTCCTCGCGCTGGCTGGCGCTGAGATAGGGCGCCGGTGCGCGCTCGACGACCTTCTGGTTGCGCCGCTGGATCGAGCAGTCGCGCTCGAACAGATGAACGACATTGCCGTGGGTATCGCCGAGCACCTGGCTTTCGACGTGGCGGGCACGCTCGACCAGCTTTTCGAGATAGACCTCGTCCTTGCCGAAGGCGGCCTTGGCCTCGCGCTTGGCTTCCGTCACTTCTCGGGCGAGATCCTTGGGGTCGCGGATCGCGCGCATGCCGCGCCCGCCGCCGCCCCAGGAGGCTTTCAGCATCACCGGATAGCCGATCGCCTCAGCCATCTTGGCCACTTCCGCCATGTCGTCGGGCAGCGGTTCGGTTGCCGGCACGACAGGCACGCCGATCGAGATCGCCAGGTTGCGGGCTGCAACCTTGTTGCCGAGCTGGCGCATGGTTTCGGGCTTCGGGCCGATGAAGGTGATGCCTGCCTCCGCACAGGCCTCGGCGAACTCAGGGCTTTCCGACAGCAGGCCGTAGCCCGGATGGATGGCGTCGGCGCCGGATAGCTTGGCGACGCGGATCACTTCCTCGATCGACAGGTAGCTTTCGATCGGGCCGAGGTCGCGGGCCAGATGGGGGCCGCGACCGACCTGATAACTTTCGTCCGCCTTGAAGCGGTGCAGCGCCAGTTTGTCCTCTTCAGCCCATATCGCGACCGTTTTCAGACCTAGTTCATTGGCCGCGCGAAACACGCGGATTGCAATTTCAGAACGGTTGGCAACAAGGATCTTAGAGATGGGCAAGTCGGACTCCTCAAGACTTGAAACGCGGGAAATGCTGCACCCGCGAAATGAAGTATTAGCGGGTCGCAGAATGAAGCGCAATTTCAGAGTCGAGCAGAAATCCGAGAGAATTGGATCAGGAAATCAGTCCTAGCCGGAAGGCAATCGCCACCACATGGTGCCGGTTCTTGCCCTTCAGTTTCTCCTGGATGCCATTCATGTACCAGTCGACCGTATGGCTGGAGATGTCGAGCACCTTGCTGATATCGTTCGAGGTCATGCCGTCGGCGAGATAATTGAGTGCCTCCATTTCGCGCCGCGTCATCTGTACTTCGACGCGGGATGCAAGATCGGCCGAGATTTCCGGATCGGTCAGTTCCAGCAGCTTCCAGAACAGGCGTTTGGCGATCTGGTCGAACAGGCTGATCTCGACAGGGCTGAGATCGACGACCCGCCCCCCGACCGTGAGGTTGCCGAGCAGGCCGCGGCGACCGTGCACCGGGAAGATGTAGCCGTCGTGAAGACCGTGGTTGCGGCCCTCGATCATCATGCTTTCCATGCGCTTGCGATGCGGGTCGGAGCGGAAGGCAAACAGCGTGTCGCGCCAGCGGAACCCGCGCTGGGCATGGCCGAGGTAGCGGATCGTCGGATCGATCACCACATACTTCTTGCGGATGTAGATCTGTGGCCAGCCTTCGGGCCAGCGACCGGCAAGCAGCAGCCTCAGCGGGTTTTCATGGGGCTTCGGCTGCCTGACGACCCCATAGAAGTCGAAGCCGCAACGGTCGAGCAAGCGCTCGAATTCCGGCACGATTTCCTCGCGCGTCTTCATCTCTTCGATCAGCGCGAGAAACTGCACGAGCAGCGTGATATTCATGGGTCACCTTCCAGGTAGAACAGGCGTGCGGGCCCCGCAAAGCGGACATGAATGAACCGTTCAGGGGCCATTCATGTTGCACCCGCGATAATCCGACATACCATGCCCGGTCTTGTGCGAAAATCGCAAGAAATCGGAATTGGGCGGAAAAGATAGCAAACTATGAATGCTCGCGCCAAGCTCGCAGTTGGGCAACCGGCATTCGGCCATCAATACCGCCTCAAGCTCCTGATTTCCCTTGTTATTGCCATGACCGTCCCAAAGCGGCCTTGACGGCCGGCAGAACGAGCCTCGTGCCCGTATGTCGGAGAGTGTCTAGGCGTGACACATTTGCCGCGCGAAATTTGCTGCGGCGCAAAATCCGGTACCCGGAAGGGGTGAGACAGTGTCATTGTTCCAAGTGTATGCGAGAGCGCTCCAGTATCTTGCGGTTCACAAGTTTCGTGTCTCGGCGATCGTGCTTGCCAACGTCGTGCTCGCCGCCATCACGATTGCCGAGCCGATCCTATTCGGCCGCATCATCGACGCCATTTCCTCCAAGGGCGAAGTCACGCCGATGCTCCTGATGTGGGCAGCGCTTGGCGTGTTCAACACCGTCGCCTTCGTTCTCGTCGCCCGCGAAGCCGACCGGCTGGCCCATGGCCGCCGGGCAACGCTTCTGACGGAGGCCTTCGGCCGTATTGTTTCGATGCCGCTGTCCTGGCACACCCAGCGCGGCACGTCGAATGCGCTGCATACGCTGCTGCGCGCTTGCGAAACGCTGTTCGGTCTCTGGCTCGAGTTCATGCGCCAGCACCTGGCGACCGCCGTTGCCCTGATGCTGCTGATCCCGACTGCCTTTGCCATGGACGTTCGCCTGTCGCTGGTGCTCGTCGTGCTCGGCATTGCCTATGTCATGATCAGCAAGGTGGTGATGAGCCGCACCAAGGAGGGCCAGGCCTCAGTCGAGAACCACTACCATACGGTCTTCTCCCACGTCTCCGACGCCATCAGCAACGTCTCGGTCGTCCATAGCTACAACCGCATCGAAGCCGAAACGCGCGAACTGAAGAAGTTCACCGAGCGCCTGATCTCGGCCCAGTTCCCTGTGCTCGACTGGTGGGCGCTGGCAAGCGCGCTTAACCGCGTTGCCTCGACCATCTCCATGATGGTGATCCTCGTCATCGGCACCGTGCTCGTGCAGCGCGGCGAGCTGCGGGTTGGCGAAGTCATCGCCTTCATCGGCTTTGCCAACCTGCTGATCGGCCGTCTCGACCAGATGAAGGCCTTCGTCACGCAGATCTTCGAAGCCCGCGCCAAGCTTGAAGACTTCTTCCAGCTCGAAGATTCGGTGCGCGAACGCGAAGAGCCGGCAGGTGCGACGGAACTCGGCACGGTCAAGGGCGAAGTGGAATTCCGCGATATCTCCTTCGACTTCGCCAACACCACGCAGGGCGTGCGCAACGTGTCCTTCACGGCCAAGGCCGGCCAGACGATCGCGATCGTCGGCCCGACCGGCGCCGGCAAGACCACGCTCGTCAACCTGCTTCAGCGTGTCCACGAGCCGCGTGACGGCCAGATCCTGATCGACGGCGTCGATATCTCCAAGGTGACGCGCAAGTCGCTGCGTCGCTCGATCGCCACCGTCTTCCAGGACGCCGGCCTGATGAACCGCTCGATCTGCGACAACATCCGGCTTGGCCGTGACGACGCGTCGCTCGACGAAGTGATGGCTGCTGCCTCTGCCGCCGCCGCCAGCGACTTCATCGAGAGCCGCAACAACGGCTACGACACCGTCGTCGGCGAGCGCGGTAACCGCCTGTCGGGCGGCGAACGCCAGCGCGTCGCGATCGCTCGCGCCATCCTCAAGAACGCACCGATCCTGGTGCTTGACGAGGCGACCAGCGCGCTCGACGTCGAGACCGAGGCGCGCGTGAAGGACGCGATCGATGCGCTGCGCAAGGACCGCACCACCTTCATCATCGCCCACCGCCTGTCGACGGTGCGCGAGGCCGATCTGGTGATCTTCATGGATCAGGGCCGGATCGTCGAGATGGGCGGCTTCAACGAGCTCAGCGCCAGCAACGGCCGCTTCGCCGCCCTGCTGCGCGCCAGCGGCATCCTGACGGACGAGGACGTCCGCATGAGCCACACCGCGGCCTGAGCCGGCGCCTCATTCCACTTGTAATGCCCAATTGTAATACGAAAGCCCCGGATCGCCTCCGGGGCTTTTTCGTTCAGGCCGCGCATATCAACCTGGCCCTTGCAATCCGGCTCATTGGGTGATCAGCCTAACCTGATATCTACAGCCAGTCGCATGCGCGGCTTTCGGTTTCGCGACAATCGGTCGATCGCTTATATCTGCTGCAGGCGCTGGTCAAAATACTTGCAAAGGGGCTCAATTGACGGTTTTGTTCGATGGCATGGTGATGGCCGATTACCATCAGTTCTATCTCGCAGACACGTCCCGCGCCGAAGATCTGCCATCAAGCTGGACGGACGAGGACTTGAGCGTCCGACTGCTTGCGGGCGACGGTGCAATTGTCGTCATGACCGCCCGAAACATGGATGTTGCGCTTGTGGTGGAGCTGCGCGAACACATGCCGGAGGTCGACGTCGAAAATGCAGATCATGTCGTGATCGCACGGCTTCACACCGCAGGCGAAATCGTCATAGCCGGGCTCACGGACTACCTTTCCGGAGGCTGCGCGTGTTCGCGTTCCCAAGGGCGCTCTGGGTGCCATGATCGTATCGACTGGACTTCGCACCCTCAGCGAACACGGGCTCGATGGTGAGGATCGTTACACCGTCTATCTCTGGCCCGGCTCGGCAGACGGGATTACCGTCCTTCGCCAATGGCAAGGCGATTGAATTCTTGCTGCGCAGGTTCCCGAACTCACTTCCCTCAGTCGGCGCTCCGGCATCTGGATGCGCAGTACAATCGTGACCCAAACCTCCTGCCGTTACCCGGTTTCGGTCACACTGCCCGCATCGGCTTGGCACTGGAGAGGCCCTTGAGCCACTCAAGATAGTAGCCGTAGGCGAAGTGCAGGCCGATACCCACGATGACGAAGAGCGTGCCGGTGATCGGGTTTCGGCCGGTCACGAACAACAGGACCTGACCGACCATGGCGAGGATCGTGCCGAAGATGAAGATCGGCAACGAATGGCGGCCGAGCATCGCCAGAGGATGGTCGGCATCAAGCCGGGCAAGGCGATTGACGGCCGGAAGCACCGCCACGAGATAGGCAAGCGCCAGCACATGCGTCAGGCGCGTCAGCGACAGGAAGGTCTTGTCGAAGCCGGTCAAGACAGCAGGAAGTCCGAAAGACAGGTCGATGCTCCACCAGGAAAACAGCACCCATAGTGCGGAGATGCCAAGATAGACGCCGGCGATCGCGATCAGCCACGGCCTGCGGGGCAGCACCGCCCCCCCACGGATCGCCGTCATCGCAACGATGCCGATGACGAAGAGGAACTGCCAGGACCAGGGATTGAGAAACCAGTAACCCTCGTCGAGGAAGTTGGAGGGCACCAGCTTGAACACGCCGGCGACCAGCCAGAGCAACGCGGAGGCCGTCAGCAGCAGCCGGCTGCTGATGCCGTTCAGCCAGAGGATGCCGGGCAGCATCAAGAACAGAACCGCATACATCGACAGGATGTTGTTGTAGCCGAGCTGGTGGCCCAGCAGCACCATCGCGACGATGCCCTGTTCGGTCTGCTCGACAAAGGGCCGGATGTTGATCTCGCCGATCAGGTCCTGCCGGCCAAAATAGAGCGCACCGCCGGCAAAGATCGCCAAGGTGACGATACTGGTCATGATATGGGCGACATAGAGCGCCAGCGCCCGCCGCCAGATCTTCAGCGTAAGCGCCAGCCGCGCGCCTGAGACGAACTTGCCGCCATAGGCAAGCCCGACCGAGAGACCGGAGATCAGCACGAAGGCCTCGGCCGAATCCGAGAAGCCGTAGTTCTTGTGGGTCAGGTATTCGAGATACTGGCCCGGAACGTGGTTGACGAAGATCGTCAGCAGGCAAAGCGCCCTCAACACGTCGAGGCGCGTGTCACGCGCCCCCGGCGCGATGCGGGCGGATACCGTCGGGTCCAGGCCGCCCCCAAATGTCTTTTGCAGCATGCGGTCTTTTATCCAGGATCTGGCGCCCCTGCCCCACCCCAGTTGAAACGGGCTCCGGAATGTCCATGGCGGAAGCCAACAACGTCCCGATGCCGTCGATCGATACGCAAATCCGTCAGGGTTCGCGCAGCCGGCAAATCCGCAAGAAAAAACCGGCCTTGCCCGTTCGGGTGCAAAGCCGGTTTCAACGTTCACTCAGTGCCGGCAGTTACAGCAAAATGCCTTCATGCGCGTTTTTTGTGACACTATTATTGATGCTGACGACCGGGTTGCGGCTTTTCGCGTCCCGCGTGACCGAAATCTTGTGTTTCGTGCCGTTCAGCGTCACTTCGGCCGAGTAGCCGTCCCATGCCTCCGGCAGCACCGGACGGATGACGAGCTTCTCACCTTGCCGGCGAATGCCGAGGATACCCTCGACGCCAGCGCGATAGAGCCAGCCGGCCGACCCGGTATACCAGGTCCAGCCGCCGCGTCCGGCAAGCGCGCCTTCGCCGTAGATATCGGCCGCAACCACATAGGGCTCGACCCGGTAGTGATCGGCATCTTCGCGGCTGAGCGCATGCGAGACCGGGTTCAGCATCTGGAAGACACGCCAGGCTTCCTCAGCCCGTCCCTGCTCGGCAAAGGCCAGCGCGACCCAGGTGGCCGCATGGGTATATTGCCCGCCGTTTTCACGCACGCCGGGCGGATAGGCCTTGATGTAGCCCGGGTCCTGCCTGGTTCGTTCAAGCGGCGGCGTGAACAGCCGGACGATGCGGCGGTCGGGATCGACCAGTTCGGCCATGACGGCATCCATCGCGTTCTGCGACCGTTGCTCATCACCTTCGCCCGAAAGCACGCTCCAGGACTGGCCGATCGAATCGATCCGGCATTCGTCGCTGTCGCTCGAGCCGAGCGGCGTGCCATCGTCGTAATAACCACGACGATAGTAGTCGCCATCCCAGCCTGCCTCGTCGAGCACGGCCTTCAAGGCAGCGAGGTGCGTCTCCCAATGGGTGACGCGCGCCTTGTCCTTGCGCTCGCGCGCAAAGGGCAGGAAACCGCGCAGGGTGCCGGCCAGGAACCAGCCGAGCCAGACGCTGGTGCCGCGGCCGGCGATGCCGACGCGGTTCATGCCGTCGTTCCAGTCGCCGCCGAGAATGAGCGGCAGGCCGTTTTCGCCGCTGCGCTTGATCGCCAGATCGAGCGCGCGGGCGCAATGCTCATAGACGTCGGCGATCTCATCGGAGATCTCAGGCTTGTAGAAGGCGTCGTGCTGGCCTTCCTCGAGCGCCGGGCCGGTGATGAACGCGATCTTCTCACCGAGGATATCGGCAGACCCCGTCACTTCGCAGTAATGGGTGACGGCATGGGCAAGCCAGACGACGTCGTCCGAAATCATCGTGCGCACGCCGGCACCGGTGCCCGGCAGCCACCAATGCTGCACGTCGCCTTCGACGAACTGCCGAGCAGCTGCGTTGAGGATCTGCGCACGTGCCAGTTCCGGTCGGTGGATCAGGAACGCCAGCGTGTCCTGCAACTGGTCGCGGAAGCCGAAGGCACCGCTTGCCTGGTAGAAGGCCGAACGCGCCATGATCCGGCAGCCCAGGCTCTGATAGGGCAGCCAGTTGTTGATCATGGTGTTGAACGCCGCATCCGGTGTTTCCACCTTCACGATGTCGGTGAACGCGCTCCAGAAGGATTTGGCTGCATCGATGATCGTGTCGAACGGGGTCTGGCGCAATTCGCCGAGCACCGCGCGCATCTGTTCTTCAGTGTCGGCATCGCCGAGAATGAAGGTCAGCTGCCTTTCGGCGCCGGGCTCGATCACCAGGTCGGTCGCGAGCGCCGCGCAGGCGTCGCCGTCGACATCGATGGAACCGGAAAGCTCGGCACCGGCAAGAACCGCCTGCGGCACGAGAACGCCGCCGACCCGCCCGAGGAACTCGCGGCGGCTGGCCGTGTGGCTCAACCCTTCGCCGCCCTCGACGGCGAAGAACGCGGAACGGCCGGCATAATCGATGCTGTAGGGGTTGGTGGCAACCAGTGCACCGGATGCCTCATCCCAGGTCGACAGCACGAAGGGCGCCATGCGTGCACGGTTGTTGCCGAGCACCCATTCGGCAAAGCCATAGACCTTCAGCTGGCGGGCAGACGTCGAGCGGTTGCGGATCGTGACGCGCACGAGCTTTGCCGGCAAGGTGGCGTGCACCGAATGCGCGGCCTCGATATCGAGATCGTCCTGCGTGCTGCGGAAGGTCGAATAGCCAAGCCCGTGGCGCGTCTCGAAAACGACCGCCCGGTTGCGCGACAGCGCCGCATAGGGCGTCATCACCGCGCCGCTCGCCATGTCGCGAATGAAGATCGCCTCGCCCGGCCGGTTGACGACCACGTCATTGGCCCAGGGCGTCAGCTGGTAGTCGCGCGAGTTGCGGCTCCAGGTGAAGGCGGCCCCTTCGGCCGAAACGTGGAAGCCGAACTGTTCGTTGGAGATGACGTTGATCCACGGCTGCGGGGTCGCCTCGCCGCCACGCAGGCGCACGACATATTCGCGCCCGCCTTCGGCAAAGCCGCCGTACCCGTTCCAGAAATCGAGACCATCGCCGACGATCGCCGCATCGACGGCATCCGCCGGCTGCTGCGGCGCCGCCAACAACGGGACGCTTGTTTCGCTGCCCTTCACCGGTGGCGTCGAATAGAGCGAGTTGGCACGGGCGATCTGGTCGGAGATCGTGCCGTTGCGGGCGTGGAAGACGGCGCGCGAAGCCGACAGCAGCGTCGACCAGGTCTCCGCCTCCATCAGGTCGCGGCGCACCGAGAAGATGTGCTGGCGCGGGCCGTCCGAGAGGCCGCGAAGCCTCAGATTCTCGCACATGGAATCGAGCGCGTGCTGCATGTCCTGGGCATAGGACGAGGCGCGCTCGTTGATGATCACGAGGTCGGCGGTAATACCGCGGGCGCGCAGATACTCCTGCGCCCGAAGGGCTTCGCGGGCAATGCCGAGATCGCCGTCGTCGTTGATGCGCAGGCAGAAGATCGGGAAGTCGCCCGAGATCGCCAGCGGCCAGAGGGTCGACTGCGACGCGAGCCCCGCCTGAACCGTCGCGGTATCGGCGCGCAGGTGCATGTCGGGGTAGACGAGATAGCGGCCGAGCATCTGGAAGCTTGCGGCCTCTTGCGAGGTGACGCCGACATGGCGCATCTGCACCTGGCTGCGCGTCCACGCATGGATCAGCTCGTGATTGAAGGTTTCCGTGTGGCGGTAACGATCGATCGCGCGATCGACGGCTTCGCGGTTGGGTGCGGCGATCGTCCAGAAGACGACGCTGACCTTCTTGCCGGCCGGAACGCGCACGACGCGACGCAGAGACATGATCGGATCGAGCGTGAAGCCGTCCGTTCCCGAAAGCACCGCGTCGGTGTCGAAGGCAGCAGCTTCAGCAAGCGTGCGCCCCTGGCCGATGAAGCGGCGACGATCGGTCTCGGCCTCGGTCGGACGATCGCTGCCGGCATTGTCGGTGACGAGATGCGCCACTTCCATATCCGGGTCACTGGGGCTGCGCTTGTTGCGGCTGACGTGGATGACGTCGCCGCGACGGCTGATTTCCGTGCGCAGGAACATCTTGGAGAAGACGGGATGGGCGCTGTCGGCCTCGTCGGTCGAAAGCACCGGTTCGGCGTAAGAGGTCACCTCGATGAAGCGGTCCTGGGTGCCGGTGTTGAGCAGGATGACGCGGCGGCCTTCGGCATCGTGCTCGGTGGCGACGATGCACTCGACCTCGCTGGTGAGGTCGCCGACGGTCTTGACGAATTCGGCTTTGTCGTCGCCGAAGCGGGTCAGAAGCTTTTCGCCGACCGCACGCCGCGGCTCGGCAGTCGCCGACCACCAGTCGCCCGTCGTCGTATCGCGCAGGAAGATGAAGGTGCCGGTGCGGTCCTCGACCGGATCGGGCTTCCAGCGGGTGACCGACTGGCCGTTCCAGCGCGCATAGCCGGCACCGGTTGCCGTCAGCATCACCGCATAATGGCCGTTCGACAGGAACACGGTTTCGCGATCCTGGGCGAGCGGATTTTCGATGACGCGGACCTCCGGACGCAACAGGTCGTCCTGGCCCTTGCCGAGCGATTCCGGCTCGCGCTTGGCGTTCATGATCGGGATGTCGCGCGGCGCCTTTTCCTGCAAAAGCAGTTCGGCCGCCTCGATCACCGGATCGGCATGGAACCATTCGCGCAGCTTGCCGGTGAAGACGACGTTGGCGACGGCCGCGATCGACATGCCATGGTGGTGGGCATAGTAGTTGCGCACCACGGCGCATTTCTGCCCCTCGGGGACGCGGGTCGGGGTGAAGTCTACGGCGTCGTGGAAGCCGTAGACGCCGAGTGCGCCCACTTCGCGCAGGCGGCCGAGATTGGCGAGCGCCGCCTTCGGATCGTACATGCAGGCGAGGATCGAGGCGTAGGGCGCAATGACGGCGTTCTGGCCGAGACCACGCTTGAGGCCGAGCGTCGGCACGCCGAAGTTGGTGTACTGATAGGTCAGCTCATGGTCGCGGGCGTTGAATGCGGCTTCCGAGATGCCCCAAGGCGTGCCGAGACGGCGGCCGTGATTGATCTGCTCCTTGACCACCAGATTGTTGGTCTGGTTAAGGATGCCGCCCTGACGTTCCTGCATGACCAATGGCGGCATCAGATATTCGAACATCGAGCCGGACCAGGAGATCAGCGCGCCGCGCGCGCCGATCGGCACGATCGGGCGGCCAAGCTTGTACCAGTGCTCGGTCGGGAGATCCCCCTTGGCGATGGCAAACAGGCTCGTGAGCCGCGCCTCGGACGCGAGCAGGTCGTAGCAGGCCTCGTCGAGCTCGTTGGCATTGACGCGGAAGCCGATCGAAAGCAGGCGGCGCTCCGGCCGGAACAGGAAGCCGAAATCCATCGAGAAGGCGATGTCGCGGGCGCGATCCTTCAGAACCGCCAGTCGCTGGCGCAGCGCCTCGATGGCGCCAAGATCGAACACGCCGTCGGCGATATGCGCCTCGCAGGTGGTGACGAGCGCGTTTGCCCACTTCGTCACTTCGCTGCTCTGGGCCGTGCGCACCTCGTGGTCGAGATTGACGGTCAGCTTATGCATGTCGCGCGCGAGAACGGCGAGGTTGATCACGCGGATCGATGCAAACTCATGCTCGCGCTTGACGGCGGCGAGCGCGTTCTGGAAACCGGCGATGCGCTCCTCGATCAGGCGGCGCAGCGGACGAACAGTCTTGCGGTCGTCCGGCAGCTCCTTCAGCACTTCGGCGAGAATGGCGACCACGTCGCCGATGCCGTCGAGACTGCCCTGGACGTGCGCCGACGGCGCCTCGGCCCATTCGCGGCACATGGACGACACGGCGATCAGGTGGCCGGCCAGGTTGCCGCTATCGACCGACGAGATGTAGCGCGGCTCCATCGTCTCAAGCGTGTTGGTGCGGTACCAGTTGAACAGATGGCCGCGATATTTCGGCATCCGGTCGATGGTTGCGATCGTCTGTTCCAGGCGGTTGATCGTTTCTTCGAAGCCGATCCAGCCGAAGTCGCGGGCCGACATCACCGAGAGCAGGTAGACGCCGATATTGGTCGGCGAGGTGCGCTCGGCCAGAACCGGTTGCGGCGTTTCTTGGAAATTGTCCGGCGGCAGGAAGTTCTGCTCGGCGGTGACGAAGGTCTCGAAATACCGCCAGGTGCGCCGCGCGATCAGGCGCATCTCCTCGATCGCCTCGTCGGAAACCACCAGCTGGTCCTCGGTCTCGGCCGACTGGCTGACGAACCATGCGACGGCGGGCGACAGGGCCCACAGCAGCGCAAAGGGAATGCCGATGAAGGGCAGGCCCGTATCCGAAATGGCAGCGAGCGCCAGCGAGATCGCCGACAGCGCCGGTGCGATCCACATCGCCTTGTAATAGTCGACGATGCTTCCGTGTCCTGCACTCTGCACCTGAGCGGCGGTTCGCCATTCCAGCATCAGCTTGCGGCTGACGAAGGTACGGTAGAGCGAGCGCACGATGGCGTCGCACATCATCGCCGCGCCATGGGCGATGAAGACGATGCGAAGTGCAACCTGGGCATTGGCTGCACGAACTTCGGTCAGCACCGCGTGAAGATGGGCGCGCGCGACGATGTCGTTGCGGCGCGGCAGGAGACCGTTGATCAGCGACAGGGTCGGGGCGACGAATAAGCTGAAGATCAGCACGATCTGCCAGATCAGCGCCTCGGTCGGCTGCATGTAGTACCAGCCCATGACGGAGGCGACGAGCCAGGCACAGGGGATCAGCGAGCGGCGCAGGTTGTCGTACATCTTCCAGCGGCCGAGCATCGACAGGCCGTTCGACGGATTGAAGATGTAGGGAAGCAGCTGCCAGTCGCCGCGGGCCCAGCGATGCTGGCGCGACATCTCGACCTCGTAGCGGGTCGGGAAATCCTCAACCAGCTCGACATCGGTTACCAGCGCGCAGCGCACATAGGAGCCTTCGAGCAGGTCGTGGCTGAGGACGGCGTTCTCCTCGATCCGGCCCTTGAGTGCCGCCTCGAAGGCGTCGACGTGATAGAGGCCCTTGCCGGTGAAGCTGCCTTCGCCGACGATGTCCTGGTAGACGTCGGAAACGGTGAAGACGTAAGGATCGATGCCGCGATTGGCCGAGAAGATGCGCTGGAAGGCCGAGGCTTCGCTTCCCGTCGTCAGCGACGGCGTCACGCGCGGCTGCAGCAGGCTGTAGCCGGCAATCACCTTCTGCGTCTCGGGGTCGACGACCGGGCGGTTGATCGGGTGGTACATCTTGCCGACGAGCTTCGTCACCGCGTCACGCATCAGGCGCGTATCGGCGTCGAGCGTCATGACGTACTGGACGTTCTCCGGCACGGTGTTGGCGCCCTGGAGGAACGAGGTGTCCCGATCGCCGCGCAAAAGCAGGTTCAGCTCATGCAGCTTGCCGCGCTTGCGCTCCCAGCCCATCCACACGCCTTCCGCCTCGTTGAAGAGACGGCGGCGATGCAGCAGGAAGAAGCGCGTCTTGCCGTCATAGGCGTAGCGCGCCGAGAGCTCGGCAACCTCGCGACGGGCATAATCGAGCACGTCGGTATCGGCCGCCGTTTCCTCGAGCTTGCTGTCGACCCAGTCGCTGAGGAGCGCGAAATAGATCTCGCCACGCGGATTGGCGAGGTAATGAACCTCGAGGTTGCGCACCAGCTCGTCGACATGGTCGCGCTTGGAGATCAGGCAGGGCACGACGACCAACGTGCGGGCATAGTCCGGCACGCCATCGAGGAACTCGTAGCCGACCAGCCGCGACGGTTTGACGAAGAGCGTGACCAGCGTGTTGAACAGCCCCATCGCGCCTTCCGACGCCGGCAGCGCGAACAACAGCAGCATGATCAGCTTGGCGCCGTTCGGGATGTCCATCGGGCTGACGAAGGAATAGACGGCGAACATCGCCAGGATCGTCAGCAGGATGTTCGGGCCGGCGATGGCAAACCAGTCGAGCTTGCGGCTGAGGCGGATGATGCTCTGCAGCACGGATGGGCGGTAGCCGATCTTCTGCTCAAGCGCCTTGCGCTGCTTGCCGACGAGGAAGGAGCCGACGTTCGGCTCGTGGATTTGCGGCTCGACGGCCGCCGCCGCTTCGGCTTCCTTCACCATCGCGATGGCAATCTGGGTGACTTCGTACTCGCTGTGGCCGGAACGGCGCGCCAGCTTTTCGATCGTGTCGCGATACTTGTTGCGCGAGCCGAATTCGAGCGCGGCGTAGTCGGAGCCCTCGCGCAGCGCCGCATCGATCTTGCTGACGCTTTCGAACCAGACGGCCCAGTCGGTATCGTCGATCTCGCGCAGGCTGCGGATGATGTTGCTCATCGTCGCATTGCCCGACGACAGGCGGTTCTGTTCCGCAACCAGCGCGTCCTCGACGTCGCTGCCGCGCTTTTCGAGCTGCTCTTCGATCCAGGCGATCACCGAGCCGGAAGTCTGCGAGCCGTCGCGCATGCGGTAGAGCAGCTGTGCGACGAAGGTGTTGTCGGCGGCGAGCGCCTCGGATTCGGACAAGAGCGCGCGGGATTTTTCCGGGTCATTGTGCCGGATGATCTGGTCGGCGATGTCGTTGGCCTTGCGCCGCATGCCGCGCGACCGCTCGACGCGGATGGCGATGCGCCTGAGATTCTCGATCAGGACGAAGCGCAGGATAGACGGCAGAGCCCACAGCTCGCCGATCTTGAAGGTGTCGTGCTTCTGGAAGCCCTCGACCATCGCTGTGATGCTTTCCCGCGAAACGGTGCTGTGCGTGTGGGCGACATAGAGCCAGGCCAGCGCCATGGTGCGCGGTATAACCGTGCCGGCAACGGAAATCGTCGGCAGCTGGCGGTAGAACTTGCGCGGGAAGTCGCGGCGCACTTCCTGGATCGCTTCCTCGACCACGTGATGGTTGTCGAGCAGCCATTCGGCGGCCGGCGTGATCGACGCCCCCGCCTCGACGTCGGCGGCCGTCGCCCGATACACCCTCAGGATTTCGTTTTCGTTCTCGCGGTGGCGCGGACGGAACTCGAACGGGAAGAAGCCCGGCAGCGACGGTGCGCCCTTGAGCGCAAGGGTCTCGCCGCTTTGCCTGAGATCCTCCAGCGAGAAAAAGGTCGAGCGGATCGAATCGTTGTAATCGATCAATTTCGCTTCCGGTTCGCGAGAAGAGGAGGACGGCGTGTTATGAAGGGGCATGGGTGCTGGTTCTGAATCCAACCGGGGTTGATCGGCCCGGCTCTCGTTGTTGTGCCGGGTTGGCTGCGGTCCTGAGGTTCCAGGCTTGGCCGGCGCGTTGCTAGACACGGTCATGTGTCCTCCCATCCGCCGTCAATTCCCGGCAAAGCGGAAACTGGCGGAAACTGGCACCGCCCTTGAACTGGGCATCGGAAAAAGCAAAGCCGGCGGCGCATTGGTTTTCAAGGCCGCGTGATGCATGAAAGTGGCATTTTTTAGCCGTGCTGCCAACAGCTTGCAAGGATCGACGGCTCAAGTTTGAACGAATTGCGCACACTCTGACAGGGCGAAAGCGCACGCGCCTTTGCCCGCCGGTGGCACCCTCGAAACGATCTGTCAATTTTGCCCCTTCCCGGCGCATCTCTGGGTGGCCGTCCGTCGCCAAACGCTGCCGCGACGGGAAGGTTCCGATCGACGACCCGATCAGGCAGAGGCGAAAGGAACCGAGCCGACCTGTTCGGTGATCCATTCGCGAAAGGCGAGGCTGATCGGGTTTTCGAGTTTGCCTTCCGGAACCGCGAGATAATAACTGTTCTCCGTCTGCATCGGCCGGTCGAGAACGATGCGCAATGTTCCCGCCGCCAGCTCCTGCTCGATCAGATAGCGGGGCAGCAAGGCGAAACCGAGACCGGCGGTCGCCGCCTCGATCACCATCGAGAACTGATCGAAGCGATTGCCGCGATAGGCCCCCCGCCCGTCCATGCCGTTGGTCTCGAACCATTGCGCCCAGAGCTTCGGCCGCGTCGCCAGATGCAGGAGCGGCCCGCCGACGATATCCTCCAGCGTTGCGACCGGATTGGCGGCAAGCAGCGTCGGACTTGCCGCCGGCACGATGATCTCGCTGCAGAGATAGCTGCAGGTGGCGTGCGCCCAGACAGGCTGACCATAGTGAATGGCGATGTCGAAATTCTGCTCGTCGAAATCGAACGGCGCCGATCGCGATGCGATGTTGACCACCGTATCGGGATGCTGGCGCAGGAAACCGGGAAGCCGCGGCACCAGCCAGCGGCTGCCGAAGGTCGGCAGCGAGGCGATCGATAGCGTCGAGTCCGCGCGGGCTGACGCCATCGCCCTGACCATCAACTCTTCCGTCTGGTTCAGCAGCCGGCGAACCTCGGGCAGGAACTTCTGCCCGGCCTCCGACAGAATGACGCGCTGGCGCACGCGCTCGAACAGCAGCACGCCGAGCTGGTTTTCCAGATCCTTGATCTGACGGCTGACGGCGCTCTGGGTGAGATTGAGTTCGGCGGCCGCCTGCGTGAAGCTGCCGTGTCGCGCCGCGCATTCGAACGCCTGCAGCGTCGTGACGTCAGGAACCAGTCTGCGGCTTAACTTCATTCCAGCCTCGCATCAACATAGTCACAAGCAACGCGATCAATGCCCAGTTCCTTCAGATATGATCCGAAATGAGAATGACCTTGTCCTTCACCCATAGCGCGAGGCGAGCCCCAGTGAAAGAGAATAGTTTCGTATCCGCCGATGACATCCGTTCGGCCTTTTCCGCAGCCATGTCGGTGATGTACCGCGAGGAAGTGCCGGCCTACGGCACGCTGATGGAGCTGGTCGCCAAGGTCAACGACGATACGCTCAGTGCCGACCCGGCCCTCAAAGAGCGCCTCGACGCGACGGATTCGCTCGACCGCATCTCCGAGGAGCGTCATGGCGCAATCCGTCTCGGCACGCCCGCCGAACTGTCGATGATGCGCCGCGTCTATGCGGTCATGGGCATGTACCCGGTCGGCTACTACGATCTCTCGACCGCCGGCGTCCCCGTGCACTCGACGGCTTTCCGCCCGGTCGGCGACGCCGCTCTGAAGCGCAATCCATTTCGCGTCTTCACCTCGCTTCTCCGCCTCGACCTGATCGCCGACGAGAGCCTGCGCACCGAATCGGCCGCCATTCTTGCCGAGCGCCGGATCTTTACCCCCGTTGCGATTGAACTCACCGAAAAGGCCGAGCGTGACGGCGGCCTCGACAAGACCGACGCCGAACGTTTCGTCCTGGAGGTGCTGGAAACCTTCCGCTGGCACGACAAGGCCAATGTCAGCGCCAACATGTACATGCGCCTGCATGACGCGCACCGGCTGATCGCCGACGTCGTGTCCTTCAAGGGCCCGCATATCAACCACCTGACGCCACGCACGCTGGATATCGACCAGGTCCAGGCGCTGATGCCGGAATCCGGCATCGCACCCAAGGCCGTGGTCGAGGGGCCGCCGACGCGCAAATGCCCGATCCTGCTTCGCCAGACCTCGTTCAAGGCGCTGGAAGAAGCCGTCTCCTACCGTGATGGCGACGGCGAGTGGAAGGCCGGTTCGCACACTGCCCGCTTCGGCGAGATCGAGCAGCGCGGCATTGCGCTCACCCCCAAGGGCCGCGCGCTCTATGACGAACTCCTGGAAGCCTCGCGCAAGATCGTGCGCCCGGCGGCCGACGGCTCCAACGCCCGAGAATACGAGGCAGCGCTTGCCCAGGCCTTCGAAAGCTTCCCCGACACCTGGGCTGGCATTCGCGAAGCCGGACTTGGCTATTTCAGCTACTCGCTGACCGAGAAGGGCCTGAAGACGAGGCTTTCCGACCGGCGCAGCGTTGACCGGCTGATCGCGGACGGCCTCGTGCAGTTCGACGCCATCGTCTACGAAGACTTCCTGCCGGTCAGCGCCGCGGGCATCTTCCAGTCCAATCTGGGTGACGGTGCGCAGCAGGACTTTGTCGCAAGCCCGAACCAGAAACGCTTCGAGATCGACCTCGGCGCTACCGTTCTCAACGAGTTCGATCATTATGCCGGCATCGAAGAGGCATCGATCGAAAGCTGCATGCGGGCCTTGACCGCAGCCATCGCTGCGGAATGATATCGCCCCGATGATCGAACAGGTACACATCGACGCGCTGACCGGCATCCTTGGCGACAAGGGTGTGGTCACGCGCGCTGAAGACAGGCAAGCCTACGAGACCGGCGCCCGCTACGACAGCGGTCTCGCCTGCGTCGTGCTCAGGCCGGCAACGACAGCCGAGGTCTCGGCAACGATCGCCTATTGCGTGCGCCACGGCATCGCCCTGATCCCGCAGTCGGGCAACACCGGCCTTGTCTCCGGCTCGACCCCCGACGCATCCGGCACCGAAGCGATCCTCAGCCTCGACCGCCTGGCCAAAGCCTTCGAACTCGATCTCGACAACCGCTCGGTGCGGGTCGATGCCGGGCTGCGGCTATCCGACCTCAACCGCCGGCTGGAAGAACACGGCCTCTTCTTCCCGATCGATCTCGGCGCCGATCCCCGGATCGGCGGCATGATCGCCACCAACACCGGCGGCTCGCGTTTCCTGAAATACGGCGACGTGCGCCGCAATGTGCTGGGCATGACCGTGGTCCTTGCCGATGAAGACGGCACCGTGCTCGATCTTCAGTGCGATCTGCGCAAGAACAACACCGGCGTCGACTGGAAGCAGCTCTTTGTCGGCACGTCGGGCGCCTTCGGCGTCGTCACCGAATGCGTGCTCAACCTGGAGCGCCTGCCGCAACAGACGGCAACGGCGCTGCTGGTGCCGGCAAGCGGCGCCCATGTGATGCCGCTGCTGCGCGCCATGGAAGAGCGGCTCGGCGCCTATCTCTCGGCCTTCGAGGGCATGTCCGGCAACGCCGTAACGGCGGCGTTCGCACACGTGCCGTCGCTGAAAAACCCGTTCCAGGGCGGGCATGTGCCCGATTACGTCATCCTGGCCGAAATCAGCCGCACCTGGGCCCCCCGCGAAGGCGAACAATCGCTCGACGCCGTGCTCGAGACCGTGCTGGCCGAAGTATGGGAGATGGAGACGGCGCCACTTGCCGATGCCCTCGTCGGCCCGCCGCACGAAATCTGGGCGCTGCGCCACGCGCTTTCGGAAGGTGTGAAGCACCTGGGCAAGCTGATCGCCTTCGACGTTTCATTCCGCCGGGGTGACATCATGGCCTTCTGCGACCATATGAAAGCCGAAATGCCGGAGAAGTTTCCAGGCGTCACCGTCTGCGACTTCGGCCATATCGGCGACGGCGGCGTGCACTTCAATCTGGTGGTGGCGAAAGACAGCCCTCTTCTCGGCGATCCGACGTTCGAGCCGCGTTTGCGCGAATGGGTTTTCGCCGTGGCCGTCGAGACGTATCACGGCAGCTTCAGCGCGGAACATGCGATCGGCCGCCGCAACCAGGCCTATTACGACCTTTATACGAACGACAAACTCAAGGACATGGCCGCAGGCCTGAAGACGCTCACATCGCCGGGGAAACTCGGCAGCGTGCGCTTCGGACCGGCCAGGGCGGAATGAGGAAAAGCGTGCGCGGTTTTCCGCCCACATTCCGCTCTAACCAATGATCTAAGACAGGAAAACGGGAGTTCAGACCATGAACATTGCAACGAAGACGATCGACGTGACCAAGGAAGCAGCAGCGCTGCTGGAAAAGATGGGGGTCGCCAAGGAACTCTACACCGGCGGCGACATGGCCTCGTTCAGCCCGGTCACCGGCGAGCAGATCGCCAGCCTGAAGACCGTTTCGGCAGCGGAAGCCACCGCCAAGATCGACAAGGCCCATGAAGCGTTCAAGGCCTGGCGCCTGGTTCCGGCCCCCAAGCGCGGCGAACTGATCCGCCTGCTCGGCGAAGAACTGCGTACCTTCAAGGCTGACCTCGGCCGCCTGGTTTCGATCGAAGCCGGCAAGATCACCTCCGAAGGCCTCGGCGAAGTCCAGGAAATGATCGACATCTGCGATTTCGCCGTCGGCCTGTCCCGCCAGCTCTACGGCCTGACGATCGCCACCGAGCGCCCCGGCCACCGCATGATGGAAACCTGGCATCCGCTCGGCGTCGTCGGCGTCATCTCCGCCTTCAACTTCCCGGTCGCCGTCTGGTCGTGGAACACGGCGCTGGCGCTTGTCTGCGGCAACTCCGTCGTCTGGAAGCCGTCGGAAAAGACCCCGCTCACGGCCCTTGCATCGCAGGCGATCTTCGAGCGCGCCCTTGCCCGCTTCGGCGATGCGCCGGAAGGCCTGTCGCAGGTGCTGATCGGCGACCGCACCGTCGGTGAAGTGCTCGTCGACAACCCGAAGGTTCCGCTGGTTTCGGCAACCGGTTCGACCCGCATGGGTCGCGACGTCGGTCCGCGCCTTGCCAAGCGCTTTGCCCGCGCCATCCTCGAACTCGGCGGCAACAATGCCGGCATCGTCTGCCCGTCGGCCGATCTCGACATGGCGCTGCGCGCCATCGCCTTCGGTGCCATGGGCACCGCCGGCCAGCGCTGCACCACCATGCGCCGCCTGTTCGTGCATGAAAGCGTCTACGACCAGCTCGTTCCGCGCCTGAAGAAGGCCTATGGTTCGGTTTCCGTCGGCAACCCGCTCGAAACCACCGCCCTCGTCGGCCCGCTGGTCGACAAGGCTGCGTTTGACGGCATGCAGAAGGCGATCGGCGAAGCCAAGGCCCATGGCGGCACCGTCACCGGTGGCGAACGCGTCGAGCTCGGCTATGCCAACGGCTACTACGCCAAGCCCGCTCTGGTCGAAATGCCAAAGCAGGCCGGCCCGGTGCTCGAAGAAACCTTCGCGCCGATCCTCTACGTGATGAAGTACAGCGACTTCGACGCCGTCGTTGCCGACCACAATGCGGTCGCTGCCGGCCTCTCCTCGTCGATCTTCACCCGCGACATGCAGGAATCCGAACGGTTCCTCGCCGTCGACGGCTCGGACTGCGGCATCGCCAACGTCAACATCGGCACGTCGGGTGCTGAAATCGGCGGCGCCTTCGGTGGCGAAAAGGAAACCGGCGGCGGCCGCGAATCGGGCTCCGATTCCTGGAAGGCCTACATGCGCCGCGCCACCAACACGGTGAACTACTCGAAGGCTCTGCCGCTGGCGCAGGGCGTTTCGTTCGACATCGAATAACCGGCGACATCGAGTAGGATCGACCATGACCATCAACGCAACGGTCAAGGAGGCGGGCTTCAAGCCCGCCTCGCGGATCTCCTCGATCGGGGTATCCGAAATCCTGAAAATCGGCGCACGCGCCCAAGCCATGAAGCGCGACGGCAAGCCGGTCATCATTCTGGGCGCCGGCGAGCCGGACTTCGACACGCCCGACTATGTCAAGGATGCCGCCTGTGCGGCGATAAAGCGTGGTGACACCAAATACACCGCCCTCGACGGCACGCCGGAACTGAAGAAGGCGATCCGCGAGAAATTCCAGCGCGAGAACGGCCTCGCCTACGAACAGGACGAGATCACGGTCGCCACCGGCGCCAAGCAGATCCTGTTCAACGCCATGATGGCGACGATCGATGCCGGCGACGAAGTCGTCATCCCGACGCCCTACTGGACCTCCTATTCGGATATCGTCCAGATCTGCGAAGGCAAGCCGGTACTGATCCCCTGCGACGCGGCCTCGGGCTTCCGCCTGACCGCCGACAAGCTCGAAGCGGCGATCACGCCGAAGACACGCTGGGTGCTCCTCAACTCGCCGTCCAACCCTTCGGGTGCCGCCTACAGCGCCGACGACTACCGGCCGCTGCTCGACGTGCTCTTGCTGCATCCGCATGTGTGGCTGCTGGTAGACGACATGTACGAGCACATCGTCTATGACGGCTTCCGCTTCGTCACGCCGGCCCAGCTGGAGCCGCGCCTGAAAGACCGCACCCTGACGGTCAACGGCGTCTCCAAGGCCTATGCCATGACCGGCTGGCGCATCGGTTATGCCGGCGGCCCGCGCGACCTGATCAAGGCGATGGCCGTGGTCCAGAGCCAGGCGACCTCCTGCCCCTCCTCCGTCAGCCAGGCCGCCTCGGTGGCTGCCCTGACCGGCCCGCAGGAGTTCCTCAAGGAACGCACGGCCAGCTTCCAGCACCGCCGCGACCTGGTCGTCGCCGGCCTTAACGCCATCGACGGCCTCGACTGCCGCGTTCCGGAAGGCGCCTTCTATACCTTCTCCGGTTGCGCCGGCATGCTCGGCAAGGTCACGCCTTCGGGCAAGCGGATCGACACGGACACGGACTTCTGCGCCTACCTGCTCGACGATGCCCACGTCGCCGTCGTTCCCGGTTCGGCCTTCGGTCTGTCGCCGTTCTTCCGCATCTCCTACGCGACCTCGGAAGCGGAGTTGAAGGAAGCGCTGACGCGCATCGCCGACGCCTGCGCAAGGCTTCAGTAGCGCGAAAGTAGCCCCTCACCCAAACCCTCTCCCCGCACGCGGGGAGAGGGAACACCGTCGAGTATGCGGCACCGGCCCACTCCCACTAGCGGGGCAGGTCTTCCCATTCGCGCCGGCACGCGGGAAAAACGCGCTCCCGAAAAGTTCGAGAGGGATCGTGGAGCACGCCGCATGTCCCTTCGCCCCGCGTGCGGGGAGAAGGTCGCGGCAGCGGGATGAGGGGCGGTCCCGAACTCCGCTTCCCCTCAAAATGTCGGCGGGGTGCAGGCGCTGATCACCTCGCAGGGCACAGGCCCGACGCAGCGAAACCGGTGCGGCCGCCGGCTTTCGAAATAATAGGCATCGCCCGGTCCGAGGATCCGCCGCTCGTCGTCGACGGTGACCTCGATCCGCCCCGACAGCACGATGCCGCCCTCCTCACCGTCATGCACCAGCGGCACTTTTCCGGTGTCGGCGCCCGGCTGGTAACATTCCTTCAGGATCTGCAGGCTGCGGCCGAAGAGGTTTTCGCCAATCTGGCGATAGGAGATCGGGCCCTTGCCGATCTCGACCAGCTCCTCTGCGGCATAGAACGCCTTGCGCGGTCGCTCCGGCTCGAAGGAGAAGAACTCCGCAAGTCCGATCGGAATGCCGTCGAGGATGCGCTTCAGCGCCCCGACCGACGGATTGGAGGCGTTCGATTCGATCAGTGAGATCGTCGAATTGGTCACGCCCGCGCGCTTGGCCAGTTCCCGTTGCGAGAGATTGTGCATCAGCCTGAGGTGACGAAGCCGGTTTCCGATGTCGACGCTCATGGCTGACCATTCCAGTGTTCACGTTGTTCGAAATACCGCAACTCTCAAACCTTCATCCTATAAAATTCAATGGCTTGAACGACAGCAGAAAAGGACTTGTTTGGCAAATCAAATCATGGCGTCAATCGCCGACCTCAGGAGGATGCCATGAACCAGCACACCAAGCCCAACGCCCCGGTACTCGACAGCTACTGGATGCCCTTTACCGCCAATAGGCAGTTCAAGGCGGCACCGCGCCTGCTCGCCTCCGCCGAGGGCATGCACTACACCAGCACCGATGGTCGCACGATCCTTGACGGCACGGCCGGCCTCTGGTGCGTCAATGCCGGCCATGGTTGCCGGCAAATCGCCTCTGCGGTTGAGCGGCAGCTGACCACGATGGATTTTGCGCCCTCCTTCCAGATGGGCCATCCGATCGCCTTCGACTTTGCCGAGCGCCTCGCCGAGATCGCGCCGGGCCCTGAAGGCCAGAAGCTCGATCGCGTGTTCTTCACCGGCTCAGGATCGGAATCGGTCGACACCGCGCTGAAGATGGCGATCGCCTATCAGCGCGCGATCGGCCAGGGTACCCGCACGCGCCTGATCGGCCGCGAACGCGGCTATCACGGCGTCGGCTTCGGCGGCATTTCCGTCGGCGGCATCCTCAACAACCGCCGCGTCTTCCCGCAGCTTCCCGGCTCCGACCATCTGCGCCACACCCACGACCCGGCGAAGAACGCCTTCGTCAAGGGCCAGCCGGAACACGGCGCCGAGCTTGCCGACGATCTCGAACGGCTGGTGGCGCTGCATGGCGCCGAGACGATCGCCGCCTGCATCGTCGAGCCGGTTGCCGGATCGACCGGCGTGCTGATCCCGCCGAAGGGCTATCTCGAGCGGCTGCGCGCCATTTGCGACAAGCACGGCATCCTCCTGATTTTCGACGAGGTCATCACCGGCTTCGGTCGCCTCGGCGCGGCGTTTGCCACCGACTTCTTCGGCGTGACGCCTGATATGGTGACGGCTGCCAAGGGGCTGACCAACGGCGCGATCCCGATGGGCGCCGTCTTTGCCAGCCGCAAGGTGCACGACGCGCTGATGCACGGTCCGGAAAACGCGATCGAGCTCTTCCACGGCTACACCTATTCCGGTCACCCGGCCGCCTGCGCCGCCGGCATCGCCACCCTCGACATCTACCGCGACGAGGGCCTGATGACCCGCGCCGTGGACCTGCAGGACGCCTGGCACGACGCGATGCATTCGCTGAAGGGCCTGCCCTATGTCATCGACATCCGCACCATCGGCCTGATCGCCGGCATCGAGCTGCAATCGCGAGACGGTGCTATCGGCGCCCGCGCCTACGACGTCTTCGTCGATTGCTTCGAAAAGGGCCTGCTGATCCGCGTCACCGGCGACATCATCGCCTTCTCGCCGCCACTGATAGCCGACGAAAATCACTTCGGTGAGATCGTCTCGATCCTCGGCGATGCGCTGAAGCGCGCCAAGTAAAACAAAACGACACCGCCGCCGAGATCTTCGGCGGCGGTGTCGCATTTTCAGATCCAAGGCTGAATCCGGCTAAACTCTCGGCGGTAAATCTGCGCCTATCGGATCAGCATCGCCCTGAAGTCATTGACATTCGTTCCGGTCGGGCCGGGCACGAACAGATCGCCGCTCGCAGAAAACGCCGACCAGGCGTCGTGGCTGGCGAGATGCGCGCGCGGATCGGCGCCCGCCGCCCGCATGCGGGCAACGCTTTTGCCATCGGCAAAGGCGCCGGCATTGTCCTCGGATCCATCGATGCCATCGGTGTCTGCCGCAAGGGCATCGACCCCGTCGAGCCCTTCGATGTCGAGCGCCAGCGACAGCAGCAATTCACTGTTGCGGCCGCCCTTGCCATAGTCCTTTCCCGAAATCGTCACCGTCGTTTCGCCGCCAGACAAAAGCACGACCGGCTTTTCGAAGGGACGATTGCGCAGCGCGACTTCACGCGCCAATGCAGCGTGCATACGACCGATATCGCGCGCCTCGCCCTCGATGGCGTCCGACAGAATGCGGGCTTCGATGCCCAGCGCCTTCGCCTTGTCTGCGGCGGCTTGCAGGGAGACGCTCGCCGAAGCGATCACGTGGCATTCGTGCCGACCGAAAACCGCATCGGACGGATCGGGCGCATGCGCTCGCTCGGATCGCAGATGAGCCATCACGCCGTCGGGAAGAGCCATGCCGTAGCGGCTGACGATCTCCAGCGCTTCCTTCACCGTCGAGCCATCGGGCACCGTCGGGCCTGAGGCGACGAAGGCGGGATTATCACCGGGAACGTCGGAGACGACGAGGGTAACGACACGCGCCGGTCCGGCCGCGGCGGCAAGACGCCCTCCCTTGATGCGCGACACGTGCTTGCGCACGACGTTCATCGCCGAGATCGGCGCGCCGGAGGCAAGCAGCGCCCGGTTGACGGCGATCTCGTCGGCAAGGGTAAGGCCCTCAGGTGGCGCTGGCAGCAACGACGACCCGCCGCCTGAGATCAACGCGACCACCAGATCGTCTGAAGTCAGGCCTTCCACCCGCTTCAACAGCGCTTCTGATGCACGCAGGCCGGCCTCGTCCGGCACCGGATGGGCCGATTGCAGCACGCGAATGCGCGCGCAAGGTTCGATCGGGCCATGGCGGGCGACGACGATGCCCTCAAGCGGATGATCCCACAGTGTCTCGAAGGCCGCCGCCATCTGGCTCGCGGCCTTGCCTGCGCCCACGACGATTGTTCGCCCCTTCGGCTTGTCCGGCAGGTGCGCGCGGATCGCCTCATAGGGGTCGGCAGCACGAACGGCGGCCTCAAAAAGGGTGGTGAGGAAGGCACGCGCTTCGAGGTCCGCCATCGCCGCGTCAGACCGGTATGTCGAGATCGTAGACGAAGATGCCATCGATGCCGCCCTTGGCGGCCGCAACGATCTTGGCGCCGGTCTTCTGGTGCTCAGGGTCGGCGAGATAGGCATCGCGCGCGGCCGCATCGGCAAAATCGACGATGAAGCCTTCGGAGTAGCCCTTGTCCATGCCGACTTCAGGGCTGACATTGCCGCCCTCATAGGTCGCCAGCAGCCCGGAAAGCCGGCTTTTCAGCGCAGCGATCTCGGAAAAGATCAAGGTTTTCTCGTCCGCCGAAATTTCGGGGCGGAAGCGAATGAAGACACAGTGACGGATCATGATTTTCCTCAGCGGATATCGGCGCGGGCGCGCGGCCTGCTATCGTTTCGTTCATGGGCGAAGATCGCCGGCGGCAGGGGCTGGCGTTCGCGGATGATGTCGGCGCCCTTTTCGCCCATCATGATCGTCGGCCCGTTGGTGTTGCAAGAGGGAACGCGTGGCATGACGGAACTGTCGCAGACGCGAAGACCTTCGAGGCCGCGCACTTTCAGGTCGAGCCCGACGACGGCCATGGCGTCGGTGCCCATCTTGCAGGTGCCGACGGGGTGATGGTCGGTCTTGGCATTGGCGCAGCCATAGTCGAAGAACTGCTCGTCGGAGACGACACCGTTGCCTGGCAAACGTTCGGCGAGCACGAAGGGCTTGAGCGCCGCCTGATGCATGATCTCGCGCGCGATCTTCAGCCCCTCGATCGACATCTTCCGGTCGTGCGGGTCTTCCCAGTAGTTCGGGTCGATCAGCGGCGCTGCGGCCGGATCGGAAGACTTTAGCCGCACCGTTCCGCGCGAGCGCGGATGCAGATAGGCGGAGTTCAGCGTCACGCCGGCATTCTTCAGCTTCTCGACCCCGGCTTCGATGCCGGAGCCAAGGCCGAGGTGGAACTGGATATCTGGGGAACGCGCATCGGGATCCGCATACCAGAAACCGCCAGTCTCAAAGAGCGATGATGCGACCGGTCCGGAACGGAACAGCACATATTGCAGGCCTGCCCATAGCGTACGATGCAGTTTCGCGACGCCGTCATAGGTATGGTCGCCGGTGCATTCGGAAATGACGAACAGATCGAGATGGTCCTGCAGGTTGCCGCCGACGCCGGGCAGGTCATGCTTGACGCCGACGCCGACCGATTTCAGGTGATCCGCCGGCCCGATACCCGACTGCAGGAGCAGTTTCGGCGAGCCGATGGCGCCGGAGGTGACCAGCACCTCGCGCTCCGCCCGGATCGTCTCGCTCCCCTTGGCCGTCACGACCTCGACACCCACCGCTCGCGAGCCTTCGAGCACGATGCGGGCAACGCGCGCGCCGGTGCGCACGGTCAGGTTCCGGCGATCCTTGATCGGCGAGAGATAGGCAAGCGAGGCGCTCGACCGGCGCCGATTGCGCTGGGTGAGCTGGTAGAAACCGACGCCCGCCTGCTGGCGCCCGTTGAAATCGTGATTATAGGGAATGCCGAGCTCCTGGCCGGCGCGGATATAGGCGTCGCAGATCGGCAACGTCGCCACGGGCATCGAGACGCCGAGCGGCCCGCCATAGGCATGATAGTCGTCGGCAAAGCGCTGGTTGTCTTCGGCGCGCTTGAAATAGGGAAGCACGCTGCGATAGTCCCAGCCGACGCAACCGTCTTCCGATGCCCAGAGGTCGTAGTCCGCAGCATTGCCGCGCGTGTAGAGCTGGGCATTGATCGACGAGCCGCCGCCAATGACCTTGGCCTGGGTATAGCGCAGAACCCTGCCCTTCATGTGCTTCTGCGGCACGGTCTCCCAGCCCCAGCTGGCGACGCCCTTGGTCATCTTGGCAAAGCCGGCCGGCATGTGGAATAGCGGGTTCCAGTCGCCGCCGCCCGCCTCCAGCAACAGCACGCGCACGGTCGGATCTTCCGTCAGGCGGTTGGCGAGAACGCAGCCTGCGGGGCCGGCGCCTGTGATGATGTAGTCGTATGTCATTGTCTGTCTTCCTCCACGGTCGGAATTTGGATCGTTCCAAATTTTCGACGTGACCAATTCCAAACTCGCTCGCTGCCCTGCATTGTTCCTAGAGCCGTCCGATCGAAAGGCCGCCATCGGCCTGGATGACCGAGCCGGTGGCAAAGCCGAATTTTCCACTCGCAAGCCCGGCCGCGATGTTGCCGATGTCCTCGGGCTCGCCCCAGCGCTTCATCGGCACCAGGCCGCCATCGATCAGCGCGTCGTATTTCGCCGAAACGCCGGCGGTCATGTCCGAGCGGATGATGCCCGGCCGGATCTCGAAGACGGCAATGCCGGTGTCGGCCAGGCGCAGCGCCAGCCCCTGGCTGAAGGCGGCGAGGCCGGCCTTGCTCATGCAATAGTCTAGCCGCTCGGGCGAGCTCATGGCCGCCGAAACCGAGGTGATGTTAATGATCGACCGCGCCGCCGCACCGGGTCCGTCGGCCAGCATCGCGCGCAGCACGGCTTGCGTGAAGAACACCGTGCCGCGCAGGTTGGTGGAAACGATCGTGTCGAAATTCTCCGGCTGGAGATCGAGGAAGTCGCCGCGCACCACCGAGGCAATACCGGCATTGTTGACGAGGCAGCAGATCGGCCCCAGGTCCTTGCGGATACGCTCGACGGTTTGCGCATGTGCACCGACTTCGGCGAGATTGGCTTCGAGATAGAGCGCATGGCCGCCCTCGGCCGAAAGCTCCGAAAGAGTCGCCTCGGTCGTCTGGTCCGCGGCACCGAGCCCGGTCAGCGCGATATCGAAGCCGTCCCGCGCCAGCGCGCGGGCAACACCTAGGCCGATGCCGCGCCGGCCGCCGGTCACGATCGCCACGGGACGCGCCGATGTCGTCATGCTGTCAACTCCTTGGCAACGATATGGTCGGCGACCCGCAGCGCCTGCGCCGCCACCGTCAGCGCCGGGTTGACGGCGGCCGAGGTCGGCAGGAAGCCGGCATCGACGACGAAGAGGTTTTGATGGTCGAACGCGCGGCAATAGACGTCGAGCGGCGCCTTTCCCGGGTCGGTGCCCATGCGAATGGTGCCGCATTGGTGCGACGGGGTGCGCTTGTCGAAGGCCTGCGACAGCACGATCGGATAGCCTGCCGCCTTGAAGTGCCCACGCATCTTGGCTTCGAGCCCGGACAGCGCTTCCATGTTCGAGCGCCGCCACTGCATGATGATGCCGCGGCCGTCGACCATGATCCGACTTTCCGGGTTCGGCAGATCCTCCGTCATCATGTACCAGTCGACCGCGTGACCGGCCATGAAGTCCAGTGCGAAACGCGGTGCCCACTTCGGCGCATTGGCTTTGAGAATATCGCCGTTGATCTTGCCGAGCAGCTGGACGTTGCCGAGCGGCAGGCCGTCCCGGCCGCCGGTCAGGTAATAATCGTTCAACATCAGCGTCTTCTGGTAGATGCTGTCGTTGCGCTTGAACGGATTGATCGCCAGCATGGCGCTGCAATTGTGGTTCATGAAATTGCGGCCGACCTGGTCGGAGCCGTTGGCGAGCCCGTTGCCGTCGCCCGACCGCAGCAGAATCGCGGCCGAGTTGATCGCGCCGGCCGACAGGATCACCAGCTTGGGCGAGAGCCGCTTCTTCTCGCCCCGATGGGTGTAATGGATCGCCTCGATCCGGCCGCCCGGACCTGCCTCCAGCGTGTCGACATGCGCCGAGGTGATCAGCTCGATATTGGGATCGTTAAGAGCCGCGGCGAGCGATGCCGTCTCGGCGTCCTTCTTGCCCTTGCCTGTATTCGGAAACCCGTCCCAGGGTGTGCGCCCGCCGGCAAGCCAGGTGTCGATGTCGACACCGAGCGGCAACGTCGCCGGGTTCAGCCCTTGCGCCTTCAACTCGGCGCGGGCGCGGGCAATGGCCGGTTCGTCCGGCACCGGACCATGCGGATAGGGCGAGGCATGGAATGGCTCCGTCGGGTCGTCGCCCAATTCACCGCGCACCTCGAACAGCCGCTCGGCCTTGCCGTACCACGGCTCGATCTCGTCATAGGCAAAGGGCCAGGCCGGCGACACGCCGCCCAAATGCTGCATCTCGGTGAAATCTTCGGCGCGGTACCGCAGCAACACCGCGCCGAAGAGCTTGGAGTTTCCGCCGACGAAGTAGAAGTTTCCCGGATTGAACTCGGTGCCGTCGGCTTCGCGCCACATCTCCTTCGGCCGGAAATGGCCCTTGACGAAGATCGAGCTGTAGCTGCGCGCGTCCGGCGTATCGGGCAAGCGTTCGCCGCGCTCGAGGATGGCGATGCGCGCGCCGGAGCCGGCAAGCCCCGCCGCTACGGTGGAACCGCCAATGCCCGACCCGATGATGACGATATCCGGCTGCTGCATCGTTCGTTACGCGATCCGCTGCTGCGTCTGGGGATCGAAGAACACCGCCTTGTCGAGATTGAAGGCAAGCTGCGACGTCTGGCCGGGCGCGATGCGCGCATCGGCGCGAAGACGGGCGACGACCTCCTTGCCGCCCAGCCGGGTGACCGCAAACGTGTCCGAACCGGCCGGCTCGACCACCTCGATCAGGCATTCGCCCTCGACGATCGCCTTGGCATTGCGGTCGGCGCCGTCAGGATCGGTGAGCGCTTCCGGGCGAATGCCGAAGACGACGTCCTTGCCGGCATAGGCCGACAGCGCCCCATTGGCATGCGGCACGGCGAGCTTCATCGGCTCGGCGTTCGGGCGCGCCAGCGAGACGGCGACATCGGCGCCGTTCTTTTCGATGCGCGCCGTCAGCAGGTTCATGGCCGGCGAGCCCATGAAATCGGCGACGAACATATTGGCCGGGTTGTTGTAGATCTCGGCCGGCGTTCCGAACTGCTGCAGCACGCCGTCCTTCAGGACCGCGATCTTGGTCGCCAGCGTCATCGCCTCGATCTGGTCGTGCGTGACGTAGACGATCGTGGTCTTCATACGATGGTGGAGCCGCTTGATCTCCGTGCGCATGTCGACACGCAACTTGGCGTCGAGGTTCGACAGCGGTTCGTCGAACAGGAACACCTGCGGCTTGCGCACGAGCGCGCGGCCCATGGCGACGCGCTGGCGCTGGCCGCCGGACAGCTGGCTGGGTTTACGATCGAGCAGATGGCCGATCTGCAGCATGTCGGCGACCTGCTTGATCGCCTTTTCGCGTTCGTCCTTCGGAACGCCGCGGATTTCCATGCCGAAGGCGATGTTGCCCGCGACCGTCATGTTCGGATAGAGCGCGTAGGACTGGAACACCATGGCGATATCGCGCTTGGACGGATGCAGATCGGCAACCGACCGCCCATTGATGGCGATCTCGCCCGAGGTGATCGGCTCGAGGCCGGCGATGGTGTTGAGCAGCGTGGACTTGCCGCAACCGGAAGGGCCGACGAGCACGAGGAAACCGCCTTCGTCGATCTCCAGATTGATGTCCTTGAGGATCTCCAGCGAGCCGTAGGATTTGCGCAGGTTGCTGATTTTGAGGAACGACATGGCTTATCCTTTCACGGCGCCGGACATCAGTCCGCGCACGAAGTAGCGGCCGGACACGATGTAGACGATGAGCGTTGGCAGGGCGGCGAGGATCGCGCCTGCGAAGTGAACGTTGTATTCCTTGACCCCGGTCGAGGACGAAACGAGGTTGTTGAGCGCCACCGTCATCGGCGTCGAGGACGCGCCGGAGAAGGACGCCCCGAACAGGAAGTCGTTCCAGATGTTGGTGAACTGCCAGATGACCGAGACGACGATGATCGGGCCGGACGACGGCAGCATGATCCGCCAGAAGATCTGGAAGAAGCTGGCGCCGTCGATCTGTGCGGCGCGCACCAGTTCTGTCGGGAAGGCCTCGTAATAGTTGCGGAAATAGAGCGTGGTGAAGCCGAGGCCGTAGATCACGTGGACGAAGATCAGGCCCCAGATCGAGCCGGCAAGGCCGATGATCCCCAGCACACGCGCCATCGGGATCAGCACGATCTGGAACGGGATGAAGCACGACAGCAAGAGCATGCCGAAGAAGATGTTTGCACCGGGAAAGCGCCACTTCGTCAGAACGTAGCCGTTGAGCGCACCGATGATCGTCGAGATCGCGACGGCCGGCACCACCATCAGGATGGAGTTGATGAAGAACGGCTTCAGGCCCGTCGGCTGCACCCCGATCTGCGCCGTCGACCAGGCTTGAAGCCAGGGCTCGAAGGTCAACGTCTGCGGCAGGTTGAGCATGCCGCCCTGGCGGATCTCGTCGAGCGGCTTCAGCGAGTTGGCCAGCATCACGTAGAGCGGCAGCAGCGAATAGAGCGCAAAGAGGATCAGGATCGTGTAGATCAGCGCCCGCATCAGGCGGTTGTGCGAGATGACGTTGTCTGGGCTGGGAGCGCTCATGTGCGTTTTCCTCCGCGGATTTCGGAGTAGAGATAGGGAACGATGATCGAGAAGATCATCACCAGCATGATGATGGCCGACGAGGCGCCGATGCCCATCTGGTTGCGGGTGAAGGTGTAGGAATACATGAAGGTCGCCGGCAGTTCGGTGGCCTGACCCGGCCCGCCGCCCGTCAGCGCGATGATCAGGTCGTAGGCCTTGATCGCGAGATGCGCGAGGACGACGAAGGCGGAGAGAAACACCGGTCGCATCAGCGGAATGATAATCCGCCGATAGATCGTCGCGGTTGGCGCGCCATCGATCTGGGCCGCCTTGATGATCTCGTTGTCAACGCCGCGCAGGCCGGCGAGGAACATCGCCATGATGAAGCCGGTCGATTGCCAGACGGCCGCAATCACCACGCAATAGATCGCGTAGTTGCGGTCCTTGATCCAGTTGAACGAAAAGCTTTCCCAGCCCCAGAGGTGCATGGTGTTTTCAAGCCCGATGCCGGGATCGAGAAACCACTTCCAGGCCGTGCCGGTAACGATGAACGACAACGCCATCGGATAGAGATAGATCGGCCGCAGGAAGCCCTCCGCCCGGATCTTCTGGTCGAGCAGGATCGCAAGCGCGAGCCCCAGCACCGAGCAGATGGCGATATAGAGAGAAGCGAAGATCGCCAGATTGCTCACCGCCCGCCACCAGTGCGGCAGGGCCCAGAGCTTCTGATAATTGCTGAAACCGACGAAATTGTAGGACGGCAGCATCTTGCTGTCCGTCATCGACAGGAAGCCGGTATAGGCGATGAAGCCATAAACAAAGATCAGGACGATAACGAAGCTCGGGGCGAGGACCAGTTTCGGTATCAGGTCCTGCAGGCGACTGCGGTTATCCATGAACGTTCACCACTTCTGGCGCAGCGCCATCGGAGACCTTCCCCGATACGGCACCCACGCAGGTTTTTGGTATCAAAAGGCTTCCCTGCGTCCGCGGTGCAACGCGGCGCCTGAAAGACGCTTGCATGTCAGAATGGGTGTCCGGGACGCTTGGTTTCGCGTCCCGGACCGGGTCTTGCCCGTTACTTCGCGGCCGCGACTGCGGCGACGAGTTCCTTGACCGCCTCTTCGGAGGTCAGTTCACCGTTGAACTCGCGCGTCACGACGTCGTAGATCGCGTTCTTGACGGCGGCAGGGTTGGCATGGCCATGGGCCATGGAACCGAACAGCGTGCCATTGGTGTTGGCTTCGGCGAGATCCTTGATGCCCTTCTTGCCGCAAGCGTCGAAGTCCGTGTCCGGAACGTCCGTGCGGGCCGGAACCGAACCCTTGACGACGTTGAAGGCCGACTGGAACGTCGGGCTTTCGATCGCCGACGCCATGGCGAGCTGTGCCGGAACCTTTTCTTCGGCAACCTTGAACATCGCGAACTGGTCGGAGTTGAAGGTGACAGAGCCCTGCGTGCCCGGGTAGCGCATGCAGACGAAATCGGTGCCCGGCACCTTCTTCGCCTTCAGGAATTCGCCCTTGGCCCAGTCGCCCATGAACTGCAGGCCGGCCTTGTTCTCGATGACCATCGCGGAGGCCAGGTTCCAGTCGCGGCCCGAGAAGTTGTCGTCGACATAGGAGCGCAGCTTCGTCATGCGGTCGAAGGCTTCCTTCATCTTGTCGCCGCCGAGCGCTGCCGGGTCGAGGTCGATGAAGGCCTGCTTGTAGAAATCATTGCCGAGCGACAGCACGACGGCGTCGAAGATCGTCGCGTCCTGCCACGGCTGACCGCCATGGGCGATCGGCGTGATGCCCTGGGCCTTGAAGTTGTCGAGCAGCGCAATGAGCTCTTCCCAGTTCGTCGGCTCCTTGCCGCCGGCCTTGTCGAGAGCCGCCTTGTTGATCCACACCCAGTTGGTCGAGTGCACGTTGACCGGAGCGGCGATCCAGTGGCCGTCATACTTCGAGAACTGCTGCAGGGCAGTCGGGATGACCTTGTCCCAGCCTTCCTTGGAGGCGGTTTCGTCCAGGTTGCCGAGCGCGCCTTCCTTGGCCCAGTCGAGAATGTCGAAGCCGAGCATCTGCACGGCGGTCGGAGCGTTGCCCGAGGTGACGCGGGCGCGAAGCACCGTCATGGCTTCCGTGCCGCCGCCGCCGGCGACCGGCATGTCGGTCCAGGAAATGCCCTTGCCTTCGAGGTCCTTCTTCAGAACGTCGAGCGCGGCCGCTTCGCCGCCGGATGTCCACCAGTGCAGCACTTCCACGTTTTCTGCCGCGCGCGCGGCGGTGGCCGCCATCATCAGCGCCACAACAGCCGTCGTCGTCATCAACTTGCGCATCGTTATCCTCCCGTTTGCAAGTTATCGAGGCGGAACCTCCTCCCACCTCGGATATCGCACCGCCTAAGGCGGCGGCTGGCCAATTTAAAACGTTATAAATTCAGCAAGTCAAGCATTCCGCACGCGTGCGCTTCTTCACCTCAAGAAGCAATTGAATTTACTGAATTATATGCAACTTCCGACTTTTTGCATTGCAGCAAATCATACCGCAAAGCGAGATTTAAAACGTTTTCATGATTCGATTGCCTAAGCGTTCGTGCCACGTTACAAAACCCGCTCCTGACCGCCTCGAGGATGACTAGCATTGGCCGATCCCTCCAAGCCCGCCCGTTCCGAAGACAATGGCCAGCCCGCCCGACGCGGCAAGCCGACGCTGCGCACCATCGCCGAGATCACCGGACTTGCTGTCACCACCGTTTCGCGCGCCCTTGCCGAAGCGCCGCAGATCTCCGCCGACACCCGCAGGCGCGTTCGCGAGGTGGCGATCGAAATCGGCTACTCGCCCGACCGCGCCGCGCAGCGTCTGAAAACCGGGCGCACCAACGTCATTGCCGTGCTGCTCGATCCGCATGAGGAAATCCTCGGCTACGGCACCTCGATCATGAGCGGCATCTCCAAGGCGCTGCAGGGCACGTCCTACCACGTGATCGTCATGCCCAACTTCCTCAACACCACCAATGTCGAGGCCGTGAACTACATCACCCGCAACAGTATGGCGGACGGCGTCATCTTCTCGCGCACCGAACCGCTCGATCCGCGCGTCATGCTGCTTTCCGAAATAGGCTTTCCGTTCGTCACCCACGGCCGAACCGAGCTTTCGACCCCGCACGCCTATGTCGACTACGACAACTTCACCTTCTCCTACCAGGCAACACGCCGGCTGATCGCCAAGGGGCGTCGCAAGCCGGCCCTCATCAGTGGTCCGGCCGGCTTCACCTTCGCCGGCCACCTGCAGCACGGCTTCATGACCGCAGTGCGCGAGGCGGGCTGCGCTTACGAAATTCTCTCCGGCATCGACCTCGACAGCCCGGCCGGCGACATTCGCGACCGGGTGCGCCAGCGTTACAGCGAGCCCGATCCGCCCGACAGCTTCATGTGCGGCGGCGAGGTCTGCGCACTCGCCACCATCACCGGCATGAGCGACTGCGGCCTGACGCTCGGCCAGGAATACGACATCGTCGCCAAGCAGACGTCGCACCTGTTGGGCGCCATCCAGCCCCAGGTCGAGACGATCTACGAGGACCTGACGGCGACTGGCGAGGACATGGGTCGCGTGCTGCTGCAGCGCATTGGCGGCGAGACCGACGTCGACAAGGTGCAGATGCTGCTCTCTCCGCAAATCCCCTCCAACTGGTAGGGACCGAGACAGGCCGCGCGACAACAGCCCGACGGCGGCGGTCGATGACGCCTCGTCCCGTGTCGTTGTTGCGGCCCCTGCCCTCATCGTCCGTCTCCTCCTGTCGCCCGTGTCAGCGCGGCATCCACCAGCCGGTGCGCGCGCCGATATGCATGTTGAGCGTCTTGGTTTCGGTATAGTCCTCGACCGCGTGGCGGCCGAGTTCGCGGCCAAGGCCGGACTGGCGATAGCCGCCGAACGGCAGCTCGGATGCGCCATCCATAAACGTGTTCATCCAGACGGTGCCCGCACGAACCCGACGACCGATCGTCAGGCACGTATCGAAGTCGCGGCTCCAGACCCCGGCCGAAAGCCCGTAGTCGATCGAATTGGCGATGCGGATCGCCTCATCCGTGGTCTCGAAGGTCAGCACCGACAGTACCGGTCCGAAAACCTCCTCGCGCGCGACGGCCATATCGGGCCGGACCTGCGAGAGAATGGTCGGCGCCATGAATTGCCCCATGCCGAGATCGAGCGCCTTGCCGCCATGGGCGACGGCGGCGCCGTCCCTGGACGCGGCGGAAACATAGCCGGCAATCTTTTCCAGGTGCTGCGGCGTGATGATCGCGCCGACCTGGGTGTCCGGGTCGAGCGGATCGCCGACCTTCACCTTGGCCGACAGCGCCGCGATGCGCTCCGTCACCTCGTCGGCAATATCGCGATGAAGGATCAGCCGCGAACCGGCATTGCAGCATTCGCCAGCGTTGAAGTAGGCACCGAACACCGCCGCGTCGATGAACTCGTCGAGATTGGCATCGGGAAAGACGATCTGCGGGTTCTTGCCGCCGAGTTCCAGCGAAACCTTCTTCAAGGTCTGGGCGGCGTTCGCCATCGTCAGGCGGCCGACGCCGGTGGAACCGGTAAACGAGATCATGTCGACATCGCCATGCGTCGTCATCGGCGCGCCGACCTCCGGACCCGTGCCGGTGACGATGTTGACGACACCGGCCGGCACGCCGGCCGCTTCCAGAATTTCGCCGAGCACCAGCGTCGAGGCGGAGGTCATCTCGGACGGCTTGACCACGGTCGTGCAGCCGGCGGCAAGCGCAAACGGCAATTTCTGGCTGACAATCAGGAAGGGGAAGTTCCACGGCGTAATGATCGAGATGACGCCGATTGCTTCACGCAGTACGACACCGAGCGTGCCATCTCCCAGCGTATTGTAGCTTTCGCCGTGAAGATCACGGGCAAGGGCGGCAGCATAACGCCAGATATCGGCAGCGCCGCCAAGCTCGCCCTTGGCCTGACTGATCGGCTTTCCCGATTCGATCGCGTCGAGGAAGGCAAGCTCGTCGGCGCGCGCGGCGATCATGTCTGCCGCCTTGAGCAGGACCAGCGATCGCTCGGACGCCGTCATGCGCGGCCAGGGGCCATCGTCGAAGGCGCGGCGGGCAGCGGCGATCGCCCGCTCGGCATCGACGCTGGATGCCGCCTGATAGCGGCTGACGACGACCCCGTGGCCGGGTGCGACGCGATCGATCGTGCGCCCGTCGGCGCTATCGACCCATTTGCCGTCGATCAGCATCTGGTACGTTCGCACCTTGTGATCGTCGAGTGCCTTGGGCCTCACCAGAACCGTCATTACCATTCTCCCTTGAACTGGGCTTCGCGCTTTTCCGTGAAAGCCGCGACGCCTTCCCTGAGATCGCCGGTCTTGGCGACGAGAATGGAGCCGAGCGCTTCGACCGCAGCCCCCTTGTCCTCGCCATCGGCGCAGGCGATCATCAGCTTTGAAATTTCGAGTGCGGCCGGGCCGCGTTTCGCCACCCGCGCCGCATAATCCTGCGCCGCCCGCATCACTGTACCGGTGTCGACGACCGCATCGACAAGGCCTTCGGCCTTGGCCGTTTCGGCGGTAAACATCTCGCCGCCGAGCACCATGCGCCGGACGATCTGAGCGCCAAAGCGGGTGACAAGCCGCTGCGTGCCCGACCAGCCGGGAACCATGCCAAGGCTCGTTTCCGGCAGGCCGATCCTGATCTGGCTTTCGGCGATGCGGATGTCGGCGGCCGCGGCCAGCTCCAGTCCGCCACCGAGCGAATGGCCGTTGAGGGCCGCGATCACGGGCATTCTGAGCGTTGCCAGCCGTTCGAAGACGCGATGCCCGAAGCGCACCCAGTCATGGCCGAAGGCGGCCGCGTCCATGCCGCCCCACGCCTTGATGTCGCCGCCGGCCGAAAATGCCTTGCCCTCGCCGGTCAGGATCAACACGCGGATATCGCGGTTCGCCTCGACCGTGTCGCAGGCATCGGCCAGCGCCTTCAGCATGTCGATGTCGAAGGCATTGAGCTTCTCGGGACGGGCAACCGTCATGGTCGCGATGGCGCCGTCGACGGTGATCCGGATACGGTCCTCAGACACGGGCGCCTCCAGCAAGGGTGCGGGCGGGCTTTGCCGGCAATGTCAGGCCGATCGGCGCCTCATGGAACAGGGCCGCATCCATGGTCTTCAACCGATCGGACACGATGAGCGGAAATTCGGATTGATCGAGGATATGTGCCTTGAGGTCGACGCCGGGCGCGATCTCGGTCAGCATCACGCCTTCGGGCGTCAGCTTCATCACGCAGCGCTCGGTGACATAGGTAATGTCCTGGCCCTGCTCGATGCCGCGACGGCCTGAGAAGGTGACGTGCTCGACCTCGTTGACCAGCTTCTTCAGCTTGCCTTCCTTCTCGATCACCAATTTTCCGTCCGCGACGGCCAGCTTGGCGCCGGCATTGAACATGCCGGAAAACACGATCTTCTTTGCCCGCGCCGTGATGTCGACGAAGCCGCCGGCACCGGCCGTCACATGCGGCCGGAAGGAGAGCTTCGAGACATTGACCGAACCGTTGCGGTCGATTTCGAGGAAGGACAGCAGCGAGGCATCGAAGCCCGCGCCCTGGAAATAGGTGAACTGATAGGGCGACGGCATGAAGGCGTCGGCGTTCGAGGCACAGCCGAAGGCAAAATCGAGCAGCGGCACGCCGCCGACGGCGCCCTGCTCGATCACCCAGGTGACGGCACCATGAAGGCCCTCTTCCAGCAGGATGCGCGGTACATTGGCCGAAATGCCGAAGCCGAGATTGACGGCGCTGCCGCTCTGCAGCTCCTGCGCCACCCGGCGGGCAATCACCTTCTGGATGTTGAACTCCGGCACGCGGAAACTGTCGAGCGGGCGGAAGATCTCGCCGGAGATCGCCGGATCGTAGAGCGTCTGCGTCGTCTGCTTCTGGTCGGGGTCGACGACGACATAATCGACGAGCACGCCGGGAACCCGCACGTCGTGCGGCTTCAGTGAACCTTCCTTGGTGATGCGCTTGACCTGGGCAATGACGATGCCGCCATTGTTGCGGGCGGCCAGCGCCTGGTCGAGACCGCCGAGATAGGCGCCCTCGTGCTCATAGGTGAGATTGCCGCGCTCGTCGGCCGTGGTCGCACGGATGATGGCCACCTGAGGCGCGATCGCCTTGAAATAGAGCCAGTCCTCGCCCTCGAAGGACACCTTCTTGACCACCGGTTCGGCTGCTGCCGAAGCGTTCATGGCGCAGCCTTCGCGCGACGGATCGACGAAGGTGTCGAGCCCGACCTTGGTTATCACGCCGGGGCGCTTGGCCGCCGCCTCGCGGTGCATGTCGAAGAGGATGCCGGAGGGTACGTTATACGCGGCCACCTCGTCGGCGCCGATCATCTGCCAGATCAAGGGCGGTTCGGCGCTCGACGGACCGGATGGGTAGGATCCACCGATGATCTTCTTCAGTAGGCCTTTTCTTGCGATGTAATCGACACCCTTGATGCCGCTCATGTCGCCGGCAGCGATCGGGTGCAGCGTCGTCAGGTCGCGCGGATGGCCGGTCGCCTCGAAGCGCTCACCGATGGCCTTCAGCATCAGGTCCGGGCAGCCAAGGCCGCTTGAAGACGAGACCGAAACGACGGCGCCATCCGGGATCAGCGCGGCGGCTTCAGTGGGCGAGATATGCTTGTTCATCGACATCAGCTCAGAGTCCCGTTTCGATCGCCACCGCCTGGCCGGTCGCCGCCGCCTTGACCACGGCAAGACCTGTTGCCAGCGACCAGACGCCATCCTCACCCGTTGCCGAGGGCCTGCCATTGCCTTCGATGGCTGCGTGGAAGGCAGTCAGCGCGGTTTCGTAGAGATTGGCCGGATCGAGCGGCAGCAGGCTTTCGCCCTCGGCATTGCGAAGCGTAACCGTGCCGACCGGTTTCTGCGTCATGACATCGCGGCCGATCAGCGATCCTTCCGTGCCATGCACCTCGAACCCGGTTTCGGCGAACTTGGTGGTGAAGGCATCATGGAACTGGGCGATCACCCCGGAGCGAAAGCGCAGGACACCCATGACGCCATCCTCCAGCCCTTCCTTGCCCATGCCGGCGCTATGGCTGATGGCAACGGCTTCGGCCGGGTCGTCGTTGAGCACGAAACGCAGGGTGTCGGCGTCGTGAACGGTGATATCGAGGATGACGCCGCCACCGGCTTCCGGCCGTTCCAGCCGCCAGCCCTGCAGATGCGGCGGAAGATAGACGGCGTGGAAGACCCTGGCAGCGATCGGCCGGCCTATCCGGCCTTGCGCAATGGCGTCCCGCATCGCTCTGTGGGCGGCGGCATTGCGCAGGTGGTGGTTGGTGGCGAGCACCACGCCGGCTTCGCGCGCTGCGACCACCATGTCGCGCGCATCCTCCAGCGTCATCGCCAAGGGCTTTTCGCACAAGACGTGCTTGCCGGCGCGAATGGCGGCCAGCGTCTGCTCGCGATGAAGCTCGTTGGTGGTCGAGACGTAGACCGCCTTGACATCAGGGTCGCCGACCAGTTCTTCCAGCGACGTCACCGACTTGCCGATGCCGTTTTCCGTGGCATAGAGCGCGCCGCGCTCGGCGCTGGTGCTCATCACCGAGATAACTTCGCCGCCCGCCGCACGAATTGCGCCGATGACCCATTCACGCGCGATCGTGCTCGCGCCGACCAGACCCCATCCCGTCATGACAATGCCTCCCTCGTTCTGCGCTCGACCGCAGCACCACAGCTCTGGCGAACGACGAGGCGCACCGAACCGACGATCGATTCGGCCTGCGCCTTGCCTGCATTGATCTGCTTCAGCAGCAGCTCGGCCGCCCGCTGCCCCATACCCTGCGGATCGACCGAGACGGTCGTCAGCGCCGGCACCGCCGTCTTTGCCTCGATCACGTCGTCGAAACCGATCACGGCAAAATCGGCCCCAGGCTCCAGCCGCCGCGCCCGCAGGCCGTCACAGACGCCGAAGGCCACCGCATCGTTGAAGCAGAGCGCCGCCGTCGGCCGATCGGAAAGCATCATCGCCTGTTCGATCGCGGTCACGCCGCCGGCGCGCGATGGCGCCGAGCCGATGACGAGCGCCTCGGCGGCATCGAGCCCCGCCTCGAGCAGGGCATCGCGATAGCCGCGCATACGCGCTTCGAACACGGCGGTATCGGGAAAGCCGCCAAGGAAGGCGATGCGTCGATGCCCGCGCTCGATCAGATGGCGCACGGCCGCCATGGCGCCGGCATGATTGTCGGATGTCAGCGAGGAAACGCCGGCATCGGCGATATCACGAACGACCAGCACCACGGGAATGCCGCTCTCGACCAGCGGCGCCAGATCGGCCGCTTCGGTGCCGCGTGCCGGCGAAATGATCAGGCCGGACACCCCATGCTCGCGCATGGATGCCACGACCTCGCGCTGACGTTCGATCTTTTCACCGGTATTGGCAAGAAATTGGACGAAGCCGGCCTGCTGCACCATGACGTCGACGCCAACCGCAAGCTCGGCAAAGAAGCTGTTGGTGAGATCGTTGACGACGATACCGATGATCTTCGACTTCGACTGGCGCAGATTGGCGGCGCTGCGATTGTAGACGTAGCCGAGATCGCGAATGGTCGCATTGACCTTGGCGCGCGTGACCTCGTTGACCAGCGGGCTGCCCTGCAGCACGAGCGACACGGTCGACTTCGACACGCCGGCTGCGTGCGCTATATCGACCACCGTTACCCGTTCCTTGACCACGCCATCCTCCCAAACATGCCTTATTTTTACATTCATAATTGGAACGTTCCAAATCCGTCAAGAGGAATTTGCGTTTCACTAGGTTTCATCGAGCAGAGTTGATCGTCGAAACTGAGCGATAAACTATGGCTTCAGCGAAAAAGATAGGCCTTCCATGATCATAATATGATACTTTTACAGGTACTTATAGAGATTTGAATGCGACTGCCGCCGGCCAAAGACGACGTCTGGCGTGGCGACAGCGAGAAATGCCGCTTGAAATTTGGAACGATCTAAATTATTCGAATGAAACGGTCCGAGGAGGAGACGAAAGCCGATGACAAGCCTGACGTTGCCACGCCAAGACGGCTCGCTGGAGCAATACCGGCTGACGGGAACCCCGATCGAGCGGCCGCGCGCTGCGCCGACCTTCAACCGCATCGCCTATGCCGCCGCACACGTGGTCTCCGATCCGCTTCGCGACACGGATCCCTGGGGCAACGCCGCCATCGACTGGGAACAGACGATGGCGTTTCGCCATCATCTCTGGAGCCTGGGCTTCAAGATCGCCGAGGCCATGGACACGGCCCAGCGCGGCATGGGCCTGGCCTGGCCGGGCGCACAACAATTGATCCGCCGGTCGCTGGCAGAAGCGCGAAGCGTGTCCGGGGCAGACCTTGCCTGCGGTGCCGGCACCGACCATCTCTCGCCCGCAGACGCCCGCTCGCTTGACGACGTCATCGCCGCCTATGAGCAACAGATCGGCTTCGTGGAGGGTGAGGGTGGCCGCGCCATCATGATGGCAAGCCGCGCGCTTGCCCGTGTCGCCCGTTCGCCCGACGATTATCGCCACGTCTACGGCCACATCCTGCGCCAGACGAAGGACAAGGTGGTGCTGCACTGGCTCGGCGACATGTTCGATCCGCAGTTGAAAGGCTATTGGGGATCGCACGATTTCGATGACGCACTCGACGCATTGCTGTCGATCATCGAGGCCAACCGCGGCAAGGTCGAAGGCATCAAGATCTCGCTGCTCGACAACGCAAAGGAAGTTGCCCTGCGCAATCGCCTGCCTGACGGCGTACTCTGCTTCACCGGCGACGACTTCAACTATGCGGAACTGATCGAGGGCGACGGGGAAAAATACAGTCATGCGCTGCTCGGCATCTTCGACGCTGTGGCGCCTTCCGCCTCCAAGGCGCTTGCGGCATTGGCCAAGGGCGACGACGCCACCTTCCGCGGCGTGATCGAGCCGACCGTGCCGCTGTCACGCAAGATTTTCGAGGCGCCGACGCAGTATTACAAGGTCGGCGTCGTCCTGCTTGCCTGGCTGAACGGCCACCAAAACCATTTCACCATGCCTGCCGGCATGCAATCGGCCCGTGGCCTGCTGCACTATGCCGATATCTTCCGGCTCGCCGACAGGGCCAATGTACTGGACCGGCCCGAGCTTGCGGTGAAGCGGATGCAGAACCTTCTTGCCACCCTCGGCGTCGAACAGGCCGGCTGAAACGGGGAGCGGCGTCCATAGGGGGCGCCGTCCATGACCGGGGCAGGGGCTCGTTGGTTCGCCTCAGAACGTCGCCGTCAGGCTCATCCAGAAGCGGCGACCTTCGCCGACGGCATTGAAATCCGTCGGCTCCACCTCCTTGTCGAAGAGGTTATAAACGGCGGCATTGAGGATCAGTCCTTCGCCGAGTGCGTATTTCGTGCCGATATCGACGGTCGTGTAGGCGTCGTACTCGCGGCCCTGCTGGCCGTTGATCGTCACCGGCTTGCCGTTGGCGCCGATGCGCGCCCCGGCGGTAATCTCCGCGCCGTGATAGCTGACCGATGCCCAGGCCTCCAGCCCCTCGACCGGCGTGAACCAGTCTGCCCTGAGATTGGCCATATGCTCCGGCGTGCGCGCCAGCGGAAAGCCGGCATAGGTTCCGGTCATCTGTTCGGACTGCGTATAGGTGTAGCTGCCGCGCAGCGTCAGGTCGGCGGTCGCGTTCCAGGTCGCCGTCAGCTCGACGCCCTGGATGACGGCATCGTCGATATTATAGTTGTACCAGAGCAGGTAGTTCGGATCCTCGCTCCAGCGCACCTGCCTTCCGGCGGCATCGAGAACCGGCAGGTTCGTGATCTTGTCCTTGAAATCGGTGTAGAAATAGGTTCCGCCGAGGATAACGTCGCCATTGTCCCACACCGCACCGATTTCATAGCTGGTACTCGATTCGGCCTTCAGGTTGGGGTCGGCGATGATCACGCCGCAGTTACCGGCCGGCCCGTAGATGCAGCCGCCACCGCCGGTGGTATAGGCATAACCGGGCGCGATGCTGCGGATATCAGGTGCACGGAAGCCGGTGGAGACGCCGCCCTTGACCGTCAAGGTGTCGGTCGCGTCCCAGACACCATAGAGGCGCGGGCTCAGGTGGTAGCCGTACTGCTCGTGGTGATCGAGACGCAAGCCCCCCGTCAGCGCGAAATTGTCGACCATGCGCCATTCGTCCTCGGCAAACAGCGCCCACTGCGTTGCGGAGAATTTTTCCGTAAGAGCGGTGCGCCGTCCGGGGTTCTGGTCTGACAGGCGCGCCTCGAAGAACTGTCCTCCGGTGACGAGCGTGTGGCTGCCTGCGAGCTCGAACGGCGTCGTGAACTTGCCGTCGATGACCGTGTTGCGCACCTGCGGCGCGCGCGGCTGCTTGATAAAACGGCGATCCGCCTGGGTGTCGTTGTAGGTTCGCCGCTCGGCCCATTCCTGCAGGATCGAGAATTCGGACGTGGTCGGCCCCCAGCGCCCGGTATGGGAGAACGACCAGTGATCGCGGTCGTTCTCGTTGTAGGTGCTGGCGGCCCTTAGACCCGGCGCGATCGTGTTGCCGATGTTGGCGTCACGCCGCAGCCGCGCCTTGCCGCCCTCGAGGAAGAAGTCATGGTCCTCGTTCGGCGTATAGGCAAGCCGCGCCGTCAGGTCGTGCTCGCGGGCACCGGTGATGCCCGAGAGGAACTTGTCCTCGCCGCGCTTCAGCCCGCGTCCCCAGATCTGCATGCCGAGCGTATCCTTCAGGATCGGGCCGCTGGCGTAAAACGACGTCTGTCCCGAATTGCCGGAGCGTTGGTGCTGCTGCATCGTGCCATCCATGGTCACCGAGCCCGACCACGTGTCTGCAACCTTGCGAGTGATGATGTTGATGACGCCGCCCATGGCATCGGAACCATAAAGCGACGACATCGGCCCGCGCACGATCTCGATGCGTTCGATGGCCGCCGCCGGCGGCACGAAACTCTGTTCGAAGCCAGAATTGCCGTTGGTGCGGGCATCACGCGTGCTCTGGCGCTTGCCGTCGACGAGGATCAGCGTATACGAGCCGGGCAGGCCGCGGATGAAGATGTCGCGCTCGTTGGCAACGCCGGTGACCGCCACGCCCTGAGCATCGCGAAGGGCGTCGGTCAGGTCGCGGAATGAGCCTTTTTCCAGCTCCTCGCCAGTTACCACCGTGATGCTTGCCGGTGCGTCCTTGACGTTCTGCTCGAAGCCGGCCGCCGTGACGACGATCTGCTCCAGCTCCGTGCTCTTCTCCGCGCTCTTTTCCTTGCCCTTGGCTTGCTGTGCCAGTGCCTCCATCGGCACGCTCAGCGCCGTACCGGCGAGGCAGGCGTAGAGGAACCGTTGCGCCTGCCGAGACGGCTGCGGCGCGGTCCCGCGCCGGAACGGTAACGCGAATGTGTGCCGCTCGATACGGCTATCCAGCGGGCGGCGCGCCTCTATGCTCATCTTTGTCCCCACAAATAACTTGAGTGCGACGGTCCACTTAGATAATGGCCGAACTGGTGGCAACGGCGCTGTTTTAGAACAGCTCTAAATGTGAATGGGCGCAAAACACCGGTTTCGAATATGCCCGGAGCCTATTGAGGGACGGACGACGATGAAGACTCGCGCGCAGATGGCGCCAGCGGCGCAAGACCGGCAGACCGACATGGGCAGGCTGCGCCTGCTGCTCGCGCTCGATGCGCTGTTGCGTGAAAACAGCGTCAGCCGGGCAGCGGCAAGCGTCGGCCTGCAGCCCTCCGCCATGAGCAGGCTGCTCTCCCAGCTGCGCGAGCAATATGACGACCCGCTGTTCCTGCGCACCGGCCATGGCTTGCGGCCGACACCCCTTGCCGAAGCATTGCGGTTGCGCGTGCGGGCCCTTGCCGCCGAGACGGAAGCGCTTTTCCATCGGTCGGGCGATGCGGCGGCGACGTCCAACCCGGCGCACAGCGGCTGGGAAGGGGCAGGGCTGATCGCGGCGCCCCCGCTCGCCGCGCGGCCGAGCCTGATGCTGGATGGCGAACCGACGCCGGAAGCCTTCGCCGCCAAGCTGGCGCGGATCGGCGACGACGCGGCGCCGCAGCGCCGGCTGGCGCGCAACATTGCGACCATCGGCACCGGCGCCGGTCGCAGCCGGCCTTTGAGCGAGACGGAAGCGGAAGATGCCTTGGCGATCATCCTCGCCGGGGAGGCGGATCCCGTGCAGATCGGCGCGCTGATGGCGGCCCTGCAATATCGCGGCGCGACCGCCGTCGAGATCGCCGGCTTCGTCAGGGCGATCCGCCGCCACATCGGCGCCGCCACTCGTGGCGCGGCCGATCTCGACTGGCCATGTTATCTCTCACCGAAGCTGAAGACCGCGCCATGGTTCCTGCACGCGGCAAGGCTGGTGGCGAGCGCCGGCTTCCGCGTCGTGCTGCACGGCCATTATGGCGAACAAGGCGCCGAGCGCGGCAAGCTCGAAATCGCCGCCGCCCGCAGCGGCATCGCCGTCTGCGCGTCGCTCGACGATGCCAAAAGCGCGCTGGCAAGGACCGGGATCGTCTATCTGCCGCTACCGGCACTGTCGCCGCAGATCTACCGCCTTCTCGGCCTCTACGGGCTGATGGAGATGCGGATCCCGCTCGGTTCCGCCGTGCATCTGATCAATCCCATGGGCGCGCGCACCAGCCTGCTCGGGGTCGCCAACACGGCCGCAAGGACGCTGAGCCGCGACATCGCGCTTCTGCTCGGTGTCAAGGAACTGACGATCCTCGGCAACACCCGCGACCACGCCGAGTTCACCCCCTATCGCCAGACGCCGCTATTTCGCCTGGTTGGCGGCGAGGTGGAGGACCTGGTCATTCCCGCCTTGCCCGCGCCACCCGCCGAAGCGCGCACCGGCCTCAGCACCCGCGAGTACTGGGAGGCGGTCTGGACGGGAGCGGCCCGCGACGAACGTGCCGAGACGACGATCGTCACCACGGCGGCGACCGCCCTTCTGAGCCTCGGCAATTCGTCGGACTTCGAGGCCGCCTGCGAGACGGCGCGGGCGCTCTGGGCGGGCCGATCGCGCCAGATGGCGCGATAGATCCGCCTCAATACTCAGGCCGCCAGCCCCTTCTTGGCGAGCATCGCATCCGGGCTCGGCAGCTTGCCGCGGAAACCCTTGTAGGCGTCTTCCGGATCGATCGAGCCGCCGACCGAATAGACATTGTCCTTCAGCTTCTGCGCCATGCCGGGATCGAAGGCATTGCCGGTCTCTTCGAAAGCGGCAAACGCATCCGCATCGAGCACCTCCGACCACATGTAGGAATAGTAGCCGGCGGAATAGCCGTCGCCGGAGAACACATGCAGGAAGTGCGGGCTGCGGTGGCGCATGACGATCGACCGCGGCATGCCGATCTTCTCCAGCGTCGCCGCTTCGAGCGCCATCGGATCACCCTGCGCTTGCGCGGTGTGGTAGGCCATGTCGACCAGTGCCGAGGACGTGAACTCCACCGTCGCGAAACCGGAATTGAAGGTGCGCGCGGCAAGCACCTTGTCGAGCAGCGCTTCGGGCATCGGTTCGCCGGTCCGATAATGCACCGCATAGCGCTTGAGGATATCAGGAACCGTCAGCCAGTGTTCGTAGAGCTGGGACGGCAATTCGACGAAGTCACGCGACACGCCAGTGCCGGAAACGGACGGGTAGGTGACATTGGATAGCATGCCATGCAACGCGTGCCCGAATTCGTGAAACAGCGTGCGCGCATCGTCGAGCGACAGCAGCGCCGGCTTGCCTTCGGCGGGCTTGGCGAAATTGCACACGTTGTAGATGATCGGCAGCTCGCCGACGGCACCGTTCTTGAGTGTCAGCTTGTGTTGCGACTGGAACGAGCTCATCCAGGCGCCCGAACGCTTCGACGACCGCGCGAAATAGTCGCCGAGGAACAGGGCCGTAAGCCTGCCGCTCGCATCGCGCATCTCGAAGACCCGCACGTCGGGGTGATAGCCGGCAACGCCCTTCTTCTCTGTCGCAGTGATGCCGAACAGACGCTGGGCGACATCGAAGCTGGCCTCGATGATCTTTTCCAACTGCAGGTAGGGCTTCAGCTCGCCTTCCGAGAAGTTGAACTTTTCGGCACGCAGTTTTTCGGCATAGTGGCGCCAGTCCCACGGCATGACGTCGTGATTGCGGCCTTCAGCGGCAACCAGCTTGGCAAGATCGGCCTCCTCCTCGCGGGCACGGGCAACAGCCTTCTCCCAGACCTGCATCAACAGGCCGTTCACCGCCTCCGGCGTCTTGGCCATGGTGTTGTCGAGCTTCAGCGCCGCATAGTTGTCATAGCCGAGCAACTTTGCCTTTTCGGCCCGAAGCGCCAGGGTTTCGGCGATAAGGCCGCGATTGTCGGTCTCGCCGCCGTTCTCGCCGCGCGCGATCCAGGCGCGGAACGCCTTTTCCCGAAGCTCGCGATTGTCGGAGAAGGTGAGGAACGGCTCGATGATCGAGCGCGACAGCGTCACCGCGTACTTGCCCTGTTCGCCGCGGTCGCTGGCGGCAGATGCCATCGCATCGCGCAGAAAATAAGGAATGCCAGCCAGATCCTCCTCGCTATCCAGAAACAGGGCCCAGTTCTTTTCGTCGGCAAGCACGTTCTGGCCGAACTTGGCGCCGAGACCGGCGAGGGTCTCGTTGATACCGGCCAGCCGCTCCTGCTGGTCCTTCGGCAGCTTCGCACCCGACTTGACGAACCCCTTCCAGTGCCGCTCCAGCACCCGGGTCGCTTCGAGATCGAGGCCGAGACTTTTCCGGTTTTCCCAGAGCGTATCGATGCGTTTGAACAACGCGGCGTTCATGCCGATCTTCGAATAGTGCCGGGACATTTTCGGCGCGATGTCGCGCTCCAGCGCCTGGATCGTCTCGTTGGTGTCGGCGCCGGCCTTGTTCCAGAAAATCGAGGAGATCCGCGACAGCGCGTCGCCGGCGATCTCGAGCGCGATCACCGTGTTTTCGAAGGTCGGTTGATCGGGGTTGCCGGCAATGTCATCGATCTCCGCCTCATGCGCCTTGAAGGCGGCGTCGAAGGCCGGCGCGAAATCCGTGTCCTTTACCAGGTCGAAGCGGGGCAGGCCCTCATGTCCGGTCCAGGTCGTCAGGGCGGGATTGAGCGGGGTGCTGGCGGTCATGAAAGGTCCTTTCGCATGCACAGGCCGGAGTGGAGCCCGGGAGGGTAGCGCCCGCGACGCCGGCGGCACGTCGGGCGGAAGAGCTTGAGGTGGTCGCTGACGATCTCGACGTCAAGGCTTGTGCGTCAGGGCTTGCGCAGACCGAGAAGACCGGGAGCGGCATGCCATACGGCCTGGATGGCAAAGCCGATGAACAGCAGCCCCGACAGCCGAACGATCGCCAGCTCATGACGCCGATAGAAGCGCCGCACCACGGAAGCACCGATGATGACGATCAGGATCAGGTCGGCGACGAGAAAGCCGATGAGCGAGACCCCGAGCAGCATCGGCAGCGCGTCGAATTCCAAGGCGTTGGCGGAGCCCGCGAGCAACGCGGTGAAAGTGGCGAGCGCTACCGGATAGCCCTTGGGATTGGTCAGGCCGAAGATCAGCCCGCGCCGAAGCGGCTTCTCCACGGTGATCAGCGCCCGGTTATCGCCTTTCGGCCGGGCGCGCAGCGCCGTCCATCCGATCCAGCCGAGATAGAGGCCACAGAAGAGACCGAGAATATCGAACACCGTCGTTCCGACCGAACGGGCGCCGATGATCGCCACCAGCGCCAGCCCCGACCAGAGGATATCGCCGGCAAGGTGCCCGCCCATGAACAGCGCGCCCGCCTTGCGGCCCTGGCCGGCACCGATGCCGAGCAAAGCGAGGAAGGCCGGCCCGGGAATAAGCGTATAGGAGAGGGCAGCGAGAAAGGCACCGATCAGCAGCGTTTCAGACATGGCAGGTCCCCGGTTGTTTCGGCGGCCATTCGATCCCCAGCCGGTGATTCCGTCAAGCGGAAAGGCAAGACGCAGCGGATGTCCAGGCAAAGACGGCGGACGGCGCGCTTCGACGGCTTCGCGGCCGGAGCCGGCGTGTCGCTAGCGACCGAAAACGCCAGTCCGGCTGCGGCCGAAGGTCAGTCTCCCGAGACTGACGGCGAGCAGGTTTATGCTCTCGATGACGAAGCCGCGCATGGTCCTGATCCTTTCGTGGGCGTTGCAGGCCGTGAACGCAACAATTCCAGCCATTCGGCCGACGCGCGGTGTCGCCGGGGACAGCCAGCGCACCGGCATTGCGACGCACAATTCTTTCGTCGCGACGATTTCCCTCGATACGAAGTTGCGCTAAGACGCGCGCAAGTTTTCCCCGCGAGAAGGACTTTCCATGACAGTGCGCAATCTCTTCCTTCTGCCCGGCGACGGCATCGGCCC
>UBXV01000040.1 GCA_900469625.1 Hyphomicrobiales bacterium
CGCTCACCGGACGCTCACGAGAATGCGATGGGACCGACGGTTCCGAGACAACGGGCTGGGCTGCAGGTGTGGCCTCCGACACGATTACAGGCACCAACGTGTTCGCCGTCTGCATCGACGGCTCCTCAATACGACAAAACTCCTTGCGCCAACGGAAGAGCTGACTGACGTGGATCCCGGCTGCGCGGGCGATCTCGGAGAGCACTGCGCCCGGTTCAAGGCAGGCAGCGACGAGGCGTTCCTTGTCGTCGCGGGACCAGCGCCGCCGGCGCTCGACGGACGTGATCACTTCAATCGGATGCTTCGTCATATGACTACTCCTAGTGCTAGCACTAGGACTTCCGATGTTTGGTATCACCTCACAAGACGGCCTTCACCGGAGGCTTACATTCGTTCGAGCACTGAGCAAGGACCTTTACTTGGTAGGACCTTGCAGCTTCGAGATTTCAGATCTTAGTCACTCCACATGCTATTGTAGGCCGGCCGGAACCGAGGTTCCGCTCGCTTGGCGAGTATCTCCATTACCTCCAAGACCCTACTCAAGTATTTGCTGTCCTTATTATAGTCGCCGATGGTCAGCTGGACTCGCATGTAATTAGGCTCTTCAAAATGGTACCTCCAAGAATCTGACAGTTTTTCCGTGCCCAGCTTAACGCTTTCCTCATCAGTCAACGCTTTAGACGAGGCCACCTGCATAATACCAGTTGTACGCTTTTGCCTCCAGAAGCACAGACGTTCGATCGTCCGCATAGAAGGCGGCCGGCAATAATCCTCATAAATGAGGATAGAATAGGCTATGAGCTTAAGCTTTTCTTCGGAGATACTCTCGTTAATGAGCGCTCCATATAAACGTTCCGCGCTATTATAGCTTCGCTGTATGAACGCATTGCGCCTCCTGTCTCCAGGTCCACCAGACACGGTCACTTTGTTGGCGGCGGCGTAGAGGAAGGCGAAAATGGCCAGCCACAACTCATTCCCGGCTGCATCAAGATTCGGCAGCAGAGATCGATTGGGAAGGATCAGGGACTGGTAGGTCAACCACGCGGCTCCAAGGCCGACGGCCGAATGGAAAACGAACCGTGGCCAACTGACAAGCCGTTGCATGTTCATAACTAAGATGTAAATGGCGCGAAGCGCATAATAATAGATCGCGATCCAATAGATGCCGACGCGAAGGTCTGCATAGCCTGCAGCGACAGTCGCCGCCGACAGCGCCACCATGAACACAGCCGGAGCAAGTGCCCGAATAAAAAAATTTAGGGCAAGCGACTCGTTCGGCTCCTCGAAAAGGGTGGTGCTGGCATAACCAAAATCAGTGGCATGCTCGCCGATCCAATTGACCAGCTGGAACAATATCAGTGCTAAGGCGATGTGCGCTGCGGTCAGTGCCATTCTTACGTGCTCGGTTGGTTTTGTTGCGAAAACTCTTGTTTGGTCTTCCGCTAGATTGCAAGCGGTCGTATTCCTGCGCGGTCAACCCTTCAAATCATGCCCTCGCTAACCTGCAATGCCTTCGAGACGCACTCCGCTTCGCCGATGGTATCCCTGGCATCCGTGGTTTCGGTTGCCAAAGGGATCTTCGTTTTCATGATTTTCAGCGTGTCGGCAGGTAATCTGAAAATGAAGTGATCTTCATTGATTGTCACATCGACTTTGCCGTAGTGAACTTCGCGATGGTGGTTGGCGCAAAGTGTCACAACGTTTGTCGCTGATAAGGTTCCGACCTCTTTAGTCGAAACGGGCATGACATGATGCGCTTCTACGTAGTGGCCGCCATTGCGCTTTTCGAAGCCCATCGGGTTTTGGTCCAGCGCCTCACAAATCTGACATTTGTGACCGTTGATCTTCTTGACCTGGTTACCGATCGGGCCACGTTCAATCCCTTTACTTTCGCGTGCTTTAACTTCCGGACTCGCGTTAAGGTATTTTTCCTCGAGCTCACGAAGTCTGGATGAGTCAGTTACTTGTTGCACTGGCCCCGCGACCCGATACAGGTCCTCGCCAATACTATTAACAATTGCGCTGAAGTCGTTACGAGATACACGGAAAGTGGCCGACTGAAACCCTTCCAATATCTGCGACGATAGGGTTGGCCTGATTTTGCGCATTTCCTCGATCGTCAAGGGGGCTGCCAAGTACTTGCGAAGATATCTAAGCTTAATCGTTGGCCAGCCTATTTCGCGGCTCTGGCCTTTTGCCCAATAGGGGCTATCGGCGCCTGTTCCCGGATAGGCCGAGCTTTCCACCTCACACAGCGCATAGATTCCCGGGTGAAGCGGCCGTCCCCCCTGCAATTCTGATTTCGTGCGGCGATCAACACCTACGCGAACCAGACCCAGTTGGCCTGGCGCGAAGTGCTTTGCATCTGACTTGCTAACACTCCAGGTATCGAGCGTTTCGCTTGACGTAAGCAATTTCTCGATGTGCCAGATCTTGGGATTGCAAACGAAGACCCAATAAGGTGGCTCGTCACGCGCTCGCACAGACGTGGACACCAGCACGCCAGTCGCTCTCGCTACTTCTATCTCGGCGACCAAGGCGGCAGATGCCTGGCGCAGTTGCTTTCGATTTCCGGCGTAGTGCAGCCAAACATCCTCTTCGAGTTTGCTACCGCCTTGCAGAATGCCCTTCCCTCCGACTTTGAATGCGGGATCCCATCGCCGAAAGTTCAACAGCTTCTTGGAGACGCCATTTGGGTTTCTCAACGTCGCGAAAGTTATGTGGCCACGAATGATCGCTAGATCTCGTAGCAACTCTGACAGACGAATGACCTCGGGATGTTCTGTTGGATATGAGGTGCCCTCAAGGCGAAAATAGAGATCGAGCCCAAGAAGATGTTCCTCCCAACTCCATTTGTGTGAACGTGCCGGCGTGAACGTAGCTGGCTCTACTTCAATTTGAGACTCTCGCGGGCCACCACCCAAGTTGTATGCCCATGCTCGGATACTCTCCTCGTTGGACTTCATCGCCACGTTCCAGGGATCGCTCGCTCGTCCTGGCAGCTCCCGTGTTGTCAGTACTAGGCGGTCGAAATCTCGCTCGTTCCAACGAAACTCCTTTGCTGCACGCTGCATCTCATCAACTGGATAGGGCCAATCCCGTCCTTGCTGTTGCCACGCCATCGAGTATTGAAGGTCGGCCGTGAGGCCTAGCGGAGGGACCCCGTTCAAGTAGCAAGCAAAATCGACCCGCGATTGAACCTGACCACTGTGACGGTCGGCGTTCTCCCGTTCCAGAACACCGGCGGCTTGTGCGTTGGTGTATCCACGCAAGAAGCCGGAGTTCGCATCCGCCCGTTCTTTAAGCCAACGCAATAGCTTCTCGGTATCGCGCTGAATAAGTTTGTTCGCTGCGACGGGCGGGCTATTGGTTAGCGTCGGCTTGCCCAACGTACGACGAGCATACCAAATTGCACTGGGCGTAAAATACTCTTCGTATGCGTCTACGATGTCTTCGAAGGCCGTAGCCCCTTCTTTGGCCAATTCCCGAAAGCCCTGTCTTGGAGAGGAGGTTGATACCGCTCTCTCCGCTGTGGCGATCAACCCGTACGTTCTGAGTTGCGCAATCGTTCGCCCGGCATTGCTACCTAGCAGTTTTTTTACGCCAACATACTCGCAAACGACTTTGAAGAGCTGCCGCTCTGCTGGATTGAAATTATCAGGAATGAGGTCGGTGTTATCGAGAATGAAGGCCTCGGCAAGTTCGCGTGCGCGTCTCCGTAGCGCATCAGAAAAGCGCGCACTTAGTTCACCTTTTTGTGAGGCTTCCTTTTCAAGCCTTCGAAGGGCTTTGAAGTCATGAGCATGGTCGGGTGAGATGTTGAGCGTAGCATCCATATTCGTCCCCTTTTCACGAAGGCAGTCTTGCCTCCAGATCAATCAGGGATTGTTGAATTTTTTGACAATGCCTGCTTCGCCTCGGGCGCGGGCTTCAACGTAGGGATGCGCTTGTATGGCGTGGAATTACCCGATAGCTTCTGCACGAAGAGCGTAAGTGCCGGAAGAAGTGTATGCCACAGTTTATAGCCGATGGCCCGATTGTTCCCGACAAACTAGTACATGACCTAGAAGACGATCGAGTGGTAATCTTCTGTGGCGCAGGAATCTCTATGGGAGCCGGGCTGCCCAGCTATGCCGGTCTCGTCAAACATTGCTACACCGGCCTAAGGCAATCACTGCCAGACGATCAAAGCAGGGAGTGGGACTGGCCAGATCGGATGCTTACCGCACTTGAAAGCCGCTTTGGCGCTGACCAGGTCCGACCGCTTGTATCTAAGAGGCTGACGAAGCGACCAAAGGATCTGCCAGTTCACCATGCGATCCTTCGTCTTGCGCGATTGCGACGGCTTGAAGGCTTGCGGCTGGTAACGACAAACTTCGACACCTTCTTTGAACGCGCGGCAAAAAGTAAGGGTGTCAAATACGAATGGCACACCGGTCCAATGCTGCCGATCCCCCGAAATGATCACCGGGGGTCGTGGCGAAGTGCCGTGTATTTGCACGGCCGTCTCGGACGCTCCCAGCTCGTTCTGAATAGTGCCGATTTTGGTGCTGCTTATCTTACCGACGGGTGGGCTGCTCGGTTTGTTTCCCGCCTTTTCGCGGAGTTCACGGTGCTTTTCATCGGGTACAGCATGAACGATCCTGTGTTGAGATATATGACGGATGCATTCGCGGCTGAAGCCGCTGAAGCTCGATCATCAGTGGCCCGCGGACCGGCTTACATATTCGTATCCCACAAGGATGGGGAGATACCAAAGTCTGAGTTTTACAAAGACCGTAATCTTCATCCCATTTTCTATAATGAAGGCGCGGACGAGGCGCATACTGCATTGCGCGACACACTTACCGCGTGGGCAAATTTCCGTTCTGACGCGCTAGCAAGTGTTTCTGGGTTGATCAGTTCGATCGCTGTTCAGCGCCCGGATGCAATCAATCCAACAGACACCTCCAACTTGCTCTGGGCGGTTTCAGAGCGGCCGAACGACAATGGCCACGGTGGCAAGGTTTTCTCAGAGGTCGAGCCGACGCCGCCAATTCAGTGGTTTGATGAATTTGAACGTCGCGAACGCGAGGTATGGGCAGACCACAATAAAGCGTGTCTCGAAGCCGACAAATTTGGGCGCCATAGGCCGCCAAAGCCGGAGATGCATTTCGGGGCGCTTTTCCCACAGCGGGCTGATGGTGAAGTACGGCTTTCACCTACGTCGCTGCACCTCGCAAGTTGGCTGGTACGGCATCTTGGCGATCGCGGTCTTGTGGAGCGTGTAATTGGAAAGCGTCGTGCTGGCTATCAGCTACACCCGCGCCTACGCGGTACTATACGTCAGCGTCTTCGGGACGGCTCGGCATTGCCTGCCGGGTTTCAGTTGTTCTGGAAGCTAGTAACAGCTGAAGCAATCACGATGCAAGCAAACGCGCAACCCGAGTTGACAGACGAGTTACTGCAAACACTTGTAGTTCCCTTAGACAATCGGTGGCTCAGGCATACACTCTGTGAGGCTTTTCGACCATTGCTGACTTTATCGCCATCGTTTGATTGGCCCGAGGAAAGCAAGAAACAAGCGTACGATCATCTTTCTCAACTGGTGGACGCCGAGGTCGATTTGTGTGGCGGGAAGGCCCTGCAATATGCGGCGTCAGAGGTTATCTCACATGTGGCGGATGACGCGTTCTGGGTAGCTACGGTCGATGATCTAACATGCTTGCTTCGACAAACCCTTGATCTCTACGGTTTGGCAGAAAAAGCTAACGCTCGCTCCGATCCGAGCATCTACCATCGTCCTTCCATAACTCCCCACGTCCAGAACAAGGGCTTTCGCCTTTGGACCGTGCTTATTGACCTATTGTGGCATGCCTGGATTCGAGTAGACGCTAGTGATCAGAACAAGAGCAGGTCTTGCGTTATGCAGTGGAGCAATCTGCCCTATCTTGCATTCAGAAGGTTGGCGCTCGCTGCGATGCAACGCAGCCGGAATTTCACTGCAAAGGAGCGCCTGGAGTTACTGATCAATGGTTGATGGTGGACTACTTTGGACCAGTGGTGCTCGAAAGGAAGCGCTTGAGCTGCTGGTTGAGCTTTGGTCTCACGCAGAGCTGCGTAACGAGATTTCGGGCGCGATTCTGGCCGGGCCTCCTTCAGTATTGATCGATCAGATACATCCCGACGAGCGTGAGAAGTCACGCGATCGGCGTATTTTTGATCGAATAGCAGTGCTTGAGCGCCTGCCCCATCAGGAACTTACTCCTGAACTCAACATTGAGTGGGAGCGATTGCGGAGCACCTACCCAAACTGGCAGGTCGCGAATGGCGAACAGGCACTATTTAGTGTTTGGACATCTAGTGACTGGGGTGGCGCGCGCAGGTCATATTCAGTCGATAGCCTCCGCTCGCTCGATGTTCTTGACGCTATTGAGGTGCTGGAAAAAGCGGGTGATGACGAAGATGGTGTGCTGGAGACCTGGCGCGAGCTCGGCAATTCGGATCCAGATCACTCTTTAGTCATCTTGGAGGAGATGGCACGTACATACCGTTATCCCGTCGAGGTTTGGCAAAAGGGCCTTTGGGGTATCAGGGAGTCGGTTAAACACTCGAACGCGAAGCAAAAGGTGTTTAAGCTACTTTTGTCGCTGCCTGAACAATTGTTGAATGACCCCAGAGTTTCCGATGCAGTTGCGGATATCGTGGATGCTGCATCTGGTGCGTCCCTAAATGCTGACGAACGCAATAGCTTTTGGCGGTTGTTTGATTTGGCGCTCGGGAAGGCGGCGCTTGACAACCGCAACAGCGAGGCGCCCGACGACGACGAGTGGGTTAGTTCCGCTCTCAACTGTTCAATGGGGCGTCTTGCGACGGCTTTCTTTGCGGCCCTATTTGAAAGGGATCTGAGAGTAGGGGCAGGAATTCCTAACGATCTGCTTTCCAGACTTGATCTGTTGATCTCTCCTGCCGCTATCAGCCACAGACCTGCACGAGTTATAGCTGCCTCGCGCCTTTCTTATCTCTATGCGGTTGATCCCAAATGGGCTCGGGGCGCACTTATTCCAAGTTTCAACTGGGAAGATGAAACTGAATCTCTCGCTGTCTGGCAGGGATTTGGTTGGCAGCCGCGTATCGACGAGAAGCTTTGGCAAGTACTGAAGCCACATTTCTTCTCTCTGTTTACACCGGAGAGGGTTGTTCGGTTAGGCGACTTCGGTGAGAGGCACGCCCAATTGCTCGTGGTTGTTGGAATTGAGTTTGGTGCGGAAGAGTTGCCTTTGGAGGACGCTCGAAACGCAGTATTGGCAATGCCTACACGGATCCGCTCAGAGGCCCTTTCCTGGATCGCGGAGTATCTTAGCCACCGCGGAGAGGAGATCGATCAGGTATCGGTGATGGGAGACGGTTCGCGGGCACCGCAGAATGTTGATCGGCTCTGGGTGACGCGCGTTTGGCCGCTTATTGACAGAATATGGCCACTTCAACTGGCGGAGCAGGTTGCAGAAACATCAATCCAGTTTGCTCGAATCGCCATTGGCACCGAGGATCGTTTCGCTGAGGCGGTGACTTCGCTTCGACCTTTCTTTGTGCCGGGACCCGAAGGCGGATTCTTGCGCGAGCTAACAGGGAAATCGCACCCAGAGCGCTTTCCTGCGGCAACATTTGAACTCATTGATAGGGCAGTCGATCCATTGGCGCCTCGCTATGGACAGCGCTCGCTAGGAGGGATCTTGACCAGGATTCTACAATCGCGTCCGGAGGTTGCCCAATCTATACGTTTCGCAATTTGGCAACCTTTTTTAGCCGAATCTGCACCATGATCGAAAAGCAGGTCGATAAAGCTTTTTCACTGCTCTCTCCCGCGCACGTCCAAGTAGTCGGCTGGGTCCTGCAAATATTTTCAGCGCGGATGACAATGCCGCCGCTTCTTATAAGCCGCGAGGGAGTTGCAAATTCACACACTGTTAACCATCTGAATTAACGCCTACAATCTCGTGAACGGAATTGAACTCATCATTAATTTCCGCCATCCAGACGCCGATTTCCGCGCCTTATCACTATCGATAGGGACAAGGTATCGATAGTGATGGTTTTGGAGCCGCCAAGCGCCTAGAATCCGGTGAAAGGTGCTGGACACGCAAAAACGGCAAAAACATCGCTTCCGCTTCCGTTCACCACCGAGCGGAAGAGCTGTGCCTCGACGTACTCTCGCCCTTCGATCGGCGCGATCAGCTCGCCACTCTTCTGACCGGCGACGACTTTGCCACACTGAAAGCATCTCGCCAGCGAAGCATAAGCGGCAACACACTCCGGGCGCTCGCCTCCGATCTCGGCTATTTGGAGACCTTGTGTCAGCTCACCACCGGCCGCCCCCTGCCCCTCGCCAGCGCCGGAAAGTTTTCTCCGGAAGTTCGTCGCGCCATACCTGGCATCCCGCCAGGCGAGCTGAGGATCCATTCCACGGCATGCCAGTCGAAGTGGAAGCTGGCCTGCGGTCGCAGCTGCCTCTGCGTGCCGACGGGCCGCATGCCCCGGGACTGTTTGACGCCGGCTAACGAGCTGGCCAATCCTCACCCGCTGGCGTGGCCTGACCGGAGCCTTCGATGGGGCGTCGCTCAAACCGGCGCTGCGACTTGCGGTCCGTGCCAGCGGCCGGCCGCGTCAACGAAAGAGCAAAAAGGGCGGTGACCGCCGATATCCTGACCAAGGTGCTGCAGGTCTGCGCCGGCGAGCGCACGGTCGATCTGCGCGATCGGGCTTGTTTCTGACGGCTTTCGCCTCCGGTGGCCGCCGCCGGTCGGAAGTCGCGGCGTTGCGCGCCGAGGACCAGATGCAGGAAGACACCGTCCAAGCCGATCCGGCCGACCCTCACTCCCCTTCCCCTGCCCTGCCTGTCAATACGCCTCAGTCGCACGAAGGCGACGACGAATGACGACAACGAACAAGTTATCCTCATCGGCCGGCCAGTGGTGGCGTCGCGACGCTGGCTCGAGGAAGCCGAGATCAAAGACGGTTCGGTATTTCGCCGTATTGACCAACGGGGAACATCGATCGGCGCGCACTCACCCCGCAATCGGTCAACTGATCCTGAAAAGCCGTTGCAGGCAGGCCGGGTTCGACCCAGCACTGTTTTCGGGGAATGGCCTGCGATCGGGCTATCTCACCGAGGCCGCCAATCGCGGCATACCTCTGCCTGAAGCCATGCAGCAGTCGTTGCACAAATCGGCGACGCAGGCGGCCCGCTACTACAATGATGCGGAGAGGAAACTGCGCAGCGCAGCGCGATTGGTCTTTTAGCGCCCCCTTGAGCAGGAGCGCTGCCGAGCGGCAGAAAAGAGCCTGGCCAGTCGGCATTAGTTGCAGGGGTAATCGAAGCCGCTGAAGTCGGCGGTCAAAACGGCAAGCCCAGTCTTTGCGCCTGGAGAAACAAAACGCGGTGGTGGAGGCTCGCAGCCCAACACAGCGGTGGTAGCCCTGCAACCGACAAGACATTCTTGATAACAAGCGGCCGGCCCAGAATGCATCAGGCGTGAACACGCGATGGGCTCGAAACGACAATCTCTCTCGTTGCCTACATGTCTTCGGCCATGCGCAGGTTCAACGGAATGCGAAAGCGGAGCCAAACTGCGTGAGCGATGATCTCTGCGGTTACGCGGTCGCAGTGGTAGATGGGTCCCGATCGGTCATGGCCGAGTTAACTTGACGATGCCGCCACGCCTCCAAAACTGCCGTTTGCGGCGAAAGACCTTGCCATCGTGCACAATCTGCGCTGCTGACGATAAGTCAGGTCTTCCAAAGAGAGACATTACATTGGCGGCGTCGCCTGGCGACCTAGCACATACTCGTCTTCGCCAACGCCGTTTTGCCGCTGTGGCCGGAACCCATTTCAAATGGCCCTGCCCGTCGCCTTGCGACGGCTGGAACTGCGCCCCATGCTCGGCGCCGCGGCATCCTGGGCAAGATGCGATCGATGCGTTCCGGTTGCGGCGCTGATGGCGGCAAGCGAGCCGAAAGACGCACACGCTTTCCTGGCAGGTGTTGTTTGTTGTCAGCTGACAACATTGGTCGCAACGCGAGCGGCCCGGCGCACGCCAGCTCTACGTTGGGGAAAAGGTCGACGTTGTCAGCAGACAACACGCCTTCCCAACCCAGACACTCAACAGTTGGCGATGAGAACACTCGACAAACAATTCCTAAAAGCCACCGCAAGCAGGCAGCGAACTGCAACGTAGCAAGCTGCCGTCACCGCAGGGGGCCTCGGCAAAATCGTAGCTCTTCCGCTTCGCGAGTCGGCTCACAGTCGGCCCGACGCCGCGGCAAATGTCTAAGCGCGAGGGTAGCGCACTTGGCTAAGCCGTTCAGCGCCCCAGCGCCGACGGTCGGGCCTACGACTTGGCGCAGCCGCTATGGCACGGCAACTGCGTGACGGCCCGGATCCGACAATTTCCACTCGTGCCTTTCGCGCAGCAATGCGGAACACAATAGGGCGCGCTCCACACGAGAATGGAGGCCGAACGACAGCGACCCAAACGTCGGTTTGTTGTCAGCTGACAACATTCAACACCATGCTGTCGGACCAGGTCGCGAGCAACTCTCCCGCTCGCCGCGATTTGTCATTGGCAGATGCTCCCAGCGCATTCCGCGTCCACCGGAGCGACGCGAAAGCGCCGTGCCACTGGGGCAGGGCACGACACTTGGAAAGCGAAGTGAAAAAATCCTGAAGTGTTCCTCTTCCATTTCCCGGTTTCCGGCCTAACTTCCACGCCACATCAACGCTGCACGGACGACCGGTCCGACAGACTTTTCTAGGGAAGATGTTATGGCGACTGGCACCGTGAAGTGGTTCAACGCGACAAAGGGCTACGGTTTTATTCAGCCTGACGATGGTGGCACCGACGTCTTCGTTCATGCGTCCGCAGTCGAGCGGGCGGGCATGCGCGGACTGAACGACGGGCAGAAGATCAGCTACGACCTTGTCGAGGATCGAAAGTCAGGCAAGATGTCGGCTGACAATCTGCGGACCTGACGCCGGAGCGCCGTTGGTTCGGGCGCCGGTCAAGCGAAGTGCCGGTTCACGCCCGTTTCAGCCTGGGGCAAACGATCGGGAAGGTGCGGCATCTACTTGATGCGGCCGCATCATGGGCCGAGATCGCACCGTCAGGGCAAACCTTGACAGGGTCAGAGCGTGGCCGGCTGCGACAGCTGGCATGGTGCAGCCTCTAGTCCGCACCGACATATGCTGAACATCGCCCCATTCTGCTGTCACAGTTCGCCTCCGGGAGGAGGGGAGGGGACCGCGTCGACGGTACAATTGACGGCCGAGATTGGGCCCGAGTCTAAGCGATGAAAAACGCCGACAGACGAGACCAGATGCTCCTCGGCCGATCGGCAAGCAAAGTGCGGACTTGCCGTGCGGCCGCCGCCGCACTCACTGTCGTGCCAAAGCGGCAGTAGCATACGATGTCATGAAGCTCGTCATCACTGATCTCGAAAAAGCGCTTCGCCTCACCGAAGGTATCGTCCGTCATTCCCGCGTCCTGAAGAACCGGGTCCCTGAATGCGATGGTAATCGGTGAATAGTCGCTTCGCAGTGCGTCTCGCTCGTCAGGCATCTGGAATTCGGTCTCATGAAGCGTGTCAAGGTGTCGATGCCTGACGCCTTCCAGCAACTCCGCCCACCGCTCCAGCCGCGGCCGTCGCCCCGCCAAGGACGGCGCGAACTGTGGGACAATCTGGGCGATGTTATGCAACTGATCCAAGCTATGATGCTTCATTGTCGCCTCCGGTCAAACGACGCTCGTTATATCCAGCCCAACACCAGCCTGTGCCTTCTCTTTGAACCTGTCCAATCACGATGATGCCAAATCGCACGCACCGGCGCCCGGATTGCCATCAAGCCAGATCGGCGACGAACCGATGCCTTCGTTCGGGAACAGCAAGATCAAACAGGGGACGTCGATCGCGCGGCAATCGCAGCACCGTCAGCCGCTGGCCCTTTGAAACGCATGGAAAGTTTGATGGCGAAACGACGTTTGGAGGCCACAACACTTCGTGCAGACCTGCGAATGACGTGGCGCCACCGTCGCATCCCATTGGCGCCACTCACACCTAACGGAAATTAACTCCGATATGACTTCAGTTACGGGAAGAATGATAAGGCTATCATATGGTTAACAATGCATGAATTGCATCATGAGCGCGAAATCACGGCATCGCAGCGCATTTGTGCGGACCTGGAAGCCGAGGCAAGCGAAGTTTTGGGCGGCGCGACATGCGATTACAATAAGGGCATCGTTCGAATTCGTTGGACGCGTCAGCCAATAGCGGGGGAGGGGGAGCAAGAGTCAGTATTGCAGCCTCTCCGGCAGCGACGAGACCGCGGCATTCATCAGAGGCACGATACTGCTGAACGACGGGCGACCGCGTAGGCTTGTTAATCCAGAGCAGGCTATCGTACCGCAGCAGCGCTTTCCGAGCCCATCGTGCACCGGCTCCGAAAAACGTTGCTACACGCTCTCGCGCATCGCCCATCAGCGGCGCGTCTCGCCATTCCCTATCTCCGACATTTCAAGCTTTCGGCAGCAAAGATAGGCACGAAGCGGGACAGGCGCTTATCGACGGCACTTGCCTCGAAATGAGTTCGGGAATTCGAACTGAAGCACGAGAAGGGGAGGGGAGGGCGAAACCGTCTTGAGTGTTCGGTCGGGCCGCCGGGCCCGCTCGCATTAAACACGGATCCACATCAGCACACGCGTCATCATGCATTGCAGGCGACGCGTGGGTCGCCCTTGACGCGCGCCAACGACATCGACCCAGGCAGGGAAGGCGTCGCTCACCCCAGACTATGACCGATTTGCCGCTGAGACGATGGCAAAGGCCGGGGCAACAGCGGGAAAGAATGGTCCACCTCGCGGTCCGATATAGTCGTCACGTTTTGCCGGAGGCAACGTTCCCGGTCGATCTTGGACGACGGGCTGTACCGGCCACCGCGGCTCCTGCGCATCCGGTCGCGGTTCTGCGGCACGGTCCATGGAAGCACCAAACCTTGCCACAGTGCAGACCCATCGCAACGCCAATTCGGTCATGATCACAACCGCGGGGTCCATACGACGACGCAGAAATGTGGAAATGGCGACAGAGCTTGATCTGGTGCGCACGCGCTCTCCCTCATGCCTTTCGGCAATCTGTCCCAGAAACATTTGGCAGCGTGCACTCTGTCACGCATCACACACTACCCTGCACAAGCGGGGTCTCCATGCGCGGCTCTGAAATATCGCGTTGAAAGCAAGCGCCGCCTGCACGATCTGAGGCCCGATGCCCAATACCTGACGCGGAAACCGTTGCGTTGCAGAGCCGAGAAGTCACAAAGAGATTGGTCAGATTTTTTCTACGGTGATTCCTTGTCTCAGCTCACAGGCGTTTCGGCCATCGAGGGACGAATTTGGTTTGATGGTCAGCAGCGGTGATTGCCTGCGCTCTTCCCACAAACCAGCCACGCATTCCTCCGACCGAGAATCGCAAGGATCATCAGTGCACTCGCCCAAGATCTTTCGATCTGACTACCAATGGCAAGAATGCTGAGACTGCTTGGGCTTTCGAAAATCGTCAACAATCGTCTCTACCCTCTGACTGCCACGCGGAATCTGACAACAGCTGTTCAAAATCCTGATGGAGAAACCAACCGGGACATCCGTCTGATCGGCGGCACGACTGCTGAACCTCGCGCTTGGCCGCTCGCGGAAGAAGGCGGTGCAGTTGAGCGGCCTCTCAACCGCTCACGAAGCAGCGTATAGACTAAGATCCATGCCGTCGGTCGATCGTTGTCGCCGTCCCGCGCAATTGCCTTGCGAAGAATATCTGGTCAGCGCCGATGACGCGCCCACTGCGGTCCCGCTGACTGAGGCGATGTCTGCGAACAGACTTTACGCCGTTGTTGCTGCATATGGCAGCCACACCAATCTTGGGCAGCCTCGAGGATTGTCGTCGCATCGTACGTCGACTGCGCATGACCACTTTCCGAGTAACAGCCTTCGCTGCCCCCGTCATAGCGGGCTCAATCGGGTCTGGTCCATAACGCTCCCGGTTTTTCGGGAGCATCACTTCATAGCGGAGCCTTATTGCTCGGAGCCCGCACCGTGACAACCGCCAGTCTGCCCAATTCCGAGCTCTAGTCGTACTCCGATGACTTCGGACCATGCTGCCGATCTCTGCTTGATCCGTGCGGGCCGAGTGATCTCCTCTTGAGAGGAGGAGGGTGAAGTGTGTCGGAGACGGGCATCGACACCCGAAGATGCGACGCATCTGTCGCGCTCAACGAACCTTGAGCCGGGCCGCGCGTAATTCGCGGACACCAAGTTTTCGTCCCTGTCGGCATCCCAACTTGTTGCCCATGGTCCTGTCATCGCCAACACTACGGCGCCTTGGTTAACCGGGCATCGAACAGAGATCCGAAACCTGGTTTGCGTCTCTGTCACCACGTGCTGCAGAGCCGGTGAGACCGACGCCAAAACATTCCCGTCACCGGTTTCCGCGAGCCGCTCGGCAACGCTGCCATCGGCAGGCTCAATCTGTGATCCCGGCCAGACCTACGCCCGACCGATTATCGGCCCCGCCACATCGCTGCAGTTTTCGACCTGCATTTCCGCCGTGGAATCCGACCGCTCCGATCGCCATCGCATTTCAGGGTGACGGCATCAAGTCATCACGCAGGTCACGATGCGGACGCCAGGTTGGATGGCGGTGCCCCGCGAAGCAGCGCCATCAGCATCGGCCCCATGGAAAACTCCCCGCGCCGTGTTCGCCGCGTCAGATCCCTGAGGTAGCCGCCGGCAGAATTGATATGCCCGGAGCGCTCGTAAATGCACGCAACGACAGCAGCTGCCGTTGCCGGACCCATCACCTCGCAAGCTTCCTCATAGGCCGTCGGGCTGATGCCGAGCATCGAGCGCACCGTCACGGCGGCCATCATCAGGTCGCGCCAGTTCGAAACGTCCCCGGACGGCCCGAAGGGTTTGATCTCGGGGCAGGCGCGCAAGACCATCTCCAGCGGGAATGGCTGAATTCCCTTCGGCTTCGTTTGGTTGTCAGCACTCGGCTTTTCGCCCTTCTCTTTTTCAGAGCAAGGTTCAAATTCATGGATGGATTCGGGTTTTGAATTCTGTATGTGCCGCTCAAATGGACCAGCATTGCCAGTCATATTTTCGGAAATTTCGTTTTCATCCAGCATGTTGACGACTTCTTCGTGCAAAAGTGTCAGCTCGTCGGCGATGCTGAGCAGATCTTCGATCGTCGGAGAGCGAGGAATTCGCCCAATGAGCGCTACGAACAGCCCTTCGGCATGCGCCCAGTCACCTGCCGCACCCTCTTCGATTGCGGCCGTGATCAGCTTGCGAATGTCTCTTCGGCAGAGCGATACACGCTCCTTGGCGATCAGAAAGCGCCGGCGGGCGGCCGCGACATCCTGGGCCATGCCGGCCAGTTCTTCCGAACGGGCGAGCAACGGGGCAAGGTCGAAACCATAAGCTTGCTCGATGCCGCCATCGCTGTCCTTGCGGGCATAACGTTTGCCGTTCGGACTGTCCTTGCGCGAAACGAGGCCAGCGTAGACCAATGCGGCGAGGCTGCGGCGAAGCGTGCTGCCGCCGATGCCATTGGCTCGGTGCGTCAGTTGCGCGTTCGACGGGAACACGATCAGATCCTTGCCTTCCGCCAGTTCGCTCTGCGGATAGAACGACAGAAGCGCGTTCAGCACCGCAAGCGCACGGTCCTGGACGCCAAGAAGCGTCCTCGCCTCGCAGACATCGCGAAGCACCTTCCATTTGTCGACGGTCTTGCCGGCCTTGATGCCGGAGGATCTGATCTGCCCCTTCACCAGGGCAAGCGACATCGGCCGCCGCCCGAAGGGCGTCGTTACTGATAACCTGTCCATTTCAGCCTTACCTTCTTTCAGGCAAAGGAATAGCGGTCACCGAAACGGCGCCAAATCTCGTGAGAGAGTCTTGACTGTGAATCCCGGAAGTGCGAATCTCGAAATCGCCAAATGACGAGAAAGGGCCTTCAGAGACGGTGTTTCGGGGGCCTTTTTTCTTTTGCCGGTGGTGCTCCTCTAGATCTCAGTCTTCAGTCCAGTGCCCTACTCGGGACCGTTCTGTTTTTCCTTCAGCGCTGCCTCGTATGCCTGAAACAGCTCGGGCAGTTTCGCCGTCAGATAATCGGCAAATCCATCATTGCGATCGCGCCGGATCGACAGGCGCCACTGCTTGTCGGTCGTGGCAACCCTTCCGATTTCGGCGCCCGATCCGCTGGTGACGATTTCAGGCGTCGCCGCTGTCGTCGGCTTGACGTCGGGCCTGGCGGCGGCCGCCAATGCGAGGATGAAGCGGTCGTCCGTTTCCCGCGCGGCAAAGCCTGGTTTCGTCGTCGCCTCGAGCGCACGCGCCAGGGAAGACTCGCTGCCGACGGCATCGGCAAGCGACTGCCACCGGCCACGGCCGACCTTCGGCGCGCGGCCGATCGCATCGACAAGTTCACCGGGCAGCGCGCGCGCAACGGCAACGAGCTTCGAAACCTCCGCGCGATCGACCGACAGCGCCGACTGGATCAGCGCCCGGGCAAAGCCGGCGTCTTCCAGACGCCGCGCAAACACCGCCCGCTCGATGAAGCTCAGATCTTCGCGCGCGGAATTTTCCACGCCTTGCGCGACAACCAGATCTTCATCGGAAAGCGCGCGGACATAGGCCTTGACCGGAATGTTGAGCGCACGAGCGACGCGAACACGGCGGTGGCCGTAGGCGCTCTGGTAACGGCCTGGTGTCGAGGGGTGCTCCCGCAGCAGCACCGGGATCTCCTGACCCCGTTCCCGGATCGAGGTCTTCAACGCCTCGAAGCTCGCTGCGTCCTGTTCGCTGAAACGATCGGCAAGCGGCGAAGGATCGATCAGTGAGGGATCGATCTCAACGGCAACCTGGCCCGAGGCGAGTTTGTCCCGGAGCGCTTGATACTCCTTCTCGACATCGGAAAACGTATCCTTGAGCGAGCGTACGGCGCCGGAACTGACGCGCGGCAGCGAAGGCCTCTTCAGGTCATGATCGACGGCCTGTTCACTCTGTCCCGAAAACATCGAGCGGATGGACTGGGTGCGTTTGCTCAAGGCAAGGACCTCCTCGAAAAAGGCGAAACGCTGCCTTCAGACAGCCGTTGTCGCCCAAGGGGAAAGAAAACCGGGGAGGGGGTGCAACGGCTCATCGCTGCCACACCTGCGAAATCAGATCGATGATCTCGGCGTTGACGGCGTTGACCGATTCCATCGCGCGGTCATAAACCGATCGCCCGACGGCGCCCTTCGACAACTCGAACAGCGATTGCTTGGTGAGCCCGGCATTGGCAATGGCCGTCGACTTCCAGGCGGTCGCATTGAGTACGTCGCTGCCGAAGAGGTCGCGCAACAGGCCGACGATCTCCTGTTCGGGCACATCACGCGGGTCGTGTCTGGTCACGACGAATTTCATGAAGTCGTAGTCCAGGTGCGCGCCGGCATCCTCGATGACCGCGATCAGATCCGCCGTCATCAGCAGGAACTGGCTCATCGACGCGACATCGACCATCTGCGGATGGATCGTCACCAGCATGCCGGTCGCAGCGTTGAGCGCGCCCATGGTCAGGAAGCCGAGCTGTGGCGGGCAGTCGATGACGACGACGTCATAATCCGCCTCGACTTCGCTGATTGCTGCGGCGACCCGGCGGAAGAACAGATCCTCGGGGCCAGAACGCTTGCCCATGGCGCGTGGCGTTTCGTGTTCGAACTCCATGAGCTCGAGATTGCCGGGCACAAGGTCGATGCCCTCGAAATAGGTCGAACGGATCACCGAACGCATGTCGACCCGCGCCTCGTCGTAGCGGATCGCCCCATAAAGCGTGGTGTTCTCGGCAATGTCGAATTCCGGCTGGTAGCCGAACATCGCAGACAACGACGCCTGGGGATCGAGGTCGATCGCCAGCACGCGGTATCCCTGCAGCGCCAGCCCCTGTGCGAGGTAAAGCGACGACGTCGTCTTGGCCGAGCCGCCCTTGAAGTTGGCGACACTGATGATCTGGAGCTTGTCGCCTTCGCGCCGGCGCGGCCAGAACTTCAACGCTTCCTTCGGGCGCGCTTCAGCCAGATAGGCGCGAAGCTCGTTGATCTGGCGTAGCGTATAGGAGCGGCGGCCTGCCGTGCCCAGTTCCGGCACCGGCCCAAGGCCGTCCAGCGACAATTGGCGGAGGTAACCGTCCGACACACCGACGATCTGAGCCACTTCGCCCGATGAGAACGACCGCAGCGACTTCATCGCCTTCGGCGGAAAAGCGATCTCTCCAACAGCTCGCAAACGATCCGAAAGCGCGCTCGCCTGGCGCGTGATACGCTCGGACGTCGTCTCGTTTTCAAACTGGGGATTCGTGGGCTTTAACATCGCGGGCTCTTCAAAACGGTTTCTTCGCGTCTGACGCATTCTTTCCGTCTGGAAGTAGAGACACGATTCTATATCGACCGACAAGCTGTTTCGCCAATGGCAAGCCCCCATCCGGCATCGCCGGATTGGCTCATCCTCTTCGCAAAGGCCGAGTTAAAGCTATGATTATCAATGTCTTATGCAAACCAGCGAGGCGTTTCCCCGTTGCTGGGTCCCCCGGTTTTCCGCAATGCTCGTGTCGCGTTGTCAACCGTTTCCTGCGCTGGCTCGGCATCGACGACGCGCGGAACGACGGAATCGCCCGCGTGCTTTCGGTCGACTCGCGCGAATCGCATCAGTGATTCGAACCGATTGCGGCCATACGAAGTGTCTTTTGGCCTCGCCTTTCCGCGACACGGGGCCGGCGGATAGGGGAGTTGCGTCTTGCAAACCAGCCGCTATCGTTCCAGCGCGATTCGTCGCCTGGAGGAATTATGCGTCAGCAGACTAAGCCATTCATCGTTGAAATTAAGTCATCCCGCCGGATGAAGAGCGATCAGCAGAAGACATCGATCTGGGGAACACTGGATCTGACGCTCGAGCCCGATCCGCGCCCGGAACCCATAACTGCCGAGCAATCCGCCGTGGTCCAGGTCAAAGCAGACTAAACTGCCGGCATCCCATCTCGCACGTGCACCGGGCCAGGCTGCGACGGAGACCCGCCTAAGGTCGATCGGAGATCGCATGCCCAAAAAAAATGGGCCAGCGGAGATCCGCGGCCCATGAAGTGTGAAGGTCATAAAACCTCCAGAGGGGAACAGCTGCTGCGGTGGCACTGGGAGGAGAAGCCACCAAAAAATGCATCAGCTGCGGGCGTTATGATCGTTTTTTGATCACTTGGAAAACATTTTTTGTGCAATGCAGCTATGCGTCTGCTGCGCTGCTCGGAAAAAAGCGCGTCCGCGTCAAGGTGACAACGCCGCGCTCGGCCAAGAAATGGCGAAAGGCGAAGCGTCCCGACGACATCGTCCATCATCCTTGTGTGCTGCCGAACTGGTTCAATCGCGACGAGCTCCGCGCCCATGGCGCAAATTCGTCGAAGCGATCGCCGCCATCTGGACGTCCACGACGCGCTTCGGCCCGCAGGACAACCTTTGGCGAAATACCCAGAGCGACCATCTGCCAAATGGCAACGGCGGCCCGCATCGGCCGGCCGGATGGCGCGACATTGAAAGCGGGCAGGAGGCGTCGGCACGTCGTGGCGCTGTCGTCCGCGCGCGATTTTCGCGGCGCCGCAGAAACCCACTAGCCTCAATTTTAGGATAATGTAATTTGACGCGAGCCCCTTGAAGGCTGCGTCCATGGCCTGCCGTCCTTCCGCGCTACGGAGATGTGATTGATGCGCTTCGCATTCCTGGGGACGGTCGAGGGGTCGAGGATCGCACTTGAAGCGCTGATAGCGGCCGGGCATGCGCCGGGGCTGCTGCTGACGCTACCTCCCGACAAGGCAAACCGCCATTCGGATCATGCCGACCTGCTGCCGATCGCGCAGGCGGCCGCAATCCCGGTTGTGGAAACGCACGACATCAACGACGACGCCACGCTCGCGCAACTGCGTCAATATGCACCCGATGTCGTACTGGTCATCGGCTGGTCGCAAATCTGCCGCGCTCCTTTTCGCAGTGTCGCTACCCGCGGCAATCTTGGCTTCCATCCGGCCGCCCTGCCACGGCTGCGCGGGCGCGGTGTGATCCCCTGGACCATCCTTCGCGACGAGAAGGTCGCCGGGTCGACGCTCTTCTGGCTCGATGACGGCGTCGACAGCGGCCCAATCCTGCTGCAGCGCCTGTTCGATGTGGCGGCCGACGAGACGGCGCGCACCCTTTACGACAAACACACACGCAATCTCGGGCAGATGGTCGTTGAGGCCGTCGCGCTTCTCAAGCAGGGTGACGCCCGCGGCACTGCGCAGGACGAGCGCGACGCCAGCTACTGCGCGCGCCGGACAGAAGCGGACGGGCTGATCGATTGGCGCAGTTCGGCAGCAGAGATCGAGCGTCTCGTTCGCGCGGTCGGAGATCCCTATCCCGGCGCGTTCACCTTCTTCCGCGAGCGCAGGATCGTCGTCAGCCGCGCTGCCGTCCATGCGAACGCCGGCCGCTATATCGGCCTGACGGGGCAGGTCCAGACCAACACAGAGACCGGCTTCCTCGTCCTTTGCGGAGACGGCAATTGCCTCGAGATCCTCGGCTGGCAAGGGGAAAGGCCTGCAGTGCATGGCAAGCTGACGGACGGACGGCCGCAGCTCTAGGAAGGGCGAATGACCAGGGGATGGCGGACACGCCAGCGGAGGGCCTTGCGATGAGCAGACGGGAGTTGTGCGTTCTTTTTTCATCCGCCGGGCGGCGGGTAGAACTCATCCAGTGCTTTCGCGCTGCCGCCGAACGGCTGGACCTGTCGCTCAGGGTGATCGCCTGCGACGCGAGCCCGGACCTCAGCGCCGCCTGTCATGCGGCCGATCGCGCTTTCGCCGTGCCCCGGTGCGATGACGCAACATTCATCGATGCCGTCATCGACATCTGCCGCGCCGAAAACGTCGATCTCGTCATCCCGACCATCGACACCGAATTGTTGCCATACGCCCTTCATGCCGGACGCTTCGCCGAGGCGGGAACACGGGTGCATGTCAGCTCGCGTGAGGTGGTGGATGCAGCAAGGGACAAGTTGCGCACGATGCAGACGTTTCACGCCGCCTTTCTGCCGGTCCCCCGCACCGATGCGCTGGAAAACGTCCTTCAGGCGACGGCCGACTGGTCGTGGCCGGTTTTCGTCAAGCCGCGCTCAGGCAGCGCCAGCCGCTCCATCAGCGTGGTTCGCGAACCTGGCGGTCTTCCCCGACATTGGGCCGAGCCGATGATCGTGCAGGAGTATCTCTCCGGCCCCGAATACACGATCAACATGTTCGTCGATGCGATGGGGCTGATCCGTTGTTGCGTCGCCCACCAACGGCTTTCCGTGCGGGCGGGTGAAGTCGAAAAGGGCCGGACCGTGCGCCTGCCGGAACTTGCAGACCTCGCCCGCGGCATATCCCGGGCGCTTCCCACCGCCCGCGGCGCCCTTTGCTTCCAGGCGATGACCGACACGACTGGCGGCTTGCGGATCATTGAACTCAACGCACGGTTCGGTGGCGGATATCCGCTCGCTGATCGGGCCGGTGCGGTCTTTGCCCAATGGCTGCTGGAGGAGGTCGCCGGCATGCCCGTTACCGCCAATGACGGCTGGCGCGATGGTGTCCTGATGCTGCGTTACGACGCCGCTTTCTTCAAGGGGTAAGCGCATGAGCATCTTTGTTCGTGGGCTCATCTTCGATCTCGATGACACGCTCTACCTCGAGCGCGACTTCGCTTTCAGCGGCTTTGCCGCGGTGGGCGCCTGGTGGCAGCACAGAACCGGAGAGAGGGATTTCGCCGCGCGATGCGGTCGGCTCTTCGAGGCGGGCGTCCGCGGCCAGATCTTCAATCAGGCGCTTGCGGAAATGGATGGCAAAACCGATCCGGCGCTCGTCGAGCAGTTCGTCGCCGTCTATCGCGATCACCGGCCCTCGATCGCATTGGCGCCCGATGCCATGCGGTTTCTCGCCCACCACCGGGACGGCGATTTTGTCGGCATCATCACCGATGGGCCGGCACCGACCCAGCGCGCCAAGATCAGGGCGCTCGGTCTCGAACGGCAGGCCAATCTCATCCTGTGCACGGACGCCTGGGGCATCGCCTTTCGCAAACCGCATCCAAGGGCCTTCGAAGCGATCGAGGCCGCGTCCGACCTGACGCCGTCGCGCCTGATCTATGTCGCCGACAATGCCGCCAAGGACTTTGTCACGCCCCGCGCGCGCGGCTGGAAAACCGTGCAGATCCTGCGTCCCGACCGCGTCCACACCGGCGCCGCGCCGACGCCGGCGCATCAGGCACAATCACAAATCTTTACATTCGACGACCTTGAGCAGGCGATCGCGGGCATTTCTTGAGCGGCCTAACTCCGGATGCCCGCGTCGTGAAAACGTTAAGCCCTTGATATTGATCTCGAATTTCCATCATCATTAAACTCGATAGATTATATACACTATTTTTACCGCCCCAAAGGATTAATCCTTCAAAGTTAGTTTACATACGAAAACCAAAGTGTTTTCTAGGCTTCACTGCAAATAGGAAAAGTACATCGCGCTCCGAACATTGAAACAGTCGAGGGCGTAAAACTTTTTTTATTGTATGGAATTGCCAGATCTCCATCAACAGTAACGCATATACTTTCGGTTGTATTGTTCGCCCGGCCCATTGTGGCACCCGGCAAGCCAAGCCATGTCGAAGGAGGGGCGTTATGTTTCGCATTCCGACCGCCGTTAAGGCGTTTTACGGTACGTGGGCATTTCGTGTAGTGAATCGCAGAGCCATCACAGATCGCCCGACGTTTCCGGCAACCGCCCAGGACGCTGCGGTGTCGCTCGCGCAACTCGGGGTCAGAAAACTCAAGTCGGCCGCCCGCGGCGCCCGCAAGAACGCCTTCCTTTACGCGATGGACCTGGCGTCGGCAGCCGTGGCGCTGCTCGTGGCGCTGTTCCTGCGCTACGGCCCCGGGGGGCTCACCGATCGTCCCGACACGATCCAGATTCTCGTCTGGTCGTCGGCTCAGTACCTTGCAGTCTGCGCGGCGATGTTCCCCCTTTCCGGCCTCTACAGCCGGAACTGGAAATACGGGTCGATCAGCGACCTCGTGATCATCATTCGCGCCGTGGTGCTGACCTCGCTGGTCCTGATCGCTCTCCTGTTCTTCTCGACACGCCTCACCGACATGCCGCGCACCGTCGTGCCGCTGCAGTCGCTGCTGTTGATGGCGTTTCTCGCGACATCGCGATTGAGCTTCCGCGCCGACGAATTTCTGCCCGTCAAGAACAAGCGGTCCGACAAGGATGACGCCGATGGCCATCGCCATCGCGTTCCCTTGCTTCTGGTCGGCGCCGGCAACGCTGCGGACCTTTATCTCAGAGCTCTGTTTCGCGATCCGTCAGCGCCCTACGTTCCGGTCGCCTGCCTGGACCGCAACGAAACTCAGGTCGGGCTGATGCTGCATGGCGTGCCGATTGCCGGCAGGCTGCAGGATCTGGAGCAGGTGGTCGCCGAGCTCAGGGCCGTCGGCAAGCAACCGTGCCACATCGTCTTCACCGAACCGCTTTCGTCTTTCAACGACGTCGCTTCGGGAGAATTGCTGCAGGCCGCCGAGCGTCTCGGCATCGCGGTCTCGCGGCTGCAAAGCGGCACGGAGTTCAAGCAGACAAGCAACGACAATCCGTATGAACTGCGTTCGATCGAGATGACCGATCTGCTCGAACGGCCCCAGGCAACGCTGGACAAGGACGCAATCCGCCGCCTGGTCGCCGGCCGCCGGGTTCTCGTCACCGGTGCAGGGGGATCGATCGGCAGCGAACTCACGCGACAGATCGCCGCCTGCGGCCCGGCCGAAATCGTTCTGGTCGACAATACGGAATTCAATCTCTACTCGATCGACCTCTGCCTGAAGGAAGAGTTTCCCGATGTCCGCCATTCGAACTGCCTGTGCAGCGTTCGGCGCAGCCAGCGGGTCAACGAGATTTTCGAAGCGCACCTGCCGGAACTGGTGTTCCACGCCGCAGCCCTGAAGCATGTGCCCATGGTGCAGATCAACCCGTGCGAAGGCGTTCTGACCAACGTCATCGGCACCATGAACGTCGCCAATGCCGCCAAGCGCTTCGGTGCGCTCGCCATGGTGCAGGTCTCCACCGACAAGGTGGTCAATTCCTCCAGCATCATGGGAATGACCAAACGGCTTGCCGAACTCTATTGTCAGGCGCTCGATCTGGATGGCGTCACCAGCGGGCGGGGCCCACGCTTCATGACCGTCCGTTTCGGCAATGTGCTGGGGTCGAGCGGCTCATTGATCCCGCTCTTCAAGCACCAGCTTTCCAAGGGTGGCCCCTTGACGGTGACCGACCCGCGGATGACGCGGTTCTTCATGACCATCAGAGAAGCGGTCGAACTGACGCTGCAAGCCTCGGCATACGGCTTCCAGAAGCAGATCGGCCAGGGCGAAATCTTCGTGCTCGACATGGGTGAACCCGTCAAGATCATCGACATCGCACGTCGCATGATCCGGCTCGCCGGTTTCGTCCCGGACAAGGACATCATGATCGAGATCGTCGGGGCAAGACCGGGCGAAAAACTGTTCGAGGAACTCTTCGATCCCACAGACAAGCGCATTGAGTCCGCCATTCCCGGCGTGCTTGGAGCCGTGCCCGATGCTGTGCCGTCAAGTGTGCTGAAGAGTGCCTTCAGCCGGATGCAGCGTGACGCCGAACGCTGCGACGAGGGGGCTGTTCTGGCCGCAATCTCGCAACTCCTGCCGAATGCGGAGATCCCCCAGAGCAACAACACGCGCCCCAGAACGGCTGGCCGGCGCACGGCCGGCGTCATTGCGCTCGGCAAGAAGACGACGGCGCGGCCGCAACCAAGCGGCCGGGCGCGGCAGTAGCGTCAAGGGACGCAGGAGGAAGGAACCGGGCATGGCAGGTATCCCCGTACTCCATTGCATCACGGGCCTGAATGTCGGCGGCGCCGAATACATGCTTGCACGGTTCGGCGCCAAGCTCACCCAAACGAATTATGACCCCCGTGTACTGTCGCTGATGGCGCCGGGACCGATCGCCCGCGACATGCAGGCCGCCAATATCGCGGTCGAAACGCTCAACATGCACCAGTCGCGGCCGGGTCCGCGCGCCGTGGCGAGATTGCGCGCGATCATGCGGTCGTCGGCGCCAAGGCTGCTTCACGGCTGGATGTATCACGGCAACGTCGCGGCATCGATCGGTTCGCGGCTCGCCGACCGACAGCCGGTCATCTGGAGCATCCACCACTCCATTGCCAATCTTGCTTCGGAGAAGCTGCTGACGCGCGCCGTGATCCGCATCAGCGCCGCGCTTTCCAGGCAGACCAGCGCAATTTCCTATTGCTCACGGGTATCCGCCGACCAGCATGAAGCGCTCGGTTTCGACCCGGCCAAGCGGCGCATCATCCCCAACGGCGTCGATTGCGATCAGTTCCGACCGGGCGCCGGCGCCCGACAATATCTCTGCGACGCGCTGCGCTTGCCGAGGGAGCGCCTGCTTGTCGGCAACATTGCCCGTGCCCATCCGATGAAGGATCACGAGACCTTCGTGCGCGCGATCGCCAGGCTTCGCGCCATGGGCCTCGATGCTCACGGCGTGCTGATCGGTGACGGCCATCAGAACGGCGTCGTGCAGCGCGTTGCGGCCGAACTCGGCATCACGCCGATGATCACTGTTTCACCCGCGCGCGCCGACATAGACAGGCTGATGCCGGGCCTCGACCTGTTCATGCTGTCTTCAGCATGGGGCGAAGCGTTTCCGCTGGTCGTCGCCGAGGCCATGGCGAGCGGCGTCCCGGCGATTGCGACGGATGTGGGCGATTGCGCCTGGCTTTTGGGTGACCGGCAGATGGTGGTCGAACCGGGAAACGTCGATGGCCTTGCCAAGCTCGCCGCCTCTTTGCTCTGCCTGCCGCAAGAGGCCCGCCGTCAGCTCGGCGAGCGCGCGCGCCGACGTGTGATCGAGCGGTTTTCGCTGAACGCCTATGTCGACAGCCACCTCTCTCTTTACGAAGAAGTGCTCGAGCAGACCGTCCCCAAGCCCGCGCGACAGATAGGCTGGCAGGCTTCGGTCAGTGCGGCGCGGCGCATGTGGTAGCGGCCATGAAAAAGGCGAGCCCATTGCCCAGTCATTCCCCGGTGCTACGACCGAAGATCGTGCTGATCGCCAGCCTGACCTCGTCGCTCACGAACTTTCGTCGCGAACTGATAAAGGATCTCCTGAAGGCGGGCTTCGACGTCGTCGCCATGGCCCCAGACCGAGATCCGCTCGTGGAACAGGAGCTGGAAGCGCTCGGCGTGCGCTTTGTCCCGATCCCGATGTCGAGGGCCGGGGTGAACCCGTTTGCGGATCTGACCACGCTCGCGGCATTGGTCCGCCAACTCCTGAAGGAGCGGCCCGCCGCCATTCTGCCCTACACGATGAAACCCATCATCTACGGCGGCATTGCCGCGCGGCTTTGCGGCGTGCCGCACCGGTTCTTCCTCGTCACCGGACTTGGCCACATGTTTGCCGTTGAGCCCGCAGAACGTGCTTTTCGCAAATTGCTGCGCTCGATGTGTGTCGGACTTTACCGCTGCGCGCTCAAGCGGGCGAAGGCCGTCTTCGTCTACAACGACGCCGACCTTGCCGACATCAGGGAGCGACGGCTTGTGGACGATCTCTCGATCGTGTCGATGGTGCCGGGTTCGGGCGTCGATCTCGATCATTATCGCGCGTCGACGCCCCCGCTCAAACCGATCGTGTTTCTCCTCATCGCCAGGCTTCTGCGTGACAAGGGGATTCCGGAATATGTCGAGGCCGCGCGGACGATCCGCGCCCGCCATCCAGATGCCATCTTCCAGTTGCTCGGCCACTACGATCCCAACCCGACGGCGATCAGCGAACGAGACGTCAAGTCCTGGGTCGAAGAGGGGGTGATCGAATATCTCGGGACCACCCGCGACGTGCGCCCGTATCTGTCGGCCTGCAGCGTGTTCGTGCTGCCGTCCTATTATCGCGAGGGGATCCCCAGGAGCATACTTGAGGCGATGGCGACCGGACGCGCCATCATCACCACCGACCTGCCGGGGTGCAGGCAAACGGTCGAGCCCGGCGTCAACGGGCGTCTGATCGAGCCGCGCAGCGTCTCCTCACTTGCCGCTGCATTGACGAGCTTCATCGAGAACCGTTCGGCCATTGCCACCATGGGCCGCGCGTCGCGCCGGATGGCCGAGGAAAAATTCGATGTCAGGCTGGTCAACCGGCTGCTGCTTGCGCGCATGCAGCTGGATGAAAGACCCTTGAAGGGAAGCGCCGACGCCGGTCAGCACCACCCTTCCGGCGGCGCCGCCGCCCAGGCGACGAAGTGAGGATTGGCGAAGTCGCAGTCACTCTCCTGCCGGCACTTGCCATACCTCAGGATCGACCCATCAAGGCGCAGCACCGTGCCTCCTGCCGCCGCCAGAACCGCATCGCCGGCAGCCGTGTCCCACTCCATCGTCCGCCCGAAGCGCGGATAGACATCCGCACGCCCTTCGGCCAGGAGACAGAATTTGAGCGATGAGCCGACGGAGGTGCAATCGAGAACGCGATGCCGGGCGAGGAACGTCTCGGTCTGTGCGCACGAATGGCTGCGGCTGGCCACCGCAATGATCGAGCCGTTTCGACCGCGGGTGCGGATCTCGCGCCGCTCGCGCACGCGGCCGGAATGATCGATCTCGAGACGCTGGGCGACACCATCGGCCGCGACGTAGGCGCGTCGCAAGGCAGGCGCGTAAACGATCCCGGCGATCGGCTTGCCGTTGTCGATCAGGGCAATGTTGACCGTAAAATCGTCCCGGCGCGCGATGAATTCCTTGGTTCCGTCGAGCGGATCGACGAGGAAGAACGCACCCGCCTCGACCGACGGCGCGCACCCGGCGGCGGCCGCCTCTTCTCCGACGATCGGTATGCCGGGCGAAGCCCTGGCGAGGCGGTCGAAGATGACCGCTTCTGCCCTGAGGTCCGCTTCGGTGACGGGCGAACCGTCCACTTTCGCAACGGCGTTCGCGCCGGCATGGTAGACGTCGAGGACCGCGATGCCGGCCGCGAGCGCCGTCTCCTCGAAAAGTGCCGACAGCCCGTTCATTGCGACTGTCGCCGCGCGAGAAAATCCTCGATCTGAAGGGCGAGATCCGTCGGTTCGCTATCGATCGTCGAGAGATGCAACTCCGGGTGCTCCGGCTCTTCGTAAGGAGACGAGATCCCGGTGAAATTGGCAATCTTCCCGGCGCGCGCTTTTTCGTAGAGCCCCTTGGGGTCGCGGCGGGCGCACTCCTCGATCGGCGTATCGACGAAGATTTCGATGAACTCTCCCTCAGCCATCAGTTCGCGCGCCATGCGCCGCTCGTCGCGGAACGGCGAGATGAAGGAAACAAGGACGATAAGCCCGGCATCCGCCATCAGTTTCGCCACTTCCGCAACCCGGCGGATGTTTTCCACCCGGTCGACATCGGTGAAGCCGAGATCGCGGTTCAGCCCGTGCCTGACGTTGTCGCCATCGAGAAGATAGGTATGCCGGCCATGGGCGTTGAGGATGCGATCCAGCGCATTGGCGATCGTCGATTTGCCCGAGCCGGAAAGACCGGTGAACCAGAGCACCGCCGGCGCCTGTTGCTTCTGTGCGCTTCGCGCCTGCTTGTTGACATCCATGGCATGCCAGTGGACGTTGGCCGCGCGCCGCAGCGGGAAGTCGATCATGCCGGCGCCGACCGTGTCGTTGGTCAGGCGGTCGACGATGACGAAATTACCGGTGGTCTTGTTGTCCTTGTAGGCGTCGAAGGCAATCGGAGCCTGGGTGGAAATATTGCAGACGCCGATCTCGTTCATCGTCAGGGACTTCGCCGCCTCGCGGGCAAAGCTGTTGACGTTGACGCGATGCTTGAGCTTGGTGACCGTCGCGTTGACGCTGTCCGTTTCGGTTCTCAGGATGTAGCTGCGACCGGGGAGCAGGGGGTTGGCATCGAACCAGATCACGTGCGCCTGCAACTGGTCGGCGACGAAGGGCCGCGCCGTCGGCGATGTCAGCATGTTGCCCCGGGATGCATCGACTTCGTCCTTCAGCACCAGCGTCACCGCCTGGCCGGCCTCGGCGCTTGCCACTTCGCCGTCATAGGTCACGATCGATTTGATCGCCGTCTTCTGCCCTGACTTGGCGACGGCCACCGGATCGCCGACGGCGATCCGGCCGGATGCAACCTCACCCGCATAACCGCGAAAGCTGGCATTTGGCCGATTGACCCACTGGATCGGAAAGCGGAACGGGGTGTTCGTGACCTCTTTGCCGACATCCACGGTCTCGAGATATTCGAGCAGGCTCGGGCCCTGATACCATGGTGTGTGGATCGACCTCGAGGTGACGTTGTCGCCATAGCGCGCCGATACGGGAATGGCCTGCACCGTTTCGAAGCCGAGCGTCAGCACGAATTTTCGATAATGCGTCTGCAGCGCTTCGAAAATGCTGGAGCGATAGCCGACCAGATCGATCTTGTTGACCGCGACGACAACGTGGCGAATACCGAGAAGCGAGGCGAGGTAGGTGTGGCGGCAGGTCTGCGGCAGCATGCCATGCTGACTGTCGACCAGGATGATCGCCAGATCCGCTGTCGAGGCGCCGGTGACCATGTTGCGGGTATACTCCTCGTGGCCGGGCGTGTCGGCGACGACGAACTTGCGCCGGGCGGTGGAGAAATAGCGGTAGGCGACATCGATGGTGATGCCCTGTTCGCGCTCCGCCTCCAGACCGTCGAGCAGCAGTGAATAGTCGAGGTGATCACCCTTTCCCTGTCTTTCGCTTTCCCGCCCGAGATCGGCGACCTGATCGTCGAGGACCAGTCCACCGTCAAAAAGCAAGCGGCCGATCAGCGTCGACTTGCCGTCGTCCACCGACCCGCAGGTGATGAAGCGCAGCAACGACTTGCTGCCCTCGACATCGAGCAGGCTCGCCACTTCTGGCGAAAACACCGAGGGTTGACCATGCATCAGAAGTATCCTTCCCGCTTCTTCCTCTCCATGCCGGACGCTTCGTCGCGATCGACAAGCCGGTTGCGCCGTTCGGAGGAGCGGCTGAAGACCATCTCCTCGATGATCTCGGGAACGGTGGTGGCGCTCGACAGGATGGCGCCGGTCAACGGATAGCAGCCCAGGGTGCGGAAACGCACGTGTTGCCTGCGCACGACCTCGTCCGGCTGCAATGGCATGCGATCGTCATCGACCATGATCAGCATGCCGTCCCGTTCCACGACAGGACGTTCCTCGGCAAAATAAAGAGGCACGACCGGAATGCCTTCCTGAAGCACGTATTGCCAGACATCCATCTCGGTCCAGTTCGACAACGGAAACACCCGCATCGTTTCACCCGGGGTCAACCGCGTGTTGAAGGTCTTCCACATTTCCGGTCGCTGGCGCTTGGGGTCCCAGGCCTGGCCTGCAGTGCGCAGGGAAAAGATCCGCTCCTTCGCCCTCGACTTTTCCTCGTCGCGCCTGGCGCCGGCGATCGCCACGTCGAAGCGGTGCTTTTCGAGTGCCTGGCGCAGGGCCACCGTCTTCATGAGGTGGGTGTGAACGTTCGAGCCGTGTTCGAAAGGGTTGATGCCTTGCGCAACGCCGTCTTCGTTGATGTGGACGATAAGCCTCAGATCATTGTCTCTGGCGACCTGGTCCCTGAAGGCAATCATCTCCCGGAATTTCCATGTCGTGTCGACATGAAGCAGCGGAAACGGCGGCTTTGCAGGATAAAACGCCTTCATCGCCAGATGAAGCAGCACGCTTGAATCCTTGCCGACGGAATAGAGCAGGACCGGATTGGTGGATGTCGCCGCTACCTCCCTCATCGTATGGATGGCTTCGGCTTCAAGGCGGGCAAGATGCGAAAGTGCCATGCGACAACCCCTTATGTGTCGCGTTGCGAAATCGATCGATGCAAAACAAACATCAAAGTGGCAGCGGCATCGCCGCTTCACCGAAACAGGATTCGTAATTGGTGATCGAATTTAAGGGTCGCGTGGGCCCGGTGGCAATTAGCGAGAACGGGTTAGCCTAAAGGGGTTGCCAGGTCAGGTGTGTTTTCTCTGCGCGCCCTTGTAATGATCGATGATTTCCTTTGCAGAAATTGGTTCCTTGGCCTTGCGACCGTAGAAATAGACGCCGCTGGCCCCATCCTCCGCGTAGCGCTCCGGAATAATCGCATCGAGATACTGCGTCCAGAAAAAGGCGAGCTTTGCGAGTTTGCCGAGCAGCACCGACTGGAACACGCTACGAACGAGATAATCGACCGACCACATGAACTGCGTTCCCGGCCCGCCATTGGCGCCGGACGAAATCGTCTCGAACCAGCGGAAGAGGTAGCGGTGGCCGCTTTCGCTGAAGCGGGTGAAATCGAACGCTCCCTCGTGCACCTGCTGCATGAAAGGCGTTTCGGCGTAAACGAGGCCCTCGTCGCGCAGCACGCGCCATATTTCCGAAACGACCTGCGCCGGCTGAAGCACGTGCTCGAGGACGGCCTGAATGACGACGGCATCGAAAAAGTCGTCCGGCAGCGGAATATGATGGGCATCCGCAATGAACTGAATGAGCGGAGAGGCATAGACGTCGAACGCATAGACGCCGATCTCCCGCTTTTCGTAGAGCGGCTCCATACCCTGCCCGATGCTGCCGCCTCCGATGACGAGAAGCTTGGCCGGACGCCCGGCTGTCGCCTGCAACTCGCCGAGCAAACGATTGACGTTGGTGACCGTGGACTTTTTCGTGGGCGAGAGCAGCTTCTTGATCATCCCGGTCAAGCGACCATAGTGCTTGCGTTCGACGGGGCTTGCCGCCTCCGTGTGCACGATGTCACTCTCGTTGAAGACGGATTCGGAGAAATCGATCATCACCGGCTTGCCCCCGACGACGCGATAAGATGTCTCGGTATCGTCAGGATGTACCGGTTCCAGCTTGTCGGATGAAACGCGCTCAAGCTTCGAACCGGTGCGCGGGCAGCGCAATGCATCCAGGCATTCTTGCTCGTTGACCAGCATAGCTCATCCTCACGCCGCGCGAGGAATGGGTTCCACGGCTGGCGTTGCGATAGAAACTTGCGTCCGCTCAAACAGTTCCCTGAGGCGAACTATGGAATGGGGTTAAGCGCCGAACCGAAGGCGCGTTTGGAGCGCGGCGCACGAACAGGCTGCATCGCTCCACGAGCAAGGTTCTTGTTTCCCACCGCATCACAATAACTCTTCGCCAACGCCAATGTAAGGATTACGGGAACGGTCCAGAACCGCCCATAAAGGTGAGGAAATGCATTAGCCATCAAGGCAAACATCGATACGCTGATAAAGGCACAGGCCGCGTAGGCGGACCCGCCCGGGGCGCGAAAGGTCCGCATGATCGGCTGGAACGTGGCAGCGATCATGACGACAAAGCCGATCGCAGAAATCATGCCGCCTTCCGTGGAGAGCAGCAGGTACAGGTTATGGACCGGCTGTTCGACAACGCTTGTGACCTGAAACTGATCGGCTCCGAGCCCGACCCACATGTTGGCTTGCAGGCGATCGAGCGCCTCGTGGATCAACTCGACGCGATGGTCGAAGCTTCCGGCCTGGCTGAGGTCACCCGTCTCCAGTGCGCCGAGCACACGCTTCTGGAAGACGACAGGCAGGTAGTCGCGCCCGGCGTGCCCGATCCAAATGGCAAGGGGCGCCAGACACGCAGCCCCGACCACGACACGCTTCCACTGGCCGCTCAGCAGCATGAAGCCGAGGATCGCATAGGCAAAGCTCGCAAGGCCGGTGTTCGAGCCGGTGAGCAAGATGCCATAGGCCATCGCAACGGCGACGATCGCCGCGTAGACTTTTCCGATACGGCCGGTGGAGGCCAGCAGCAACAGGATCGGCATTGCCAGCGCAATAACCGCCGAGCACTCGTTCTCGCGCTCGACAAACCCGGTGAGCCGCCCATTACCGCTCACGAACGCCGTGTTCTTCTGACCATCGAACTGGATCAGATAGACCCCGTGCAGGCACATGAGAAAAATGGAGAGAACATAGGCCTTGGCAAACAGCACCATCGCGCGCAGGTCGCGCCCGCAAAGGGCGATCGCGATCGCCAGGTAGGCAAACAGGTATTGCCCTACAATGACGATCCCGCGGATCGGCGCGGTGGACAACAGGCTGCTGACCATCAGCCCCGAGCAGAGCATCAAAAGCCCGCACAGCCACACGACCGACGACGCCCGACCCCAGAGCCTGAGCGGCAGCCCGGTCGAACACGCGCGCAGAACGAGGCTGATGCAGAAAAACAGATCACTCAGCGTGAAGTAGAAAAGGTCGAGGCGGAGGAAATTCACCGCCGAAAGGAAAACTGCCGTAACGGCACAGGCTAGCTCGATCCTCTGCCAAGGCGTTTCTTGTTGATATGGGCTCGACTGGAAACCGGTCGCTCGTGAAACATCCGCCATTGACGTCGACTACAACCATTTGGAAGTGCGGCCAGAATATCTGAACGCTAGACGTTTGAGATAATGCTTAAATTGTATCCCCTAAAATTCCCTTTGACATTGATCCCAAACTGCTCCCAAGTAAATACACGAATATGAAGCCTGACATCACTTGTTGACCGGCCGACGTGGGTGCAGATGGCTCCAGCGAAGGGCTCGAGATAGGCCATCATGCTGACATATGACCGTGAATTCGAAGCCGATGAGAGGGGCGGTCGCCGGCCCGGGCCGACAGCGCCGATTACGCGCGATGCCTCGTCCTATGAAATGGCAGCCCTCTACGACTTCTTCTGGCGGCACGCCAAACTCATCCTGATCACGACGCTGCTGGGCACCCTGCTCGCGACCATCATCACCCTGTCCTTGACAAAGATCTACACGGCCTCCTCGACGCTGGTTTTCGATCGCAACGATATCCGGCCGTATGAGGCCGTGGTCGAACTGCAGAAACAGGAGCGCGACAAGTCTGCGATGGAGACCGAAATGGATCTCATCCAGTCGCGCGAGTTTCTAGGTTTCGTCGTCGACGATCTCAATCTGATGGACGACCCGTATTTCAACACCAAATTGCCGCCGGACACCGATATCCAGCAAGACACCTCATCGTTCTGGGGATGGCGATGGTCGCCGCGCAAGGCGCAGGCAGGACCGCGTCGCGTGACGACCGGTGAGGACGTGCAGCGTCCGAAAACCCTTGATCCCATCAATCGCGACCGGGTCATCACCAAACTCGCAGCCGCCATTTCCGCCGACCGCAAGGGCGAAAGCCTGGCGATGACCATTTTCGTGCAGCACCCCCTGGCGCTCTATGCAGCCGAGATCGCCAATGGCGTGGCAGCGGACTACGTCGTGTGGTCGACGCAGATGAAGGAACTGGCAGCGCACGCCACGGTCGATTCCCTTCGCACCCAGGCCAAGGACCTTGTGCTGTCCATCGCCAAGAAGGAGCGTGAGATCGCCGATTTCACCACCCGAAGCGACCTCACTTTCGATCCGCGTGACGATGTGCTGCGCGCTCGCACCGAACAGCTCAACCAGCAATTCACGCTGGCACGGGTCGACGAAGCGGGCGCATGGGCGAAAGTCGGCGAAGCCAAGAGCGTTCTTGCCACGACCGGCCTCGACTCCGCCGGCCGCGCGATGACGTCCGACCTGCTTGATTCGCTCAGGACCGAACAGGGGCGGCTGGAGCGCAGCCGTGCGCAACTGGCCTCGAAATTCGGAAAGAACCATCCGCAGGTGATCGAGATCGATGCGGAGCTGGGGTCCAACCGGCAGGTCATCGAAGGCGAAGTCAACCGCATCCTCCAGGAGCTGGAAAACGATGCCAAGGTTGCGACGGTCAGGGTTAGAAAATTCGAGGAAGAGGTCGGCCGGCTGCAGAAGCAGATGCAGGACCGGAACCTGGATGAAATCCGCCGGCGCGAACTGGAGCGCGATCTGCTGACCGAGCAGAAGCGCTACGACGCCGTCGTCCTGAGGCTCGGCACGCTCGACCCGGAAAAGGATGAGATCAAGGCGACGGCCCGCATCGCCTCCTTCGCCGAAGTTCCGATCGACCCGTCGTTTCCCAAGCCCGGTCTGCTGATCCCAATCGGCGGCCTTGCTTCGCTCCTGCTCGGCCTGGTCGGTGCGATCGCCGTGGAGGCGGCGGACAAGCGGGTGCGTACCGCGCGCGCCGTCGAAGCGATTGTCAACCAGCCAAACTACCTCTCGATCCCGGATCTCTCGGCGACGTTGAAGCCGGAGCAGACGCTTTACCGCTCCATTCTCTCCGACCCCCGTGCGCCGTTTGCGCGTTCGATGCGCTCCCTCTGCCTCGGTTGGAAGAGCCAGGACGCATCGAAGGTCGTCATGTTCTGCTCAGCCTCGGCGGGCGAGGGCAAGACCACCTGCGCCGTGGGGATGGCGACCGTCGCCGCCTTGAACGGCCTTCGCGCCGTAATCCTGGACATGGACCCAGGTCCGACCGGCGCAACGACTGTGGTCGGCGCACCGCAGCGGCCGTTCAACCTCGATCTTGTGGTCGACGGCGCGACCGATCCGGTGTCGATCAGTGCGCAGGCGCCCGATTTTCCCTTCGTCCATGTGCTCACGTCGCGCCTGACGCTGCAGGATCAGGAACGGGTCTTCGGCGAGCTTCGCCGGCATTTCGATCTGATCGTCGTCGATACGCCGGCCGCCGAAAACGACGATGATGCAATCTGGCTCGCGAGCCATGTCGACGCTGTGTTTGTTGTCGCCGCAGCGGAACGGACCAACGAGAAGGACCTTGTCGACCTCGTCGAACGGTTGACGACCAGCCGCGCACGGATCATCGGAAGCATCTTCAATTTCGCAGGCTTCTATCGGCCGAAGTCGGCGGGCAAATTGGCGCTGGACTGGCTGAAAGCCAGACTTGGCGCCTGGCGAAGCGGCAATTTCGGACTTAACGTCCGCCGTTCGTGATCAGCCGAAGCCCGGCCCGTCAGGCAAGGGCGTGGAAGGGCGGTCATCAGGCAGAACTGGCTGCGCCCTTTCGCGCAACGGTCGAGATCGGGCGACCAGTGTTCAATAATGAAAACGGGCAATGGGTGCTCAGGTCGCCGGTCGCTTGTTGACCGCAGGTACGCTCTGAAGCCACTGCCCCAGATCACGCCCAAGCAGATTGCCCAGGCGCTCGGTCTCCGTTTCATAATAGCCCACCATGCGGGCGGAAAGTTCACGGGTCAGCGGCACATACTTGAACTCGTCTGAAATCACCGAACGCAGAGCCTCGAAGCCCTTGGTCTGGCGAAAGGGTGCCACGATCGGTTTCAGCGGTTTCAAGAGCCGCCGCAAGCGGGCGTCGACGAGCGGCTTGGTCTTGTCCTTCACCCTTTGCGCAACCGGTTCGAACGCCGGATTCTCCTCCAGCGTGAGAAAGCGGCGCAGATCCCTGACCTGGCCTGCCGCGTCGCTTCTGATGTCCTCGTAGAAGAGAACGAGCATGCGATCGGCCGGGAAAAGATCGAGAAACCGGCGCAATTGCTGGAAGTATAGCCCGCCCTCCAGAAACCGGCCACCAGCGCCGTGGCGCGGATCGAGGTAGCGATCGATGTCGGCGGTTACCTCGCCACGGCGATGCAGCATGCAGTAGTCCGAATAGGCCCGTTCGACGGGATTGCGCAGCTGCGCTACCAGCCTCACGTCTGGCAGGCTCCGGTGAATCCGCTCCGCGGCAGCGGGCGTGTCGAGGTAGGAGTTCGATTTCTCGCCGATGACCAGCCCCGGGCTCGCCGGATTGAAATTCTCCAGGTACCAAGGGTCACCCCGGTCGTGATAGCGGCTGAAGTAGTGGATTTCCGGATCCGGCATATACACCCGCGGATCCAGCTGCAGCGATTGTTGCAGCCAGGTGGTGGCGCTCTTGGTCGCGCCGATGATCAGGAAGTCGATGTCGCGCAGTTCCATCGTCTGCTCCTTGGTAGCCAAAGTCAGAGTGCTGTCGTTCGTATTCCGGCGTTGCGACTGCGGCGTCCGGCCATGCGCCCGTAAAGCTGGCTGATGCCCTGAACATGCGTGTCGGTGCCGTATTTCGTCAGGGCGTTGGCACGGGCCGCCGAACTGATCCTGCGATGCTCGCCCGGCTTCATCAACAGCTTTTCAAGGGGATCGACGAACGCCTCCGGCCGTTCGGGCTCCACCAGAAACCCTGTGATACCATCGAGGATCGCCTCGACATTGCCGCCATGACGCGTGGCGATCACCGGCGTTTCCAGAAGCATGGCTTCGATCAGCGTGCGTCCGAACGGCTCGTTGATTGCTGGCACGAGCAACGCGTCGAGTGCGCCTATGCAGGGTTCGACCGGTGCCCGGAACCCCATCATCTTGATACGATCTTCCACCCCGAGTTCCACGGCGCGCGCGAGCATGGCCGGCTCCGGGTTCGGGAGATTGGGCGACGGCTCTCCGAAAACGAGACCGACGAGGGGGAAATCCGGGAAGCGCTCAAGGAACGCGTGCACGGCCTCCACAAACCTGACCGGCCGCTTCCTGTCGATCAAAGAACCGACATAACCGACGAAACGCGTCTCGCTGGCAAGGTCGAACTCGCGGATGAATTCGCTCCGACAGGCATCACGGTCAGGCAACAGGGCTGGATGGTCGAAAGGGCTGTGCAGCACGCTTAGCTTGTGGGAGACAGGCAGGATCGGGCGCGTCGGCTGCACAAAGCGCGAGACCGTGACGATGTGATTGGCGAGAACAGGCGCGACGGTGTTCACGCCGAAGGCATTGGGGTCGCCGCGGTGGTGCCATAGCAGCCGCGCCCCGGAAAGTCGGGCAGCAAGCGCCCAAGTGGCGTGTATCTGGCCGTCATTGGTATGAACGATGTCGACCCGGTTTTCGCGAAGAAACCGCCTCAGGCGCGCGGTGGTGATAATGTAGTCCAGCGAGCGAGAGAGATTGCCGGCGACGCCGGCGGAGCGCCGTGGCGACATGACGGCAACCTCGGGCGCCACGACGAAATTCAGTCCGCGTTCGCGCAGATAGTTTTCCAGCGCCTCGCCGGTCCGATGCAGGACAATGAGAGGTTCGAACGTCGAGCGGTCAAGCGCGAGGATCAAGCCGACGGCGGAAATGTGGCTGCCGCCGACTTCATCTCCCACGAATGGATAGGCCACCACGAGGCGGTCACCGTCGCTCAGGATTTCTCCCCCCTGGATCGCGCCTCCGAGGCGCGGCGTCCGTTTCTTCGTCTTTTCGAATGTAATGCCGCTGTTCCTGATCATCCGCGTTTGCGTCCGGGAAAGACACTCTGCACCAATCTCTCTCAACGGCTGGAGCGGACCTTGGATCCCTCCGGGCATTCTGCATGTCATTTTCGCCGCCCGGAAACCTCGCATCACGACGGCCAGAAACGCGTTATGAGTATGACGCAAGAGAAATGGTAATCTATAATCATTTATGCGTAGTACATTTGGATAAAGATGAAATAAGTTAATCTTTACAGGTTGGTCTTTCATCACAATATCGCCAACCCGTCCGATTTTCGAGCAAATGTCTTTGACCTCAGGTCGAAGGGAAGAATATAGTCTCTCGGAAACGCGATCTCCGAGCCTTACTTCTTCTTTCGAGAGGCACAATCGTATGATGGGATTAACGAGCCTATTGGGCACATTGAGCCCGACGGGAAAAATTTCCGTTTCCCGCGACGCGGTGTTTGTTGGTTGCTGGCCAGGCTCGGACGCCCGAAGACGGGCAGATGCGGAAATACCGTCGGCTGCGGGCGAAATGCGATCGGCTCATGCTCGATCGCTGGATTTCTCGGGCGGCAGCGACCCCCATCAGATTCATGCCGGATCCGTGCTGGAAAAAGACGCAGGCGGCTAGTCCTGCCCGAAGCCCAGCCATCCTCACCCGGGGATTGCCAGGAGAGTAGTGGAGAGGTCCGATATGATCTTTATCGATCCGCTGTTTCTTTTTGTATTTTTGCCCGCAACACTTTTGGCTTTCTACCTCGCCACGTGGTTCTGGGGGCGAAACGCCGCCCTGCTCGTCATCTTTCTTGCTTCGCTGATATTCTACGTGCCCTATGGGATCTCGTCCGCCGTGCTGCTGCTCATGGCGCTTCTGGTCAACTTCAGCGTCGCCGTGGCACTTCTGCGGCTACCCGACGGCCATCCGCGCCGCGGCAGGTTGTATGGGCTGGGACAGTTCTACAACATCGCGTCACTGCTTTACTTCAAGTACAAGATCGTTTCCGTGATCCTCGGCGGAGGCGGCAATCTCATGACCGATGTCGCCGGCGTTGCGATCCCGGCCGGCATCTCGTTCTACACCTTTCATCAGGCAGCCTTCCTCGCCGACGCCTATGGCCGCGAAAAGAGCGTGGTCGAATTTTTCCAGGACATCAGGTCGCTCAAGGCCGGCTTTTGGGCTTTCTGCCGCTATGGCGCATTTGTCAGCTTTTTCCCGCAGCTGATCATCGGACCGATCACGTATTTCCACGAGTTCCACCCGCAGGTCCGATCCCGGAAGTTCCTGCATTTCGATCCGGTCAACATTGCCGTCGGACTGGCATTCGTCTCGATCGGCATGTTCAAGAAGGTCGTCATTGCCGACAACATAGCGCCGACGGTCGACATCGTGTTCGGCGCTGCGCAGGTGGGGGCGGTCATGGACCCGGCGCACGCCTGGATCGGCGCGCTTTCCTACATGGCGCAACTCTATTTCGACTTCTCCGGTTACTCCGACATGGCGCTCGGCTTGGCCCGCATGTTCGGTCTGCGCTACCCAATAAACTTCTTCTCTCCCTTCAAGGCGACGGGCATCATCGATTATTACCGCCGCTGGCACATGACGCTGACGCGGGTGATCGCCCGCTTTCTGTTCACGCCGCTGTCCATCGCCGGGACCCGCTACAGCCTTGAACGCCGGCTGCCTCCGGTGCCTGCGCAGATCGTCAGCTTGTGGATCCCGATCATGATCAACTTCCAGATCATCAGTCTCTGGCATGGCGCGACATGGACCTTTGTCGCGTTCGGCGTGATGCACGGCCTGTGGTACGCAAGCGAAGCGCAAATCCGGGCCAGCAAGACATACAGGACCATGCGCAAGACGGCTTCGCCATTCGTCCGGCTGTCGATCGAACGTGCCATCTTCTTCGTGCTGCTCTGCCTGAGCCTTTCCATGTTCCGCTCGGAGAGCGTCGGCGCGGCCCTTCATCTCTACGCGCAGATGTTCGGCGCGTCGCCCGGAGCTCCCTCCACGTTCGAAATGCGCGAGCCGGTGTTCATTCTGCTGTGCGCATTTTCGATCATCTACTTCATGCCGAACGGCGTCGAGCTTTTGCGTCGCTACCGTCCGGCCATCATGACCTACGAGAATGAGAGTTACGGTTTCACATTCCTGCGCAGCCTGTGGCGGCCTTCCTGGGCGTGGGCCATGTTCGCTGGCGTCCTGACGGTCTCGTCGCTGTTCTATGTCGGGCGACAACCGCCGTTTCTATATCAGGGGTTCTGAACATGATTGAAAAAGCGGTCACGATGTCGGGACAGCCACCCGGCGGGACGCGCGCCAGCCGATGGACAGGATCGCGCGCGGACGGCATATCGCGCAAAGGCCCCGGCAGGCCCCGCTTGCGGGCCGCATTTCCGATGCTGGCAACCTTTGCCTTTATCTGGATGATGTATCTGTCGGCGGTCGTCGCCGTCATGGCTACCGACCCCTACGACATTTATCGCTGGGGATCGAGGGTCCAGTTCACCGTGAACGACGTGCCGCGTGACAATGTCATCCGCCTGATCGATGCCATCGCCAAGAAGACCGAGATCAACACGTTCCTCGTCGGCGGCTCGACGACAGCCATGTACTCCCCCGATGATATCGAAGCCGCGTTGGGTGGCAAGACGGTTGCCTACAATCTGAGCTACGGGGGCCCACGTCCGATGGATCGCGACATCGTTCTCGATCAGCTGGCCGACAACTCCCACAGCAAGCGCATCATCATCACCTTCGACTGGATGTACATTCTTGCCCCTGAAGCCATGCGTCACGGCTTTCCGGAATTCCTCTACGATCACGAGGTCGCCGACGATATTCGCATGGTCGACCTCGACGCGCTTGTCCGCACGCTGCAAATCATGACGGGGCAAGATGAGTACGATTCAAGAGACGGTGAGCGTTACGCAACCTTCGTCAAACAGCAGTACAGGTCATTCCAGAAGCCGGCACAAATGTCCAAGTTGCGCTCGCTCGTCGAGCAATACAGGTCTGTCATCGACACGCCGAGCGGCAGGTCATGCACAAGCTTCAATGCGATCGACGAGCAGCTCGTTCCCAGGATCAGGCGGTTTGCGGCGGCCGGCGTCGAGATCGACATCGTCATCCCCATTCTTTCCTACGCCAACTACTACTCGCGCATGAGCGATACCAGCCCGACGCTGCTGGACGAAGTCTTGCTTTCGCGGCGGTGCCTGGTGGAGGCGGTCGGCGGTCTTCGCAACGTGCGCATATTCGCGTTCGATGACGATCCGGCAACCGCGGGGGATCTTGCGAATTTTCGCGACCCCGGCCACGTCCACAATCCTGAAGTCCTGAAGACGACCCTGTCAGCGCTTTCGACGGGCACGCACATGCTCACGCGCGCCAATGTCGGAGCCTATGAGCGCCGCATCCGGACGGAAGTGAAGAACTATCATGTCTACAACAGTTTCCTGCGCATTCATTGAGGGCACGCCTGTCGAGACGGCAGGCCACTGCGAGGCGAACACGTTCACCCCGGGAATGGAATCGATGTCTATTCACAACGCCTATCTCACCCAAGTCGCCGATATCATGCGAGATCTTTTCGATGAACATACCGGGCCAATCACCGAAGCGACGACCGCCCGGGACATCGCCCAGTGGGACAGCCTCTCGCATGTCAGGTTCATGGCGCTCGTCGAGCAGGAATTCGGGATCCGCTTCACCACGGCCGAAGTCCAGACGTTCACGAATCTTGGAAGTTTGATCGACGCATTGATCAAACGGAAAAGTTGATCGGAACGGCATCACAGGTGGGACGCAGCGATGACCGACTTTCCCTGGCGCAAGCCGCTCGACGACGACTGGGGCGCGCAGATCGCAGAGATCGAAGCCACGCTCAGCGCGGGAGGCGTGCCTGACTACGCCCGCACCAAAGCGCTCGCCAACCAGCGCCTTGGCATGCGGGAACAATTGAAGGTGGAACGGCTGGCGGCCCGCATGCGCGGGCGAGGCCAACAGGGTTTTACGCCCTTCAAAATCGGTCTGCTCGGTAGTCGAACCTTGAGCTATCTCGCAGCACCGCTTGCAGCCGCGGGTCTGGCGCGCGGCCTGATGGTGGAAGTGCAGGAGGCTCCTTACAACAGCGTCGCGCGTTTTGCGTTCTCCGCCCCTACATTCTTTGAGGGCGCGCTCGATGCCGTTCTCGTCGTTCTCGATGAAAGCGCTCTTGGGCGGGCGCCCCGCCTCCTCGATGCAGCAGCCGAGGACGAGGCTCTGAGGCAGGCAACGTCGCTGGTCGACGCCATTGCTGCCGCTGCCCGTTCCAGGAACGGGTGCCCGGTGATCGTCGCGACCCAACCGCCGCCCTTGCAGATTGCCGCGGCCGACATCGCGACACCGGGCTCGGCGGCGCGGTTCAACCTGCGCGTCAACATGATGCTCGCCGACGGCGCTGCTGAGGGACGCTGGCTGCTGTGGGATCAGGCGGCACTTGCCGCTTGGGTGGGGCTCGAGCGCTGGCTCGATCCGATTTCCTTTCATGCGGCAAAGGTCCCGTTCAACGTTCAGATGTGCCCGCTTGCCGCCGACAACATAGCCGGCATCCTCGCCGCGATGAAAGGCAAGGCGGCGCGAGCCCTCGTTCTCGATCTCGACAACACGTTGTGGGGCGGTGTCATCGGCGATGATGGGATCGGCGGGATCAGGCTCGGCCAGAACTCGCCGGAAGGCGAGGCTTTTGTCGCCTTCCAGAACTTCGTCTTGAGCCTGCGCGATCGCGGCGCCGTCCTGGCGGTCTGTTCGAAAAACGACGAGGCGGTCGCGCGCATGCCGTTTGCGAACCATCCCGACATGATCCTGCGCGAGCAGCACTTTGCCGTCTTCCAGGCCAACTGGAACGACAAGGCGACCAATATCAGTTCGATCGCCCAAGCGCTCAACCTGGGTCTGGAATCGCTTGCCTATGTCGACGACAATCCCGCCGAGCGCGAGCGCGTGCGACAGGAGCTGCCGCTCGTCGCCACGATCGAGGTTGGCGAAGATCCTTCCTTTTTCATCGAACGCATCGCACGATCCGGCGTATTCCAGCACCTGGCGCTGAACGCCGACGACCTGGCACGCGCCAGCAGCTACGAAAGTTTCGCCCGGGCGGCAGACATTCGCACGCAGCTCGGCAATTATGACGATTACCTGCGGTCGCTTGAAATGCAGATGACGATATCGCCGTTCGACGCTGTCGGGCGCCCACGCATCGTCCAACTGGTCAACAAGTCCAATCAGTTCAACCTGACCACCCGTCGCTACAACGAAGAAGACATCCGGAAAATGCAGGAAGGCGCGGATGTCTTCGGTTGGCAGGTTCGCCTCGACGACCGGTTCGCGCAGCACGGCATGATCGGGGTCGTCATCGTTCGCGAGCGCGCCGCCGAATGGGAAATCGACAGTTGGCTCCAGTCGTGCCGCGTGCTGGAGCGCGGGGTCGAGCAGTGCATGATGAACACGCTCTTCACCGCGGCCTCGGCGGCAAAGGTCGAGCGTGTGGTCGCGCGCTATATTCCAACGGACCGCAACCAGATGGTGGCGGATTTCTACACGCGGTTCGGTTTTGAAGTGACGAAGCGCCATGAGGACAGCTCGGTCGAGTTTCTTTGCCCGGTGCCCGCATACAAGCCAAAACCCGTGTTCATCGAAACGAACTTGAACTTATAGCGACGTCCCGCGTTCGTCTCGATCCGGCCGCGTGCTGGGGGAGATGGATCGGTCCCGGCGGTCGGCAAAGCATGGCTTATCTCGGGAATGTGGTGCGACGGTCAACGCACGGAATGTGGTATAGAGCGGTGACCTGGAGTAAAAACCGATGTCGTTCGTCCAGCCGTCTTGTCGTGGCGAACCGGTGTGGAGCCCTAGCAGGAGATTTCACATGACCGATGCAGTGAGGGCGGTTTCGAGCATGAGTGGCCGGCGGTTGCGCGGCCGCCCCCGTAGATGGTGGGCGGGGCTCGCGCTGGCGGTTCTGGCGCTGGCCGTCTCGACTGGGCCGGCACCGGCGGAAGAGCGGCCGGCGTTCCCGGGAGCGGAGGGTTACGGAAAGGCGGCGACCGGGGGGAGGGACGGGGCGATCATCCCCGTTATCAACCTCAACGACGCCGGCCCGGGCAGCCTGCGCGCCTGCATCGATCTCAGCGGTCCACGCAATTGCGTTTTCCGCGTCGGCGGAACGATCAAGCTGAAGAGCTCGCTGGTGGTGCGCGACCAGAACGCCAACCTGTCCATTCTCGGCCAGACGGCGCCGGGCGGCGGCATCCTGTTGACCATCGACCAGACAAACAGCGAGGGCATGCACACGCCGTTTGTGGTCAAGGGATCGGCCAACGTCATCATACGGCATCTGCGCATGCGACCGCAGTTTCCCAATTCGATCCCCAATGTCGATGGCGTGACGATCGAGGACAGCCGGCTCGTTTATGTCGACCACGTTTCGACATCCTGGGCGACCGACGAGAACATCAACGCCTATGCGACGACGACAGACCTGACGATCGCCAATTCTATTTTTGCAGAGGGGCTGAACAAGCACAGCAAATGCGCGCTGCTCGGCTCGGACCCGCGTGCACCCCAAAACATCAGCTTCTGGAAAAACGCCTGCGTTTCCAATCGCGACAGGAACCCCGATGACAACCATTATGGCGGCTCCTGCATCGAGATCGTCAACAATCTCTTCTTCAACGCGGCCTCGGAATGGGGCGAGATCTTCTCGCAGTTTCCCGGCGGAACCCCGATCTCCTTTGTCGGCAACTATTTCAAGGCCGGGCCGAGCACCAATGAAGTGACCTATGCGATGAACTGGAACGACACGGCCAGCGTCGACAACCCGAAAATCTACAACAGCGGCAACGTGACCTGGAGTTTCGGCAAGAAATCGATAGTCGCGGTCGCGCCCGACACGGTCGGCTTCATCGTCGACAAGCCACCCTGTCCCCTGGCGATCGCAAACCCCGAACCGGCTGAGGCCATGTACGCCTCGGTCACGGCAACCGCGGGCGCTTTCCCGCGCGATGGCATCGACGAAAGGGTGATCGCCGAAATCGGGCCGATCGGTCAAAAGGGCGGCGGCAAGATGGTCCGGGCCCCGGGCGCCTTGCCACAGATTGCCGCTGGTGAACCCTATCTCGATTCCGACAATGACGGGATGGCCGACGCGGTGGAGCCGCAGTTTGGCGCCGCGGCCGCCCGCAGCGACCCCTGGGTCGATGGCGACGGCAACGGCTGGTCGAACTTCGACGATTTCATGCAATGGCTCTCCGAAGAACGCATCGCCGGACGCTACCCGACCGACTGAATGGTCTTCTTCTGGCAAACGGCTAAACGTGCCGACGGTAGGCGACGTACATCGACGCCAGCCAGATGGTCGACATGACGATGTGGGCGACATTGGCGCCCATGGCGCCGATCTGCGGGATAAAGATCAGCGCGGTCACATAGAAGCCGACGACCGAGACGATCACGCTCGACAGGATCTTGTGCTCCTCGCCCATCGCCAACAGCGCCGAGCGGAAGACGGCACCGACCAGCGTCATCGTTACGGCGATGGATTGCACGATGACAAGCGGTGCGGCGCCGACGAATTGCGGCCCCGCGGTCCAGCGCAGCAGCGGCTCTATCGTCACGTAAAAGGCGCCGATCATGGCGATGCCGAGTGCCAGAAGCAGCCACTGCGTCTGGAAGACGGCGCGGCGGAACTCTGCGCGCGCACCCGCGACCCACGTGCGCGCGAGTTCGGGATAGAGCACGGTCTGGACCTGAACGCCGGCCTGCTGCGCCAGGCGGCCGACGCGTTTGGCGATATGAAACAGCCCGGCAGACGCCGGATCGGCGAGATAGCCGACCAACAACGTGTCGAGTTCGTTGGCGCTGGCGCGAATTGTGAGCGAGATGTTGGCGGAGATCGCAAACTTCCAGAGACCCGGAAAGCGCGTGCGCAACTGTGCAAGCGAGGCCGTCGCCAGCCCGTCAAGCAAGCCTTCGCGCCGGAGCGCAACAAGGGAAAAGACGACGAGCGAAATCGAACTCAGCACCTGTGCCGCCATCCAGATCAACGCGAACGCGAAGAGCCCTGCGCCAGCGAGATAGCCTAGAAGGCAGAGCAGGACGCGCAGCATGCTGGAAATCACCTGGCCATAGGCAAGCGATGTGAACCGGCCGAAAAGCCTCAGCACTGCCGTCGGCATGCCGGAAAGCTGAAAGGGAAGGACAAAGCAATACATCAGCACCAGGCCGCGCGTCTCCTGCGACACGCCGATTAGCGGCGCTGCGAAAAGAACGAGCAGGACGGCGATCAGGCAACCGGCAATGGCGGCCGAAACATCTAGAAGCAGACCGAATTTCAGGATCACCCGCAGATCATCGTCGCGCCCGGCCTCTTTCGCCTCCGCTCCGAACTTGATCAGTGGCTGCCATGACTGGAAGCTGACGAGCCGTTCGACCGCCCGGGTGAAGGCAAAACACAAGGCAAGTACGCCATAGTCCGCCGGCCCGAGCGCGCGCGCCGTCAGCGCGAAACCGGCAAGACCGACAATTGAGCCGAGAAAATTGCCGGCCATCAGGTGCGCGACCGCCTGCAGCCGCTCCTTCAGGCTCTTTTCCCGGTTCGCTATTTCGCCAAACGCCTTCGTGGCGCGTCGTAGTTTCTTGCGGATCGTCACGCACGCCATCCGAAAGCCCGAGCCGGGCACGCCGGTGAACAACAAAGCAGTCTGAGCAAGAGCAAGTTTCGACGACAGAGCCCTTGGTCTTCCACCATCGAGACTTGGTATAACACTTCAGGAGTAATCCATCGGGGTAATAAAAAACGAAATAAGGCCCCCAACGGCATCGCGTATTATAATGTTACCGCTCCTTCTGCTTTTCAATCAAATTCCTTTGACGATTTGACGAATGGCAGAATATAGTCTGCCAGCAATACGATCTGCGAATGTTGTCTTTTCTTTCGAGGGGCGCAATTGCATGACGGCAATCATGAGTTCATTCGACAACCGCGGCCTGGCGAGACGGATATCAAAATATCTACTCGCAGCGATCCTGTGCCTTTTTCTCAGCCTGGCGGCCGGAGCAGGGATAACTGCGGAGTACCATCTGGCGACCGGCGACATCCTGACCTTCGACTTTCTCGACGATGCGGAACTCCCGGTGACGGTGACGATCTCCAGCGACGGCGATGCCCAGTTTCCCTTGATCGGATCGGTCAAGATCGACGGGCTGACGGTCACGGCGGCGCTTGAAAAGCTGCGGTCTGAATATCGCTCGCGTGAAATCCTGATCGATCCCAAGCTTTCGCTCAACATTTCGACTTTCCGCCCGATCTTCGTTCTAGGCGAAGTGCGCAGCCCAGGATCCTTTCCTTTCTACAGTGGGCTGACCGTCGAGCAGGCCGTCGGTCTGGCGGGCGGCACCCAGATCGCTGCCGTCAACGCGTCCGACCGGATCGTTGCGCGGGCACGATTGCGCGGCGAAATCGAGGGCTCTGACGCTCAGATCGTCTACGAGGCCGTTTATGCGGCGCGCTTGGTCGCCCAGCTGAAGAACAGCGCCAAGATCGACCTGAAGGACGTGCCGGAAGTTGCCAGGGAGTTCGTCACGAACCTGCCCCTCAAAGGGGTTATCGAAGTGGAAGAAAAGATCCTGAACGCCGACCTTGCCGCCAACAAGTCACAGACCACCATACTGTCGGAAGGCATCGTGCAGGGCGAAGGCGCAATCGACATCCTTGAGCAGCTGGTGACGCAGCAAAAGGAAGTTGTCGACATCAACCAGAAGGATCTTGAGCGGGTGAGCTCGCTGCGCAAGCGCGAACTCAATACCGAAAGCGACCTGTCGCGCGCCAAAAACAACGCCTCGAACGAAAAGTCGCAGCTGCTGGAGACCTTCGCGACGCTCGCCCGCTCGCGCCGGGAGCTGAGCGAAATGAAACTGCAGCTCGCCAAACTCAGCGCCGATCGTGAGAAGGAAATTCTGATGCAGCTGCAGGAGCGCGAGGTCGAGATCAAGAAACTGATCGCGACCCGGCAGGCCGCCCAGGAACAGATCCTGTTGATGGCGGCAGCGACGGCCGATGAGGCCAACAAGACCAATATCACCTACACCTACGAGATCCGCCGCAATCCCGTCGGCGGCAAGCCGGCGAGCCTCGAAGCTTCGACACTGACGGAAATGCTGCCCGGCGACGTGCTGGTGGTGGCCATCACCGGCATGTAGGCCAGCATCGTCGCACAGGTTCAACAGCATCGACTGCAGCAAGCAACGCCCCGAGTGTAGCATCTGACGGAGAGTGGATTGAGACGCAACGGCCGAACGTTGGAGATGGGGGGCATCGCTACGCCAGTTGAAAATGGTCGGATCGCCAGCGTTTTCGTCGCTGGCGCACTGTTCATCCTCTGCATGCCGCTGATGCTGGCGACCGCCATGATCGTGTTTGCCACCCTCGGTCGCCCGCTCATCTTCCGGCAATTGCGGGCCGGCATCGCGGCCAGGCCCTTTTCCATCATAAAGTTTCGCACCATGCGCGAGGACCGTGACGCGACCGGCCAGCTGTTGCCCGATCACCTGCGCGAGACGCGGCTCACGCGCCTTCTGCGCCGAATACGGCTCGACGAGCTGCCGCAATTCCTGTCCGTCGCCCGAAACGAGATGGCCTTCGTCGGACCGCGCCCACTCGGACCCGTCACCATAGCGGGCTTCGGCGAACTCGGCCGCGTGCGGTGCCGGGTCCTGCCCGGCATCACCGGCTGGGCGCAGGTCAACGGCAACACCCGGCTTTCCAACGAGGAGAAGCTGGCGCTCGACATCTGGTATGTCGATCATGCCGGCTGGTGGCTCGACACACGTATCCTCCTGTTGACCGTATCGACCCTGATTGCGGGTGAGAAGCGAAACGCCACATCCATCCACGAGGCTGAGCGCCACGTCGCCGAACGCTACGGCGCCTGCGTGCTGCTCACATCGACGGGAGAAGACCGCCGATGAGCAAGCGCGCAAAGCCGAAAGGAAGGCCGGCACTGCCCGCTCCGCTCTCGTTCGGTCGGACACTGGTGATCGCGCCGCACCCGGATGACGAGGTTCTTGGCGCTGGCGGTACGATTGCGCGGCTGACCGCAGAAGGCGAACGGGTGTTCGTGGCGATCGTGACCGAGGGGCGGCCACCGGCCTATTCGACCGAGAGTATCGCAACCGTCCGCGCGGAAGCCAATCAGGCCCACGCGCTTTTGGGGGTGGAGGAAACCTTCTGGCTTGGTTTCGAGGCCGCTGGCCTCGATCTAGCCGGCCATTCCGCGGTCAACGGCGCGCTCTCCGATCTTGTGCGCGTCCTGTCGCCCGAAACCGTTCTCCTGCCTTTTCCGGGCGATATTCACAAGGATCACCAGCTGGCTTTCCTGTCGGCGCTGGTGGCGAGCCGTCCGCACCAGGAGAGCTTTCCCCATCGCATCCTGGCCTATGAAACCCTTTCCGAGACCAACTGGAACGCGCCCTATCTGACGCCGTCCTTCACGCCGAACGTCTTCGTCGACATTTCACGTCATCTCGACCGGAAGCTCGAAGCCATGGCGTGCTTCGCCTCCCAGATCCGCTTGCCGCCGCACGAGCGATCGACGCGCACGCTGTCGGCGCTGGCTCAACTGCGCGGGGCGACCGTGATGAGCGACGCGGCCGAAGCCTTTGTTCTGGTTCGCTGGATGCTTCCACAGACGCGCTCGTGACGCAGACGGTTCGGGGGATACAGATGCATCGATGGCCGATCTACGATGAACAGCAGATCGCGGACGTCTGTAAAGTCCTGCGATCAGGAGACGTCAACGCCTGGACTGGCCCCCATGTCCGCGCCTTCGAACAGGCCTACGAGCACCATCTCGGCATGCGGCATGCGATTGCGCTTGCAAACGGCACAGTCGCTTTGGATCTCGCCCTGCACGCGCTCGGTCTGCAGCCCGGCGACGAAGTGATCGTGACCCCGCGCAGCTTCATCGCGTCGGCATCGTGCGTGGTAATGGCCGGGGGCAGGGCGGTGTTCGCCGATGTCGATGCCGATAGCCAGAACATTACGGCCGAGACCATCGGCCGTTGCCTGACGAAAGACACCAAAGGCATCATCGCGGTGCATCTCGCCGGTTGGCCCTGCGACATGCCGGCGATCATGGCGCTGGCTGCCGAGAGGGGCCTCTGGGTCATCGAAGATTGTGCCCAGGCGCATGGAGCCTCCATCGCAGGCAGCCCCGTCGGCACGTTCGCGGATATCTCCGCCTTTTCGTTCTGCCAGGACAAGATCATAACGACGGGCGGCGAAGGCGGCCTGATCGCCCTGAATGACGAAGCCATGTGGCAAAAGGCCTGGAGCCGCAAGGACCACGGCAAAAACTACGACACGGTGTTCAATACCGAGCATCCGCCCGGGTTCCGCTGGCTGCACGGGTCGATCGGCACCAATTGGCGCATGACGTCGATACAGGCGGTTCTGGGAACAGCCCAGCTCGCAGACCTTGCCGGCACCCAGCGCATCCGGGCAACAAACGCGGCCATCCTTCACGACGCGCTCATCGACCTGCCGGCGCTTCGCATCCCTATGCCGCCATCGGGGTTCGTCCACGCCTGGTATCGCTTCTACTGTTTCGTCCGGCCGGACGCACTTGGGGACGGATGGGACCGGGACCGGATCATCGCGGAGATCAACGACCATGGCGTGCCTTGCTTCAGCGGCAGTTGCTCGGAGATCTACCGGGAGCGCGCATTCACCGACATCGGCATGGGTCCATCATCCCGGCTCCCCGTGGCGCGCGCGCTTGGGGAAACGAGCCTGGCCTTCCTGGTCGACCCCAGCTTCGACGAGCAGGCGATGACGGCAATTGCCGACGTCGTCCGGCAGGTTATCGCGGGCGCGACCAGGTGACCGGCCCGTCAGCGGGAGCGCAGATCGAGGCCGGTGGGCACGAGAAGATGCTTTGCCGCTTCCGAAAGCCTCGTTTGGCACAGCTCGAGGATCCGGTCAGCCTGTTTCTCGCTGAGATAGTCGAGGAAACCGCCTGCCTTGCCGCGACGCATCCGCAGGCTTTCGTCATCGCCGCGATCGTAGTCGTGCGCCGGAATTCCCTCCACCCGCTCGCGGCTTTGCATCGCGTCGAACTGACCGGCGTGCACGGCCTTCTGCAGGCTGGCGTCATCGACCTTGCAGCCAAGAAATTCAAGAACGCGGCGGGTGTGCATGACTGGATCGGCGGAAAGATCCTCGTAGCTGAGAACGGTGTGCCGGCGGCGTTTCAGGCCACCCGCCCACCCGTTGAGGTACTGGATCAGGGCGGGCGCCCCCTGCGCGCTGTCCTCGATGAAGGCGCCGATATCCCCTTCGAAGCGGTGCTTGTGCCGCGTCGCATGAAAATAGGCGGAGACCAGCACGTCGCGCGGATCCCTGACCATCATCACCACCGGGCGCATGAGGAAGCGGCTGGCGCGGTAGTCGAGATGGCTGACGAGAATTTTCGGGATCTGCCCGGAGGCGAAGCGAAACGCCGGAAGCCCTCTTACCGTGTCGAGGTCGTAGTTCGGCACGATCGAAAACATGTTGCGCAGATCGACCGGTTCGCATCCCCCCGCGACCGACGCGAAATAATGGGACAGGATGAACCGAAACCAGGTCCGGCCCGACTTTGGATAGGAAACGAGAAAAGCGTCGGCCGAAGCCGCGTGCGACGTCAGCCGTACGCGCTTGCGAATGCGCCTGGCGACACGCTGCAGAATGCTGCTCATCGACATCCCCCTGATCGCGCGCTGGAGCCCGTCGCCGCAGCGATAAAATCAGAATATACTGCAACAGCATTCACGAAAGTAGCAACCATCGGTAATTTGTCCAAGGCCGTGCGGACCGCGACGGGGAACATCGACGAATGACAAAGAGCCCGGACGCCGGCGTCCAAGATCGTCAGGCCGAGCAGGTGATAAGGACGACGATCGTCGTGCCGGCACTGGGTGCGGGCGGCACCGAGCATGTCGTCAGCCTCGTGGCAAATCACTGGTCGCGGCAGGGCCATGAGATCACCATCATAACCTTCGAGCCGCCGGCATCCGAGGCCTATTATGCGATCGATCCGCATATCGATATCTGGCGGCTCGGCGGCGCCGGCAAGCCGCGATCCAAACTTCATTCCGGCCTGATGGCACTTCGCCGTATGCGCAGGCTCAGGGCCGCCCTTCGGGCGTCCCGCCCGACATTCATCCTCAGCTTCCTCACGCGGACCAACGTGCTCACGCTTTTGGCAGGCAAGCGGCTGGGCGTGCCGATCATCGTGTCCGAGCGCAACAATCCCGAATTGCAACCTTTTGGACGCGGCTGGCGGTGGCTGCAACAGCGTCTCTACCCAACCGCCTTCGGCATGGTCACGATGACCCGTGGCGCACTCGAGACCTTTCCGCCAGCCATGCGCAAGCGCGGCTGGGTCGTACCCAACGCCTTCGATCTGCCGCCGGGGTGGAACAACAGGCGAGAGGACACCGTTCTGACAGCCGTCGGACGCCTGACCCATCAAAAGGGGTTCGACCTGCTGCTTGAGGCTTTTGCGAAGATCGCGCCGGATCTGCCGGAATGGCATCTGCGTATCTGGGGGGAGGGCGAGGACAGGGCGAGCCTGGAAGCGCTCAGGGACCGGCTAGGCCTTTCCGACCGTGTCAGCATGCCTGGTGTCACCGGTCGCCCCGGAGAGTGGGTGGAGACCGCCGACGTCTTCGTCCTGTCGTCACGCTACGAGGGCTGGGGCATCGTGTTGCTGGAAGCGATGGCCGCCGGAATTCCCGCTGTGTCCTTTCGCTGCCAATGGGGGCCCGAGGAAATGATCAGCGATGGCGAAGACGGCATCCTCGTCGACAGGGAAGACGTCGATGCGCTCGCAGCCGCCCTTCGAAAAATACTCAAGGATCCGCTGCTTCGGTATCACCTTGGACGCAGCGCGGAACAGAGTGCCCGCCGGTTCACGCAGGAAAGGGTGCTGGCCGAGTGGGATGCGGTTGCTGCCGCTGCTCACGGCGCGTCGGCGAACCCAAGCAGCGGTTGAGACCGGCCGTGTATCCTGAGGAACGCAGGTCGCCCGACAGTAAATAGAGCGGGCGCAAATCCGGCCATTCCGTTTTTATCGGAAACGTTTGCGTCGAGACCGATAGTATCGCGTCCCGTCTTCGGGAAGGCGAGGGGCACTTTGCCCCCCGCTGGTTTGAAAGGTGTGGCCTGCTTCCCGGCAGGCCAGGCCTCTTTAATTCGCGATTGGCATGCTTCCGGTTTCGCTGCTGCCGCCGCCGCTCTCACCGGAATTGCTACCGGTGTCGCCTGCACCGCCAGTTGCACCGCCGGCATCTCCGGTACCACCACCAGCACCGCCGGCATCACCCGTGCCGCTACCAGTGCCACCGCCATCTCCGGTACCACCACCGCTGCCGGCGCCATCTCCGGCACCACCGCCACCAGCACCACCATCCCCGGTGCCGCCACCATCGCCCGTGCCGCCACCAGTACCACCGCCATCGCCCGCGCCACCACCGGTGCCACCGCCATCGCCCGTGCCACCGCCGCTAGCGCCGCCATCGCCCGTACCGCCGCCAGTGCCGCCGATGTCTCCAGCACCGCCGCTCTTGCCGCCGGTCTCGCCAGCACCGCCACTCTTGCCGCCGGTCTCTCCAGCACCGCCGCTCTTCCCACCGGTCTCGCCAGCACCGCCGCTCTTGCCGCCCGTTTCACTGGCGCCGCCGCTTTTGCTACCGGTGTCTGCGAATGAAGGTGCGGCATAACCAACCGCCACGATTGCGCAGACAGCAACTGTTTGAAGATACTTTTTCATGCCATTCTCCCAATATGGTTTGAGTACATGCCCAGCCGCCGAGCAATTACCCACTCCTCATCAACGAGGTTAGGCGCGGCCTACCGTGACCTCTACTAAACAGAGGTTGCGCGCACCGCTGACGGTGCCGATTGCCGGCCCGAGTGCTCACGGGAACTTGATCGGCGAAGAAAGATAAACCTTTCGGTTGCCACGGCTTTTTCAGCCGGCGACAAACTGCGGAGCGCAGGCTGCGCGCAGAGTATATTTTTTCTCTTTTTCTAATTAAGCACTCAATAATTGAAAGATTGTGCTCTGCAACGAGCGCCCACTGGAACCATGACGTGTGCAATCCGGACGAGGATCGCGGCTGATTCCCGACATGCAAGGCGTTGATCGGCTGCGCGGTCCACGTCGCACCACACGCGCGTCGCGGAAAAGCCACGCCCCGATCCCGATCCGGACAACCTGCCCGCGTGACCGACATCCTGAAGGTCGCAGCCAGAGACTACGTTACAACCGATCAAGCATCGACACGTCGCGATTGCTGATGCGGCCCCGTTTCAGGTCGACGTTTACACCCGACCGTGCTCGCGCATCGGGTTTGATTTCGGATCAGAACTTCTTTTTTACAGACAGCCGGTATCTTGTCAGCCGGCCCTGGTTGACGTACTCGAAACCCATAAGAACCAGGCTGATGAACGATGCAGACTGGTGGCGCTGGGTTTCGGCGCCAGACACCTCAGGACGTTGGGATTGCGATGAAACTTTACTTGGACTACCTGGCCGAGATCAAAAACAGAGAAACCCAGGGGCTTGCTCCCAAGCCGATCGACGACGGCGGCCTCATCGGTGAGATCATCAAGCTGATCGAGGATGCCGGCAACGAGCACCGTGCCGACGCACTGAAGTTCTTCATCTACAACACCCTGCCGGGCACGACCAGCGCGGCCGGCGCCAAGGCAGCGCTCCTGAAGAAGATCATCCTCGGCGCGACGGTCGTCCCGGAGATCTCCCCCGAATTCGCCCTCGAGCTTCTTTCGCACATGAAGGGCGGTCCCTCCGTCGAAGTGCTGCTGGACGTTGCGCTCGGTGACGATGCTGCGATCGCCGGGAAGGCCGGCGACGTGCTGAAGACGCAGGTCTTCCTTTACGACGCCGACATGTTCCGCCTGCGCGATGCCTTCAAGGCGGGCAACGCCGTCGCCAAGGGCATTCTCGAAAGCTACGCCAAGGCCGAATTCTTCACCAAGCTTCCGGATGTCGAGGACGAGATCAAGGTCGTGACCTTCATCGCCGCCGAAGGCGATATCTCGACCGACCTGCTGTCGCCCGGCAACCAGGCGCATTCGCGCTCGGATCGCCAGCTGCACGGCCAATGTATGATCACGCCTGAAGCGCAGCAGGAAATTGTCGCGCTGCAGAAGCAACACCCGGACAAGCGGGTGATGATGATCGCCGAGAAGGGCACGATGGGCGTTGGCTCGTCGCGTATGTCCGGCGTCAACAACGTCGCGCTCTGGACCGGCAAGCAGGCCAGCCCCTATGTGCCCTTCGTCAACTACGCTCCTGTCGTCGCCGGTACCAACGGCATCTCGCCGATCTTCGCGACAACCGTCGACGTGACAGGCGGCATCGGCGTCAACCTGAAGAACTGGGTCAAGAAAACAGGCGAGGACGGCAAGCCAATCCTCAACAACGACGGCAATGCCATCCTGGAGCAGAAGTTCTCCGTCGAGACGGGAACCGTGCTGAAGCTGGACGTGAAGAACAAGAAGCTGCGCGACGAGAGCGGCAACGAGCTGGTCGACGTCGCCGCCGCCTTCACGCCCCAGAAGATGGAGTTCATGAAGGCCGGCAGCTCCTACGCCATCGTCTTCGGCAAGAAGCTCCAAACCTTTGCCGCCCAGACCCTCGGCATCGAGCCCACCCCGGTCTTTGCCCCGAACAAGGAAATCACTGTCGAGGGCCAGGGCCTGACGGCGGTCGAGAAGATCTTCAACCGCAACGCCGTCGGCGTGACGCCGGGCAAGATCCTGCATGCCGGCTCGGACGTTCGCGTCAAGGTGAACATCGTCGGCTCCCAGGACACGACCGGCCTGATGACCGCACAGGAACTCGAGGCGATGGCGGCCACCGTGATCTCGCCGCTCGTCGACGGTGCCTATCAGTCGGGCTGCCACACGGCATCCGTCTGGGACAAGAAGGCGCAGGCGAACATTCCGAAGCTCATGTCCTTCATGAACACCTTCGGCCTGATCACCGCCCGCGACCCGAAGGGCGTCTATCATTCGATGACGGACGTGATCCACAAGGTGTTGAACGACATCACCGTGGATGACTGGGCGATCATCATCGGCGGCGACAGCCACACCCGCATGTCGAAGGGCGTGGCGTTCGGCGCGGACTCCGGCACCGTGGCGCTGGCGCTCGCCACAGGCGAAGCGACCATGCCGATCCCGCAGTCGGTCAAGGTGACCTTCAAGGGCACGATGCAGCCCTACATGGACTTCCGCGACGTCGTGCATGCCACCCAGGCGCAGATGCTCAAGCAGTGTGGCGACAACGTCTTCCAGGGTCGCATCATCGAAGTCCACATCGGCACGTTGCTCGCCGACCAGGCCTTTACGTTCACTGACTGGACAGCCGAGATGAAGGCCAAGGCCTCGATCTGCATCTCGCAGGACGAGACGCTGATCGAGTCGCTGGAGATCGCCAAGTCGCGCATCCAGATCATGATCGACAAGGGCATGGAAAACGCCGCCGGCACGCTGAAGGGCCTGATTGCCAAGGCGGACGCGCGCATCGCCGAGATCCGTTCGGGCGAGAAGCCGGCGCTTGCTCCCGACGACAACGCGAAGTACTTCGCCGAGGTCGTCGTGGATCTGGACGTGATCGACGAACCGATGATCGCCGACCCCGACGTCAACAACGCCGACGTGTCCAAGCGCTACACCCACGACACGATCCGCCCGGTCTCGTACTACGGCGGCACCAAGAAGGTGGACCTCGGCTTCGTCGGCTCGTGCATGGTGCACAAGGGCGACATGAAGATCGTCGCGCAGATGCTCAAGAACATCGAGAAGCTCGAGGGCAAGGTCGAGTTCAAGGCGCCGCTGGTCGTCGCCGCCCCGACCTACAACATCATCGACGAGCTGAAGGCCGAAGGCGATTGGGAAATCCTGCAGAGATATTCGGGCTTCGAGTTCGATGACCTGAAGCCGAAGACCTCGAACCGGACCGAATACGAGAACATCCTCTATCTCGAGCGTCCGGGCTGCAACCTGTGCATGGGCAACCAGGAAAAGGCGGAGAAGGGCGATACCGTTCTTGCGACCTCGACCCGCCTGTTCCAGGGCCGTGTCGTTGAAGACACCGCCGAAAAGAAGGGTGAATCGCTGTTGGCCTCCACCCCCGTCGTGGTGCTGTCGGCAATCCTTGGCCGCACGCCGAGCATGGACGAGTACCGAACCGCCGTCGACGGAATTGACCTGACGAAGTTCGCTCCGCCGAAGACGACCCCGATCGATAGCCTGTCGGTCCACTACTAGGCTTCGGCCTCATGACACAGCGCCCCGCGAATACATCGCGGGGCGCTGGACGGTAACGTTTTGAGCGAGCCTGCAGAGACCGCCGTGCGGTGCCGACCGCCGAAGCCCACCACGCCTTTTCGTCGGCCCCGCGTGACGCGGCCTTCAAGCCAGGCGCAATCTTCCCGGAAATACCCTAGAAGCGCTTCGTGAAACTCGCGCGGAACGTTCGTCCCGGCGATGGGACAAGGCCCGTCGACAGCGGATCGAGATAGTATTCGTCTCCGACGTTTTCGACGCTGAAGTCCAGCCACACATCCTCATCGACCTTGTAGCTGCCGAACAGATCGAGGATCCTGTTTGCATGGTAACCCGGCGCCTGCGTATGCGAGCCGGTGTAATGGGAGTAACCACCGACGCGCTCCCCGAAAGCGTAAACCCGAGCGCCGAGCGTCAGCTTCTGATCGAAAAGACGCGTGCCCACCGTCAGGCTTCCCGAGTATTTCGGGGGAACATTCATCATCCCGTAGTCGAACGGCAGTTTCTCGAAACCGCAACCAGCCGGAATGACCAGCGTGATCAGGTTGGCCTCCTTGTCGCGGCAGAAACTTACATCCGTGTAATAGGTGAACGCCGCCTCGACGAAGAAGACTTCCGCGTCGTAGGATGCGGAGGTTTCGTATCCCCTGAACCGTGCATCGGCGATGTTGTCCCATCGATAGAGCCAAAAACCTTCCGGCGTGACGTAGCGCTCCCGCCCGATGAAACCGTCATAGCTGTTGTCGAAATACGTGACCTTGAGCCTCAGCGCGTCGCCGGCGCGCAGGATATCGTCCTGCTTGACGTTGAACCCGAACTCCATGTTCGACGACGTCTCGGGCTTCAGATGCGGGTTGGGCGTAAAGCCGGTCGAAACACCGGTTTCCCGCAGGCTGAGCGGCCGCCAGCCCTGAGCATAGGAGGCAAACAACTGGACGCCATCAAGGGGTTGCAGCGTAACACCGACCGACGGGTTGACCTGGCTCGCCGAAGCATAATCGAAATCGTGTAGCGCCACATGCGCCCCCTGATTGTCAAAATAGTCGAAGCGCAATCCACCCATCAGCGAAAGCCACTCGTTGATTTCGAGCTTCGATTGATTGAATGCGCTCGCCAGAACGCGATTGCCGTTGGGATTTGCGCCGACATAGCTACCTGAGATGCCGAGCTCTCCGTTCTCCTTTGCTGTCTCGTAAACCAGCTCGACGCCGTTGGTCATCGTCAGCGTGCCGATGCCGGTCTCGAACTCCCAATCCGTGGAGACATCACCGCCCAGCGTCCTGATCGCGCTTTCGACCTCCGTCAATTTTCTGCCGCCCGACGTCGTGCCGCCACTGTAGAAATTGACGATGCCACCCTTCGTGGCGACGTCCGTGAGCCACGCATTCGCGTTCAGTGCGAGAAGGTTGTCGTGGGCGAACTGATATGCGTAGCCGGCTTTTGCCGTATGCGTCTGGGTTCTCGAGAGGTCGTTTTGCGCAAGGCGGTAGTAGGATGTCGGGCCGCTGATATAGGGCAGGAAGTTCTCGTCGATGTTGCCGTATTCATTGGCGTAGTAGATGTAGCTTAAGGACAGGGAGTGGCCGTCACCCCATTGCACGCTGCCCTTTCCTAGAAAGGATTCCATGTCCTGCGAGGTGTTAAAGACTTCCTTGCCGGGCTTGATCGGCGACAGAGCCTTGCCTGAATAGGTGGAGTGACCGTTCGAGCCGGCAAAATAGTTGCCCGACTTTCGCCGAGAAAAGCCGGTCAGCAGCTCATAGTCTTCCCCTGCCACGGCGCCGACCATGCTTCCCGAGAAAGCGTCGCCGTTGAAAATGTCCGAACTTGCGTCACGAGGAAATGTGATCGGATTGAAACCGAAGCCGAGCGCCGAAGCTGGCGGAGCGATGCTGTTGCCGCCCAACCCTCCCTTGACGCGCAAGGCCCAGTCGTCGCCGGGCTTCAACAGATCGCCGCCCTCAAGCGTGCGCATGTTGACCACCCCGCCCATGGCACCAACGCCGCCGGCACCGGCGCTCGGGCCCTTGGCGATGTCCACGCCGCCGAGAAAATCCGGATCGACGAACACTTCGTTGCGGCTGCCGCGATAGCCACGATAGGAATGGCTGCTCTGTCTGGTTCCATCGACCATGAGATTGACGCGGTTCTGGCCCTGAAGGCCGCGAATATTGACGTCGACCGATGCGCCGACCCTGTTACCGGAGGCAATGACACCGGGTGCCGATTTGAAGATGTCGCCGACGGATGTCGGCGGAACCCGGTCGATCTGCTCGGCGCTGATATGGCTGACCGACCCCGCGGTTTCATAAGGGATATCAGAGGGGGTTCGACCACCCTTGACGACAATCGGGCTGAGCGCTGTCGCGCCATCCGGATCGGGCAGCGCATGAGCCGCGCTATCGCGGTCGCTGACGGAAACAGAACGCGGGCCACTGAAACGGTGCGTCAAACCGGTTCCCGAAAGCAGGGTGGCGACCGCCTGCTGCGCCGTCATCGTTCCGCGAACCGGCTGACCGGCCCGTGACGCATTTGGGGTTTCGCCAAAGACGACGTCGATGCCGGTGACGCGCACGATGTCGTTCAGGGCCTCGCGGACGGGCTTTTGCGGAATGTCGAAGTCATATGTCCTGACGGCGGCCTGGGCAAAAGCCGGGCTCGGATACGAACCTCCGCCGCCAGCCGCTACCAATACCGTCGTCGCCAACAGAGCGAACGCCCCGCGCCTTACTCGTCTGCCCGTCATCTTGAACACTCATCCTTCGATACAAGAGTGAAGGCATGGTCCTCTTGACGTCGTCTGCCTTCCCATAAGCTCAATCGCGGGAGAGGGGCGCAGACCCTCACAAAAACGACGGGAACCGAAAAGAAATTTTGGCGCGCCTATCCGGCGATCGGGTCAGGGGCCGATCAGCGTCAGTCGGCCGCCAAGATGCGTCACGCGCATTCCGACCGATGCTTGAACGGCGGCGAGTGCCGCGTCCGGATCGTCAAGAGAAACGTTGCCGCTGACGCGGCGTTGGCCAAGTTCGGAACCGAGCAGGACGATGCGGCCCTTGCGATATCGGCCAATCTTTTCGAGGACATCGGTGAGCCGTTCGTTGGTGAATATGTAGCGGCCCGCGTGCCATGCCATGCTCGTTTCGAGATCGACGGTGCGTGCGCTCCCCAATCCGGCCGCGTCGTACTCGATCCTCTCGCCGGGTTTGAGGCGGACATCCAATTGCTGCCCGTTCAGCGACACGGCGACGCTGCCGCTCGCCAGCGTGACCGCCACTTTCCCGGAGCCGTCGAGCGCGACGTCGAACACCGTGCCGAGGACGAGCGCTTTGCCGTCACCGGCCTCAACGACGAAAGGCACGCCAGACGGCCGCACGTGAAGCGATACGGCGCCACGCCGCAGCCGTATCCGCCGTTCCCCGGGGGTAATGACGCTGTCGATTGCCGTGTCGGCGTCGAGGAGCACCGAGGAGCCGTCCGCAAGCGTGATCTGGCGACGCTCGCCGCGCGCGGCGACATGGTCCGCGCCCAAGTCCTGGATTAAATGCGGATGATCGAGCCACAGCCAGGTTCCGAGCATGATTGCCAGCAGCGAACCGGCCACGGTACCGCCTTCGAGGCGGCGGTTTCGTCGCTGTCGCTGGATCCTCAGGAGAGGTTCGGCCAGTTCGTCGGCCGAGCCTCCTTCGACCGGCGAGCCGGCGGAACCCATCTGCGACCACAGCGCCTTCACGTCTTCAAAGGCCACCGCGTGCACCTCGGATACGTCGAGCCACCGGCGGAAATCCCGCATCTCCGCGCGCGTGGGTTTGCCGTTCATGCGCGTGAACCAGGCGACGGCTTCCTTGTCGATCAGCGATTTGTCTCGCGGCGAAACAGCCGAAGGGTCTGCCATGGATGGTCTTTTCTGAGCTATTCGTCTGTTGCCGGAGTGCCGCCGACGGCAGGATTGCGATGGCCTTGGCGGACGGATTGGCAGGCCACGATAGCCTTGGCGATCTCTCGCTCGACCGTGCTGTAGGACACGCCGAGCCCGTGCGCGATTTCATCATAGGTGCACAGGTGGAACCTGTTGAGCATGAAGGCCTGGCGTGTTCGCAGCGGCAATCGGGCAAGCACTTGCTCAAGGCATTGCAGCTCCTCGCGAGCGGCAACCGCCTGGTCCGGCAGGACGGCCGGCGGCGCGTATTGCTCCTCGGTGATCCTGCCGAAGAAGGCCTTGCGCCGCGTCTCCGATCGAAAATGGCTGATCGCGACGAACCGCGTCGCTCTGGCGAGATAGGAAGGCGTGAGCGTGATGTGCTCTCTGGCTTTGGCAAGAACGGCGGCAAACACATCCTGCACGATATCCGGCGCCGCGACCGGGCCGATCCGCCTCGATGCAATCTGCTGCAGTCGCGCGCGCTCGGTCACATAGAGCTTCTCGAGTTCTTCCTTGTTCGCGCTCACCGTCGTGCGCCCCCTCCGTTGCTCGACGGGCGAGGCGCCTCCAGCAAAATCATGACGTCAATTGTCATGTTTTACTAGCAGGCGCGTTTTGGATTCGCAATCGACCGCCCTGGTCATATTCCGAAGATTGATAGCGCGTCTCTCACCGCCCATGGCTGAGCATCTCAGCTGGCCTGCGGCGACGTTCCGCCTCTCGGCCGATTTGCGCGCGCTCCTCGCATCGGCGAGCGAGCGTGCCAGGCCCACCAGTCGCTGCACCTGGGTTTGGGGCGCGCAACCTAATAGATTGCAGCTATCACATTCATAGTGACTATGAATTCGCACTATCTTCGACGATATGGCAAATGCTCGACCAGAACGGACGGAAATGAACAAGTCCCGCGGGTTCGCCCGCACGTGAACAACTGCAGGGAGCCGTACCTTCGCAGGTTTTCAAAGCGGTACGACCGATGTCGTGCCGCTTCTTTTTTTGAGACCTCCAACCTGACGGCACCCCATGAACCTCTATTTGTCCATCGTCGAGCAGAACCTTCTGTCGCCGCCAGTCCTCTTCTTCTGCCTTGGCTTCATCGTCTCTGTCTTCGGAGCGTCGATCGCCCTGCCAGCCGGCGTGTCAAAGATGATCGCGATCTACCTGATGCTGGCGATCGGATTTAAGGGCGGGGCTGCGATCGGCATGGGCGCGCTCTCGACGGAGGTCATTCTGTGCCTGATCGTCGGCGTGGTCCTGTCCGGAGCGATGCCCTTCGCCGCATTTCGCCTGCTTGGACTTGTTTCGCCGCTACCGGCAACGGACCGGGCCGCGATCGCAGCCCACTATGGCTCGATTTCGATCGTCACATTTACGGCCGCGACCGATGCCTTGATCCGGCTGGGTCTCGACTACAGCGCCACCATGGCGGCGGTTGCTGCCGCCATGGAAGCCCCCGCGATCATCAGCGCCGTCTATCTCCTGCAGAAGGCCGGATCGGGAAAATGCAGCGAGAACATGGTGGCCAGTCCAACGGTCATGCGCGAGGTGTTCTTCAACGTCACGATTGTCGTCCTCGTTGGCGCCTTCGCCATCGGTGCGGTGACAGGCGAGCGCGGGCTCTCGGACGTCTCCGGCTTCCTCGTCGATCCCTTCGGGGGTGTGCTTTGCCTCTTTCTTCTCGACCTGGGCGCTGTCGCGGGGCAGGGGCTGCGCACCGGTTGGCGTTCGCTCAGCTTGCCGCTGGTGCTGTTTGCCGCCTGGATGCCGGCGCTGTCGGCCATGCTCGCCTTTCTGTCGGCATTGGCGCTCGGTCTGTCGCATGGCAATGCTGCCTTGCTGATGACCCTTGCCGCCAGCGCCTCTTACATCGCGGCGCCCGCGGCCATGCGCATAGCCGCGCCGAGCGCGCGGCCGGGAATCTACCTGACCATGGCATTGGGGGTTACGTTCCCGCTGAATTTGCTGATCGGGGTGCCGCTCTATATTTCCATCACCAGCGTTCTCGCACCGTAGGATATTGCGCAGGGTCTCCAGCTCTGACCAGACCGATGACGACGCCCGTCAGGCAATGCCCTTCAGACGGGCGACTTCGTCCGCTTCACGCGCAAGGATCTCATAGTGGCGCTGTCGCCCGCTGTTTTCGCGCCAATAGAAGCCGACTTCGCGGCGTGCTGCCCAGTCCTCGATTTCAATCAACGTGACATCGTCGTCCTTGCGAAACTCCGCACGGGCATAGAGCTCCGGAAACAGCGAGCACCCCATGCCGATGGAGACCATCTGCCGGATGGAATCGAGACTTGTGCCCTCATAGTCGTCGATGACCTGCGCATCCGCAGCGCTCGCGAGATGCCGCACGTTTTCAAGCAGGCGGTGGCCGCTTCCGAGCGCCAGCAACGTTTCTCCTCTGAGCGCACTTGTCTTGACCGACCTCTGCGACGCCAGGCGATGCTCGGCCGGAACACCGAGAAAGATCTTCTCGTGACCGATGCGCCGGAACCGCAGGCCTGTGCGCTCCGGGGCAGGGCCGAGACCGCAATCCACCGTGCCCTCGGCGACCGCCGCTTCGATCCAGGCCGGGCGATCTTCGCGGATGTAGATCTTAAGGGCCGGGAATGTCCTGTGAATGCCGGGCAGGAACCCCGGAAGGAAATAGGGCCCGAACGTCGGTGCCGTGGCCATCCGGACCAGGCCACCAAGGCTCTGCGTATCCTTCATGGCGCCTTCGACGAGATCGTCGACCGTCGCGAGCGCCACCCGTGCGCTGCGCGCCACGTCCTGGCCCGCCGGTGTCGTGACCACGCTTGTCGAGGTTCGCTCGAACAGCGTTATCCCGAGGGATTTCTCGACAAGCCCGATCTGCACGGACAGGGTTGGCTGCGAAACATGGCAGCGCTTGGCGGCTTTGCCAAAGTGCCGCAGCTCGTCGAGGGCCGCTATGTATTCAAGCTGGCGCAGGGTCGGTCGGTAGGGCATACATCATTGATAAACACTATCACCGTGATTTCAACAATGAATTGGAACTATCGGAAGATTTCATCGATTGTTGCCCGGTCAAACAAGGGCATTCGCAATGGATCAGTTTCTGAAATCTCTCCGCAACCGCAAGGCGATCGTCGAAGCACGCATCAACGAGGAACGCGCGCGGCCCGCACCGGATCGTTTTCGCCTGCACACGTTGAGGCAGCTCAGCATGCAGTTTCGCACCCAGATCGAATTCGTCGAGCGCACGAACCGTCTGCTTCCCACTTGAAGAAGCTGCGCCATGCGTAACTGCACCGATCAAAGCGGCGCACACCGCTTGTCAGGAGAGCTTGAACCATTGAGCAGAGCCATCGCCGCGGACAGTCGGGCTTCAGGATTTTTCAGTTCCATAAGCTATCTTATCTGATCTTTCCGCGTGGCCGGGTTGGATTCAGCCTCGCCTCGTAGGATACGGATCAACCGTCAATATTTCGACGGAAAACCGGCGGGTTCAGTCAAGCGCGCTTGGCCAGCTGGTGCTCCCGCCAGATGGTGAAGAGGCCGGCCCCGACAACGATCGCTGCGCCGATCATCATGTTGAGCGTGACGATCTCGCCGAACAGGATGACGGCGATGGCGACGTTGAGAACCAGCTGGAAATAGGTGACCGGTTGCACTTCCGCAGCCGGCAGCAATCCGTAGGCTCTGATAAGGAAATAATGGCTGAGCGTGCCGCAGATGCAGAGCGCCGCCAATGCAAACCAGTCCGACGGCTGGACATCGGTCCAATAGAACGGGCCAATCATCGAGATCGCGACAGCGCCGGCGACGCCGGCATAAAACAGGCTGGTGACCGCCGAATCCTCGCGGCTGACCGCGCGCGTGGCAATGCTGTAGAGGGCAAACAGGATGGCTGCCGCCAGCGGAAGCAGCAGCGACAGGTCGAAGTGAACGTCGATCGGGTTTATGATCACCAGAACCCCGATCAACCCGACAAAGACGGCGATGCCGCGCCGCCAGCCGACGGCCTCCCCGAGAAGCGGTATCGACAGCACGGTGATGATCAGCGGCGTTGCCTGGAAGATCGACTGGCTCATGGCGAGCCCGGCATGCACGTAGGAAAAGACGATGATGACGATTTCCGCGACCAGCAGAAGGCCGCGCACGATCTGAAGCCAGGGCCGGCGCGTCCGGATCGCCCCGCGAACCCCGCCGGGTGATGACGCTGCGAAGCAAAACACGAAAAGCGCGAACGCCCAGAACCGGATCATGGTGATGAACAGCGCCGGATACCGGTCACCAAGATATTTGGTGATCGCATCCTGGCCGGCAAAGATGGAGATCGCCAGGAAAGCGAAGAGGTAACCGCGGGTCTTCGAGCTCATTGCACAAATTACTCATATTCAAGGTTCCCCCCGATAGCATGAAACAGGCGCGGTAGCTCAAGCGAAAAGGCAGTGGCTGCCCTGCCCGGCAGACAAGGCTGTGCGCTTGTCGAATCCCGCAATCCGCCCGCTTTGCAGAGTTGCCTGTCGGACCGAGGCCTGCATTGCGCCCACACGGTGCCGCGACGGCTTCGCCCACCGGATCCGTGGCGCGTGCGAGCCCGACACATTCAGACACTCAGCCGTAGATGTCGGCGGTTATGGAAATGGAGCGGGGCGCGGGTGATCCGCGGCGAAGCCGGTCAGCTGCCCTCGCAAGGTCCAGATCAGGCGGCACTTCTCGCGAATGATCTCGCCCACCGCATTGAGGGCCTGCGGCGCCACTCGCTTCAAGATCACCGAGCCGAACCCGGAACGAGGCTCTCCCGAAACTGGGAACCGTGCCGAAGTTTTCTCATCCCAGCGGATCGAAAATTCGACCGCGCTGTCGGCCTCGGCGATTTCCCAGGAGATGACGATCGTGCCGTGTTTTCCGCTCAGGACCCCATGGCGAGAGGAATTGAGCGCCAATTCATGGAAGGCCATGCCCAGGTTTTCGACGGCCGTCGGTTTCAGCATCATGGCCGGACCATTGAAGGCCAGCGCCTCGTCATGGCCGAAGGGCTTGAGCTGTATCGCGATCAGGTCTGATAGTGCAGCGCCCTCCCAATCCGCCGACACGATGAGATCGTGCGATGCGGAAAGCGCCATGATCCGCTCGCGGATGTGCTGTTCGAAGGTCGCCAGATCATGATCGCCGCGGCTCGTCTGCCGGATCATCGACAGAATGATCGAGTACTGATTCTTGACGCGATGATTGACCTCGCGCAGAAGCACGCGAATGCGCCTCTCGCGATCCTTGAGCGCCGTGATGTCGCGCGCGATGGCGGAAGCACCGACGATCTTCCCATCGGCACTCCTGATCGGCGACAGTGTCAGCGAGATCGTGATGTAGCTCTGGTCCTTGAGCTGCCTGACGGTCTCGAACGCCGCAATGTGGTCACCGACACTGACGCGCGCCAGGATATCGCGCTCTTCGTCTTCCAGGTGCGACGGGATCAGCTTGAAGATCGACGCGCCGATCATTTCCTCGGCGCTATAGCCGAACAGTTGCTCGGCCGCCCTGTTCCAGGTTCGCACCGTCCCGTCGAGGTCCTTGCTGATGATCGGATCAAAGGAGGAATCAACGATAGCTGCCAGTCTGGCGCGATCGAGTGCCACAGTATCGGTGCCTGCATTGCCGTTGCCCGGATGTCTTTTCATCGATCGCCTGTCCGCCCGACCGTCCCCGACTGTCTGGGATCAGCATTCTTGATTCTTGTAATAGATCGTAAACGACGGCGACGGCTCGAATGTTCCGGAACCGGCCGCATGTTTCGTCACGGCGGCGATGGCGGTCGACAGCACACTCTGCCGATTTCCGAGAACGGCCTTGTTCAACATCAAGGGAACAGAATGCGATGCGGCTCAGTTTGATAGGAAACCGGAGGAAAGACGATGCAAGACCGCAAGCAATCACCCGCCGTTCAGTCCCTGAAACAGGAGCGCGCCGAACAGGATGCCCGCAAGCGAAAGGGCCAGTTGCAAGAAGGGCTGGAAGATACTTTCCCTGCCTCGGATCCCGTTTCAGTGACCAGCACCTCCATCCCGAGCGGCAGAACGGATGCGGCCGAAGCGCAAAAGGTCAAGGATCAGCCGGACCAGGAGCCGGGCGTTCCCGGCGATGGCAAGGATAAACCCGCCCAACGACGTTGAGCATCCGGTCGACTACCGCCCGAGAAACGGCCCGACACGCGGGTACTTCACCGCCACCCGTCTGGTGCGATCCTGCGCGTCAACGTCCTCATCAACGCGCCGACAGCGGGTCATTTCCGAAACGACAGCATCAACGGATGCGCGCAGTGCCCAAGCAATGCGAATACCGGTTGACGACCCGCTGGGGCTCGATACTCTCATTGTGGGGACAGGCGTCGAAGTGGGGGACACGATGGGCGTCGAACAATCGGACTTGGGCATGACCGCGGTCGAGGATGACAGCGCGGAGACAGCGGCGACATATTGGCTGCCACCGGTTGCTGTCGACGTCGAAACGCTTCATCCGTCTCTACGCGCAGCTGTCGCGCTGCGAGCCGATGCCGAAGGCTTTGCCGGTTACCACGCTCACGTCTATGCCATGCCAGGTGACGTCGAATGCGGGCATTTCCACCTTGCGATCAATCCGCAGACGTCTAAAGCGGTCGGCCTTCACACCGTCAGCCTCGTTCTCGGCGAGATCTATGCCGAAGACATCGAACTGGCGGTCGGGCCAATCTGGCTCTACGCGGACAACGAAATCCAGGCCGCAGACGATCTCTACCAGATTCTGCGAGATGTCGGCCGCCTGGCCTGACCACGCGCCGAACGCAAGAAGAGTTCCGCCATCGAGCGGTCGCGGCGGAAAGCCCTGCCCGGCTTCGGCCCATCAGCGCTCCACCGTTCAAGGGCCAACGCCGCACCACCAGGCGTCGCTGCTCGGCTATAAAACCGTGCCTGTCGAGCGCTGCCCCCTCCTCATGCCGACAGGCGTGCCTCCAGAACCATGTTGAACGGGCCGGTCACCACCCTTTTCACCTGTTTGAAACCGCCCGAGCGGATGACTTCCGAAAGCTTTGCTTCGCCCGCCTGGGCCCCCAGCCCCTCGCCCACCTCCTGATCGAGGGAGGTCGGCACGCAGATCATCGTCGAGGCATTGTAATAGAGGCGCCCGACCGGGTTCATGTTGTCTTCCGGGCGATCGCCTGCCACAGGCTCGACGACCATCCAGGAACCGTCCTTCTTCAAAATGCGGCGCATATGATCGGCGCATCCCCTGGGATCGCCCATGTCATGAAGACAGTCGAAACTCGTCACCAGGTCGAAGTCCGTCTCCTTGATGTCCTTGGCGGTTGCCGCGACGAACTTGACCCGGCCCTCGACCCCGTGGGTGCGGGCATGGCTCTGCGCCTCCCTGACAGACGGCTCGTGAAAGTCGTAACCAACAAAGCTGGACTTGGGATAGGCCTGCGCCATCAAAATCGTCGAGAACCCGACGCCGCAGCCGACGTCTGCAACCTTGGCGCCGCTCGCGAGCTTATCTTCGATGCCCTGAAGGGCTGGCAGCCAGCTCTGGACGATATTGTTGACGTAGCCGGGGCGGAAGAACGCCCCGGTCGCGCAGAACAGGCAACCCGCCGAATCGCCCCACCGGACCCCCGCGCCGGTGCGAAAGGCGTGCTCGACCTTTTGTTCCCCTTCGATCATCGCGGCAGCGATGTCGAATGCGCCTTCGAGGTAGACGGGACTGTCCCGGTTGACGAATATCATCGCCTGCTCGGGCGAGAGGCTGAATGTCTCGGAACGGCTATCATAGTCGATGTATCCATTGGCCGCCTGTGCCAAGGCCCACTCCCTGACGTATCGCTCCGTCAGCCCACCGGCGGCAGCTGCAAGCCCCGCGGCCGTCAACGGCTCGTCGCGATCAAGTGTTGCGAACAGACCTAGTCTCAGGCCGAGCCTGACGGTCGGAACGCTGAACGCGCCGCCGAGATCGCCCAGCATCTTGCCGATAAATGAATGAAGCTTGGCTTCATCGAGCTGTACCATCTCATTCCCTCCCAAAATCATATGTTTGGCGGGAAGAACGCTGGCCGCGCATGGCGTACCAACGCACGCTCCGACACCGCGAAATATACCTGAAAGGCCGCCTTCTGTCATGTCGGCACCCCGGCGCGCGGGATGGCGGCCCGCGTTTTTTCGCCATCGGCTGCGCAGTTTACAGACACGGATGCCTAAACCGGCGATGGGGCCGTGACCGGCGATACGCGTCCAGTCAATATCGGTCGGCAATCCTCACCGCCGCGCTGTCCCGCTGGGGCATTGCAGTGTCGAGGTGGCGCGATTGCGCGCGCTCGCAACGGTTGAGCAGCGGACCCAAGCGAGAGACCGGCGCACCTGGCGCGGCGACGCCGGGAATGTGTTCAACCGCAATGCCCGCTTGAACGAGATCGTCGATCTCCTTGCCGGCGCGGCCGAAAAACGTGGCATTGCCGGACTTCAGCAGCACCAAGTGTTTTCCCGCCTTCGCGAGCCCGATCATCATGGCATGGATCTCGTCATGGCCGGTTCTGCCCCCGCCTTTTTCCAGACGCATGCGGCGGGCTTCCCGTCGGGCGAGTTCGAGCACATCGGCGCCGACGAGGTCGTCGAACAGGATGACATCGGCCGACTGCAGCGCCCGCACCGCCTTCAGCGTCAGCAATTCGGCACCGCCCGGCCCAGCGCCGACCAACGTCACGCGACCGATGGCGGGGGCTTCCGCGAGCCGTTCGGCATCAGCAAGAAGCACCCCGCCCACTCCCTCCTCCGGCGTATCCATTGTCGAAAAGACACGGTCGCAAAAGCGCTCCCAGAAGCTCCGGCGCGGTATACCGGGCTCAAGGCGGCGGTTGACCTCCAGCCGCAGGGATTGCGCCAGTTCTGCCCAGGCTTTCAAGCCCAGCGGTAACAGCGTCTCGATCTTGCGGCGGATCGTCTGCGCCAAGATCGGAGCTGCGCCATCCGTCGATATCGAAACAATGACAGGCGAGCGGTTGACGATCGAGCCGAACTGGAACCGGCAGAATTCCGGCTTGTCGATGACGTTGACGGGAACGCCTGCCGTTTGGGCGGCGGTCGAGAACGCCAGCGCTTCCGCATCGTCCTCGCAATCGCCGACGGCAAGCACGGCGCCGTCAAGATCCTCCGGTGTCCACCGCCGACGATGCGGCACGAGGCGGGCTGTCGGGTGAACCGGCATGCGGGCGAAAAGCGCCTCGAAAGCCTCGCCCATCGCCTCGGCATAGATATCGACCCGCGCGCCGCAGGCGGCCAGCAACTCCGCCTTCCAGAGCGCCCCGTCCGTGCCTCCGGCGACGACGACGCGTTCGCCTTCGAGTGCAAAGAAGACAGGCAGCTTGGCGAGCGGTTCCATGCGGGCGGGCGCATCATTCCGCGGCCGTTGCAAGACATCCATCGACGATCCCCCTGATCTCCGCGCGGCACGAGCCGCAATTGGTCCCGGCATTGAGCGCGACGCCCACGGCCTCGACGCTGTGGCAACCGCTACGCACGGCAGCGACGATCTGGTTCACACCAACACCGAAGCAGGCGCAGATGGTGGCGCCGGGATCCGGCTTGTCCGCGCCGGGACGGCCGGCGACGAGGCCGAAGCGTTTGCGCATGTTGGTGTGCTCAGCACCGAGCTGCGCGATCGCCCAGTTTCGGGCGACGGCGACCGGCTCACACGCCAGGAAGAATGCCGCCAGAAGGCGCGTGCCGTCGAAGAAAGCGAGGCGGACGTCGCCGGTTTGCGCATCGGCGTAACCGAGCGGTTCGACGGTCTTCGGGATGGAAAAGACACGGCGGCACCAGTCGGCCCAGTTTTCGACCGGCCCGGCAAAGGCCAGTTCCAGCCGCCAGCCGCCGTCAGCCTTCGCAAGCGCCCAGTAGGCTGCATCCGCCTCGGTCGGCTTCGCGTGAGATACGGCAAAGGCGTAGTGCGCCACCTTGAACCTGCGCGCGGCAACGGCGACGTTCTTGGAAGCGGGCTGGCCGGATACGAGATCCGTGATTGCCGGCACGACCGCGTCGATGCGCGCGTTGGCCGCGAACTGGTCGGTCCAGTGCATGGGTACAAAGATGCTGCCACGCGCCTGTCGCTCGGTGATCAGCGCACGCACGACCGCCTTCCCCCTGGGGCTTTCGATCTCGACGAGGCAAGCATTGCCGACGCCGAGCTCGATCGCGTCGCGCGGATGCAGCTCGGCGAAGGGTTCGGCGATGTGGGCGGAAAGGCGCGCGCTTTTGCCGGTCCGCGTCATGGTGTGCCACTGGTCGCGGATGCGCCCGGTGTTGAGGGTAAAGGGATAGTCTGCGCAGGTACGATCGGCGTCCACTGGCCGCACCGCGACAAATCGGGCCTTGCCGTCAGCGTGGTAGAAACCGCCATCCGCAAAGAACCGGCTTTCCGCGCGCGCCCGCCCCGCCGGTTGCGGCCATTGGAACGGCGCAAGCGCTTCGTAAGCTTGTCCGATGAGGCGGGCATGAGCACCGATGTCAAAATCGCGACTGCCGGCGTTCTCGAATGCCGAAAGCGCTGCGTGTTCCGAAAAGATCTCCGCCGGGGCAGCGTAGGTAAACGCCTCGGCAAAACCCATGCGCCGGGCGACTTCGGCGAGCTGCCACCAATCGGCCCGCGCCTCCCCCGGCGCGGCGAGGAACGGGCGCTGGCGGGAAATACGGCGTTCGGAATTGGTGACGGTGCCGTCCTTCTCGCCCCAGCCCAGCGAAGGCAACAGAACGTCGGCATGGCGGACCGTGTCCGTGTCCTTCAGAATGTCCGAGACGACGACGAAGGGGCAGCCCTTGATCGCGGCCTCGACAGCGTCGGCATCCGGCATCGAGACGACAGGGTTCGTCGCCATGATCCAGAGCGCCCTGACGCGCCCATCAGCCACCGCCTGGAACAGATCGACCGCCTTGAGGCCGGGCTTTTCAGCCATCGCCGGCGAGCGCCAGAAACGCTGCACGCGATCGCGGTCTTCGGCATTTTCGATTGCCATATGGGCGGCGAGCATGTTGGCAAGGCCGCCAACCTCGCGGCCGCCCATGGCGTTCGGCTGGCCCGTCAGCGAGAACGGCCCCATGCCCGGCCGGCCGATGCGGCCGGTGGCGAGGTGGCAATTGAGGATCGCGTTGACCTTGTCGGTGCCCGACGAGGACTGGTTGACCCCCTGGCTGTAACAGGTGACGACCTTTTCCGTCGCGGTGAAGAGGCGATAGAATTCGCGCAACTGCATGGCGGGGAGCCCGGTCCGCTCGAGCACCTCGCCGAAGGAGACAGCAGCTGATGCCGCAAACACCTCCGGGAAACCAGCCGTGTGCGCGGCGACGTAATTCTGGTCGACGGCGTTGTTTGCCACCAGATGCGAGAACAGTCCGACGAACAATGCCACATCCGCATCCGGGCGGATTGCAAGATGCAGGTCGGCGATGTCGGCCGTCATGGTGCGGCGCGGATCGATGACGACCACCTTCATTTCAGGCCGTTTCGCCTTGGCCGCGGCAAGCCGCTGATAGAGCACGGGATGGCACCAGGCGAGATTGGAGCCGGTGAGCACCACGAGATCCGCCAGTTCCAGATCCTCGTAGCATCCCGGCACCGTATCCGACCCGAAGGCGCGGCGGTGACCGGCGACAGATGAGGACATGCAAAGCCGCGAGTTGGTATCGATGTTGGCCGAACCGACAAACCCCTTCATCAGCTTGTTGGCGACGTAATAGTCCTCGGTCAGGAGCTGGCCGGACACATAGAAGGCGACCGAATCCGGCCCATGTTCGGCGATCGTTCGGGCAAAGCGCTCGGCGACGAGATCGAGCGCCTCGTCCCACGACGCCCGTTGTCCGCCGATTTCGGGATGCAGGATGCGACCGTCGAGATCGAGCGTCTCGGCGAGCGCAGAGCCCTTCGAACAGAGCCGACCGTAGTTCGCGGGATGGTCCGGATCGCCCCTGACGGAAACGGCACCGTTATCGGCAACCGTCGCAATGACGCCGCAACCGACGCCGCAATAGGGACAGGTTGTCTTGACGGCCTCTTCCATCCTATTCGGCCGCCATCATCAAGCTTTCGAGCGCGACGAAGAGCGCGCCGTCGTCGTTGCGCAGCGCAATCGTCTTCACCGCCCCCTCGTCTGCACCGAGCGCCTTGCCGGTCTCAAGCGATATCACCCAATTGTGCAGCGGGCAGGTCACGGCCTTGGCATGGACGATACCCTGCGACAGCGGCCCGCCCTTGTGCGGGCAGTGATCCTCGATGGCAAAGACCTCGTTTTCCGCCGTGCGGAACACGGCGATCTTGCCTTGAGGGGTTTTGACGCAACGCGCGCCGCGCAGCGGGATGTCGGAAATGTCTCCAATGGGAAACCAGTTCATGGGAGACCTCCTATTCCGCAGCCTGGGGATAGCCGATGGTCGCCATCGGCCTGAATTCATGTTTGTCCTTGCCGGAGACGCGCTCTGACCAGGGGTCGACCTGGGCAAACTTCTGGCTGAAGACGAAGCGGTCGTAGTAGGCCTTGCGCTTGTCCTGATCGCCGACGATCTGCCGGCGAATCTCTTCCAGGCCGATGCGTTTTGCCCATTTGTAGATGCGCTCGAGATAGCGCCCCTGCTCGCGGTACATCTGCGTCAGCGCCACGATATGCTCCAGCGCCTCGTCCTCGGTCTTCACCAGGCCGAGCACCTCGGTTCCCTTGATGTCGAGGCCGGCGGCACCGGCGAAATGGATCTCGAAACCGCTGTCGACGCAGATGACGCCGATATCCTTGCAGGTCGCCTCCGCGCAGTTGCGCGGACAGCCCGAGACGGCCAGCTTCAGCTTGGCCGGCGTCCAGGATCCCCACATGAACTTTTCGATGCGGATGCCGAAACCGGTGGAATCCTGCGTTCCGAAGCGGCACCAGTCCGAGCCGACGCAGGTCTTCACCGTGCGCAGGCCCTTGGCGTAGGCCTGGCCGGAGATGAAGCCGGCCTTGCCGAGATCGGCCCAGACCGCCGGCAGATCCTCCTTCTCGATGCCGAGCAGGTCGATGCGCTGGCCGCCCGTTACCTTCACCAGCGGGATCTCGAACTTGTCGACCACGTCGGCGATCGCCCGCAATTCACCTGAATTGGTGACCCCACCCCACATGCGCGGCACGACGGAATAGGTGCCGTCCTTCTGGATGTTGGCGTGGACACGCTCGTTGATGAAGCGCGACTGGTAATCGTCGGCATATTCATCCGGGAAATCGCAGACGAGGTAATAGTTGAGCGCCGGGCGGCACTTGGCGCAGCCGCAGGACGTCTTCCATTCGAGCTCCTGCATGACAGCCGGAATGGTCTTTAGCCCCTTGGCCTTGATCAGCCGGCGCACGTCGTCATGGCCAAGGTCCGTGCAGCCGCACATCGGCTGGACCGCGGCGGGGCTGTAACTCTCGCCGAGCGTCAGCGTCATCAGTTGCTCGACGAGGCCGGTGCACGAACCGCAGGAGGCGGACGCCTTGGTATGGGCGCGCACCTCGTCAAGCGATGTCAGGCCCTTGTCGGCAATCGTTGAAGTGATCTTGCCCTTGCACACGCCGTTGCAGCCNNGGCTGCAACGGCCGCCATAGGGTCCAGCGGAGCACCCCCCTGGTAACCCTGACCGAAAATCAGGGTCTGGCGCATGTCGGTGATGTCGGCCTCCTTCTTCTTCAGGTCGTTGAACCAGGCGCCGTCTGCCGTCTCGCCATAGAGCACCGTGCCGATGATGCGGTTTTCCTTCAGCACCAGCCGCTTGTAGACGCCGGCCGTGGCGTCGCGCAGCACGATCTCCTCGCGGTCGTCGCCATCGGCAAAATCCCCCAGCGAAAAGAGCTCGATGCCGGTGACCTTGAGCTTGGTCGGCGTGTCGGAATGCACGAAGGCGGCAGCACGCTCGCCGGCAAGGTGCGAGGCGGCGACGCGGGCCATCTCGTAGAGCGGCGCGACCAGCCCATAGACCATGCCGCCCACTTCCGCGCATTCGCCGAGCGCCCAGATGCGGCCGTCCGACGTCTGCATGCCCTGGTCGACGACGATGCCGCGATTGACGGCAAGGCCGGCCTCCTTCGCAAGCCCGACGCTTGGGCGAATGCCGACAGCCATGACGACGAGTGTCGCCGGTATGATCCGGCCATCGTCGAGCTCGATGCCCTCGACCCTGCCATTGCCGACGATCGCCTTGGTGTTGGCCTTGCAGATAATCTTGATGCCGCGACTTTCGAGCTCTTTTTGCAGGAGATAGCCGGCAGCAGGATCGAGCTGGCGGTCCATCAGGGTCGGCATCACATGGAGGACCGTGACATCCATGCCGCGGCCGGCAAGGCCGGCGGCCGCTTCAAGGCCGAGCAGGCCGCCGCCGATGACAATGGCCTTCTCGCGCGACTGGGCGGCGAGCAGCATCGCCTGCACGTCGTCGAGATCGCGATAGGTGATGACGCCAGGCATGTCGTGGCCCGGCACCGGCAGGATGAAAGGCACGGAACCAGTGGCGATCACCAACCTGTCGTAACTTTCGGTGACGCCGTGATCGGAGGTCACGGTTCTCGCATCGCGGTCGATCGCAACGATGCGATGGCCCTTGTAGAGGGTAATACCGTGCTTGATGTACCAGCCATCGCCATGGATGATGATTTCTTCATAGTCTTTCTCGCCCGACAGTACCGGCGAGAGCATGATGCGGTCGTAGTTGACGCGCGGCTCGGCGTTGAAAATGGTGACCTCGTAACGGTCGGGCACCTTTTCGAAGAGATGCTCCAGCATGCGCCCCGGCGCCATGCCATTGCCGATGATGACGAGTTTCTCGGTCATGGTCTGTCCTTGTCTGTTCAGGCGGCGGCAGCGGTCGGCAGCGAAGGCGTGCGGCGTTCCATCTGGCGGATCGAGAGGTGCATCCAGATGAGCGACGCGGCGACGACGGCGAAGAGGAGCAGGAAACAGCTCGACCAGAGCCCGGTCGCGTCCTTGAGGAGCCCGAAGGCAATCGGCAGGACGAAGCCGCCGAGCCCGCCGACCATGCCGACGATGCCGCCGACCGCGCCGACATTGTCCGGGTAATAGGCCGGGATATGTTTGTAGACGGCGGCCTTGCCGAGGCTCATGACGAAACCGAGAACAAAGACGACGACGATGAAGACGGCGGGCGTGATACCGAAGGCGCGTCCTTCGCCCGCCGCCGCCAGCGACAGGATCAGCGTTGCGACGGCGGAAACGCCGAGCATCCAGTACATGACGCTGCGCGCCCCCTTGCGGTCCGAAAGCACGCCGCCGAAGGCGCGGAAGATGCTGCCGGGAATGGAATAGGCGGCAGCAATCATGCCGGCGGCTGCGATGTCGAAACCGTAGACGCCGACCAGGTAACGCGGCAGCCAAAGGGAAAGCGCGACGAAGCCGCCGAAAGCGAAGAAGTAGTAGAGCGAGAAGCGCCAGACCTGCGCGTTCTTCAAGGGCGCGAACTCCTGGAGCAGGCTGCGCTGCGGCAGCTGGCGCTCGCGGCGGCTACGGAACGCCGGGTCGTCGCTGGTCGTGAACCAGAAGACGAGCGCCGTCACCACCAACGCGGCCGCCCAGATTACGGCAACGGCCTGCCAGCCGAAGGCAAGCATGACGAACGGCGCCAGGAACTTGGTCACCGCCGCCCCGACATTGCCGGCGCCGAAGATGCCGAGCGCCGTGCCCTGTTTTTCCGGCGGAAAGAACGGCGAGACATAGGCGACGCCGACGGCGAAGGACCCGCCGGCAAGCCCGATGCCGAGCCCGGCGAGCAGCATCTGCGGATACGTGGTCGCATAGGCGAGCAGGAAGGTGGCAAGCGCCGCCGCCAGCATGGTGAGCGTGTAGACGAGGCGGCCGCCATAACGCCCGGTCCAGACGCCGAGCAGCATGCGCACCAGCGAGCCGGTCAGGATCGGCGTGCCGACGAGCAGGCCGAACTGCGTCTCACTCAATCCCAGGTCCTGCTTGATGCGGATGCCTATGATCGCAAAGATCGTCCAGACGGCGAAACAGATGGTGAAGGCGAAGGTGGACATCCACAACGCGGTGGCGGGTTCACCGGCGGATAGAGGCTTCTTGTTCTCGGACATGGCTTCTCCGGGGCCCGACAAGGTCGTGCCGCTCCATCTCGGGGTTGAAAAACAAAAAGCCGCTGGTCAGGCTCACCCGACACGGAAACTCCGTGCGTGCGTCATCCTGATCAGCGGCTTTGCTGGTGCGGTGCCCGTCGTTGGACACCAAATTCGTGGCCCTTAGGCCTGAGAATTAGAAAGCAATCATCGTGCCAGTTTCAGCAAGCGATTGATTTAACGTGAAAAGATACGTGATAGTATCCTGTGGCGACGTGGTTGGCCTTCGACCTGTGCAGTGCAAACGCTATTTTTTGTGCACCGCGCATAAATTAGGCGCTGCGCATTCATCGCGATGACTGGCTTGCGATATAGGCATCCAAATCGTCCGGATCGAACCGTCCGCCGTCGAAAAAGCCATCCGGCCCCAGCGTCAAGGCACCCGAGGAGCCGACCGGCGTTTCGGTGAGCAAGGCACCCTCGACCTTGGCGCTGGCCGAAGGCATGGCGAGGCCGAGGTCCTTCAGGGCGGCGCGATAGATATCCGGCCGGTAGGTTTCCGCGGCGATCCGCTGGCGCTCGACCGTGTGTTCGATCTGCTTCCAGCGCACCATCTGGGTGTAGAACCACAGGGCATGGCTCTTCCACGGGAAGGTCGCAGCCTTGGCATTCGGCACGAAGAAATCCCTGACGGCATGGACGACCCCGCCGCCGACCGGAAGATTGCCGGCAAGAGCGGGCAACAGCAGTTCGGCATCCCGCCCGACATAAGCCTGTTTCGAAAGCAGCGCGGCAAGAGCCTCGTGGTTGTCGGGCCGGGCGCACCAGAGCGAAGCCTGATGCAGCGCTACGAGCAGCGCGGCCATCGCCTCCGGATGGGCCCTGCCCCATTGCGCATTGACGCCGAGAACCTTCTCCGGGCTCGACCGCCAGATCGCAGCCTTGACGGTGGCAAGGTATCCACCGCGCCTGAGCACGCCGAAGGTGTTCCAGGGTTCGCCGGCGCAATAGCCGTCGATCACGCCTTCGGCCAGCGCATCTCCCATATCCGGGGGCGGCAGAACGACGATCTCGATATGACGGACCGGATCGATGCCGCTCGCGGCCAGCCAGTAACGCAGTTCGTAATTGTGTCCCGAATAGGGGTGCACGACGGCAAAGCGCAGCGGCGCACCTGCCCGGGTCTCGATGACCTTGCGAAGGGCGACGCCGTTGGCGCGTGCGTCAAGGTCGGCGGTCGCGCCGTTTTCCGCCATCGCCTGCCAGAGTGCCGACGATACGGTCACGGCGTTGCCGCCCAACCCCAGTGCCATCGGGACGATCATTTCGGGCGCCGGCACGTTGAGGCCGAGGTTGCACGCGATCGGCATGGGGCCGAGAATATGCGCGACATCGATATGCCTTACGGCAAGCCGATCGCGGATGCTTGCCCAGGACCGTTCCCGCAGCAGCGTCAGGTCAATGGCCTGCTCCTCGGCAAAGCCCATTTCGCAGGCAACGACCAAAAGCGCGCTGTCGAGTAGCGGCACGAAACCGGCGGTGATGGCGTGGCGCGTCGTCATTCCTTGCCTCCGGGATCGAGCAGGCTGGCCGCCGTGACGAGGCCCTGGGCGATGTCGATGATCTTGCGGTTCTGGTTCATCGCCGTTTTCCGCAGCAGCGCATAGGCCTCGTCCTCGGAGAGCCCGCGCGAGCGCATGATGAGACCCTTGGCGCGATCGATGATCTTGCGGCCCTCCAGTTCGCCGCGTGTTTCCTCCAGCTCGCGGTTGAGACGCGCGAAGGCATTGAAGCGGCTGATCGCCATTTTCAGGATCGGGCGGACCCGCTCCTGCTTCAGGCCGTCGACGATATAGGCCGACACGCCGGCCTCCACCGCAGCCTCGATGGAGGCTTCGTCGGACTGGTCGACGAACATGGCGATGGGGCGCCTGACCGCGCGCGACAGCTGGAACATGCTTTCCAGCATGTCGCGGTTGGGATTTTCGAGATCGATGACGATGACGTCGGGATTGAGGTCGGCAATGCGCCGTGCCAACCCATGCATGTTGTCGATCACGGTGACCTGGTCATAGCCCGCGTCGCGCAGCCCCTCTTCGATGATGGCGACGCGGATGCGGTTCTCGTCGATGACAAGGACGTTTAGTCTGCTTTGCTGCATGCCGCGACCGCATTCCGATCGAACTTGAAGTGCCCGCACTGGATCAATCCGACATGCGACATGACCTGTCCGAAAGCAAGCGGGATTTTAGGGCATGCGATGCCCGGTTTTCCCGCCCGCCAGCCTCCATGGCGCAATCGATGCCAGCATTCTTCCGGCTGGAATGGATGTGTGGCCGAGCCCATCATGCCGCTTGAATGACCCAAGATGCGATCCCAGGCGGCGCGCGGTTCAGCGTTGACCAGCGACGATCATTTTCCGTCCGTTTTTGCCGACTGCTTTTGGGTCGGCATCGGCTTGCCTTCGCCCAGATCAGCCGCATCGGCAAGAATGGCCGCCGCCTCGTCCAGCAATGCATCCTTTGCGTTCTTGCGGGCGTTCTCCATGGCAAGTTCGGCACTCAGGCTACGCTCGTTTGCATTGAGGCCATCATCCGCGCCGAGTTCGTCACCGGCGCCAGCCTCCGCCCGAGCCTTCTGCCGGTTTTCCCGCTCAGTCATTTCCTTGCGGCGTTCGGCTTCATTGAGGGAGACGACGCCTTTTTCGCGCTGCACCTTCAGATCGGCGATGTCTTCCAGCAAGCGCTGGTAGTCGGCATTGCCTGCAACGCGCACGTCATGGCGGTCCTGAAGCGTCGGCAGCAAGGCGGCGACAGAGCCCATGGGCTTATACTTCGCAGCCTTGATCTCGGCCCAAGGCAGCGCGTTGTCATAGCTGGTCTCGCCAAAGGTTTTCGGATCGGACAGTCCCGGCAAGACGACGTCTGGCGTTACGCCGTGCAACTGCGTCGTGCCGCCGTTGATGCGGAAAAACTGCGCAACCGTCACTTTCAGCTCGCCGAATTCGGGTTTCTTGTTGCGGACCATCTGGTCGAGGCTGACAACCGTCTGAACGGTGCCCTTGCCGAAACTGGGCTCGCCGATGACAAGGCCTCGACCGTAGTCCTGGATCGCCGCCGCGACGATTTCCGAAGCCGAGGCGGAGCCGCGATTGATCAGGACACCCACCGGGCCTGTCCAGACGGGACCGGGGAAATCAGCGCTTCTGATCACCACCTTACCGTCGCTGTCGCGCTGCTGGACGACCGGGCCGGTGCCGATGAACAGGCCCGTCAGATCGATCGCCTCGTCCAGTGAACCGCCGCCATTGTTGCGCAGATCAAGGAGAACGCTGTCGACCTTCTCCTCTTTCAGTTCGCCGAGCAGCTTTTCGACATCGCGGCTGGCGCTTCGGAAATCCTTGTCTCCCTTGCGCCGGGCTTCGAAGTCCTCGTAGAAGGCCGGCAGCGTGATCACGCCGACCTTGCGCGTGGCCTCACCCATTTTCACCGAAAGCACCGCCTTCTGGGCGGCCTGCTTTTCGAGGCTGATCTTGTCGCGCACCAGGCTGACAATCCTGTGGGTGGCATCGGCACCGGCATCCGCGGGCAGGATATCGAGGCGCACCACCGATCCTTTTTCCCCTCGGATCAGTTGCACGACCTCGTCGAGGCGCGTGCCCACGACTTCCTTTATCGCCCCGTCCTTGCCTTGACCGACGCCCGTGATTCGGTCTCCGACCGAAAGCTGTCCGGACAATTGCGCCGGGCCGCCGGGCACCAGCTCGCGAATCGTCGTGTAGTCGTCGCGGTCCTGCAACACCGCACCGATGCCGACCAGCGAGAGCTTCATCGCCATGTTGAAGTTGGCCGAGGCGCTCGCCCCGAAATAATCCGTGTGCGGATCGACGGACGTGGTGTAGGCGTTCATGAACGACTGGAAAACATCGTCGCTCTTGTATTTGTACGCGCGCTCGAGTGCGTTCGCGTATCGTTTGTCCAGCGTCTGGCGAATGATTTCATCAGTCTTGCCGCCCAGCTTCAACCGCAACCAGTCGGCCTTCACGCGCTTGCGCCAAAGCGCGTCGCTCTCGGCCTCCGACTGCGGCCAAGGCGCGTTTTCGCGCATGACCGGGTAGGTTTCCTGCGCGTTGAAATCGAAGTCCTGCTTCACGATGCTGCGCGCGTAGGTCATGCGATCAGTAATGCGCTTGCCGTAGGCGTTGAAGATCGCAAACGGAATCTTCAAGTCCTGCCGTTCGATCGCATCATCGATCTCGTTGCGGTGCGACATGAACCCGTCGATATCCGCCTGCAGGAAGATCACGCGGTCCGGATCCAGTGATTTTATGAACCGATCCAGTACCTTGGCAGACAGCTCGTCGTCGAGCGGCACCGGCTTGTAGCTGTAGCGCGAGAGAAATTTCGCGCTCAGATCAGCGGCCTGTGCCTGCTGCTTGATCGGTTTCAAAACCGGCGGTGCGGCGACGTCAGCAGATGCGGACTGCGCGAATGCGAGAAATGCACCAAGGAAAACATATGATATGCGCATTCAGCGTCGATCCAATTCTAAGTGCCGAGTGTCGATCCGCGATCTAGGTGGAGCAATTATGGTTTTTTGGCAACCGGCTGGCTCATAGACGCGTCGAGTGACCCTTCGGTTGACGGTGGCTGGCCAGCGCCCAGTTCACGGTGCCGCCGGTTAGCCAAGCCCTTTTTTCGAGAATCGGCCTGCCGACGCCACCCCGAATTACCTGAAACTTCGCCCTCCAGTTTCCCTGTTTTGTCCGCTCCAGACAATAGGAAACCCAGCCCTGTCTTCACGCTTTGAAAAAAACCGTCACGTAATATGACTTCCTATTCCCGGTCAGTCCGGTCATGTAACCATTGAAGGTCGCTCGAGTCATCGCTCGACGACAAACGGACCAAAGAGCTGACACTATGAAAAACCCGGTTGCATTGAACCGCATCGCCGAAAACACCGTCTTTCGCAAAGGTGACGTCTTCGTCCTCTTCGGCGAACTGTTCGGTCGCGGATATGCGACCGGCCTGCTCGATGAAGCGCGGCGCGCCGGAATGGAGATCGTCGGGATCACGGTCGGGCGACGCGACGAAAACAACGCGTTGCGGCCACTGGACGCCGACGAGCTCGCAGCCGCCGAAGAGCGGCTGGGTGGCCGGATCATCAACATACCCGTCATGGCCGGCTTCGATCTCGACGCACCGGCGGGTGGCCCCACCCCGACGGACCTGCTGGCGGCGATGACGCTGGAGAGCTGGGAACGGGACACGCTCGATTGGGACTACATCGCCCAGTGCCGGGATATCGCTACGGCGCGGTTCACCGGCGCGCTGTCGCAGGTCATGGCCGTTCTCGACGGAATGATCGCCGACGGCCGCAATGTGTTCTTCGCCCACACGATGGCCGGCGGCATTCCGAAGGCCAAGGTGTTCCTGGTTCTTGCCAACCGCATCTACAAGGGACGCGGCGCGCGTCACATGTCGTCGCAGGCACTGCTCGACAGCGACATGGGCAAGCTCATCCTGCAGAATTTCGACGAAGTCTCGGCGATCACCTTTCAGCACCTGATCGAAGCCAGCGCCACGATCCGCGCGCGCGTCGAGGCAGCCGGTGGCCAGGTCCGCTATACGGCCTATGGATACCATGGCACCGCCGTCCTGATCGACGGCAGCTATCGTTGGCAGACCTACACCAACTACACCCAGGGCTACGCCAAGATGCGGCTCGAAGGCATCGCGCAGGAGGCCTGGGCGTCGGGCATCAAGGCAACCGTCTATAACTGCCCGGAGATCCGCACCAATTCGTCCGACGTGTTCACCGGCATCGAGCTTCCCCTGATACCGCTGCTGCTCGCCTTGAAGAAGGAAGACGGCGGTCAATGGGCAGATGCGCAATGGCAGGCCTGTGAGCAGCTTCTCCTGGATGGCGTCACGATGAACGACGTGATCGGAAAAATCACCGATATGCAGGCCAACGCCGTCATGCGGCCGTTCTACGATTTCTCGGCGTGGCCGATGGCCAACAGCCAGGCACAGTCCGACCTGACCATCGGCACGTCCAACGAGATCACGCAGATGCATCGCGACGGTAAGGCGCTCGTCAGCGATCACTTGAGCGCTCTTGTGGTCGAGGCGACCGGCAAGCTGATCTTCGGCGAGACGTCGGATCCCGCAGGCCCGGTACAGTGGCTCAACCACGATATCGTCGCGCGACGGCTGAATGCGTCGCATCACGCTGCCGAGCCGCGTGCCGCCGAAGCAGTGAAAGACGCGCACCTCAAGGTGGCCTGACAGCCACCCCCATCGCTTCGACCGTCAATTAAGTAATCGGCAAACGTCACAGGCAAGGCGAAAGGGCGATCGGCTCCGCGAAGGCGATCGTCGTCACGGCTTTGCGTCACATCTTCCCGTGAGTGACGCGCGACGAGGGGATAACCAGGGCTTGCCGTCAAGCGTTGAGGCAAGGTCAGGTCACGGCTGCCAGAGGCGACGGTTCCGACCGTGTCGAGATTGACCACCTCCGCGACTGCGTCCGTTGCTACGAAGCCGCCTCCACGAGCCCGCGAAACACCCCGTTGCCGGGATGGTTCGTCTCGGCAAACAGCTCCTGATGCCATTGAAGGCCAACCGCAAACGCGCTCGAAACGACTTCGATCGCTTCGACGATGCCGTCGTCCGCGTGCGCGCTCGCGAGAACGGCAGGCGACAATTGTGCGATAGCCTCACGATGGAAGGTATTGACGTCGATGCGCGGTCTGCCGACCATCCCGGCGAGGCGCGTGCCGGGCAGAATGTCGACAGCGTGGACATGGTCTCGCTTGTCGTGTTCGTCGGCGGTCGGAAAGGACATGCGCAGATCAGGCGTGAGGCGACAGCCGTTGAGGCACGCGAGCGACTGCATGCCGGCGCATATGCCGAGGATCGGTTTATCCCTTTCAAGATACCCCTCCATGATCGCTCGTTCGATATCGAAGCGCTCCGATGCCGGGGATCTCGACGTTTCCCCGGAAATGTACCAGTCATCGGGATAGGCGAAGCGGCCGCCGACAACCACCAGGCCGTCGAACTCGTTCAACACGACATCGACCACGTCAGTCAGATAGGGGATTCCGAGGGGGAGCCCGCCGGCGTTGCTGACGGCAAGAAAATATCCCTTGGCCGCCTCATAGCGGTTCCCGCCAGTGCTTGTGTTTTCGTCGAGAATGATCGCTATGCGAGGTTTGCGCACGAAACCTGTCCTTTCGCCTGATGTCGTCGATACGCTATTGGGATCGCCGGCCGTCGTCTATGGCGTCGACAGTGTTGGCGGTGACGCTTCTGCCGGGGACATGCCGTGTCGCTGCAGATTGACGGCGCGCGTTCCGATCCGTGCGCATGGCGCAACTTCCAAGATGAAGGCCGCTCTACAGATACCGCTCGAAATCCATCCGCTCGTGCAGCACACGAAGGACGATCACGCCGCCATGCGCTTCGCGTCGAAAAAACACCAGATGCCGATTGTAGGGGTAGCACAAAAGTCCCTGCCGGATTTCCGGACGGGCCCGCCCGGAAATCACGCCCGCCTGAAGGCGCTCGAACAGGGCGGCGAGCCCGCGAAGGTAAAGGTCGCGCTGGGCGACGCCCCAGATGCGTTGGGTATAGCGACCGATTTCCTTGATGTCTTCCCGGGCGAGCGGCGTGACTGCCAGGTTAGGCATGCGCTGCCGTTTCCTGATCGAGTTCGCTCAGGATTGCGGTCAGATCGAAGGGGACACAGGCGCCCGCATCGGCCTGAGCCCATGCCGGGTCCAACGCCTCGCGCAACTGCCGCAGCTTGTCCGCATCGGATTGCTCCGTTGCGATCTTCTGGCGCAACGCCTCGCGGATCACTTCCGACGCATTGTTGTAAAGTCCCGAAGCAACCTTGTCGCGGACGTACTCGTCGAGTTTGTCAGTCAAAGAGACATGCATGGCGCATCCTTTCCCGACCGATTTTACAAGGATTGACAATCTTTGTAAATGAACCGCAGCGGCCAGCCGTCCAGGCAGATGACATCTCTGCCCGGCACTTTGGGCGCTCTACACGAGGCTGAACCCGCGCTGGAGCAGGAGGCAGGCTGGTCCCGCCTCCCCTGAACCGACGATCCGCCTTGGCGGATCTTTCCTTCGATCCCGCTTCGATCGTCAGCCGCTGACGCGCTGGCCGAGCGCCGCCGGTTCCGGCTCGACTGTGTCGATATCGGGGTTCTGCGCCAGGTATTCGAACAGAAGCGCCACCGCTTCCGCTCCGGGGTCGGTGTGCCCTTCGAGCTGCTTGGCGTTGATATAGGCCGCCCGCCCCGCCTTGGCGCGCACGAGCGTCGCCGTCAGGTCGGCACCGGCCCGGGCAGCGTCGGCCGCCTTGACCATGCTTTCATCGAGCGCGTCCAGCGCCGGCGACAGCGCGTCCACCATGGTGCGGTCGCCGATCCTGGCGCCGCCGATTTCCTGCATGCGCGCCAGGCCGGCTTTCAGCGCCTCCCGGATGGAGAGCCCGCTCGATGCGCCGTCGCCCGCCGCAGCAAAAAAGATCGCAAGCAGCACGCCGGAGGATCCGCCCATCGTCTGGCTCAGTTCCTGTCCGATGGCGCGGAAGAGCTGTGTGTGGTCCGAAAGCGGCAGGCGGTCGAGAGCGTCGATCAGCGCGCGTGCCGCGCCGGCCAGGGTCGAGCCCGTGTCGCCGTCCCCGGACTTGGCGTCGAGCGCGTTCAGAGGCTTCTCCGCGCCAATCAGGAGGTTGCAGCAGGCGAGCAGAAACCGCCGCGTCGGTTCATGGCGCGATGGCAGAGGGGCGATCGGGGTCAGACCGTCGGGCAGCGCCAGAACCGAAACCGGCTTGACCGCCGTCACGCCCGGCCAGGCGGGAAGAGCGACCGGGGCGGACAGAAGCTCCAGTTCGACCTTGTCGGCTGGATAAAGCGAGATGGAGAAGCCGCGCATGTCGAGCGAGGTCATCATCGATGCCGGCCCGACCAGATGCGCGATCCTCCCGCCAATGGCCGAATGGACGAGCTCATGCGCCAGAACCGACATTTCGAGGATGGACGTGCCGCCGAGATTGTTGACGAGCGCGACATGCGGCCTGTCGTCCATGGCGGCCTGCAGCCGCTCGACCATGGCGGCGACCGCCTGCTTCGCGTCCGAATAAAGGATCTGCTCGACACCCGCCTCGCCATGAATGCCGAGCCCGAGTTCGGCGTGGCCTTCGGGAATACGATGCTCCTTCGGCGAACCGGGAACCGTGCAGGTATCGAGCGACATGCCGATCGTGTTGGTGGCGGAAATGACCTTGCGTGCGGCCGCGGCAATCGTCTCGAGGTCCGCACCGCGTTCGGCAAGCGCCCCGGCGATCTTGTGGACGAACAGGGTGCCGGCGACGCCGCGCGGCTGCGGAAGCTCGGGCAGCGCAATGTCGTCGTCTACGACGACCATGCTCACGCTCAGGCCATAGGCCCGGGCGCGTTCTGCCGCCAGGCCGAAGTTCAGGCGGTCACCGGTGTAGTTCTTCACGATCAGCAGGCAGCCCGCCGGTCCCGTCACCGCCAGAATGCCGGCGAGGATCGCATCCACGCTCGGCGAGGCGAAGACGTCACCGCAGACGGCCGCCGTCAGCATGCCCTTGCCGACGAATCCGATATGAGCGGGTTCGTGCCCCGACCCGCCACCGGAGACCAGCGCGACCTTACCCTTGCTCTTGTCCCAGTCAGAGCGCAGGACGACGCGAATGTGCGGATATCCGTCGAGGCGGCTGAGCGCCCCGCCCGATACGGCAATCACGCCGTCGATTGCTTCGGTCACCGCATTTTCCTTGCGGTTGATGAATTGGCTCATGTTCGCCTCCTAAGCGATGCGCATTCCGGCCGCGTCGAAGAACAGCGGCTTGTGTGGCTGGATCTTGATGGTCTCGCCACCGCGGAACCCGGTATGTGGGTCCGTCACCGTCACGAGATCATGATGTTTGAACGAGATGTGCAGACGGGTCTGGTCGCCGAGGTGCTCGACCCGCGTGACAAGGGCATCCTCGCCACTTCCCTGAACGATGTGCTCGGGACGCAGGCCGATCGACTTTGCCCTTTCCGGAGACCCCGCAAACAGGTTCGCCGGCAGGACGTTGATGCGCGGCTGGCCGAGGCGGCTCGCGGCATAGACGCTGACCGGAGCCTCGTAGATCTCCCGCGGCGAGCCGAACTGCACCAGCCTGCCCTCCTCCAGCACGCCGATATGCGTCGCCATGGTCATCGCCTCGATCTGGTCATGCGTGACGTAGAGCAGCGTTGCCCCGGATTTCGCCTGGATGTTCTTGAGTTCGACGCGTAGATCCGCCCGCAATTTCGCGTCGAGCGAACTCAACGGCTCGTCCATGAGATAGATCTGCGGATTGCGCACCAGCGCCCGTCCGATCGACACGCGCTGCATCTCGCCGCCCGAAAGCGCGGTCGCCTTGTTGTCGAGCTTGTGCGAGATCTGCAGGACCTCGGCGATCGCGTTCACCTTTTCGTCGATCGCCTTCTGAGGCGTCTTCAAAAGCGGCGATTTCAGCGGAAATTCCAGGTTTTGCCGCACCGACAGATGCGGATAGAGCGAATATTGCTGGAACACCATCGCGACATTGCGCTGCGCCGGGGTCAATCCGCGCATCGCCTGTCCGCCGATGAAGACCTCGCCGCTGTCGGGATTGTCGAGGCCCGAAACCATGCGTAGCGTCGTCGTTTTGCCGGCCCCTGTCGGCCCCAGCAACACCACGAACGACCCGTTCGGCACGGTCATCGAGACATCGTCGAGTGCCGGATGACCGCCGAAGGTCTTCGTCACGTTTTGCAATACGACTTCAGCCACGGCGCAGCACTCCCTCGTTGCCTTCAGAGACCAGAGCACGACCCGTCTCCGCGTTGAAGAGCGTCAGCGTGCGCGCATCGAAATCGAGACCGATGAGCTCGCCGGTGCGGGCACGCTGATTGGAAGGCGTGCGCGCCTTGATCTCGCCGTTGGGCGTATCGAGCGTGACGATCTGCGTCGTGCCGAGATATTCGACCGCAACGACACGGCCGCGATAGGCGGAGCCGTCGACGAATTGAACATGTTCCGGCCGCACCCCAAGGGTCAGCGCACCGGCCCGGCCCTCCCTCGAGGCCGGCACCGTCACGCGCTTGCCGGTGAGATCGATGCTGTCGCCGCCGATACCGATCATGCCGTCGAACTCCAGGAAATTCATCGGCGGCGAGCCGATGAACTTGGCGACGAACTTCGTCGCCGGCCAGTCGTAGATCTGCTGCGGGCGTCCGAACTGCTCGGTGACGCCGTGGTTCATCACCACGATCTTGTCGCCCATCTGCATCGCCTCGAGCTGGTCGTGGGTAACGTAGACGGTGGTGGCGCCCATGCGGTCGTGCAGCGCGCGCAATTCCCCCGCCATATGTTCGCGGAATTCCGCGTCAAGCGCCCCGAGCGGTTCGTCCATGAAGAATGCCTTGGGGTTGCGCACGATCGCGCGGCCGAGTGCTACGCGCTGGCGATCGCCGCCGGAGAGCCCGCCGACCGGCTTGTCGAGAATGCCCTCGATCCTCAGGATCCTTGCGACCTCGGCAACGCGCGTGGCGACTTCCGCCTTCTTCATCCCCTGGCTGACGAGAGGATAGGAAATGTTCTTGCGCACGTTCATATGCGGATAGAGCGCGAACATCTGAAAGACGAAGGCGATGTCGCGCTCGCGCGCCCGCTTCATGCCGACTTCCTCGCCGCCGATATAGATCCGGCCGCTGGTCGGCAATTCGAGCCCCGCCATCATGCGCAAGGTCGTCGTCTTGCCACAGCCGGACGGCCCGAGCAGCATGAAGAACTCGCCGTCTTCCACGGTGAACGTCGACGACTGGACGGCGGTGAACGCCCCGAATTCCTTGCGCACGTTCTCAATTCTGATCTGTGCCATCGGTTACTCCGGGAAGTGGCTGACGATGATGAACATGACCGTTCCAAGCAGGGTGACGAGGAACGAGAAGGAGTAGAGCGTCAGCGACAGCGGCTGCATCAGCATGATCACGCCCAGCGCGATCAGCACCGATGCCACCATCTCCCACGCGCCGCGACGAAGGCGAAGCAACTGGTTGAGGAAAGCTGTCATTTTCGAACCGCTCCGAAGGTGATGCCGCGCAGCAGGTGCTTGCGAAGAAGGATCGTGAACACCATCACGGGGACGAGGAAGAGGGTTGCGCCGGCGGCGACTGCCGGCCAGTCCTGCCCGCCGACGCCGATGATCGTCGGGATGAAGGGCGGTGCGGTCTGCGCGTTGCCGGATGTCAGCAGCACGGCAAAGGCGTATTCGTTCCAGGCGAAGATCAGGCAGAAGATCGCCGTCGACGCGATGCCGGTCGCCGCCTGGGGCAGGACCACCTTGTAGAAGGCCTGAAATCGCGTGTAGCCATCGATCAGCGCGGCCTCTTCGTATTCGATCGGGATCTCGTCGATGAAGCCCTTCAGCAGCCAGACCGACAGCGACAGGTTCACTGCGGTATAGAGCAGGATCATGCCGGCATGGGTGTCGTTCAGCCCGAGCGAGCGGAACATCAGGAAGATCGGGATCGCAACCGCGATCGGCGGCATCATCCGGGTCGAGAGAATGAAGAACAGCAGGTCGTCCTTCAGCGGCACCTTGAAGCGCGAGAAGGCATAGGCGGCCGCCGTCCCGAGCACGATGCACAGCACCGTCGAACCGAAACCGATGATGACAGAATTGTAGAAGCGTTCGCTGAAACGCGACGGACCGGCGATGATCAGCCCATCCTTGCGCACGAGGCGATCGTACCAGGTCGTCGGTTCGCCCATCTGCTTCAGCTGTTCTTCCGTCACGCGGGTGCGCGTCGTGAACAGGTTCACGTAGCCCTCGAGCGTCGGCTGGAAGAAGGTCTTGGGCGGATAGGCGATCGCGTCCGAAGGCGATTTGAAACCTGTCCCGATGATCCAGATCAGGGGCAGAAGGGTGATGATGGCATAAAGCACGACGAGGGAGCCGGCGAACCACTTTTGCCGTGCGGACGGCTCCGTTACGGAATAGCTGCTCATCTCTGTTTCACCTTGTTGAGGGCTTTGACATAGATCGACGCCAGGCCGAAGACGGTCACGAACAGGATGACGGCATAGGCGGAGGCATAGCCCGTGCGCCATTTCTCGAAGGCTTCACGCTTCAGGTTGATCGACGTCAGCTCGGTGATCGAGCCCGGCCCGCCCCCCGTCAGTTGCACCACGAGATCGAACATCTTGAAATTCTCGATGCCGCGGAAAAGGATGGCGAGCATCAGGAACGGCAGCACCATGGGAACGGTGATGGTCCAGAACTGCCGCCAGCTGCTGGCGCGGTCGCATTCCGCCGCCTCATAGATGCTGCTTGGGATGGACCGAAGTCCGGCAAGGCAGATGAGCATCACGAACGGCGTCCACATCCAGGTATCGACGATGATGATCGACCAGGGCGCCAGCGCGGTGTCGCCGATCATCGAGAAGCTCGAGGGATCGGCACCCGTCAGGAATCCGACCGCGTAATTGAAGAGACCGATCTGCGGCTGGTAGAGGAAGGTCCAGAAGTTTCCGACGACGGCGGGGCTCAGCATCATCGGCAGCACGATGATCGTCGTCCATAAATCGTTGCCGCGAAACTTCTTGTTGATGAGATAGGCGAGCGAAAAGCCGATCAGCACCTGAAGGACGATCGTCCAGATCAGGAAATGGGCCGTGGCCTGCATCGTCAGCCAGATGTCTTCGTCGGTCAGGATGTTGAGATAGTTGCGAAGGCCGACAAACTGGACCGGCTCGTTCGGGCGGTTCACGCGAAAATTGGTGAAGCTCAGCCGGATCGTCCAGATCAGCGGAAAGATGTTGATGGCCAGCAGCAACACGATGGACGGCGCCACGAAAATCCAGGCGATGGCGCGGTCCGACAGCCCCTTGATGCGTTGCGCGACCGGCGGCGGCGTCGCTTGCGCAGCGCGGTCGATCGATGAATGGAGCATTCTATTCCCCTTAGGCATTGAGACGATGGCGTGCAGGGCCGGCTCCGAGCACCGGTTCCGGCCCTGCATGGACGCTGCCCGCCGGGAGGCGGCGGGCCATTCGCGTCAGTACTTGCCTTCGTCTTCGAAGATGTCCTTCCAGTCCTCGGCCAGACCGTCGAGCGCATCCTTTGCGGTGCCCTGTTTCGCCACGACATAGTCGTGGAAGCGCTTCTGGGACGCCTGGAGCAGGGACGCGTAGGACGGTTCCGCCCAGAAGTCCTTCACGATCGCCATCGAATCGAGGAACGTCTGCGCATAGGGCTGGCTCGTCGCAAAGCCCGGATCCTCGACGACCGAACGCAGGGCCGAATAGCCGCCGAGCGACCACCACTTCTTCTGGATTTCGGGCTGCGCGAACCACTTGATGTAGTCGAGCGCTTCCTGCTGCTTGTCGGAGGCGGCAACGACCGAGATCCCCTGCCCGCCGAGCTGGGCGAACTGGATGCCGGTCGGGCCGGCGGGGTTGGCGAAGTAGCCGGACTTGTCGCCGCCGACATTGGCATCGACGTGAATGCCCGGCCACGTGAAGGCGAAGTTCATCTGCAGGGCGACCTGGCCCGACTTGTAGGCGTCGATGTCCTCCGACATGTAGGCGTCGGAATGGCCAGGAGGCGTGCAGCAATCGTAAAGCGCCTTGTAGAACTCCAGCCCCTTGATCGCGTCGGCAGAGTTTACGAACCCGTCGAGCTCATAGGCTTTCTTCGGGTTTCCGTATTCGAAGCCGAAACTGTAAAGCACATCCATGGCACCCATGGTGATGCCTTCCGAGCCGCGCTCAGTGTAGATCGCGGCGCCGTAGACGGTCTTGCCGTCGATTTTCCGGCCCTGGAAGAATTCGGCGATATCTTTCAGTTCCGCGAAGGTCTTCGGCACGCCCAGGTCACGGCCGTATTTCTGCTTGAACTCGGCCTGCAACTCGGGGCGGGAGAACCAGTCCTTGCGATAGGTCCAGCCGACCACGTCGCCGAACGCCGGCAACGCCCAATAGTTCGGCGTGTTCTTCGGCCACTCCGCGTAACCGACGACGGTTGCCGGAATGAAATCGCTCATCTTGATCCCTTCCTTGTCGAAGAAATCGTTGAGCTTGATGTATTGACCGTTCTCGGCCGCGCCGCCGATCCACTGGCTGTCGCCAATCATGAGATCGCACAGCTTGCCGCCGGAGTTCAGCTCGTTCAGCATCCGGTCTGCGAAGTTCGGCCATGGCACGAATTCGAACTTCATCGTGTTGCCGCTCTTGGCTTCGAAGTCCTTGCTCAGCTCGACGAGCGCATTGGCCGGGTCCCAGGCCGCCCAGCAAAGGGTCAGCTCCGCAGCCGAAGCCTGCGTGCCGGCAGCGCCTGCAATGGTGACGTAGGCTCCCACGATGAGTGTGGAGCTCAAGAGTATCGATTTCATTGTGGGGTTCCTCCTCCCAGTGCCTTCCGACCTCCATCGGAAGGATCAAAACGCCCGAGCCGGGCGGTTGGCGCATCGAAATCCTTTGTGGCTTGCGGCTCACGCATCGACGATCGGAGCCCGCGTCCCTAGCCGGATGATTCATAACTGAGGTGCGCACCTCAACGCAAGTGATTTTTGAGGTGCGCACATCAATTGTTGATTTCACGCCTGAATTAGTGGAGTAGATTGCAAGACGTTCACACCGGGAGTTCCGAATGCGGCCAACGGCCAAAGATCTCGCTGAGGCTGCAGGGTTAAGCCTTGCAACCGTCGACCGCGTCCTCAACGACCGGCCGAACGTCAGTGAGAAGGCCGTTCGCAAGGTGAACGAGGCCATTGAAAGAATTGGCTTTATTCGCAATCCGGCCGCAGTCAGCCTTGCCCGCAACAAAAGCTATCGCTTCCGCTTCATTCTTCCCACGACCGGCGATCTCTATCTGGCCGAACTGATCCAGCGGGTTGAGGAAGCGCAGGCCCTCATGAAGGGCGACCTCGTCGATATCGACGTCGTGCAGATATCGGTCGACGACCCCCACAGGGTGGCGAAGTACTTGTCTGAAATCGACGAGGACATCTTTGACGGCATCGCCCTGATGGCACCGGAATCGCCACAGGTCCGCGACGCGATCGGCCGCCTCATCGAGCGCGGCATCAAGTTCGTGCAGTTTCTGTCCGGACAGGAAAAACTGCCGACCGCCGATTTCGTCGGTGTCGACAACTTCGCCGCCGGGGCAACCGCTGCCAAGATCATCGGTCGTTTCGTCGGCGGCAAGCCGGGCAAGGTTTTGGTCGTCGCCGAGACGATGCAGTCGCTGGACAGCATCCAGCGCCGCTTCGGTTTCGACAACACGATCAACCGGCAGTTTCCCCATCTCCAGTGTCTGCCGTCCATCGAGACCCATGGCGATGAACGCAGGGCCGCCCAGGTGGTCAGTCGGATCCTCGAAAGAAACCAGGACATTGTCTCGATCTACGTGCTCAGCGCAGAAGCCCGCATCCCGCTGGAGGGCGCAGCCGCCTTCACCGATCTTCGCCCGCTGACGGTCGTCGTTCACGAGCGCACCCCCTTCAGCGAAAACGGGCTGCGCGATGATCGCATCGATGCTGTCATTGCCCAGGACCCCGGCCATGCCGTCAGGAGCGCGATCCGTATCATGCGCGCGCGTGCCGACGCGCGCGAACCCTACGCCGCACAGGACAAGATCCGCATCGAGGTCCTTCTCAAGGAAAATCTCTGATCGAGATTTCAACGCCCCCTCTGGCATGGCCACGCGCCGTCTTTTGCGCGCAAGGAACCCGGTAGTTTTGAGAGGCGAAAAGCCGCCGCCGCCGGGCAATCATCAGTTAACGAATGAAAGGCATGCTCCCGCCAGTTGCCGACACCCCTGCCCCCGCCGGCAACTCAAAACCGCAATCCAAACCCTGGATTGCGGTTTCCCCCTTCGGAGCAGCACATGGGCTATGATTGGAATGGCGCCCGCTGGCGACGCGTCAGAATGGCCAGATACGGCACTGCGGTGGCATTGGCAGGTCTGCTCGTTGCTGTCGCTGCACAGGTCGTGACCAGGGCCCTTTAACGCCGCCGACCTTGCCTGCTTGCCCGTCGTCCGCAGCGTTTTGCCCCCCGCTGACGATCAACACCTCCCCTATTTCACCCGTTAAGGGCCGGCGCACGCGACGTCGGCGGCACAAGAGCGACCGCTGCCAGCTGCAAATCCCGTTGCCGGACGAATTCGCGCCCGACCGCTCCTCCGCAACACGCGCACGAGGTGGATTGCCTCGCATGATGCATTGCACCATATAGTCCCATCAAAACACCAAGGCTCAGCATCCGGAGTACAGATGACCACCGTGCGTAACGAAGCTTCGGTCCCACAGACCGAAACGCGCAAATTTCTTGTCCTGTTGCTTGGCTGCGTCGGCGTCGTCTACGGCGACATCGGAACGAGCCCGCTCTACGCGTTTCGCGAGGCGCTGCGCCCGTTTTCCGCCGATGGCGTGCACGATAACGAGGTGATCGGCCTCATCTCGCTGATGGTCTGGACGCTGACGATCATCGTGACGTTCAAGTACGTGCTGTTTCTCTTGCGCGCAGACAACGACGGCGAAGGCGGAACGCTGTCGCTTCTTGCACTCCTGATGAAAAAGACGGGCAACTTCATGCCCGTGCTGTTTTTCGCCGGACTGATCGGGGCGGCCCTGTTCATCGGCGACGCCATGATCACTCCGGCGCTGTCCGTGATGTCGGCGCTCGAGGGCATGAAGCTCGTCACCCCGGCCTTTTCCGGCTACGTGCTGCCGCTGTCGGCCGCGATCATGGTCGTGCTGTTCTCTGTCCAGTCAAAGGGCACCCAGGCGGTTGCCAAGCTCTTCGGGCCGATTACCGTGGTGTGGTTTCTTGCCATGGCATGGGGCGGCCTCATCCACATCGGCGACGACTGGACGATCCTCCAGGCGCTCAATCCGGTCAACGCCCTCTGGTTCATCACCCATGCCGGCTGGGCGGGGCTGGTCGTGCTCGGTGCCGTGTTCCTGACGGTGACCGGGGCAGAAGCGCTCTATGCCGACCTCGGCCATTTCGGGCGAAAGCCGATCAGCACCGCCTGGTTCTCGCTCGTCTTTCCTGCCTTGGCGCTCAACTATCTCGGCCAGGGTGCGCTCGTGCTCAGCCGGCCCGAGGCCGCCGAAAACCCGTTCTTCCTTCTCTACCCGGAATGGTCGCTGTTGCCGATGGTGATCCTCGCGACGATGGCGACCATCATCGCCAGCCAGGCCGTCATCACCGGCGCTTTCTCGCTCGCAAGACAGGCGGTCCACCTCGGTTTCCTGCCACGCCTGCTGATCAAGTTCACATCCGAGACCAACACCGGGCAGATCTACGTGCCCGCCGTGAACGTCCTGCTGTTCGTCGGTGTGATCGTGCTGATCTTCTCCTTTGGCGATTCCGAATCGCTTGCCACCGCCTACGGCATATCGGTCACCGGCGCGATGGTGGTGACGACGATCATGGCGTTCCAGTTCCTGCGTTCCGTATGGGGATATTCCACGCTTCTGGCGGCGCTGCTGCTGCTGCCGCTTTTGGCCATCGAGAGCGTCTTCCTTGTCGCCAACCTGCTCAAGATCCACGATGGCGGCTGGGTGCCCGTCGCGCTGGCGCTTGCCATCATACTCATCATGTGGACGTGGACGCGCGGGTCGCGCATGCTGCGGGAGAAGACGGCGCGCCACGATGTCCCGCTTGAGACCTTCATCCGCTCCATCGAGAAGTCGACGCACGCGCCGCAGACGGTGCGCGGCACCGCGGTCTTTCTCACCAGCGTCGGCGACAAGACGCCGGCGGTCCTTCTCCACAACATCAAGCACAATCACGTCCTGCACGAAAACAACGTCATCCTGACCGTGCGCACGTCGGACCATCCTTACGTCGCGCAGGAAGACCGGGTAACGCTGACGAAGCTTTCCGACAGGTTTACAAGGCTGGAACTCTGCTTCGGCTTCATGGACGAACCCAACGTTTCCAAGGCGCTGTCGCTTTGCAAGAAGGCCGGCTTCAAGTTCGAGATCATGCAGACCTCGTTCTATCTCGGCCGCAGGACGCTCATCAGCGATCCGAACTCCGGCCTGCCCCGCTGGCAGGACAATCTCTACATCGCGCTCGCCGGGCTCGGCATCGATCCGTCATCCTACTTCAAGCTGCCCGCCAACCGGGTCGTCGAGATCGGCGAGCAGGTGACGATCTGAGCGCGGCCAGCGCCGGGCGACGTTCGGCCGGGGCGGCCATCCCGGCGCCGGGCAAGCAATCCAACAGCGGACCACGCACATGACAGTCATCGCTTCCTATCTGTACCGTGCCGGCAAACGCACAGACGAGGTTCCGCTCGCGGCGAAACCCCTCGACGCCCGCGAAGGCGAATTCGTCTGGATCGGGGTCAGCGACCCGACTGCGGACGAAATGGCCAATCTCCAGGCCATGTTCGGCCTGCATCCGCTGGCGGTCGAGGACGCACTGAACGGCAAGCAGGTTCCCAAGGTCGATATCTACGGCGACCAGTTGTTCGTCGTCATCAAGACGGCCCACCTCGAAGGCGAGAAGATCGCCTATGGCGAGACCTGCATCTTCGTCGGCAAGCATCACCTCGTCTCGGTGCGCCACGGCTCGGCGCGCTCCCACAGCGAACTGCGCCAGCAACTCGAACAGTCACCGCAACTGCTCGAGCATGGGCCCGATTATGTACTGCACGGCATCATCGACTTCGTCGTCGACGGCTACCTGCCGATGGTCGAGACGCTCGAGGACAAGATCCTGGAGCTGGAAAAGCACGTGCTCATGTCCTTCCTGCAGCCCGAGCAGATCAGGCGCGTCTTCCGCATGCGACGCCACGTCATCCGGTTCCAGCGCGTGCTTGGGCCGATGGGCGAAGTGGTGGGAAAGCTGAGCCACCTCGACCTGCCCTGTATCGACGACAACGCGAGGCCCTTCTTCAAGGACGTGCACGATCATGTCAGGCGCGTGGAAGGCTTGGTCAGTGGCCTTCGCGAAATCATGACCTCGGTCTTCGAGGCCTCGAACCTTCTCGAGCAGCAACGCCAGGGCACCATCACCCGCCAGCTTGCCGCCTGGGCGGCAATCCTCGCCGTGCCGACAGCAATTGCCGGCATCTACGGCATGAATTTCGAGAACATGCCGGAACTCGCGACGCGCTACGGCTACTTCGCCGTCCTCGGCGTCATCGCCACGCTGTGCGCCATTCTCTACTGGCGGTTCAAGAAATCCGGCTGGCTCTAGCAGCATCCAGCCGGTCAACACACGGGCGTGCGGGCAGCGGGCGCAAAATCGCGGCATAGCTCCATGTTTCCATTCGGAAAATTGTGTCTATGAATGCTTTGGGAACGCAAGGCACATTCGATCGTGAAACATGGCAGCGAAAAAAAGCAACCGAAACAGCATCACGCAAAAGCCCAAAACCCTCCTGCAGCAGCTTGCCGCCGAGCCGCAGACACTGTTTTCGGGCGCGTTTCGCCAACAATATGCGGCATTGTGTTTCCGCTATCGCAACGGCGGCCCGGATGTCGAGGTGCTGGTCATGACATCGCGCGGCAGCGGCCGTTGGGTCATTCCCAAGGGGTGGCCGATGAAGAAGAAAAAGGCGCATGAGGTTGCGGCAATCGAAGCCTGGGAAGAAGCCGGCGTCAAGGGCAAGGTCCGCAAGGACCCGGTGGGCAGATACACCTATTTGAAATGGCTGGAGAACGGCGACGTGGCCCCGGCCATTGTCGACATCTACGAGGTGGAGGTCCTGGCCATGGCCGATGGCTTCAAGGAAAAAGGTCAGCGCGAATTGGCTTGGGTCTCACCCGCCGAGGCGGCAAGGCGGGTGCGCGAGGTCGAGCTGAAATCGTTCCTGGTCGAGTTCAGACCCGGCGCGGAGGCCAACCGCAGGAACGGGAAACTCAGCGACGGCTGAGACAGTCACGGCAGAGCGCGGGCAGATGCCCCAAGCGAGCTTCACCACCCGCTGATCAGTACTGTGGATGCCGCGATCACCTGTTGGCGCGGGCCCTGGATCATTCGCATATCTGTCGCAACGGTGACATATTCTGACAATGATCAATTGCACGGCATGGATAGTGATTGTTAGATACCCCTAATTCATGGATGCTCATGCCTGGAGAATTCGAAACCGTGAGCACCGCTGGAACGCAGTTCGAAGCGATGCGGCGCGACCATTTGGGGGATTGATGGAAGAGGATCGCGAGCGCACGTTTGTCGTGGATCTACCCGATGCCGACACGGCGGACTCCGGAATTTTCACCTGGGATATCGTCCAGGACCGCGTCTACGGCGATGCCGCGCTGGCGGAACTGTTCGGTCTTGCCGCCGACGAAACCAATCGTGGACTACCTTTGAAACTCTACCTGGCGCGCGTTCATCCCGACGATCGGCCGCAGCTGGCCAGGAAAATCACCGAGACGATCGTTGGCGGACGGGCACAGCAGTCTACCTATCGCGTCAGGACACGCGGCGGTCGCTACGTTTCCGTCATTGCTTTCGGCCGATGCTTTCGCAATCGCGAAGATACGCCGGTGCTCTACTCCGGCATCGTTGTTCTCGAAAGCGCGACCTCGACCAACGACAACCGCCGACACTGAGCCAGGAGGCGCCGAACTCCAAGGCCCCGCCGAGGAACATGGCTCTGCGCGCAACATACGGGACCCAGCCCGGATGGTCCGCGGCCGATGGCCACTCTGCGCTTTCGTCAGGCGAGCCCACATGTGAAATCGCCAAGAGCAGCAGGAGCGCAACCGTTCATGTCGTCACCGCCGGCACGACAGGCAACGACATGCGCAACGATCGGCCCCGCCTCGCCCGCAACTGAAGGCGTTGGCCGCTACGCGGCCGCCTCACGCCTGGGCAGCACCCAGTTCGGTCGCGGAAAATGGCAGGTATAGCCATTCGGATAGCGTTCGAGATAGTCCTGGTGTTCCGGCTCCGCTTCCCAGAAATCCCCGGCCGGCTCGACCGAGGTCACGGCTTTTCCCGGCCACAGGCCAGACGCATCCACATCGGCGATGGTGTCTTTGGCAACGCGCCGCTGCTCCTCGCTGAGAACGTAGATCGCCGAGCGATAGGAGGTGCCAACGTCGTTGCCCTGGCGGTTGAGCGTGGTCGGGTCGTGGATCTGGAAGAAGTATTCGAGAATCCGGCGGTAGCTGATGACATCCGGATCGAAGACGATCTCGATCGCTTCGGCATGGGTGCCATGGTTGCGATAGGTCGCATTCGGCACATCGCCGCCAGTATAGCCCACGCGAGTGTTGATGACGCCGGGCAGCGCACGGATGAGATCCTGCATGCCCCAAAAGCAGCCACCGGCCAGAACGGCTTTTTCGGTCATTTGATGGTCTCCACTTGATCTGGATCGGCACCATAGCCCCAGGCTCGGTTTTCATCGAGTAAAATGAACGGCAAATCTGAGGGCCGATTTACAAACATTGGTGATCCGATCGATGTCGTCCTCGGCCGGGGAGGCAATCCTGCTCGATCCGCCGCCCACACTGCGTCGTCGGATCGAACGCCTTCCGGCGGCCTGCAAAGCGGATGGCGCGCTGTCGGTGCCGTGTAGCGGCGCCATCCGGTGTTCCGGTGCAGGCCAACTCGAGATTGTGGACAACACCCCCTTGCATCAGCCAGAATCGTTGTTTAGAATCATTCTAAATTATGATTTCGAGGCTCAACTTTAACGGGCCGCAACACCGGAAGGAGACTACCCATGTCCAGTAACGTGTCGTGCGACAGCTGCGCATTCTACGAAAACCACGTCGCCAACAGCGCAGCCGTTGCCGCCGAGGCTGGTCTCTGTCGCTACAATCCGCCGGTCTCCCAGCCTGACGCAAACGCGCGCGGGCTCTGGCCGGTGGTCACGGCCAACGACTGGTGCGGCCACTTCGCCTCGGAACACAAGACAAACTGAGCCTTCGCATCCCATGAACGTGCCTGACGGCGAACATCGCCGTCAGGCTTTTTTTCGCCCGCCTGCAGCACAATTCGGCCGCGCCTGGCGAGCGCGGTGGCGGGTAACCGGCGCTGCACAGCGGCTTTGCCGGAGCCGCCCGAACCATTTACACTGCGGCCGATCGCATATGATCAAACCAGCAGCGACCGGATCCAGCGCCATGCACAGATACGTCGTCACCATCACGCAAGAAATTGAGGCCGATACAGCCGAAGAGGCAGCTTTGCTGATGTATGCGGAGCTGACGAGACGGCCGCCTCCCTTGACCTATTCGGTCACCGATGAGGCAAAGGCCAGGAAAGAGCTGAGCCTTGAGCGGGACAAGGCGGATGAATTCGCCCGCGTCGACCACACCGCCGACCCCGGAAATTGGTAAGGGCTTAGCGCCCGCGCGATCCCGCTCGACGCAGCGTCCACGCCGACAGCGTGTCACCTCGCCCCCCTTGACGGATCAGCGTTCGTCCGGGTCCAGCTGTCCGAGGGCCACTTTCTGGAACAGCCTCGCTGCCTCCGTCCGATTGCGCGCGTTCAGCTTTTGCAGGATCCGCGTCATGTGATGTTTGACGGTCTTTTCCTGCAGCTCGAGTTGGTTGCCGACTTCCTTGTTGGTACGCCCATCGGCGACCAGCTTCAGGATCTGCTCTTCTCGCTGCGTGAGATGGGCAAACGGCCGGTCGGCGCCTGCGGCCACCTCTGGTTCGTCCACCCTCGGTCCGCGCATTTCCCTTAGGATCTTGCCCGCCAGCGTCGGAGAAACGTAGCTTTCGCCGGCAACCACACCCATGATTGCCTCGACGAGCGTCGAAGCGCTGACACCCTTGAGAACGTAGCCCCGCGCGCCGCTCTTCAAGGCGCGAAAAAGGTCTGCGTCGTCCTCCGAAACGGTCAGGACGATGATGCGGAATTGCGGATCGACGTCCAGGATCCGCGTCAGCGCCGCATGGCCGCCTCCGGGCATGGAAAGGTCGAGCAACATGAGATCGGGCTTATGCTCGATGAAGAGCGTGACGGCATCGTCCGCGCTGGCGCCTTCCGCCACGACCGTCAGCTCCGGCACTTCGGAAAGCGTCCTTGCCACGCCGCGGCGAAACATCGGGTGGTCGTCGACGATAACGATTCGCAGCGGATTGCCTGACACTCACGCGTCCCTTCCCGGAAGTTCCATGAAAACCCTGGTACCTGAGTTCGGTTTCGACACAAGCTCGAATCGCCCCCCGAGCCCTGCCAACCGCTCCTTGAGCCCGATCAGTCCGAGCCCTTCGCTGCTCTCAGGGCGCTCGAAGCCTATGCCGTTGTCGAGCACTTCGATGGTTAAGTTGGCAGCCACGCGCGCGACCTCGATACGCAAGCGCGTTGCCTGCGCATGTCGCGAGGCGTTGCTCAGGGTTTCGCGGATGAACCGAAAGACGCAGATCTTCTGCGCATGCGTTAACTCCGGTAACGGCCCGTTCGTATTGAGCTCGACCTTGGTCTTTGCCTGCGCCTCATGGGCACCGACTGCGCGCGCGACGACAGCCTCGGTCGTCAGCTCGTCGAGTTCAGGCAAGGTCAGCCCTCGGCAAATGTTGCGAATGTCGCGCATCGCCTCATCCAGAGATTGCCTGATCAACTCGGCATCCTCATCGTCCCGGTGCTGGCTCAAGGCCTCCAGACGCAAGGATGCAAAGGCCAGCATCTGCGCTGGACCGTCGTGCAATTCCGCCGAAAGCCGCCGCAGATAGCGTTCGTTCAGTGTCGCCGTGCGGTGGTTTGCCTCATCCGCGCGCGTTCGAAGCGCGCGGTTCTCCGCCAGCATCTGTGAAAGGGCCTGCACCTTCTCGCCGAGGCGAAGACGCTGGCGCTCGATCTGGCGACTGCCACGCGCGACGATGCCATAGAGCGCCAGGAACATCGCCAACGTCACGCCGCCGACGACGAGCCAGCTGTTTCTGCTGGTCGTCGTCAGTTCCGCCTTCAGGCCGTCCGCAAGCTCATAGAATTCCGCCACCGCCATGACCCGCCCCGACCAGGGCTCGATGACCGGACTGTAGATTTCCAGCAGCGCCCTGCCGCTTTCGCGCTCATGGCTGGCCTCTTCGCCTTCGAGCGCGTCGAACTCGCCATAGACCCGTCCTGCAAACGCACTCGTCAATCCTTCCGTGCGGGGATATTTCCGCCCGACGATCGTGTCCGTCGTGCTGTAGATCACCGTTCCGTCGGGCGCCCAGATCTTGAAGGAGTGCAGCCGGCGGCTGAGCGCGCCTTGCTGCAACACCTCATCCAGCGCCGTTCTTGCGTCGTCGCTGAGCACCGTCGAGGTCGCCAGCTGCTGGGCCAGGGGGGCGATGATGCTTTCGACATAGAGGGCGGTCGCATTGGCGGCGTTGTGCGTCACCGCCTCCTGGATCCGGGTGGTGACCCAGGAGCCGACGATAACCATGGCGATCAGGACGACCACAGCCCCCGCAAGACAGAATTGCGCCGCGAGGCTAAGGCGGGACCGCATGTGAAGCAGGGGCATGGCGAAACTTTGGAACGTCATGCCCCAGCTTATGCGCAAGCCTTGGCGGACGAAAGACGACATTGGCCCCTCCTCGACATCTTTGGTCCGATGCGGATCAGACCAAGGTCCGGCTGTGAAAACGCATTGGCCCTAGGACGCTATCGGCGGCGCGATTGGAAGCCTAGATGCCCCTTGCGGTCCTGTCGGAACGGAGCCGCGGGCAAGCACGGCTGGAACGCGATGATGACCGATCTTACGTTGGGGATACTGCGCAACCTTTTACCCTTTTCCGGCTACCCCTATCGCGGCCGCCTGATCGGCTGCCCGGTATGCCAGAAGCAGGAATACAGAAAGCTCGCCAGTCTCGATCGCAGACTGAAGCGATTGCCAACCGTGGTCTGCAACGGATGCGGTCTGTTCTTCACCAACCCGATGCCGAGCGATACCGAACTGTCGACCTACTACGAGAGCTACTATCGCTTCGACTATCAGCTGAACGCGGGGCCGCCCAAGCCGCGACACATCGTCAAGCGCAAGCGCGAGGCCGAAAAGCGATACGAGGAGATCAAGGACTGGCTGCCATCCAAGGCAAGGACACTCGATTTCGGCGCGGGCTCGGGAGAATTTATCCTGAGGCTTCTGGATGCGGGGCACGACGCGCATGGCTTCGAGCCGGGAGAAGGCTATGGCCAGTATGCGCAGGAGAAGTTGCAGGGCCGTGTTCAACTCGCAAGCTGGCAGGATGTGGACTATCGCGCCGAGTTCGACCTGGTGACGTGTTTCCATGTACTGGAACATCTGAACGATCCCCTGGCTGCCCTGCGGCGCGCCAGCCAGTGGCTGCGGCCGGACGGGCTGCTCTTCATCGAGGTTCCGAACAGCCTGCGCTGGTTCGGCGACAAGGGTTTCGGCAGTTTTCATTTCGCCCATGTCGTCGGGTTCAACCGCTTCAATCTGGAGCTTGCTGCAGCAAAAGCGGGGCTCGCAGCGGTAAAGGTGATTTCATCGACCAGCATCGTCTTCCGCCGTTCCCCAGGCCGGATCGATGTCGATACCCTCGCTCGAAATGCCAAGGCCACGACCGAAAACACCCTTCAAGCCACCTCTCCCGTGTCAGCGTTCGTGCGCCACAAGATGCGCAAGTTCAGCATGATCAGATAGGACGGCATGCGTCAGTCGGCGCGTCACTCCGGCAGTCCGGCCTTGCGATAACCGTCGACGAAATGGGCGAGCGTGGCGGCGTCGCGAAACGGTTCGGTGGCCGCCCAATGGCCGATCGTGAAATGCGGATTGCCGACAAGGAACAGCTCCACTTCCGCCCGCGCCTCGTCCAGCCGGCCCAGTTGAGCAAGGCTTGCCGCCAGGAAACGGCGTGAACTCGTTCGATACGTCTCTTCGCGTCGCAGGGTCTCGACGGCGGCTTCATACGCACCAACCGCATAGTGCGCCTGACCGAGCGCCAGATAATACCAGCTCGCCGGAAAAGGGTTCAGTCGGAACGCCTTCTGGATGTGCGCGAGCCCTTCTTCGGCCCGCCCGGCAAGGATCGTGATATCAGACAGCGCTGCCCAGGTGTCGGCCTCGTTCGGATCGAGTTTCATCGCCGTGGCGAACTCCCGATCCGCCTCGGCGAAGTTGCGCTCATAAGCAAGAAGATAGGCGAGGATCCACCGGCAGCCGGCAGAAATGGGATCGATCGCAACAGCTTTTTGCGCCAGCTCCAGGGCCATTTTGCGGCTCGCCTCGGTTGGTCCGTTCGCGTGCACCCACCCCATCCAATGGTTCATGGCAAGCCAGCGATAGGCCTCGGCGTAATCAGGATCGAGCGCAACGGCACGCGTCAGCATCAGATGGGCTTCGCGCGCCGCCTGCGGGCTATCATCCATCAGCTTGCGGGCTCGAACGCATAGATCGTAAGCCTCGATGTTTCTCGGCCGATTGCGCGGCGGCGGGGCGCGTAGCTGGCCCTGTAGCGCTTCGACGATCTTGCCGATGACCTCGTCCTGAACTGCAAAAATGTCGTCAAGGTCGCGATCGAAGCGTTCGGCCCAAAGATGCTCGCCACTGCTTGCATCGACGAGCTGGGCGTTGATGCGCACACGCCCTGCGGCGCGGCGTGCGCTGCCTTCCACCAGGTAGCGCACCCCAAGATCGCCTGCGATCGTGCGCAGATCGACGGCTTTTCCCCTGTAGGCGAAAGACGAATTGCGCGCGATGACGGACAGGCCCTGGATCCGCGAGAGATCGGTGATCAGGTCCTCGGTCAGGCCGTCAGCGAAGGTTGCCTGCTTCGGGTCGTTGCTGATGCTGACGAAGGGCAGAACGGCAATCGATGGCCGATCGGGCGGTATCACGGGTTTTCGCGTCACGCCGCCGAACTGTTCGACGGAATTGGTGAAGCGATAGCCGACGCGCGGGACTGTTGAGATCCATTCGCGGTCGTCGGCGGTCGGACCGAGCAGCTTGCGCAGCTGCGCGATCTGGACGGTCAAGTTGCCCTCCTCGACGGCCATGCCCGGCCACGCCGCGTCCATCAGCGCGGCCTTTTCCAGAATCTCGCCCGGCCGTTCGGCAAAGGCTTCAAGCAGCTTCAGCGCGCGGTAGCCGAGGGCAACGGGCACTCCATCCCGAAGCAGCGTTCCCGCAGCGGGATCAAGCACGAACGGACCAAAGGCAAAAAGCGATCCCTGCATAAGGCGCATCTTTAATAGGTTTGGAAGTTTTTGGAACTGTTTGGCCGCACTTAAGGACGGCGCCGCACGCGCCCTGCAGACTTCAATCTCGATCAGGTCAAAGCGGCGCTGAGTGCGCAAGCCCACTGGAGTCCGTCATGAACGCTATCCTCGCACCACGCCAGATTTTTCCGGGATGGCCTGGATCAGGCACAACGATGCCAGAAGGGCGAGCCGGCATGTCGAGGCGTCGACCGCCAGGCCTTTCCGGCAAGCACAGGGCTGTTTCTCCATGACCGCCGAAAGCACCACATCGGCACGAGAGGGCCGAGCCCCCTGGGCGGCCATGGCGGGGATCATTGCGACCGTGACCGTCTTTGCCGTCGCGCAAGGGCTGACCTATCCGCTGCTGAGCTTTATCCTGGAGCGGCAGGGCACAGCCCCCCTCCTCATCGGCCTTTCGGCGGCGATGACGCCCCTCGGCTTCATCCTGTCGGCACCCGTCATTCCAATGCTGGCGCGGCGGATAGGCGGCGCGCGCCTGGCGATCCTGTGTTCCCTCCTTGCGGCATTCACGCTGGCCGCGATCGCCTGGACGCAGGACGTCTGGGCATGGATGCCGCTGCGCCTTCTGCTCGGCGGCTTCGCCAATCCGCTGTCGGTGATCAGCGAGACCTGGCTGGTGCAGATCACGCCCGCGTCCCGCCGGGGCCGCATCATGGGCCTTTATTCGTCGGTGGTTTCCGCCGGGTTCGGCATTGGTCCGTTGTCGCTGGGCCTCGTCGGCACGCACGGCTGGGCACCGTTCGCCATCGGCATCGTCGCCTTTCTGGTCTGCGGACTGATCGTGCTTGCCGTGGTTCCGCGCTTGCCCTCCATGCCGAAGGTGGGCGAAGCAACGTCGGTCGCCGGCTTTATTATGTTGGCGCCGATCCTGCTTTTCGCGGTCGCAACGGCGGCCGCGTTCGAGCAGACCCTGCTTTCCCTGATTGCGGTCTACGGCGCCGCACTCGGTGCCGCCGAACAGCACATAGCTCCGCTCATCACCTGCTTCATCGCAGGCAATGCCGCCTTGCAGATCCTCCTCGGGCGGATGTCGGAGCATTTTGGTTCAAGGCCGATCCTGCTGTTGTGTTGCCTGGCCTCCCTGGCCGGCTGCCTGTTGCTGCCGTTGCTCTTCGACACGTGGCTCATCTGGCCGCTCGTGTTCGTCTGGGGCGGCGTTTCGTTCGGGATCTACACCCTGTCGCTGATCCAGCTCGGCGAGCGGTTCACCGGACAAGCCTTGATCGCCGGCAACGCGGCCTTCGCATTTGCCTGGGGACTTGGCGGCATCGTCGGCTCGCCTGCAACCGGTCTGGCAATGCAACTGGTCGGGCATCAGGGATTGCCGATGTCACTAGGGTTTCTGTGCAGCGTGCTGGTGGTTCTCGTGATGGCGGAGCGCAGGCCGGGCGGATAGGGACGAAAGCGCGTTCGACCCGACACTTGAGGGAACAAACATCCACGCCCGGCGTTCTGCGGCGAACCGGAGGACATGCACATGCAATCCATGATCTGGGATCATCCCGTCAGGGTCGGAACGATGGGTGAGCGCTGCATCAACGGCCCGCAGGATGCGCTGCAATATCTCAGCGAGTGGCCGCAGGGAGGCTGGTTCTACGAAAGAGCCAGAAATCGCTGCCATGCCGCACTGGAGCGCGGCGAGGGACTTGGGCTTTCGCGCGCAGCTTTTATCGGCGCTGCCATCGAATGCTCGTTCCCGATCGCCGAGGACGACATCGCTTCCTGATCTGCCAGTTGCGCGGGCCTTGAGGGTAAGCCTTTCGCGCAGGGCACCCGTTGCCCCGCTTCGGCTTGCAACCGGCGACCGTCTCATCAACGCCGTGAATCGATCCGCCCCGACCGATTCAAAACTCTCATTGGACGCGGATTCACCCCTGGCCGATGCTGCGCGCATGATCGAGCAATATTCCAATCTCTACTTTCAACGCATAGACCCGAGCCGAAACATGGCGCGCTACTATGCGCTCTCGATACAGCCGACGCTCTTTGGCGAAATCGCTCTGATCCGGGCCTGGGGACGCATCGGAACGCTCGGCCAGGAGATGCGCCACCTCTTCGCCTCCGAGGCGGAAGCCGTCACCATGTTCTGCCACATCTCCCGCAAAAAGAGCGCGAAAGGCTATGTTGCCAAGACAAGCTGTGGAAAATCCCCTGGGCAAGCCGCCGTTGAGGCGCAAGCCCGATGACATCGGGCCCATTCGCGCAAAGTATCATCGCGTCAAGAACGAGGAGGAACATCATTTGACAACGACAACCGAAATTGCGGAAAAGATCGCCAGCGACCATGGCCTGACGAAGGTCCAGGGCAAGGCCGTCGTCGAGGCCGTGCTCGCGGCGATCTCCGCCGCCTCGGTCTCCGGCAACGAGACCTCCCTGCCCGGCTTCGGCAAGTTCAAGGTGAAGGCAACACCGGAGCGCGAAGCCCGCAACCCGGCGACGGGCGCGACGATCAAGGTCGCCGCCGCCAGAAAAGTATCCTTCGTGCCGGCAAAGGCACTAAAGGACGCCCTCAACAAGTAAGCGACGAAACCTGGCCCCGCCCGGCGGCGGGGCCGTTTCCCCATGCCAGGCTTTGCCCCATCTTACTCGGGCCGCCGATAAAGCCGGCGACGGCCAGGCCGAGGCCACAAGGCGCCAGCGCCATTACGCGCGATATCACCACCTCCCGCTGAAGACAGGACCGTCGATGACACGGGTCCGACGATCGAACATCGCGCGCGGATACTCGCGAATTCATGCGATCGCGCCATAAATCGCCTCCTCGCCTCACGAGGCCTGGCCGATCGCCGCCGGGTCACGCCGGAGGCGTGGATAAAAGACCATTTTAACAATGGCTTATAGCCAGGAAGCGCCTGCACCGCGGCAGTGTCTTGCGGGAGAACGGGCGGCGGCCTGAGCGCGATCCGCCAAGTCCGAACGGCAAAGCGCCGTCAACGACTGCTCATTGACGGCGCCCCTCACCACAAGCCCTTCTTCTCAAAGGCACCTCTAGTTATTTGACGAAAAAATCTTCGTCAATGGATGAAACATCAAGTTTCTTCCTAAAGCATATATTAGCATATCAGTATATTATTAGGAGATCATTGAGTAATTCCTTGTCATTAATCTGCAATAAAACTGTAATGCGATGACGTTGCAGGCGTGCAACACTCCTATTCTTAATACAAGCACAACGGCAACTCCGATAAACTTGTTGGTTATTTTTCGTTTCTACGTGTTAGTCATCGCTGCGCTGTCCATCCAAGAGCAATCGCGGATGAGTCTGTTTCGTAGCAGCGCGAGCGAGGTAGCCGGGAATCTCTGGGGGACATCCAGGATCGGCCCTTGTTGACCCTGATAACCAAAGAGAGAACCATCGCATGAGCATCAGAAGCCTCCTCCTCGGTTCCGCAGCCGCATTGGCCGCGACTTCCGGCGCCCAGGCAGCCGACGCAATCGTCGCAGCCGAGCCGGAGCCCATGGAATACGTTCGCGTTTGCGACGCCTTCGGCACTGGCTACTTCTACATCCCGGGCACCGAAACCTGCCTGAAGATCGGTGGCTTCATCCGTTTCCAGACCGCATTCGGTCCCGACGCAGCTGACAGCCGTTACAAGCAGGTTGACTCGACCGGCGCTGACCGTTCGTCTTCGGACTGGGATGCCTTCTCGCGCGCTTACATCTCGTTCGACGCCAAGAGCGACACCGAGTACGGCACGCTCACCGGCTTCTTCGCCGCTGAATTCAACGCCGACAACGACACCGACGCTGGCGACAGCTTCATCGACGTCGACGAAGCCTACATCCAGCTCGGCGGCCTGAAGGCCGGCTTCTTCTACAGCTGGTGGGATAAGGGCATCAACGGCGAGTCCGATTCGCTCGGCAACAACACCGAGTTCAACTCGATCGCCTACCTCTACGACGGTGGCTCGTTCCAGGCTGGTGTTGCAGTTGACGAACTCGAAGGCACTTCGACGAAGTCCAACGGCGTTGGCGTTCAGGGTATCGTTTCGGCTTCGGTCGGCGGCGTATCGTTCGACCTGCTCGGCGGCTACGACACTGAGTATGAAGAAGGCGCAATCCGCGCTCTGCTCTCGGCTGACCTCGGCCCGGGCGTCTTCCAGCTCGCTGGTGTATGGGCTTCCGACCCGAACGCTTACTGGAACGCTTCCGAGTGGACCGTTGCAGCTTCGTATGCCTTCAAGGCAACCGACAAGCTGAAGATCACCCCCGGCGGCCAGTACTGGAGCGATCTGCGCTCTGGCAACACCTTCGACAGCGGTCTCGACAAGTGGCGCGCTGGCGTTACCCTCGACTACGCAGTCACCGAAGGTCTGGCGACCCGCGTATCGGTTCAGTACAACCAGGAAGACCTGACGGCTACGACCGACCGCGACTACGTCTCGGGCTTCGTTCGCCTGCAGCGCAACTTCTAATCTGAACGTCGTTCAGATTAATGGACCCGCGGCAAGACTTTGCCGCGGGTCTTTTGTTCAGGACTGTGCTTCCTGCAAGTCATGGCGATGAACGCGCTTCATCGTCGGTCCAGCTCGTGTTTGTCGAGCGAACACACTTCAGCGCCGTGATCGCGTCACCGAAGGAAATGGCTTGGGAACAAGAGATAAGGATTTGGGCCAGCCTTGCGCAGGAGGCCCGTCGATGACGTTAGCCGTCGAACCGTCCGTTGGAGATATCCTCGGCCGAATCGACTGAAACGGCGACATTCACGCCCCTGATGACCGAACCTCCGGCATTTTGCACGTCGACGACAGCCTGAAGTCCGCCTTTGACCGGTGCCGTCAGCGGCGCGACGGTCCCTGCATCGATGTCGACGACATAAAGTCCTGCCTCGCCCACGAAACCTAAAATCGCAACTTTTGCCATGCACGTTTCTCCATTCGGTCCGATTTCTAGAAGCCTGCCTTCTTGAGACCTTCACGATAGATGTCTTTGTGCCATTTTTCCTCAATGGGAACGACGGACAGCCAATTTTCTACATCGAACTCCGGATGTGTTTCGCGCGTTCTCGCCACGAACGTCTGGGCCTTGTCGCGGTGGCCGAGCATGGCCCAACTCGCGGCCGAGAGCCTGTCGGCCAGGCTGCCGTCCGCCATCCTGTCGATGTATCCGAGCGCTTCCTCAAAATGACCGAGGCCATAGCGAGCGCCAGCTGCCGTCCAGAGGTAGGAATCCGGGCTGATGGGATTGAGCTCGATGGCTCGCTCGATCGTCCGGCAGGCGCTGTCCAACCGCGAGCAATGCGCCAAGGCGTCGGCATGATCGGCGATGATATCCGCATAATGCGGGCTTAGGGTCTCGGCCACTTGCAACGTCTCGACGCTTTCGTCGAGCGCGCCCTGGAGCAACTTCGCGACCCCGAGTTCGCGATAGCCATCCGCCATGTCGCTGCTCGTGCGAATGGCCTGCAGCGCGTAGGCTTCAGCCGACTTTAGCAAGTTGCTTTCGCCGCGCGCCGTCAGCAGCCACTCCTCCGAGTAGGTTCGCGCAAGCGAGCTGAGCGCCGGTGCGAAATGGGCGCTATCCGCAAGAACCGCTTCCATCTCCTTTCGCGCTCGATGCAAGTTGGGCAACGTCAGGCGATCGAAGAACTGCCGTCCAAGCAGATAGCGGTGGTAGGCGGCAGGGTTGCGATCGAAGTTGTTGCGCGTGATCCGGTGGCGCTCGATCTCGCTTGCGACCGAGAGAGCCAGACGCCCGGATATGTCCCGTCTGTTCTGCGCGAAACGCGCGCTATCGAGGCTGAGCCGTTCGGCCCAGACGATCTCGCTCGTGGGAAGAAACACGAGCTGGGAGAACAGGGAAAGCGCCTCGTTCGCGCCGCTCAACCGCGTCTCGAGCACATAGGTCAGACCGTGATGCTCCAGCATCGCCAACTGGTCTTCCGTATTGCGGCTTATCTGCAGGGCCGAATATGGCGCCAGCACCTGGACACTATTCAGCACGCAAAAGCCGATGGTGATGTCCTCCAGAAGGGAGGTCACGATCATCGCGGCAGCGGGTTCGCGGCTGAAATTGTTCGGCGGCAGCAGTGCGAGCCGCGGCAAGCATGGCCTCTGCAGCGTCGTTGGATCGCTCGGCTCGGCTGCCTCCGGGACAGCCACGCGCACGGCGATCCTGGCTGGTGGCGGCGCCGCTTTTTCCATCATCCAGGAGGAGAGCATCTCGTTTCGCCGCTCGAACGTGCGCCGAAGATGTTCGACCTCACCCTGGACGTCATAGGCCTGGAGCAGGAATTTTCGGGCAATCTGATCGTTGGAGTCCGTCAGAAGGACAAGCAGCGCCGCCTGTTGGACGGCGGCACGCTGATCAGCGGTCTTGGCCAGCGACGACGCCATCATGCGCATGGCATGGTCGAGCGCCCTCAGCTGACGTTCCCGCTGATGCGCCAGCCATTGATCGAACGCTGGATTCTGAAGCTCGGTCTTGTCAAGAAAGGCCGATCGAAGCTGATCGACGAGTTCCTTGATCTCATCGAACGAGCCCTCGGGCTCGGCCATGCCAAACAGCGACACATCGCAGGTGACCAAGGATGGCTTGAGCTCGATCCCGCGGCTGGAGAAGCCAAGGATCTGCGCATCGAGTTCGGCCTGACGGCCCTTGATCCGCGAGACCAGCCGTCGCAGGTTGGTGAAGGCGGCTGCCTGCGCCCCACCTCCCCAAAGCAGGTCTGCGACCTCCGTCCTGGTGGCGGTCCGCCGGCCGGTGGAAAAAAGATAGGCCAGGATCACGAGCGCCTTCGCGGGGAACGCGACAGCGCGCCCACTCTCGTCAAGCAGCTCCAGCCCCCCGAAAGTCCGAAGGCGGAAGATCGGAGACTGTTGTTGGCAGCCTGAATCCACTCGATCGACCTCTATCCGCTTCCCCCACGACCCTAAGTTGACGTAAGGGGAAGATCATATTGAAGTCAACTTCAAGTTTTGGGTGGCGGTGGCTGCCTCCACAATCGAGCCGGCGTCATTCCATCTCTCATGCCAGCCTGCGTCACACTCCACACGGCCGCCGCTCCAAACGGGCTTCACTGCCCGTGCCTCCGGGTACCGGTTTGCGTGTCTGCGCCTCAACAGCGCTCGCACGCGGCACCGCGCAGGCGCAGAAGTGAAAGGCTTCATCGAGCGCGGCGAAGTTCTGCGCCCGCCACAGGGCATAGTCGCCGAGGAACCGCGCCGAGAGCCAGAGGGACTTATGGCCACGCGATCCGTCCCAGCCGAGGCACCCCTTTTCCTGCGCTCGCGTCAACATACGTTTGACGTTGCTGGCTGAAATTCCATAGCGTTCCGCCAGCGAAAGCACGTTGACCGAGCCGACGACGACCTTGCCATCGACCGGCGTGAAATCGGCGATCTGAAGCATGAACTCATGCACGAGCATTCCTCCGGATTCGCACGACAGAAAGTGCGCAATACTCTCCGGCAGAACGCGCCACGCCGCGTTCGCGATCAACGCCGCCGTCGCGCGCGGTTGGGCTCTGCGGAATATCCGCGGGTTCTGGACGCAGACGTCGACGCGGCTGCCGCCATCCATGCGGTCGAGCGCGGCCATATGCCCGACGAACCAGCCGATCATGACCCTGTCGCCAACCGGTGTGGTGTCCAGGACATGGATCCGGCGATCATGCCGCGACGGGATTACCTGCAGGAACTTGTAGGCAAGCAGTTCCTTGAGGAAGGCATCCGCGGTATTCCGGCTCGCGACACCGATCGACGTGATGTGCTCGGCAAAGCGCGTGGCATTGAGCCCGGAGGTATCCTTGCCCGGCACCCGGCGCATACACAGGGCATACATCGCCTGCGTCATCAGCCATTTGCGGTGCGATGCGCCGAGGCGGGCAAACCGCGGCGCTTGCCGATGCATCTCAATCAGGTGGGCTGCCAACCTCTGATCCGCGAGGTGAAGCGCCGGATGGCAGACAATCTCCTCGGCTGTCATGCATCCGAGCGCGGCGATCGCTCCAGATTTCCGTCGTGCCGCTTTCTCAAGCATCGTTTGACACGACGCGGCCAAGCGATCGCGGCGCGGGCTGGCGCGCGCGATCACGCAAGACACGCTTGCCGGTTTGTCCCGGCGCGCAACGGCCGGCATCCCGAATTCGTCTGACATTTCCTGCGGTCATCCAGATGAACTCCACTTGCGACATGCATGCGCGATCAAACCGGCACCACGTCGGGGCGCCGGTCACGAAGCTACAGACAACGGTGCGATACGCCTGCGGTTTTCCGGCCGAGCAGGGTTTCAGGTCATGCGACCGCGACGATGTTGACGTCTTGATCGCCTGGCCGCAGCGCAGAGGCGGCACGCCCCTTGCTCACCCCGAACTTGAACGCAGTCGCCACCGGTGTTGAACCTTGATCTAGAACCACTGCGCGGGCTCACGCCATACGGCAAGTGTCGTACTTCGCAAGCATTGGAGTTGCCGCAATCCCGCGAGCAGCGCAAACCGCTTGAGGGTGCGACGCCCGCCACCGCCCGGTGCGGCGGCTCAGAATTGTGCGAATATGCGCTTCAATCTGATGCCCAACGTGGCTGCACGCGCCACCATCAGCACCATCATGCCAAGCCAGAGCCCGTGATTGCCCCAGGCCTGCTGAAAGACATATGCGGCCGCCAGGAAGACGAGCGTGGAAAGGAACATGCTGTTGCGCAGTTCCTTTGTGCGGATTGCACCGATGAACACGCCATCGAGCATGTAACTCGTCACCGAGATCAGCGGCAGCACGACGACATAAGGAAGGAACTGGATCGCCGCGGCGCGAACATCCTCCTGGTTGGTCAGCAGCGAGATGATTGCGGGGCCTGCCAGCGCATAACAGAGCGAAAACAACAGCGCCACCAACCCAGACCACAGGAACGCCGCCTTGATCACCCGCCGAAGCGCGTCCTTTCGGCGTGCGCCGATGACCGAGCCAACAAGGGTCTCCGTCGCATGGGCAAATCCGTCGAGACCATAGGAAGTGATGCCGTGGAGGTTCAGCAGCACAGCATTGGCCGCCAGGATCGCATCGCCCTCCAGAGCGCCGCTTCGGGCAAACCAGCCGAAGCAGACGAGCAGGAAGAGGCTGCGCAGGAATATGTCGCGATTGACGGCAATCAGGCTTCTGAAGGCTGGGCCATTCAGCAGTTCGCGCAAGGCCAAGGGCGGCCCTGCGCTAAACGGGCGGACGATCATGAGGCCGGCAATGAAGGCAACCCATTCGGCGAGCGCGGTGCCCGCACCGATGCCGGCGACGCCCCAGTCGAACACGAAGACCAGCGTGACCGTCGCTGCAAGATTGATGACATTGAGCGCGATCTGCAGCGCGAGCGATATCATCACCCGCTGGCGGCCGAGCAGATACCCGAGCAGCACGAAGTTCCCGAGCGCTGCCGGCGCCGACCAGATGCGAGCCGAGGCGTAGGCCACCGCACTCTCATAGACCGCCTGGCTGCCGCCGAGGAAGGTCAGACCGATTTCGATGATCGGCTTTTGAAGAATGATGATGATCGCGCCCGCAGCGGCGGCGATCAGCAGCGCCCGCAGCAGGTGCTTGCGCATCAAGGCTGCATCGTCTGCGCCCGATGCCTGGGCTACCAGCCCGGTGGTCGCCATGCGCAGGAAGCTGAAACTCCAGAACAGGAAATTGAACAGGACACCGCTGAGTGCGACGCCGCCGAGATACCAGGCGCCGGGAAGATGTCCCGCCACCATGGTATCGACCAGCGACAGCACCGGCTGCGCCAGATTGGCGAGGATGATCGGAAGCGCCAGCATGACCATGCGGCGGTTCCAGTTTTCCTGCAGCTCCGCAGGCGGCGAAATGTTCATCGCCTGCAAGGCCCTGCTGGAATGAAGCCCGCGATTGCATTGGTCTGCCTAGACATCATTCCCGCCCCTGTTTGGTACTTTCCCCTCGACTGAGCCTTGGCGCAGTCGCCCCTTATCCGACCCCGTCTACCAGTCCATGACGACCTTGCCGGAGTTTCCGGAGCGCATGGCCTCGAAGCCATCGCGAAACTCGTCGATGCCGATGCG